>NZ_JACHXI010000001.1 GCF_014191985.1 Azomonas macrocytogenes
GCTCGGTTACTTCGATGATGCGAGAATGCATGGCGGGCTCCACGGCGTTGGATTTGTTTTGCCTGGAAACTATCAATGAAACAAGAAAAAGTCACTATAAAATTTCATATTTTTTGTAATTAAAACAACAAAATCCGTAAAAATACTTTTTTACTTTGCATATCTCGCAAAAAACTAGTTTTAGCAACTACCCAACAAAGTGCGTTTGTCAGAATAAACTTGGTGCGCCCTGTTGCTTGCCATGGTCTCGATGGAACATCTGAAACCAAGGTGATTATGCGGTTTAAAGCCAGATCCTTTCAGAATATTCAAGCTTCCAGGATCGAAGCGTGACCGATGCCGAATCCGCTTTACCGACATTTCAGTCTGATACCTGATACGCTCAACTGGCTGCAGAAATCTGGACAGATGATCTGTCCACACCTGGAGAAGGTAGGGAATCAGCACTAGCTGGAAGCCGCTCATTGACTCATTCGAATAATGAAATGGATTCAAGTCGAAGGTAATGAGGCGATATTAAGGAGAGGAAAACGATTGTTCGATCAACTTGAGATGGCGGAAGGGGTGAGATTCGAACTCACGGATAGTCGCCCATCGGCGGTTTTCAAGACCGCTGCCTTAAACCACTCGGCCACCCTTCCATAATGTTGCGCTTTAGGCTTCCTTGCGGAAGCGGTCGACATGGTACAGGATCGAAATACACTGTCAAACTCTTGCAAGTCGATTTTACTGATTTTATTGAAAGCTTTGATAAGGTACGGTTCTGAGTTTTATGAGCTCGCATAATCAGGAGTGTCGCTATGCACGAACATGAATATCAGCTTAACCATGCGCAAGCCGAACAGCAGGTAGTTAGTAAGGTACTGCGCAATACTTATGGCTTGCTGGCCATGACGCTTGCCTTCAGTGGCCTGGTAGCTTATCTGGCCATGCAGATGAAAGTGGCCTATCCGAATATTTTTGTCGTACTGATTGGTTTCTATGGCCTATTCTTCCTGACGGCCAAGCTCCGGGATTCGGGATGGGGCTTGCTTTGCACTTTTGCCTTGACCGGCTTCATGGGATATACCCTTGGCCCGGTCCTCAACATGTATCTGGGCTTGGCAAACGGTGGCGAACTGATTGCTTCAGCCATGGGCATGACCGCATTGGTCTTCTTCGGGTTATCGGCTTACGTGCTGACGACTCGCAAGGACATGAGCTTTCTCAGCGGCTTCATCACGGCGGGCTTTTTCGTTCTGCTAGGCGCGGTTCTGGTTAATCTTTTCTTCCAGATTAATGGATTGCAACTCGCTATAAGCGCTGGCTTCGTATTGTTCTCGTCTGCCTGCATCCTGTTCCAGACCAGCGCCATCATCCATGGCGGTGAGCGCAATTACATCATGGCGACCATTGGCCTGTATGTATCGCTGTACAACCTCTTCATCAGCCTGCTTCAACTGCTGGGTATCTTTGGCAGCGACGACTGATCGATACGGGAAACGCCAGACAGCCCGCTTTTTGTAGCGGGCTGTCTAGTTCCAGTTACTGCAGACTTATCATGAGTTTTTTGCTCACCTTGAAGCCTCGTATTTCGGCCGAATCAACGGACGTTCGCGACTGAAAGCCTGACAGCCCTGCTAAAAACCACTTGCTGCCTTATGATATGGAGACTATGGCAGGACGATTAGTCATGAAATTCGCAATAGCCCTGTTCTCTCCACCGCACTCCCCTTCGTCACGTCGTGCCTTGCGATTTTCCGAGGCACTGTTGTCCGGTGGGCATGACATTATCAGAATCTTTTTCTATCAAGATGGTGTTTACAACGCATCGGCAAATATTGTCATGTCGCAGGATGAATGCGACCTGACAAATGAATGGCGAGAATTCATCAAGCAGCATCGCCTCGATGGCGTGGTATGCATTGCTGCAGCATTGCGCCGAGGCATATTGGACGAGCAAGAAGTACAGCGCCACAATCGCCCTACTTCCACTCCCAACCTGAGTGAAGGCTGGTCATTATCCGGGCTAGGTCAATTTCATGAGGCAGCCCAACAGGCTGACCGCCTGATCTGCTTCGGAGGCCATTGATGGCTCGCTCCATGCTCATTATCACGCGTCATTCTCCCTGGTCCGGAACGTCTGCCCGTGAGGCTCTGGACGTGGTCTTGGCAGGAGGTGCTTTCGAGCTGCCGTTGGGTCTGCTGTTCCTGGATGATGGAGTTTTTCAACTCATCTCTCCTCAGCACCCTTCCTCCATTCAGCAAAAAGACCTCACAGCCAACCTTCAAGCCTTATCATTGTTTGGCATAGATGAGCTATATGCTTCAAACCGCAGCCTTGCCGAACGAGGTATTGCGGCGGACTCACTCAGCTTGCCAGTCAAAATAATGCAGGACGATGAGTTGACCGCTCTTATCAAACGCTATGACCATGTGATAACGATCTAATGGCTACCCTGCATCTGGTTTCTCACTCCCCCTTTACCGATAGCCGTCTGGCAAGTTGTCTTCGTCTTCTGGATAGCGACGATGCCTTGCTATTGATGGGGGATGCGGTCTATGCCTTGTGCAATGGAACGTCTTTTCGTGAAGAACTGGAATCCCTGGCTGCCAGCATCTCCGTCTTTGCGTTAACTGAAGACCTACAGGCCCGCGATCTAACCCAGACTCTTCCTATTCGGGTCAAATCGATAGGCTACCCAGAGTTCGTAAAGCTTTCCTGCCACTACTTGCGCATCAATAGCTGGTTATGAAAAGCCTCCTTGTCGAGGGCAAGCTTATCCAGCTTGACCCGGAAGGTTATTTGCAAAGCCTGGATGATTGGAGCGAATCGATCGCCTCGGCGCTTGCTCAAGGAGAAGGATTGATCCTGCAACCCGAGCACTGGGAAATTCTTTTGCTGCTACGCGAGTTTTACCAGGAATTTCAGCTTTCCCCTGCCACTCGGCCACTTGTCAAATATGTTGCCTTGAAACTCGGCACGGACAAGGGAAACAGCCTGCATCTGAATCGTCTTTTCAAGGGGACCCCGGCCAAGCTGGCAGCCAAACTGGCAGGGTTACCAAAACCGAGCAACTGCCTGTGACAATTACCACTCAAGAAGAACACCTATTCGCTTGTTTCATAAGAATCCTGGGTAAAGGTAAACGAGGCGCTCGTAGCCTTACCCAGGAAGAATCACGCAAAGCAATGGGCATGCTGCTCGACGGCAAAGTCGAAGAAGCCCAGCTTGGCGCTTTTCTGATGCTATTGCGGCACAAGGAAGAAAGTGCCGAGGAATTAGCCGGGTTTACCGAGGCAGTCCGCGAACGCCTCCAGACTCCGTCCATTGCCGTGGACCTGGACTGGCCAAGCTATGCCGGCAAGAAGCGTCATCTACCCTGGTATCTGCTGGCAGCGAAATGCCTTGCCCGGAACGGGGTGCGGATCCTGCTGCACGGGGGTGGAATGCACACCGCTGGCAGAATCTATACGGAGCAGCAACTCGATCTGTTGGAAATACCGGATTGCCAGGATTGGCAGATGGTTGCCAACGCTCTGGATAAAAACCATCTCGCTTTCATTTCATTGGGCATCTGGATGCCACGCCTGCAGGAAATGATCGGACTGCGGCAGCTGTTCGGCTTGCGTTCCCCGATCCACTCCCTGGCCCGGATGCTCAATCCCCTTTCGGCTCGCTGCACATTGCAAAGCATTTTTCACCCCGGTTACCAGCCTGTTCATCAGGAAGCTAGCCGGCTACTGGGTGATACCGCCATTGTCATCAAAGGAGAAGGCGGTGAAATCGAAATCAACCCGGATACTGATTCTCTCCTGCTTGGAACCGAACGGGGCCAAACCTGGACAGAGGAATGGAAAGCGCTTTCGGAGCAACGCCATGTCAAACCGGAAATGCTGGATCTGCAACATCTGCTGGCCGTCTGGAACGGCCGCAAGGCAGACGCCTATGGAGAATTAGCAGTAATCGGAACCATGGCCTTGGGCCTGCGCGGGCTGGGATATCCGCGTGAGCAGGCTCTGGAGACTTCACAAGGCTGGTGGCAGCAGCGCCATCGCTAAAATGAGCGACAATAGTTACTGTCGTTACTGGCACTACCAGCCATCCCACAAAGCAGGATGGCTTTTCCAAGCAGGTTTCACCGAAGAAGGTCGCTACTGGAGCGATATCTCAATCAGCACAGAGCATTGCAAATCTCATCCAGAGAGCAAACCAACTGCTGAAAACTCGATAATTGCGCCACAATGATCAGCAATGCCCTGGAACAAAATGACCTAGTGGAACTGGTTCATCGTATTGTCCTTGCCGCTGGCCTTGAGAGCCGCCTCGCCAGCAAAGTATTCTTTATGGTTATCGCCAATATCGGAACCCGCCATGTTCTGGTGTTTCACGCAGGCGATGCCCTGGCGAAGCTCCTGGCGCTGAACACCCTTGACGTAGGCCAGCATACCGTCTTCGCCGAAATACCCCTTGGCCAGATTATCGGTGGACAAGGCAGCAGTATGGTAAGTCGGCAAGGTAATCAAGTGGTGGAAGATGCCCGCGTCGCGAGAACCGTCTTTCTGGAAGGAACGGATCTTCCCGTCAGCGACTTTGGCCAATTCCGTTTCATCGTATTCAACGCTCATGAGCTTGGCGCGATCATAGGAAGAGACGTCTTTGCCTTCTGCCACCATGGCGTCAAATACCTGTTGGCGGAAGCTCAACGTCCAGTTGAATGACGGGCTGTTGTTGTAAACCAGCTTGGCATTCGGGACAGCCTGGCGAATACGTTTGACCATATTGGCGATCTGGCCAACGTGGGGTTTCTCCGTTTCGATCCAAAGCAGGTCCGCGCCATTCTGCAAAGAGGTAATGCAGTCCAGCACTACGCGATCTTCGCCGCTGCCGGTGCGGAACTGGAAGAGTCCGCTAGCCAGACGTTTGGGACGCAGCAGCTTACCGTTACGATTGATCACGACATCACCGTTTTGCATTTCCGCCGTGGTGATTTCTTCACAATCCAAAAAAGCATTGTACTGATCACCCAGATCGCCAGGTTGCTTGGTCACGGCGATCTGCTTGGTCAAACCTGCTCCCAGGGAGTCGGTCCGAGCGACGATAACGCCATCGTCTACACCCAATTCGAGGAAGGCATAGCGAACCGCATTGATCTTGGCAAGAAAATCCTCGTGCGGAACAGTTACCTTGCCGTCCTGGTGGCCGCATTGTTTTTCGTCGGAAACCTGGTTTTCGATCTGGATACAGCAGGCGCCCGCCTCGATCATTTTCTTGGCCAGCAGATAGGTAGCTTCGGCATTGCCGAATCCTGCATCGATATCGGCGATGATTGGCACGATGTGGGTCTCGTAATCATCAATCCTGGCTTGGATTTCAGCCTCTCTGGTTCTGTCACCGGCACTGCGAGCCGCGTCCAGATCGGTGAATAGCAGGTCCAACTCGCGGGCATCGGCCTGGCGCAAGAAGGTGTACAGCTCCTCGATCAAGGAAGGCACCGCCGTTTTTTCGTGCATGGATTGGTCCGGTAGTGGTCCGAACTCGGAGCGCAGCGCCGCGATCATCCAGCCAGACAGATACAGGTAACGCTTGTTGGTCGTTTTCAGATGCTTTTTGATGGAAATAAGCTTCTGTTGGCCAACAAAGCCATGCCAACAGCCGAGAGACTGAGTGTAGACACTGCTGTCGGCATCGTACTCAGCCATATCCTTGCGCATGATGGCGGCTGTGTATTTGGCGATATCCAGGCCTGTCCGGAAACGGTTCTGAACGCGCATACGAGCAGCGTATTCCGGGTTGATGGCAGCCCAGCTATTACCGGCTTTTTCCTTGAGAGCAGCAATGGCCTTGATGTCGTTTTGATAAGCGGACATGGATGGTCAATCCTTCTAAGTTGAGAGTATTGGTTGAGCACCGAATTTCCAACCTGGAACCTACGTGTAGCGCTGATCAATGCGAGCAACACGCGGCAGAGCGTCGAGGCAGCAAGTATGCAGAAGCAGAGAAAACCGGCAGCAAAATGGCTATAAACCATGGATATGAACGTTTTCTGCCGTCTTCTGAACGATTCGTACCGGCCATCAACTCGTCAGTTCTACCTTGTGGGCAGTACAACCGCGGAATGAGTCGGCTGATTGGCTGAAACACATTCCGGAAACCCTTTCGCCAGGCCCCCTTGTTGGTGGGAGTGAGCTCATCATGCTTTGCCGTTCAGGGCTCGTCAACGATTTTGTAGTGAATTAAATAATTCACTACAAATCTTTCGGTGGCTCCTGAAAGTTCAGTCCAAAACATCAACCTTTAGTCTTAAGGAATAGCTTTGCTGGCCTTGGGATGAGTAGTGATTGAGAATACCGCTACGGTCATTGCTTGAGTTTTCATTGTTTCCAGCGAAATCGATCCACTCGCCCAACTTGCCTGATACCCGCGTCTCGGTGTTTTGCAGATCGAGGACATTTCGGTGATTCCGGTTAACCCGATCATTCTGGCTGCTGAGCGTGACCTGCACCGCATCGCCGGTAATGACTGCCGTTGCGTAGAAACCACGCATGACATCATGGTATTGCGTGTCGCTGTAATACTGCCCGTAAACATCCGAGCTGGTGTTATTCAAGGGCACACGCTGACCTACCTGAATAAGCGCCGGATAGCCTTCCGTAGCCTGCACTTGCTGGACACCGCTATCCTGGCTGCTTGTATTGCGGCGAATGATGCGCACCTGATCACGCTCTCCTGGATACCCTGGCTGATAACCGGCCTCCCCGGGGCTGGATAAGCCATCCACACGATATCCGGAATTCCTGGCGTTGGCAGAATCCTGCCTATCGATACTGATCAACAATTGCCTGGGTTGCTTGTCGAGTTGCGCCAATGTCTGGCGCAACTGCTCGATTACGCCATCGGGAGCATTGACGATCAATTGGTTCCCATAAGCCGTCACGCGCCCCTGATCGCCAACAACCGCTTGCGCGACCGGAAGAACATCTTCGGCCAACTGATAATTCAAATTCAGCACTTCGGTTGCAGCGAACAAAGGCCAGCTGAAAGCCATCAGCAAGACAGCTAAAAAGCTACGCGAGATCGTCATGACAAAGCTCCGCAATCAAGTAGCCAGCACTATACTTGAGCATGAATACAGCGATTTTCTTACAAGCTGCTGGAGCGGAAAAAGCCGTGCGTTTAGGCGATGGATTTCCTGTTTGTCATTGTGCCGGCTACTTCAAGCGCCCTGTTCTGGCCGGCTGACCCGAAGCATTTCCACATGGGGGATTCCCGCTTCAAGAAATTCGTCACTTATGACGTGAAACCCCAGGCGCTCATAGAATGGAACAGCCTGCACCTGAGCGGCTAGCTTCAGCTCTTTCAACCCCATGCTTTCAGCCTTGTGGATGGACGCGCGCATGAGTGCACCGCCTATCTGCATGCCGCGCCAATCGCGCAGCACCGCAACCCGGCCTATGTGGCCATCACGCAGCAGACGCGCAGTACCAACGGCATATTCGTCTTCAAGTGCCAGAAAATGGATCGCATCGACATCTTCGGCATCCCATTCCAATTCGGGCGGGACCGATTGCTCTGCAATAAAAACTGCCTCTCGAATACGACGCAGATCGATATTGTCCCCATACCAATCGGCAATTCGAACCTCGATCTCACTCATCGGCAAACTCCAGGCTTCCTTGTTTCAGCAATTCCAGCAATAAAGTGCAGGCATCTTCGTCACTGAGCCAGTTGCGCAGGTTTTCCGCATGCAGGGCGTTTGCAGAGCAGATCAGTTTGAGCAAATCGCGCAGATGCAGTGGCAGTAAGCGGCTCTGCCCGCTGGCAAACAACAGTAAGCCGATATCTGTTTCGCTCCAGGCCATGCGAGAGAAGGAGTTGCGTGTCAGTACCGCACCGTCATTGAGCGTCTGGACGAATTCGCTTTCCTCCAGATCCAACCCCACCACCTGTTCCGGGTAACGCGGTTCTGTCATGAATTGGCCAAACCAGGTCAATAGCAGGCGCTCATCGCCCATATGCTCGTCAATCAGGTTCTTGAGCCGCTTTATTGAATCCAGCTGAATCTGGTAAGGATCGTCGACCGGCATCAGGTCCGGGTCTCCATAGCGCTCTTCGTCAGGTAGAAACTCACTCAGGAAGTCGGTGAAGTGGGTCAGCACTTCAGCCGCACTGGGCGCTCTGAAGCCAAGGGAATAGGTCATGCATTCGTCTTCTGCCGTGCCGAAGTGGGCAAGACGGGGGGGTAAGTAAAGCATATCGCCAGGTTCCAGAATCCATTCATCGGTTCCCTGGAATTCAGCAAGTATGCGCAAATCTCCATGATCGATGAGAGGACTGTCGCTATCGCAGGATTGACCCAGACACCAACGCCTCCGCCCCTGGGCTTGCAGCAGAAAGACATCGTAGTTGTCGTAATGCGGACCTACTCCGCCTCCCGGAGCTGCATAGCTGATCATCACATCATCGATGCGCCAATTGGGAAGAAACCGGAAATCTTCAATAAGCTCTGCAACCTCCGGTACCCATTGATCGACCGCCTGGACCAGGAGTGTCCAGTCCCTCTCCGGAAGCTTCTGGTAAGTAGTTTCATCGAACGGTCCACGACGAAGCTCCCATGGATGCTCGCCATGTTCGATAACTAGCCGGGATTCAACTTCCTCTTCCAGAGAAAGACCCGCCAGTTCATCGGCTGAAATGAGACTTTGGAATCCGGGAATGGCCTGACGAATCAATAAAGGTTTTTTCTGCCAGTAATCGCGCATGAACTGGTGGGCACTGAGACCACCGAGAAGCCGAAGCGGTTTTTCAGACATCGACAAGACCCTGACTGAATTGGTTATGTAAATAAAAAACGCCCGGCTTTACCGGGCGTATAGCGAAGGGGCGATATCAGATTCGCCTGGCCTGGGCCGCGGCATTACCGATATAGCTGGCAGGGGTAAGCTGATGTAATTCCTTCTTGGCTTGGTCCGGAATCGACAAGCTATCGATAAAAGTTTGCAGCGCCTCCGGGCCGATACCTTTTCCGCGGGTCAATTCCTTGAGTTTTTCATAGGGGTTTTCTACCCCGTAGCGGCGCATGACCGTCTGGATCGGTTCGGCCAGCACTTCCCAGCAGGCATCCAGGTCCTCGGAAATCCGTTGAGCGTTCAGCTCCAGCTTACCGATGCCTTTCAAGGTGGCTTCATAGGCAATGACACTATGGGCAAAGCCTACCCCGAGGTTACGCAAGACGGTCGAGTCGGTCAGGTCGCGCTGCCAGCGGGATATGGGTAGCTTGGCGGCCAGATGCTGCAACAGAGCATTGGCGATACCCAGGTTGCCTTCCGAATTTTCGAAATCGATCGGGTTGACCTTGTGTGGCATGGTCGAGGAGCCGATTTCGCCTGCTACGGTTCTCTGCTTGAAATAACCCAGGGAGATGTAGCCCCACACATCCCGGTCGAAGTCGATCAGGATGGTATTGAAGCGGGCAATTGCATCGAACAGCTCGGCAATATAGTCATGCGGCTCGATCTGGGTCGTGTAGGGATTCCAGGCCAGACCGAGGTCTTTCTCGATGAAGTCCCGGGCATTGGCTTCCCAGTCTACCTGGGGATAAGCGGACAGATGAGCATTGTAATTGCCGACGGCACCATTGATCTTGCCCAACAGAGGAACGCTGGCAACCTGGGATATCTGGCGCTCCAGTCGATAGACCACGTTGGCCAATTCTTTACCCAATGTAGTGGGTGATGCCGGTTGGCCATGGGTGCGCGACAGCATGGGTACATCGGCGAATTGGTGAGCCAGGGCACGTATGGCATTGGCCAACTGCTGCATGAGCGGCAGCAGGACACTATCGCGCCCCTCGCGTAGCATCAGTGCATGGGAAAGGTTGTTGATGTCTTCACTGGTGCAGGCGAAGTGGATGAATTCGCCGACCTTGGCCAGTTCCGGCAGGTTGGCAACCTCTTCTTTCAGCAGATACTCCACTGCCTTCACATCATGATTGGTGGTGCGTTCGATCTGCTTGATGCGTTCTGCGTGCGTAACGGTGAAATTTTCGGCAAGCGTATCGAGTAGACGGTTGGCATCGGCGGAAAAAGGAGCAACTTCGGCAATCCCGCTGTGCGAAGCCAAGCGCTGCAGCCAACGTATCTCGACCATCGCACGAAAGCGGATCAGTCCGTATTCACTGAAGATCGGCCGCAGAGCTGCGGTCTTGCCGGCGTAGCGGCCATCTACGGGAGAAACCGCGGTGAGTGAAGATAGCTGCATAGGGCAATCTCAGGCAGTCGGGATAAAAAAGGGCACATAGGATACATGAGCAAGCATCTCGATACCTGTTGTTTCACTCGGTCCGGCGTATTAACGGATAAAGTGTATCGAGCAACTTGGCTCGACTGAAGATCAATTGCCAACGATGTCCGCCAAGCTGGCGCCATAAGCGCGCAGCCCGTATGCCGGCAAGCAGTAACGCTCGGATCATGGCCGCCTTGTCCGATTGCTGCAGGTAGCGCATATCGCCATGCACCTGAATACGCTGGCGAAAGTTGCTGAGTGTGTCCTGATACAAGCTGCCGAACGAGGCAATCACATTTTCGTGTGTGATACCGAAATGCTCAACCTGCTGCTGGATCTGGTCAAGACGCTTGCTAATCAGTTGCAACATATCGTCCCGCTTGGCCAGGCGCCGCTCCAAGCCGATCATCGCCAAGGCATACTTCAAAGGTTCCCGCTGCAAAGTACTCGCATCACGTTCCAGTGCTCCGACCAGGGCACGATATCCCTCCTGCAGTTGGATATCCGAACCGCCATATATTTCCTGCGTGGTTTCCGGGTTACGCACCAACAGACTGCCAAGCAGGCAACCCAATTGCGCAGCCGGTAACTGCCCTGTCCGAGCTACCTGGTCTGCAAGCACGGCAGCCTGGAATATGGCCCCCAGCGCGATCAACTGTTCTTGCCGAGTGCTCATGACAGATTCTCCAGGGTCGTCCAAGGTATGGCACTGTCTATAACACCGCCTCCCAAGCATATTTCGCCATCGTAGAGAACGACCGATTGACCTGCGGTTACTGCGCGCTGCGGTTCATCGAAGGTCACGATATAGCCTTCGGATGTTTTACTTATCGTGCAAGGTTGGTCGCCCTGGCGGTAACGCACTTTTGCTGCCAGCCGACGAGGCTTATCCAACTCCACGGGGTTGACCCAATGAATTACCGAAGCACGCAAGGCTCGCGAAAATAGCCATGGATGATCGTTACTCTGACCGACAACCAAAACATTGCGCTGCAGATCCTTGGTCAGTACATACCAGGGAGCCTCACCTGCATTCTTTAGCCCGCCAATACCCAACCCCTGGCGCTGCCCTATCGTGTGATACATCAATCCCTGATGCTGGCCGATCACCTTTCCTTCGGTAGTTTCGATGTTGCCCGGTTGGGCTGGCAGATATTGCTTGAGGAAATCGCTGAAACGTCGCTCGCCGATAAAACAGATTCCGGTCGAGTCCTTTTTTTTGGCTATGGCTAGACCGAATTCATCGGCAATTGCTCTGACCTTGGGTTTTTCAAGCTCCCCTACCGGAAAGAGAGTGCGGGCAATCTGTTCACCACCGACCGCATGCAGGAAATAACTTTGATCCTTGTTGGGATCGCGGCCTTTCAATAATTCGCTATGACCTGCAACATCCCTGCGACGGACATAATGCCCTGTGGCTATCAGATCGGCGCCAAGCATCAGGGCGTAATCCAGGAATGCTTTGAACTTGATTTCTCTATTGCAGAGGATATCCGGATTCGGTGTTCGTCCTGCCTTGTATTCGGCCAGGAAGTGCTCGAACACATTATCCCAGTACTCTGCGGCAAAATTTGCCGTATGCAGTTTGATCCCGATCCGCTCGCATACAGCCTGGGCATCGGCGAGATCGGCCTTGGCCGTACAATATTCAGTACCGTCATCTTCTTCCCAGTTTTTCATGAACAGGCCTTCTACCTGATAACCCTGCTGCATGAGCAAAAGAGCAGAAACCGAAGAATCGACACCTCCGGACATGCCGACAATGACGTGTTTGCCGTTCAAGAAAAATTCCTTCAGCTAAGCCAGAATCATTGAGAGTGGATAGCGGTGCCCGGCCAGATATTGCTCAATGACACCTATGACCATATGGCTGCGCAGCCGGGCAGACTCATGGCGAATTTCATCCGGCGCAAGCCAGAGTGCCTGGGTGATACCTTCATCCAGCGCACGAGCCGGATCATGTGCGATAGCCTGACCATAAAAGGTGGTGCGGTAATAGGTAATGCCGTTGGCTGGCGCCGTGTATAGAGCTATCCCGACAATACCTTGAATTTCTACACTCCAGCCGGTTTCTTCCAGGGTTTCGCGCTTGGCCGCCTCGATCAGTGTTTCACCTTGCTCAAGATGCCCAGCCGGCTGATTCAGAACCAGGCGCCCTTCCTCACACTCTTCCACTAGCAGAAAACGGCCTTCGCTCTCCACTACAGTTGCGACAGTAACGTGTGCATGCCAGTTCATAGAGATGTTCCGGGTTTCACCAGGCAATGGTTATTCATTATACGGAGTACGAATCGCTGATGGCCGATGAAGCCCGAGCGGTTCGCTTCATAAAAAAGAACCCCGGCTGATACCGGGGTTCTTTTCGACTCAAATCAGTGAGAAGTCACTGATTCGATGTGCACTCAGGCCAGTGACGCCAGAGCTGTATTCAAGGTAGCACTTGGGCGCATGGCCTTGTCGGCCAGATCGGTATTCGGATGGTAGTAGCCACCGATATCCACGGGCTTGCCCTGGATCTGAGTCAATTCACTAACGATTTTTGCTTCGTTGTCGGCAAGGTTTTTTGCAAGGCTGGTAAATTGGCTCTGGAGAGCCTTGTCTTCGGTTTGCTCGGCCAGTGCCTGGGCCCAGTAGAGAGCCAGGTAAAAATGGCTGCCGCGGTTATCGAGCTCACCGACTTTACGCGACGGAGACTTGTCGCTGTCGAGGAACTCACCGTTGGCTTTGTCCAGAGTTTTGGCCAGCACCTTGGCTTTTGCGTTGTTATAGGTTGTGCCCAGGTGCTCAAGGGATGCAGCCAGAGCCAGGAACTCGCCCAAGGAATCCCAGCGCAGGTGATTCTCTTCCAGGAGCTGCTGGACATGCTTGGGTGCCGAGCCGCCAGCTCCGGTTTCAAACAGACCACCACCACTCATCAGCGGAACGATAGACAACATCTTCGCACTGGTACCCAGTTCCATGATCGGGAACAGGTCGGTCAGATAATCGCGAAGAACGTTACCGGTAACCGAGATGGTGTCTTTACCTTCACGAATACGATCGAGAGAGAAACGGGTCGCATCGGCCGGAGACATGATGCGAATGTCCAGACCGCTGGTATCGTGGTCCTTCAGGTATTTTTCTACCTTCTTGATCACTTCTGCATCGTGGGAGCGTGCGGGATCCAACCAAAACACCGCTGGAGTATTGGAGGCACGGGCACGATTGACCGCAAGTTTTACCCAATCCTGAATTGGTGCATCCTTGGCCTGACACATGCGCCAGATATCACCAGCTTCCACTGCATGCTCAAGCAGTACCTTGCCGCTGCCATCGGTTACACGCACAGTACCATCGACAGGAATCTGGAAGGTTTTGTCGTGCGAGCCGTATTCTTCAGCTTTCTGCGCCATGAGGCCGACGTTAGGCACGCTACCCATGGTAGTAGGGTCGAAAGCACCATTCTTTTTACAGTCCTCGATGACCACCTGATAGACACCAGCGTAGCAACGGTCAGGGATAACTGCCTTGGTGTCATGCAGCTTGCCGTCCGCGCCCCACATCTTGCCGGAATCACGAATCATCGCAGGCATCGAGGCATCGACGATCACATCGCTCGGCACGTGCAGGTTGGTGATGCCCTTGTCGGAGTTCACCATTGCCAGTGGCGGACGAATGGCATATTCAGCCTTGATGTCAGCTTCGATTTCTGCCTGCTTCTCGGCAGGAAGATTTTTCAGCTTCGCGTACAGGTCACCGATACCATTCTTGACATCGAGACCTGCCTGCTTGAGCGTATCGGCATGCTTGGTCAGCACGTCCTTGTAGTACTCGGAGACGATCACACCGAACATGATGGGGTCGGAAACCTTCATCATGGTGGCTTTCAGGTGAACGGAAAGCAGCACGCCGGTTTTCTTGGCATCGGCAATTTCAGCGTCGATGAAGCTGCTCAGGGCTTTCTTGCTCATCACCGATGCATCGATGATTTCAGCTGCCTTGACCGTGGTCTTTTCTTTCAGGACTGTGGTTTTGCCATCCTTGCCGACCAGCTCGATCTTTACTGCACCATCTTGGTCGATCAGGGCCGATTTTTCACTTCCGTAGAAATCACCGTTGCTCATGTGAGCGACATGCGACTTGGAGTCGGCTGCCCAGGCACCCATTTTATGGGGATGCTTTTTCGCATAGTTCTTTACCGAGAGCGGCGCGCGACGATCAGAGTTACCTTCGCGCAGAACAGGGTTCACAGCGCTACCCTTGATTTTGTCATAACGCGTCTTGATATCTTTTTCTGCATCGCTTTTAGGCTCATCCGGATAATCCGGGACCTTGTAGCCCTGTTGCTGCAGTTCTTTGATAGCGGCTTTGAGCTGCGGAACCGAGGCACTGATGTTGGGTAGCTTGATGATATTGGCTTCGGGAGTGGTAGCTAGCGCACCCAGCTCGGCCAGGTGATCGGAAATCTTCTGATTTTCGGTCAGTCCTTCAGGAAAGCTTGCAATGATTCGACCAGCGAGGGAGATGTCACGAGTTTCGACCGAAATACCAGCGGATTGCGTAAAGGCTTTGACGATTGGAAGCAGAGAATAAGTCGCCAGAGCAGGCGCTTCATCCGTGAGTGTGTAGATGATTTTCGGGGTGTTGGACATTTTTACGTTAACTCCTTTCTATTGCTGCAATTGCACAAATCTTTAATCGAGACAGATTAGGCGAACTCGCCCAAGGGCATCAATGAACCTAAGATGAAAGTCGAGACTCTGAGGCAATTTCGGGAGCTTGGAGTGGCCAGATCAAGATGGAAAATCAGGCGATTATACAAGTGATACCCTTGAATATATCAAGCCTGAAGGGTGTGAAGTCATCCAGAGCAGTCGGATTCAGCTCCTTTTAAGGAGCTTTATAGCGTTCAACCCCCTGATTGAATCGATGATTTTCTGCCTGGCCTGCCGGGAGCCGAATCAATTGCAGCCCGAGACGCTGGCTCTCGCCAACAGGGGGCAATCAGGATGGTAAATGCGCTTGTAGCACATGCCCGGAGCCAGGGATCGTGCAGCATACCTGCCACTTTCCTCAGCTTTACCAAAAATCGAAAACCCCGCAAAGCGGGGCAAGAACATCATGTTGGATGCAGTATGCAGGGCATCGGGTAAAGGTAACCCTGCTGCCCTTGCCGAAATCAGAACAGCGGAATGCTGTAGCTGGCAATCAGGCGGTTCTCGTCCTGATCCCGGCTATCGTTGCCACGCAGTGCAGCAGTTCGCCAGGAGAAACCGAGCCCTTTGAGCGTACCGCTCTGGATTACGTAGTCCAGGCGGAAGTTGCGCTCCCACTCTTTATTGTCGCTGCCGTCAGCATCGATATCATCACCGCTGACATACTGCAGGCTGGCCTTCAAACCCGGCACACCAATCGCAGCAAAATCGTAGTCATACTTGGCCACCCAGGAATTTTCACCAGCACTGGTAAATTTGTTCATCTGCGAGTCGGTAATCAGGTACAGCGTACGGCCATTACCCTGGAAGATGTGGGGAAAGTCGCTGTTACCAGTAACTCTCTGGTAGCCAATACCTAAGGCGTGACCACCCAGACTGTAGGTGAACAAGGCGCTCCACAGATTGTTATCAACCTCGCCGCGGCTGGATGAGCCCGAGCTCCAATAACCACTGCTGACGTAGCCTCTGGCACGCCCGGAAGTACTTTCGTTCTTGCCATCGGAGTCGCTGTTGAAATAGCGCAAGTCAGTCTTCAATGAACCCACTGGCAATTGCCAGTTGTGGATCAGACCAACGAAGTGTTGCTTGTAGAAGTCACGCAGGTTGCCATAGTAATACTGCAACAAGAGGTCTTTGGTGACTTTATAGTCAACACCACCATAGTAGAATTTGTTACTGAACTGGGCTTGATTGCCGCTATTGGCACCGGAGATGGATAGCCCATAACTGTCACTGGAGTTACGCTCGTAAGAATGCTCGATCTTGCCTGCCGTAAAAGTAAAATCGTCGAGCTCCTTGGAAGTGATCTGTCCTCCCTGGAACATTTGCGGCAACAGACGTCCATCGTTGTAAGTCAGGATCGGCATCTTGGGCAACAGGGTGCCCACCTGAACCACCGTCTTGGAAAAGCGCATCTTGCCGGTTACACCGACACGACCAAAGTCATTTTTCGCCTTGCCGTTGCTTTCCAACGGGAACATGGTTCCAGGCGAACGCTCGATACCTGCCTTGCCAGCGCGACCACCGCCGTCCAGGCGAATGGCATGCATGGCCAGCACATCAAGCCCGAAACCAACCGGGCCTTCGGTAAAGCCGGATTTGAAATCGAAGAAGAAACCCTGTCCCCATTCCTCGGATCTGGGAGCAGACTGGTTACGGGTATCCTGGTTGACATAGAAATTCTTGAGATTGATCGAACCCTTGCTGTCCTCGATGAAACCGGCAGCACCGGCCTCCTGCATCGCCAAGGCACTCGCTATCACCGCCAGACTCAGGGTGGACTTGCGTGTTGCTCTATTCACCTGGCGACTCATCGGACAACCTCTCTGAGATTGGCCTTGACCACACCAATGGATACGTCAGCATCTGCAAAAACCAAAGCCAAGGCGGCCAGTGCCTGGACACTGACAACAAAGTGCTTGCGGATCATCCGGTATTTCTCCTTTTCATCGGACTTGAAAACACATGAGTGCTTGTCTTGCTGGAATGGAGCAGGATGCTGGCAAAGATTTGTTTCAAAAAAGCTTCAAGAGCAAAGAATATTCGGCAAGATGGGAACTTTTTCAGGAAAGCTTTATGTGAAGAACAGGGGAAAGTAGAGCTGCACTTTTAAGCGCTCCAGTCCGCAGCAATATCATGCTCACCGACAACGGCACGGCAGAAAATTGGCTAATGGCGGCTCACACCGTTTGTTGTGCCAATGTTTACCGCTCTAGCACATGCCTGTTTCTGATGATTCAAAAGCCCGCATCAGGGAAGTATTTCTATCTAGAATGCGAACAAAAAATGGCGGAACCTTGCTTTCAGTCTGGGCTCGAAACCCTCAGCATCAATAAACTCGCCTTCTTATTTTCATATTCTCCATGGAGCAGCTTATGACTATCGAATCTACCGGGAACTTGTCCGATGACATTCTGAAAAATGGCCAGCTCGGCAAGGACGGGGCATCCATTTTCGACAAAGAAGCTCATCGCCGTAATCTGCAGGCTGCTCAAGACGCTCTGATCGATGAATTCCATGTCCTGATCGGCGACACTGAACGCTTGTTGAAATACACTCAGGACACAGCTGGTAGCCAGACTGAAGAATTACGCAACAAGGTTAACGCCAACCTCACCCGTGCCAAGGGTCTGCTCAAAGAGCGCGAGAGCCAGGTACGCGACCAATACGAAAATACAATCCGGCAGACAGAGGACTACATCCATGGCAATCCCTGGCAATCCATCGGTATTGCAGCGGGTGTCGGATTTTTGTTTGGCCTGATCACCCGCCGCTGATGTCAGAGAATCGATCTATGAATACCGCCCCGCATGACGAACCACCCAAGCCCTCGCTAAAAAAGCTTGGCGGCGCATTGGTGGGTTTGCTCGAGGGGCATTTCGAACTGCTTGGCATCGAGTTCCAGGAAGAGAAAGCACGATCCCTGCAACTCTTTCTAGTGGCTGGCCTCGGCCTGGTTCTGGCTCTACTGATATTGGTAGGGCTCTCGACTGCAGTGATCATCTTTTTTTGGGATACCTATCGCATCGGTGCCATTCTTGGCCTCTGTGCGGTCTACACGATTGCATTGATCATCTGTATTGCTCGCGCAATCAAACTTGCCAGGGAATGCGCAAACCCGTTCCAGGCTACCCTCGAAGAACTGGCCCGCAATCGAGAACAGCTTTTGCCATGAACCAACCATCGAACTCTGCTTCCGACCGTGCCGCTCGCAAAGAGCTCGTCAGGTTGCGACTGGAAATGCAACGCCAGCAGTTGCGCTACAACGCGCAGCCGCTGGCCAATCCGCTCAATCAAGTCAAGAACCTATGGGCACGAAGGCAGGCGAATACTCATGCTTCCAAGGGACCACTGGTGATCGCTACTACAGTGGTACTGGCCTTGTTCGGCCGCCGACTGGGAAAAATCGGTACCCTCGCACGCATAGGGCTGACGCTATATCCCTTCTTCAAGGGACAGCAGAAGCTACGTCAAAAACTGCACTGAATTGAGTTACATCTCAACGATCACCTTTACTTGAAGAGATCGCCCAAATAGCATCAGGCGCGCGTCGCTCGATATCGGGCCGGGATCTGTTTCCTGCCATCATCTGCATTTGGGTTTCGCCGAATCGTTTCGCTGGTCAAGCCCCTTTAACTCGGATCATCTGCCGAGAGCCGCCTGGAGAATGAATTCATTGGATTGGCACACTCTGCTTACCCGCGAGCGGCTCGGAAAGGTTGTTCAGATTACCGAGGAGCTTGGTCGTACACCGTTCCACAAGGATCACGATCGCATCATTTTCTCCGGAGCTTTTCGCCGCCTTGGCCGCAAGACCCAGGTACATCCGGTATCCAGCAATGATCATATCCATACACGCCTGACCCATTCGCTGGAAGTGAGTTGCGTTGGCCGTTCGCTAGGCATGCGCGTAGGAGAAGTCATCCGGGGTACGCTCCCGGAATGGTGCACGCCCAGCGACCTCGGCATGATCGTGCAGTCGGCCTGCCTGGCCCACGATATTGGCAATCCACCATTCGGTCATTCCGGCGAGGATGCCATTCGGCACTGGTTTCATCAGGCCGCCGGACGTGGCTGGCTGGACGATATGAGCGAAATGGAACGGGCCGACTTTCTCAATTTCGAAGGTAACGCACAGGGTTTTCGCGTACTGACCCAACTCGAATACCATCAATTTGACGGCGGCACCCGCCTGACCTACGCAACCCTCGGTGCCTATCTGAAATATCCCTGGAGCTCGCGCCACGCCGATGCCCAGGGCTACAAGAAACACAAATTCGGCTGCTACCAAAGCGAATTACCGATTCTGGAACAGATTGCAACCCGGCTGGGTCTGCCGCAACTAGAAGAGCAACGCTGGGCCCGTCCTCCACTCGTCTATCTGATGGAAGCAGCCGACGATATCTGCTATGGCCTGATCGATCTGGAAGATGGATTGGAAATGGATTTGCTGGATTATCCTGAAGTGGAATCCCTATTACTCAATCTGGTCGGAGACGACCTTCCAGCTACCTACCGTCAGCTCAGTCGCGATAGTTCGCGCCGGCGCAAACTGGCGATATTGCGCGGCAAAGCCATCGAGCATCTGACCAATGCTGCGGCCCATGCATTCGTCAACCAACAAAAAGCCTTGCTCGCAGGAAGCTTGCCAGGCGATCTGGTCGAGCATATGCACGGTCCGGCCAAGGAGTGCGTACTCAAAGCAAAAGCCATGGCTCGGGAGAAGATCTTCCAGGATAAGCGCAAGACCCTGCATGAGATCGGCGCCTATACGACTCTGGAAATCTTGCTCAACGCATTTTGTGGCGCGGCATTGCAACAACATGCCGGTGGTGACCTGTCCTTCAAGAACCAGCGGATCCTCGATCTTTTGGGCAGCAATGCCCCCGATTCGAGCTGGTCGCTGTATCAATCGTTCCTGCGCATGATCGATTTCATTGCCGGCATGACCGATAGCTATGCTACGGAAATGGCCAGGGAAATGACTGGCCGGTCCAGTCCGGTCTGAATCCTATGCAAGGTCTACAAAACCGCCTTACTCAGTGGTTCGGCCGCCCGGCCTGGGCACCTGCCGTCATCGCCACGATTGGCTGTGCCCTGCCCTTGTTGATGGGGATATCCACCCGGCATCCCGGTTTTTTCTGGGCGACCATCGGTGCCTTCATGGCCAGCCTGGCGCATCCGCTGCAGCGGCTTGGCATGCCTGGCATGTTGCTGATGATCGGCCTTGGTGCTGTCAGTATCGCACTGGGCTTCTGGGCAGCCAACGATGCGCTTTCCAGCGTAGCCCTCTTTGCCTGTTGCGGCCTGTTGTTAGCCTGGTTGCAGCGCTACGGCAACGAAACCGGCAAACTGGGCATCAGCCTTGCCATCTGCTTCTGCCTGGGGCAGAGCCAATATGGGCTTGGCAACTTCGATAATCCCTATGCGATAGCGGCTCTGTTCATCCTCGGCGGATTGTGGGTATCGCTGCTCGGCTTCGGTCTGCGCGGTGTACATGGATTACGCATGTGGCCTGAGCATCCAGGCATCGGCCGGTTGGGAAAAATCCTGAAACGCCAGGCACTGCGCACTCCTCCTGCGCACTGGTGGATCTATGCCATGACTTGTCTGCTAGCCAGCATGCTAGGTAGCCTGTGCCTGAATCTGTTCCCCTTGCACCGCGGATACTGGCTGACCCTGCCGATATTTGCCGGCCTTCATCTGAGCTTGCAACGCAGTATGCTGCGCATTCTGAGGACAGGCCTCAGCATGCTTGCTCTCGCCTTTCTACTGATTTTCGCAGGCTATAACCTGGCGAATACGCCATTATTGAGCATGCTTATCCTGCTTCCGCTGATCCTGTTATGCCGAGCCTACCAGGCACAACCCTATGGCTTTTTCGCTATTCAGACCAGCCTCTGCTTTCTGCTGCTGACCGAAAGCCTCGCCCAGGACTGGGACGACCCACAGTCAAGGCTGATCAATGTCTGTATCGGTGCCGGCATCAGCCTGCTGGTGACGCTGACAGTGCATACGTTCTGGCGTCTGTATCTGCGCATCTCCGCTTCCAGCAAATCTCCCGGCAAGACAGGCAGAATGTCGGCGGATCGTTAGAGCCTGCGAGCGCTTTTTAGTGTATGGCCTCTTTACGAGCACATGGTCGCCTCGGGCTCGGGCATAATGGCCTCGCTTTTCCCTTGATACAGCTGGGAATTTCCTCATGCAATGCCTGATGTCCAACAGCCTGCCGCGCCAGAACGGGAGGCGCTTTCAATCGATGAAAATTTTTTTTTGCGGTATCTTTTTTACCTCCTTGGCCTTGTCTTGCTCTCTGCTACCCGCACAGGCTCAGACCATCGCCCAGCAGCTTCCCGAGCAGGTGAAAAAACTGCTCAAGACCAACAAGATTCCCGATAGTGCGCTTTCGCTGGTCATGCTACCGCTCAATGGAAATGGCACACCGACCCTGTTCAATGCAGACATTTCGGTAAGCCCTGCTTCAACCATGAAACTGGTGACGACCTATGCAGCATTGGAACTGCTCGGTCCCACCTACCAGTGGAAAACCGAGTTCTATACCGATGGCTCGCTGAAAAACGGAATTCTCAACGGCAACCTCTACCTCAAAGGTGGCGGCGACCCGAAGCTGAATATGGAAAAGCTCTGGCTGCTGCTACGTGATCTACGTGCCAACGGGGTGCATCAGGTCAACGGTGACCTGGTTCTGGATCACAGCTATTTCATCACGCCGGAACTGGTCGCCTTCGATGACGATGGCAACGATACGAACCAGCCATTCCTGGTAATGCCCGATTCCCTACTGGTCAACCTCAAGTCACTACGCTTCGTGGTACGCAATGACGGTGGACGGGTCAATGTTGCCGTCGAGCCGCCCATCGAAAGCATCCGGATCGACAACCAGATGCAGGCGCTCAAGGCGGCAAAATGCCCTGCTGTGCCCGAGGTGCGTTTCAACCCGGTCCCAACAGCGAATGACGTGACCATTACCGTTACCGGAAAATTGCCCGAAGGCTGCAGTAGCCAGACCTACCTGGCCTTGCTGGATCATCAACACTATGCGGCTGGCGCAGTCCGGGCTATCTGGAAAGAGCTGGGAGGTACTATCCGTGGCGGCGACCGCACCGGCCCGATACCAAAGAATACACGCCTGCTGGCCAGGGCCTTTTCTCCGGACCTGGTGGAGATCATCCGGGACATCAACAAGTACAGTAACAACACCATGGCTCGCCAGTTGTTCCTGAGTATCGGTGCCCGCTTTCGCTCCAAGGTTGACGCTAACGACGCTCTGGCTGCACAACGGGCTATCCGTAGCTGGTTGGCCAAAAAAAGCATCAACGCATCACGCCTGGTCATGGACAACGGTTCTGGACTTTCTCGCGAAGAACGGATCAGTGCCCGGGAAATGGCCACTCTGCTGCAAGCAGCCTGGCATAGCCCCTACTCCGCCGAGTTCATTTCCTCGATGCCACTGGCAGCCATGGATGGCACCATGCGCAAACGCCTGAACAACACCGCGGTAGTCGGCAAGGCTCATATCAAGACTGGCACCTTGAACAACGTACGTGCCATTGCCGGCTACAGCCAGGATAGCAATGGCAATAACTGGGTTGTCGTGGCCATTCTGAACCATGCACAACCCTGGGGCGCCTCATCCATCCTGGATCAGGTACTGATCAGCCTGTACAACTCAGCCAGATAGGCGAACGGTGGATCGCCATGCGATCCGCCTCTTGGCTCAACGAGTCTTCCCGGCCTGCAACCGCCAGGTCCGGTGAATGCGCTCGTTGCGCCGGAAATCCTCATCGATGGTCGCAGCACTGATTTCTTCCGCCGTATAACGCTCCAGCAGTCGGCAATCAAGAGCAAACCGGCGGAAGTTATTGGAAAAATACAGCGTACCGCCTGCAGCCAGGCGGGCCATGGCCAGGTCGATCAGGCGCACGTGGTCACGCTGGACATCGAATACACCTTCCATACGTTTGGAATTAGAAAAAGTCGGCGGGTCGATGAAGATCAGGTCGTACTCCCCGGAATCCTTTTCCAGCCATTCCATGACATCGGCCTGGACCAGCGATTGCCGCTCGGAATAACCATTCAACGCCAGATTGCGGCGCGCCCAGTCCAGATAGGTTTTCGACAAATCGACGCTGGTCGTCTGGCGTGCTCCCCCCAAGGCCGCATGTACTGTCACTGTAGCCGTATAGCAGAACAAATTGAGAAAACGCTTTCCTGAGGCCTCGCGCTGGATTCGTCGACGCATCGGCCGATGATCGAGAAATAGCCCTGTATCCAGATAGTCGGTCAGGTTCACCAGCAACCTGGCACCCCCTTCACGTACCTCTAAAAAATGCCCTTCACTGCCCTGCCGTTCGTATTGACGCTTGCCACTCTGCCGCTCGCGCCGCTTGACCACCACCTTCTCCGGCATCACCTCCAGCGCCAAGGGAATGGCGGCCAAGGCATCGAGCAAGCGAGTCTGGGCCTTGGCTGGATCTATCGTGCGCGGTGCAGCATATTCCTGTACATGTACCCAATCCTGATAGATATCGATGGCCAATGCGTATTCGGGCATGTCCGCATCGTAGAGGCGATAACAACCAACGCCTTCACGAACGGACCATTTACTCAGTTGCTTGAGGTTCTTGCGCAAGCGATTGGCAAACATCTGGCCACCTTCGCTAAGCCGGGCTGGTGTCGCTTGCCCGGTATCCCTGGCTACAGGCTGTCGCTCACCGGTAACGAACTGCCCGGCATCAACCTTGAACAACAGCAACTTGCAAGGTAACGCGCCATTCCAGAAAGCGTATTGCTTGTGGCTGCGCAAGCCCATGCGCTTGCCCAGCTCAGGTGCTCCAGTGAAGACTCCCGCCTCCCAGCCCAGACAGACCTGACGCAAGCGCTCGCCCAGATGCTGGTAAAGATAGAGCAAACTGGCCTCATCGCCCAGGCGCTCGCCATAGGGCGGATTACAGATCACCAGGCCACGCTGATTACGATCAGGATGCGGTTCGAAGGTCGCCAGTTCGCCTTGATAGACGCGAACCCAGCTACTCAGGCCAGCTCGTTCGATATTGTTGCGCGCTGGCTGGACCAGCCGTGGATCGGCTTCATAGCCGCGCAACCACAGCGGCGGTCGAGCCAGTCCTATGGCAGCCCGCTCCTGTGCCTCAGCCAGCAGCCGATTCCAGAGTGCAGGCACATGCCCGAGCCAGCCGCTGAAGCCCCAGTGCTCGCGTCTGAGATTGGGTGCCATATCGGCTGCCATCATGCCGGCCTCAACGAGAAAAGTACCGACACCACACATCGGATCGGCCAAGGCGCCACCCTCGGCAGCAATTCGCGGCCAGCCGGCCCGGAGCAGAATTGCCGCCGCCAGGTTTTCCTTCAGCGGTGCGACACCCTGCTGCAAGCGATAGCCACGTTGATGCAGGCTGTGCCCGGACAAATCCAGTGAAAGCACTGCCTGCCCGCGATCCAGACGCAAATGCACGCGCAAATCGGGATTGAGTTTATCGATGCCAGGACGCAGACCACCCGCATCGCGCAGGCGGTCGACGATGGCATCCTTTACCTTGAGGGCACCGAAGTGAGTATTGTCGATCCCACTTCCCCTGCCACTGAACTCGACCGCCAGAGTACCTGCCACCTCCAGATGCTCACGCCAGTCCACCGCATGAACCTGTGCATAGAGCGATTCGGCGTCGGTTACCGGAAAACGCCCGATGACCAGCAAGACCCGATTGGCCAGACGCGACCACAGGCACATCCGATAAGCCACCTCCAGAGCGGCATGCCCAACAATCGCAGCGGTATGCTCGCGAACATCTTCGAGGCCCAGCCCGCCAGCCTCTTCGGCAAGCAGTGACTCCAGTCCCTTGGGACAGGTCAGGATCAGTTCGTGATGCTCGCTCATGATCGTTCCAGAAAAAGATGAATACACAATGATCGAAAATCGCTCACTGAAAATAACGGAAGCTTATAGAGCTAAGAACCTTAGCCCTACATGCTTATGAAAAATCGGTCGTTCCAGCAACTGTCACAATCGGGTAGAACTGAAACCAGTCGCACCGCTGGTGCGATCAAGGCCCGCCACACTGGCGCCAGGCCTTAATGCGGCAGGCAATCTGCCTGGTCCTGCAACGGGACCAACGGGAAAAAAGTCAACCACTGAGGGCTATACCCAATGAGAAGACTCAAGCGTGATCCGATGGAAAGAGCTTTCCAACGCGGCTACCAAAACGGCATCAACGGCAAATCCCGGGATCTCTGTCCTTTCACCCATCCAGATACCCGACAAGCCTGGATCAACGGTTGGCGAGAGGGGCGTAACGATAACTGGGATGGTCTGACCGGCACCGCCGGCCTACACCGTTTAAATCAATTCAATGCCGTAAGCTGACGGCGGATCACCGAAAACTTCCCCGCACGCATCATCCGACTCAGGCTCGGATATAGGGCTCCTCTCAGGGAGCCCTTCGCCCAAGTGCTTCAGATACATGTCCAGCTCGCAGCGCAGCAACGGCATCCACAGACTCGCGAATCAACCGCGGCCCCTTATAGATGAATCCCGTATAAAGCTGAACCAGGCTCGCGCCGGCACGGATCTTTTCGGCTGCATGCCGCCCCTCGGTGATACCACCCACCGCGATAATGGGTAAACGGCCGCCCAGCGTCTCGGCCAGGACTTTTACCGTATGCGTGCTTTTCTCCAACACTGGAGCACCGGAAAGTCCCCCCGTTTCATCAGCCTGAGCCAATCCCCGGACGCCTTCGCGACCCAGAGTCGTATTGGTGGCAATGATGGCATCCATACCAGCCTGCAGCACCGTATTGGCCACCAGCTCGGTTTCCTCATCGCTCATGTCCGGAGCAATCTTGATCGCTAGAGGCACACGCCGGCCATGACGGATTTCAAGATCTCGCCGTCGCGACCGCAGAGCTTCCAACAACGATTTGAGCGAGTCGCCAAACTGCAAGCTGCGCAGTCCCGGGGTATTCGGCGAGCTGACGTTGACCGTGACATAGCTGGCGTGGTGGTAGACCTTTTCCAGACATAACAGGTAATCGTCTTCGGCACGTTCGACCGGCGTATCGAAATTCTTGCCAATATTGATTCCTAGCACGCCTTTGAAGTGCGAAGCCTCAACCCGGGCCAGCAAGGCATCGACGCCGAGATTATTGAAGCCCATGCGATTGATGATCGCCTGGGCTTCCGGCAAACGGAACACACGAGGCTTAGGGTTGCCCGGCTGCGGACGCGGCGTCACCGTCCCCACCTCGACAAAACCGAAGCCCAACTTCGACAAGCCGTCGATTGCCACGCCGTTCTTGTCCAGTCCAGCAGCAAGCCCGACCGGATTGGGGAATTCCAACCCCATAACCCGCACGGGCAAACGCGGTGGCTCCTTGTAGAGCAGCGTATCGAGCCCGAGTCGACCACTTGCGCCGATCAGGTCGAGAGAAAGATTATGGGCGGTTTCCGGAGAAAGCTTGAACAGAAGCTCACGGACCAGGTTATACATGTGCAGCCTAAGTTTCTGTACGAATGAAAGAAGCAAAGTATAACGATCCCGCCAGACGCTGTCCCGGGATCAGCCAGCCTGAATGCTGTCAGCGAAATCCGACAGTCATCCGCCGAGCCTGGCGATTTCATCTTTATCAGATCCCGCCTATAACGGCTTTCCACGATTGCCGTGCTGGCTGACGAAGCTTTGTACCACTTTCAAATCGTTGGCCAGCACCGTGCAACGCTCGGGACGCTGGAGCAGATCGGCAAGATGCAGCGGCAACCCCAGCGCCTTGCCAATGCCAGCTTTCTCTACCGCTTCGGGGAATTTGACCGGATGTGCCGTGCCCAGGATGACCATGGGTACATCCAGGCTGCGCCGGCATTCGCGAGCAGCCCGCACGCCGATGGCCGTATGCGGATCGAGCACTTGCGCACAAGCCTTGAATACATCAACGATAGTCTGGCATGTCTGTTCGTCATCTACAGCCAAGGAATCGAACAGCTTGCGCGCTTCGGTCCAGCGCTCGTCCTCGACCGAGAGTTTACCGGTAGCCTTGAATGTATCCATCAGTGCAGCCACTGCAACACCATTGCGTCCATGCAGGTCGAACAACAGGCGCTCGAAATTGGACGACACCATGATATCCATCGACGGCGACAGAGATGGATGCAAAGTATCTTTCTCGTAACGGTTGCCACTCATGAATCGATGCAGGATATCGTTGCGGTTGGTCGCAACGATCAGTTGGTTGATAGGCAAGCCCATGTTGCGCGCCAGATAGCCGGCGAAGATATCGCCGAAATTCCCGGTGGGTACGGAGAAGGCTATCGAGCGATGCGGTGCGCCAAGCTGTAGAGCCGCGTGAAAGTAATAAACGATCTGGGCCATGATTCGTGCCCAATTGATCGAGTTGACCGCCACTAGTGGAGTGCCTTTGAGGAAGGATTGGTTAGCGAAGCTGGCTTTGACCATCTCCTGGCAATCATCGAAATTCCCTTCGATGGCGATATTGTGAATGTTATCGCCAAGGGTGCTGGTCATCTGCCGACGCTGAACTTCGGATACCCGTTGGTGCGGATGCAGGATAAAGATATCCACGTTCTCGCAACGGCGACAACCTTCGATGGCAGCCGATCCGGTATCACCAGAAGTAGCTCCCATGATCACCACGCGCTGGCTACGCTTGGCCAACACATAATCGAGCAGACGGCCAAGCAACTGCAAGGCGAAATCCTTGAAGGCCAGAGTCGGGCCATGGAACAGTTCCAACACCCATTCATTGCTATCCAGCTGCTGCAGCGGGGCTACGGCGCCATGGGCAAATACGCCATCCAGGCCAACCGCATAGGTCTCTTCGAGGATTTTCTTGAAATCGGCATCGGGAATACTGCCCGTTACGAATGGACGCATTACCCGAAAGGCTAACTCGTGATACGGCAAGCCAGACCAGGAAGCGATTTCCTCCAGCGTGAAGCGCGGCAGAGTTTCCGGTACGTAAAGACCGCCATCGCTAGCCAGGCCGGCCAGCAGTACTTCTTCAAAATTCAGGGCTGGCGCCTGGCCGCGGGTACTGATGTAGCGCATGTATGCAAACCTTCGGTTCGAACCTGAAGCCTGAAGCTCCCGGCTCCAAGTGATTAATTGAGCTGTTCCACGCGGATTCGCATCACCTTGCCGGCAACACCTTCCAGCCCTTCCATGGCGGCGATGGCATCGTCGATCTTCTGCTCGATGACTTGGTGGGTAAGCAGGATCATCGGCACCAGTCCATCGTGCTCTTCGGCTTCTTTCTGCATGATGGATTCAATATTGATGCCACGCTCGGACAGTATACTGGCTACCTGGGCCAGCACACCCGGATGATCCTTGGCCTGGATGCGCAGGTAATAGGCGCTTGCGCAAGCGCTGATCGGCAGGACTGGATGGTCGGACAAAGCGTCCGGTTGGAAGGCCAGATGCGGCACGCGATTTTCCGGGTCGGATGTCATGGCCCGGACCACATCCACTACATCAGCCACGACTGCCGATGCTGTCGGCTCCATGCCTGCACCGGCGCCATAAAAAAGCGTGCTGCCCACCGCATCGCCATTGACCATCACAGCATTCATTACACCATTTACATTGGCGATCAGACGATCAGCCGGAATCAGTGTCGGGTGCACACGCAGCTCGATACCGGCCTCGGTACGACGTGCCATGCCAAGGTGCTTGATACGATAACCGAGGGCTTCGGCATAATTCACGTCAGCCGTGGTGAGCCGGGTGATTCCTTCGGTGTAGGCCTTATCGAACTGCAGGGGAACGCCGAAGGCGATGGAAGCCAAAATGGTCAGCTTGTGCGCAGCATCGATGCCTTCGACATCAAAGGTCGGATCGGCTTCGGCGTAGCCCAATGCTTGGGCCTCCTTGAGTACGTCATCGAAGGTTCGGCCCTTCTCGCGCATTTCAGTAAGAATGAAGTTGCCAGTACCATTGATGATACCGGCCAGCCAATTGATCTGGTTACCGGCCAAGCCTTCACGAATGGCCTTGATGATGGGAATACCACCAGCCACGGAAGCCTCGAAGGCCACGATCACGCCTTTTTCGCGAGCCTTGGCGAAAATCTCGTTACCGTGCACGGCTATCAGCGCCTTGTTGGCGGTGACCACATGCTTGCCGTTGTCAATTGCTTTCATCACCAGTTCACGGGCAACGGTATAACCACCAATCAGCTCGATGACGATATCGATATCGGGATTGTCGGCTACCTCGAGCACAGAGGTAACAGGGGTGTCGGAAGTATCGCAGCGAGGGTTGGACGAACGAGCTCCGATCTGTGCCACCTCGATTCCACGTCCGGCACGGCGAGCGATCTCCTCGGCATTGCGTTTCAGCACATTGAAGGTACCGCCACCGACGGTTCCCAGCCCACAGATACCCACTTTGACCGGTTTCACGCTGAACTCCCCGTTACACAGCAAAACGGCCCGCGTACGGGCCGCAAAAATATTGAACACTACGAAGCAACTACAGGTTAGTCAATGTGCAAGCACGACTACCTGACGCCATGCTGGGCGGCAAACAGCACAGCATGCCTTCAGTTATTTAGCCTTGGCTTTCAAGGCCTCCGCTGCCAGGACATTCGCCGGCTGGTAGCCTGGAATGATCTGCCCGTTGGCAAGGATAATGGCAGGTGTTCCCTGAATACCGATCTGCTGCCCAAGCGCGTATTGCCTGGCAACAGGATTATCGCACTTGGCCTTCGGTACATCCTCCTGCGACTTGGCGCGATTCATCGCCATTTTTCTGTCTCCAGCGCACCAGACGTACTCCAGCACGCTGGCACCATGGCTGGACAATCCCTGACGTGGAAACGCCAGATAACGTACCGCGACGCCACGCCGGTTCAGTTCAGGCACCTCGGCATGTAACTTCTGGCAATAAGGGCAGTCGGTGTCGGTGAATACCGTGATTTCGGTTTTGGGGTTATCCGGTGAAAAAATCACCATATCCTTTTCCGGAATAGATCCGATCTCCTTGACTACCGATTCGCCCTGTGCCTGTTCGGTCAAATTGACAGCCTGGCCGTCCTTGTATTGATACAGATATCCCTGAATCACGAATTGTCCGTCAGGGCTGGCATACAGATGACGCCCACCTTTCAGTTCAACCTGATAAAGCCCGGCCATCGGGCTCCTGGATACGGAGATAATCTCCATATCGGACTGCAAGGATTTCAGCGTCTCACGAATCGCCTGCTCCGGCTCGGCAGCAACGGCCAGAGAACCTGCAAGGCCGAGAGCAATGGCAGCGAGATAATGGATTGCACGCATGAAATCTCCTTGCGACACCAGCGATTGGAAAGGGCAAAACAATACCATATAAGGGCTTTCGCCTTCAGATCCCACCTATCCCCTGGGATGATGCTTGGCATGCAGCTCCTGCAAACGGGCCCGAGCAATATGAGTATAAATCTGGGTAGTCGAGAGATCGCTATGCCCTAACAACACCTGCACAGTACGCAGATCCGCACCGTGGTTGAGCAAATGGGTTGCAAAGGCATGGCGCAGGGTATGCGGCGAAATAGGTTTATCGATTCCAGCTACCTGCGCATGCAATTTGACCCGGTACCAGAACGTCTGGCGAGTCATCTGCTCGCCCCTCTGACTGGGAAACAGAACCTCACTCGGCTTACCAGCCAACAAGGCAGGGCGTGCCTCGCTCAAATACCTGTCCAACCAGTACATGGCCTCACCGCCAAGCGGTACCAGGCGCTCCTTACTGCCTTTACCGAAAACTCGTAGCACGCCTTGACGCAGGTTGATCTGATCGAGCGCCAGACTGACCAGTTCGGTTACTCGCAAGCCGCAGGCATACAGCACTTCCAGCATGGTGCGATCACGCAGCCCGAGGGGCGATTCGAGATCGGGGGCTAGCAACAGAGCTTCCACATTTGCCTCGGAAAGCACCTTTGGCAAAGGATGCCCCAAGCGAGGCAGCTCGATACGCAGGGTAGGGTCCTCTGCGATCAGTCCATCGCGCAGCAAATAACGATAGAAACCTCGTAAAGCCGATAGGAAACGGGAAGTCGAGCGCGCCTTGTAACCCTGATCCAGGCGCCAGGCAAGGTAATCGGTAATGGCATCGCGCCCAGCCTGGCGCAACTCCAAGCCACGCTCGTGCAGCCAAGTATCGAACAAGGCCAAATCGGTACCGTAAGACTCACGGGTATTACCCGAGAGGCCTTTTTCCAACCACAAGGCATCGAGAAAGATGTCGATCAACGGATCAACCTGTGCAGTCATGGGCAAGCCAGGCAAAGGAAGTGAATATCTTTTTCCAAGACAATAAAAAAGCAGCCAAAAGGCTGCTTTTTCGACGATACATCCGCTATCAGGAAAGCTTTTCCTTGATACGGGCAGCCTTGCCGGACAGCGCACGCAGATAGTACAGCTTCGCCTTGCGAACGTCACCGCGACGCTTGACGCTGATATTGTCAACCAACGGACTATAGGTCTGGAAAGTACGCTCCACACCAACACCATTGGAAATCTTGCGTACGGTAAAGGCGCTGTTCAGGCCGCGATTACGCTTGCCGATCACCACACCTTCGAAAGCCTGCAGACGCTGGCGGTCGCCTTCCTTCACTTTCACTTGCACGATTACGGTATCGCCAGGGGCGAATCCCGGAATCTCCTTGTTCATCTGCTCGGCTTCGAGCTGCTGAATAATCTTGTTGGTCATGCTGATGCTCCTGAGACAAGCCTGTGGCTTGTCATCGATACGTTAACTATCGTCCCGCTGGCGAATGTATTCCGCCAGCAGCTTTTGCTCTTCTCCAGAAAGCGAGCGGCAATCCAGAAGATCGGCACGGCGCTCCCAGGTCCTACCCAGGGACTGCTGCAAACGCCAGCGCCGGATGTGTTCATGGTTACCACTGAGCAGCACCTCAGGAACACGCTTATCCGCATATACCTCGGGTCGAGTATAGTGCGGGCAGTCGAGCAGGCCATCGCTGAACGAGTCCTCCTCGGCCGAATCCACATGGCCCAATGCTCCGGGAAGCAGCCGGGTCACGGCATCGATCAGCACCATGGCCGGCAGCTCACCGCCGGACAATACATAGTCGCCAACCGACCATTCCTCATCCACATGCGCCTCGATAAAGCGCTCGTCTATTCCTTCGTAACGGCCGGCGATGAGAATCAAGGCATTCTCGGTAGCCAGTTCGCGGACACCTGCTTGCTCCAAGCGACGTCCTTGAGGCGACAAATAGATCACCTTTGCCGCATCGCCAGCCGCCTGCCTGGCCTCTGCCAAGGCGTCTTCCAGTGGCTTGATCTTCATCACCATGCCCGGACCACCACCGAAGGGCCGGTCATCCACCGTCTGGTGACGATCGTCGGTATAGCTCCGGGGGTTCCAGCAAGTCAGTCGCAGCAGTCCTTGCTTGATTGCACGACTACTGATTCCGTACTCTCGGATGGCAGCGAACATTTCTGGAAACAGGGTAATGACTTCAATACGCATACTGCGCTGCCGCTCAGAAATCTGAGTCCCAATCGACGCTCATTTCACCTGCAGCCAAGTCGATACTCAAAACGCAATGATCGATATAAGGCAACAGCCTTTCGCGATCGTCCAGGCTATCTTCACAGGGCCGAACTACCAATACGTCGTTGGCTCCCGTCTCGAGCAGATGATGAACCTTACCCAGCAATTCGCCAGCCTGATTGGTGACTTTCAAGCCTTCGAGCTGATACCAGTAGTATTCGCCATCCTCAAGCACAGGCAGTTGCTGCTTGGGCAGGTAAATCTCGAAGTCAGCATAACTTCTCGCCTCTTCCCGATCCTCCAACCCTTTGAGCCTGGCCACCAGGATATTACCTTGCAGGCGTCCCTGGAGCAGTTCCACCTGCCTGACTTCCTCACCTCGCCGTAGCGTCCAGTGACGATAATCCAGCAGGTTATCTATCGGATCGGTATAGGAATAAACCTTGACCTCACCGCGAACACCATGCACCGAAACGATCTTGCCGAGAATCAGCAACTCATCGGCAGCAGGCGTCGTGCTCATCTCGCTCAGGCAGCAACGCCTTTAGCAGCGTCCTTGAGGAGCTGGGCAACGCGCTCTGACGGCTGTGCGCCTTGGCTCAACCAGTAAGAAACCCGCTCCTGGTCGACGGAAAGACGCACTTCGCCACCTGCAGCGATCGGGTTGAAGAAACCGATGCGCTCAACGAAACGACCATCGCGAGCATTGCGGCTGTTGGTCACGGTCAGGTGGTAGAAAGGGCGCTTCTTGGAGCCGCCACGAGCAAGACGGATGGTTACCATGTGAAGATTGTTCCTGTAGTTGCTACTGCAAATCTTGAATTCATAAGGGCCTTTGGCCCGGAAGGTCGCACATTCTAAGGATTATCCGTCACTTTGCAAATCCGTTTTGCGAAGCATCGTGGCCGAAACGATTGAGCAAATGCTTCGGAAATATCCCTTTTGGGCTACATACAGCCTCAGAACTTGGGCATCCCGCCACCGGGAAACATGCTACCCATGCCACGCATCATCTTGGCCATACCACCCTTTCCGGTAACTTTTTTCATCATCTTCTGCATCTGTTTGTGCTGCTTGATTACTCGGCCGACATCCTGCACCTGGGTACCGGACCCCAGTGCGATACGGCGCTTGCGCGAGCCACTGATGATATCGGGGTTACGGCGTTCCGCCTGCGTCATGGAGTTGATAATAGCTTCCATCTGGGAAAACTGCTTCTCTGCCGTGTCCTGAACGTTGCCCATCTGCGACAGGTTAATGCCACCGATAGCCGGCAATTTTTCCATCAGACTTCCGAAACCGCCCATGCTTTTCATCTGCTGGAGCTGGTCACGAAAATCCTCAAGATCGAATCCCTTGCCCTTCTTCAGCTTGCTGGTGAGCTTTTCCGCTCGCTCTCGATCCAGGTTTTGCTCGGCCTGTTCGATCAGGCTCAGCACATCGCCCATGCCGAGAATACGTGAGGCAACCCGGTCCGGATGGAATGGATCGAGTGCATCGCTTTTCTCACCCATCCCCAGAAACTTGATGGGCTTGCCAGTAATTGCCCGCACGGACAGCGCCGCGCCACCGCGCGCATCGCCATCGACCTTGGTCAGAATCACGCCTGTCAGTGGCAAGGCATCGCCGAACGCCTTGGCAGTATTGGCAGCATCCTGGCCAGTCATGGAATCGACGATGAACAGCGTCTCGACCGGCTTGATGGCAGCGTGGACAGCCTGGATTTCCTGCATCATGCCGGTATCGATATGCAGGCGGCCGGCAGTATCCACCAGCACGACGTCGATGAACTTGAGCTTGGCTTCGCGGATTGCTGCCTGGGCGATATCGACCGGCTTCTGGCTCGAGTCGGATGGATAGAAGGTCACCCCTACTTCAGCAGCCAGCGTTTCCAACTGCTTGATGGCAGCCGGGCGATAGATATCGGCGGAAACCACCAGTACGGACTTTTTCTTACGCTCCTTGAGGAAGCGGGCCAGCTTTCCAACCGTAGTAGTCTTGCCCGCGCCCTGCAGGCCAGCCATCAACACCACAGCAGGCGGAACCGCGTTCAATGCCAAGTCTTCGTTGGCCGATCCCATCAATTCTTCAAGCTCGGTACGAACAATCTTCACGAAAGCCTGGCCGGGCGTCAGGCTTTTCGAAACCTCGGTACCGACTGCCCGCTCCTTGACCTTGCCGACGAAGTCCTTGACCACCGGCAATGCGACATCGGCTTCGAGCAAGGCCATACGCACTTCGCGCAGTGTGTCCCTGATGTTGTCTTCGGTCAGCTTGGCCTTGCCGGTGACATGGCGAAGAGTCTGGGAAAGACGGTCGGTAAGATTTTCGAACATGAGTCATTCCACACTTAGCTGGGATAACGATTATAAAAGGCGCCAACCGTATGCCGATAGTCCGCCAATCAGTGTTTTCCAGTCGAGAAAGGCCTGGAAGCTTTTTCAGCTGGTATGTTTATGACACACTCAGGTTCTTTTCGAATCAGTTCTCAATAACTATGCACCCTCTGCTGCCCAGCCTCGCTGCCGCCTGCCTTTATGCTGGCGCTACTGGATACCAAGGCCTGCGTCTGGCGCAACGTACCCCGCCAGACAGACGGATTCTGGTCGGGATCGGCATTCTCGCCCTGCTTGCCCATAGTCTGAGCCTATTCCAGCAACTGCTGAGCCCGGCAGGACTGCACCTGGATTTCTTCAACGCATCCAGTCTGATTGCTGCTTCGATCATATGCCTGATGCTGCTGGCGCTGCGACGAATACCTGTCGACAACTTGCTGTTGCTGCTTTTTCCGATGGGTATGCTAACCGTACTGCTTGCCCAGTTCGCGCCATCAGGAACTGCACCGCCTATTACCGAAAAACCGGGGATTCTGGCGCACATCCTGTTATCGATCCTGGCCTACGGCATGTTCACCATTGCTGCACTTCAGGCTCTGCTTCTGCTGTTGCAAAATTACAATCTCAAGCACAAGCATCCTTCCGGCCTGATCAAGAACTTTCCACCCTTGCAGACCATGGAAAGCCTGCTGTTCAATTTTATCGCGGCTGGCTGGGTGCTGCTGTTCGCCTCGTTGCTGTCCGGGTGGCTGTTTCTTAATGATATGTTCGCCCAGCATCTGGTGCACAAAACCTTTCTCTCGGTCATTGCCTGGATCGTTTTCGGCTTTCTACTGCTGGGACGCCGCTACTTCGGCTGGCGCGGGCTTATCGCCGTGCGCTGGACGCTGTCCGGCTTCTGGCTGCTGATGCTGGCTTACTTCGGCAGCAAGCTGGTGCGTGAATATATCCTGCACGTCTGAAGCCCTTACTCCAAACGCCCGGACCGACTTTCGAGCATTTACTTGTAGAATCCATGCAGCCTGGCCCGCTCGTCGCAGCGGGCAAGTATCCGGCGACGCTCGTCATTGCCCAGCCCAGCAGGTAATTCCTTCAAGCGAACGGGAGCAGCCGATGCTGGCGCAAGGGAATGCCACGGTTTTTTCGGCTGAGCGAGGATTACCCGACGGCCACTCTTCTGTGCGAGGGCTCCCTGCCCCTCATCAATCGACCTGCTTGCGCAGCTCGCGCGCATAGCGGCGAGCGTTCTCGACATAATGAGCAGCACTGGCTTCGAGCTGCTTTTTTTGTTCTTCGGTAAGTTCGCGCACCACTTTGCCGGGGGAGCCCATCACCAGAGAGCCATCGGGGATTTCTCGCCCCTCGGGAATCAGCGTATTGGCGCCGATCAGACAATGCTTGCCGATCTTCGCTCCGTTCAGGATCACCGAATTGATACCTATCAGGCTGTAATCGCCTACTGTGCAGCCATGCAGCATGACGTTATGTCCGACAGTGACGCCTGTACCCAGGATAAGCGGATGCCCCATATCGGTATGCAGCACACTGCCATCCTGAACATTGCTGTTTTCACCGATATGGATCAGCTCGTTGTCGCCACGCGCCACTACACCGAACCAGACGCTGGCTCCAGCCTCCAGTTTCACTTTGCCAACCAGCGTAGCATTCGGCGCAATCCAGCTTTGCGGGTGGCTCTCAATGAAGAACTCTCCAAGACGATATTGCACAGTCATGAGCTCCTTGGATTCGGATCGGCAGCTTTTTGTAGCTTGATCCCGGCGTCATATACGAGATTGACCAGTTCGACGATCATCATCGCAGTCAACCCCCAGATCTTGTAGTCGCCATAGCGGTAACAGGGCACGTGCCAGGTAGTACCCAGATGATCAATCCGGTGTGTGGTTTCCCGTGGCATCGTGCAGAAGAAATCAAGGGGTACCGAAAAAACCGACGCAATCTCGGCATCGTTGGCCCGGTACTCAGTACAATCGGGAATCAGGCCAACATAAGGAATGACATGGATGCCATGGCGGGAAACCAGACTGCTCAAGGAGCCGACAAGCTCCACTACGCCTGGCGATAAACCGATCTCTTCGGTCGTTTCACGCAAGGCCGTCTGGACCAGGTCAGCATCATTGGGGTCCCTGCGGCCACCGGGAAAAGCCACTTCACCACTATGGCTCGACAGGCTGCTGGCACGCAGCGTCAGTACCAACTCGGGTACCCGCCGCGATTTGACAATTGGCATCAGTACAGCGGCCTCAGGCAAAGGCGCTTCGAACTTCAGCAGTCGTGGCGAGTGGTTGCGCACGCGACACATGATATCGCTCAGCATGCAGTGTCCCGTTCCGGTTTTTCATCATCATGGCATGAAAAAAGAGCGCTACTCAAACCAGAACCAGCGCTCGGCTACCTTGCACTTCGACGCGCAACGTATGGCGGCCTCATTTTTCAATCAAAGTTCGATTCCCTGGCAGGCGCCGGCTTTCCCGAGCACCGCTCGTATCTTAGAATACGTCATCTCCAGCCGGGCACTGCGAACCTTTCCCGCTCGCAACACAGCCATCGTATCGATGATATGTGTCCCGCCAACAGGCCTGATTTCCCTTTTCATCCAGGAAGTACTAGATGCGCTGGTTGCTTGCCTTATTCTGCCTACCATTCGCAGTATTCACCTACGCCAATGTCTCTCCATTTTTGCAAGGCAAGTCCATAGACAAGGTGCTGGTAGTGAAGTCCGAACGAAAACTGCATCTGTTGAGCAAGGGGGAAACCCTCAAGAGCTACAAGGTTTCGCTGGGCAAACAGCCCAAAGGAGCCAAGCGGCGCGAAGGGGACCGGCGAACGCCCGAAGGGCTTTACTGGATCGACTGGCGCAAGACCAGCGACAAATTCAATCTCTCCATGCACATCTCCTACCCCAATGCCCGGGATCTGGCGCGCTCCAAGGCCGAGAATGTCTCTCCGGGAGGCATGATCATGCTGCATGGCACACCGCTGGATAACAACTATCCCGAGTGGTACTTCAATAGCCTGGACTGGACCGAAGGCTGTATCGCCCTGAGCAACGCAGACATGCAGGAAATCTGGCAACTGGTCAAAGATGGCACGCTGATCGAAATCAAGCCCTAAAAAACCCGGTTTTACGGTTTGGCCGGATAGATGGCCACAGTATCGCCAACACGGTAGTGACCGAGTTGGCGCAGCGTTTCCAGCCTGGCCTTTGCCCGGAAAGCATACTCGCTGGACGGATAGCGCGACTGAATGAAGAGATAAGTCTGCGCCGCATCGACGAACAACCCCTGCCGCTCCAGGCAGTTTCCACGCAACAGCGAAATCTCGGGCTGCATGCTGCTGCCGACACGACGCTGTCGCTCAGCCTGAGATAGGGCCAGCAATGTCCCCAGGCAGTCATTGGCCGCATAGGCTTCGTAGGCGCTGTCCATATAGCGATCCGCGGCGCCACGACTCGAACAGGCGCCACAGGACAAAGCGAGAATCAGAACGATCAGGGTACGCATGGTGAACTCCTCCGCTCATGCCTTGTCGGCCAGGCTGAAAAAACCTGAAGGCTTCGCCACCATGAAGAAGAATACGGTCATCCACCGTATGCCTATCGGGTAGTACTGTCATTTTGCCCGCCAGCTGCCGTCATCTCTCCGATGGTCCTATGTCGGAAGAGGCCCTAATCTTGGCATTCTGCCGCCTTATGCATAGCGGCGTTCTGGTGTCTCCTCCGCTCAGGCGCGCTATACTGCCGCACCCTATTATTCAAATTATTTAATGGCGCGTCCGCTTGTCCGGCGCGCATCGATTGTTCCTACTCTAATAAATGAGGACGCGTTGCATGACCGTGATCAAGCAGGAAGACCTGATACAAAGCGTCGCCGATTCGCTTCAATTCATCTCCTACTACCACCCCGTGGACTTCATCCAGGCAATGCATGAGGCCTATTTGCGCGAGGAATCGCCTTCTGCGCGCGATTCGATTGCGCAAATTTTAATCAACTCGCGTATGTGCGCCACCGGCCATCGGCCGATCTGCCAGGACACCGGCATCGTCACCGTCTTCGTCAAGGTTGGTATGGACGTGCGCTGGGACGGCGCGACGCTGAGCGTCGACGACATGATCAATGAGGGCGTGCGACGCGCCTACAACCTGCCGGAAAACGTGCTGCGCGCCTCGATCCTCGCCGACCCGGCCGGTGCCCGCAAGAACACCAAGGACAACACCCCGGCAGTGATCCACTACTCCATCGTCCCTGGCGACAAGGTGGAAGTGGACGTCGCAGCCAAGGGTGGCGGCTCCGAGAACAAATCGAAAATGGCCATGCTCAACCCTTCCGACTCCATCGTCGACTGGGTGCTGAAGACGGTACCGACCATGGGCGCGGGCTGGTGTCCGCCGGGCATGCTAGGCCTGGGTATTGGCGGTACTGCCGAGAAAGCCGCGCTACTGGCCAAGGAAGCGCTGATGGATGAAATCGACATCCATGAACTGAAGGCCCGTGGCCCGCAAAATCGCGTCGAAGAGCTGCGCCTGGAGCTGTTTGAAAAGGTCAACCAACTGGGCATCGGTGCCCAGGGCCTGGGTGGCCTGACCACCGTCCTGGATGTGAAGATCAAGGACTACCCAACCCACGCCGCCTCCCTACCGGTATGCATGATCCCCAACTGCGCCGCTACTCGCCATGCGCACTTCGTACTCGACGGTTCCGGCCCGGCGGCCCTGGAAGCTCCACCCCTGGACGCCTATCCGGAAATCGTCTGGGAAGCCGGCCCCTCCGCCCGCCGCGTCGACCTGAACACCGTCACGCCGGAAGACGTGCTGGCCTGGAAACCGGGCGAAACCCTGCTGCTCAACGGCAAGATGCTCACCGGCCGCGACGCCGCGCACAAGCGCATGGTGGACATGCTCAACAAAGGTGAGAAATTGCCAGTGGATCTAAAAGGTCGCTTCATCTACTACGTCGGCCCGGTCGATCCGGTTCGCGACGAAGTGGTTGGACCAGCCGGCCCGACTACAGCAACCCGGATGGATAAATTCACCCGGCAGATTCTCGAAAGCACTGGCCTTTTGGGCATGATCGGCAAGTCCGAACGCGGTCCGATCGCCATCGAGGCGATCAAGGACAACAAAGCCGTGTACCTGATGGCCGTAGGCGGTGCCGCCTACCTGGTTGCCCAGGCGATCAAGGCGTCGAAAACCCTGGCGTTCGCCGAACTGGGCATGGAAGCCATCTACGAATTCGACGTGAAGGACATGCCGGTAACTGTCGCAGTCGATGCCAAGGGCGAGTCGGTGCATAACACCGGGCCAGCTCTGTGGCAGAAAAAAATCGCTGAGAGCCTGGCGGCCGAAGTGAAGTAAGTTGTTTTCTGTCTGAACGAAAAGCCCGGCCATCATGCCGGGCTTTTTCGCTGCACACTTGTTTACAGAACGATCTTGGTTCCCAACAGCGCCAGAAAACCCGCCAGCCAGGCTGGATGGGCCGGCCAGGCCGGTGCAGTCACCAAATTGCCCTGGATGTGAGCCTTGTCCATCGCGATGTCCATGTATTTACCACCCGCCAGGTTCACTTCCGGTGCGCAGGCTGGATAGGCACTGCATTCACGGCCTTCGAGAATGCCAGCGGCTGCCAGTAGCTGGGCCCCGTGACAGACCGCCGCGATCGGCTTGCGCGCCTGGTCGAAGGCACGTACCAAGGCCAGCACATCACTGTTCAGACGCAAGTATTCCGGGGCACGTCCGCCTGGGACCAGCAGGCCATCGTAGTTCTCGACCCGGGCTGCAGAAAAATCAGCATTTAGCTGAAAATTATGTCCTGGTTTCTCGCTGTAGGTCTGGTCACCCTCGAAATCGTGGATCGCCGTGCGCACGTGGTCTCCCGCTTTCTTGCCAGGGCACACCGAATGGACGATATGCCCAACCATCGATAGCGCCTGGAACGGCACCATGGTTTCGTAATCCTCTGCATAATCACCAACCAGCATCAGAATTTTCTTGGCACCCATGAGTTTTCTCCTCGTAGAACGGGTTATGAATATTGGATCAGCGGTTGTTTCTCCGATTACCTTGTCTTGTGCCCGAACAGGTTACGTCGCAACGCCCACACAACCGATGACGCTCCTCCTGCATATCGGTTGCCAAATCCGGCTACTGACGCTGATTGAACAGGCTCATCAACAGCCGGTCGAGCAATCCCCATAAACGTTGATGGATACGGCTCAGCAGTGGTCGCGCATGCCATTTCTCCAGGGTCACCTCGTGACTCAGGGCGAAATCTCGCTCGAAAGTAGCCAATGCTGCAGCGATCACCGGCGGATCGGTGGTTTCAAGATTGGCTTCAAGATTCCAAAGCAGATTCCAGTGATCGAAATTGCATGAACCCACGCTCATCCAATCGTCCACCACAACCATCTTCAAGTGAAGAAAATCCGGCAGGTATTCGTGGATACGCACGCCGGCGCGCAGCAGGCGCGGGTAAAAACGCTGACCGGCATAGCGAACCGGTGGATTATCGGTATTCTGGCTGGTCAGCAACAGGCGTACCTCGATGCCGCGATGTGCGGCACGGATCAAGGCCCGACGCACCTTGCCGGTAGGCAGAAAGTAAGGTGTGGCCAGATAGATGCGTTGTTTAGCGTGATGTAAATGCCGCAAGAGATTGTGCAGTACATCGCGATGCTGTCGTGCCGCCGAATAGGCTACTCGCCCCATACCCGGACCACCTGATGGGGACACCGGAAGCTTGGGCGTCTTGATCGGCAAGGGAAGCTGCCAGATATGCCGGCGACGGCAATAAACCCATTGCGCATCGAACAGGGCTTTCCAGTCCTGCAACAATGGCCCTTCCATCTGCACCATGACTTCATGCCAATGCTCGTCGGGTTTGTCGGGATTCCAGAATTCATCGGTGATCCCTGCCCCGCCGACGAAACCGACGCACCCATCCACCAGCAGAATCTTGCGGTGATCGCGATGCAGGTTGCGAAAACGCAGATTTATTGCCAGCGGATTGTACAAACGCAGCGCGACATTGGCATTAGTGAGCCGCTCCCGCCGGGCCTGGCCCAGCTTCAGGCTGCCGAAACCATCGAACAGGCAGCGCACACGCACGCCACGCCCGGCAGCGGCGATCAGGGCATCCACCATCGATTCGGCGCACCGGCCATCCTCCACCAGATAAAACTCCAGATCCACCCAGTATTCAGCCTTGCCGATGGCTTCGAGCATCGAAGGAAAGAACTGCGGCCCATCGACCAGCAAGCGGAATCGGTTGCCGTCGCGCCAGGGGAACACCGGCCCGGCGATGTTCATCGATTCATCCACAGTTGGCAAGGCAGAGCAACTACCTGATAAAGCAACAAAATACGGAAAAGCGACATGAATCTCCTAAGGCGAGATGACTCCCGATAAAGCTTCGAATCCAGCATCAACACGAACAACCGCCAAATATTGATGATCGCGTCACAATCAAGACAATTCCGAGAAAACCAGCGCAAGAGTTCGTCTCGCTCCACCTGGGTTTATAGACCTTTCCACGTTACAGACGCGCATCGATCACCAATCATCCGACCTGTCACCCAGCGATCACCAGTTTGTCACAAGTCTGAAATTGCCTCTGCCTAGCCTGAATCGGCAGCCGGAGATTGCCGAACGCAAGCGGCAACTCCGGTACCGCTGCCGGAATAGCCCACCCAGATGGTACAGGAACAGACAGCATGACCACCGCTCTCAGCCAGTCCCGATCACCCCGCATCCTGCAAGCCGGACGCTTGTATGGCGAACAGGCTCTGCGTGAAGCCCAGCGTCTGCGCTATCGTGTCTTCAGTACCGAATTCGAGGCTCGCCTGGACGGCACCGAAACCGGACTGGATATGGACGAATTCGATGCACACTGCCTGCACATCGGTGTGCGCGATCTTGCTTCCGGCCGCCTGGTGGCGACAACCCGCCTGCTCGACCAATCCGCCGCCCGCCGTCTCGGGCGCTTCTACAGCGAGCAGGAATTCAGCCTGCACGGCCTGGCCGGTCTCAATGCACCATTGCTCGAGGTGGGGCGCACCTGCGTCGACCCCGATTATCGCAACGGAGCGACCATCGCGGTGCTCTGGAGCACATTGGCCGAAATATTGAACGAGGGTAACTATCAGTACCTGATGGGGTGCGTCAGCATCCCCATGCGTGATGGCGGTATTCAGGCCCAGGCCATCACACAACGCCTGCGCGAACGTTATCCAACTACCGATCAGCTGCGCGCCGAACCCAGGAATCCGCTTCCACGAATGTCCCTACCCGGTAACGTCATCGCGGAAATGCCACCACTGCTCAAGGCCTATCTGCGCCTGGGCGCACGGATCTGTGGCGAGCCGTGCTGGGATGCCGAATTCCAATCCGCCGATGTGCTGATCCTGCTCCGGCGCGACGAACTGAGCCCACGCTACGCCAGGCATTTCAAAACAGCGGTCTGAAGGTACAAGTTATGCGGATAATACAGCGTTATCTAAGTTATTCGCGCCTGATCGCGCTTATGGCGGCCGGGCTGGCAATGGCAATCTGGTTCCATTGCGTAGCTTGCCTGGTTCCCGTCAGCCTCGCCCGCCGCCAGCGGGCCACTCGCTGGTTTCTTGCCCGCATGGTTGCAGCCCTGCCACTACGGGTTCAGCTAAGCGGCACACTTCCCGAGCGCCCCGCGCTCTGGCTGGCCAATCATATTTCCTGGACGGATATCCCGCTGCTCGGCCAATGGCTACCCATGTCGTTTCTCTCCAAAGACGATGTACGCCAGTGGCCAATCGCCGGCTGGCTGGCCCAGGAATCCGGTACGCTGTTTATTCGCCGGGGCAGCGGCGACCTTGAAGGGCTCCATCGTCAGCTCGCCGATTATTTGCGCCAGGGACACCCTTTGCTGATCTTTCCCGAAGGCACCACCACCGACGGTAGCCAGGTCGGCATCTTCCATTCGCGCTTGCTCTCTTGCGCCACCGCGACCGGCGTCCCCGTACAGCCTGTGGCAATTCGCTATTTGCGCCGGGGCCAGCGGGATTCCATCGCGCCATTCATCGGTGCTGACGATCTGCTCTCGCACCTCAGGCGTCTGCTTGCCCACGAGCCGGTAGATGTCGAGATTCATTTACTGCCCCTCATCGAAACGGCGGGGCGGAATCGCAGCGGTATTGCACGGGAAGCCAGGGAAGGCATAAAACAGGCTCTGCAATTCGCATCCGGGAGCGAAGAAAAGCCGAGTGTCGCCGCCTGATAGCAACCCCCCGGCGCTCTGTTATTCTTGAAACATGAACTATCTTGCTCATCTTCATCTGGCCGGTCCCCATTCCGCCGCCCAGCTCGGTGGCCTTTATGGCGATTTCATCAAAGGGCCGCTGCAAGGGCGCTGGCCTGTTGCCGTCGAAGAAGGCATCCGCCAGCATCGCCGGATCGACGCATTCACCGACAGCCATCCGCTGATAGTTGCCGCCCGTTCGCGCTTTCCTAGCGAACGGCGACGCTTCGCCGGAATCCTGCTCGATCTGTTTTTCGATCACTGCCTGGCAGCGAACTGGCAGGATTACTCGAGCGAGCCACTGGACAACTTCACCGCCCGCATCTACCACCTGCTGCAAACCCAGGCAGAGCTTCCTGGCCGCCTGAGCCATATTGCACCACGCATGGCAGCACACGACTGGCTGGGTAGCTATCGGCAGTTCGAAGTACTGGAACAGGTGCTGGTCAACACTGGACGGCGCCTATCGCGGCCACACCCGTTGGCTGAAGGTATGCGTGATCTGGAGCGCTTGTACCAACCGCTGCTTGCCGACTTCCGGGCGTTCTATCCACACTTGCAGGCCTTCGCCAGGCAGCCTTGAGCAACGGGTAAATCCATCGAGCTCAAGTCTAACACCGCAATCCCGGGCAACCGTGTCGCTGGCACGAACTGCCCCATGGCCTATCGGTGTACCAAGTGGAAATTATGGCGCATTATCGGCTCACCAAACCTGATTCCGGCATTAGCGACAGCTATCTGATCGCTGTCGAGCAGGTGACCTTGGCCAAGGACCGGCGCCCTACCTACCATCGAAGAAGAGGCGCGCATGGCAGCGAACATTGTTTCCAGCGAAGAACTGGCCTTCATCAACACCCTGATGAACAGTACGACTCAAACAGTCACACAACCTTCCCTTGGCTTTCGGATAGACGGCAACTCCCGGACAAGAACCCTGCTGGCTACCCTGGCCTGTCGCTCGACACTTTCACTAGAAGCGGAATTCGGGCGCTTTTGCCTGTCGTTTCCTCTCGAACTGAGCGAAGACGAGTTTCACAGCCAACACCTGCATATGGCTTCGCCGATCATCTACGAACATGGGCCAAGGCTGCGTGCCTGGCGCCTGCTACTGCCGCAACCACTCACCTTGCTGAACGCCGAGGGTGACGAAAGCATGCTGCGTGTGCATGAACTTTCACCTTATGGCTTGTTGGTGGACACCGTAGCGGAACAGGAACCTCCCGAACGTTTCTATCTTTACCTGCCGCTTCCGGGTGATACACCGATGCCGATTACCGCACATCGGGTACGCACGACCGAAAACGGCATGATTGCCTACGGATTCGATTTTTCCAGCGAAGAAGACGCGGAGCGCCTGCGCTGCTTTCTGTTCAGCCAACACCGGAATCTGTATCCGGAATTGCAGCCGGAGATCCCGGATGATCTCGTGTAAGCTGCCCTACTCCGATCCAGATTGTCTGGCGAATGTTCGATGAGCAATCCAGAAGCGCCCATTCTCATTACCGGTGCAGCCCAACGAATCGGACTGCACTGCGCCGAACGCCTGCTGGGCGACGGACATCCGGTGATCATCAGTTACCGTACCGAGCGCGAAAGTGTCGAGCGCTTGCGCAAACGTGGCGCTACCGCGCTGCAGGCGGATTTTTCCACAACGGATGGCATCCTGGCCTTCATCGAAGCAGTACACGCACACACCGGCCAGTTGCGCGCTATTGTCCATAACGCATCTGACTGGCTGTCCGAGAAGCCCGGCCACGAAGCCGAAACATTCCAGCAAATGTTCCAGGTCCACATGCTTGCGCCCTACCTCATCAACCTGCGGTGCGCCGAACTGCTGAAATACGGGGGTCCGGCGGATATCGTCCATATCGGCGACGATGTGACCCGCAAGGGTAGCGCGAAGCATATCGCCTACGCGGCCAGCAAGGCCGGCCTGGAAAACCTGACGCTATCCTTCGCGGCCCTGCTGGCGCCGACCATCAAGGTCAACGGAATATCCCCGGCCATGATCCAGTTCAATAGTGGCGACGATGAAGCTTATCGCCGCAAGGCACTGGCCAAATCGGTTCTCGGCCTGGAGCCAGGGCCGGAAGTGGTTTACCTGAGCCTGCGCCATCTGCTCGACAATCCGTACATTACCGGCACCCATATCACCTTGAATGGTGGCCGCCATCTGATCTGAACACCCTGAAGGAGAGGCTATGCCACGACTGGAGCCTGGAATGGCACGCATCCGCGTCAAGGATCTGAGCCTGCGCACCTATATTGGTATCAAGGAAGAAGAGATCGTCAACAAACAGGATGTGCTGATCAACCTGACCGTGATCTATCCGGCCGGCGGCGCCGTGCAGGTCAACGATATCCAGCATGCCCTGAATTACCGCACCATCACCAAGACGATCATCCAGCATGTGGAAGGCAATCGCTTCGCACTGCTCGAACGCCTGACCCAGGATATCCTCGATCTGGTCATGCAGCATCCGGCGGTGCGCTATGCCGAGGTGGAAGTGGACAAGCCACATGCCCTGCGCTTTGCCGAATCGGTATCAATCACCCTGGCTGCACACAGGGACTGATACGCCTCGCCGACCGGATGGGTGAGTCAGACAACCGGAGCGGGTGGCGGTTGATCGGGAACGGTCGGCTCACCCGGTTCGCCCGGTTGTGGCGGTACGGGTTCATGGGGTTCGCCGGGCGGATTCTGCTGCTGTACTGCGGCATACGGATGGATCGAATCACGAGTTGTCATCATGTCGCTCTCCATGAAGAACCATGGCGAGAGGGTTTGATCGCATCACGCGAAAACCATCGCCTGTAGTCATAGGAGGACATCAGCCAGAGTGAATTCCCGCGATTCGTCGGGCAATCACCACATCAAGTCGTCTGGCACCTTGTATGCTGCGTACGGGTCGTCGGCATCCGCTTCTTCGGTAGGCGTATTAAGCAGCACGATACGGCGCTCGTCACGTTCCTGGACCTTCAGCGCGGCATCGCGCGGGATGATTTCGTAACCGCCGCCATGGCGAACGATCGCCAGCGAACCGAAGGACAGCTTCTCCCGCACCATCCGGTTGACAGCCAGTCTCTTGACCTTCTTGCCATCGACGAAGTTGTAGTAATCATCGCCATCCAGCTTGGGTAACCGGCTGGCTTCGATCAATTGCTTGATCTGGGCAACACGCGCCTTCTGCTCGGCCTTTTCCTGCTGCTGCCGATTCAGTTCACGGTCGCGAGCTATTTTCTCGGTTTGTGCCTGCAACGCAGCCTGACGTTGGGAGTCGTCTTTTTCGACCTGCCCCTTGCGCTCCAGGCGTTCCTGTTTTTGCTTCTGCTTGCCGGCCTGTTTGGCCTGCTTCTCGTTGACCAGCCCGGCATTGAGCAACTGATCGCGAAGGGAAAGAGCCATGATCAACCTTTCCGTCTGTGGTTAAGGGATGAGCCGCCAGTCTGGGAAATGAACCGGACAAGTCAAGCTTTTTGACAATACGCAATCCATGAGAGGCTGTCGATGCTCATACAGAGCCTGCTTTTTCTATCTGCTTGGCCTGTTCCCAAAGCGCATCCAGCTCGTCGATCGAACAAGTCTGGAACGATATACCTTTCTCACGCAGAGTCTGTTCGATAAAGCGAAAGCGTCGCTCGAACTTGACATTGGCGGCCCGTAATGCGGTTTCCGGGTCGAGCTTGAAGTGACGGGCCAGATTGACCATCACAAACAACAGGTCACCGACCTCCTCCAGAACAGCCGCCGGGTTCCCGGCCTTCATAGCTTCTAGAATCTCGTCGAGCTCTTCCTGAACCTTGTCTATCACCGGCAGAACATCTGGCCAGTCGAATCCCACCTGGGCCGCGCGTTTCTGCAATTTGGCGGCACGCGACAGGGCCGGCAGCGCTGTGGGTACATCGTCGAGCAGTGACAATTGTTCCGGTTCGAGCGCTTTTTCCGCACGTTCCTGCGCCTTGATTTCCTCCCAACGCTGCTTGATCCGAGCCTCATCCAGGCGCGGCAAGTCCGGCTCACCATACAAATCACCATCCGGAAATACGTGCGGATGGCGACGTACCAGCTTGCGAGTGATGCTATCGACCACAGTGGCAAAATCGAAGCGCCCTTCCTCCTGCGCCAGTTGGCTGTAGTAGACGACCTGAAACAGGAGATCCCCAAGCTCGCCGGGCAAATGCTCGAAATCGGCTCGTTCGATGGCATCAGCCACTTCGTAGGCCTCCTCGAGGGTATGCGCCACGATACTGGCGTAATCCTGTTTCAGATCCCAAGGACAACCGTGCTGCGGATCGCGCAGGCGAGCCATGAGATGAAGCAAATCGTCGAGTTGATACATAAAGCCCCCAAGTTCGGCTGCAGCAAGCAGGCCCCAGGCCTGTTAACATTTCGTCGCAAGCTGCGTTGCTGCGGCAAATGGCGCTAGGCCTGAATGGTTAATGGATTGACTCGAGTTCGGCTGGCTGAGGCTTCGAGGCCAGGCGCCGCGACGAGCCATAACAGGGCCATGACGAGCAGTGGCAACGCCATATCGGCGTCTCGGGTGCCAAAATCGAGCAATCGAACCAACTACACAGGCCACCAGGCAAGGTTCGAAGAAAGCAGCTTGGTCGTTTTCCAGATGAACGGCGAATAACGCCGGCCTGCGCCAGGCGGATCTCCGTCACAGCCGTGCCGGAACCTCAACAGGCTCTTACATTTTTACCGATATGATCACGACGATACAGTGACCAGCGCCAATAACACCCTGAGCAATCTGCTACCAATTGCCGCCAGCCCCCCTATGTATCGTGAGACACTAAACGCTCTATGTAGGGCACCCACGGCATGAATACTGAACCGATCGATTGCAAAGCAGACACCCAAGCCTTCAAGGGTCGCTCGGGCCTGGGGCGAATTGTCCACGCGACGCGCTATTCCATGGCCGGGCTCAAGGCCGCTTATGCCGGGGAAGCGGCTTTCCGCCAATTGCTGCTGTTGAACCTGATGCTGATTCCACTCGCTTGTCTGCTCGATGTGAGCAGGAGCGAACGGGCCATACTGATCATGGTGGCAATCCTGGCGCTAATTGTAGAGTTGCTCAACTCGGCAATCGAAGCTGCAATCGACCGCATATCCCTGGCCCTTCATCCGTTGTCCAAGTGCGCCAAGGATATGGGCAGTGCCGCCCAGTTCCTGGCCCTGATCCTCATTGTGGTGGTCTGGGCGGTCATTCTCCTGTGACGAACTCCGCTTCAACGCGCACTGTTTCAACCGCGCGGCCCTGGCCCGCAAGCACTTGAACACGCTCATTGGAACCTTCATTCATTAGCGCCTTGTCATGGGCGCTTGCAAGTCCAGCGTGACATCACCTGGCGCCGGTACCGGCCGAATCTGGCTGGGCGTATGCGATGCTGGCTGAGCTCGTCGTCTGCGCTCAAACCAGAGATAAGTCACCGGTGTGGTATAGAGCGTCAGCAATTGCGAAAAAGCCAGACCGCCCACGATAGCGATGCCCAACGGTTGCCGCAGTTCTGAACCGGCACCATGACCAAAGGCCAGAGGGATAGCGCCCAGTAAGGCCGCCAGCGAGGTCATCAGAATCGGCCGCAGCCGCAGCAGACAAGCTTCACGCACCGCTTCGTGCGCCGACAATCCCTGCTTTTGCGCGTCCAGGGTGAAGTCGACAATCATGATCGCGTTCTTCTTGACGATGCCGATCAACAAGATGATGCCGATCATACCCAGCACCGAAAGATCCAGCCTGGCAGCCAGCAGTGCCAGCAACGCGCCGAAACCTGCAGAAGGCAGGGTCGAAATAATGGTCAGCGGATGGATGGCGCTCTCATAGAGCACGCCCAGCACGATATACACCGTGAGGATCGCCGCCAGAATCAGCCAGGGCTGTGATTTGAGCGACTCCTGAAAGGCCTGGGCCGTCCCCTGGAAGCTACCGATGAGGCTATCCGGCATCCCGACTTCCAACGCGGCGCGCTGAATGGCATCGACCGCATCGCTGAGTGCCTGGCCGGGCGCCAGATCGAAGGACAAGGTGATAGCCGGGAACGCGCCCTGATGGTTGATGATGATCGGTGCAAGTTCCTGGCGCACGCTGGCAACCAGATTCAGCGGCACGAGGCGGCCGTTATCGGCCCGCACATACAGGTGCCGCAGCGATTCGAGGGACAGCTGCCACCTTGGATCGAGTTCGAGAATGACGTGATTCTGGTCCAATTGGGTGAACATTGTCGCAATCTGCCGCTGGCCGAAGGCATCGTAAAGCACATCGTCGATAGCCTGGACCGTGACGCCCAGCCGCGCGGCTGTCGCCCGGTCGATCACCAGGGTCGCCTGGGGCGCCGAGCTTTGCTGGTCCGAGGTGACGTGCTGCACTTGCGGCAAGGTTTTCAGTTTGGCCAGCAGTATCGTGCTCCAATGGCTCAGCTGCGCGCTATCCGGATCTTGCAGGGTGTACTGGTACTGCGTCTTGCTGACCCGGCCGCCCAGTTGGATATCCTGGATGGGTGAGAGGAACAGCCTGATACCGGGAACCCGCTCCAACGGCTGTTGTAGGCGTGCGATCACTTGCTGGGCACTTTCGCTTCGCTCGCTGAACGGCTTGAGATTGACGATAACCCGGCCCTGGCTGATCGTCGGGCTCGGGCCGATCCAGAAATACGCCTTGGCCACCGCCGGGTCCTGGCTCACGATGTCGACCAGTTGGGCAACCTTGTCGCGCATCGCGCGTGGAGAGATATCCGCTGCCGCTTCAGCGACGCCCTGGATCAAGCCAGTGTCCTGTTGCGGGAAAAAACCTTTGGGGATCTGGAGATACAACACAGCCGTCGCCACGAACGTCGCCATGGCCACCGCCAGAGTCAAGCGCTGGTGCCCGAGTACCCAATCGAGCGTGCGACCATAGCCTCGCTGCAAGCTCGTGAGAACGTACTCGCAGCCCCGCACAAATGGGCCTGCCGGCGTGCCGGCCTCGTGCTTGAGCAGCCAGGCGCACAGCATCGGCGTGATCGTCAGGGATACCAGGCAGGACACCAGGATCGCAACGCTTACGGTCACGGCAAATTCGCGCATCAGCCGCCCGACGATCCCCCCCATGAGTAGCAAGGGCAGGAATACCGCAATCAGGGAAATCGTCATGGAAATGATGGTGAAGGCGACTTCGCGCAATCCGTCGGCAGCCGCCTGCAGCCGGGATTTCCCCATTTCCAGGTGGCGGACAATGTTTTCCATGACCACGATGGCATCGTCGACCACGAAGCCCACGGCGATGGCCAGGCCCATGAGCGACAGGTTGTCGAGACTGTAATCGAGCCCATACATCACGATGAAAGTCCCCACCAGCGACAACGGAATGGTCAGGGTCGGAATCAAGGTAGCCGTGGCGTTTTGCAGGAAGAGAAAGATCACGATCACGACCAGCACGATGGATAACACCAGCGTGAACTGCACATCGTCTACCGATGCCTCGATGGTCTGAGTGCGGTCGCCGATGACCTGTACCTGAACATCGCGGGGTAAGGACGCCGTCATCGCTGGCAGTTTTGCCTTGATCGTGGCGATGGTTTCGAGGACGTTGAAGCCCGGCTGCTTGTGGATATCGACGATAATGGTCGGCTGGCCATCGATACCGGCTGCCTGTTGAACATCCTCCGCCCCCTCGATGACCTTGCCGAGATCGCCCAGTTTGATAGGGACGCCATTGCGGTAGGCGATTACCTGATCGCGGTATTGTTGCGGGGTCAGCAACTGGTCGGTGGTATCCAGGGTGACTGAACGCCATTCTCCATCCAGCCTGCCCTTGGGAGGAGCCTGGGTGCTTACGTTTATGACGCGGCGAATATCCTCCAGCGTCAGTTCCCGGGCCGCCAATGCATCCGGGTCGATCTGGATCCGCACAGCCGGTTTCTGTTCACCGTGGAAATCCACCTGACCGACGCCCGGGATCTGCGACAACTGCTGGGCCAGGTAATTGTCCGCATAGCGATTGAGTTCCGGCAGCGTGCGCGTTGGCGAAGTCAGGGCGAGTGAGAGTACGGTGGCTTCGGCCGGATTGACCTCACGGAAAGTCGGGGCGCTGGTCATGGTTTTGGGCAGGTTGGGGATAGCGGTGTTGATCGCCGCCTGCACATCCTGCGCCGCACTGTCGATATCGCGCGACAGGTCGAATTGCAAGGCGATCTGGGTCTTGCCCGCCGCACTGGTCGAATTCATCGACGCCACCTGTGGCACGCTGGACAGTGCCCGCTCCAAAGGCGTCGCTACCGAGGTGGCCATGGTTTCGGCGCTGGCGCCTGAAAGCTTGGCAGTGATCTGGATAGTGGGAAAATCCACTGTCGGCAACGCGGCGACCGGCAGTTGGAAATAGGCGAAAGTGCCCAGCAGCATGACTCCCAGCGCCAACAGGCCGAGGCCGACTCGGCGGCGGATCAAGCCGGTCAACCCATTCATGGCGCAGTCTCCCTGTTGGTGGCCACCACTGTATGCGGATCGCTGTCGTGATCCGGCTGTACGGAGGAAACCCTGATGCCCGGGGCGATACGGTACTGCCCCTGGGCCACGACGGTTTCGCCCGGTTGCAGGCCGGCGACGATCCATTGCAGTCCATCGACGTTGGCAGCCGTGCGTACGAGCCGCGGTTGTACTTGCTGTCCGGCATCGACCACATAGACAAAGGAACCCTCGCGGCCCTGTTGCACGGCGGAGGCCGGAATCACAGTAGCGGCACGCTCGGTATGCAACAGCAGGCGCACGCTGACCAATTGGCCCGGCCAGAGTTGCTGCTTGCCGTTCTCGAATTGTGCCTTGAGCTGGATTTGCCCGGTGGCCGTAGCGACCTGGTTATCAATAAAGCTCAGTTGCCCAGTAGCGATCTGCTTGCTGCCATCGCGGGTCAGAGCGACAACCTGAAGGGACTGGCGGGTATTTTCCTCGATAATCTGCGCCAGATCGTCCTGGGATACCGAAAAAGCCACCGAAATGGGATCGATCTGGGTAATGGTTACCAGCCCGGTAGCATCGGAACCATGGACGATCGAACCGACATCCAGCAAGCGTCGCCCGGTGCGGCCGGTCAGCGGCGCGGTGATGCGCGTAAAACTCAGTTGCAGACGCGCATTATCGAGCGCGGCCTGATCAGCTTGGACCGTGGCGCGCTGGGCGGCGAGTTGGGCCCGGTAGGTATCGACATCCTGCGTGGGTCCGGCCTTGGCCGCTGCCAGCTTGGTGGCCCGGTCCAGGCTGACGCGCAGATTCGTCAGTTGCGCCCGATCCCGCGCCAGCATGGCCTCGGTCTGAGCCACCTGGGCCTGGTAAAAACGCGGATCGATCTGCGCCAAGAGGCTGCCCGCCTCCACCATATGGCCCTCACTGAACAGAACCTTCTGCAACTGCCCATCGGTACGAACCCGCACATTCACACTATTGATCGGTTCGACATTGCCGATTGCATCGAGCCAGATCTGCAGGTCCTCTTGCCGGACCGCTTGCGTTACCACCGGGACCACCCTGTCATCGGGACGAGCCGGTGCGGCGGTCGCACCACCTGGCCTGTAGGCGTGAATCAGTAGCGCAGCGCCGAGCAGAGCGAGCACCGATACGGCAAGTCGCACGTAACGGCGAGAAGGCGCAGCGTGGAGAACACCGTTCATGGATCAATATCCTTAACGACAGAGGATGTAGAGGAGACGGTAGTGGCGGCGCTGGCGGTGGGCGTGAAATCCCCGCCCAGGGCTCTGAACAAGCCGACGGCCGACTGTAGATATTGCAGGTGAACCTGCAACAGGCTGTCTTCAGCCTGATACCGGGAACGCTCGGCGATCAGCAGCGTCTGGAAATCGCTGGCACCGAGCCGATAACGAATCTGGGCCAGTCGCGCCGCCTCGCGGGCCGAGTCAACGGCTGCCCGGTGGATAGTGTAGGCCTGGCTCAACTGTTGAGTAGCACTGAGCTGGGTTTCAACGTCCTGCAAGGCTTCGATGACCGACTCGCGGTAGCTGGCCATCAGTTCCTGTACATGAGCCCGGTCAGCGTGTAGCTGGCCTGTGAGCAGCCCCCCCATGAATACAGGCTGGCTCAGTATTCCCATCACACTCCATATCGGGCTATTTCCCAACGTGTCGACACCACGCAGCAAATCCAGCGACACATTGGGCAAAAACGCGGCACGCGCGACGCCGACATCGAAATGAGCGGATTGCAACCTTGCCTCGGCCGCCAGGATGTCGGGACGTTGGCGCAGCAGAGCGATGGGTAGACCGACGTCTGGTTTTGGCATCCGGATACCGCCAAGTCCGCTCTGCTCGAGTCGAAAGCCTTCCGGCACCGCACCGACCAGTATTGCCAGTTGGAATAACGCCTGATTACGCAACTGGGCCAGCCATGGCACTGCAGCGGCAAACGTCTGCTGAACATTGCGCTGCTGTTCGATTTCGAGGTTGGAGGATGCCCCCAGACTGGCGTGTACCTGAATCAGCTTGAGCACCTGCTGTGCATCGGCGGCAATCGATTGTGCCAGATGCAGCCGCTCCTCCAAGGACAGCACCAGAAAATAGGTATCGGCAATACTGGCGCCGACAGTCATGCGCAAGGTCTGGGCGTCGTAGCTGCTTGCCTGGACCAGAGCCTTCGCCGAGCCGGTTGCCGCCCGGTGTTTGCCCCAGAAATCCGCTTCATAGGTGGTTTCAGCGAAGACGCTGCGTTTTTTGCGGGTCGAGTAATTATTCTGCTTCTGGTAGAGGCCGCCCAGAGACACGCTCGGCCATTGTCCGGCCTGCACCACATCGGTGATTGCACGAGCCTGCTCAATGCGGCTGGCCGCCGCCTGCAAGGTATAGTTCTGCGTCAGCCCCCGAGTGATCAGGCTATCGAGTTCGGTGCTGTGAAATTCGCGCCACCACTGCCCACCCGCCACCGGTTGTGCTGGCAATGACTCATTGCCCGTCCAGTTCGAGGCAAGTGGCAATTCGGGCTGGTGATAGGTCGGTACCAGCGTACATCCCCCCAACATGGCCATAAAAGCGAGCATTGCTCGCCGAACCAGACCAAACGAGGCAAACCTCTGTCTCGGGCCAGGAAGTATTGTTAAAGCTGACATCCAGGAATTTCTCCACGAACCTGCGTGGCTGGGTGCCACCGTGAACGCAGCGAATTAAACAGCGAAGCGCCCTGCAGAGCATTCTCCTGAACTTAAAAAATATTTCAGGTAAGCCCACCGGCGCAGGAAGTAAATGGCGGTTTTGCATTACCAGACAGAGTTCATTTCATGCCTGCTCTAAAGACTGTAAACGCAAGACCAGCCGCAAGCCTGGGTGCGCATTTTCGGCCCACATTTCCCCCTCCTGCAGACGAATCATGCGCTGGGCGATCGCCAATCCCAAGCCAAACCCATCATCACCCGGTCTGGCCTCATTGAGGCGTGTGAATGGCCGGAAGATCAAGTCCAGCTCATGCTCGGCGACACCTGGTCCCCGATCTTCGATCCAAAGCAGCCAGTGTTGATTGGCTCGCCGACCTACCAAGTGGATTACCCCATTTTCCGGCGAATAGCGAATCGCATTGCGCAGAATATTTTCCATCGCCCTGGCCAAGCTGTTCAGGTGCCCCAGGACGTGGCAATTGGCCGGCAGATCGCAGGGAAAGCGTTCGGCACTCCACCCCGTTTCAAAACAGGCATCCTCACGCAGTAATTCCCACAAGGCCTCGACACTCACCGACTCCAGCGCAGGGCTTGGCCGTTCGGCATCCATCCAGGCCAGTTCCAGCGTGCTGTCGACCAGATCACGCATAACCTTGATTTCGCGGCGGACTCTACCTTGATAATCCGCGTGGCTCAGATTGCTTTCGCATGCCACTTGCAAGCGACTCAGCGGCGTGCGCAGCTCATGTGATAGGTCGCGCAGCATCTGGCGTTGCAGGAATACCGATTCCTGCATCCGCTCGGTCATGTGCTGCAAGGCACGCCCCAGTTCTCCCATTTCATCTTTACGGCGGATGACTTCAGGAGCCAGACGGGCAGCGAATTGCCCTGCGCGTACCGCATCCGCCTGCTTACACAGGCGCGCCAGTGGCGAAATCAAAACCCGATACAGGCCGACACAAAATAATAAGGCGAGCAAGGCAGGAATAACGAACTGCACCAGAGCGACCAGCATAGCCGTATAGCGCCAGGGCCGGTAACGCTCCGGCAAACGTATCGCCAACCTTCCGCTTCCATCGGCGAACGGCACGCCAATGATCGGCAGCCCGACGCCCCGCCGACTCATGGGGCCGTCGAGATGGCGCATGCGAATCAGGTTTTCGCGCCCTTTTGCATCAAGAGCCTGGCTGGACAAGGTTTGCAGGTTCTTGTCCAGCAAGGTACTCCAGCCGGGTTCGCGAGCTTGTAACGCCAGGAGAAAGGCATCGACCGCAGCCGGCCCTTCGAGAGCGGCCTGCCGCCCTTCTTCGGCATATTCCTTCAGTACCTGCTGGGCTTCAGCGGAAAGATAGGATGTTTCCAGCTCGATGCGGCGGGTCCAAAAACCACTCAGCGAAATCACCAGTAGACAAAAGGCGATCAACAACGCAGCGAGTTTCCAAAATAACGAATGGCGGTGAGGCACTTGAGATAGTCTCGCAGCAGGTGACGATTCTCGCTAATGCCCCGATTGTGCCTTATTCGTCCTGCAGGCTCAGCAAATATCCTTTGCCCCAGACGGCCTCCAAGCGAACACAGCGATTACCAGCCTTGGTCAGCTTGCGGCGAATATTGCTCACATGCATATCCAGGCTGCGGTCATGCCGCGAATAACCACGCCGCAACACTTGTTGGTATAGAAAAGGCTTGCTCAACACCTCACCGGTATGTTGCGCAAACAATTCCAGCAAGCGGTATTCGGTAGGAGTCAACCCGACCCAATTGCCGTTGTAAAACACGTCACAGCGGGCATCCTCCAATATCAGCGGAAAATCGCTACGCGGCGGAGACTGTTCGCGTTCGTAAGCGACCCGGCGGAAAATGGCTTCAATGCGGACCTGTAGCTCGCTCATGCTGAAAGGCTTGGGCAGATAGTCATCGGCCCCCTGACTGAACCCCGTGATGCGATCCTGCTCATCACCCAACGCCGACATCAAAATGATCGGAACCCGCTCATACCGGCGTAGCCGGGCAAGGACTTCGAGTCCGCTGATTCCCGGTAGCAGGATATCCAGCAGGATCAGGTCAAAATCACCCTGCCTGGTCAGCACCAATGAGAGCCCGTCAAGCCCATCGTTACAGTGAGTCACGTTAAATCCCTGGCGCCCGAGATGATCGTTCAAGTGGGCGCTCAACAAAGGATCGTCTTCTATAGCCAGAATCTGCCGGTCACTGTAGGGAGGCATCGATCATGCTCCAAGAGTTAATGAGAAGAATTCTATTTCAATTCCTTCACATTTGTAGCCTCTGGATACACTTCGAATAACTTTATAAGGCTGCTAATTATTAGCCTGAATATATTAAAAAGGCCCAGGGACAGGCCTTTCAGTGAATCGACCCTCAGGAGGCCGTACGATGTCGACGAGCGTCGATGATGTTGGGTAGCTGGGAGATTCTTCCCAGCAGGCGACCCAATGCATCCAACCCCGGAATTTCGATGGTCAAGGCCATGGTCGCGGTACTGTCTTCCTTGTTCGATTGGGTATTCACCGTGATCACGTTGATTTTTTCGTTGAGCAGCACCTGCGAAATGTCTCGCAGCAGGCCGGCACGGTCGTAGGCGCGAATGAAGATTTCCACGGGATACGTCTTCTCCGGCACCGGCCCCCAGTTGACCTGGATCATCCGCTCTGGCTCGCGGCCAGCCAGTTGCAGCGCATTGGCACAATCCTGGCGATGGATGGTGACACCGCGCCCCAACGTGATGTAGCCGACGATCGGATCACCCGGCAGCGGCTGGCAGCAGCGAGCAATCTGCGTGAGCAAATTACCGACACCCTGGATCTGGATATCATCACGCCTGCCAGGCCGTGAGGTAGTAGTGGTCGACGATCTGCGTGGAATGAACTCGAATTGATCGGTGCCGCGCTCCGCTGGCTCGACCAACTGCTGCGCCAGATTCACGACATGCGTCAGGCGCAAGTCCGCCGCACCAAGGGCGGCAAAAAGATCCTCGGCAGTTTTCAGGTTGGCCTTTTCCGCCAGCCGCTCGTAATCCACCGATGGCGTATCCAGCCGCGCCAGTTCACGCTCCAGCATGATCTTGCCGGCTGCCACGTTCTGGTCGCGGGCCTGCAGTTTGAACCAGTGGACGATTTTCGCCCGCGCACGCGAAGTGGTGACATAGCCCAGGTTGGAGTTGAGCCAGTCGCGACTGGGCGTGCCCTGCTTGCTGGCGATAATCTCGACCTGCTCACCGGTTTGCAGACTATAGCTCAGCGGTACGATGCGGCCGTTGACCTTGGCGCCACGGCAGCCATGGCCGATTTCGGTATGCACGCGATAGGCGAAATCCAGCGGCGTTGCTCCCTTCGGCAGATCGATGGCGTGTCCGTCCGGGGTGAAGACATAGACCCGGTCCGGCTCGATATCCACGCGCAGTTGCTCGGCCAATCCGCCGATATCGCCCAACTCCTCGTGCCATTCCAGAACCTGCCGCAGCCAGGAAATCTTCTCTTCATAATGAGATGGCCCGTTACTGACGTCTGCGCCCTTGTAACGCCAGTGCGCGCAGACGCCCAGTTCGGCCTCCTCGTGCATGTCGTGGGTACGAATCTGCACTTCGAGAACCTTGCCTTCCGGGCCGATCACCGCGGTATGCAGCGAGCGATAGCCGTTTTCCTTGGGGTTGGCGATATAGTCGTCGAATTCCTTGGGAATATGCCGCCAGAGCGAGTGCACAGTACCAAGCGTGGTGTAGCAATCACGCACCTCCGGCACCATCACGCGCACGGCCCGCACATCGTGGATCTGGCTGAATTGCAGGCCCTTCTTCTGCATTTTCCGCCAGATCGAATAGATATGCTTGGCCCGTCCCTTGACCTCTGCCTTGATATCGCTGTCGGCAAGCGCATTCTTGAGCTGCTGGACGACATGGGTAATGTACAGATCGCGATCCACCCGCCGCTCGTGCAGCAAGTTGGCAATCTGCTTGTACTGCTCCGGCTCCAGGTAGCGGAAGGACACGTCCTCCAGTTCCCACTTGATATGACCGATTCCGAGGCGATGGGCCAGCGGCGCATAGATATCGAAAACTTCACGCGCGACCTTGCGCCGCCGCTCGCCACTGGCGTTCTTCACCGCGCGGATGGCGCAAGTGCGTTCGGCCAGCTTGATCAGCGCCACGCGCACATCGTCGACCATCGCAATCAACATCTTACGCAGGTTTTCCACCTGGACCTGAGTACCCAACACCAGGGATTCACGCGGATTCAGGCTGGCGCTGATCGCGGCCATGCGCAACACGCCTTCGATCAGCTTGCCGACCACCGGACCGAAACGCTGGCGCACATCGGCCAGGGTGATCTTGTCCTCGCGGACGCTGCGATAGAGCACAGCCGCCACCAGGCTGTCCTGATCGAGCTTGAGGCTGGCAAGGATCTCGGCAATTTCGAGTCCGATGATATGGCTGCTCGCACCATTGCCCCAGGAGCCTTCCGGCGTCTTCACGCGCTCATCGGCACTGCGGGCATATTCACAGGCTTCCAGGAGTACCTTGCGATCCAGTGCTGGGACCATTGTCTGTAGGTGATCGAGCCAACGACCGAGGTCGATGCTGCCATCGGTATTGACCGGTTGAGGCGATCTAACCTGTACCATCTACTTCTTCCTCTGCACAAATCTTGTGCGAAAAACGTCGAAAAACCGATAAAGCCGATATATCAAGCGGTCAACCGACAATTTCAATCTTTCTTGAACAAAGCCATTGCCTCGACATGCGCGGTCTGGGGAAACATGTCCAGCACACCGGCCCGTTCAAGACGATAGCCCTGGCGATTCAATTCAGCCGCATCACGCGCCAGAGTCGCTGGATTGCAGGATATGTACAGCACCCGCTGCGCGCCCAGGGCTTGCATCTGCCGCACTACCGCCAACGCACCGTCGCGCGGCGGATCCAGCACAACCGCAGGGAAGCCGCCAGCCGCCCACGGCATCCGGACAAGCGAGTTCGACAGATCGGCCTGATGAAAGTGCGCCATCTTCAGCCCATTATCCTCCGCATTGAGACGCGCCCGGGCCACCATCGCCTCGACTCCTTCGACTCCGACTACTGCCTGCGCCCGACGTGCTAGCGGCAAGGCGAAATTCCCCAGGCCGCAAAACAGATCGAGGATACGTTCGTCCGGCTGCGGTGCCAGCCAGGCGAGCGCCTGGGAAACCATCGCCAGATTCACCGACTCGTTGACCTGGACAAAATCGCCAGGCCGGTAATTTACCTCGAGCCCCCATGGATCGAGGCGATATGCCAGCTTCTGCCGGGGATCGGCCGGCTCCGGTTCACCTTCATCCTGCAACCAGAGCTGTACGCCCCGCTCGTGACAGAATACCGCCATGCGCTTGGCATCGCTTTGCGCCAATGGCCCCAGATGACGCACAAGGAGCGCATCCGCAGTACCGCTGAACAGCTCTACATGACCAATGGAACGGGGCCTGTCGAAGCCCTGCAGAAACCTCGGCAGATCGGGAAACAACCTACGCAAGGATTGAACCAGTACGGGACATTGCTCGATCGGCACAATCGCCTGACTGGCGGCCGCGCGGAATCCTACGGCCAAGCGCCTGGAATTGGCATCCCAGCGCACAGCCAGACGCGCCCGCCGCCGGTATCCCCATTCCGGGCCTGTCAACGGCGCTGCCCAAACGTTCGGTGCCAGATCGGCAAGCCGAGCTAATTGCTCGGCCAAAGAGCGCTGTTTCAAGACCAGTTGATCAGCCTGCGAGACATGCTGCAGGCTGCAACCACCGCACTCCCGTGCATGCGGACAGGCTTCTTCACGGCGTGCCGGGCTGGCGGAAAATACCTGCTCGCAACGGGCTTCGACGATCTTGCCGCGAGCCCCCAGAACCCTGGCTTCGACCTGCTCGTCCGGCAACGCACCGGCAACGAACCAGCTACGCCCTTCGAGAAACGCGATACCGCGCCCGTCATGGGCCAGGCGTTCGATCACCAACCGCTGCTTCTTGCCGACCGGCACCTGGATGGCGCGCTCGCCGCTGCCAGGCTGGAAACGCAAAGCGGAGGTCCGTTTAGCCATGCTCGACACCTGCGAAAAAGTGGTTCGCAACGCTCCTCGGGGCGAGAGAGGGCTGCACGACGATGAATCCGCTACCTGGAACGAAGCCCAGCTCTACCGACTCGACTCGAAGACGCCCGTAGACAGATAACGGTCGCCGCGATCGCAGATGATCGCCACGATCACCGCATTTTCAAGCTCGCGCGACAGACGCAGCGAGGCCGCTACCGCGCCGCCCGACGACACGCCACAGAAGATGCCCTCTTCCCGGGCCAGACGACGCATGGTTTCCTCGGCTTCGGCCTGGGACATATCGACGACCTGATCGACCCGCTCCGACTGATAGATCTTCGGCAGATATTCCTGCGGCCAGCGCCGGATGCCGGGAATCGCTGCGCCTTCCATCGGCTGCAGGCCGACGATCCTGATCGCGGGGTTTTGCTCCTTGAGATAACGCGAGACGCCCATGATGGTTCCAGTCGTGCCCATGGAGCTGACGAAATGGGTAATGCTGCCGCCAGTCTGCCGCCAGATTTCCGGGCCGGTGCCCTGGTAGTGCGCTTCGGGATTATCGCCATTGGCAAACTGGTCAAGCACTTTGCCCCGCCCTTCGGACTGCATCTTCAATGCCAGGTCCCGGGCGCCCTCCATGCCCTCTTCCTTGCTGACCAGGATCAGTTCAGCACCATAAGCGGTCATCGATACTTTGCGCTCGGCGCTGGAATTGTCGGGCATGATCAGGATCATCCGGTAGCCCTTGATCGCCGCTGCCATGGCCAGCGCGATTCCGGTATTGCCGGACGTGGCTTCGATCAAGGTATCGCCCGGCTGGATATCGCCGCGCAATTCGGCGCGGCTGATCATCGACAGGGCCGGACGATCCTTCACCGAGCCCGCCGGATTATTGCCTTCGAGCTTGACCAGCAGCGTGTTGCTGGTCTCGCCTGGCAAGCGTTGCAGACGAACCAGTGGCGTGTTGCCAATGCACTCGGCGACGGTCGGATATTGGATAGTCATGGCAGCTCGGTCCTGGCAATGAAGCTATACATCATAACGCAACAAAACGAAGAGATACCCCAGCTGCGTTCAGCCGTGTCAGAAACGAGATACCGGTCCGATTTGTCATTCGGCAGGGCCGCCGGCGAACCGCTACACTAGCCTGCTGGCTAAATCGCAGAGGATCGGGTTCGTGCTGAATGACCTCGGAATCAAAGGTCGTGTGCTGATGCTCACGCTGCTGCCCAGCACCTTGCTGGCTCTGGTACTGGGCGTGTATTTCACCCGCGCACAGCTGCTGGATATGCGCGACCAATTGCATGTGCGCGGCGAACTGATCGCCAGACAGCTCGCCCCGCTGGTCGCCCCGGCCCTGGACCGCAGCCAGGATCGGCGTCTGCAGCGCATCCTCAATGACGTACTCAACCAACCCGATGTGCGCACCATTATCCTGCTCAACCCCGATCGGACCCTGCGCGCCCACTCCGGGCCGAACATGCTCACGCCTTCGCCGCATAGCGACCCACTGGATCTGACCCAGGCCAGCGGCACGGATACCACGCGCATCCTGATGCCGGTACTCGGTCGCCATCTGCACCTGGCCGACGACCGCAACGGCATAGACACTCGCCTGATCGGCTGGCTCGAACTCGAAATGTCCCATGAAGGAACCTTGCTGCGCGGCTATCGCCGGCTCTTCACCAGCCTGATGCTGGTCGGCGCCAGCCTGCTCATCACGGGCCTACTCGCCATCCGCATGAGCCGCACCATCACCCTGCCGCTGCTGCGCATCAAGCTGGCCGTGGCGCAGCTCAAGGAAGGCCACCTGGAAACCCGCCTGCCGCCGCTTGGCAGCCATGAGATGGACGAGCTTGCCTCCGGCATCAACAGCATGGCCGAAGCCTTGTTCAGTGGCCGGGAAGAATTGCAGCAGAGCATCGACCAAGCCACCGAGGATGTCCGCCAGAACCTGGAAACCATCGAGATCCAGAACATCGAACTGGATCTGGCGCGCAAGGAAGCCCTGGAAGCGAGCCGGATCAAATCCGAATTTCTCGCTAACATCAGCCACGAAATACGGACACCGCTCAACAGCATCCTGGGTTTCACCCGCCTGCTGCAGAAAAGCGAACTCGTACCGCGTCAGCAGGACTATCTCGCCACTATCGAAAAATCGGCTGACAACCTGCTCGATATCATCAACGAAATCCTCGATTTCTCGAAAATCGAAGCCGGCAAGCTGGTTCTGGAAAACATTCCATTCAATCTACGCGACGTCATCGAAGATGCCATGACCATGCTGGCGCCTACGGCGCATACCAAACAGCTGGAGCTGATCTGCCTGATCTATCGCGACACGCCGCTACAGCTGATCGGCGATCCGCTGCGTCTGAAGCAGGTTCTTACCAACCTGATCAGTAATGCCGTCAAATTCACCAGCCAGGGCGATATCGTGGTCCGCGCCATGGTGGAAGAAGAAAGCAACCAGCACGCCCAACTGCGCATCAGCGTGCAAGATACCGGCATCGGCCTGGACGAACAGGAAATCCGCATGCTGTTCCAGGCTTTTACCCAAACCGACAACTCACTTTCCCGCCAGCCAGGAGGCACCGGCCTGGGCCTGGTGATCTCCAAGCGCCTGATCGAGCAGATGGGCGGTGAGATCGGCGTCAGCAGCTCGCCCGGCGAGGGTTCGACCTTCTGGATCTGCCTGAACCTGGACAAGGCCTACGACGACGCCGTGGACCATCACCGTTCGCCGCTTCCCGGTGGCCGCGTAGCGCTGCTGGAACCGAACTTGCTGACTCGCCAGGCCCTGCAGCATCAACTGGAAGACCTGAACTTGCAGGTCATGCACTTCGAGACCCTGGAAATTCTCTACGAAGCGGTCAGCACCGCACACCAGGCGAACAGCCCGATCGATTTCGCGCTGCTCGATTTCGCCCGCCAGCAGGAATGCCTGACCGATCTGCCCCAATACCTGAAGCAGTTGGAAGCCTTTGGCTGCAAAGTACTCTTACTCTGTGAACAGGCACCGCACCAGAAGAGCCTGCTGGATTACCCGGCCCGCCTGCTGGCCAAACCGGTCTGCACCCGCAAACTGCAGGAGGAGTTGACCAACCTCGTCGGCAGGCACTTGCCGGCGCTGGAAAAGCTCATCATTCCCCATGCACCACGGATACTGTGCGTGGACGACAATGCCGCCAACCTGCTACTGGTCGAGACGCTCTTGAGTGACATGGGTGCCGAAGTGGAAGCTATCGACAACGGCATGGATGCCTTCGAAGCTGTGAAACACAAGACTTTCGACCTGGTATTCATGGACATGCAGATGCCCGGCATGGACGGCCGCCAGACTACCGAGGCGATCCGCCAATGGGAGAACGAGCACAACAACCTGCCATTGCCCATCGTCGCACTGACTGCACATGCGCTGGCCAGCGAAAAGCGCCTGCTGTTGCAGGATGGTCTCGACGATTACATGACCAAGCCGATCAACGAACGTCAACTGGCACAAGTGGTGCTGAAATGGACCGGCCTTTCCTTGCAGCAGAAGGATTCGTCGCAACCGGAGCAACAGGCGCTGTCGGACAACAGCCACAGCGTGCTGGATGCCGAAGAAGGCCTGCGCCTGGCTGCCGGCAAGGCGGATCTGGCCAAGGACATGCTGGGTATGCTGCTGGCATCGCTACCGGCCGACCGCCAGGCCATTCGCCAGGCCCGGGCAGCGGGTAATCACCAGACGCTGATCGACCACGTCCACCGCCTGCATGGAGCAACACGCTATTGCGGCGTTCCCCAACTGCGCACCGCCTGCCAGCGCAGCGAAACCCTGCTCAAACAGGACCATATCGATGCCCAGCTGGCGCTGGACGAACTCGACACAGCCATTGCCCGGCTGGCTCGGGAAACCGGTGTAGATGCCTGAAGCGCCGGCCCGGTGCCAGCTGTGCCGCTGTTCCCGGACAGACGGCGATCCTGCCGTGCCTCATGGAGGCACGGTATTTCATCAATCTTCCGCCTACGGTAATCGATCATGAGCACCCAAGCGCTCGCCCTGTCCTGCGGCATACAGCTACAGACTGATTGGCCCTTGCCCTGTCCGCTCCCGGGGATCTGGCTGTCGAGTACGGACTTCGAACCCACCCAACTGGACCTGCGGGACTTCGAACGCCTGGGCATTGCTGTGCCACGGGGCGTCCCCAAGCGGCAAGCCGAATACCTCGCCGGGCGCTGCTGCGCACGGGAATCGCTCCTGCAGCTCACCGGCCAGCCGACTATTCCCGGCAAAACCGCAGACCGTGCGCCGTGCTGGCCACCAGGCGTAGTCGGTTCGATCACCCATACACATGGCTGGGCAGCGGCCATGACGGCCTGGGCCAGCGACTGGCAAGCCCTCGGCCTGGATGCAGAAATCCTGATGAGTACCGCCCGAGCCGATCATCTGGCCCGGGAAATCCTCACCCCCGGCGAATACGCACACTACAGGAACCAACCGGAGAGCCAGCGTGGATTTCTCGCGACGCTCACCTTTTCTTTAAAGGAAAGCCTGTTCAAGGCGCTCTACCCGCTGGTAGGCAAGCACTTCTATTTCCAGGACGCCGAACTGCTCACCCACACATTGGACGGCCAGGCCCGCATGCGGCTTTTACTCGATTTATCCGCACAATGGCGCACCGGAAGCGAACTCACAGGACAGTTCGCCCTGCAGGATGAGCGCCTGCTCAGCCTGATTGCCGTTCCCACCAACCGGCCGACAGCCTGAACTCACGAGTACAGACACAACATATAGTGTTTTGCATTTCAATCGGAAAATTCACTTTTTTACCTCGTCCGCCAGGAATGACAGGCAACCTAGAAGCCACAAGCTCTGCAGCCCTCCATCCCAAGCCCACCCACACTTTATCCACAGCTTGTTCTATCTTGCACAGGCCGGAAAGCCTGTCTATTGTGTTTAAAGTAAACACAAACCCCAATATATGGGGTTTTTTATTTACCAATCCCTATTGACACACTGACTTGTGAAGAGCGTCATGGCATTCATCGTCCGACTTTGACGAGAATCAATCGCGTCCTTGCCCTGCCTGCTTTGCCGCAGCGAGCGATGGAAAAAGCCGGCCGAGCAGCACCACGAAAGCCTGACAAGCTGGCGAACATGACACTACATCTTGTGGTCAAGAAGAGAACGAATTCCCTGGAGCGATCCTTGTGATCGCCCCGACGATTTTCCAGCTATTGCAGAGGAGCAGAGAGCGATGGAGACAGAAAGCAACCGCGAGAGACACCAGGTCACCGATCTTCACGATCTGACCACCATTGCTCCCGGCCAGCTGCGTGTAATCAAGCGCAACGGGACAGTCGTGCCCTATACCGACGACAAGATCACGGTGGCCATCAGCAAGGCGTTCCTCGCTGTGGAAGGCACTTCTGCCTCTGCTTCGTCGCGCATCCACGACACCGTGCGCCGCCTGACCGACCAGGTCACGGCCATCTTCAAACGCCGCATGCCATCAGGCGGCGTGATCCATATCGAGGAAATCCAGGATCAGGTCGAACTGGCCCTGATGCGTACCGGCGAGCACAAGATCGCCCGCAGTTACGTGATCTACCGCGAAGCCCGTGCCCAGGAGCGCAAGCGCAGCAGCGGCGACGTGCTCCAGCCGCACCCAAGCATCCGGGTCACCAAGCTTGACGGCCAGCTCAGCCCGCTGGACATGGGACGCCTGCAGACCATCATCCGCGAAGCCTGCGAAGGGCTGGCCGAAGTCGACGGCGCGCTGATCGAGAAGGAGAGCCTGAAGAATCTCTACGACGGCGTGGCCGAGAAGGATGTCAACACCGCCCTGGTGATGACCGCCCGCACCCTGGTCGAGCGCGAGCCGAACTATAGCCAGGTCACCGCCCGCCTCTTGATGGATACCCTGCGCAGCGAAGCCCTGGGTGTTCTCGCCATTGCCGAGAACGCCACCCATCACGAGATGGCCGACCTCTACGCCAAGGCCCTGCCCGTCTACGTTGCCAAGGGCATCGAATTCGAATTGCTCGACCCGCAACTGCAAGGCTTCGACCTGGCCAAGCTGGGCGCTGCGATCAATCACGAGCGTGACCAGCAGTTCACCTACCTGGGCCTGCAAACCCTCTACGACCGCTATTTCATCCACAAGGACAATGTGCGCTTCGAGCTGCCGCAGATCTTTTTCATGCGCGTCGCCATGGGCCTGGCCCTGGAAGAGCCACGTAAGAACGAGCGCGCCATCGAGTTCTACCACCTGCTCTCGTCCTTCGACTACATGGCCTCCACGCCAACCCTGTTCAACGCCGGCACCTTGCGCTCACAGCTTTCCTCCTGCTACCTGACCACCGTACCGGACGACCTTTCCGGCATCTACGGCGCCATCCACGACAACGCCATGCTCTCCAAATTCGCGGGCGGCCTGGGCAATGACTGGACGCCGGTGCGGGCACTGGGCTCCTACATCAAGGGTACCAACGGCAAGAGCCAGGGCGTCGTGCCCTTCCTCAAGGTCGTGAACGACACCGCCGTCGCGGTCAACCAGGGTGGCAAGCGCAAGGGCGCAGTCTGCTCCTACCTGGAAACCTGGCACCTGGACATCGAGGAATTCCTCGAACTGCGCAAGAACACCGGTGACGACCGCCGCCGCACCCACGACATGAACACCGCCAACTGGATTCCTGACCTGTTCATGAAGCGCGTGTTCGAAGACGGCCCCTGGACCCTCTTCTCGCCTTCCGACACACCCGACTTGCACGACCTGACCGGCCGCGCCTTCGAAGCGCGTTATAGCCAATACGAAGCCCAGGCCCGGTCCGGCCAGATCAAGCTATTCAAGACCCTGCCGGCCAAGGATCTGTGGCGCAAGATGCTCTCCATGCTGTTCGAGACCGGCCACCCGTGGCTGACCTTCAAGGACCCGTGCAACCTGCGCAGCCCGCAGCAGCACGTTGGCGTAGTGCATTCATCCAACCTCTGCACCGAAATCACCCTGAACACCAGCCAGGAAGAAATCGCCGTGTGCAACCTGGGTTCGGTGAACCTGGTGAATCACATCACCGATGGCAAGCTGGACCTGGCCAAGCTGGAACGCACTGTCCACACCGCCGTGCGCATGCTCGATAACGTCATCGACATCAACTACTACTCGGTGCCGCAAGCGAAGAACTCCAACCTCAAGCACCGCCCGGTCGGGCTTGGCATCATGGGCTTCCAGGACGCGCTGTACCTGCAACACCTGCCCTATGGCTCGGACGCCGCCGTAGCCTTTGCCGACCAGTCGATGGAAGCCATCAGCTACTTCGCCATCCAGGCCTCCTGCGACCTGGCAGACGAGCGCGGCGCCTATTCCACCTTCACCGGCTCGCTCTGGTCCAAAGGCATCCTGCCGCTGGATTCGCTGGACATCCTCACCGAAGAGCGCGGCAACCAATACATCGACGTCGACCGTAGCCAGAGCCTGGACTGGACGCCACTGCGCGAGCGCGTCCAGAAAGGCATCCGCAACTCCAACATCATGGCCATCGCCCCGACCGCGACCATCGCCAATATCACCGGCGTATCGCAGTCCATCGAGCCGACCTACCAGAACCTCTACGTGAAATCGAACCTCTCCGGCGAATTCACCGTGATCAACCCTTATCTGGTCCACGATCTCAAGGCCCGGGACCTATGGGACCCGGTAATGGTCAACGATCTCAAATACTTCGATGGCTCCGTGCAGCAGATCGAACGTATCCCGCAGGATCTGAAAGACCTCTACGCAACCGCCTTCGAAGTCGAAACCAAGTGGATCGTCGAAGCCGCCAGCCGCCGCCAGAAGTGGATCGACCAGTCACAGTCGCTCAACCTCTACATCGCCGGCGCCAGCGGCAAGAAACTCGACGTGACCTATCGCATGGCCTGGTTCCGTGGTCTGAAGACCACCTACTACCTCCGCGCCCTGGCCGCGACCAGCACCGAAAAATCCACCATCACCACCGGCAAGCTCAATGCCGTGTCAGCGGGCGGCAAGGACAGCCAGTCGCAGCAAGTGGCACACAAGACGGAGGAATTCGAAACGCCGGCAGAGGTGCCGCAGGCGTGCAGTATCGATAACCCTGACTGCGAAGCCTGCCAGTAAATAACCGTAGGGTGGACGACGCTTTGCTCGTCCACCAAATGGTGGCTGGCCGTCCGCCTTGTTGAGCTCAGCGTTGAGCCAACCCTAATGCAGATTTCAGGGCTCTCCCGCGAGGCCCTTCCGACCGATTGCTGGTTTTTGCGCCCCTCGCGCAGATCAAAAACGTATCTCCGACCGCCTTGCAGCGGTCCCGACAGGAGGAAAAGCCCATGCTCAGCTGGGACGAATTCGACGAAGACGAAACCACCCTCACCCAACCGGCTGCCGCCGCGCCGACGCAGGCCACCGCCGAAATGAGCCTGGAAAAACTCGACAGTGTCGGCGATGCCGCCGCGCATGATGCCCGCGCTGTCGTCGCCGAAGACTCCGATGCCATCGCCCGTGCCAAGGCTGCATTGAACGATCTGGATGTGCAGGAAGGGCTGGAAGAACTCGAAGGCACCTCCGCCCGCGTGCGGGTCGACGAAAAGCGCATGATCAACTGCCGCGCCGACCTCAACCAACTGGTGCCCTTCAAATACGACTGGGCCTGGCAGAAATACCTGGACGGCTGCGCCAACCACTGGATGCCGCAGGAAGTCAGCATGACCACGGACATCGCCCTGTGGAAAAGCCAGGATGGCCTGACCGAGGACGAACGCCGCATCATCAAGCGCAACCTCGGCTTCTTCTCCACCGCCGACTCACTGGTCGCCAACAACCTGGTGCTGGCCACTTACCGCCTGATCACCAACCCCGAATGCCGCCAGTACATCCTGCGCCAAGCCTTCGAGGAAGCCATCCACACCCACGCCTACCAATACATCATCGAATCGCTGGGCATGGATGAGGGTGAAATCTTCAACATGTACCACGAGATTCCAAGCGTCGCGAAAAAAGCCAGTTGGGGCCTCAAGTACACCCGCTCCATCTCCGATCCGACCTTCAACACCGGCACCGTCGAAACCGACAAGCAGTTCCTGAAAAACCTGATCGCCTACTACTGCGTGCTGGAAGGCGTCTTCTTCTACTGCGGCTTCACCCAGATCCTCTCCATGGGCCGCCGCAACAAAATGACCGGCACCGCCGAGCAGTTCCAATACATCCTGCGCGACGAATCCATGCACCTGAACTTCGGCATCGACATGATCAACCAGATCAAGATCGAAAACCCGCACCTATGGGATGCCGACATGAAAGACGAAGCCACCCAGATGATCCTCCAGGGCACCCAACTGGAAATCGAATACGCCCGCGACACCATGCCCAGAGGCGTACTCGGCATGAACGCCGCGATGATGGAGGACTACCTCAAATTCATCGCCAACCGCCGCCTGATGCAAATCGGCCTCAAGGAAGAGTATCCCGGTACTACCAACCCCTTCCCCTGGATGAGCGAAATGATGGATTTGAAGAAGGAAAAGAACTTCTTCGAGACACGGGTAATCGAGTATCAGACGGGAGGGGCGTTGAGCTGGGATTGATATATATGGCGTTGATGTTCTGACGCGCTCAATCAAAGGATGTTCTGCACCAAATGGGGTAATTGTCTATGCTATTTGGTGCCTAATAGAAGTTATATCTCACCATGAAGATTTGCGCGATCTCACCATTGTGTTCCACAAGTGAATCGGAAATTCTGGAATTCATCCGTGAATGTGAGCATGATCTTGTCGTACTGCCTGGGCACGCAAGAAACCATCCCGGTTATAGAAAGATTGCAAAAACCCTTAAACCAGGGATTTCTGCGTTCGTTGAAGATGGGTCGGGCAAAGGAAATACCGTGCCGTGGCTTGTCTCCGCAGATAGACAGGTTCGGATGCCAAGTCAAATCTTTGGACAAAAACCAACGACCAACGACATTGATTCATTGCAAAGCGCGTGGCCCGAGCGGACACACAACATACACGGCCACAAAGTTTCATTTGCCCTCTGTGGCGAGATTGACGCCTTTTCCAAGAATGGAAAAGTTAAAGGCGGGCGGCAGCTCCCTTACGAAATACTTATAAATCCAACTCACACCACCCGTGGCAGGTGGAATCATCTAGGTGAGAAGTTGCGTAACTTATCAGTCAAATCGGTCGTAATTCATGTCGCCAACAACAATTACGATCATCACGACGTAACCACTCATTTGCGCATCTATGTAAACGGCAGCATCTTGAGCCGTCAAATAACTGGCGGAATCTCATGGTCGTGGTGTGAAATATAACAATTCATATATGGACTCTCCCCACAAGTAGTGAGAAATAGCTTTTCCAACCCTGTCGCCAGTGCGGTTGCATTCGTATATCCGGCCTTCCGTGGGCATTGCCGCCCTGGCCATTCTGTAGTTCGCGCAGCGGGAGCCAAGCGTTCAACCGATCGCACGGATCATGATTATTATCGGCCTTGTTCCGTTGCAGGACTCGCCTGTTCCGACAGTGTTGCTACTCACCACAACCACAAGAAAACCATCACAACCTACTGATTACCCCGCCGTCAGACGGGCCTTACGCTCTGCCAGTCACCGCTGAAACGCCGCTCGGTTCAGCCGCTTGCGCTGCACCACCTGACCGACACGGACACTCTCGGCAACCTGGTAAACGGACTTGGCCAGATCAACTGCGATACGCTTCATAAAGCCTCTCCCAACAATCAGTCACCACTGCTCTCGGTATAGAACTGTGGCGCGGGGAGAGTCCATTACAGCATTCAAGCAAGGTAGCCCGGATATCCCCGGTGGAAAATCGCTCCGCGAGTTTTCCACCCTACCCCGAAGTTTGGTTTCCGTAGAGTGGATAACGCCTTGCTCATCCGCCACCGTTTCTGCTCGACAGCATGCCATTGCCAACATCGATGAGAATAATTATTGTTAACCAGAATTAACATCTGAACGTCCATCGATGCCCTCCATCCCGCCCGTAGACAAACATTTGAGCCTGCACAATCAGCTATTGCACCGCCTGTTTGGCGAGCACCATGGTTGGCTGTTCGAACGTCTGCGCAGACGGCTTGGCTGCCGGCACGACGCGGCCGACATGGCGGCGGAAACATTCGCTCAGGTCGTTGCCTTGCCCAACCCGCAGTCCATTCGCGAGCCACGCGCCTTGCTCACCACCATCGCCAAGCGACTGATTTTCGCCAGTTGGCGCCGCCGCGACCTGGAGCAGGCCTACCTCGACGCCCTGGCCGCCGAGGACTATCCCGTGGCGCCTTCGGCCGAGGAACATTATCTGGTGATGGAGAGCCTGCTGGAGGTGGACCGCCTGCTCGGCGGGCTTTCGAGCAAGGCGCGAGCCGCCTTTCTCTACAGCCAGATCGATGGCCGCACCTATGCATCGATTGCCGAAGAACTAGGCGTTTCGGTCACGCGAGTACATCAATACGTGGTGCAGGGGCTGAAGGCGTGCTACCGGATGGACACATGAGCCCGCTACCAGCCGCTATCGAGCAAGCCATCGAGTGGCATGCCCGCCGCAGTTCGGGGGCTTTCGATACGGTCGACCAGCAGCGTTTCCAACGCTGGCTGGAAGCGGACCCCGGCCATGGCGAAGCCTGGAACAGCCTTCAGCAACGCCTGCAACAAAGATTGTCGCCCCTTTCCGGCCCGGCCACGCGCCAAGCGTTGCAAGCGCCACGTACCAGCCGACGGAGCTTGCTGCGCGGAGCGCTCGCCCTGGGCGGCATGGCGACCTGCGCGCACCTGCTGAGCCGGCCGGGGATGCCGTTGTCCGGTTGGAACGCCGATTTCCGGACAGCCACCGCCGAACGTCAGCACCTTGTGCTTGCCGATGGTTCCCGCCTGCTGCTGAACGCCGAAACGGCCATTGACGTCGAGCTCAGCGAAACCATGCGCAGCGTGACCCTGATCGAAGGTAGCCTGATAGCCGAAGCGCCGGCACAGGAACGACCGTTCCGCCTGGCGTGCCGTTATGGCGAGGCGCGGCTGTCGGCGGGTCGCTGCCTGCTGGAGATACGGGACAAAGCCGCACACCTGTGGATGCTGGAAGGTGAAAGTACCCTATATTCCCTTGGGGAGGACGTGCAACTCATGGCTGGCCAGGGCGCGCAACTGGATGCGAACGGCTTGCATATCCTGCCGGCCTCGCCGGTCGATCCTGCCGCCTGGAGCCGTGGCTTGCTGGAAGTCCACGACCAGTCGTTGAAAACCGTCATCGAGCGCCTGCGCCCCTATCACCCAGGCGTACTGCAAGTCGCCGAGAATGCAGCCGAGTTGCGGATTTCCGGCGTGTTCAACCTGGACGATAGCGAAAAAGCCCTACAGGCTCTGGCGGATATCCTGCCCCTGCGCATAGCACGTTACCTGGGGTGGTGGACTCGCATCGAGCACGCCTGAACCAGGCCCGGTTCTCTTCCATAACGCGCGATAGGGGCTGGCATTCCGTCAACGGCTGCCCGGCGCCCGACTGCTTTTTGAAAATTTTCCCTTGCCCCCTGAAAAATCCAGAGGCTCATCGCACACAACGGATAAAGGCGCTCGAACGAGCGCCATTACTTGCGACCCGGAGCCCGTTCAAACCATGCGCCATTTCATTGCTTGCCCCCTTGCCATCGCCTGTAGCCTGGCGGCCATCCACAGCCCGCTCCAGGCCGCCGATGCGACCTATGACTTCGCGCTACCCGCCGCACCACTGGCCAACACCCTCATCCGGATCGGCCAACAGAGCGGCCAGCAGGTCCTGTTCATCCCGGCCGATGTCGACAGTAGCCAAGCTGCCCCCGTACAAGGCCGGCTCAGCGCCAGCCAGGCGATACAGCAAGCCTTGCGCGGTACCGGCCTGACGCTACACATCACCAGCAACGGCGCCCTGAGCATTCAGCCGTCGGCACCGACCGAGTCGGCGGGAACGATGAGCCTGGACGCCATGACCGTAGTGGATAACCAGCTCGGCACCATCACCGAAAACACCAAGTCCTATACGCCCGGCGTTATCGCTTCAGCCACCAAGCTGGTACTGACTCCTAGAGAGACGCCCCAGACTGTCACGGTCATTACCCGCCAACATATGGATGACTTCAACCTCACCAGCATCGACAAGGTGATGCAGCATACGCCGGGTATCACAGTCACTTCACGGGACAGCGAACGGTCCGAATATTATGCACGGGGCTTTGGTATCACCAACTTTCAATATGATGGCATTCCCATTCAGCGACAAGCTCAATATTCCTCAGGCAATACCATGAGTGACATGATTGCCTATGATCGTATCGAAATCATCAAAGGTGCTAGCGGTATCACTACCGGAAGTGGTGGACCTGGAGCAACCCTCAACCTGGTACGTAAAAAACCCACCCATGAATTTTCAGGACATGCCACGGCAGAGGCTGGCCGTTGGGATAATTACCGCACCGAATGGGATATGGGTGGTCCTTTAAATGAGAGTGCTACTATTCGGGGCCGGGCTGTCGGGGCGTTTCAAGATAGGCATTCTTTCCAAGATCACTATAAAACACAAACAAAAGCCTATTATGGAATCTTGGAGGTTGATCTTTCGCCCAGTACGATGCTTACTTTTGGTGCTGACTACAACAAAAGTATTCCGACAGGCTCTAGTTGGGGAGGTGTTCCTATTTTTGATGCAGAGGGTAACGACGTCCATACATCACGTTCTTTTAACCCCGGAGCTAGTTGGAGTGCCTGGAAACAGTTCAGCCGCTCATTCTTTACTCAATTAGACCATTACTTTGATAATGGCTGGGTTAATAGAACTTATTACACCTATCAAACTAATGGTTACGATGCTCAATTAGGGTCAGTTGGGCTTTGGTCTCCCGAAGACAATACTCTTGATGCAGCAAGATATAGAGGTAAAACCAGAAGCCAAGCGTTAGAAATTTACGCAAGCGGGCCCTTTGAACTGTTTGGACGTCAGCATGAGTTGGTTGTAGGTGCTAGTGCTTATCGTAACCATTGGCAAGGTAATGATTTTCGCTATCGGTCAATTCCTGTCGAAAATCAAAGTTTTTATGACTGGACGGGAGATATTCGTAGACCTGATTGGGGATCGCCTGTTCGTGATAACGATCAACTTACGCTACAACGCGCGGTATACTCCACGGCTCATTTCAAGCCCACTGATAACCTTGCCTTTACACTGGGCGCCAGGGTTACCAATTACCGCTTGAGCAGAAATGTCTACGCCAAAAAGACCGGTGAAGTTACGCCTTTTGCCGGTGTGGTTTACGATCTCAACGATAATTTTTCACTGTATGCCAGCTATACCAGTATCTTCCTGCCCTCAAGCAATAAAGATCAGAATGGCAGCGTACTCCAGCCGGATGAAGGTGATAGTTACGAGGGTGGTATCAAGGGAGAATGGTTTCATGGTCGTCTGAATGCCAGCCTAGCTTATTTTGAAATTCGCGAAGATAATCGCGCCGAATATGCCGGTTTTAATGTGGAAAGAAATGAATCCTATTATGAAGGAATAAAAGCTAAAACCAAAGGATTAGAACTTGAGCTTTCGGGAGAAATAGCTCCTGGTTGGAATATCCAGACAGGTTATACATGGATGACCATTCGGCGTGATGACGATAATAAGAAAATAACGACAGAACAGCCTGAGCATCAATTCAAACTGTATACGACTTATCGACTACCGGGTATTTTCAATAAGTTAACAGTTGGCGGAGGAGCTAATTATCAGGGGACAACCTGGATGGATGTTTCCAATCCTGTCAAGGGAACTGTACAGAATCATCAGGAAGCTTTTTGGCTAGTCAACTTAATGAGTAAATATCAATTTACCGATAAACTTTCCGCTACACTCAACATCAATAATTTGTTCGATAAGTATTACTATACAAATATTGGTTATTATTCTACCAAGGCTTATGGTGAACCCCGCAGCATGATGTTGACCACCCGCTGGGATTTCTAAAAAAACAGGCTATCGAGCAGGCCTTAGGACGGATTAGCCAAAGGCTAATCCTTCATGCCCAGATACCCCCGGTGGAAAATCGCTCCGCGAGTTTTCCACCCTACGGCAATCACCACGCACGTCATGTAAACGCTCCACAGCAGCCCCAGGCCGTTACAATGGCCGACCTCGTGCCACTTCGATATCAACGCCATGTCTCTGCCCAAGCCTCATCTGGAACTGCTCAGCCCCGCCCGCGATGTCGCCATTGCCAGGGAAGCCATTCTGCATGGAGCGGATGCCGTGTATATCGGTGGCCCCAGCTTTGGTGCGCGGCACAATGCCGGCAACAGCGTGGCGGAGATTGCCGAGCTGGTGGAATTTGCCCACTTGTTTCGCGCCCGCGTGTTCGTCACCCTCAATACCATCCTGCATGACGATGAATTGGAGCCGGCCCGAGCGCTGATCTGGCAGCTTTACGAGGCCGGGATCGATGCACTGATCGTGCAGGATATGGGCATCCTGGAGCTGGATATTCCGCCCATCGAGCTGCATGCCAGTACGCAGACTGACATTCGCACCCTGGAAAAAGCCAGATTTCTGGCGGATGCCGGTTTTTCCCAATTGGTCGTGGCACGCGAACTCGGCCTGCAGGAAGTCCGCGCCATCTGTGAGCAGGTGGACTCGACCATCGAGTTCTTCATTCATGGTGCGTTATGCGTGGCGTTTTCCGGGCAATGCTATATCTCTCATGCGCAGACCGGGCGCAGCGCCAACCGGGGGGACTGCTCGCAAGCCTGTCGCCTGCCCTACACGCTGAAGGATAACGAAGGGCGCGTGGTGGCTTACGACAAGCATTTGCTGTCGCTGAAGGACAACAACCAGAGCGACAATCTGCGGGCGCTGGTCGATGCTGGCGTGCGTTCCTTCAAGATCGAAGGCCGCTACAAGGACATGGGCTACGTGAAAAACATCACGGCCTATTATCGCCAGCAGCTCGATGCCATCCTGACCGAATGCCCCGAGCTCGCCCGCGCCTCCAGCGGCCTGACTGAGCACTTCTTCGTGCCGAATCCGGACAAGACCTTCCATCGTGGCAACACGGATTACTTCGTCAGTGAGCGCAAGATCAATATTGGTGCGTTCGATTCACCGACCTTTACCGGCCTGCCGGTGGGCGAAATTGTCAAGGTCAACAGGAAGGATGTCATTGCTCATACCAGCGAACCGCTCAGCAATGGCGATGGCCTGAATGTATTGTACAAACGCGAAGTGATGGGGTTTCGCGCCAGTGTCGTCGAGTCGCTCGCTCAGTTCGAGGAAGACGGCAAGCCTCACTGGCAGTACCGCATCGAACCGAATGAAATGCCAGCCGCGCTGAAGCAGTTGCGGCTGCCACAGACGCTGAACCGTAACCTGGACCACAATTGGCAACAGGCATTGCTGAAAACCTCGGCCGAACGCCGGGTGGCAGTACGCTGGCATGCCCAGCTGAGCGAAGCGCAACTGGTGCTGAGCGTGACCAGCGAGGAAGGCATCAGCGCCTCGGCCAGTCTGGCTGGTCCCTTTGGCCTGGCGAACAAGCCGGAACAGGCACACGCCCAGCTAAGCGATCTGCTGAGCAAGCTGGGGACCACCCTTTATTATGCGCACGCGGTAGAAATCGAAGCGCCACAGGTGTATTTCGTGCCCAACTCGCAGCTCAAGTCCTTGCGCCGCGAAGCCATCGATGCGCTGACAGCAGCACGTACGGCAGTCTATCCGCGAAGCAGTCGCAAGCCCGTCAGCGTACCGCCGCCGGTATATCCGCAAGCGCACCTTACTTTTCTGGCGAACGTGTATAACGAAAAGGCCCGCGCGTTTTATCAGCGCTACGGTGTGCAACTGATCGATGCCGCCTACGAGGCACATGAGGAAATCGGCGAAGTACCGGTGATGATCACCAAGCACTGCTTGCGCTTTTCTTTCAACCTGTGTCCGAAACAGGCCAAGGGTGTGCAGGGCGTACAAAACAAGGTCGCGCCGATGCAATTGGTGCATCAGGATGAAGTGCTGACCCTGACCTTCGACTGCAATGCCTGTGAAATGCACGTCATGGGCAAGATCAAGGGCCACATCCTCAACCTGCCGCAACCTGGCAGACAGTAGGCTGCAAATCGGCCATAACTATCTCTCTTCTCTCCGCCTGAGAGTCGCCAAGCAACCCGGAGACTGTTCACGGCGGTCTCCAGACAATCGCCACTTTTTCTTTTATTTCAGCCGACGCCACAGCACATCGGACCACATTGAACTCGGTCGATGAGGGTCAGGTCACCTGTCTTGTACAGCATGAAAATCACAGGCCGTGAACACTGTTTCGCTTTACTGTGTTTTTTCCATAACTATATGAAAGAGGTGGAAAAATGGCTGAACAAGACAAGAATTTTCCGGGTTATGTAGCGCCATCAGGGACCGATTACTACAACCCTCTGCCTACCGAACCGCTTGATCGTGAGCAGGATCTGGCAAGTTCAAGAAACGATGAACGATCAAAAGGTTATGGAGAAACACAACGTAAAGAGTCACTAAACCCAGGAAGCCAGGCGACAGATGGTCAGCAACAAAACGACGATAAAGTCAATCTCGATAATTATCGAAGCGGCGCTGCCAGCGAACTTGAACGAGTCGCGCAAAGTGCCAGAGCAGCAGCAGCCGATCTCGAGCAGGATCGCCCCGGCCTTTCGCAGTATGTATCCGATATAGCGCAGGGCATGGTGAAAATGGCAGAGAACCTGCGCAACAAAAAAGCAGACGATCTCTATCACGATGCAGAGCGCATGGCTCGTGAAAATCCGGGGCTGTTTATCGCCGGTAGTATCGCGCTGGGGTTCGGCCTGACCCGCTTCGCCAAGGCTTCCAGCCAATATTCCAGTGGCCACAGCGCTTCTACTGCCACCACGGATAGCTGGCCGTCCACAGCATCTGTCGGGCAAACAACCGCAATGGATACCGGCTCTACTGACTGGAATAGCACCCGCGAGGGGGACCCAGGTTTGCGCGAACGGTCAGGCATTACCGGCAGCAGTGGTGTCTCTGCGACCGATACTCGGGCGAACGGCCCGCTACATCGGGACGGTAGCAACCAGGGTATCCAGGAGAATGGAGGAATACGTCCATGAGCCAGCAACGTAAAATCGACACTCCAGCCAATGAGCTCCCGCCTCCGCCAGCAAGCACCGTGCATGAGCATGACAACTCCGTCACCGGTCTGCTGCGCCAACTGACCCGCGAAGTGCCCATGCTGTTCACCAAGGAACTGGCGTTGCTCAAGGCCGAGTTCAGTGAATCGCTGCAGGCGACCAAGGCCGGTCTGGCCAGCGTGGCAGTCGGTGGAGCGGTAGCGCTAGCCGGCTTCATCGTGGTGCTGATGGCCGCTGTCTATGGCTTGAGCCTGGTCATGCAACCGTGGCTGGCGGCCTTGATTGTCGGCGCGGTAGTCACCGTCATTGGCCTGAGCATGGTGTCGGCCGGCAAGAAGAAGTTCGAAGCCTCTTCATTACGTCCCAGCCACACCATGAATACGCTTCATAAAGATAAAGAAGCCATCAAGAGGCATGGATCATGAGCACCCGCAGCCAGATCGATATCGAATCGCAAAAGGACCCAGCCACGCTCGAACGGGAAATCGACCAGCAGCGCGCTGCAATAAGCCATATAGTCGAAGCGCTGGAAAGCAGACTGTCGCCCGGCGAAATCATCGACAGGGTGCTGGGTTATGCCAAAGGCAATGGCGGCGATTTTTTCAACAATCTCACCACGACAGTGAAGGAAAATCCGGTTCCGACCTTGCTGACAGGAATCGGCATGGCCTGGCTGATGCTGGGTCAGCAGCATCAGGCCAATGGCAGTTCCGCTTATGCCAATAAAACTGATAAAGCCGATAAACAAAACTCGCTCCACAATAAAAGCAACGAGCTCAAAAGCAAGCTTAGCCAAATGGGCCATGAGCTCGGCGAATCGGGTCATCATGCGGCAGACCATCTGCGCCACGGGGCAGAGCGTACCCGAGAAGGCTTCGATAAAATGCTTCGGGAACAACCGATGGCGATTGGAGCAACCGGAATCGCCATCGGTGCGCTGCTGGCCGCGGCGTTCCCACCGACTCGTCAGGAAGAAAAACTGATGGATAAAGCGCGGGATCAGTTGAACAACCTGCAGCAGGAAGCCCAGGAAGCCCGCAAGCACGATGATCGGGATGCCACCCAAAACCGGCCGTACAGCAATGAGCTGAAGAAAGGCACCGACGGCAGCCAATATACGTCTCTCCCGCATTGATCCGTCCTACCACGTAGAACCGCTCGACGGCTGAATCCTTCGAGCGGTACGGATCCTCGACTGCCTGGCCATCATCCGAATCACTTGTCCTTATCATGACCGGTCACCGCCACGCTGGCCGATCTCGTCGTAATCGCCGAACTTATCGCCCTGCCCTGCACCGAATGAAGAACAGAGGATATTTCTCGCCATTTCGTGAAGCCTGCCGATGACCAGTCACGCACTATCTATAAAGAATGCTTTGTCGATCACAGCAACTCCGACCAGAAGTGCAAAAGCCTTGTATTTCGCCCTGCTTGCTTGCAAGCCTGCCGAACAAGCACGTAACGCTGCCGCCAGTTATCTGGATGAACAATTGAAAACCGCAGCCAATAGCCCCTGCGACCTGCCGGACGATCCGCTGCAATTGGCCACCTGGAGCAGCCAGCAGGCCGCACAGGTCGGTCATCGTTATCAGGCTTATCTGGAAAGCCGGCAGAATGGAACTGCAAGGCGTTATTTTCACAACAAGGCACACGCCCAGTATTTTCTCAAAGGCGTGGCGCCTACCAAGCTGGTCGATGGCGCCTGGCTCTACGGCTTGCTGGCGCACTGGAACGATGCCCGTTTCAACACCCTGGTCCGGACTTATCTCGAAGAGTTGGGAGAAGGCCTGGCAGAACAGAACCATGTAGTGCTTTATCGGCAGCTCCTGGCCAACCACGTGGGTGAAGATTGGCAGGCCCTGGACGACCCGTATTTTGTCCAGGGTGCTATCCAGCTGGCCTTGGCAGAACATGCCGAACACTATCTGCCAGAAGTCATCGGGTTCAATCTGGGCTACGAGCAAATGCCGCTGCATTTACTCATCACCACTTATGAGCTGGCCGAGTTGGGCATCGATCCCCGGTATTTCAGTCTGCACATTACCGTGGACAATGCCCACAATGGACATGCCCGCCGGGCCGTACAGGCGGTATACGATGCCTGGCCGCACCTGGGCGACGACGACACCTTCTACCGCCGCATACGCAATGGCTACTGCTTGAATCAACTGGGCGCCAGCACACTTTCCGTCATCGATGAATTCGATCCACGGCAAGAAGTGATCAAACTCCTGCAAGAAAAAGGCGCACTGGGCCATCTGATGCATGTCAATCGCTGCCGCTTCGCCGAACGCACCGTAAACCAGTGGCTGGCCAATCCAGCGGACATTCCCACTTTTCTCGCCGTGCTGGAGCAACGAGGCTGGATCAAACGCCATCAGGATCCAAGGCAAAGTCATTTCTGGCAGCTCATCGAAGGAGAACGCGCACCGATGTTCGGCGTGTTCAATGCTCACGAACGCCAGCTGATTCATGACTGGATTGCCGGCGATTGGGTCTCGCCTGCTTCATCGACCCGGCCAGCCGACACACGCTGCCTGCCTGATCGGCCAAGCTCATCGCAACCACCGCTGAGCGGTAGCGACGTTGATGAAGAAGCTCGCCTATTGCATCAGCAACTTGCCGGTCTGACGGACCGGCAGGCGTATATGAATCGACTGATTCCGCTGCTGTCCCCACGCTGCCAGGACAGTGCAGCGGGCCTCTTGGCCACTCGGCTGTTCTGCCAGCAGTTCAACCGGGGTAGCGCTCATGCATGAGCAGGCCAGTTCCCTCATAGAGCTGGCCCGGATCTTGACAGCTCAGGGCTATCGCTTCGTCACACCCACGCCACTGACCCATGAACGAGTCAATCAGCGCCCGGAAAACCAGACGGCTCGCGACCTGATCGGCATATTTGGCTGGAGCCGGCCTTTTTCTCCTACGCTGTTACCGGCCGAGCTTTTCGCCTTGATGGACAGGGCTGGCTTGCTGGAAGCTGCAGGTTCGGATTGGCGCTCCCGTCTGCGCCTGTCGACTCTGACTGGCGAGCAGTTCTGGCATTCCGCCTTCCCCACCAACCAGGCGAATGCGGTATTTTTCGGCCCGGATACCTACCGGTTTGCCCAAGCCATCGACGCGCATCTGCAGCAACGCGACCGGCCGGCGCAGCGCATCGTGGATATCGGCTGTGGTTCCGGCGCCGGAGCGATCCTGGCAGCGCGGAAAAGCCCGCAAGCAGAGGTCCTGGCAGTGGATATCAATTCGCACGCCTTGCAGCTGACGCGTATCAACGCCGAATTGGCCGGGATTTCCACTATCGAGGTTCGGCACAGCGATCTGTTACAGAATGTCAGCGGTGACTTCGATCTGATTCTGGCCAACCCGCCTTATCTGGTGGACCCAGGCGAACGAGCCTATCGCCATGGTGGTGGTCCGCTGGGGGCCAGCCTGTCGCTGGCTATCGTTGATAGCGCTCTGGAACGCCTCGCTCCAGGCGGCAGCCTGTTGCTTTACACCGGCGTAGCCATGATCGACAACCATGACCCGTTCCAGGCAGCGGTCGAAGAGCGCTTGAACGCAGGCGATATGCTCTGGAATTACCGCGAAATGGACCCGGACGTATTTGGCGAAGAGTTGCTCGCCGGAGCCTATACCCACTGCGAACGCATCGCGGCGGTCGTCATTGAGATTAAAAAGCCATGACGCGCATGTACTTGGCCAGTTTAAACAGGATTTGGAAAACCAGAAGAATTATCGCTCCAAAAGCATTCGCCCCCTGAACAACCGCGCCCGCTAAGCCACAGCTCCAAGCCCTGCCCCACTGGCCATGCCAGCTGCTACCATAAAAATTTGCAGCCACGTGCATCGAATCACTTTAAGGAGGGTAGCCATTGGCGGCTGTCAGCCGCCTGGAGCGCGTTGGTCGCCTGCCCGGAACACGGACCTCACAGGCAACGTCTCTTTATTACTGAAGCCCATAATTACAAGTACAAGCCGGCTCACCACCTTGTTCCGTGAGGCAGGTCCAATGAATTCACCAGTCAGGGAATCGCGGCAACGGCTCCCAGGAAATCGCTCCCAAAAACCACGGAATGATCTCCCGGCAGTCCTGCGCCAATATGCCGAGCCGTTGCCTGAATTGAGCGACCCAGACCTGGGTGAATTGTTCGATCGCTATGGTGATGCCCGTATCATATTGATCGGTGAAGCGACCCATGGCACCAGCGATTTCTACCGCATACGCGCCGCTATCACCCAGCGGCTCATTGAGCGTCACGGATTCAACATTGTCGCTGTCGAGGCAGACTGGCCGGACGCTGGGCAGATCGATCATTGCGTACGAGAGCTGGGCCCGTCGGCGTGGAAGGAAAAGGCTTTTCTGCGCTTTCCGACCTGGATGTGGCGCAACACCGATGTAGAAACCTTCGCCCGCTGGCTGCACGCTCACAACCATGCGCTGGAACCTGCCCAGCGTGCTGAATTTCGTGGCCTGGACGTCTACAGCATGGGTAGCTCCATCCGCGAAGTACTGGATTATCTGGACCAGAACAATCCGCCTCTGGCGCAGGAGGCACGTCAGCGTTATGGCTGCCTGTCTCCCTGGCAGGATGACCCGGCACGGTATGGTCGTTTCGTCGAGCACAACGGCAAAATGCCGTGCGAGCAAGCCGTGGTCGAACAGCTGAACAGCCTACTGGCCGAACGCCTGCGGCGGTTTATCGAAGACGACGAGGCTTTTTTCAGTGCAACCCAGAATGCCCGGGTGATACGTGCCGCCGAGCAGTATTACCGGGCCATGTACCGGGGCTCGGTGGCATCCTGGAATCTGCGTGACCGACATATGTTCGACACCTTGCAAGCCTTGCTCGAGCATCGCGGCCCGGCTGCCAAAGCCATAGTCTGGGCGCACAACTCGCATATTGGTAACGCAGCCGCCACCGCCATGGGCTGGAGCGGCGAATTCAATATCGGCCAGTTGTGCCGTACTGCCTATGGGCAGAACGCCGTGCTGATCGGCATGGGTACCGACCATGGCCAGGTCGCAGCCGCCGATAACTGGGACGGTGAAATGCAGATCAAGGAAGTACGCCCGTCCCTGACGGGCAGTTGGGAGCAACAGTTTCTTGAGGCCGGAGTCGCTGCCTCGCTGACCGACTGGCGCGAACCGGAACGAGAACACCTGCGCGAGGCGCTTTCGGAAACACGACTCGAACGGGCGATCGGGGTCATTTACCGGGCCCAAACCGAGCGTCATAGCCATTACTTTGAAGCCGTGCTCGCCGAACAATTCGATGCGTTTGTCTGGGTTGAAGAAACCCGGCCAGTCATACCATTGCCGGTACCGACAATACGCTACCCGGAGGAAGACACCTTTCCATTCGGAGTCTGAACATGAACCCTTATTTACCCAGTACCCCTGCGTTCAAAGATCGTCGCGAAGCCGGTCGCGCCCTGGCCAAGGTGTTGCGTCCATTGCTGCATGACCGGCCGGTGATCCTGGCCTTGCCACGCGGTGGAGTGCCGGTAGCCTATGAAATCGCCCTGGCGTTCCAGGCGCCGCTGGATGTCATTCTGGTCCGCAAGATCGGCATGCCTGGCCGAGAGGAATTCGGTATCGGCGCAGTAGTGGATGGCGCCGATCCGCGCTGGGTCGTCGATGAGGCTTTGCTCAAATATTTTCACCTATCCACTGACTGGTTCGAGGCGGAAAAGGCGCGCCAACTGCAGGAAATCAAACGCCGCCGTGCTGTGTACTGCGGCGAAAGAGCACCAATTCCAGTAGCCGGACGCGAGGTAATCGTGGTGGACGATGGCGTCGCCACCGGCAATACGGCCAAGGTTGCACTGATGGCGCTTGCCGATTCGCAACCCAGTCGCCTGATCTTTGCAATACCGGTCGGTGCCGAAGATTCGCTCATAGCCCTGCGCCCATTGGTGGATGAACTGGTCTGCCTGGTTACCCCGGAACCGTTTCGGGCGGTAGGGCTGCACTATGAGCACTTCGATCAGACAACGGATCAAGAAGTTATTGATCTATTAGCTAAAGCCCGGGAAACGAATCAGTAGCGGTGGCTCCATGTACTCATAATCAATCAATAAAAACGTCGCAGGGCTCGTCCTATGTCGAACATTGAAACGCTGGTTCACTACTTGAAAGAACACCATCTGCTGCTTGCAACGGCAGAATCCTGTACAGCTGGCGGCATAATCGCATTGCTCGCCTCATACCCAGGCAGCGGCCAGTATCTCGATGCGGGATACGTTGTGTATTCCCCTGAAGCCAAGAAAAGACTCCTTCAGGTCCAACAAGCCACCATTGATCAATTCGGCCTGACCAGCGAAGAAGTCACCCTTGAGATGGCAAACGGAGCACTACGCGACAGCCCCGCCAATGTCGTGCTGGCAACTACGGGCGTTGCCGGACCGGATGAGATCGATGGCATTCCACCCGGAACAGTCTGTTTCGCCTGGGTATTCACGGGGGCCAATGGAGTGAGAAGGTTTTCCAGTACCGAATTTTTCCACGGGGAGCGAATGGCAGTCATAAAAGCCGCATCGGTATTTGCCCTAAAGCGGATTCCGGCACTCCATAAGTGTTACATGAGCGGCGACTGAGCCCGTTCAGCAAACGGAAAATATCGCCTTCCCATCCCGCAAAACGAGGCAACTATTTGCAGTGAAGCCGGCAATGAAGCAGAAAATTGTTCACGTATAAGCACCACGATGATTCCTGGCCACGCATTATCGACGAGACATTTTCCGAAAATGGCAGTCGGAGCCATTAAGCTGGCAAGCGGTACAGGCTTCTATCATGATCGAGCGACCGCCGGACCACTCAAGGCAAGATACGCACCCAGATAATGCACAGAAGGATGATTTCGCCCCGCGAAGCTATCCTGTCGTCGAGCAGATCGCGCATCAGCGCAAAATATGGAAATGCGAACGAGTCGGCTTCTTCATGCTGCTTGCCTTCGTCAGCATGTCCCTCGCCGGTTTATTTTCGAGCGGCCCGCTCAGCACTCAGCGCAGTACCAGTCCGGAACAGCGCCTGACGGTGGAGTACGAGCGCTTCCTGCGCAATGGAGCAAGCAGCCGAATCACCCTTACAGTCCAGGCCCGTGCTTCGGCACAGGTAACCCTGAGCATTGGCCGGGCGCTTCTTGAAAACTGCAACATCGAAGGTTTGCAGCCACACTCATTGGTTGCTCGTAGTCATCAGGGAGGGCTGGAAATCACCGGCCAGGCCGACACCCAGGGTCGCTTGAGGATTTATTTGAAGATTCGTCCCGACAACAGCGGATTGGTATGGAACACCCTCTGGTTCGAAGACGATAAGGTGTCATTCACGCAGTTCATTTATCCCTGAGGAAGCGCCATGGATGCTGTTTTCCGAGCTGCCGCGATCTATATGGTCTTGCTGATTCTATTCAAGATTGCCGGCAGACGCTCTCTGGCAGACATCACCAACTTCGATCTGCTGCTTTTGATGATTATCGGCGAGGCTACCCAACAGGCCTTATTGGGGGATGATTTCTCCATCACCAACGCGATCATCGTCATTACCACGCTGATCGTCATTGATATCAGCTTGTCGCTGATCAAACTCAGATTCAGCCGGATCACTGCATTGATCGAAGGCACATCGACGCTGATTGTCGAAAACGGACGCCCCTTGAAAAAGCGTCTGAGCGAAGCCCGGTTGCGTGAAGAAGATGTCCTGCTGGCGGCACGCCTGAGCCAGGGGCTGGAACAAATGAAGCAGATCAAATACGCCATTCTCGAAAAGAACGGCAAAATATCGATTATTCCCTACTCATCGGATTGATCCGATAACTGCCGGAGAAAACCGGTGCAACACCAGCCAACAAGGTGTTTCAGACCACCAAAATAGCTCGGTATCCCTGGGTGGAAAATCGCTCTGCACGTTTTCCACCTTGCCTCATTTCGTCATCCCTGACAGGTCTCACTATTTCTTACGCCATGAAGTCAACAGGAAAACCAATCCAGCAACCGCCAGCAAAATAGAGAGCAGTGGCAGGAACCTTATGAAAAATGCGGCCAGGATGCTGACAACAAACAAAAACAGAACATCGACCAGAATTCCCTGGTTTTCCGACAGGCCAGTCAAGCGGCTGCCGAAGTCATTCAGCGTTCCAGCAGTTTTCTGCAACTGTGGAGCCTGTTTTTTCGATAACCGTTCGGAAATAAACCTCACGACATTAATCAGTATCATGCTGCACTCCTTTCTCGTGCCAAAAAGTTTCGTCAAGATCCGATCCAGCCAGTGAATCAACAGGCAGGATGGGCGGCCGAATTTTGCCCTAATATTGAAAGCATCACTGAGCGATTGCTACTTAGACGATTGTCCGTGTTCCTTTCGCGGACAAACTTTCAAGTACTTATCCAGGCTTTGCCGTCAAACAGCCAAAGTACTCCAGTGGAGAACGGTTCGCGCTGTTTCATCCAGCGCACCTTGTAAACTGGCCTCATTCATCCTCGTGCTTCTTCTACTGGCCTGTGCGTTTAGCGAGATCAGGCACCACGACGAGTCATGGCAGGGCTATGCTGAGAATATAGCCACACAGTATCGGAGCCTCGGGCACCGGCATTGACCAATCGAATCAACCAAACAGGCCACCAGACTATCGTTTTGACCCCACCAATTGCGGTAGGCTCAGCGACTTCTTTGCAAGGAGTAACTCCCATGGCTAAAAAAGCAACTGCCCGTCACATCCTGGTCGATACCGAAGCCAGGTGCAACGAACTAAAGGCCGCCATCGAGGGCGGTGCCGATTTCGCCCAGGTCGCCAAGGAGAACTCGACCTGCCCTTCCAGCCGCGACGGCGGTAACCTCGGCTCGTTCGGCCCAGGCCAGATGGTCAGGGAATTCGACACGGTGGTGTTCAGTGCTCCGCTCAATGTCGTTCAGGGTCCGGTAAAAACCCAGTTCGGCTATCACCTGCTGGAAGTCACCAGCCGTCAAGACTGATCCTCTACGCGCAGATCTGGCTTTCGCTATCTTCTCCCGGCATTCGGCTTTTTATCCGAATGCCTCGCCAGTTGGCTTTCGAAGCGATCACTGGAATGCGCTCGCAGGTGCCGCCCGGCCCGCCACTCGCTAGAATCGGCACTTTCCGCTCCCGGCACCGACCGGGACTCACCTGTATATAGCGAGAGAACCGATATGGGCGCTCAATGGAAAGCCAGACCCAAGGAAATTGCCGCCAATGCCAAGGGCAAGATTTTTGGCAAGCTGGTCAAGGAAATCATGATTGCCGCACGCAATGGCGCCGATCCGGATATGAACCCCAAGCTGCGTCTGGCCGTGCATCAAGCTAAAAAAGCCTCCATGCCCAAGGACACACTGGAGCGCGCCATCAAGAAAGGCGCCGGGCTGAGCGGTGAGTCGGTCAACTACGAACGCACCCTTTATGAAGGCTTTGCCCCGCATCGCGTACCGGTGATCGTCGAATGCCTGACCGATAACGTGAACCGAACCGTAGCGGAAATCCGCGTGCTGTTTCGCAAAGGCCAGTTGGGCACCTCCGGTTCGGTGAGCTGGGATTTTGACCACCTGGGTATGATCGAGGCGACCCCAGAGGGTGACGCCGATCCAGAGCTCGCCGCTATCGAAGCCGGCGCCCAGGATTTCGAGCCCGCCGAAGACGGTGCCACGCTCTTCTATACCGAGCTAACCGATCTGGACGCCGTCTGCCGCGCTCTGCCGGAGCATGGTTTTACCGTACAGTCCGCTCAACTGGGTTATAAGGCGAAGAACCCGGTGAACCTGACCGGTGCCGAACTTGAGGAAGTCGAAGCCTTTCTCGAAGCCATCGATGGTCATGATGACGTACAGAATGTCTATGTCGGCCTGAGCAGCTGAATCCGGTCGGCACGGAGGAAGGACGCACCTGGCCCAGGCTTGCTCCCCAAGGGATAGAGTCGCGCACAGTCTTGCCGAATTGCCCCTGAGAGCCTGTTTTCAAAGTCTCGCGAGCTAAGGCCAGACAAGGCGAAAAAGGAGTAAATGAGCATTTCGACCGGGCTGGCGATCCAGGCCATTTTCAACGCGGTATGGCCAACGCGCAGCAGACTTTGAACAGGCTCTGAGTGGCGCCGAATTCGAGTGTGACGCAGCTATAATGCTGAACTCAACTGATCGAGCGAGCAGCCCCTGCCAGGGCCTCCAATCCTACGCTCGCAGTTCCTCTGGTGTGGCAGCGCCAGAGGCTTTTCATTGGCGACTCAGCCAGTTCATCCCCGCGTATGCGGGGAACGCGTATCGAGGGTGACGTTAGAGCGTGTCATGAACGGTTCATCCCCGCGTGTGCAGGGAACGCGAGACATCAAAATGATATCACGCGCAAGGAGTTGGTTCATTCCCGCGAGTGCGGGGAACGCTCGGATTCAGCAGAGCGGTCAGATACGGCATTAGCTTCATCCCCGCATGTGCGGGGAACGCGCGGCGTATCAGCAGCGCTTTGTTTGAGAGCGCGCTTCATCCCCGCATGTGCGGGGAACGCGTTTTCGTAGCTGCGAAACCCGACGAATATCTCGCTTCATCCCCGCATGTGCGGGGAACGCGCGAGGCGCCGGCCGGGCTGCTACCCTTCGATGGCTTCATCCCCGCATGTGCGGGGAACGCGCGTTGATCGGGCCAATCAAGGAAATGGTGGCCGCTTCATCCCCGCATGTGCGGGGAACGCGAAAATCCATTTCGCCACAGCCACCACAAACTCGCTTCATCCCCGCATGTGCGGGGAACGCAGCTGTAGGGCTGGATGTAGCGGAGGAGAGGGCGCTTCATCCCCGCATGTGCGGGGAACGCTGACTGATGCGATTAAGAAAGCCCTCGCCATGCGCTTCATCCCCGCATGTGCGGGGAACGCCAGAGCTTTCCCTATAGGATACAAAGGCTTCCCGCTTCATCCCCGCATGTGCGGGGAACGCGCAGGTAGACGGCTCGGTCTTTCTGCGCTGGATGCTTCATCCCCGCATGTGCGGGGAACGCCTCAGTATTCCGGAGAATTCAGGATCTCCCCCCGCTTCATCCCCGCATGTGCGGGGAACGCGATGTAGGCTATGTTGATGTCGACCCCAGGGCCGCTTCATCCCCGCATGTGCGGGGAACGCTCGATTATTCAAAGCCGTGAAATTAGCATTTGCGCTTCATCCCCGCATGTGCGGGGAACGCCTGACCGGCGTCCTGGCGGACTGGCAAGCCGCCGCTTCATCCCCGCATGTGCGGGGAACGCATGCCTGATGTAAGAAAACTCATAAGCGCCGGCGCTTCATCCCCGCATGTGCGGGGAACGCCTGAATAAGCGCAACGATTGCCGATTCTCGATCGCTTCATCCCCGCATGTGCGGGGAACGCTCGAGTGGAGTTTCAAGGAAACCGAATGCGTACGCTTCATCCCCGCATGTGCGGGGAACGCGCGCGTTCTTGGGCCGGCATTTCCGGCAAATGCGCTTCATCCCCGCATGTGCGGGGAACGCGATAAATCGGCACGAGTTGAACGCAGCTAGAACGCTTCATCCCCGCATGTGCGGGGAACGCAACCTGCCCGGAGAGCTGGGATTTAGAGACGACGCTTCATCCCCGCATGTGCGGGGAACGCCCATAATCAGAGACCCCCTTGTCACCATCCAGCGCTTCATCCCCGCATGTGCGGGGAACGCGGCGCTGGTGCGCGAACTTATTAAACTGGCGTTCGCTTCATCCCCGCATGTGCGGGGAACGCCATATTCAACTATTGCATCTGCAACTATCTAAACGCTTCATCCCCGCATGTGCGGGGAACGCCAGCTCAAGCCGTCTCTGCAGACTATCGATAGCGCTTCATCCCCGCATGTGCGGGGAACGCTACTGCAGGATCAACTGCAGTTCATGAATAGCCGCTTCATCCCCGCATGTGCGGGGAACGCCCAAACGCAAGCCGACTGGGACCGATTCAATTCGCTTCATCCCCGCATGTGCGGGGAACGCGTACTATGGGCGACAGTCTGGATGGTCTGAGCCGCTTCATCCCCGCATGTGCGGGGAACGCCCGCGCCTTGATAAATGTCGTCAAAATATGCGCGCTTCATCCCCGCATGTGCGGGGAACGCCTAGAGGAGGCGAACGCCATGATTAACCTGGCCGCTTCATCCCCGCATGTGCGGGGAACGCGCGACACACACCCCTACATACGTTCATAGCGCAGCTTCATCCCCGCATGTGCGGGGAACGCTCATCCAAGATCGAGAGTCTGCAATCATTGCGCGCTTCATCCCCGCATGTGCGGGGAACGCTCCGGCGGTATCGATATGCAACATGCTAAAGCCGCTTCATCCCCGCATGTGCGGGGAACGCTTGCTTTCAAGATACATTTCGGATCGAACGAACGCTTCATCCCCGCATGTGCGGGGAACGCTTGCTTTCAAGATACATTTCGGATCGAACGAACGCTTCATCCCCGCATGTGCGGGGAACGCTTCAAGCATTGATGATTGTAAATCTCGCCTATCGCTTCATCCCCGCATGTGCGGGGAACGCGGGTAGCGTTGACGACGTGTACATCAAAAACGCGCTTCATCCCCGCATGTGCGGGGAACGCTGAGCTTGGCTCGAAGCAGTATAGTCCAGTGCCGCTTCATCCCCGCATGTGCGGGGAACGCGGCAACAAAACCAACATGGCGCTGCGCACGAATGCTTCATCCCCGCATGTGCGGGGAACGCACTTAGCGTAACCAATTGACCCTAAAAGAAAAAAGGTCACGCTAAAAATCTACCGATTTTTTCTTGTTAAAGATCAGGGTTATCGACAGGGTGAAAAGCTACCAAATGCAGGCCGTCGAATTCTACAGGCAGGCGGCGATTGGGACCGAGGGTCTGGAATTCATAACCGGACTCATGGTTACTGGCCCAGGCCATGACTACGTTGCCATCTTCATAACCTTCGCGTAATTGTTCCCAGATCATTTCACGAGTTCGTCTGGAAACATCACCGATGTAAACGCCAGCACGAACCTCCAGTAGCCAGATAGCCATGCGCCCACGCAAATGAGGTGGGACGTTTTCGGTGACTACGACCAGAAAAGTCATCTACTGCGTCCTGTGGCCAGCATCGCCCAGGGTCTGCGGGTTGGGAATTGCCGGTGGTACCGATTCAGGTGGTGCTTCAGGAGGCGAGATACCACCAGCAGTCAGAACGTCTTCGATAGTGGGAATAATCCTGCCCAGTAGTTTGCTGGAGCGAAACAGGTCTCGACAGCCCAGACGAACGTCGCGCTCTGGGTTAATCGGAGCTTTGGCGGCAATACGGAAGGCTAAGGGAACTACCGTGTCGAACTTGAACAGGTCAGCGATATCGTAGACAAACGACAACGGCTTGCCGGTATGGATAAAACCGACGGCTGGTGCATATCCAGCAGCTAATACAGCTGCCTCGGTAATGCCATACAGGCAGGAAGTAGCTGCCGATAGGCAACGATTGGGAATGTCAGCAGCATCCCAGCGCTGTCGGTCATAGTTTCGCGCACGCCAATCAACTCCGTACTGTTTAGCCAGCAGCTTATAGGTTTCACGCACCCGAGCACCTTCGATACCGCGCAATTGCTCGACACTGCGCCGGGTCGGCGCCGGTTCCTGAAAGCGCAGCTCGTACATCTTGCGCACAACCTTTAGTCGTAGGTCATCGTCCAGTGCCAGCTTCGCCTGATAAAGCAGCCGGTCAGCCCGTGCACCGCCCGGCTGGCCGCTGGCGTACAGCCGTACACCGGACTCGCCGACCCACACCAGCAAAGTTCCCACGGTTGCCGCCAGGTTCACCGCAGCGTGGGAAATCCGAGTGCCGGGTTCGAGCATGATGCAAGCCACCGAGCCGACCGGAATATGCATGCGCACGCCATTCTGATCGATTACAACGAAGGCTCCATCCCGCACATCGATCTGGCCATATTGGACGAAGATCATCGAGACCCGGTCTTTCATGGGCAAAGGCTTGAGCGGTGGCAACATCATTCGAGCCTCTTGATCAGCAGCAGTCCGCAGCCGAAACCCTTGCTATGACCTACGCCTTCCTGCAATGCCTTGCACAAGCGATCCGGCTCAATAACCTGGGCCACTCCCTGGTAATCGAGTGTGGAATATCCTATGCCATAACCCTTGCGGTTGAGGCGGTGCTGGCGGTAGCCGTCCTGCATAAGCGACTGCGGCTGAACGGCCAGGCCCCAATTCTCGGCTCTTTTCATCAGCCACTCGCGCCCAGCCGCTTCCTGGGCGAGCGGAACCTCGTCAAGATGCTTCGCCCGGCGCTTGGCGTCCATGAGTACATCGTGGCGCTGCGACGCCTTGCCCGGTTCACGCCGGCTGACGGTCGGGTTGGCACGCAAGTCGAAACGCAACCATTCGCCCATCTGCAGCCTCGGCTGGTACGACTTGCTTTGTACTTCGAATAGACCGTCCTGGGTCTGGGGAAGGCGAGCCGAGACGACGTAATAAGTGCGCTCGTCCAGGCTACGAAAGATGAAATCCCTCGGCAGGCCATCGCCGGGGAACAATCGCCAAATCAACGCATGATCCCGATAAGGTTCGCCATGCCGTGCCAGATCGCGTAGCCATTCGTTCCGGGTGAGCTGGGCGACTAATCGCACACGGGAAAAGTAATAGGTCATCCTTGCTCTCCTTCGCTCAACGCTACCCATTCCCGGCGTGGCGAAAACTGCCATCGGCTACGCGAAAGAGGTTGGTCGTGACGCCAGTTGTCGAAGCTTGCGGTCATACCGGCTTCCATGCCGTCTTCCCAGTAGTAGCGAGTCTGTTGGAGACGAAACGCCCGACGATCCGCCACAGTCGGCCAGCTTTGCTCCGGTTTGTAGCCACTCAGTGCCAGTAGCGAATTCAAGCTGGTGCCGTCCAGTGCTTCGCGCAGCGTTGCGGCCTGGGTAAGCGTTGGTGTGAGCGGCAAGGCCAGCGGACAGGATTTGCGTCCCAAGTACAACGTGAAACGCGGGCGCTTGAGGGCCGCAGCCAATGCGGGCAAATCATGTGGTGCATCCGCCAGTGCCTCGACAGCCACCAGTGCCAGGCTGTCGCAACGGTATTCGCGGGCGGACAGATAAGTATCGACCTTGTCGGCAGCCAGCTCCTGGCGACGCGAGCGGAAGCTAAATTTGCGTGGTAGCACGCCTGTTTGCACAGTGTGGTAGTCACGCAGAGGTAACCCGGCGCTTTCGAGCTTGATACCGAAGCGGTAACCAGCTATTAGAGCCTGCTGGCCGGGCTCATCGTCACGCTCGATTCCCAGCGCCGCCCCCAGCAGGCCCAGCAGTGCCGAACGTGAGGGATGCACCGCAGAATGCCGGGACTCACCCACCGCGATCTCACCCCAGCTAGCCAGCGGGCCGTAGAGGCGCAGCAGCAGATAGTGGGTCATGGCCTACTCCTGCGCGACAAAATCGAGCAGTTCGGCCAACGTGCCTTCGCCTTTCAGCACATCGAGTTGGTAGCGGCTATCGGCACAAGCGCCATAGACCTTGTCCAGGTTGTCGCGTAACCGCTGCAAGACGTCGATGGATTCGCTCGCATAGTCGCCGCCACTGACTGGCTTGACGAACGCCAGGGACAAGGAGCGCGGTTGCTGCTCACCCTTTTCTGCCAGCACGTAGTGGGCGTAGGCACGACTGGCGAAACTGTTCTGCTTGCCACTGGGGCCAACTTTCAGCGCAGCCTCGGTCAGGGCAATCAACGCCTTCTGAGTCAACTCCTCGTCTGCACCGAGGTTTTTCTTCAGCAGGTCGCGGTCGATGCAGAGGTATTGGTAGAACACGGCGGCGGCGAAGCCAGATTCGCCAATATGGGCTGCGCCCGGATCACTCACGTTCAAGTCGTCCACGGCAGTGAAGTAATCGTCTTCAATGGACGAAGCATGAACGCCGATAGCATGGGCCACCTGCACGGCTGCTTCACCATTGTGTTCGATTTTAGCAGCCAGCATCCGGCCAAACATGGCGATATCCACGGCAGTCTGCCGGTGCAGCAGCGCATTCAGTTCCTCGTCAGTCGGTGCCCGTTTTTCGCTCGCCAGCGTAGCGACCAGTGCATCCAGCGAGGCTCGCTCTTGCGGGGCGATATGCACCAGTTGCTCTATTTCCAGCGGATTATCTTTCTTCACCGCGCCATAGACCTTGGCGATCTGCCCCGCCCATTCGGTGGCCTGTTTCTCGCCAATACCGGCCGCCACCAGCGAATCGAAAGCTTCACGGCCAAGGCGCTTGGTGCGAGTCCCGATGGTCCCGGCCAATTGCTGCTGGAATAGCTCGCAAGTACGCCAGGCACGCTTGAGGCTCTGGGAAGAGATGCGCAAACGCTCCACGCCACCCAGGCGGGCGGTCTTGGGCTGGCCCGAATCATCGCGATTAAGGTTGGCTGGGGGATAGGAGATCAACAGATGCAGCTGTACGAAACGGGTCATGCGTTGGCTTCCTTGTCGGTCATGGGGTCAGTAGCAGCGACTCGCTCCCGAGCGCTCAGGTAGTAGTCGTAAGCCCAGCGGAACTTCACACTATCGCTGGCGTGCAGCGGAGACTGGCCAAGCTCATGTAGCCAGGCGAACAGGTCGGCGGCGAGCTGGGCCACATCGGCCTTGCCGCCGGCAAGTTGTACGGCACGCTGCCATTGCCGATAGAGATCTGCGGAATCCTTGCTGCGCTGCAGGCGCTTGAAGCGCAGCTCGCTCATCACCGGGCGCTCGCGACCCGGCAGGCTACCAAGATGATGCGACAGGCTGAGGCCGTCACGGCGGTCCTCCTTGATTCCGGCCAGCACACCGGCGATCAGCGCCAGGTACTCGTAGGTTCGGGGTGTATCCTTGAGCCAGCCTTTCTCGCCATCCAGGGCGATCAACCGGTCGGCCAGCAGAAAGGTAGCGGACTTTCCCAGCAATTCATCGGTATTGCTGCAACGGCGCAGCTCGGCGCGGTCGCCACGCTTGAGACATGCCAGTTCGGGTGGCAAGGGAGCCTCTTCCGGCTCGCGCGGCTGCAAGGCCCGCCACCACTGCTGCACCCATTTGCGCTGCGCTTCATTCAAGTACTTGCTCCCTGGCTTCATACCCGCTCCTTGTGCTGGGAATTGACGATCTTCCACAACGGTTTCATCGCCTTGCCACCGCTGAGCTCCTTGCCCAGAGCTGCCCGCGCCCGAACCACGCGCTGCATATCCATATCCTCGCTGGGGCCGGCCAGTACCCACTGATCGAACAGCCCCAGAGCCAGACAACGGGAGCGCAGCAGCCAATCGCGATAAACCTCGGCCAGTTGCACTTCCACTTCGAAATCCAGTGCTTCGAGTCCTTCCAGCAAGCGATAGAAGTCCGCTTCGGAGCCTTGCCAGAAGCTCTGCTCGACGGCAGGTTGCGGTTTGGCCTCGCCGGGACGGCGGAACCAGGCAGCCTTGACCTGCTTGTGCAGAGCATTGGCCGTGTCGTTGGCAACATCCAGCAGCGCCTTGACGCAGCGAATGAACCGGCGCTGTTGATCAGCTGCCACGGTGTGCACCGGCAGCGTGCTGTCGTACCAACAGAGGGCTTTCATATTCGACATGTCGTAGCCGAAACACCACAAGCGCACTCGAGGAGTTTTCACCTTGACCGTGAAGTAGGCGACTACCCGGGCCGCCGCCGGCTGATGGTCGTCGTTGCTCAGCACGAGTCCGAGCCAGTCGCGATATCCTCGACCGGCCTGGCGACCTTTAATCGACAAGGGAGGCTTTTCGCCCTTGGGATCGAGACTGTAAGGCGTCAGTGGATGCACCCAGGCGCCAGTGTAGTTGGTGCCGCCGTGGCGGGTTCGGTAATGGCGAATCAGGCGAACGTCCTGGGCACCGCAAATGGCACAATCGCCTTGCCCAACGGTGGACGCATCCAGGCGGATACGCCGTGACATGCTCCAGTAGACCTGCAGTGGATGGACATGCTGGGTCTTGAACGGAGGCATCATTCCCGGCTGCGTGTCCAGTGCACCTGGACCGTCGCTGGTGCGGGTCGGCAGCAGCCAAGGCAACACCTCGTCAGGCTTGGTAAACGCTGGATAGTCGAGCGCATCGAGCGGCAGCACATTCAGCCAGAGTTTCTGCCACAGCGTGGCATGCTCATCGGCGGGCAGCAGCAAGGTAGTCAAGGGACCGCCGCCACGCGCGGAGGTACGCACCCCTCGCCCACCCGCCGGTGCGTTCAGTTGCAGCGTCAGCAGCGCCTGAACGAAACAGCATTCGCACAACCCATGCTCGGCAGCCGGTTTGTTGAAGAAACGGTTGCAGTCCGAGCCGGCATCGATCAGCAGATCCACGACCGGTAGTTGGTTGCTCTCTTCGGACAGGTGCAAATCCTGCATAAAGGCTGGACCATCGTTTTCCAGCAGAAAGGCATCCCGGTAGGGAGCAAAGACGGCTTCCAGCTCTTTGGCGCTGGGTGGGTTACTCCAGCGATCCCGCCATTCCTCCAGATTGATCGGAGCGTAGGCGGTCTGGAGCAGGCCAATCAGGAATTGGTAGAGCGCAGCGTGGAAGTCGGGGCGATGGCCATAAAGATCGACCCAAGCCAGGTCGCCGATATGAACGGGAGAAATCCTTTCACGGCATCCGTTGCCCTTGACCTCCAGCCAGCGGCTGGTCAACAGGTCCATAGCTACTCACTCCTTAAGCAAACGTCCTCAGGCTATTACCAATAGCCTGCCTTGGTCAAGGCAAAAATTAACCCCTTACCCCATTCCTCATACATAATATAAATGCAGTTCCCTGGCAAGCCAGGGATGAACCGTATGAAAAATGCGGTGTGCTCTGTTCCCCGCCCTGGCGGGGATTTTATTTAAGTGCCTGTTCAGCTAATGCCAGCGCAGCCCGATAACCGGGTCATAGCGCATTTCCAGGACATGTCCCCGCTTGTCCACGACCTTGCCGCTCAACACAGCGCCAGCCCCCTGCGCCAATGGCAGAACAAACGCCGGCTCCGCCAGCAACCGGCAGCGTTCCCGCAGTGTCTGCAAGGCAGTGGCGAAGCGCGCTTCCCAGTCAGGTGCGAGCTTTTCCGCGCGGCGCGCATCGATACGGACTGCCGATTGCTCCCAGGGATGGCTTCCCCCCTCACGCAGCGGCCGCAGCTCACCATTCACGTCACGAGCCAGATATAGCGTCAGGGTTTCATCGCCCAAGCGGGTCGGGATGCGGGTGTCTTCGTACCAGCGACCACTGCTGTCGGCACAATAGCCCTTGTCCAGCTTCAGTGCGTTAAACCAGGCCTGGCTTTCCAGCGCGAGATCCTTACCTTTTTGCTCCAGCGAAGCGCGTTGCAAACTGTCCGGGATAGTTTCGGTTTCTTCGCCATAGACCGCCTCGACCAGCCCGCGCACAGCCCCGACCTCTCCCGGTTGTCCCGGACTGGCGATACAACCGGCCCGCGCGAGCGCTCTTGCCCCGAGCCAGAGCTGTCCGGCATCTGGATAGACGAAGCAGGCTTTGGGAAACAGCGCGCAATACCAATCCCCGGCCGGCTTATCGACCGGCTCGGGACCGAACACATGGAGCACCGGTGGCTCGCGTCGCTCGACGCCATCGGGTGCCGGAGCCCCATTGGCCAGGCGGGCATGGCGCTGCAAACGCCCAGCCCGCTGGATCAAGAGGTCGATGGGTGCCAAATCACTGATCATTGCGTCCACGCAGAAGTCCAGACTTTGCTCCAAGACCTGGGTGCCGATCAGTACCTTGCCGCGACGCTCCGCACCGGTGGAATGCTTACCGAAACATGCCAGTACCCGGTCCTCGATATCCAGCCGATCACCCATTGCGAAACGGCTGTGGAACAACAACAGATCCTCGGGAGGCAAGGTTTTGCCCAAGGACTCGTAGGCACGCCGTGCATCTTCCACGGTGTTGCGAATCCAACAGACACAGTGTCCTGCTCGCGCCTGTTCGATAACCAGGACAAATGCAGCCGTTTCGTCATGCAGACCCTGCACCTGTACGCGGCGCTTCAACTGCGGGCGAGTTTCGCAACCGTAGTGGTCCACGCGCGGCCCAACCTGCGTTGCCAGCGGATAACGGCGGTCGTCCGGCAAAGGCTCAGCCGATGCGCCCCGACCGCAGCGGTAGGCAGCCAGCAATTCGTCACGTATCGCCAACGGCAAGGTAGCCGACAGCAGAATGGCACAGCCGCCCTGACGTGCATGGGCTGTCAGCAGCAGTTTCAGCAGCGTCATCAGGTAAGGATCGTAGGCATGCACTTCATCCACCAGCAGTACCTTGCCGACCAATCCAAGTAGGCGTAGCGATTGGTGCCGCACCGGCAACACGGCCAGTAACGCCTGATCCAGCGTACCGACGCCGATCTCGGCGAGTAGCGCTTTCTTGCGACTATCGGCCAGCCAGGCATTGCATTGTGCCGTGGCAGAGATGTCTTCGCAGGCGTAGCTGCGGTCTGCTGGCTGCTCGCTCGGTTGCAACACGCTCTGCCGGAAGCCTTCGATCAGCCCACGAGCACCATGGGCGAGAATCAGAGAAGGATTCGCCGCCTCACCGTACAGGTGCCGGTAGACCTGGCCGACCCGCTGATACATCTGGTTGGCGGTTGCCATGCTCGGCAGCGCGAAATACAACCCACCACCCAAGCCAGCCTGCATCAGGCGCTGAGTGAGGATAAGTGCCGCCTCGGTCTTGCCGGCACCGGTCACATCTTCCAGCAGGAACAGCTGCGGCCCGGTTTCGAGCGGTACCTCAGCCGCGTAGCGCTGGAGCGGCGTTGGTTTGTGCAGATAATCAAAAACGGCCTCGGGCCGCTCCCAGTGACGAATCGGCTGCGCTTCGAGTCCGGCGTGCGTCACGGCCCGCGTTGCTTGGGGGAGCGCCTGGGCTTGCCAGTATTCGACCAGCTCCAGCGGCGTACTGCGATACGAAAAAAACGCCTGATTGGAGCCTAGCCAATCTGCCAGCACGGCTAGTCCGGCCAGGCGCCAGGCATGGCGGCACAGAATCTTATCCTGTCCGCGCCCAGGCTTTGGAATACCCCCAGGCAGCAACCAGGCGACGACGTGCTCGACAAATTCCCACGCCGCTCGCCGGTCCTCCCGCAGGAAATAATCCTCGGCTGCCAGTGCAATCAATCCGCCGCCTTCAGCGTCCTCCGGTGGCCTGCCATGATGTCCGGCAGCAGTGCGCATCCACACAGCCCAGAACTCGCTGTCCGAACCTGGCAAGGCATCGGCAGGAAAGCCTTCGGCCAATATATCGCGCCAGAACAGCCAGCTGAGTGTGTCGTGCCGTTTCAGGTACGGCTTGCCCAAGGCAGGAACCAGGTGGGGAGAAAGATCGGGTACCAACGCCTGGAAGCCGCGGGCAAACTTGCCCAAGTCATGCAACACAAGAAAGAAGACGAACAAGCCATCCACTACCTCAAGAGGCCAATTCAACTCGTTGGCCAGGTTCTCCAACGAAAACTGCGGTAGCGCCAGCAAGGCCCGACCACATGCGGCGACATCCAAGGCATGGAAAACCAGTAAATGAAATTTCGCCGAACCGGCCTGTTCAGGCGATGCCTTGCCCCAATAGGAAAAGCAGGTGATCTGACTCATGGCTCAGCCTCGGTCCGGCTGAACGATATTCGATTGGGCCTGCTGACAGGCATGTTCCAATGCATATATGTTTCTTTCTTGAAATAACCAGATGCCATTGCCCAAGAAACCATTCTGACAACCGCTGAATGCCCTCGCGGTAAACGCCAGGACACATCCTTGCGCAGTGGAAAATGCGGATGCGCTGAAAGCTTTATCCCGAATCAGCCGATAAAGAACCAGCCAGGTACTGTACGAGAGTTAGCCACACGAAGTAGAGAGGGAGAACACGCATGTTCTCCCTCGAATAAAACGTTTACCACCAGGGTATTCGTAAAAACCAGACCTGCTGCCTGATTAGAAGCTTTCCCGATTCGGCCAGCGCCAGGCTGCCGAATCGGTGAGGGCATCTTCCCCGCCCGGCTCAGGCCACCGGGCGGAGCCGCTCAAAAAAGCCGGTTGAGCCCATCGAACGCCGCGACTCGGTAGGCTTCGGCCATGGTTGGATAGTTGAAGGTGGTGTTGACGAAGAACTTGAGAGTATTGCCTTCTCCCGGCTGGTTCATGATCGCCTGGCCGATATGCACGATTTCCGAAGCCTGGTAGCCGAAACAATGCACACCCAGAATCTCCAGGGTCTCGCGATGGAAGAGGATCTTCAGCATGCCGACTTCCTCACCGGAAATCTGCGCGCGCGCCATGCCTTTGAAGAACGCTTTGCCGACTTCGTAAGGGATCTTGGCCTGAGTCAGTTCGCGCTCGTTCTTGCCGATGGAGCTGATCTCGGGAATGGTGTAGATACCGGTCGGCACATCGTCGACGAAGCGGCAGCTGTCGTTCTCGACGATGCTACCGGCAGCGGAACGACCCTGGTCGTAGGCGGCACTGGCCAAGGATGGCCAGCCGATCACATCGCCCGCCGCATAGATGTTCGGGACCTCGGTACGATATTGCTGATCGACCTGGATCTGCCCACGGCTATTGGCTTTGAGACCGATGTTTTCGAGCTTCAGGCTGTCGGTATTACCGGTACGGCCGTTACACCAGAGGAAGGCATCGGCCTTGATCTTCTTGCCCGACTTGAGGTGGAGAATCACCCCGTTGGTGATGCCTTCGACCCGCTCGTATTCCTCGTTATGGCGAATCAGTACGTTGTTGTAGCGCAAGTGGTAGCTGAGTGCGTCAGAGATTTCGTCATCGAGGAAGCTGAGCAACTGGTCGCGGTTGTCGATCAGGTCGACCAGAACGCCCAGCCCACTGAAGATCGACGCGTATTCGGTACCGATAACACCAGCTCCGTAGATGATCAGACGGCGCGGCGTATGGCCAAGGTTGAGAATGGTGTCGCTGTCATAGATCCGTGGATGATTGAAATCGACATCAGCCGGACGATAAGGCCGGGAACCGGTGGCAATAATGACCTGCTTGGCCGTCAGACGCTCAAGGACGCCGTTATGGGAAAACACTTCCACGGTGTTCTCATCGGCAAAGCTGGCGGTACCGAAGAAAATATCGATGCGGTTGCGCGCATAGTAGCTGGTGCGTGAAGTCACCTGTTTGGCGATGACTCTTTCCGCGCTTTTCAGCACATCGGGAAAGGAAAACCAACGAGGTTCGCCGATCTGACGGAACAGCGGATTGGTGTTGTACTGCAGGATCTGCCGCACCGAATGGCGCAGCGCTTTGGATGGAATGGTCCCCAGATGGGTGCAACCACCGCCGAGCTGGCTGTAGTTTTCAACTACGGCAACCTTGCGCCCTGCCTTTGAGGCATTCATTGCAGCGCCTTCACCTGCCGGGCCGGAGCCCAGTATCACTACGTCATAGTTATAGACAGCCATAATCACTCCTTTAACGCAGCAGGCAACCTCTCAGTCTGCTGCGGTTGACGAATCCATCGAAGGCCAGCTCAATCCGCCCCGCTTCGTTTAGCCTCATGATGCCAGCAAATCCCTTGACGGGCTGTTGGCAAAAAGTCTGGCACGAGCACTGATTTCGCTGGAATTTCAAGCGTTGATGAAGCCTGTTTCGTCGACTCTGTGTACGTTTTTGCTGCTTGGCCCGGTGATCCTTGCTGGAGCGATCACTCTTGTCGTCATTCGGGCCATCGCCAGAACCATGAATGGCAATGACGGTATCTGCCATGCCGAAAACCATCGACGGCATGACGAAAAAAACCGGCGAACCGGTCATTTTTTATCCTTGATGGCGAACAGCCGGTCGAACGCTTCAGTATGCTGCGCAACGAATCCCTGGTCGCCATGGGTTACGAAGAGCGCTGCAATACCTTTTTGGGTGGCAAAATCGAAACCACGTTCGGGCCCCATGACCATCAGCGTGGTCGACAGGCCGTCTGCCCGCATTGCCGACGGCTCCGCAACCGTGACGGCAGCGAGCTTATGCGTAATCGGTGCACCGGTCTGCGGGTCCAGCGTATGCGAGTAGCGTTTGCCATTTTCCTCGTAATAGTTGCGGTAATCGCCAGAGGTGGAAATCGAATAGCCGTCCAGCTCGATGACTTCCTGGAGCGAGCGCTCGTTTTCCCTGGGAGCTTCGATAGCAACTCGCCATGAGGAACCATCCGGTTTCTTGCCTTGAGCACGCAGCTCACCGGTGATTTCCACCAGATAGCTTTTCACCCCCAGCGCCTCGAGATGCGCCACCACCAGGTCGACGGCGTAGCCGGCAGCGATGCTGTTGAAATCCACCTGTAGCTCGATGTCCTTGCACAAACGCCCATGGTCGATGTGCAGATAGCGATGATCGACCCGCTGGCGTACCTTGGCGATCTGCTCTGCAGTCGGCAACCGTTCGACGCGGCCATGGGGGCCGAATCCCCAGAGTTCGAGCAGGGGTTCGACCGTCAAATCCAGTGCCCCATCGCTTTCGATTGCCAGTTGTTCACCCACGGTAACCAGCTTGAGAACGCTTTCAGGCATGTTCTCGCAGCTACCTGCCGGCAAAGCGTTGAATTTCTGGATGGCGGAATCAGGGCGGTAGGTAGACAGATCCTTGTCGATTCCGGCCAGTATCGCCTCGGTTTCGCGCTTCAGCAGAGTTGGCTCGGGCGTAGCCTCGGTGCGGACATACTTGATCGAATAGGTACTGCCCATGGTCAGGCCAACGAATTCCTCGACCTTGTCCTGACGAAAACAACCCACCACTAGCGTCGCCAGGACGAGAATGGTGACGGGCCGCCACCGGGTCTTGTTCATGTCAGCCACCGAAGCCATCGAGCAGGAATCGCTCCAGCCGCGTACCGGACCGCTTCGATAGTGTAATTGTGGTTATCAGGACGCTTTTCATGCATAGGCCATACGCTTTGAACTCACGGTACTTGCAGCAAGCGAAAAGAAAATCCGCCCGATTATAGAGGTCGCACAGCAACAGAAACCACCCGGCGTGCTTATTCTTTACGCGATGAAAAAAAATGGAAATGTTTTACGATCCAGCATCATCACCCTAAAAAAGGGCCCGAATAATGCCGAAATTCTGGAATTGGAAAGCAGAAAACAAAAAAACCGCCTCTTGAAGAAGCGGTTTTTTTTACGCGCAGGCACTACGTCAGTGTGGGAAAACCGGCGGATTCACGCCAGCCATTTCCTCCATGACGCGAACCACCTGGTGACTGTAACCAAACTCGTTGTCGTACCAGACATACAAGACAACCCGGTTGTCGTTACAGATAGTCGCTTCGGCATCGACCACACCGGCATGCCGGGACCCGACGAAGTCGGTAGAAACCACTTCCGGCGAATTGACGAAATCGATCTGCTTCTGCAAATCCGAATGCATGGCCATCTGGCGCAAGTATTCGTTGACTTCATCGCGGTCGGTGGCTTTTTCCAGGGTCAGGTTGAGGATGGCCATGGAAACGTTCGGCGTGGGCACGCGGATGGCATTGCCGGTCAGCTTGCCCTTCAGCACGGGTAGCGCCTTGGCGGCGGCAGTGGCAGCACCGGTTTCGGTAATGACCATGTTCAATGGTGCGCTGCGGCCACGACGACTGCCTTTGTGGAAGTTGTCGATCAAATTCTGATCATTGGTGTAGGAATGCACGGTTTCCACATGCCCATGGACGATACCGAATTTATCGTAGATGGCCTTGAGCACCGGAACGATGGCGTTGGTGGTACAGGAAGCGGCAGTGATGATCTTGTCGTCGGCGGTGATTTCGCCATGGTTGATACCATGTACGATATTCTTCAACGCACCCTTGCCCGGTGCAGTGAGCACCACCCGGTCGACGCCAGGACATTTCAGATGCAGGCTGAGCCCTTCGGCGTCGCGCCACTTGCCGGTGTTGTCCACTAGCAAGGCCTGCTCGATACCATACTGGGTGTAGTCCACTGAGGACGGGTCGTTGGAATAGATGACCTGGACCAGATTACCGTTGACCGTAAGCGTATTGCGCTCTCCGTCAACGGTGATGGTACCGTCGAATGGGCCATGCACGGAATCGCGACGCAACAGGCTGGCGCGCTTGACCAGATCGTCGTCCGAGCCCTTGCGTACAACGATGGCCCGCAGGCGCAACCCGTCACCGCCGCCGGTCTTCTCGACCAGGATGCGGGCCAGCAAGCGACCGATACGGCCGAAGCCGTACAGCACCACATCGGTTCCCTTGCGTGGGTTGGTGTTGCGTTTGCCAGCAATCTCGGCCAGCTCTTCACGCACGAACTGGTCGAGATTGCGGCCGTTGCCCTCTGCCCTGAACTTGCCCACCAACTTGCCCAGATCCACCGAGGCCGCTCCCAGCGCCATGTCGCTCATGGTCTTGAGTATCTGGAAGGTATCGTGTACCGACAGCTCTTCGTGATCGCTGACACGATGACGAGCAAAGCGATGCGCCTTGAGGATGGCGATCACCGAGCGATTGATCAGGCCACGACCGTAAATCGAAGTGACTACATTGTTGTTACGATACAATTGGCCTATCAGCGGGATCATCGCCTCGGCTTGGGCTTCGCGGTCGATCCATTCTCCAAGGCACTGGTCGGTCGTCTGAGTCACAGGCAGTTCCTTCCACATGTAGTGGCTTATGAAAAGGGACTACATCATGACATTCCCTCGTGTCGCCGGCAATCCGCAATCAGGACCAGCTATCCCGGACACTGACAGCCGAGAGCCGCGATAGTTACAATCACCGATTCACCTATTATCCGGAGCCATGCCGCCTCGTGTCCGTATTGCGCCTTCCGCCTATGCCCGCCGCCAGTGGCAAACAACACTGGGGAAATCTGTCCGGAGCCACGCTCAGCCTGGCCATCGCCGAGGCAGCCAGTGCTGCTGAACGCTTCACGCTGTTGCTCACTCCGGATAGCCAGAGCGCCGAACGTCTCGAAGAAGAGTTGGCGTTCTTCGCTCCGGAATTGCCTGTCCTGCATTTTCCCGACCGGGAAACCCTGCCCTACGATCTGTTTTCGCCACACCAGGACATCATTTCCCAGCGCGTCGATACCCTCTACAAGCTACCCGGCCTGCGCAACGGTGTGCTGGTGGTACCGATCACCACGGCGCTGCATCGCCTGGCGCCCGCACGCTTTCTATTGGGCTCGAGCCTGGTTCTGGATATCGGCCAGCGGCTGGATGTCGAGCAGATGCGCGCGCAATTGGAGGCGGCCGGCTACCGCTGCGTGGAAACCGTCTACGAACATGGCGAATTCGCTGTACGCGGTGCGCTGGTCGATCTATTCCCTATGGGTAGCGACTTGCCTTTCCGGATCGACTTGTTCGACGACGAAATAGAAACCTTGCGTACCTTCGAACCGGAAACCCAGCGCTCGATCGACAAGGTCGAATCAGTGCGCCTGCTGCCGGCTCGGGAATTTCCGCTGCACAAGGAATCGATCACCGGATTCCGGGCCCGCTTCCGCGAGCGCTTCGATGTGGACTTTCGCCGCTGCCCGATCTACCAGGATCTAACCAGCGGGATCACGCCTGCCGGTATCGAGTATTACCTGCCGCTGTTCTTCGACGAAACCTCGACCCTGTTCGATTATCTACCGGCCGATACCCAGGTGTTTTCCCTGCCGGGCATAGAGCAGGCTGCCGAAAACTTCTGGAGCGACGTACGCAATCGCTACGAGGAACGCCGCTACGATCTGGAACGCCCGCTGCTGCCGCCGGCAGACCTGTTCGTCCCGGTGGAGGATTGCTTCGCCCGCCTCAAACGCTGGCCGCGCGTGGTAGCCGACCAAGGCGACGTGGAACCCGGCGTCGGGTGCGAACGCTTTCCGGCCAGTACCCTGCCGGAGCTCTCTATCGAGGGCAAAGCCAGTGAGCCGCTCGGTGCCTTGCGCCGCTATCTGGACAGCTTTCCCGGCCGGGTCCTGTTTACCGCTGAATCGGCCGGTCGCCGCGAAGTGCTGCTGGAACTGCTGGCACGCCTGAAGATCCGCCCGCAGGAAGTCGACGGCTGGCCGGGCTTTCTGGCCAGCCCCGAACGCCTGGCGATTACCATTGCCGCTCCAGCGCAGGGACTGCAGTTCGAAGAGCTGGCGGTCATCGCCGAAAGCCAGCTGTTCGGCCAACGGGTAATGCAGCGCCGCCGCCGGGAAAAGAGTCGCGACAGCGGCGACAATGTCGTCAAGAACCTCACCGAGCTGCGCGAAGGCGCCCCGGTGGTGCATCTGGATCATGGCGTAGGACGTTACCTGGGCCTGGTGACCCTGGAGGTCGAGGGGCAGGCGGCAGAATTTCTCATGCTGCAATATGCCGAAGAGGCCAAGCTCTACGTTCCGGTCGCCAATCTGCACTTGATCGCCCGCTACACCGGCAGCGATGACGCCCTCGCCCCGCTGCACCGCCTCGGTTCCGAGCAATGGCAGAAAGCCCGCCGCAAGGCCGCTGAACAGGTGCGCGACGTAGCCGCCGAACTGCTCGATATCTATGCCCGCCGCGCCGCCCGCAAGGGCTTCGCCTTCATGGATCCGACAGCCGACTACGAAACCTTCAGTGCCGGTTTCCCCTTTGAGGAAACCCCCGACCAACAAACGGCCATCGAGGCAGTACGCACCGATATGCTTGCCGCCAAGCCCATGGATCGCCTGGTCTGCGGCGATGTCGGCTTCGGCAAGACCGAAGTTGCCATGCGCGCCGCGTTCATCGCTGTCCACAGCGGCCGCCAGGTTGCCGTGCTGGTACCCACCACCCTGCTCGCCCAACAGCACTACAACAGCTTTCGCGACCGCTTTGCCGACTGGCCGGTGACGGTCGAGGTCATGAGCCGCTTCAAATCGGCCAAAGATGTAGACAAGGCCATCGCCGAGTTGGCCGAAGGCAAGATCGATATCGTCATCGGCACGCACAAGCTGCTGCAAGGCGATGTGAAGTTCAAGAATTTGGGCCTGGCGATCATCGACGAAGAGCACCGTTTCGGCGTACGCCACAAGGAGCAGCTAAAAGCTCTGCGCAGCGAGGTGGATATCCTTACGCTGACTGCCACACCGATCCCGCGTACCCTGAACATGGCGGTTTCCGGCATGCGTGACCTGTCGATCATCGCCACGCCGCCCGCGCGCCGGTTATCGGTACGCACCTTCGTCATGGAACAGCAAAACGCCGTGATCAAGGAAGCGCTGCTGCGCGAGCTGCTGCGCGGCGGCCAGGTCTATTATCTGCACAACGAAGTCAAAAGCATCGAGAAATGCGCCCGCGATCTGGCCGAACTGGTGCCCGAAGCACGCATCGCCATCGGCCACGGGCAGATGCGCGAGCGCGACCTCGAGCACGTGATGAGCGACTTCTACCACAAACGCTTCAACGTGCTGGTGGCCTCGACCATCATCGAGACCGGCATCGACGTGCCCAGCGCCAACACCATCATCATCGAGCGCGCCGACAAGTTCGGCCTGGCCCAGTTGCATCAACTGCGTGGTCGTGTCGGTCGTAGCCACCACCAGGCCTACGCCTATCTGCTCACGCCACCGAAAAAGCAGATGACCGACGATGCGCAAAAGCGCCTAGAGGCTATCGCTGGTGCCCAGGACCTGGGTGCCGGTTTCATCCTCGCTACTCACGATCTGGAAATTCGCGGTGCTGGCGAGTTGCTCGGCGAAGGTCAGAGCGGACAGATCCAGGCCGTCGGCTTCACGCTTTACATGGAAATGCTGGAACGCGCGGTCAAGGCCATCCGCAAGGGCGAGGAGCCGAACCTGGAGCAGCCACTGGGTAGCGGCGTGGACATCAATCTACGCGTGCCGGCACTGATTCCCGAGGACTACCTGCCAGATGTGCATGCCCGACTGATTCTTTACAAACGCATCGCTTCGGCAGAAAGCACAGATTCACTGAAAGAACTGCAGGTCGAGATGATCGACCGTTTCGGCCTGTTGCCCGAACCGACCAAGAACCTGATGCGCCTGACGGCATTGAAACAGCATGCCGAACGACTGGGAATCGCCAAAATCGATGCCGGGCCGCAGGGTGGGCGCATCGAATTCACCGGCAACACCTGCGTTGATCCGCTGGTTCTGGTCAAACTGATCCAGACACAGCCCAACCGCTATCGACTGGAAGGCGCTACGCTATTCAAGTTCCAGGTACCCATGGAGCGTCCGGAAGATCGCTTCGATATCCTCGAAGCTCTCGTGGAACGCCTTAATCCTGCGGACAAAAACGAATGAAAGGGATGCGCCTTTTTCTTGCTCTTCTAACGTTGGGCAGTCCACTGGCGCAGGCCGAGCAGTTTTTTCACGTCGAGCTGGTCTTTTTCCGGTATACGCATGCCCCACTGGACAACGGCCAGCCGGCACCTGACGACTGGGCGCAGGGTACCGAGCCGCTCGCTGCAAGCAATCTTCAAGCCCCCAGGCTGGTGCAGAAAACCCTGGGCCTGACCGCCGAAAAGGGCTACACGATCCTGCTGCACAAGGCCTGGCGGCAAGAATTGTCCGAGATACCGGTGAATATTGCCGTACATGGCACAAATCCCCGGCTCGAGCTTTTTCCGGTGCAGGGCAAACTGCGCCTCAATGTAACGAAACAGATCGATGCCGACGCCAGTTTCTGGGTCAATCGTTTTGATACCCAGGGTCGGCTCATCGGTACCGAAAGCCTGATCCAGAAAATGCGCCTGCTACATTCGGGCGAGCTGTATTACCTGGATCATGGCAGCCTGGGCTTGCTGATCCAGGTAACCCGACTTTAAGCAAACACAGGCCCGCGAAATGTCCGACGCTTCCAAGCAGCATTCGCCACCAGCCAGTCAATCGGCAGCTGACGCAACCGAAGAAACGTCTCTCGACGATCTGCAACCGACTGCCCAACTCAGCCTTGGTACCCATCGTTTCATCAATTACCAGCCCGGTAACAGGCGCATGGTCAATGAACAGCAGCATCGGGCCGGCCTCAGTTTTCTATATGCCGACATTCGTGTCTGGGGCAAGGCCAAGGCCGGTGAACAAATCCGCTACAGAACGGATGAGCACTCTCTGAGCATCGCTCGCCAGCCAAAAAGCGAGCAGGCCTTGCGCCAGGAGCTGCAGGCGCTCGGTTTCAGCCCTGCCTTGCGCCAGAGCCAGGCCTTGCCCAAAGACTCGGCAGAAATGTACGAGCTGCCCAACGACGCGGCCTGGCTGCGCTTCGCCCAGGAACAGTTGCCTCTTCTGCGCAGCCAGGGCTGGCGGATCGATATCCAGCCCGGCTTCAATTTCGAGCTGCTGACGGTGGATGACTGGTATGCGGACGTGACGGAATCCAGCGAATCGAGTTGGTTCGATCTGGAAGTAGGCATCGTGGTGAAAGGCGAACGTCTCAGTCTGCTGCCGATCCTGCTCAAGGTGATCCGCTCCACACCGACCTTGCTCGACCCTACCTTTCTTGCTCGCAAAAACGATGACGAACCGCTGCGCTTGCAACTGCACAAACGCGCCGATGACGCTCACGCACCACAGGTAGCACTGCCTTTCGGGCGCCTGAAACCTATCCTGGGCCTGCTTGCCGAGTTCCACCTGCGCGAACAATCAAGCGAACCGACACTACGCATGCGCCGCGCCGATGCCGCGCGCCTCGCCCAGCTCGACAGGCTCGATCTGCACTGGCGGGGCGGTGAACAGCTGCTCGACTTTGCCCGCCGCCTGCGCGACTACCGCCAGCAGGCAGTGACAACACCGGCAGGCTTGCAGGCCGAGCTGCGGCCCTATCAACTGGAAGGCCTGCGCTGGATGCAAACCCTGCGCACCCTGGAAATCGGCGGCATCCTCGCCGACGACATGGGGCTGGGTAAAACGCTGCAGACACTGGCTCACCTGCTGACGGAAAAACAGGCCGGCAGGCTCGACCGACCGGCATTGGTGGTCATGCCCACCAGCCTGATTCCTAATTGGGAAGACGAGGCCGCCCGTTTCGCCCCGCAACTCAAGCTACTCACCCTGCATGGTCCGGCCAGGCAGCAATATTTCGGCCAGCTCGCCAGCTACGACCTGCTGCTGACCACCTATGCCCTACTGCCCAGAGATATCGAAAAGCTGGCCGAACATCCCCTGCACCTGCTGATTCTCGACGAGGCGCAGAACATCAAGAACGCCTCCAGCAAAGCGGCCCTGGCTGTCAGTCGGCTTCCTACACGACATCGCCTGTGCCTGACCGGCACCCCCCTGGAAAATCACCTGGGCGAACTCTGGTCGCTATTCCACTTCCTCATGCCAGGCTGGCTGGGCGACACGGCCACCTTCAAGCGCGACTATCGCACCCCGATCGAAAAGCACGGCGACAATACCCGCTTGCAGCACCTCAGCGCACGGATCAAACCCTTCCTGCTCAGACGCAGGAAGGAAGACGTGGCCAGCGAATTGCCACCAAAAAACGAAATCGTGCACTGGGTCGAACTCAGTCCGGCGCAACGCGATCTCTACGAGACCGTGCGCTTGGCCATGGACCGCAAGGTTCGCGACGAAATCGAACACAAGGGGCTGGCCCGCAGCCAGCTCGTCATCTTCGATGCCCTGCTGCGATTACGGCAGGTTTGCTGTGATCTGCGCCTGATCAAGACAATGACCAAGCGGCCGAGCGGTGGCAGCTCTGGCAAGCTGGACAGCCTGCTGGAAATGCTCGAAGAACTACTGGCCGAGGGGCGTCGCGTACTGCTGTTTTCGCAATTCACCTCGATGCTGGCCCTGATCGGCGAGGAACTGGAGCAACGCGGCCTGCACTATGTCCAGATCACCGGCAAGACCAGTGACCGCCGCACCCCCGTGAAACGCTTCCAGAACGGCGAAGTGCAGCTGTTTCTGATCAGCCTCAAGGCCGGCGGGACCGGGCTCAACCTGACCGCCGCCGACACCGTCATCCACTATGACCCCTGGTGGAATCCGGCAGCCCAGGACCAGGCGACCGACCGCGCTTACCGTATTGGGCAGGACAAGCCTGTGTTCGTCTACAAGTTGATCGCGCGCGGCACGGTGGAAGAAAAGATCCAGCAGTTGCAGAAACGCAAGGCAGCGCTCGCCGCTAACGTACTGGAACAGGACGGCAGCAGCGACTGGCAACTGGAACAGAGCGACATCGATGCACTATTGGCACCGTTGCCCTGAATATTTCAGCAAATCAGGCCGATCCGGCCAATACTCGCGCCAGAACCTTGCGCGCCTTGCCAATGCCTTCGGCCAAAGCAGCCTCGATCTCGGCCATGGTGATCACGCCAGTCGCTTTACCTGCCGCCGGGTTGACCACCAAAGCCAGACAGGCATAGGGCAACTCCAGCTCGCGTGCCAGGGCTGCCTCCGGCATACCGGTCATCCCCACGATATCGCACCCATCACGCTCGAGCCGCACCACTTCCGCCGCGGTTTCCAGACGCGGCCCCTGGGTGCAGCCATACACGCCATGCCCGCTGAAGTCATAACCTTCGGCCGCCAGGGCAGCAATCAAGTATTTGCGCAGCGCTTCATCGTAAGGATAGCTGAAATCGATATGGGTGACATGCTCCAGGTCACCAGCGAAAAACGTGTGCTCGCGCCCGTAGGTGTAATCGATCAACTGGTGTGGCACGCAGAAATGCCCGGCTCCCATTGCGGCATGAATACCACCCACCGCATTCACGGCCAGCACGGCCTGAGCTCCGGCTTGCTTGAGCGCCCAGAGATTGGCCCGATAGTTGACCTGATGCGGCGGAATCCGGTGTGGATGCCCATGCCGGGCAAGAAACAGCACCTCATGCCCGGCATACTCTCCCCGCAGGATATTGGCGGACGGCGGGCCGTAGGGGGTTTCCTGAAAAAACGCATCGCGCAGGGAAAGACCGTTCAGCTCGGTCAGCCCGGTACCGCCGATGATGGCGTGGACAGTCATGAAAAACTCCTGAAAAACAGTGGGTTCACGGATCGATCAGATCGGCGGCACGCAGCAGGCCAAGCGCTTCCAGCCAACGTGGATTCTGCTTGTAATCACGCCCGACCCGAGCGCGGCAAGCCATGCTCGCCAGTGTCGGCGAAGGGGTGACGCCCAACTTTTGCAGGCGGCTCAATGCCAGCTCGGCGGCGGCCCGGTCGTTGCAGACCAGCCCCATGTCGCAACCGGCCTGCAAGGCTGCCTGAATACGCTCCCCGGCATCGCCAGCGACATGCGCGCCAGCCATGGATAGATCGTCGCTGAAAATCACTCCGGTAAAACCCAGCTCGCTACGCAGGATGTCCTGCAACCAGCGTCTGGAAAAGCCGGCCGGCTGTGCGTCGACCTGCGGGAAAATTACATGGGCCGGCATCACGCCATCGAGTTGGTGGGCGAGCCTGGCGAAAGGCAGCAAGTCGTGGCCACGAATGGTTTCGAGGCTGCGCTCATCCACTGGAATCGCCACATGCGAATCTGCCTCAGCCCAACCATGCCCCGGAAAGTGCTTGCCGGTCGAAGCCATACCAGCGGCATGCATCCCCTCGATAAAGGCACTGATCAACGCTATGGCTCGCTCAGGATTGGCCTCGAAGGCCCGCGTCCCGATTACCGCACTGCGCTGGTGATCCAGATCCAGCACCGGTGCAAAGCTGAAATCCAGCCCGACTGCCAGCACCTCGGTTGCCATCAGCCAGCCACAGGCTCTGGCCAGTTCCGCGGCGTTCGACCGTCCGGCAAAACTGCACATGGGCGGTAGCCTGACGAATCCCTGGCGCAAGCGCTGGACACGCCCGCCCTCCTGATCCACCGCCAACAGCAAATCTGGCCGTATGGCATGAATCGAGCGGCACAAATCAAGAACCTGCAACGGGTGCTCGACGTTGCGGGCAAAGAGAATCAGTCCTCCTACTTCCGGCTGACGCAACAGATGACGATCTTCGGCAGTCAGCCAGGTGCCGGCGATATCCAGCATCAAAGAGCCTTGCATTGCTAAATCCTTATTCGATGACAGCTTGCAACCACGTCGGGCAGGATGCTTGCTCGATACGCACCGGGCAATGTACCGGAACCTTCGGGAAAAGCTCGATCAGATCGCTGTTACGCAGCCGAATGCACCCATGCGAAAGCGGCACGCCCATCGGCTCGACATCTGCCGTGCCGTGCAAATAGATATAACGGCGAAAGGTATCCACCTTGCCCATACGATTGAACCCTGGCTCGCAACCGCTGAGCCAGAGAATACGGGAGAGAATCCAGTCGCGACCGGGAAAGGCTTCGTGCAACTCGCTAGACCAGATCTCGCCGGTCCAGCGCCGCCCGCGCAGCACTGCACCGGTAGGCAGCCCGGCACCAATACACGCGCGCACCTGGTGCAAACCACGCGGCGTGCAATTGGAGCCATTGAGCTCGCCGGCTCCATTCAGAGCAGTCGATACCGGCAAGCGCACCACCAACCTGCCGGCAGAAAAACCGTAGAGCACCTGATCGGTAAGGGAAATATGCAGCAGATCGAGAAAATTCATGCGCAACCTGGCTTCATAGGGGGATATCAAGGCTTGGTCGACCGTGAAGGCGACTTGCACAGGCACGCTTGTGCGTCGATCAGCGACGATTCCAGCAAACTGCTCGGCGCTCGCATACCTGCGGCCAGGAAAGGCACCATCATTTTAATTACCTTATCGATAGAAATATCGATACCGAAATCGCTTTGCATCATCGCCTGCAAGGCTTTACTGCCGGACATGCTGAAAGCCGAGGCTCCCAGCATGAAATATACTCGCCAGAACAGTTCGACCGGCGGTATCTGCGGGGCTGCTTCTTGAACTAGCGCCATGTATCGTCGGAAAACCCTGCCATACATATCATTAAGGTAATAGCGCAGGTGGCCCTGGCTTTCGCTGAAAGCCAGCCCAACCAAGCGCATGAAGGTCGAAAGATCGTCGTCTCGGCCGAGTCTGGCGACCAGCGCTTGCTCGACCAGCATCTCGAGCAACTCCTCGATCGAGGCGATTTTTGTGGGTCGCAGCGTTTCGCGACGATCCAGTTCGCGCTCGAGACTGGCACAAAAGGGGTTGAGAAAGCGTGAAAAGACCGCCTGGATCAGCGCCTTCTTCGAGCCGAAGTGATAGTTCACTGCCGCAAGATTTACATTTGCCTTGCTGGTGATCGAACGCAGCGAAGTTTCAGCGAAACCTTTCTCGGCGAACAGCTGTTCGGCAGCATCCAAAATGCGCCGCACGGTTTCAGACTGCGCCATGACTCTCCCCAGGAAGCGAACAGCCGTTTAAAACTATCGTCCGGCTTCATTCGAGTCAACGTCACCCAAACCCTGTTCCGACTACCGAAATTGTCGGGCACAACCTTGTACTCGGCCACGTTGTTGAAATTCAGACCAGAGTATGTCCTGCCAGACCTTCAAGGACACGCAACGGTGAACGCTCCGGATAAGCCATGTTGTCCACAGGTAGATAAAACGTCTGCTCCAACATGAAACGGCCACTGAGAACCGCATGCGATGCTTGATCCGAATAAACGATCCAGGTTTCCCCGGGAGCGAATTCGACCGGGATCTTTGGCACTTTGGCCTGATAGTCAAGATCGGCTTTCATTCGATCATGCAATTGCAGCATGTAATGGTCATAACTGCTGCGCAGCGATCGAGTAACCTGCATGAACGCCAGCAAACGCGCCTGTAAGACACTCGGCTTCGGCATAAGCGAGAAAAAGTGCCGCGCCAGCTCTGGAAAAGGCTCGCCGACAATCCAGCGGCGAGAGTCATGCGGATTCAGGTTGTGGAAGAAACGCAGCAATCGACGGCCACTGACCGGAGTAGCCGGGAAAGCGTCAATATGCAGCCGGGTATCGTCGCGTCGCCATGAACTGGATTTACGTCCAGCGATCTCGGCAGGACGATAGCTGGTACGCCCAACCTGCAAGTGTCCGCGATAGGGAACGAACAGCGTATCGGCAAGTTGCCGGGTAAGGCTGTTGTAACGTTCGAGCAGCCCGCGAACACACAACTCCAACTGCGGATCGTTCACACATCCTTTCAGGCTACCGTCGTCGGAATTGTAGCTGATGTTCTTGCGAGCACCGCTGAGCAGCCCCGGCGACAACAGGTCACTTTCCTGATCGAGCAATGGAAATGGTAGTTGCAAACGCAGAACGCTGCCGGATTCCAAGGCATCCAGAGCCCGTGCGGCGGTCTCCGGTGTCAACCCCGAGTTCCAATTACTCATATGGATATTTTCGACAGGATTCATAATCGTCCCATTTCGCGTGATGCAATAAATTGTAACCCATCAGCATTTATAATTTCTGCGTCTGACTTTCAACGATTGCGGCATAACGGCACGGCCTGGTCCAGTGAGGCCCTTACCCGATTCAGCGAATACGCGTTGTCAAGACAGAAATACTGTATACAATCACAGGCATACTTTCATAAGAAACAGAAGTTTCAGACAATGATCAAGCTGACGCCCCGACAATCCGAAATCCTTGCATTCATCAGGTGCAGCCTTGAAGAAAACGGCTATCCACCCACCCGTGCGGAAATTGCCCAAAAGCTCGGTTTCAAATCTCCCAATGCTGCCGAAGATCATCTCAAGGCACTGGCCCGCAAAGGTGCGATCGAAATCACCCCCGGGGCTTCACGTGGGATTCGCATCCCAGAGCTCGAATCTGCTGCTGTAAAAGATCAGGGCCTGCCCATTATCGGCCGCGTTGCCGCAGGTTCGCCAATCCTGGCGCAGCAACATATCGAGCAATCCTGCCAGATAGATCCGGGTCTGTTTCATCCGCGGGCGGATTTCCTGCTTAGAGTAAAAGGCATGAGCATGAAGGATGCCGGCATTCTCGATGGCGATCTGCTTGCCGTGCATGCGACCAACGAAGCCCGCAATGGCCAGATTGTCGTGGCCAGGTTGGATAACGACGTTACGGTCAAGCGCTTCAAGCGCGACGGTGACAAGGTCATGTTGTTGGCGGAAAATCCAGAGTTCGATCCGATCGTAGTAGACCTGAAGACTCAGGATCTGGTGATCGAAGGATTAAGCGTTGGTGTCATTCGACGCTGAACGTGACTGGCGCCCAGCTTATGCCGTAGTGATGAACTAGCGCCAATGCCGGCTGATTTTTGTCCTCTCCTGGGTAATTGACTGGATGAAACTGAACCTGCCGGCTTCTCTCCCGGCATATGCAACTAATGATTTCGGCCTTCAGTGCAATACGCGTGGCTCGTCTTCTCCCTCGAGCTCATCCTGTTCGCCATCGGTCATACGTCCGGCCATCTGCACGCCCGTACTGAACATGGCTTTGGCAACTTCAACATGCTGCCCTTGCAGAAACTGTTTGGCCTGATCGGAGAAATCCAGCGTGACCAGCACAGCTTCGTCTTCGGCGCGGCGGAGCACCAAGCGTCCGTCCGGTAATTCGACAATTTCAAGAAAAGACGTAGGCATGAGTCATCTCCCTATCAAGGCAGGTATTGTAACAGTCGACTGGTATTGGAACAGGTTTTTGCCCAATTGAAAAATCAGGTGCATATTTCTGTCATACCATCCTATCGACGCATTTCAGGGATTCCATTACATGCCTTTATCTACCATTCGGTCATCGACTCACGGAAACGCAACGTCAACTCTTTGAGCTGCTTGCGCCAGCTTTCCATTTCCTCGTATTCATTAAGGATGACCAACGCCTCTTCGGCCAAGTTCACTGCCTCGATTATTTCCATATCGGGGTTGCTCTTGGGCTCACGCGAAGCATGCGGCGGCTGGTAAAGCTGGGCATGCTGTGTCAGCAGGTTGGCCAGCCATGTCGTCGGATTGCGCGACAACTCCAATAGCTCGGAAAGCTCTGGGCAGGGTGTCGTTTCCAGGGTCGAGCGGGTCAGGATCTTTTCGACCCGCTTCGCGCTGATAGCCGGCGAACGATAGAAGCCCAGAATTTCATGGCAGAGCCCGAGCAAGGCACCATAGAGATGAAAGAGACTGGCTTCCCGCTCGGCCTGGATTTTACCCATGTCACCAACCAAGCCACCGGTCGCAGCTTTGCGCCAGTTTTCCAGGGAGAGACCGGCGAAATAGATCTTCTGGTTCGTACGTGTATAGAACTCATGGGCCATGAAAAGCTCTCCGGAATAATGACTCGACGCGTACTGTTGTCGCCAGGACACACACGCAAAGCCGGTTACGGCAAGCCGCAACCGGTTCGTCTACTTATCCTTGTCCGTCACCTTCCACTCTCCGCCTGTGTAGAATGCCCGCCAACCGGTAGGCTTGCCTTCCACTTCAGATTGTACGTACTGCTCCTTGGTCTTGCGGCTGAAGCGGATGACCGCCGGACGACCTTCAGGATCCTGCTGTGGCGCCTCGAGTAGATAATGATACTTGGGATCAATCTCGTCGCGATGCGGCAGCAACTCGCTGATCAATGGCGCACGGGTTTCCCGATTCTTCGGAAACTGGCTCGCCGCGAGGAAAAGACCTGAAGCACCATCGCGCAGCACATAGGTATCGTCGACCTTTTCGCAGCGCAGCTCGGGCATCGGTACAGCATCCATCTTTGGCGGTGCCGGCTCGCCGTTCTTCAACAGCTTGCGGGTGTTCTTGCAATCAGCATTGGTGCAGCCGAAAAACTTACCGAAACGACCTGTCTTGAGCTGCATCTCACTGCCGCATTTGTCGCAGGTAAGGCTCGGACCTTCATAACCCTTGATACGGAACTGCCCTTCCTCAACTTCGAAACCCGGACAATCAGGGTTGTTGCCACAGATATGCAACTTGCGTTTCTCGTCCAGCAGATAAGGCTCCATCGCACTGCTGCAGATAGGGCAGCGATGCTTGCCGAGTAGAACACGCGATTCGGATTCGCCCTCGTCGTCGGCTGCAATTTCGCCACCCGGAACCAGGTTGATGGTGGCCTTGCAGCGTTCCTTCGGCGGCAGGCTATAGCCAGAGCAGCCCAGGAAAACACCGGTGGATGCCGTTCGAATCATCATTGGCCGGCCACAAACCTTACAGGGAATATCGGTCAGAGTCGGCTGGTTGGCGCGCATGCCCTTCTCGCTGGATTCGGCAATCTCCAGCTTGTTGCGAAAATCGCCATAGAATTCATCAAGCAGGTTCTTCCAATCGCGCTCGCCCTGAGCGACATCATCGAGATTTTCCTCCATGGTGGCGGTAAAGCCGTAGTCCATGAGGTCATTGAAACTTTCCGACAAGCGCTCGGTAACGATCTCGCCCATTCGCTCCGCATAGAAACGGCGATTATTGATGGAGACGTAACCTCGATCCTGAATGGTCGAGATGATCGCTGCATAGGTCGATGGTCGACCTATGCCACGCTTTTCCATCTCCTTGACCAGGCTTGCTTCCGAATAGCGCGCCGGCGGCTTGGTGAAATGTTGGCTTGGATCAAGTTTGAGCAGCTTCATTGGCTCACCCTTGTTCATCTCCGGCAGTACATCGTCTTCCCCGGCTTTGCTCTGTTGCGGCATAACCCGGGTGTAACCATCGAACTTGAGGATGCGGCCTTTGGCGCGCAGTTCGAAGTCGCCAGCGGCTACGGCGACATTGGTCGACAGATACTCGGCAGGGGTCATCTGACAAGCCACGAACTGGCGCCAGATCAAATCGTAAAGACGCTCGGCATCCCGTTCCATACCGGATAATTGCCCCGGTCGGAGATTGACATCGGACGGCCGGATCGCCTCGTGCGCTTCCTGCGCACCTTCCTTGCTGGCATAGACATTGGCCTTGCCGGGCAGGTATTTGGTGCCGAATTCGCCTTCGATGAAACCGCGCGCCATCTCCAAGGCATCGGCCGAAAGATTGGTGGAGTCGGTACGCATATAAGTGATGTGACCTGCTTCGTAAAGACGCTGAGCCATCATCATGGTCTTCTTCACACCGAAACCAAGGCGGGTACTGGCTGCCTGCTGCAGGGTCGAGGTGATAAAAGGCGCAGACGGTTTACTGGTGGTGGGCTTGTCTTCACGCTTGGCAACTACATAGCTTGCCGCCTTGAGCTTTTCCAGAGCTGCCTTGGCCTGGGCTTCGCTCAGTGGCTTGAATGGCTCGCCATTCTCCCGCGCCACTTCGAAACGCACCTTGGCATTGTGTAGGGTGGAAAGGTCAGCGTGAATCTCCCAGTACTCTTCCGGCACGAAGGCACGAATTTCCCGCTCCCGCTCGACCACCAGCTTCACCGTCACCGATTGCACCCGGCCAGCAGACAGCCCCCGGGCGATCTTCTGCCAGAGCAGTGGCGAGACCATGTAACCCACTACCCGGTCGAGGAAGCGCCTGGCCTGCTGCGCATTGACCCGGTTGATATCCAGATTGCCCGGCTGGGAAAAGGCATCCTGAATCGCTTTCTTGGTGATTTCGTTGAAGACCACGCGCTTGTAGCGGCTATCGTCACCCCCGATAGCTTCCCGCAGGTGCCAGGCAATAGCCTCGCCTTCGCGATCCAAGTCGGTTGCGAGATAAATGGTATCGGCTTCCTGGGCCAGGCGGCGCAGCTCGTCGATGACCTTTTCCTTGCCCGGCAGGATCTCGTAGTGAGCCTTCCAGTCATGTTCTGGATCAACCCCCATGCGGGTGAAGAGCTGTCGCCGAGCCTTTTCCTTGGGTGGCACCGCATTCTCGGTGGCAGCCTTGGTTCGCTTGACCGGCTCCCGGGTGGTAGATGAACCACTGGTTGGAAGGTCGCGGATATGGCCGACGCTGGACTTCACCACATATTGGCTGCCCAAGTATTTGTTGATGGTCTTGGCCTTGGCCGGTGATTCCACAATGACCAGCGATTTACCCATGGATCGGAATATTCCTGAATCGAATTTGAGGCGAACATATCGGAAGCCCCGCTATATATAGTGGCGATGGAGCAGAGGTCAAGCGTAGCGCTGGCTCTGCATCACAACAAACGAACCTGAAAAGAATCCTGTCCGGCTTCGCCATCCGGCTCCATCGCCTCGATAAATATCGCCAACGGTGTATCTAAAAAGATCGTACTCAGCATTTCCGTCTCGCAATACCAGATCACGACACAAGCCCAATATTCGCGGCATGGGCAATGACGCTAACGCCCCGGCTGAAGCTACATCTGGCAGCTCTCGATCATTTAACCTAGACACGCTCGAAGACTGTGCTGATCCCCTGCCCCAGCCCTATGCACATGGTAGCGATGCCGAGGGTTCCGCCATGCTGCTTCATCACATTCAGCAGCGTGCCGGAAATACGCGTGCCAGAGCAGCCGAATGGGTGCCCCAAAGCAATTGCGCCACCATGAAGATTGATTTTGTCATCCAGTTTATCGAGCAACTTGAGATCTTTCAGCACCGCCAGCGCCTGCGCCGCAAATGCTTCGTTCAGCTCCAGATGGTCGATATCTGCCAAATTCAGGCCGGCGCGCTTGAGCGCCTTTTGCGTCGCAGGAACCGGACCGTACCCCATGATCGCCGGATCCACACCAGCCACGGCCATGGCCCGAATCCTGGCCAGCGGCTGGATGTCCAGATCCTGGGCGCGCTGGGCGGACATCACGATCATGCAGGATGCACCATCGGTGATCTGCGACGAGGTACCGGCAGTTACCGTACCATTTTTGGGGTCGAACACCGGCTTGAGCGCCGCCAACCCTTCCAGGGTCGTCTCCGGACGAATGGTCTCGTCCTGTGCGAAAATTTTCAGAAAGCCTTTTTCGTCATATCCCTGCCAAGGAATGATTTCATCCGCGAAATGCCCTTCCTGGGTCGCTTGCCAGGCACGTTGGTGAGAACGCAGGCCGAACAGGTCCTGTTGCTCGCGGCTGATTCCATGCATCTTGCCGAGCATCTCTGCCGTCAACCCCATCATGCCCGAGGCCTTGGCAGTATAGAGAGACAACTGGGGATTGGGGTCGACGCCATGCAGCATGCCGACATGGCCCATATGCTCGACACCACCGACAACAAATACATCACCATTGCCGGTCATGATCGCCTGGGCGGCAATATGCAGCGCACTCATGGACGATCCGCATAGCCGGCTGATGGTCTGCGCACCACAACCATGGGGAATGCGCGTCATCAAGGCCGCCATGCGCGCGATGTTCCAGCCCTGCTCCATGGTCTGATTGACGCACCCCCAGATCACATCCTCGATTTCGGCTGGATTGACTTTGGGGTTACGTTCAAGCAATGCGTCGATCAAAGTGGCCGATAGCGTCTCGGCACGCGTGTTGCGATGCATGCCGCCCTTGGAACGGCCCATCGGCGTCCGGCCGAAATCGACTATGACGACATCTCTTGGATTCAGGCTCATATCTGATTCTCGCTCGATTGACCGTAGAAGCGCTGGCCCTTGGCGGCCATTTCACGAAGCTTCGCAGTCGGCTGGTACAAGGGGCCGAGTTCGGCGTAGCGGTCGGCCAAAGCCACGAAATCAGCCGTGCCGATGGAGTCGATGTAGCGCAAGGCGCCCCCACGGAACGGCGGAAAACCGATACCGTAAACCAAGCCCATATCCACTTCGGCGGCCGTTTCGACGACTCCCTCTTCAAGACAGCGTACAGCTTCCAGGCACAGCGGCAACAGCATCAGGTTGACGATATCCTCATCGCTCCATTCACGCGCCTCATGGATGACCGGTGCCAGGACGGCATTGACACTTTCATCGAGCGCTTTCTTCGGCTTGCCGCCCTTATCGAGGGTATAGGCATAGAACCCCTTGCCATTCTTCTGGCCCAGGCGATTGGCCTCGTACAGTGCGTCGATAGCGGAAGGCTGCTCCTCCTGCATGCGTTCGGGAAACCCCTGCGCCATCACATTGCGGGCATGGACGGCCGTATCGATACCAACCACATCCAGCAGGTAGGCCGGCCCCATGGGCCAGCCGAAGCGCTCCATCAGACGGTCGATGCGGATGAAGTCGATCCCGGAACCAACCAGCCTGGCGAAACCACCGAAGTACGGAAACAGGATGCGGTTGACCAGAAAACCGGGGCAATCATTGACCACAATAGGATTCTTGCCCATCTTCCGGGCATAGGCGACGGTGGTTGCAATGGCTGCATCGCTACTTTTTTCGCCACGAATCACTTCAACCAGCGGCATCATGTGTACCGGATTGAAGAAGTGCATCCCGCAGAAGTTTTCTGGGCGCTTGAGCGCCTTGGCCAGATGGGTGATGGAAATGGTCGACGTATTGGAGGCCAGAATGGTGTCGTCCTTGACCTTTATTTCGACTTCGGCCAGTACCGCCTGCTTGACCTTGGGGTTCTCCACCACGGCTTCAACCACGATATCGACAGTACCGAAATCACCATACGATAGTGTCGGCCGAATACCATTAAGCGCTTCGGCCATCTGGGCAGATGTCATGCGGCCTTTCTCGACCCGTTTGTCCAACAGCTTGGCTGCTTCCGACAGCCCCAGTTGTAGAGCCTCTTCGCGAAGATCCTTCAGCAGGATTGGCGTTCCCTTCGCCGCCGACTGGTAGGCGATACCGCCCCCCATGATGCCGGCACCAAGCACTGCGGCCAACTTGACCTCGTGGGCCAGGCTGTCAAGTTTTTTAGCTTTTTTCTTCAGTTCCTGATCGTTGAGAAACAGGCCGACCAAGCTTTCCGCTACCGAAGTCTTGGCTAACTTGACGAATCCTGCAGCCTCCACTTCCAAGGCTTTCTCGCGCCCAAAACCGGCAGCCTTCTGCATGGTTTTGATCGCTTCCAGTGGTGCCGGATAATGTGGACCAGCCTGGGCAGCGACAAAGCCCTTGCAGCTTTCGAAGGCCATCATCTGCTCGATCTGGTTCAGCTTGAGCTTCTCCAGCTTCGGCTGGCGCCTGGCCCGGTAATCGAACTCACCGGAGATGGCGCGGCTGAGTAAATCCAAGGCAGCCTCACGCAGCAATTCAGGTACAACCACCACGTCCACTGCCGCCATCTTCAATGCTTCGTCGGCATTTTTTTCCTTGCCCGAGGCGATCCACTCTACAGCATTATCCACGCCAATCAGGCGTGGCAGGCGCACAGTGCCACCCCAGCCGGGGTAGATACCCAGCTTGGTTTCCGGCAACCCGACCTTGGCTGTGCTAGCCATGACCCGGAAATCGCAAGTCAGGCAGATTTCGAATCCCCCGCCCAACGCCATGCCATTGATGGCGACCAGCGTGGGTATGCTCAAGTCCTCCAGGTCACTGAAGATCGCGTTGACGGCAAGGTTGCTGGCCTTCAGTTCCTCGTCAGGCAATTTGAAGGCATCGAGGAATTCGGTGATATCGGCACCGACGATGAACATATCCTTACCGCTGGTGAGCAGCACGCCCTTGATCGAAGCCTCGCTCTTGAGCACATCGACCGCTTGGCGCAGCTCTTCCAGCACCAGCCGGCTGAACTTGTTCACGGATACGCCTTCGAGATCGAACTTCAGTTCGACGATATCGCCTTCGAGGGCCTGTAGCGTGATGGCTTTACCTGCGTAAATCATCAACCGATCTCCACGAAATGGAAGCTGAATGTTTCATGCCGCCCGCCTTCTTGTCGATGCGACAGCGCTGTGACCGTGCATAGTACTTGTACTTGCCTCGACCGCTTTGGGAACAATCGATTCATACGGCCGTTTGACTCATGAGCCGCAGAACATCAGTGAAAAGCCATCACTTGTCAATCGACCACAGTGCGATCCGGATCGCTACGAGTACAGCCAGCCAATGCGACAACCCTACTGCACGGAACTGCCTGAGCAGGTACTACGTCAATGACGAAAACCCAGCACACATCTATACACTGCCCGGCACTTTCGAAAATTCGCGACCAGAAACCAGAATGCCTCCGCGGCAGCCATGAAATCCATCCACCGCCCCATCTGGAGACCTGTATGCCCGCAGCCCCCATCGCCCGAGTCGACGACAGCCAGGACGATCCGTACCGTTGGCTGGAACAGCGGGACGCTCCCGAAGTTCTCGCCTATCTCCGGGCGGAAAACACTTATCTCGAAGCCGAACTCGCCGGGCAGGCCGAACTGCGCGAGACGCTGTTCCAGGAAATCAAGGGACGTATCCGCGAGACCGACCTGTCACTACCCTCGCCCAAAGGTTTCTGGCTCTATTATCGACGTACTACGGCCGGCGACGAGTATCCTCGCTATTACCGTTGCCCCAAACCGGCAGACAGTTCACTGGCAGTCGACGAAAAAGCAGAACAGCTACTGCTGGATCTCAACGAGCTGGCCCAGGGCGGCTTCCTCTCGCTTGGCACCATCAGCATCAGCCCGGACCAAAGCAAGCTTGCCTACAGCACCGATACCCAGGGCGATGAAATTTATCGGCTGTACGTCAAGGATCTCGACCGTGGCACTCTCGAAGCACTGCCTTTCGAAAACTGCGACGGAAGCATGACCTGGGCCAATGACAACCAGACGCTTTTCTTCGGCGAACTGGACGAAACCCATCGCCCGCATCGCATCCATCGCCATTGTCTGGGCGAAATCGGCAGTACGGAAGTCTTTCATGAAGAAGATGGGCGCTTCTTCGTGCATTGCTACCGCACCAGCTCCGAACACCAACTGGTGATATTGTCCGGTAGCAAGACCACCAGCGAAGCCTGGGTGCTAGCGGCAGATCAGCCACAGAATCAGTGGATCTGCCTGGCACCGCGCGAGGAAGAGCACGAATACGCGCCCGATCATGGCCTTCATGAGGGCCAATGGTGCTGGCTGATCCGCAGCAACCAGGCCGGTATGAATTTCGCACTCTACAAGGCTCCAGAACAACACCCCGAGCGCAGTCATTGGCAGGAGCTGCTTGCACACAATCCGCAAGTCATGCTGGAAGATGCAAGCCTGAATGCCAATGCCATCACGCTTACCCTACGAGAAAATGGCCTGACGATCATCGAAGTTCGCCCGCAAAGTGGCTCACCCTATCGCGTACAGCTACCGGATGCCGTCTACAGTCTGCAGGCACTCCACCTGGAATTCGATAGCCCGGTAATCCGCCTACGCTACGAATCGCTCAACCGTCCGGCCCAGATTCGCCAATTGAATTTGGCCGATGGTGCTCAACAAGTGCTAAAGGAAACACCGGTAGAAGGCCCTTTCAATGCCGATGATTACGAGAGCCGACGTATCTGGATCAACGCTCCGGATGGTGTCCAGGTCCCCATCAGCCTAGTCGCCCGCCGCGGGACCTTCGGCAAACCCGCCCCGCTCTACCTCTATGGCTACGGTGCCTACGGACATAGCCTAGACCCTTGGTTTTCACATGCACGCCTGTCATTGCTGGAGCGCGGATTCATCTTTGCCATCGCTCATGTCCGCGGCGGCGGCGATCTGGGTGAAGCTTGGTATCGCGCCGGCAAACTGGAACACAAACCGAATACCTTCAAGGATTTCATCGCCTGTGCCGAAGCCTTGATCGAAGCGGGCTACACTGCCCCTGAATGCCTGGCCATCAGTGGTGGCAGTGCTGGCGGCTTGTTGATCGGCGCGGTAATCAATATGCGCCCGGAACTGTTCGGTGCGGCAATCGCTGAAGTACCCTTCGTCGACGTGCTTAACACCATGGAAAATCCCGATCTGCCATTGACTGTCACCGAATACGACGAATGGGGTGATCCGAACCAACCCGAAGCTCGCGAACGCATCAAGTCCTATGCCCCCTACGAAAATGTCCGCGCCCAGGCTTATCCAGCCCTGCTTGCTGTAGCTGGCTATCACGACAGTAGGGTGCAGTACTGGGAGGCAGCGAAGTGGATAGCCAAACTGCGAGCCACTCGTAGCAATGGCAAGTCAATGCTACTCAAGACTGAATTCTCCGCTGGTCACGGCGGGATGAGTGGTCGCTACCAGGCCCTGCACGACGTGGCACTGGAATATGCATTTCTGCTTAAAGTGCTTGCGCTAGATAATAGTTGAATCAATACCTTGCAAGACCACACCCTATCCGACCTGCGGCGTGAACGGAATTCGCTTGCGGACAGTCAGCTAATGAAACGCAGGAGGAAATTCGATGAAAAATCCACTTTCCAACAACGCTACCGAACACAATGTACATGGCTGGGAACGTACCGCTTCACTCGCCGGTGGTCTACTGTTCATCGGTAAAGGACTACGACGCGGTGGCTTGGGGGGACTGTTGGAGCTGGCACTGGGCGGTGCTGCACTGACACGTGGCTTGACCGGTCACTGTAGAGCCAAGCAGGCACTCAACGAACTGCGTGGCCGACGCAACCAGACACTCGAACCCGAGTATCTGGGAGTCGGCTCGATGGACGCCGAACATGGTCTTGGTCTGCAGCAGAATCCGGCGCGCAGCAGTATTGATACCGGCATTGGCGCAAACACCAAGGGACGGATAAGAAACCCGGAGACCCATGCAGAATCCGGAATCATCACTGATCCGCTTTCCGCTCTGGAAACCTTGCCAGGTACGACTCCAGTCACTAACCCCGTAAGGCAGGACGTCAACCCAGGCCGCAACAGCGGAAACGGTCGCACCAATAGCTGAAGGCCTTGTCAGGCTGTCGTCTTCTCTAGCCTACGAAAAAGGACGACAGCCAGGCACCTTCAGCAAAGTGCATTCGTTAACCCAATCAGTGCTCGTGATCACAGTCCGCCCCATGAACATGCTCATCCTCGTGCGGCTCGAACTCCAACTGTAGACTGACCAGATTGGTAGCCATGGGGCGCATCAGCAGATTGGCATATTCGACATCGCCCTGCTCGTCATCCACTCCGATCAGCAATTGATCAAAGTCGCCCTGCTGGATCCAGAGCTCGCGCCCTTGCCAGACAATCGCCATACGGCTGCAACTCAGGTGCTCTTCGCTTCCGTCGTCATGCTCCACGATCAGTTGCAAATCATCACTCATCTCGCGACTCCCCATGCAGATACAGGACAACACATGATATACGGCACGAACCCACCGCTCGTGCCAATCGATTTCCACTACTCAGCCATTCACTACACGTGCGACGGCCCGCTCGAAACGCATCATACCCTCGTCGATATCAGCTTCATCAATGGTCAGGCTGGGCGTAAAACGCAGCACATCAGGCCCGGCCTGCAGGATCATCAGGGCTTCCTTCTCGGCAGCATCGAAGAAATCCTTGGCGCGCCCCTTCCATGCATCGGCCAGTACGCAACCGATCAACAGGCCCGCACCACGAATCTGAGTGAAAATGCCATAGCGCTCATTAAGTGTATTCAGATGCGATTTAAAGCGCTCATGCCTGGCTTTAACACCCTGCAAGATTTCGGGTGTATTGACGATATCCAGAACCCTCTCGGCAACGGCACAAGCAAGGGGATTGCCACCGAACGTCGTACCATGGACACCGACACTGAACTGCTTCGCCGCAGCTTCAGTAGTTAGCATCGCGCCGATAGGAAAACCACCGCCCAGGCCCTTGGCACTGGTCAGAATATCCGGTGTCACACCGTAATCCATATAGGCAAATAGCGAACCGCTACGCCCCATGCCACACTGCACTTCATCGAAAATCAATAGTGCATTATTCGCATCACACAGCTCGCGGGCACCCTCCAGATAGGCGCGCTCGGCCGGTAGCACTCCCCCCTCACCCTGGATCGGCTCGAGCACCACGGCACAGGTCTTGTCCGAAATTACCGCCTTCAGGGCTGCAAGATCGTTGTAAGGCACATGGGTTATACCCTGGATCTTCGGCCCGAAACCATCGGAATACTTGGCTTGACCACCAATTGTCACAGTAAAAAGCGTACGGCCATGAAAGCTATTCAGGGCCGAAATGATTTCGTATTTCTCTGGGCCATAGAGATTATGTGCATAGCGCCGCGCCAACTTGAATGCCGCTTCATTGGCTTCAGCTCCCGAATTGGCGAAGAACACCCGCTCGGCAAACGTCGCGGCGACCAGCTTCGTCGCCAAACGCAGTGCCGGCTCGTTGGTAAAGATATTGGAAATATGCCAGAGCTTGCCGGCCTGCTCGGTCAATGCCTCGATCAACGCCGGATGAGCATGACCAAGCGCATTCACTGCAATACCGCTAGTGAGATCCACCAGTTCACGACCACCCTGGTCCCAGACCCGGGAACCCAGCCCTCGAACCGGAATAAAGGCAGCGGGAGCGAAAGTGGGAACGATCACCTTGTCGAAATCGGCCCGTTCTACCGGGATATTCGAAGCGGACATCAGGGTCTCCTGAAATGCGGCACTGATTGAAATTAAGAGAAACACGCACCATGGTGCGGCAGGTTATCCAGTGTAAACCCTGTGCAATCGGGAATGGACGACCCAAGAAAAATTTGTCGCCCCAAGAAGCATGAGCAGCCAATGTGAAGCTTTGAGAGTTTCGTGCTCTCGAACTGCAAGCAGAAAGTACAACTGCGCATCCATGCTGAATCACAAAGCATTCAACAGATCGGATTCATTGAAAAAACATCGGGCCTTTGATGTATATGCAGTCGGCTGGGGTACCCAAGTGAATGGCATATATTTCCCACATGAAAGGACTACTACCGTGCCATCACTATCTATTTTTATGTTGCATTTAATAAACACATGAAAAGGCTAAAAAATATTTTGCTTTCAAGAGCCCATTCCACTATATTGGCGCGCCTCGGAGGGCCAGATGCTCTTCGAGACTGGTGAGGTGTCCGAGCGGTTGAAGGAGCACGCCTGGAAAGCGTGTATACGGGAAACCGTATCGAGGGTTCGAATCCCTCCCTCACCGCCAGTTTTTGCAATCTTTTGATTACTCGACGCATTCCCAGGGCTTATCGCTCCCCCCCTAATCGAGTTCGCTTATCTCTCGCGTACAAAAACAGCACAAGTGCCTTAGGTAGAAAGTGCAAGCCAGCCATTATGGCGATATTCCTCTGCTACGTATTCCCCACCTTGAGCATTTCGGCAAGCAGAAATGCCACATTATTCAAACTCAACATAAAACCCCACTACAGACATACGAAGCGGCATCGCTAAGCTTCCCCGCGAAAGAACGACAACAGTTCGTCGATGCGCTTTTGTGGGCCATTAAGAAAATCCTTTGCGTCACCCCAAATCATTCTGGAGTCTTCTCATAGCCAGAGGTTAGCGATCAATCGCACCCTCACTGCAAGAGCGCCAGCCAAGAATGGATACATCCGCCCAGCAAGGCACATGCATTGATCATGAATACATGAATATCGGCCTAAAACTTGCCTAACAATAACGCCCAGATGTATCAGGGGATTAATTGCCCTAAATTGGGGCGGCTGGCGCAAATCCAGAGACTGCTATAACGATTATCCAACAGACAATAAGAGAACCTGAAGAACCCCAGCGTCAAGGAAGTAAACGAAGAGACCTGCGACCATGCGTCACTAGCATGATCTGCGTCAATAAAGTTTGATGTCGTTGCTACGAATTGTGATTACTGTTCGAAAGTCAGGAGTATGCCGAGATGTCGAAACCCAGCACGACCTCGCACTGGCGAATTCCCCTGGTCCGGGAATTAGCGATTGTTCTGGCAATAAAACTGGTCATTTTGATTGCCATCAAAATGATCTGGTTCACTGAGCCAACTTCACCGGTGAATGGAAGTGTACGGGTAAACGAACGGCTGCTCGGGACAATCGAACCACAATCACAGCCCCTGCGTGTTGATGATGAGGAGCCACCGAAATGATTTCGGAAGATGTAGTTGATTTATCGCGACTACAGTTCGCGATGACAGCGCTTTACCACTTTTTATTCGTCCCGCTTACCCTTGGGATGACCTTTATTCTTGCAACCATGGAAACCGTCTATGTAATGACCGGAAAACAGGTCTACAAAGACATGGTCAAGTTCTGGGGTAAGCTGTTTGGTATCAACTTTGCCCTAGGTGTGACCACCGGACTGACCATGGAGTTCCAATTCGGAACCAACTGGGCCTATTATTCCCACTATGTCGGCGACATCTTTGGTGCTCCGTTGGCGATTGAGGGATTGATGGCCTTCTTCCTGGAGTCCACCTTCATCGGTCTGTTCTTCTTCGGTTGGGATCGTCTGTCGAAGGGTCAACATTTGGCCGTTACCTGGCTGGTGGCTCTTGGTTCCAACCTCTCCGCTCTCTGGATTCTTATCGCTAATGGCTGGATGCAACATCCGGTTGGCGCAGAGTTCAACTTCGAGACCATGCGGATGGAGTTGGTCGACTTTGGCGCCCTGCTGTTCAACCCAGTTGCCCAAGTAAAATTCGTTCACACAGTTGCTTCCGGCTACGTAACGGGTGCCGTATTCGTACTGGCTATCTCCAGCTACTACATGCTGAAGAAACGTGATCTGGGATTTGCTCGTCGCTCTTTCACCATTGCTGCTGGTTTCGGCATGGCGTCCGTTCTCTCCGTGCTGCTGCTAGGTGATGAATCTGGCTACGAAGTGGGTGAAGTGCAAAAAGTCAAACTCGCAGCGATCGAATCCGAATGGGAAACCCATCCGGCTCCTGCTTCCTTCACTCTGTTTGGCTTTCCGAATGAAGCAGAACAACGCACTGACTATGCGGTAAGAATCCCATGGGCACTGGGTCTGATCGCCACTCGCTCGATAGACGAGCAAGTTCCTGGTCTCAAAGATCTGATCGCCGAAAACGAGGGTCGTATCCGTAATGGCATGGTCGCTTATGGTCTCCTGGAGCAAATTCGCGCTGGAGACAAGAGCGAGCAAACCATTGCTGCATTCGACGACGTCAAGAAAGACCTTGGCTATGGTCTGCTGTTGAAAAAGTACACTTCCAAGGTGGTAGACGCCAACGAAGAGCAAATCAAGAAGGCCTCGCTGGATACTGTTCCGCATGTCCCGAGCATGTTCTGGGCTTTCCGTGCCATGGTCGGCTCCGGTGTAATCATGCTGGTTCTGTTTATCTGCGCTATCTGGGCCTCGGCTCGTGGCGATATGGAGCATAAGCCATGGTTGCTTAGATTTGCCTTTTACAGCCTGCCACTACCCTGGGTTGCTACCCAGACCGGCTGGTTCGTAGCCGAGCACGGCCGTCAACCCTGGACCATCGGTGAAGTACTACCTACCCATCTGTCGGCTTCCAGCCTTTCTACTGGTGATCTGTGGGGCTCGCTCATCGCACTGATTGCGTTCTACACCGCTCTGCTCGTGGTTGAAATGTACCTGATGATTCGCTTCTCGAAGCTTGGCCCATCCAGCCTCCATACTGGTCGTTACCACTTCGAGAAGCTTGCCGGCTCAACCGGTCATGGCGAATCAACCACCAATCCGCTGGATAAAAACAGCGAACAACCAGCCAACGCTTGAGGAAGCAACCATGTTCGATTACGAAACATTAAAAGTGATCTGGTGGGTGCTGGTCGGTGTGTTGCTGATTGGCCTTGCCCTTACCGATGGTTTTGACATGGGGGCCATGGCCCTGATGCCTTTCGTTGGTAAAACCGACAATGAGCGCCGCGTAGCCATCAATACCATCGCTCCCCACTGGGATGGCAACCAAGTATGGCTCATTACTGCGGGTGGAGCCCTGTTTGCTGCCTGGCCTATGGCCTATGCTACAGCCTTCTCCGGCTTGTACTGGGCCATGCTCCTGGTATTGTTCGGCTTGTTCTTCCGGCCGGTCGGCTTCGACTACCGTAGCAAACTGGAAAACAAGAAATGGCGTGACATATGGGATTGGGCACTATTCGTCGGTGGAGCTCTGCCTGCCTTGTTGTTCGGCGTAGCGTTCGGCAACCTCTTCCTCGGACTGCCGTTCCGTCTTGACGAAACAATGCGCACGTCCTTCGAAGGTTCCTTCTTTAGCCTGCTGCATCCCTTTGCCCTGATCGCCGGTGTAGTTAGCCTGAGCATGCTCAGCGCTCACGGCGGATCCTGGCTGATGTTACGTACGGATGAAGCCCTGCATGAGCGTTCGCGCCAAGCAGTCAAAATTTGTTCGGCAGTGTTCGTAGCCTGCTTCTTCCTTGCCGGCCTGTGGCTGGTGCTGGGCGTAGACGGCTATAACATTAGCAGCAGCTTCGATCCCAACGGCGTATTGAACCCTCTAAGCAAGACTGTCACTGCGGATAATGGTGGCTGGCAAGCAAACTACGTGCGCTATCCCATTACTCAGCTCGCTCCGCTGGCGGGTCTGGCAGGCGGTGTACTAGCCTTCGTAGGTGCTCATCTGAACCGTGCCAATCTGACTTTCGCTGGCACCAGCTTGGCGATTACAGGCACTATTTGTACCGCCGGCTTTGCGCTGTTCCCCTTCATATTCCCATCGTCTATCGATCCGGCCTCCAGTCTCACCATGTGGGATGCGGTGTCCAGTAAAAAGACCCTGGGTGTTATGACAGTAGCCGCTATCATCTGGGTGCCGATCGTTCTCGGTTATACCGCATGGTGCTACATGAGCATGTGGGGCAGACTCACCAACAAGAACATCGAAGCCAACTCACACAGCCTCTATTGAGCTGAGCCGGTGTGTGGAGTAATTCACACACCGGCCCCTTTCATCTACTGCTCCTTCAAGGGGCCAAGGAATAGATAATGTGGTATTTAGCTTGGGTTCTCGGCATTCTGTTTGCCTGCAGCATGGGTGTCATGAATGCTCTCTGGCAAGAAACCAACGGTAAACTTGACGAGGAATAAGGGGTGATAGTTGACAGCCGCCTGCTGAAAAGCCGCTGGAGTCGCGCTCTATCGCTATTACTGGCCACGCCTTTGGCACTGGTTCTGCTACTTCATCCAGCATCTATGTTGAATGCCGATGGCTCTTACAGCCACGGCCTTCTGATGCTGGTGATGCTTGGCATTTCCAGCGGATTCATCCATGGACTCGGTTTCGATCCACTTGCTCTAATCTGGCGGCTGGTGTTCCACCCGCTGTTAGGCTGGCTACTCATGGCTCTGGGCTACGGAATAATTTTTCGAACTCAGCTGCTACTAGGTTGATCAACAAGCATTCACTTCCTCAGTAGTAATAATATCTTTGCCCCGGGCCTCCCGGGGCAAAGACCTATCCCCGATACCCAGCGATTACAATAACCAGATACAACGCCTGAGCGTTTCAGCAAAATACTGTGATCTCTTGGCACGAGCTAGCTCAGTACTGCTTGCCAGCCTGAACCGCAATCCGCCTCACTACGAAGATTCAGCGCAATTCAGTGCTTGTACTTAATAAAAGCACTGCATCTCTCTCGCACAAGGGAAATGCCCAAGCCTGGCGGCGAATAATTCGATCATATGTCTATTCCAACCTGATACCGTATTGCACCAGCACCTGCAATCACCAGAAACCAATCTAATCAGGTGACGCTGTTTCTACTCGTTTATTCGCTTTTCTTGAGCAAATCTCCAAGTCCGGCAAATGCCTTGAACACCGTTTTCGGCCCCTGGTCACTACCCGGTTTAATTTCACCAAAATACTGGTTATCCGTATAACGCGAATGTTCGTTGTCATGGCAATACAGGCAGAGTAATTCCCAGTTCGATCCGTCTGCTGGATTGTTATCGTGGTTGTGATCTTTATGATGCACTGTCAATTCACTGAGTCGTTTACCGGAAAATTCTCGGCTGCAACGGCCGCAGACCCAGGGATACATTTTCAATGCTTTTTCCCGATAACCCTGCTCACGCTGGCTATAAGGAACATTAGGTTTATTTTTACTCATGAAATCCACCTATGTTTCAGGGAGCTCGTTCACTCGACCACAGAAGAGTGCTTTCATCTTTGGGGCAAACGGTAAGGGTTAGATAGCCCTTCAGGAACTAGCGCTCAACCTTTTCCGGATCTTGCTTGCAGCATAATCCAATCGGTCACTGGATATGCCCTTCCAATAGCAGCAGATCTTGACCGCTCGCATCGATATCGAACAACAGCTCGATCAGTTGAGCTGTATGGCAGCCAGATGATCCTGCACGGCCAAGCTAAACGGTAAGCCTGGTAACCATTCTCAGCTCATACTGCCTTCTTGCTCACGCAGATTCATGATCACCTGCCTAAATCTTCGTCATGCTTTCAATATATTGCGAAACTTGCTGCCTTCGATAAAGCAGGCTATCACTTGAAAGTTTTCCTGTCGTATCACTCTCCCACCTCGTACAGGAAGGAGGAGGATTATTTATTATTTGAAAATATTTCTAACCTGACGCCAATATAATGGCATTTTTCATGCATAGATTCGCGAAAAATACAGCATCAAAGCTATTCGAAGATATTGTCATTTGTTGCCAAACAAGCGATATCCCTAGGCAGCCGCTATGTTTTCATAGTGCCTTTTACAACGTCCCGATTCCTTTTTTTGTAGAAAAACAAATTTCCGAAATTCGCTGAATAATTTTCGTTCAAATTTGGAAATATCTTCAAAGCATTTGTTCGGTAAAGGCTTATTCATCCTGGGTTAATGTGCGCTACCTAGGGTTAAGGTCAAATGTGGATACAGTATGGCTTGTTGCAATAACAGCCCTTGGGCATTACCAGGAAAGTATCCAAACGTAACGTAAACAGTCTCCTGGATGAAGCCGACTACCGGCCCATCCATGGTTGAGGAGGGATAGGCAATGAATGATGAAAAAACCCGAGTTATTTCCGATGACAAAGCGGCAGCCAGAGATCTGCAGCAGATTATCGATGGCTTCAAACGTTTTCGGCAGGATGTCTTTCCTGGGCAGGAGGAACTGTTCAAGAAACTGGCCAAGGCACAATCGCCTCGCGCCATGTTCATCACCTGTGCCGATTCACGCATCGTTCCCGAATTGATCACCCAAAGCTCGCCAGGCGATCTGTTCGTTACTCGTAACGTCGGTAACGTAGTGCCTCCTTATGGGCAAATGAATGGCGGTGTTTCAACTGCCATTGAGTACGCAGTACTGGCGCTCGGCGTCAAACACATCATTATCTGCGGCCATTCGGATTGCGGTGCGATGAAAGCTGTCCTTCACCCAGAGTCACTGGATGGAATGCCAACCGTCAAGGCCTGGCTACGCCATGCCGAAGTGGCCAAAACGGTCGTTGCGCAGCACGACTACCATGAATGCGGGCATGAGAGCCAGCTCGGATTTCTGACCGAGGAAAATGTAGTCGCTCAGTTGGATCACCTGCGTACTCACCCTTCCGTGGCTTCACGTATATCCAGTGGCCAATTATTCATCCATGGCTGGGTTTACTCGATAGAAACCAGTGAGATCAAGGCTTACGACGCAGAACGGGGGCGTTTCCTCCCGCTTGATGGCGATGACCCGCAACCAGTCGCGACGCCGCGTCCACGTTTAAGTGCTCTATGAAGTTAAGTTATAAGACAAACTTCAGCGGAGTGAACTGAACTCACCTGCTGCTACAAAAATACAAGAAAATTTATTTTTACCTTCGTAGCCGAAGTCGATGCTGGCCCGGCTACCATGGTGCGATGCACACAGCAATTATGGTGAGGTCTGCTTGCAGGACATCCAGCTTTGAGCAAGTCCTGTGCCAGGCTCAACCAGCGCTGAAGAAAGATGAACGGTGGTGCCTGTTTCCACAGGCACCACCAATAGCAAGACATGTTCTCTGTGCCACTCAGCTACCGTTTTCCGGATAAAGTGCACTAGAGGGTTTTTCTTATGATTATGATAAGGAAAGAACCTTTGCTGTAGCAGCTATTAGCCTCCCTACCGTTCACGAGCACCGTCGAACGATGCTCGTGACATGCGATGAAATCAGTGCAGCTTCAAACGAGGCACTGTACTACGACCAACGCGATCGCTGACCATCAACAAGCCTGTCCGAATGACACCATAAAGGGCCATCTGGTGCATGCGGTACAGGGACATGTAGAACATGCGTGCCAGCCAACCCTCTACATGGATATCGCCCATGAGGTTACCCATCAGGTTACCTACTGCACTGAAGAGCGAAAGTGAAACCAGTGAACCATTGTCTTTGTACTTGTAGTTGGGTAAAGGAGTGGTTTTACCTTCCACCCGTATGGTGATCGACTTGACCAGCAGGGACGCCTGTTGATGGGCCGCTTGAGCGCGCGGAGGTACAGTGCGTTCGCTACCGTCACCTAACGGGCAGGCGGCGCAGTCGCCAAAGGCAAAGATGTTCTCATCGCGGGTAGTTTGCAGATTCTGCTGTACGACCAACTGATCGATTCGATTGGTTTCCAAACCACCGAATTCTTTCATGAACTCATGGCCACGAACACCTGCCGCCCAGACTTTAAGGCTGGCAGGAATGCTCCGGCCATCGACAGTATTCATGCCCTCAGGTGTGACTTCTTTTACTGGAGAGGATGTCAGTACAGTAATACCCAGCTTCTCCAGGGTTTCGTGAACCGGTTTACTGATGCGATCAGAAAGAGCCGGAAGTACTTTCGGGCCGGCCTCGATGATAGTGATATCCATATTCTGAGGCTGAATGCCCTTCAAGCCATAGGCAGCCAGTTCGCGCGCTGCATTATGTAATTCTGCTGCCAATTCTACCCCGGTTGCGCCAGCACCGACGATAGCGACGCTGATCTTGCCATCGGTGGATTGGCTGGAGTGAGCACTGAGATAGTGATTGAGCAGTAGTTTATGGAAGTTGATCGCCTGCTCCAGGCTATCCAGGAAAATACAGTTTTCGGCAGCGCCCGGAGTGTTGAAATCGTTGGTTCTGCTGCCAACCGAGAGAACCAGGGTGTCATAGTCCAAAGCACGCTTGGCGACTATCTCATTACCCTTGTCGTCTTTCACGGAAGCAAGGTGGATCTGCTTGGCATCCCGATCAAGACCGCAAAGAGTACCGATCTCGAATTCAAAATTATTCCACTTGGCTTGAGCAACGTAATTGAGCTCGTTTTCCGATGTGTTCAGCGAACCGGCAGCCACTTCATGAAGGAGAGGTTTCCAGATGTGGGTGAGCTCTCTGTCGACCAGAGTGACCTTGGCCTTGCCGTGCTTGCCAAGAGTGCGGCCAAGTCGAGTTGCCAGTTCCAGCCCGCCAGCTCCACCGCCAACGATTAGAATTCGATGAGCCATGAGTTTAAATTTTCCTTGTATAGAGGGTTTGGAGGGTTAAAAACTTTTGTCGCACAGCAATAGGTCGCGACACGAAAAAGTGAGTACTCGAAAGATTCCATAAAAGGCTCATGCTGGAAACAGCACCTCAGTACATATTTAGCTCGAGCCTTCAATTTTTAAATTACGCATCCAAAAGCAATTTTCAGACCGTTTCGCTTTTCTATTTTTTGTCGTTGCTTTTCTACATATCAGGCATGAATTAGCCGCATAGCAGCTGTCAAGACTGAACGTTCACACTATTTAATAAGATATATTTTGATTTTAAGTATTTGATATTTAATGTTTTTTATATTATTTCGTGTTTGGCTTCCGATTACTTGAGCACTTTTTCCTGATGCCATGTAAAAAAGGTCGAATCAGGAAAAAATTTATGGGTACCTACAATACACTATGCTCGCCCTGGGTGTGACATTTTGTCTTCAACCTGCCACTTGCTTCACACGGCTACAGCAAAGTCAGGCATAACACCAGCTCTGTCAGTTCGGTTCTATCCTATCCCTGTGTTAGCAGCGGTTACTCCGCCTGAACGTACAGTAGCTGCCTGATGCTGATGCCAGACCAGGCGGGTTTGCACTATTAAAGGTCAAGGACAGCCTGCCGCCGGATTCCTGGCCCAAGCCCGTGCCGTAACGGCAATACTCTGTGCAAGTGATTCGATTGCCCGCTGGTGAGCCAGTACCAGGCTATTCAGCTCAATCCCGGCTGTCTCACGAACCACACTGCTGCAATTCAGACTACGGCGCTTTTCTCCCGAAGTGCTCAGAGTCAGATTCCAGACCATATCCACCAGCGCGTAGTAACCAGGAACCGACTCAAAGCGCCTTACATCGGCCCGCAGGCTCATGACCGGTTTATCCGGGTCTCTGGGCAGGCCGGAAAGGTTGCGTATTCCCAGTTGCTGCTCCAGCCGATCAGAAAGCGCACTCTGGAATTCATCCGCCAACGCCGAGCTCCAGCGATCGTTATCCAGAATCGCCAGGCGACCATTGTTCTGGCGGATCACCATCTGCGGTTGATCCACCTGGACCGGTACACGGACCGGCAATATTTCCAGTTGGAATGGGGCTGCTTCGCCATTTTTTGGTGAATTTCCTGTCGCTGCCGGAAGCAAGGTGTAGTAATGCGTGCTTACCGAACTGCAACCCAGCAGACCCAGCAGGATGGCAACCAGCATGAAACCGGATCGAAATGTCATTGCTGCGGCTCCATCTGGATATCGAAAGGCTCCGTTGTACGGTCTGCGGAGCGCCCGCGAATAAGCGATTCAGGATGACGGCTGAGAAAATCGGTCAGCAAGCGCACAGAACGGGCAGTACGTTGAACTTCATCCATAGCCTGGCCGAGTTGCTGGCGCTCCGGCGAACGGTCCGAAAAAGTTTCGCTGGCCCGCTCCAGCGCTTTGCGGGCTTGATCGAGCGTCACGTTTATTTGTGGCAACGTATCGCTGTTGAATTGCTTTATGGTCCGTTGCAGTTCTTTTAGGCTGCCGTCCAGGTTGTTGGCGATGGAATCGATAGGAATCTTGCTGATCTTGTCGACCATCGCCTGCAATTGCTCCTGCAGTTTGTCGAAACTGCCAGGGACTGTCGGGACTTCCAGCGGTCTGGCGGCAACATCGAATTTGACTTTTTTGGCTGTCGAATCGAAATCCAGGGAGATATAGAGCTGTCCGGTCAGCACGTTGCCGGTTCGTGCTTGCGCCCGCAGGCCATGTTCGATCAACGACTGGAGCAACCGGGCCGAACGCTCTTCATTATCTTTACCGAACTTGCGCACCAGTTTCTCGTGAGCGGAGCCCAGACGTTGCGGGTAGATCAGCGCACCAACCACAGCGGGAAAATGCTGGGTCTTGTCGTCGTAGTCCATGTCGATCGACACGACCTTGCCGATCTCGACCCCGAGGAACTCTACCGGCGCATTGATGCTGAGCCCACGCAAGGATTGATCGAAGCGCATGCGAATGTAATGTGCTGGTCCGTCCGGAGGGGCCAACGCGGTCTTCTGATCGTCGAACAGGGCGAATTTCTGATTCGCGTCGGCCAGCTTCGCGTTCGGAGTGTAGTTAGGCTCGCGAAAAGCAATACCGCCTGCCAGAATCGAGGAAAGCGACTCAGTATCGACCTTGACTCCGCTGGCACCGACAGTGACATCTATCCCACTGGCGTTCCAGAAGCGGGTATCGTCGAAGACAAAGGCATCATTCGGCGAATTGATGAAAATCTGCAGGTCGACTCCCTTGCCGTCCGGCGACAACTGATAGGAAATCACCTGACCGACCTGGATACGTCGGTAGTAGACCGGCGAACCGATATCCAGCGACCCCAGGTCGTCGGTATGCAGGAAGAAGTGCTTGCCCTTTTCGCCATAAGTGACCGGCGGCGGACTTTCCAGGCCGACGAACTTGTTCGTGGTCTGTGCCGAGTGCCCGGCATCGGCGCCGATGAAAGCACCGGAAAACAGCGTATCCACACCCGATACGCCACTGGCGCCGATACGCGGGCGCACCACCCAGAACAACGTATCCTCGGTCGTGAACGGCTTGGCTGCAGCATCCAGCTCGATGGTTGCGTTAACCTGACTGCGGTCATCGCTCAAACCGATTCCGGTTACCGTGCCGATAATGACGTTCTTGTACTTGACTCTGGTTTTGTTGGCCTCCAGCCCTTCGGCCGTCTCGAAGCTGACGGTGATCTTCGGGCCGGCAGACAGCCAGCTGTGAATTACCATGGACAGGCCGATCAAAGCTGCTGCGATCGGTACCAGCCAAACCAGCGAAGCGCTGAAACGGCGCGAGCTGATGTGCGGCGTACCGGGTACGAGTGACTGATCGGAATGGGATTTATCGGACATCGTCTACCTCGGCGTCCCAGATAAGGCGGGGATCGAAACTCATGGCGGCGAACATCGTTAGCACGACAACCAGGCCAAAGAATAAAATACCCAGGCGCGGTTCGATGGTGCTCAGGGCGCGGAACTGCACCAGCGCCGCGACCAGCGCGACAACCAGAACATCGAGCATCGACCAGTAGCCGACCAGCTCGACAAAGCGGAACAACCGGGAGCGCTCGCGCATGGCCCAGCGACTACGGCGCTGGCACGTAATCAGCAACAGCGCCAGCAGAGAAAATTTCATGCACGGCACGACCACGCTGGCAATGAAGATCACCAACGCGATATCCCAGGAACCGGCCTCCCAGAATTCGAGAACACCACTCATGATGGTGTTTTCGCTACCGTGACCGAGTATGTCAGTGAACATCACCGGTAACAGATTGGCCGGGATATAGAAAATCAGGCTGGCGACCAGAAAGGCCCAGGTTCGGGAAATACTGTCAGGCTTGCGGCGGTGGATCATCGAATCACAGCGTGGACACCGATGGGCATCGACTGGGCAGGCATAACCGCAGGTATGGCAAAGACAGAGCTGCAATTCGCTGGCGTAAGGCGGTAGGTTCATTCGACTGGAACTCCCAACTCGTCCCAGAGACGCTGAATGCCCTTGCCGGCAATCAGGATAATCAGCACCGTCAGCATGGCGATAGCCCACAACCCGACACCTGGCACAACCTTGACCATACCGGCCAGCTTGATGATGGAAACCAGGATACCGAGCAAGCAAACCTCAAGCATGCTCCATGGCCGCAACTGTTCCAGCGAGCGCATACACAGCTTGAATCCAGGAGCGATACGCCCTGCATAGGCATAGGCCAACACCCAGCTCAGCAACGCGATCTGCAGCATTGGCGCAAAAATGATGGCCAGACCAGCCACTAGAGCGATCAGTGTGATACGCCCTTGTGCCAGAGCATCCACTGACTGCCAGAGCGTTGCCTCGTTGCTCAGCCCCTGCATACTGATGTGAATGACCGGAAACACATTGGCAAAGATAAACAGAATGCCCGCAGCAATGGTCAGTGCCAGCAACTGTTCGAGATTGAAACGCTGCCCGCGTTCGAGTACTGCACCGCAACGTACGCAGCGAGCAACGTCGCCCCGCTTCAGTGGCAATCGCTGGTAAAGCGAGTCGCAGTGCTCGCAGATGATCAGATCGGAATGAACAGCCATGCTCGCTCCGGATTTGCTTGCCGTAGTCTGGTTGAAAGTTTCCGAGCGCTGCCCGCGCGAACGGTCGAAACGAATAACCGATGATGTCCGAGCCGCTTGTCCATGTCGATGCCTTGTTGAATAGCTCAATTCACATGCGAGCCGAAACGAGAAATGGCAGGAATATGCCTTAGAACCTGTTCACGATCTGCTGCGCGTCGGCCAAACGGCGTTGAAACCGGCTTCGAAATGCTCATTTACCACCCGTAACCTTGTGCGCGAGCCCGGTCCGCTTACTCAGCCATTTTCGCCTTGTCTGGCTCTAGCTCGCGAGATCGTGAACAGGCTTTTAGAATTAAGAGTCGTGAGAAAAAATGGCATTCCAGTAGAATGCCTGCCTACGGACAGCCGTCCTCAAAGCAATGCATTGGCTGCCCGCCGATGGATCGAAGAGCCACCAACGCGTTCTGCCTTGCGTTCCTGGCCCTGAATGAAACACCGATTGCCCAGATGTCTTCTGCCACCTACTGAATCAACTCGCTGGATTATTAAGGGATATGAACATGAGTACCTATAAATCTAAAGTCGATACTGGATTCGCAGCAATTCTGCTGGTAATTGCGATTGTCAGCCTGTATATCACCTGGCTGCTCACCCAGGCGCCTAACCCACCACTGTGGTTCATCCCGACCGTTACCCTGTTTCTCGGTGCCGTCCTGCCTCTCTGGGTTCTGCGCGCTACCCGTTACTCGATAAATAACGATGCACTGCTGATCGTCAGCGGCCCTTTCCGCTGGACTGTTCCGTTCAGCCAGATCAAGGATGTCGCCCCTGTTCGCGCCCGTTGCTCCTCTTACAGCCCGGCCTTGTCGCTGGATCGGCTGCGCATCGAATACGCCGATGACAAGACCCTGCTGGTTTCCCCGGAAAACCGCGACCAGTTCCTCAAGGATCTGCAGGAACGCCGTCCCGCAACGGCCTGATTACTGACAAGCGAGTGGATGGTGAAAGCCGGTTTTGCTGTCCACTCGCCTTGCAGCAGCTTTTGCCAACCCGCAACGCCCCTTTCAGCCGCACGGCGCACTTGCCACTTGTCGGTTACCTTTGTAGATACACGCATCCGGACCTGGACTACTGGTAACGATCAGGTCCCCGAACAGGTCGAACTTCAGGATCGAAACGCGTGATTATCGGAGGTACAGGCATGAGCAACTCCCACATACTGGCGGGCACTGTCGCTCTTTTATGCTTATGCGGCGGAGCACTGAGCGGCTGTTCGACACCGACTGCCATTCAGTTGATCGATGGGCGCGAGTTGCATGCCGTCGATACCCCCGAATACGATGAAGAAAGCGGTTTCTACGAATTCGAGCAAATCGACGGAAAACTGGTACGCATCAACAAGGATAAAGTCTTGAGTATCAAGGCCATGAATTGAGGCGTTGCGCCTGAAGTGGATACTCGGATGCCACTGAAAAACAGGCCAGGCGAAAACCTCACAGCCGGCTGAAAGTCAGGCCAGTGATTGCCCGGATACGGCCACGCCAGACCGAATCGCTGCCAAACGATGTGATACCGGTAGGCGTGACCAGGGTCGCGTCGCGCAAGTGGATGAAATGGGGACCGTCACCTTCCGCATCGTCGTTGGCCAGTACATCCATATACTGGTCGAACCAATCGCCCAGCTCACGATAAGCAGGGTTGTCGATTCCAGCCTCCCGAGCCCTGGCACTGAGCAGATCCAGATAATTTTCTCCCGAGATAATGGTGCCGCTGACGATCCCGCCGGTGGTATTCAAGGTAACGGGAAGCTCGATGCCGCTCTTGGCCAGAAAAACCAGGTTCTGGATGAACCAGTCGGATTTACCGATAGGCGTATCCATGCCGGATGAGGGTTCTTTGCCTTGCAGTTTCATGATCGCTCTCTTGATTAGGGCTCAGTACGACCTTAGCGAGCGATCATGACGATCGTGTATCAGCGAGACGGTATTCGTCGGAAGTTTCTCTAAAAAAACCAACGCGATCCCGAGCGTCGCTTTGGTTCGTATTACCCCTCTACAGGCCGCAAGGCGATGACCGCTAGCGGGGGCAAGGTCAGATTGAGCGAAACCGGCTGGCCGTGGCTTGCCAACTGTTCGGCTTCCACCTGGCCACCATTGCCGACGTTGGAACCGCCATAGCAGGCGGCATCACTGTTTAGCACCTCCTGCCAAGGCCCGGCAATCGGCACGCCGATCCGATAGTTCTTCCGGACCACCGGCGTGAAATTGGCCATTATCAGCAGCGGTTGGCCACTGGCACTCCAGCGCAGCCAAGAGAAGACGCTGTTGGCCCGATCGTCGCCGATCAGCCACTGGAAACCACCCGGCTCGCTGTCACGCTCGTAGAGTGCGGGCTCCTGTCGATACAGGCGATTGAGATCGCGCACCAGCACCCGGGCTCCCTCATGATCGGCTTCGTTCAAGAGAAACCAGTCCAATTCATGATCGTGGCTCCACTCACGCCACTGACCGAATTCGCACCCCATGAACAATAATTTCTTGCCTGGATGTGTCCACATGAAACTGAGGTAGGCACGCAGATTGGCAAATTTCTGCCAGCGGTCGCCGGGCATTTTATCGAGCAGCGCCCGCTTGCCATGCACTACTTCGTCATGGGAAATCGGCAAGACGAATTTTTCGGAAAAAGCGTAGATCAGGCCAAAAGTCATTCGATCATGGTGGTAACTGCGATGGATGGGATCTTCCTGGATATACTCCAGGGTATCGTGCATCCAACCCATGTTCCATTTGTAGGAAAACCCCAGCCCGCCTTCATGGGTCGGCCCGCTCACCTGGGGAAAGGCCGTGGATTCTTCGGCGATCACCATTGCACCCGGCGCATCCTGGGCCACAACGTCGTTGAGATGACGTAAGAAATCGATGGCTTCGAGGTTCTCCCGGCCGCCATAGCGATTGGGAATCCATTCGCCTTCCTGACGCGAATAGTCGCGGTAAAGCATTGATGCCACCGCATCCACCCGTAGACCATCGACATGAAACTCCCGCAGCCAGTGCAATGCCGAGGCCAGCATGAAACCGTGTACTTCCGTGCGTCCCAGGTTGTAGATGAAGGTATCCCAGTCTTGGTGAAAGCCTTCGAAGGGATGGGCATATTCGTAGAGTGCCGTACCATCGAAATCCCCCAAGCCGTGGGCATCGGTAGGGAAATGCGCCGGCACCCAGTCGAGAATCACGCCGATGTTGGCGTTGTGACAGGCATCGATGAAATTGGCGAAATCCTGAGGGGTGCCGTAGCGGGCACTGGGGGCGAATTGCGATAGTGGCTGATAGCCCCAGGAACCACCGAACGGATGTTCCATGATCGGCATCAACTCGATATGGGTGAAGCCCATTTCCACCACGTAGGGAATCAGTCGCTCGGCCAGTTCGTGCCAACTGTACAGGCGGCCATTGTCACGGCGCCAGGAACCGGCATGCACTTCGTAGATGGACATCGGCGCATCGACCGCCTGGCGCGCCGCTCGCTGTTGCATCCAGGCCTCGTCTCGCCACTGGTGCTGCAAGGGTTTGGCGATTTTCGAGGCAGTGCCCGGCGGCAATTCGGTAGCCAGGGCAAGCGGATCGGCGCGCTGCGGCAAGAGGCCATGCTGACCGAGAATCTCGTATTTATAGGTTTCGCCTGGCTCCAGGCGCGGGATGAATATCTCCCAGACGCCGGATGGAATACGCAGGCGCATCGGATGGCGGCGGCCATCCCAGCTATTGAAGCTGCCAACCACCGATACCCGTCGGGCATTGGGCGCCCATACTGCGAAGCGCACACCGGGCACACCGCCGATTTCCATCACTTGTGCGCCGAAACAGCGTCCCAGGTGGCGATGATTGCCTTCGGCGAACAAATAGAGATCCATTTCGCCCAGCAATTCGCCGAAGCTGTAAGGGTCTTCAGTAATCTGCTCGCCACTCGCCCAGCGGATGCGCAATCGGTAAGGCTGCGGCTTGTCCATGCGCGTGAAGAAGAAGCCGGGCACTTGTCCCTGGTCCATCGATGACAGTACCTGATCACTGTCGCGTGCAATCAGATCAACCCTCAGAGCACGCGGCAGGTAGGCACGGACCGTCACGCCGGTACCGTCAGGGTGCGGACCGAGCACGGCAAACGGATTACCGTGTTCGGCCCGCACCAGTGCCTCGACATCGGCATCGCTGGGCAGCAGGGCCTCTCCGGACAACGTCAAAGCCGGACGATTACTCATGGCTGTCTCCATCGATCAACTGTTGAGCCAGTGCGGCCAACCCCACCAGAGGGACCGGCAGCCAGGCAGGTCGGTTTTCAGCTTCGTAGACCACCTCGTAGGCGGTTTTTTCCAGGGTGAAAAGCGTTAGTGCAGCCTCCGCTCCCGTCGGGTCCTTCCAGGCATGAGGCAGCGAAGCGGCTGCCTTCTGGTAAGCTTCGACAAAGACGGCGATCGCACGTTTGCGATAATCGACGGCAATCCGACGGCGGGCTTCGTCGGCTTCAATAGAACTGTCGCTGGTCTGTGTGCCACGCAGGGTCATGGCGGCGGCGTAGTCGAAAGAACGCAGGATGCCGGACACGTCCTTGAGTGGGCTGAGCTTGGCTCGACGCTCTTCCAGTGGCCGCGCGGGCTCACCTTCGAAATCGATGAAGCAGGCATCGCCCTGCACCACCAGTACCTGGCCGAGATGCAGGTCGCCATGGACGCGGATACGCAAGCCACCCAGACAGTGTTGCGCCAGGCGATCCACCGCCGCCAGCAAAGTCTTGGGCCGGTTCAACAGCTTGTCCACCAGCGCCGCATCGTCCGGGTCGAGTGTATCGCGCTTCTGTTCCAGCGCTTCCAGCGCTCGGTCAACCTGGTCGCGAATGCTGGTTTTCCAGGCAATCACGTCTTTTTTCTCGGTGATCTCACTGGCAAAGGCCGGATCGTCGGTCGGTGCGGCCAAGGCGACATGCAGCTCGCCCAGGCGCTGGCCAAGTAGGCGGTTGAAGATATCTATTTCTTCCAGAGTGCTGTGCTGGTTGGCCATTTCGGACTGGCCACCACTGATTTCATCCCGCACGGCACGGTCCAGATTGTTCAGGGTCCAGGTCCAGGCATCGCCCTGGTTATGCAGGAAGCGCTGGATCACCATCAGGGCATGGGGCGTGCCGTCAGCATCAAAGCGATTGACCTGGCCCAGCATGGTCGAAATATTCTTGAAGCCCTGCCGGGTCAGGAATGCGCCCATTTCAAGTTCAGGATGCACACCAGCGGTAACCCGCCGCAGCAGTTTGAGCATGATGTCGTCATGCACGATCACCGAACTGTTGGACTGCTCGCCGGTGGGATAGCTCACCTCGGCATTGGCTGGAATATCCAACTCTTCCAACTGCGGCATTGGCTCGAAACGAACCTCGCCATCGTTGCACGGCAATACCAGTCGCTCGCGCAGGGCGCGCAAAACGTAAAGCACGCAGGAATCCAGGGTAAAGGCATCCGTCACCAGACCAATCCGGGAACCACGCCGCACGCGTGCCATCGCCAGTTGCTGGGCCAGTACGGCGGTACCGAAATCAGCCTCGGCCAGGAAACCCAGCGGTAACTGGTAGAAATCGGTATGTCCCTTGGATTTGACCGCAATCTCGCTGAGTACCATTGGCCGCTCCCGATTGCCGAACGGTAAGGTATAGCAGATGCTCAGTGACTCGATGGGCGAATCCTTGCTGGCGAACCAACGGCGCTTGGGCAGGTAGGTCGGCAGGATTTCTTTTTCCAGAATCTGTTTGGCTGTCGGATCCAGCTCATCCAGCCGTTTGATCACCAGGGTGCGGAATTCCGGCATGGTTTCCACCGGATGCTTGTGCCAGCTGGGCATATGGTCGCTGCTGACCAGTTGGAACCAGTAGAAGCCGTAAGGCGGTAAGGTCAGCAGATAAAATAGCTGGCCGATCGGTGGAAAGGCGCTGCCACCGATGATTTCCACCGGCACCATGCCAGCGTAATGAGACAGATCCAGCTCGGCAGCCTGGGCCGAGCGAGAAACGTTGACCACGCAGAAAATGATCTCAGGACCACCATCACCGGCATCGAATTCGCGTAGATAGGCCAGGATACGGCGGTTGGTCGGCGCGATGATTTTCATGCTGCCACGTCCGAACGCCTTGAACTGCTTGCGAATGGTCAGCAGGCGGCGCATCCAGTTGAGCAGCGAATAGGGATCGCGCTGCTGAGCCTCGACATTGATCGCCTGATAGCCGTAGAGCGGGTCCATGACCGAGGGCAGCACCAGGCTCGCCGGATCGGCCCGGGAAAAACCGCCATTGCGGTCGCTCGACCACTGCATCGGCGTGCGCACGCCGTCGCGGTCGCCCAGATAGATGTTGTCACCCATGCCGATTTCATCGCCGTAGTAGATCACTGGTGTGCCCGGCATCGACAACAGCAGGCTATTGAGCAATTCGATGCGCCGCCGATCACGTTCCAGTAACGGCGTCAAGCGGCGGCGGATGCCCAGGTTGATACGGGCCCGCTTGTCCGAAGCGTAATAGTTCCAGAGATAGTCGCGCTCGCGGTCGGTGACCATCTCCAGGGTCAATTCGTCGTGGTTGCGCAGGAAGATCGCCCACTGGCAATTGTCCGGAATGTCCGGCGTCTGGCGCAGGATATCGGTGATCGGGAAACGGTCTTCCTGGGCGATGGCCATGTACATGCGCGGCATCAGGGGGAAATGGAAAGCCATGTGGCATTCATCGCCCGGCCCACCATCGATGCCGCCAAAGTACAGCTGGGTGTCTTCTGGCCACTGATTGGCCTCGGCCAGCAGCATGCGATCGGGATAATTGGCATCGATCTCGGCACGGATACGCTTGAGCACCATATGGGTTTCCGCCAGGTTCTCGTTGTTGGTGCCGTCGCGCTCGACCAGGTAGGGAATGGCGTCCAGACGCAGGCCGTCGATGCCCAGATCCAGCCAGTAGCGCATGATGCCGATCACCGCCTTCATCACCTGCGGATTGTCGAAGTTCAGGTCCGGCTGATGCGAGTAGAAACGGTGCCAGAAGAACTGCTGGGCCAGCGGGTCCCAGGTCCAGTTGGATTTTTCGGTATCCAGGAAGATGATCCGGGTGCCCTGGTATTTATCGTCGGTATCCGACCAGACGTAGAAATTGCGCGCCGCCGAACCCTTCTTTGCCAGCCGGGCCCGCTGGAACCAGGGGTGCTGGTCGGACGTGTGGTTGATGACCAGCTCGGTGATTACCCGCAGGCCGCGCTTGTGCGCTTCGGCGATGAAGCGCTTGGCATCGGCCATGCTGCCATAATCCTGATGCACACCTCGGTATTCAGCGATGTCATAGCCATCGTCGCGGCGTGGCGAAGGATAGAATGGCAGCAGCCAGATGGTATTGACCCCCAGATCAGCAATGTAATCCAGCTTCTGGATCAAGCCGGGAAAATCACCGACTCCGTCGTTATTGGAGTCGAAAAAGGATTTCAGGTGAACCTGATAGATCACCGCATCCTTGTACCAGAGCGGGTCGGTGATGAAGGCGGCGGATTTACGCGATTTTGCCATTGCATTTTCCCTTCTGGACACAAGCCCTGACTTCTTGCTTTGCAGCGAATTGCGAATTATTTGACTTGCATATCCGGATCGCTCGATGGCAGCGTCAGGCGCCAGATACCGAATGGCAGGTGCCACGGTTCGATCCGCATCCACTGGGTTTTGCCGTACCAAGTCCAGCGATGACCGTTCATCAGGTCTTCGCCCTGGGTCTGGGCATCATCGGGCAGGCCGAATTCCCACAAAGGCAATTCGAAATGGGCTTCCTGGGCGTTGTAGGGATCGAGGCTGACTGCCACCAGGATGAAATTGGCAAGATCGGGGGTACGCTTGCCAAAATAGAGAATGTTGTCGTTGAAGGCGTGATAGGCATGAAAGCCCAGATGGGTCTGCAGTGCCGGATTCTGCCGGCGGATGCGATTGAGCTGGGCGATCTCGGCGACGATATTGCCCGGCGCATAGTAATTGCGCGGGCGTAACTCGTATTTCTCCGAATCCAGGTATTCCTCCTTGCCCGGCACAGGTGCCGCCTCGCACAGCTCGAAGCCGGAATACATACCCCACAAACCCGAGCCCATGGTGGCCAGCGCAGCCCGGATGAGAAAACCGGCGCGTCCGGAGGTCTGCAGGAAAAACGGATTGATGTCTGGTGTATTGACGAAGAAGTTTGGCCGGTAACAATCACGCAGCGGCGGCTCGTTCAATTCGTTGAGATAGGTCGCCAGCTCGCTCTTGTTGTTGCGCCAGGTGAAATAGGTGTAGCTCTGGTTGAAACCGAGCTTGCCCAAGCGCGCCATCACTGCCGGACGGGTGAAGGCTTCGGCCAGGAACATCACGTCCGAATCGCGCCCGCGAATATCGGCGATCAGCCATTCCCAGAACGGCAGCGGTTTGGTGTGCGGATTGTCGACCCGGAAGATCTTCACCCCCTGTTCGACCCACAGCCAGACCACATCACGCAGTGCCAGCCAGAGATCGGGGATGGCATCGCGGGCATAGAAATCCACGTTGACGATGTCCTGGTATTTTTTTGGCGGGTTCTCGGCGTATTTGATCGAGCCATCCGGGCGCCACGAAAACCAGCCAGGATGCTCTTTCAGCCAGGGATGGTCGGGTGAGCACTGGATGGCAAAATCCAACGCGATTTCCAGACCATGCCCGGCGGCCGCAACCACCAGTTCGCGGAAATCGTCGAAACTGCCAAGCTGCGGATGGATGGCATCGTGTCCGCCTTCTTCACTGCCGATGGCATACGGGCTGCCCGGATCGTCCGGGCCGGCTTGCAGGCTGTTGTTACGGCCCTTGCGGTGCGTGTGGCCGATTGGATGGATCGGCGGGAAATACAGCACATCAAAGCCCATGTCGCGGATCATCGGCAGGCGCCGCAGCACATCGCGGAAGGTGCCATGATGCGCGGTGTTATCGGTTTGCGAGCGTGGAAACAGCTCGTACCAGCTGGCGAACTGCGCCCGGGTCCGCTCCACATCCAGCGGGTAGACCGGGCTGGCGCCGCGATGCAGATGTTGATCGGCAATAGCCATGACCACTGCGACCTCGTTGGCGAGCATGACAGAGACGCGCTCTTCGAGCAGGTGACAACCGGCCAACTGGCTCAGCACATCCTCGAGGATCGCCCTGGGCTCGCCTTGAATCCGTTCGGCCGTATGCTGCAAAAGCTGGCGTCCCTCCTCCAGCTCGAGCGCCACCGGCACACCGGCCGCATGCTTCTTCGACAGTTCAAGCCGATAGGTTTCATAGGTATCCCACCAGGCTTCGACGAAAAATTCATGGGCAGCTACCTGGGTCGGGGTGAACTGGCCTTCCCAGTAATCGTTACCCACCAACCTGAGCCGGGCGCGACGCCAGCTCACCTCGCCTTTCTGCCGCCAGCAGATAGCAGCAGCCAGTTGTTCGTGGCCATCGGTAAAGATACGGCTGCGCACGTTTACCGTATGGCCGATAGCAGCCTTGGCAGCGAAACGGCCGCCATCCAGGACCGGCTCGGTCGATTCGATGGCGATACGCGGCAGGCGTAGGGCCTGTTCGAGCGAAAGCGGCTGAAGATCAGACTGGTGCGGGCTGTCAGGCATGAAAACGGCTCCTTGGAACGGCGCGGCAACGTCCTTCCGGTGCGAGTGACCGGGGACGAAAGGCTCTGTTTTCCGAGCCAAGCGGCTGGAAAAAAGTTCCTCTCCACGATTGGCTTCGCCAGGTTCGCCGTCCACGCTAAAACCATGCCTTCAAGCGAGGCCGGGGATGTTTTCACCGGCCGCCAGGACTCGTCTCGCTTCGATTGCCTCCTCTCATTTGCGCCTTGTCACTTGAGATAGGAGCGCAATGCGGTCACCACCACCTCCAGATCTTCCTGACGCTGCTGGGGCGAGGCGTCGTCTGCCCCCAGGTGACCGCGGATATGGCCTTCCAGCACCTCCGTCATCAGGCCGTTCACCGCCCCACGGATGGCGGCGATCTGCTGCAGGATGGCCGCGCAGTCCGCTTCCTGATCCAGCGCTTTTTCCAATGCCTCGCTCTGGCCCCTGATACGTCGTACCCGGACGAGCAGCGATTTTTTACCCTTGATCGTATGCGCCATAGTGCCCCTTTTCTCGCTGTAACTATACTGGGGTATAGTATATGGAAAGCTCATTCGGGAATTTTTTACTGATGGAAATCTCCACGACCGAAAATCAAAATCAAGACTGGCATCACTCGCACGTCTTCGATGAAGGCAATCCGCTGGCCGAGCGAAACACACGCTGGGCCGTAGTCTTGACCGCGCTAATGATGGTGCTCGAAATCGCTGGCGGCTGGGCGTTCAATTCGATGGCGCTGCTGGCCGACGGCTGGCATATGAGCTCACATGCTCTGGCGCTCGGCCTGTCGGTTTTCGCCTACGCGGCCGCACGCCGCTTCGCCCGGGACCGGCGTTTCGCCTTCGGGACCTGGAAGATCGAAGTGCTGGGCGGCTATACCAGCGCGATCCTGCTCATGGGCGTGGCTGGTCTGATGCTCTACCAGTCCGTCGCACGGCTGATCGCACCGAGCCCCATCCATTACGACCAGGCCATCGCCATCGCCCTGCTTGGCCTACTGGTCAACCTCGCCTGTGCCTGGCTGCTCAAGGATGGTCATCACCATCATCATCACGAACACCATCACCATGAGCACGAACACGAACACAAACATCACCATGACCTGAACCTGCGCTCGGCCTACCTGCATGTAGTAGCTGACGCCGCCACGTCTGTCCTGGCCATCCTGGCGCTGTTCGGCGGCAAACTGTGGGGAGCCGACTGGCTCGATCCGCTGATGGGGATCGTGGGAGCCGGATTGGTGGCGGTCTGGGCGTTCGGACTGCTGCGCGACAGCGGCCGCGTGCTGCTCGATGCCGAAATGGATGCCCCCGTAGTCGCTGAAATCCACGAAGTGATCGCAGCCAGCCCGGTCCAAGCACAGATCACGGACCTGCATGTCTGGCGAGTCGGCAAGGGCAAGTATGCCTGCATCCTGGCGCTGGCTGTCCGTGGGACAGCCACGGCCGATGACTTCCGGCGCCAGCTGAGCATCCACGAAGAGCTGGCACACATCACCGTGGAGGTGAACCGATCAGGCGCCTAGCCACCTGTCGCTGGGCATGGAACTCCCGTTCCTCCCCGGCCTCCACCTAGCAGGCTACCCGAAACAATCCCGGAGGCTATCATGCCCAGCCATGCCCGCCCTGATGTCCCACAGCCCGATCCGATCGTGCACGACAAGCCGGGTGACCTGCGCCAGGTCCCCTGCCCTGGCGAAGCGGATGATTCCGTGCCAGGCGTGCCACATGCCGACCAGACGGTGGCCGACGATGAAATGAAGGAAAGCTGAAGCGCTTCTCCATCCCCGACGTAGTGGATCAAGCAAGCGACAGCACCAGTACTTCCTGATCAGGCGGTGACAGCGCTATCGAACCGCTCGCCAGATTGGACAGGTAAGCGATTTTTATGAAGCATGTCTGATCGGCCCCCAATCCGATCGAGACAACTGCATGCAGGCTTCTTTATCCAGGGAATTGACTTCATCCCGCTGGGCGACCAGCGCTATTTTCCTGGTCAATGGGGTAGGCATTGGCTCGTGGGCCGCTGCCATTCCCGGCATCAAGACCGCATTCGCCTTGACGGACGGCCAACTGAGCCTGGTACTGCTGGCCATGACCGTGGGTGCCATGCTCCTCATGCCGCTGACGGGCCTGCTGGCACCACGGCTGGGCGGTCCCGGTGTGCTGGTACGCTATGCCGGCATCCTGTTCGCCGTCGCCCTGGCTCTTCCAGGCTTGTCCGGCTCGCTGGCCATGTTGACAGGAGCGGCATTCCTGCTTGGCGCCAGCAACGGCCTGCTCGATGTTTCGATGAACGCTTACGCCAGCAGCCTCGAAAAGCACTGGGCAAGACCAATCATGTCGTCATTTCATGCGGCCTGGAGCCTGGGCGGGCTGATCGGAGCTTCGTTATCCGGCCTGTTACTGCATCAGGGTATGTCCGTGTCCTGGCTGCTGCTTACCGACACGCTCCTGGTTGGCCTGTGCACCCTTGGCGTCTCACCCTGGCTGCGCCCGGATCAGGAAGAAAGTGAAGGCGGCCATGGCCTACGTTGGCCGGATCGACAGATACTGAGTATAGGCGTCATCGCCCTCTTGTCGCTGATGATCGAAGGAGCCATCACGGACTGGAGCGGGGTGTACCTGAAGGACATACTTCAGGTTTCGACTGCCGCGGCCGCAACAGGATTCGCCGCCTTTTCGCTGACCATGCTGGCCGGCCGGCTGACCGGCGACAGACTCGTTCAGGCCCAGGGCCGAGTCCGCATCCTCAGCCTGGGTGCCCTGCTGGCCGGCCTGGGCCTCTTGCTGGTCGTGATGGCGGGCTACCCCGCGCTGGCCATTAGCGGCTTTGCCCTAGCGGGCCTGGGCCTGTCCAACGTCGTGCCGATAGCCTTCAGCCTCTGCGGCCAACGGGCCGCATCCCCAGCGATAGGCGTGTCGATGGCCGCGACCATGGGCTATATGGGGCTACTGGCAGGCCCACCGCTCATGGGGCTGGTTTCCACACATTACGGCCTGAGATCTGCCATGGGGCTACTGGCCTGCAGTTGCCTGCTGGTCATCCTGCTTTCGGCGAAACAACGTTGAGCGAAAAGCTCCAAGGCCTCGGTAGCGGCATCTTGCGCAATCACCCATTAATGATCGATCCCCCGTTGACATGCATTACCTGGCCGGTGACATACGACGAGTCATTGCTGGCCAGATAGACATAGGCCGTTGCAACTTCCTCCGGTTGTCCCGGACGCTTCATCGGTGTTTGCGCGCCGAATTCCTCAACCTTTTCCGTGGGGAAAGTCGAAGGAATCAGCGGAGTCCAGATCGGCCCCGGCGCGACGGCATTCACCCGAATACCGCGCTCCACCAGATTGAGCGCCAGTGAGCGGGTGAAAGCGGTGATCGCCCCCTTGGTCGAGGAGTAGTCGATCAGCATCGGGTTGCCCTTGTAGGCAGTGACCGAGGTGGTATTGATGATCGAACTGCCTTCGGCCAGATGCGGCAGAGCAGCCTTGGTCAGTTGGAACATACCGAAGATATTGGTACGAAAGGTTCGCTCCCACTGCTCCTCGCTGATATCTTCCAAGCCCTTCTGGGGATGCTGTTCGCCGGCATTGTTGACCACGATATCCACCTGCCCCAGATTTGCCACCGTATCGGCAACCACTTTCCGGCAAAAATCCGCGTCGGCGATATCGCCGGCATAGGCCAGACAGCGATGTCCCTGCTCTTGCACGACCTGACAGGTTTCTTCGGCATCCTGGTTCTGATCGAGATAAAGCACTACCACATCGGCACCCTCGCGAGCGAAAAGCACCGCGACTGAACGGCCAATGCCGCTATCGCCACCACTGATGATGGCCACTTTACCCTCCAGCTTGCCCGCGGCCTTGTAGTTCTCGCCCTTGTATGCCGGACGTGGATTCATCTCGCTTTCTTTGCCCGGTTCGGCCTGTTGCTGGGGGGGAAGTGTTTTTTTGGTCTCGGACATGGTCGCCTCCGTCTTTTCTGGTGGGTCTTCTGAAAAGGACGGTGACCGAACGGGATAAGTTTCTACTGGCCAGATGAGCGGAAAAGGCTGGAAATTCAGCGAAAAGCCAATCTTACAGAATCGGCGTTGGCAGGCAGATCAATCCTCAAGCTCCGCCAGGTCCAGTTTCATATTGCCATCCCAGCCCCCTCCCAACGCGGCGATCAACTGAACGCTGGCCAGCAGGCGGTTGACCAGCACGGTCAGGGCCGAACGTTCGCTGCTCAGTGCAGCAGTCTGCTGCACGACCACGTCCGTATAGTCGACCAAGCCAGCCCGGTACTGGTTTTCCATCATGCGTGAGGATGCCTGCGCGGCTACCACCGCTTCCTGACGAGTTATCGCCTCCCGGTTCAGGGTCAGCAGTTGGACCATATAGTCCTCGACTTCCTGCAGGCTGGTCAGCACGGTCTGCCGATAGGTGGCGACCGCCTCCTGATGACTGGCCTTGGCCTGGTCGTACTCGCCCAGGCGCGTACCGAAATCGAAGAGCGTCCAACTGAGCTGCGGGGCAATGGACCAGTAGCGGTTAGGCACGGTAAGCAGCCCTTGGGTCACACTGCTGGAATAACCACCATTGGCAGTCACGTTCAATGTAGGGAACCAAGCTGCCTTGGCGGTGCCGATAGAAGCGTTGGCAGCTTTGACTCGCCGTTCTGCTGCAGCCACATCCGGGCGCCGCTCCAGCAAGACGGAAGGCAGGCTCGGTGGGACATCCGGTAATACCGGCAGGGTTTCCCGCGCAGCGATGCTCATTTCTGACGGCGCGACACCAATCAACATCGCAATTGCGTGTTCATACTGGGCACGCTGCCAGTGCAGATCGATGGCATCCGATTCGGCACTTTTGAGCTGAGCTTGCGCCTGGGTCACGTCCGATCTCGGTACGATCCCGACCCGGTACTGATTTTCCGTCAGGCGCAACGAACGAGCGTATGCCTGGACAGTGCGATCCAGCAGTTGCTGCTGGGCATCGGTAACGCGCAATTGCATATAGGCCTGAACCAGCTCGGACTGCTGGCTCAAACGCACGGCCGCCCAGTCGGCAGCGCTGGCTTTGGCATTGGCTCGACCATTTTCCAGGCTGCGCCGCAACCGTCCCCAGATATCGGCCTCCCAGGATGTATTCAGCCCGATGTCGTAATTCTTGGTGATGACAGTACTATTGCCGCTACTGTTGTTATTACTACTCGAACTATCGCCATCACTATCATCACTACTACTGCTACTACTGCTGCTGTTACTACTGCCGCTGTCCTGAATGTAATAGTAACCACCGCCGCTGGTCGCGGCCCGACCACCGCTGGAACCGCGCCCGGAACGGGTGTAGTCGGAACTCGATTGCAACGTGGGAAACAACGCAGCCCAGGTCGTGCGACGCAACCCAGCAGCCTGGCGGTACTGCGCTTCCGCCACAATGATGTTCTGGTTGGAGGTATTCAACCGCTCGATCAGCGCATTCAACTCAGGATCGTTATACAACTCCCACCACTTATCGTCGCGAAATCCATCGGCCGGCATCGCGTCCTTCCAACCCGGCGGCGCTTCCACAAAATAGTCGGACTGAGCGACTTCCGGGCGCTCATAGTCCGGCCCCAGCGTGCAACCTGCCAGACTCAGCACCGCGATACCGAGAACCAGCAAACGCGGGATAAAGGCGTGAAGCAGAATCATAGTGGACGTTCCAGGGCAGCATCGATGCGAGTGCCACGCCAGCGGCTGAACCGATGGCGCAGTGTATCGAAATACAGGTACACCACCGGCGTGGTGTAAAGCGTGAGAATCTGGCTCAGAAACAGCCCACCAATGATTGCCAGCCCCAGCGGCTGACGCATCTCCGAGCCCTCGGCGCCACCGATCAGCAGCGGCAACGCACCCAGGATCGCGGCTAGCGTGGTCATCAGGATCGGACGGAAGCGCAGCAGGCAAGCCTGACGGATGGATTCGGTGGTCGAGAGCTTTTCGCCCCGCTCCAGTTGCAACGCCAGGTCGATCATCATGATGGCGTTTTTCTTTACCACGCCGATCAGAAGAAACAGCCCCAGCAACGAAATCAGGCTGAACTGCTGGCCGGTGACCATGATCGCCAGCAAGGCGCCGACCCCGGCCGAAGGCAGTGTAGAGAGGATAGTCAGTGGGTGGATATAGCTTTCGTACAGAATACCAAGAGTGATGTACACCACGATCAGCGCACCGAAAATCATCAGCGGCTGCCCTTGCTGAGTGCTCTGAAAAGCGCTGGCGGTGCCGCCCATGCGCCCCTGCACCGAACTGGGCAGGCCGATGGCAGCCACGGCTCGCTCGATGGCCTGGGTGGCTTCCTCCAGGCTGACGCCTGGAGCCAAATCAAAGTCGATGTTTTCGGCAGCGAACTGACCTTCATGGTTGACCCGATCTTCCTCCAGGGTGGACTCGTAGCGGGTGAACGAAGTAACCGGCACTTTGCTGCCGCTATCGGTAATCACATAGAGGCTATCCAACGCTGTCACGTACTGGGCGAACGCCGGATCGATCTCCATTACCACCTTGTACTGGTTCAGGCTTTCGTAAATGGTGGAGACTTGCCGCTGGCTGTAGGAATTGTTCAACAGCGTGGTCAGCGTACTCATGTCGATCCCCATCCGCTTGGCGGCATCGCGATCCACCCGCAGAGTGATCTGCTGAGCACCTTCGCCGTCGTTGGCATCGATGCTGGTCAGCTGCGGTAGTTGCTTCAACGCCTGGATGACTTTGGGGAGCCAGCTTCGCAAGGCGTCCAGATCGTCAGACAGCAAGTTGTAGGCGTACGGGGAACTACTCTGCCGCCCGCCTCCCAGTTGCAGGTCCTGATCAGCCATCAGGAATATTCGCGCCCCGGGAATCTTTGGCTGGTTGCGACGGATACGTTCGATGACCTGCTGCGCCGAAACCCCCTCGCGCTCGGCCAGCGGCTTCAACCGCACGATCATGAAAGCGTTGTTGACGCCGCTCTGTCCACCCAGATAAGCCCCCACGCCCTCCACGGCCGGGTCGGCCATGATGGCCTGGCGGAACAGCTCCATCTTGGGCTGCATGATCTGGAAGGAGAGCCCGTTGTCGCCCCGGGCGAAGCCGGTGATCTGGCCAGTGTCCTGCTGCGGCAGGAAGGTCTTGGGCACCTTTACATAGAGCACGACGTTGCAGACGATAGTAGCCAGTAGAATGGCCAGGGTCAGCCGACGGTGCCGCAACACCCAATTCAGACTGCGCTCGTAATACTTCAATAACCATTCATGGGAAACCTGGCTCCAGTGCTGCAGGCGATTCTCGTGAGCCGGGTCATGCGGCGTCAGCCAGCGGGCACAGAGCATCGGGGTCAATGTCAGGGAAACCAGCAGGGAAACGATGATCGCCGCCGCCAGGGTGATGGAAAACTCGAAGAACAGCCGCTCGACGATCCCGCCCATGAACAGAATGGAAACGAACACGGCAACCAGAGAGATATTCATCGACAATAGGGTGAAGCCCACTTCCTGGCTGCCGCGATACGCTGCGCGCAAGGGCGGTACGCCATCGTCGATATGCCGGGCGATGTTTTCCAGCACCACGATGGCGTCGTCCACCACCAGGCCGGCAGCCAGAATAAGCGCCATCAGCGAAAGCGTGTTGAGCGAAAAATCCAGCAGATACATCACGGCGAACGTACCCACCAGGGAAATCGGCACGGCCAGCGCGGGAATCAGGGCACTGCGCAGACGGCCAAGAAACAGCAGCACCAGTAGCATCACCAGCCCCACGGAGATCAGCAGCGTGATTTCCGCTTCGTGTAGCGTGGCGCGGATCGACGGAGAACGATCCATCGCAATTTTCATTTCCATCGACGCCGGCATGATCGCTTGTAATGCGGGCAGTTCGGCCTTGATCGCCTCGATGGTCTCGATGATATTGGCATCGGCCTGCCGGCTGACAACCAACAGCACCGCCTGATCGTTGTTGAACAGCCCAGCGTTGTAGCGATCCTCCGTGGAATCGCTGATTTTGGCTACATCGCCCAGACGCAGAATGCTGCCGTCCTGCTGGCGAATGATCAATGGCCGATAATCCGCCGCCTTGTACAGTTGCTCGCTGGCACCGATCTGCCAATGCAATTCGGCGTTTTCCAGCATACCCTTGGGCTGGCGCACATTGGCATCGGCAATGGTCTGACGCACCTCCTCCAAAGAAACGCCGTACTGCTCCAATTGCTTGGGTTGCAATTCGACCCGCACTGCCGGCAGCGAGCTGCCACCCACCTGAATTTGCCCGACCCCGGAAACCTGGGAAAGCTTCTGCGCCAGAATACTGGACGCCAGATCGTAGAGCTTGCCACGGTCCAGGATGCTCGAGGTCACGGCCAGCACCATGACCGGCGATTGGGCCGGGTTGATCTTGCGGTAGGTCGGCATGCTGCGCATACCACTGGGCAACAGGTTACGCGACGCATTGATAGCCGCCTGGACCTCGCGCGCGGCCGTGTTGATGTCACGATCCATGTCGAACTGAACGATGATCCGCGTCGAACCCAGCGTGCTGCGGCTGCTCATCTGGTTGACCCCGGCAATCGTACCCAGCGCTCGCTCGAGCGGCGTAGCCACACTGGAGGCCATGGTTTCCGGGCTGGCGCCAGCCAACGCAGCGTCCACGGTGATGACCGGAAAGTCCATCCGCGGTAACGGCGAGACGGGCAACAAGCCAAAACTCACCGCGCCCAACAGCAGAATGGCAATGCTCAGCAGCATGGTCGCCACCGGACGGGCGATGAACGGGGCCGAGAGATTCATGAAAGCGCAATCCGCCACGAGAGCAACCCGTTTTTCATGCCTGACTCTCCACGGCCGGCTCGCGGCGATGGCCGAAACGCTCGCCCAGACGATCGAAGAACAGATAAATCACCGGTGTGGTGAATAGCGTGAGGACCTGACTGAGCAGCAAGCCACCGACCAGTGTCAGCCCCAGAGGTTGACGCAGTTCCGCTCCGGCGCCACTGGACAGCATCAGCGGAATGGCACCGAACAGCGCCGCCAGGGTCGTCATCAGAATCGGCCGGAAACGCAGCAACGCGGCCTGATAGATGGCTTGTTCCGGTGGCATGCCCTGGTTGCGTTCGGCATCCAGCGCGAAGTCGATCATCATGATCGCGTTCTTCTTGACGATACCGATCAGCAGGATGATGCCGATGATGGCGATCAGGTCCAGATCGCGCCCGGAAATCAGCAGCGCCAGCAACGCCCCGACCGCTGCCGAGGGTAGCGTCGAGAGGATGGTGATCGGATGGATATAGCTCTCATAAAGGACGCCCAGCACGATGTACATGGTCACGACAGCCGCCAGGATCAGCAGCAGCGTACTGGACAGCGATGCCCGGAAAGCTTCGGCGGCCCCCTGGAAACGACTCTGGATACCCAACGGCAGATCGATCTCCTGTTCCGTCTGCTCGATGATTTCCACCGCCTGCCCCAGGGACACGCCCTTGGTCAGATTGAAGGAAAGCGTCACCGCCGGAAATTGGCCGATGTGGTTGATCACCAGCGGTGCCGAACGCTGTTCGATCCGCGCCAGGTTGGATAACCGGATCGGTTGATTGACGGTGCTCGTCGTGCTGGTATTGGTGTTCGTCGTACTGGTCGTGGTCGTACCGCTACTGTCCAGATTGCCGCTGACGAAAATCTTCTCCAGCGCCTCCGGACCGATTTCGTTGCCGCCGGCCAGCTCCAGCACCACGCGATACTGGCTGGCCTGGGTATAGATGGTGGAAATCTGCCGCTGGCCGAAGGCGTCATACAAGGCATTGGTGATGCTGGAGATCGGCACGCCCAGGCGTGAAGCCGCATCGCGATCGATCACCAGATAGGCTTGCAGCCCCTGGTTCTGCAGATCGCTGGCCACGTCGGACAATTCCGGTCGCGCTTTCAGCGCCTGCACCAGTTTCGGTACCCATTCTTCGAGCAGGTCGTTATCCGGGGTTTCCAGGGTGAACTGGTACTGAGTGCGGCTGACCCGGTCTTCGACGCTCAGATCCTGTACCGGCTGCATATACAAGGCGATGCCCGGCAGTGCCGCGACTTGCGGGCGCAAGCGCTCGATCACCTCGCTGGCCGCCACATCGCGCTCGGCATAGGGTTTGAGGTTGATCAGCAAGCGCCCGCTGTTGAGGGTGGTGTTGTCACCGTCCACTCCGATATAGGAGGTCAGGCTTTGCACCGCCGGATCGGCCAGTACGATCCGGGCCACCTCCTGCTGGCGCACGCTCATGGCGGCGAAGGAAATCGACTGCGGTGCCTCAGTGATGCCCTGGATCGCACCGGTATCCTGACTCGGGAAAAAACCCTTGGGCACTGCCAGATAAAGCACCACGGTCAAGCCCAGGGTAAGCACCGCGATCAGCAGCGTCAGTGGCTGATGCCGCAAGACCCAGCGCAGGCAATGGGCGTAGCCCTTGATCAGGCGACTGACCCAGTCGTTGTCATGATCGTGGGCTGCAACCTTGAGCAGACGCCCGCACATCATCGGCGTCAGGGTGAGGGAAACCACCAGCGAAATCAGAATGGAGACCGCCAGGGTGATGGCGAATTCGCGGAACAGGCGCCCGACCACATCCTGCATGAACAACAACGGAATCAGCACGGCGATCAGGGAAAAGGTCAGCGAAACCAAGGTAAAGCCGATCTGGCTGGCACCTTTGAGCGCCGCCTGCAATGGCGTCTCCCCTTCCTCGATATGGCGGGCGATGTTTTCCAGCATGACGATGGCATCGTCCACCACGAAGCCAGTAGCGATGGTCAGAGCCATCAGCGTCAGGTTATTCAACGAATAACCAGCCAGATGCATGATCGCAAAGGTGCCAACCAGCGACAGCGGCACCGCGATGGAAGGAATCAGCGTCGCCGACAGGCGCTTCAGAAAGATGAAGGTCACCAGCACCACCAGCCCGACGGCCAGCATCATTTCGTGCTGCACATCGTTGATCGCCGCACTGATGGTCTGGGTCCGGTCGGTCAGGATCTGCACATCCAGACCGGACGGCATGCTGGCGACCACTTGTGGCAGCAACCGCTTGATGCCTTGCACCGTCTGAATCACGTTGGCGCCCGGCTGGCGCTGGATATTCAGCAATACCGCATGGTTCTCATTGGCCCAGGCCGCCAGCCGGTCGTTTTCCGCACCATCGGTGATGGTCGCGATATCCTGCAAACGCAAGGTGGCACCGTTCAGATAAGACAGAATCAGTTGCGCGTATTCCTCGGGCGAGCGCAGCTGGTCGTTGGCATCCAGGGTCGAGACGCGGGTCGGTCCGTCGAAACTGCCTTTGGGCTGGTTGACGTTGGACTCACCGATGAGACTGCGCACATCGGCCAGGGACAGGCCATTCGAGGCCAGCGCCTCGGCATTGACCTTGATCCGCACGGCCGGGCGCTGACCGCCAGCGATGCTGACCATGCCAACCCCATTGATCTGCGCCAATTTCTGCGCCATGCGGGTATCGACCAAGTCGTAGAGCTTGGGTAGCGAGAGGGTGGGCGAGGTGATCGCCAGGGTCATGATCGGCGTATCTGCCGGATTGACCTTGTTATAGACCGGTGGCGCGGGCAGATCCTGGGGCAATAAATTGTCAGCCGCATTGATCGCAGCCTGGACCGATTGCTCGGCCACATCCAGCGAGACATCCAGGTTGAAACGCAGGGTGATGACCGAAGCACCGCCCGAACTGGTGGATGCCAGTTGGCTGAGACCGGGCATCTGGCCAAACTGTTTTTCCAACGGCGCAGTGACTGCGCTGGTCATGACCTCCGGGCTGGCTCCCGGATATAGCGTCAGCACCCGGATGGTCGGGTAATCCACCTGCGGCAACGCCGACACCGGTAACAGGCGATAGGCGATCAGACCGGCGATGAAAATCGCGACCATCACCAGCGTGGTGGCAACCGGCCGCAGGATGAAGACGCGAGAGATATTCATTGTGCCGGACGCTCCCTGGCGGGATGCTGTGCCCGGTTCCCTGCCGGGCGCTCGCCTGCCGACCGGCCTTCGGCGCCGGCTGCCGGCGCATTCTCCTTGACGGGAACGTTGAGTACCTCGCCATCGGCACCGACCACTTCTACCTTGGCGCCATCGCGCAAACGATCCGTACCTTCCAGCACCACCTTTTCGCCTTGTACCAAGCCGTTCTTCACGACAGTTTGAACACCATTGGTCGGACCGAGCTCCAGCACACGCAGCTCAGCCGTGTTCCGGTCATTGACCACATAGACAAAGGTGCCGCGCGTACCGTATTGCACCGCTGCCGAAGGCACCAGCAGCGCATCGGCCATGGTCTCGACCCGCAGGCGGACATTGACGAACTGGTTGGGCAACAGCAGCTCATCCTGGTTATCGAACTGCGCCTTGAGTTTCAGGGTACCGGTGGTCAGATCAATCTGGTTGTCCAGACTTTGCAGCACACCTTCAGCGAGTTGTTGGCGATCGGAGCGGTCCCAGGCCTGAACCAGTAGTTTCTCGCCCTTGCGAAAGCGGGTCAGTACTGGCACCAGATCGGCTTCGGGCAACGTGAACGCAATCGTGATGGGTTGCGTCTGGGTAATCACCACAATGGTAGTGGTGTCGTTGGCCGTGACAATGTTGCCCAGATCGAGCTGACGCAGACCGAGCCGACCATCGATCGGCGCCTTGATCTGGGTATATTCCAAGTTCAGTTGGGCATCCTCGACCGCCGCTTCATTGGTCGCGATGAGCCCCTTGTACTGGTTCACGTCGGCTCGCTGAGTGTCGAGGATCTGCCGCGCGACGCTGTCTTCGTCATACAGAGTCTGGTACCGCTGCAAATCCAGTTCGGAGTTTTTCAACAGGGCCCGATTCTGCATCAACGTACCTCGCGCCTGGTTGAGGGCGATTTTGTAAGAACGCGGATCGACTACCGCCAGCAGATCGCCAGCGTTGACCTTCTGGCCCTCCTGAAAGCGCAGCTCGACGATTTCACCAGCGACCCGGCTACGGACGTTAACCGTTTTCAGTGGTGTAACCGTACCTAGCGCCTTGTTGAAAACGTCGAAACGCCCTCGCTGTACGGTGGCGACCCGTACCGGCGTGCTTTCCCCTGCACCACCGAAACGAGGCCGGCCGGGTGGCGCATTCAGGCTGTCGGAAGACGCCCCGGCAGAAGCTCCTCCGCCTTGCAGCTTGCTGATGATCGTAGGCCAGAACCACCAGAGCAGAACCACCAGGCCAGCCACGACGAGACCGACCAAGATCCAGCGGCGGCCGGAACGGGTCGATGAAACCTTTAACTCGGACATGGAAATACATCGATGAAAATAAGAATGTGAACCTTAAGCAGCCAGGAACTTTCCGCAAAGCGGATTTACGGCATTTTTACTTTACGTTGATAATCCACTGAACTTTACATAAGCAGTGACACTCCCGGAACCAAGATGGCCAACCCCAGTCTATCAGGGGATTATTTTCCGGCAGCACATCGGATAAGCCTGCCGCCTGCATTCTATGGATTACGGAATGAGCACATCTCTTATTATCCTGGTACTGACTGTCGCCAGTTTCCTTCTTGGTTTTCTCCGTGACTTGTTCATTGCCAGATCTTTTGGACTGAGCTGGCAAGCGGACCTCATCTTCGTCTCGCTGATATTGCCGCTATTTTTCGAGAATTTCCTTGCCCTCGCCTTGCGCGATGCGATGATTCCCTATCTGCAAAAGCTGCGCAGCCAGTCGGAAGAACTGTTCCAGAATGTTGCACGCTGGATCTACTGGCGAGTCCTGTGGGCAGCCATAGCCATTACCATCCTGATAATGGCCATCAGTTACTGGATCATGCATGCCCTGGCCCCTGGCTGGTCGACCGAACAGATCGAACTGGGTCGCCTGACCTTCTGCGTCGGCTCCCTGCTGCTTGCCGTGCAGGGCGCACTCTATTGCCAGAGCGCGCTCCTGAACATGGATAAGGTTTTTCTGCTGCCGATGACCCGTACCGTCATGCTCAACGCCGGTGCCATCATCGGCATCCTGCTGTTCGAGCCAAGCGGCACGGTGATCTTCCTGGGCATGCTGCTACCCCAGCTCGGGCTGATCCTGGTTCAGCATCACCGGCTCAATTATGTACAGCTTTCACACCGGGCCCAGGCACCGGCCGAAGCCAAGGGACATGGCACCGAGTTCATCAAGGTTCTCGCCCCGATGCTGCTGGCCGCCGCCGCCCAGCAAGCCTGCATCCTCGCCGAGCGGATGTTCGCTTCGTTCCTGGCCGAAGGCAGCATCACCATGCTGTCCTTCGCCTATCGCATCGTCACTATCCCCCTGACGCTGTACGCCATGTCAGTACTCACAGTACTGTTCCCCCACTTTACCGAGAGCTGGAACAACAACGATCACACGGCACACAACGCCGCCATCCGCAAAGGCCTGCTCGCCACGCTGCTGTTCCTGGTACCGGCCGCCGTCGTGCTCAGCGCCTTTCCCGAAGCGGTGGTTTCTGTCCTGCTCGAACGTGGCCAGTTCGGCCCGCAGCAGAGCGAAGCCACATCGGTCCTGCTGATTGCCTATGCCATCAGCCTGCCCGCCGCCGGTATGGCAATGTTGTGGGGACGCGCCCTGCTCGCCCAGCACCAGTCACGGCTGTTTCTGATAATCACGCTGACCAGCTCGGCCGTGACTATCGCCCTGGATGCCCTGCTCTATCGTCCATTGGGTGCACAAGGCCTGGCGCTTTCCTTTTCTGCCGGCATCTCACTACAGGCATTGCTGATGGGGATCGGCATTTATTGGGTAACCCCGCAGGGCCTCGGCCTGGCCTTGTTGCTGCGCTGGGGAGTGGCCGCCGTCGCTATTGCCGCAACTCTGCACTACCTGCCTGAACCCCATGGTCTCCTGGATTTATGCATCTACATTCCCTTGGTCATCCTGAGCTTCGCCGCACTCCTGAAGATCCTGGGCGAAAAGGATCTGTTCAACCGTAGTTACTGGTCGATGAAAAGCGCCTGAAGCACACTTGACGTACAAGATCGCTGTATCGACAGCGATCTTGCCGTTGTATGAATCGATGTCTCTTGCAAAGATCGTTGCAAGAAAAACACTGAAGCTGCAGCCCTACAGACCCACCCCCAACTGCCGATAGCCTTGCCGAACGTAAACATGCACCCAGTTGCAGGCATCGCCATGAATCAGACTCCACCGCCTGAAGAACCCGAAGCCATCGATCCCTGGCCCGATCTCGCTCCGGAACATTTCGAACTGCTGCGTCTGGCGCCACTGCCCATCGAGCGCTCGACCGGTCAGCGCCCGTTGCACTTTGCCCGCTTTGGCCGGGCAGAGTGCAATAACGTTCGGCAAAGCCTGTTGCACCTGGACATCCGGCTACCCGGCCAAACAGCCCATGGCGAGATGAATAGATTGGACGTGCAGGTCGATCACCAGCGCAAAGCCATCCGTTTCGGCAAATATCCTCTGGTGGTGGAACCACAGAATCGTGGCCTGGGGCGCTTTCTGCTCGCCCAGGGTATCGCCTGGGCGCAACGGCGCTGGGCCAGCTATGCAGTCGAAGGTGGTGAACTGCCTCCCAGGGACGCCTCTACCGAAGAATCCCGCCAGCGCCGTGATCATGTCCTGCACAGCCAGGGTTTTCAGATCGACTACGAAGAAGGCCAGGAAAACCAGGTCCGCTATGGCGCGACACGGGTCGGCGCGCTGGATGCGAACTGGAATATCGGTCGGGTACAGATCGTCGATACCCTGGAAGCAGCCAACCTGCTGGAACAGGCCGAGCGTAGCCTGAACGAACAGCAGGCCAGCATCCTGCGGCTGGAAGAGCGCCTCGGCCTGCTGCGCCGGGAAGATGGCGCCCTACGCTTCGCCATCATCTGCCTGGTGGTCTTTGTCGTGTTCCAGGCCGGGCTGTTGATCTGGATCGCCACGCGCTGAGCAAAGCTCAGCGTCTCTCCAGGCGCTCGCGAAACAGTGCCTGGTGCTCCCGACACTGCCTGGCGGTGAGCAGAAATATTCCATGGCCGCCGTTAAGCAGATCCAGCCAGGTGAAATCCACTTCAGGATACAGTGCACTGACGTGCACCTGACTGTTGCCTACCTCGACGATCAATATACCCTGCTCCTCCAGGTGATCCGCCGCTTCGGCCAGAATCCGCCGGACCAGATCCAGGCCATCGTCACCACACGCCAGCGCCAACGCCGGTTCGTGGCCGTATTCGCGTGGCATATCGGCGAAATCCTCGGCATCCACATAAGGTGGGTTCGAGACGATCAGATTGAAACGCTGCCCCGGCAAACCTGCGAAAATATCGCTCTGTACGCTGTATACGCGATCTTCCAGTTCGTGCTGCTCGATATTCCGATTGGCCACCTCCAGCGCAGCGAAGGAAATATCGGCGAGCACGGCCTCCGCCTGGGAAAATTCGTATGCACAAGCGATACCGATGCACCCGGAACCGGTACACAGGTCGAGGATTCGTGCAGGCTCCACATCCAGCCAGGGACTGAAACGCTGCTTGATCAACTCCGCAATCGGTGAACGCGGGATCAGCACGCGCTCATCGACCACGAAAGGCAAATCGCAGAACCAAGCCTGACCGAGCAGATAAGCGGTGGGGATCCGCTCTTCGATGCGTCGACGCAACAGATCATGCAAATACTCTCGCTCGTCGTCTTCCAACTGGCAGTCCAGATAGGCATCGGACATTTCCCAGGGCAGGTAGAGAGCCCCGAGAACCAGTTGACGGGCGTCGTCCCAGGCATTATCAGTGCCATGGCCGAAAAACAGCTGCTCGCCGTGGAAACGGCTAACGGCCCAGCGGATATAATCGCGCAATGTTTGCAGACGAGAGGTCAAGGCACTCAAGAGGGCTACTCCGGTAAAATCGCGAGTCTAGCCGATAGGTGAGTTTCTTTCCTTTCGCCAACCGCTGAGGCGGGTGAGTTTTTGCAAGTAGTTCACAACTTCGTCATCTAACGCCACAATCCAGCCCTAACTCAGACCAAGGAGCGAGTAATGTCTAAGATCCAGACCATGCTTCAGCTCAGTGGCCGTGGCTATGCACCGGCGCAACTGGCCAATGCCACACTGCTGATCATTGATGTCCAGGAGGAATATAGAAGCGGAGTACTTGCTCTGCCAGGCCTGGGAAAAGCACTAGAAGAGATTGCCTGCCTGCTGAATGCGGCCCGCCAGGCCGGAACGCCCATCGTTCACGTCCATCACCTAGGGATCAGTGGAGGCCTTTTCGACCCGCAGGCGCCACGTGGCCAAATCATGCCCGAGGCTGCGCCACTGCCCGGCGAAACGGTGATTGCCAAACGCATGCCCAATGCCTTCTCCGGTACCGACCTGCACGAACGCCTGCAGCAGCTAGGCCGGCTCGACCTTATCGTCTGCGGTTTCATGACCCACTCCAGCATTAGTACTACCGTGCGCGCAGCAAAGGATTATGGTTATCGCTGTACACTGGTGGATAGCGCCTGTGCCACCCGCGACCTGCCAATCGGCGACGATGTTCTCGATGCCCAGCAGATACACCGCATGGAAATGGCCATTTTGGCGGACAACTTTGCAGTGTGCGTTCAGGACAGCAAAGCGCTTTGCTGATATGGGTATACGCTGTTGGAATTTCCCAAGGGAGGTTTCGATTCAACAAGGCCACCTGTCGATCATCGACCCATCCGGTCGGCAGGAGAACCTGGACTGCAGGTTCCGGTCACATCCCGTCCATCGTGAGGTACCGGAATGAAATCATCCAATGGCTTCGATGCCCGTCGTCTGCGTCCCCGCACCCGCAAGAACTGGCATCTACACCTGGGCACGTTCTGCGGCGCGTTGTTGGTCGCTCTGGGCATGTTCCTGGCCGTGATCGGCGTCTCCTCGCTGCTGGGCGAGGCCCAATCGCTCGGCAACCTATCCATCGGCCATGGCGCCGCCATCGCTTTGCTGATCTGCTGTGTCATCCCGATAGCAGGCGGCATCTTCAGTTGGCGGCGTTGCAGGTACCGTTTGCGGTGCCACTCCGATGAGTTGACCCTGTCTCCCCACTTATTGAAAAGACGCAACTGAAGCCTGCCATAGCCAACGGCCTCGACGCGGAGACCCTATGCAAAACGACGACGATTCATCCCTGTTCCAGGCAGCGGTACGCGGAGCCAGACCAATCGGTCATGATCGTGCCGATACTGGCAAGCCGCGCCTCGATATCCGGCGTATTACCGAGCAGCGCACCAATGCAACAAGCGCGACGAACGAAACGAAGGTCGACGGACTATCTGACCAGTTCGTGATCGATGTAGGTGCTGAAGATCCACTGCACTGGGTACGCGACGGCGTACAGGAAAGCCAGATACGCAAGCTCAAGGCCGGACAAGTCGCCTTCGAAGGTAGTCTCGATCTGCATGGTCTTACCGTGGAAAAGGCTCGCGAACAACTCTGGGCCTTTATCGCCGAAGCCTGCCGCTATGAAATACGCTGTGTCCGTATCACCCACGGCAAAGCCGCACGTATCGACGGCCGTCGGCCATTGATCAAAAGTCATGTCAATACCTGGCTGCGCCAGCATCCACAGGTACTCGGCTTTGCTTCGTGCCTGCCAAAGCACGGTGGCACCGGGGCCGTTTATGTAATGCTCAAGCGCACCATGCTGGAAGGCCGTGACGAATGACGTTTGTCTCCTGCTCGACGGCTGACGATCTTCCAAATACTTGCCAGCATGGCGCCAGCCCCCTACCCTGCTGGTCCAATGCTTTCAGGTAGTCTTAAAGGTTCGACACATGGCCCTTGAACAACATTACACAGCGATACTCGAGCAACTCGGCGAGGACGTTACCCGTGAGGGCCTGCTGGATACCCCGAAACGCGCAGCGAAAGCCATGCAGTACCTGTGCAAGGGCTACTCGCAAACCCTGGATGAAGTCACCAACGGCGCACTGTTCAGCTCGGACAACAGCGAAATGGTGCTGGTCAGGAACATCGAGCTATATTCGCTCTGCGAGCACCATATGCTGCCGTTCATCGGCAAGGCGCATGTAGCCTATTTACCCAATGGCAAAGTATTGGGCTTGTCCAAGATCGCCCGCATCGTTGACATGTATGCCCGCCGCTTGCAAATCCAGGAAAATCTCACCCGCGAGATTGCCGAAGCGATCCAGCAAGTCACTGAAGCCGCCGGAGTTGCCGTAGTCATCGAAGCCCAGCACATGTGCATGATGATGCGTGGCGTGGAGAAGCAGAACTCCTCGATGGTCACCTCGGTGATGCTCGGTCAGTTCCGCGACAACCCTTCGACTCGCAGCGAATTCCTGACATTGGTACGCTGAGATCCGGCCTGGCGCAAGGACAACCGCCCCCACTCGACGGTCAACCATTGCAGCCCGGGCAGAGCAATAGTGTGCAACCGCGCGCTTCAGGTTTTCGCATCGCCAAGCGGCACGAGTTCAAGCATCCCAACGTGCCGTAAGTGGCTGGCGACTCGTGCCAGCCAGGCGACGATGGCCGGATAGCGTTCCAGTTCAAATCCCCCCTCGTCCGCCACATGGGTATAGGCATACAAGGCCACATCCGCGATGGAATAGCGGTCTCCCACCAGATAAGGAGTTCGTTGCAACTGCTGCTCCATGACGGACAAGGCACGGTAGCCCTCCTTGCGCAGCCCTTCATATTCATGGCCACGCGCTTCCAGCAAACCCTGCATCTTTATCTGGCGGGCAACCGCAACATAAGGCTCGTGACTGAATTGTTCGAAGAACTGCCATTGCAGAACCTGGGTACGCAGGCGCGGATCGTTCGGTAAAAACTCACTGCCTTCAGCCAGGTAATTGAGAATTGCATTGGACTCCCAGAGATAACTGCCATCATCCAGCTCCAGCACCGGAATCTTGCCGTTCGGATTCTTTTGCAAAAAATCGGCGGAGCGGGTTTCTCCACGTAGCGGATCCACCGGCACCCAGGCGTATGAGCTGCCCAACAGGTGCAGCATCAGCCTCACCTTGTAGCAGTTGCCTGACCGGTAATCTCCATGGACCCTGTACATGACACTCGTCCTCTTACGGTAAAGTCGATAAATCCAGATATAAATCCCGATACTTATATATCTTAATATATCAATTGTACAAAGTCGGTCGAAAACGGATCGAAGGCCAATCTCCGGTCTATAGTGAAACGCATAGCCGGGAAACTATTGCAGACTGCTCGGCCATCTCCAGTTCGACACGGCAAATACGTCAACATGAACAACATCAAGAGAAGTACCGTCCGGCGCCCGACGATGGAAGCCTTTTTTTTCGGCTATCGCGCCTTCACTGCCAAACCCGATGAGATGCTGGCATATCGTGGATTATCTCGCGTCCATCATCGGGTGCTGTTTTTCATTGCCAGTTATCCGGGCCTGAGTGTCAAAGACCTTCTTGGCTACCTAGGGGTGAGCAAACAGGCATTGAATCACCCATTGCGCCAGTTGATGGATATGCAGCTGGTAGAAAGCATTCCCGGCACCGAAGACAAGCGCAAGCGCCTGCTGCGCCTGACTGCCCAAGGCGGCAGGCTCGAGCAGATGCTGCATCGCGAACAGGTTCGATTACTCAAACGGGCTTTTGTCGAGGCCGGAGAAACCGCAGTGGAAGGCTGGATAGCGGTAAACGCCGCCTTGGCGTTCGCGGAGTCCACGAAATAGAACAGAAAAAGATCAGACGGTAACGAACCCATCGAGCAGAGTGGTCTTCCGCCATTCACTCACTGCACATACAAGATAGACACAGCAAGCATGGAGGAAAAATCAATCGAAATGGTCTTCGCCGTCACGCCGGCTTATGCCGTACTTACGCATCTTCTCTACGAGCGTGGTACGACGAATGCGCAGGCGCTCAGCAGCACGGGCAACCACACCACCGGCATCATCGAGAGCCTGCTGGATCAGGCTCTGCTCGAGATTGCCGAGATACTCCTTCAGATCCAGGCCCTCCTCGGGCAGTTGGGTAGCGGACTCATAGCCGCCGGCTGGCGCCGAGATCGCGGCCCGTTCTTCCATCTGTTCGCTCAGCGCCGTCGCGAATTTTTCGTCCTCATCGTCCACATGGCGAAACTTCTTCGGTAACTCCATCACACCGATGACCCCATAAGGATGCATGATGGCCATGCGCTCGACCAAGTTGGCCAGTTCGCGTACATTGCCCGGCCAGTCGTGCTGACAAAGCGACATGATCGCAGCGGAATTGAAGCGAATCGAACCACGCTTCTCATGCTCCATACGCGAAATCAATTCGTTCATCAGCAGCGGGATATCTTCGACCCGCTCGCGTAATGGCGGCATGTCGATAGGGAAGACGTTCAGGCGGTAATAGAGATCCTCACGAAAGCTACCATCGCCGATCATCTTTTCCAGGTTCTTGTGGGTCGCGGCGATGATGCGTACATCGACATTCTGCGTGCGATTGCTACCGACTCGCTCGTAGGTACGCTCCTGCAACACCCGCAGGAGCTTTACCTGCATCGGCAAAGGCATATCACCGATTTCGTCGAGGAACAGCGTTCCGGTATTGGCCATCTCGAAACGACCTGCGCGCGAAGTGATCGCACCGGTAAAGGCACCCTTTTCATGACCGAACAGCTCGCTTTCCAGCAATTCGGCCGGAATCGCACCACAGTTCACCGGAACGAAGGGAGCATTGCGGCGCTTTGAGTGATAATGAAGATTGCGCGCGACCACTTCCTTGCCGGTGCCCGACTCGCCGAGAATCAATACGCTGGCTTCGGTATCGGCCACCTGCTGCATCATCTGCCGCACCTGCTGGATGGTCCGGCTGGTGCCCACCAGGCTACGGAACAGATCCAGCTCGCGTTGTACACCCCGTAATCCGGCCTGATCGTACACTTCGCGATAGACCTGGGCACGGTGCAAGGAATCCAGCAGTTTATTGTAACTCGGCGGCATTTCCAGGGTGGCCAGGACCTTGCGGCGCTGCTCTTCCGGCCAGTCGACCATAGAGGTCTCGCCGATCAGCAGCAGCGGAAGATTCTCGCTCCATTTGCCCAATTGCCTGAGCAATTCGCCATGACCACCGCGGTGCTCAACCTGGCCAAGCATCACGCCAAGGAAATCTTCGCAGGAAAGAGTGGCAACGGTATTTGACCAGTTGTCGCTCGTACAGATCACGTGGTTTTCGCCAAGAAAATTCAGAATCGTTGCCAAATCGCGCCGACGTTCGTTGTCGTCGTCGATCAACAGAATCTTGTTTTCACGCCACATCCGTTTTTCGCTTTCCAGAACCGGTGAAGCCCGGGTTCGCGTCGAAAAGGACGTTTACCGCAGACATATATAATTAGGTCGGTAGTTAAGACCAAAAGGATCAAATGGTCAATTTTATGACATACCCGAAAATGGGAGCGATGTCTCAACCAAACAAACGATATACCTTGGCTCTCTCGTGAGATTGCTTTATCTGGATCAACTCACCGGCGATTTTCTGCTGCTCATGCTGGCAGATGCCCACCAACTCCCGGTAAAGATCCAGCAACTCCTGCAAGGCGGCACGCAGTGAGACTTCGTTGCGCTGCGGCTCGCGCAGAAGCCCTTCGACGACCAGACGGCAATGCCGATCCAATTCACCAATGGCGGTCCAGTCTTGCCGCTGCAAGGCATTACGTAAGGCGCCACTGGTTGCGGCGAGTTGTTCGACGGAAGCGTTCATATGACTACTCCAGGGTTCCGGCCCCTTCAAGACCGATGCGGCATGCTCCAACGGGCCATGCTTGCTGCAACTTCTCTGTGTATCGACCTGTTCGGGCCCGACTTTAGTAGCCAGGATGCAATGTTTCAGCGATTGCGCAACCCAGGTGGAACGCTCGGTAACGCCACGGACTCCCAGGGGCCATCGGGGCGTGAGGAACACTGCCAGTCACCGTCGAAGCGATAAAAGAGACGCTGGCGATAATACAGGTCGCGTCCCTTCACCACATAAACGCCCAGATTGTTATCCCAGTAGGATGCGACGCCTGGTGGCGGCGCATAGCGTGGATGGCTCCGTTGCGTACTCGGCTTGGACGGTACGGGCGTGGTCTGTACCGGCGGCGGCGAGATGATCGGCCCCGGCGTTCGTGGCGGTTGTGAGGGAGTCGTTTGCGGGGCAGGTGTTGCCGGCGGTGCGTCCGGACGGGGCGCCTGACTGCTGCAGGCCGAAACCAGGAGAGCGAAAGTCAGCACGGCCCCGGTACCGATCGAGCTACGCATTGATTTGGCAGGGATCGAACGTCGATTCATCATGTTCTCGAAATATGCCGACAACATCCTCAAGGCTGCTTGTCGGGCTGGTCGATACTCAGTTGTACAAGCTGGCCGCTCACTGCCAACGGTTCGCTTTCGCCTTTCCATTCGCCTTTGGTGGCATCGCCGGATCGGGATATGCGAGCAGTCAGTCGGACCTGCTGGAAATCGGACAGTTTCAATTGTGCCATCATTGCATCGCCATCCCCGAGCGTCACGACAGCCGGCAGATCGGCCACCTTGAGCCGTTTCACCGCCAATGGCATTGCCGGACCGGACGCAGCCTGGGCAAAGACGAATACGCTATCGTCCGGCTTGACTCGCTTACCGAGCGATGCAGCCAGACTTACCCTGATACGCAACTGCGCTGCGACCGATGCGGAGTCCGTTGCTGTTGCACCCGGCAAGGCTTGCCTGGCGCGGGCCTGGTTGATCCCACTCTGGATCGCTGCACGCGACGGGTCCTGCTCAGGCAGCGAGGATACCAGGCGCTGCCAGTAGTCGGCCGCGGCCTCGAAACGCTCGGCTTCGAAGGCGACAATACCCAGCAGGCCAAGCGTGGTCGGCTCGTTCGGGTTTCCCTGCAGAGCTTCGTCGGCAAGTACCTGCAGCTTTTCGGTCCACTGGCGGCCTTCGGCAAAATACAGTGCCTGAGCCCATTGCCCAAGCAGTTCCGGCTGGCGTCCGCTCAGTTTTACTACCTGCTCGAACGCGCGCGCCGCATCGGCGGGACGCTCCTGGGCCATATAGGTGCGACCGAGCAGATACCACCCCTCGGCGGAATTCGGTTGCAGCTGGACGGCCCGTTCGAGGCGCACAGTCATCTCTGCCATGGACGACGGTTGCCTGGCGAATTCACGAGCCAGTTCAAGCTGATCGCTGGCTCCCCAGTGCAGATACAGGCCGATGGCGAGCACCGGCACCAGCAAGATGGCGAGCAGAGGAATAGTCCTGCCCAACGAGGTGTCGGGCCGCTCACGGGCACTTTCGGTATCCTCCAGCAATTCTCGCCCGGCTTCCGCCTGGGCAATCTCCAACTGTCCGGCATCGAGGGCGCCCATCTCACGCTGGGCCTGCAGTTCGCTCAGGCGTTCCTGATACAGGGCGACGTTCAGCGCCGTCCGATCCTGTTCGGCCTGGGCGCGACGACCACGCCACAGGGGAATCAGCAAAAAAGCCAGGGCGGCCAGCAATAACAGGCTGGCACCGATCCAGAAATCGATCATGGGTTGCGATTATCCAGCAAGGAGGCGAGCCGCTTGCGCTCGGCCTGGGAAAGCGTTTGATCCGCCGCGCCGGTCGCCGTACGCCGCTTGCGCAGGACAACGAACAGCAAGACCCCGAAACCGATCAACAGGAATAGAGCAGGGCCAAACCAGAGCAGCAGCGTATCCGCCTTCAACGGCGGCTTGTAACGGACAAAATCACCGTAGCGCGCCACCAGGTAGTCGACTATCTGCTCGTTGCTCTGGCCTTGTCCCAGCATGCGGAAGATCTCCTTGCGCAGATCCATGGCGATCGGGGCGTTGGAGTCGGCGATATTCTGGTTCTGGCACATGGGGCAGCGCAACTCTTCGGTCAGCGTACGGTAGCGCTCGCGCTCGGCCTCGTCGGCAAACTGATAGGTATCGATGGCCGCCTGGCTGGTCAGCGCCAGGCTCAGCAAAATGGTCGCAAGCACTCGCTTCATTCGTTGACCAACTCCTGATAGAGCGGAGCGAGCTGCTCGCGCCAGACACGTTCATCGATAGCGCCTACATACTTGTGACGGATGATGCCCTGCTTGTCGATGAAGAAGGTTTCCGGCGCGCCATACACGCCAAGATCCAGCCCAAGGCTGCCCTGCTCATCACGGATATCGAGCTGGTAGGGATTATGGAATTGTTCGAGCCATTTCCGGGCGGCGGCATTGTCATCCTTGTAATTGATGCCATGAATTAGAATGCCTTGCCCGGCCAGTTTGTTCAGTACCGGATGCTCGGCCTTGCAGGCCACGCACCAGGTTGCCCAGACGTTCAGCAATGCTGGCCGCCCCTGGAGGTCAGCCGCACTCAGTATTCGCTGCGGATCGTCGACCGCAGGCAGGGAAAACGCCGGCACTGGTTTGCCGATCAGGGCTGACGGCAGTTCGGCCGGATTCAGAAACAGGCCCCGATAGAGAAATACCGCAACGGCCAGAAAGATCGCCAGCGGCAATAACAGCAGAATTCGTTTCATGCTTGAACGCCTCGATTGCTCATTCCCAGCGCCGCGCGTACGCCCGTCTTGACCTTGACGCGATAACGCTGGTCACTGGCCGCCAGCGCCCCGCCACAAGCCATCAGCAAACCACCCAGCCAGATCCAGCGGACAAAGGGTTTTATATGTACGCGCACCGCCCAGGCACCATTTTCCAAAGGCTCGCCCAGGGCCACGTAGAGATCACGCGTCAGGCCGGCATCGATACCCGCTTCGGTCATCGGCATGCGTTGGACCAGGTAGAGGCGTTTTTCCGGATGTAATACCGCTACCTCGCTACCCTCTTCCTTGCTAACCCGGATGCTGGCTTTGTCGGATACATAGTTGGGGCCTTCTGCATGGGTGGTTCCTTCGAAACCAAAGCGATAGCCACTCAACTCCAGCACATCACCGGGCGCCATGCGCAAATCGCGCTCTACGTTCTGCTGGGTGCTCAACACGATGCCGAGTGCGCAGATGGCAACGCCGGCATGGGCCAACTGCATTCCCCAGTAACTTGGCGTCAGGCTACGCAGGCCTTGCAGCACGCTCTTGTGGCGGATCTTGCCAAGCAGGTCGCGCAAGCCGGCCAGTATCACCCAGGCAGCCAGCAAACTGACCGCCAGCACTGACCAATAGAAATCGTCGAACCACAGTGAAGCCAGCATGCCGAGCGCCACACTGGCGAGCAGCACCGGGATCAGCATGCCGAGCAGCCATTGCAGCGGCGTATCCTTCCAGCGCAACAACACGCCCACCGCCAGGGTGAACATCAGCAGGGCCATCAATGGCAGGAACAAGGTGTTGAAGTACGGTGGACCGACGGACAGCTTGGTACCGGACAAAGCATCCAACAGCAGCGGATAGAGCGTGCCGAGCAGGATGGTCGCGGTAGCGACCACCAGAATCAGGTTATTCACCAGCAGCAGGCTTTCCCGCGAGCGCAGGGCGAAACCGATCCGGCTCTTGACCACCGGCGCCCGCAGCGCGAACAGCGTCAGGGAACCGCCAACCACCAGCAGCAGGAACGCCAGGATGAACACGCCGCGCTCGGGATCGGTGGCGAAGGCATGCACCGAGGTCAACACACCGGAACGCACCAGGAAGGTGCCTAGCAAGCTGAGTGAAAAGGCCGCGATGGCCAGCAGTACCGTCCAACTCTTGAACAACCCGCGCTTCTCGGTCACGGCCAGCGAATGCAGCAGCGCCGTGCCCACCAACCAGGGCATGAGCGAGGCATTTTCCACCGGGTCCCAGAACCACCAGCCGCCCCAGCCGAGCTCGTAATAGGCCCACCAGGAGCCGAGCACGATGCCGATCCCGAGAAAAGTCCAGGCAACCAGCGTCCAGGGCCTCGACCAACGGGCCCAGGCGGCGTCCAACCGACCACCGAGCAGCGCGGCGATGGCAAAGGCGAAAGCCACGGAAAAACCGACGTAGCCCATGTAGAGCATCGGTGGATGCACCACCAGGCCAAAGTCCTGCAGCAATGGATTGAGGTCGCGCCCATCAGCCGGCGCTTGCGGTAATAGGCGCTCGAAAGGGTTGGAAGTAACGATCAGAAACGCCAGGAAACCAATACTGATCAACCCCATCACACCCAGCACCCGGGCCAGCATGTCCTCCGGTAATTGGCGGGATAGCACCGATACGGCGAAGGTCCAGCCACCGAGAATCAGGGCCCAAAGCAAGAGCGAGCCCTCATGGGAGCCCCAAACCGCGCTGAGTTTGTAGTACCAGGGCAAGGCGCTGTTGGAGTTGGCCGCTACATAGGTAACGGAGAAATCGTCGGCCAGGAAAGCCTGGGCCAGACAGGCGAAGGCAAACAGCAGAAAGGCGAATTGTCCCCAGGCCGCCGGCTGCGCCAGCCCCATCCACAGCCGATCACCGCGCCAGGCGCCAATCAACGGCAAAGTGCCCTGTATGATTGCCATGCAGAGGGCCAGGATCATCGCCAGATGACCAAGTTCCGGAATCATTTCGGCGTCTCCCGGTTGGCTGTCTCGTAGTGTTTGAGCATGCCGCTCTGCTCCAGCGCCTGGGTTACTTCCGGCGGCATGTAGTTCTCGTCATGCTTGGCCAGCACCTCGTCGGCCAGCAGGGCGCCATTGGCATCGACCCGCCCCAGGGCCACGATACCCTGCCCTTCGCGGAACAGATCGGGCAGGATGCCCTGATAACGCACCGTGACGGTTGCAATACCGTCAGTCACACGAAAGGAGACCGTCAGCGAATCCTGGCCGCGTTCGAGCGAGCCTTTCTCCACCAGCCCGCCGGCACGAATCCGGGCGCCTGCCGGAGCCTCGCCCTGGGCGATCTGGCTCGGTGTGTAGAAAAGGTTGATGTTCTGCTGCAAGGCAGAAAGCGCCAACGCCGCAGCAATTCCCACCCCGGCGAGAATCGCCAGCACGATGAACAAGCGCTTCTTACGCACAGGATTCACTGCATTTCCTCCCGGCGCATACGCCGCGCCTCTTCCTGCAGATAACGCCGCCGCGCCAATAGCGGCAGTGCCACATTCAGCGCCAACACCACCAGAGTGATGCCGAAGGACGACCAGACATACAGGCCATGCCGGCCCATGGCGAGAAATTCAGCGAAAGATGAAAAACTCATGACCGTCGCTCCACCAGCGCCGCAACTTCGGTCCTGGCCCAAGCACTGCGCGATTCGCGCTTGAGTACTTCCAGGCGCATGCGCAGCAGCAGCACAACCGCGAAAAAGCAATAGAAGCCGATGACCAGGACTAGCAACGGCAACCACATCTCGACCGGCATCGCCGGTTTCTCCGTCAACTTGAAAGTGGCCGTCTGATGCAAGGTATTCCACCACTCGACCGAGTATTTGATGATCGGGATATTCACCACGCCGACAATCGCCAATACCGCGCAAGCCTTGGCCGCGCTATCACGATTACCGATCGCCTGCCCCAGGGCAATGATGCCGAAATACAGAAACAGCAGGATCAGCATCGACGTCAGGCGCGCATCCCAGACCCACCAGGCGCCCCAAGTCGGCTTGCCCCAGATGGCACCGGTCAACAGTGCGACGAAACACATCCAGGCACCGATGGGCGCGGCCTGCTGCAAGGCGACATCGGCCAGCTTCATCTTCCAGACCAGCCCGACCACCCCAGCCACGGCCAGCATGACGTAGATCGACTGAGCGAGAAATGCCGCCGGTACGTGGATGTAGATAATGCGAAAGCTATTGCCCTGCTGGTAATCCGCCGGGGCGAAGGCCAGCCCCCAGGCGATGCCGATGCCGATCAGCAACGCCGCCGCCCAGGCCAGCCAGGACAGCCAGCGCCCACTGATCTCATAGAACCATTTGGGCGAACCCAGTTTGTGCAACCACGTCCAGCTCATCGTCATTGGATTCTCATACCAGAAATCGGGTTATCGGCCAGATCCATGCCAAGGGCTATCGACTTCATTCGCCCACTCCGATGGTCAGCCCGGCAGCGATGGCGAAAGGTGCCAGGGTGACCGCCAATGCGGCCAGGCTGGCCAGCCACAGCAAATGACCGGTCGCAGGCAAGCCTTGCAAGGCTGCCTGCAGTGCCCCGCTGCCAAGAATCAGCACTGGCACGTACAACGGCAGGATCAACAGGGCGAGCAACAGGCCTCCGCGCTTGAGCCCAACGGTCAGGGCCGCCCCGACCGCTCCGAGCAGGCTCAGGACCGGCGTGCCCAACATCAGGGACAGCACCAGCACGGGCAAGGCACTGGCTGGCAGACCGAGCATCAAACCGAGCAAAGGTGCGAGCAACACCAGTGCCAACCCAGAAAACAGCCAGTGCGCCAGGACCTTGGCCAGCACCAGCAACGGCAAGGGATAACCCGACACGATCCACTGCTCCAGCGAACCGTCCTCGAAATCGCCACGGAACAGGCCGTCCAGAGACAGCAGCACGGCCAACAGCGCCGCGACCCAGAGCAACCCCGGTGAAATACCCTGCAGCAGTTGCGTTTCCGGCCCCACCGCCAGCGGAAAGAGTGCAATCACGATGGCGAAGAACACCAGCGGGTTGGCCAGCTCAGCCGGGCGCCGACAGAGCAGCCGGGCCTCATGCATGGCCAGCAGCAGAAAAACGTTGCTCATGCGGCGCGCAATCCCAGGTCTAGCTCACGAAAATTCCGGGCTTTCTCCGTCAGGCTGTGATGGGTGGTGAACACAACCATTCCACCCTGCTCGCAATGCCGGGCCAGGTGGATTTCCACCTGGGCCACGCCAGCCTTGTCGAGAGCGGTGAAAGGCTCATCGAGAATCCAGAGCGGCGGCGGCGCCAGATACAACCTGGCCAGCGCGACCCGGCGCTGCTGGCCGGCGGATAGCGTATGGCAAGGCACATCCTCGAAACCGCGTAGCCCGACCTCGGCCAGCGCCGTCCAGATCGCCTCGCGAGAGGTCGAGCCGCACCGGTTCAGTGCACCCAGCCAGGCGAGATTCTCTTCGGCACTCAGCAACCCCTTGATCCCGGCTGCATGGCCAATCCAGAGCAAGCTGCGCGCCAGTTCCGTACGCTGCGCCGCCAGCGGCTTACCGGCCAGCAACACAGAACCTTCGGTAGGCGGCATCAGGCCAGCCAGCAAACGTAGCAAACTTGTCTTGCCGCTGCCGTTGGGGCCGGCTACCTGCAGCATGTCTCCCGGTTGCAGGTGCAGCTCGAGCTGATCGAACAGCAACCGACGATCACGCTCGCAAGCGAGGCCTACAGTGGCAAGAAAAGGAATGGGCGGAGCGGAATCTGACATCGGGGCTGTTGGTCTCGAGTGTACTGCTGCCTGAAAGCGGACCCGAAGCCCGTCGACTGCTCAAGATGAAAAAGATCCGGCCGTTACAGAGGAACGAGCGAATCGAATGTCACGCGATTATACATGCTCGCTTCATTCCTCGAAGGTTACAGCTTCGCCAGGCTGGCAAAGCCGGCCACAGACTGACGAAGGGTCTGGAAGCGAGATCCATTTTGTGTCACCTGCCCCGATTCCGATCGACCCATGGCACTCCCCATCAGGCAAAGGTTTTCGATACCTCCATGATTGGCATCAAGGCGACTCAAACGATCATCCGGACAGTTACCCAGGCTGTCGATCCGGCAGCGCAGCTACAGGCGCTGCGACACGCCTTGCTTGCCAGCGACGCAAAAGCGGAAAGTATCGGAGCCCGAGCGCCGGTGCCGGATTTCCAGTTCCTGCTGCAACCGGTAGGAGATAATGTTCGGCAGACCGCTCCCGATGTGGTCTATACCCGTTTCGATACAACGAGCGATACCCATCTTCTGCCAGTAGAAAGTATCGAAGAGACTCGCGATATTCAGATGAGCGAAATCAAGGCAACCCAACCACTCGCCCAGCCCCATGCTCCGCGTCCGGCAAGCCTTTCGACGGAGCTGGCCTTGAAACTGGTCCAGCCGCTGCAAGGGCTTCTGGCCATCGGCGAGAGCTCGGTAGCTGAAGTCGTCGAAGTTCGCCAGGCGGCCCAGGATTTCCAGATAGCGCTGCGCCTGACCCTGGATAATGGTCGCCAGGCCACGTTGAATGCCACCAGCCCGGCCCCCGTTTCGCTGGGCAGTGCCTACACGGTTACGGCACTTGCGCAAAACCGCTTGTTGGCCAGTCTGCAGCCGGCCTTGCAGCAACCCCTGGAAAGCCTCGATAGTGAACGGGTTCCGCCAGGCACCCGGCTACAGGCCAAAGTAGTGGCCAGCCAAGCGGACATACAAGGCGCGACAAAGACGTTCAAAATAGTGGTCGATCTGCTCGACACGCCGCTGGCCGGGCGCCGGCTCATCATGGAGTCCAGTCGGCCATTACCGGTCGGCAGCCTGTTGACGGCGCAGGTACGCGATAATCTGGCACTGACCTTCGTGCCTTTGGGTGACCAGCAGGACCGGCTGGAACTCAGCCATCAGCTAAACACTCAATTTGCCCGGCAAGCTTCGCTTCTGCCGTTATTCGATGCGCTGCAAACCACAGATGACTTACCGCCCGCCTCGCGCCAGGCAGCCGACCGGCTATTGGCCCTGCTACCGGACATGCAGCAACTGACCGACGCTCGGGTACTGGCAAAAACGCTACAGGAAAGCGGCCTGTTTTTCGAAACGAAACTGTTGGCCGGACAAACGGAAAATACCCAGGACGATCTAAAAGCCGGCCTGCTGCGCCTGATCGCCCAACTGCCGCCCAATTTGCCGGGAAGCTCGCCGCAGGCCTTCGCCCAGATCAGCAGCGGTATGGCCCAGGCGCTTCCCGCCCTGGCCCGGCAGATGCTGGGAGCGCTTGGCGCGTCTTCGCGCCAACAGGCTCTCGACTTTCCGTTACCCAACCGGCTGCTGCCAGGACTCGGCGACAACCGCGATCTGGAGTCCTTGCTGAAACTGGCCAGCGCGGCCATTTCCCGCCTGCAGACCCACCAGCTTGCGAGCCTTGCCCAGACTCAGACCACGCCAGAAGGCTTGACCCAGACGACCTGGCAACTGGAAATCCCCATGCGTAACGGCAACGACATCGTCCCCCTGCAGGCCTGGATACAACGCGAGGAAGAGTCCGCACCTGCCAGCCAGCAGGAGCGGAACAAAAACGAATCCCGCATCCTCTGGAAAATAGAACTGGCTTTCGACGTTTCCCCCTTGGGGCTGCTGCAAGTCCAGGCCCAACTGCTCGATGGCACCCTTTCCAGCCAGCTCTGGGCCGAGCAGCCGCATACGGCGCAACTCGTATCGAGCGAGCTGGACAATCTCCGCCAGCGCCTGCTTCAGGCCGGTCTGAACGTGGGCGAGTTGAGTTGTCGCCAGGGCATCCCGACGCAGACTCCGCGCACCACACTGGAGCAACGCTTCGTGGATGAGACAGCATGAATAACGATAGACAGGCAGATCGACGCCAGGCCGTAGCCCTCGGCTACGATGGCATCAGTGCCCCCAGCCTCACCGCCAAGGGCGATGCCGACTTGGCCGAGGCCATTCTCGCCCTCGCCCGGGAGCATGAGGTTCCCATTTACGAGAATGCCGAACTGGTACGCCTGCTGGCGCAACTGGAGTTGGGCGATGCGATTCCGCAAGCGCTGTATCGTTGTATCGCTGAAATCATCGCGTTCGCCTGGCACCTCAAGGGAAAATGTCCAGCTGGCTTTGCCAGCGATGAACAACCAACTGCCGCCCTGGCCGATCTTCCCCAGCTCAACGCACCTGAGCACTGAGCGAAACCAGTTCGCCGGCCATTCCCTTGCCCTGCGGAAGATCGGCCAACTGCCAGGCAAAATAGCCATCGCGAAAGTAGTAAACGTGCCGGTAGCCCCAGGTCGCTGCAAGCCCGGCCGCTGCTGCGCCGTTTTCGCACAGATCGCTATCGCAATAAATGACTAGGGGAACATCCCGGGGCCAGCGCTTTTCTTCGAGGTTGCCGAATTCGTCGTAGAAATCCAGGTGTACTGCGCCATGCACATGCCCCCAGCTCCACTCGGGAGTCGGCCTGATATCAACAAATACCGCCCCCTTGTCGTAGAGCTGCTTGGCCTGGAAAAGATTCACTGTCGCGACATCCTTGATTCGCCTGGGGATTTCCTGCGCCGACAGCCAACCGGGAATCAAAAACACCGCGAAGATCAGGATGCGAGACATGACTTCTCCTGGATTATTCGACCAACTTGATGTCAGCTTCGAGAGCATACGTAGAGGCAAGGATTCGGCCACTGCGCCGATATCCGGCTAAATAGTCAACACAACACGCAAACTTCGGGCCGGTGCCCCATGGGCGATTAGGTCGGAAAAAGATCATCGTCCGGCAACCGCCTGGCCGATCAGCTCGAACTACGCTTTTCGTGTAACCGACTCATCAATTCAGCCTCGGCCCGGGTCAAACCGCAGGTCTGGCTCAGATCCTCGACACTGACGCCAAGATTCATCAGGTGCGCTGCCTGGCTGAAAGACAGACTGCCTGGGTCGCGCTGCTCCAACTGGCCGATCCGTTCCGACAGCGGCATGACGATGCTACGCAGTTCGCGCAATTCTTCACCGATACGGATATTGATTTCTTCACCTACATCAAGTCTTCGAGTCAATTTCAGTACAAGCTGCTCGTACTTCGCCGCAAACTCGGTGTATTGCTTTTGCTGCGATTTCTGGCGAAAAAACAGCCAGCCGCCAAGGCCGGCCAAGACGAGGCAGCAAACTGCAAGTAGTTGTACGAGCAAGAGCAGAGACATGAGTCAGAGGTTCTCTATTTCAGACCATTCATCGTCGCTCATCAGCTTTTCCAGTTCGACCAGAATCAGCAATTCGCCATTCTTGTTGCAAACGCCCTGGATGAATTTGGCCGACTCGTCATTACCGACGTTGGGTGCGGTTTCGATTTCCGACTGGTGCAAGTAAACCACCTCAGCCACGCTGTCCACCAGAATGCCGACCACCTGGCGCTCAACCTCGATAATGACAATGCGGGTGTTATCCGCCACCGGCACCGGGTCGAGGCCGAAGCGCTGGCGTGTGTCGATCACCGTGACCACATTGCCACGCAGGTTGATGATCCCCAGGACGTAACCGGGAGCACCTGGTACCGGCGCGATTTCGGTATAGCGCAACACCTCCTGGACCTGCATCACGTTGATCCCGTAGGTTTCGTTGTCCAGATGAAAGGTGACCCATTGCAGGACCGGATCATCGGCACTCTGAACGGAGGAAGTCATTTTCATGTAATCGGCCTTCTAGTAAGACTGCCTGGGCAGTCGATTTCCCTTGCGCACCGGTCAGCGCCGGACCGGCGATCATTCAGGGCGTGTCATCGATCATGTTCGCGGCGGATTTCCCGCCAGGCTGTCGCGCTCACCCCCGGCAGCGATCAGTTCGGCCAGCACCGCGACATCCAGCAAGGCGCACATCCGGTCGATGACGGTTCCGGCCAGCCAGGGGCGCTGATTGCGTTGCGTACGCCACTTGATTTGCCGCGCCTCCAGATGGATCGAATGGCTTACCTGATGAACTGCCAACCCCCACTCGCATCCCTGTAGCGAAATCAGGTACTTGAGTCCCTGGCGGTAAGCCTCCCGATACCGCTCGCCCAGCAACCAGCGAGCAGTATCCACGACCTTCAGATTGCCCGCCCGGCGCGGCAGGATGCCAAGAAACCAGTCTGGCTGGCCGAACAAAGGGGTCAGTTCTTCGTCTTTCAAGGGATGGATCGAGCCCAGGCAAATCAGCGGTACGGCCAGCGTTAACCCAGCCACGTCGAACAACAGGCATTCGAAGGGAGCCTCGCTCCAGACCGGTCGCGCATAAATGGGCAAGGACTCCGGTTCGCCTGCGGCAGCGTTTGCAGCAGCGCTCTGCGGTCTGCCAGAAAGCGGAACAGGCAGCGCGCCGGATACAGCGGTCTGGATGAGCGGTGCAGCACTGGAACGCTGCTCATTACGCGTTTGCCAGCCATCACGCAGGCGTTCTTCCCGCACCGCCGCGGCGAACTCTTCATGGCTTACCGATTCCGCCGACAGCGGCGCATCGCTGCCAGCAGGATCGGTGGCTTCCTGCAGCAGATCATCCAGGTAGGATTGCAAAGCCACCTGTGGCGGAATGGCCGTCGGTATACGACTCATGCGACGCCTCTCGGCAAGACAGGTGGGTAATGATCCATCGATAGTGTTCGCAAGCGGCCGGATACCTCAGGTAAAAGTCTTTGCCCGGACATCTCAGGCAACCTCACAGGTTGTCTGCGCCGCCAGCAAATACTTGAGCAATGCCCGGTAAGCCAGTACGGCGCGACTACCGGAATCGTAGCGGGAAGGAGTAAGCCCGGCACGACTGGCGCCCCGTAGCCTGGTATCGACCGGAACGAAGGCCGGCCACAGGTGTTCCGCGTAATGGGCGTGCAACACCTTGAGCGTATCCGTCGAGGCTTGCGTGCGCCGGTCGAACAGGGTCGGGACAATGGTATGCGGCAAGGGCTGGCGCCGTGAGCGATTGATCATCGCCAGGGTGTTGGTCATGCGTTCGAGCCCTTTCAACGCAAGAAACTCGGTCTGCACCGGCACGATCAACTGTTGACTGGCAGCCAGGGCGTTGACCATCAGCACCCCCAACAGCGGCGGGCTATCGATCAGGGCATGGTCGAAACGCTTCCAGAGCTGCGTCAAGGCACGTCCGACCACCAGCCCCAACCCGCTTTGCCCCGGCGCCTGGCGCTCCAGTGTCGCCAATACGGTGCTCGACGGCAGCAGGGAGATATGTTCGTGACTGGTATCAAGCAGCAGTTCGGCAGCCAGCCCTTGCGGTACGGCACCTTGCTGGCGAAACAGCTCGAAGGCGCTGCGCTCGAGGCGATCGGGATCGTAGCCGAAGTAGCTGGTCATCGATCCATGCGGGTCCAGATCGACGATAACCACGCGCCTGCCCATATCGGCCAGCAACCCGGCCAGGGCAACGGCTGTAGTGGTCTTGCCCACTCCACCTTTCTGATTGGCTACAGCCCAGATTTTCATCGCTGATTTTCCTTCCAACCGGACGGCAAGCCGGTAGTGGATTTGCCTATCGGGACGACGGGGAATTGACGGAATCCGGAACGGCTCCTTGAGTACCAAGGATTTCAGCAGGTTGCATGCCAACATCTGGCGGCATAGCCGTATCGAACGTACTGGAAAGCCGAGGAATATCCAGATCGCGCGAAATCGCCAGCACGACGCGCCGGTTGCGTGCTCGACCCAGCGCATTACGGTTATCCGCCACGGGCTGATATTCGCCATAGCCCACAGCCGATAGTCTGGCAGGCGTGACACCATGGGCAGCCAGTAGCCGTACGACGCTGGCAGCACGAGCCGCGGACAATTCCCAATTAGTCGGGTAGCTGGCGGTGCTGATCGGCAGGTTATCGGTATAGCCTTCCACCTTGATCGGGTTCCGGTAGGGCGCAAGAATCTTGGCGATTCCTTCGATCAGAAGCAAAGCCGAGTCGTTGGGAATGGCATCGCCACTGGAAAACAGCAGGCTGGAGTTGAGCTCGATTTCCAACCAGGTTTCGTTACCACGCAGTTTGAGCCGGCCATCCGCGAGCATGCCACCGAACGCCTGGCGCAGACTCTGGGCAATACCTTCCAAAGGATCCTGGATTTGCCCGGAAACTCCCTCTGGCTCCTGGGCGATAGCGCGAGGTGTTTCTTCGCCGACGGAAATCAGTTGGGCCGGACGCTCCGCCTGCATAAAAACGTCCCCCAGAGACTCGGCAATGATTTTGTATTTGTCCTCGTTAAGCGAGGAAATCGAATACATCACGACAAAGAAGGCGAATAGCAGCGTAATGAAATCGGCGTAGGAAACCAACCAGCGCTCGTGGTTCGGGAATTCTTCGGAACGTTTGCGTCGACTCATGGCATCAATCCATGAAGCCTTGCAGCTTCAGCTCGATGGAACGTGGATTCTCGCCTTCGGCAATCGACAGCAAGCCTTCGAGGAGCATTTCCCGATAACGCGTCTGCTGCTGCACCACGCCCTTGAGCTTGTTGCCCATGGGCAACAGCAGCAGGTTGGCGAAACCGACGCCGTAAATGGTCGCCACGAAAGCCACGGCGATACCGCCACCCAGTTGGGAAGGCTCGGCCAGATTCCCCATCACATGAATCAGCCCCATCACCGCACCGATGATGCCGACCGTAGGCGCGTAGCCGCCCATGCTTTCGAATACCCGGGCGGCACGCAGATCGCGGCTTTCCTGGGTGTCGATATCGACCTCCATGATGGCGCGGATCACCGCCGGTTCGACGCCATCGGCCAGCAGCTGCAGACCTTTGCGCGCATAGGCGTCCGCTTCGGTATCGGCAGCCGGCTCAAGCCCCAGCAGGCCTTCCTTGCGGGCGATCTGGCTCCAGCCGATCACGCGGGCGATACCGGACGCCAGCTCGATACGCGGCGGAAAGAGAATCCAGCGCGCCAGATACAGGGCACGGCGAAACACGTTCAAGGGCGTTTGCAGCAACACCGCGCCCAGGGTGCCGCCAAAGACGATCAATGCCGCCGCACCGTTGAGCAGGGCCGCGGCATTACCGCCCTCGAGAAAATTTCCGCCGATGATGGCAACGAACGCCAGAGCCAGCCCGATGATGCTCAAGATATCCATGCAAAGACTCTACTGGCAGGCATCGGCCAGACGCTGGCCGATGTCATCGAGACTATAAATGGCGTCGTGAAGATTAGCCTTGACGATGGCCATGGGCATTCCATAAATCACGCAACTGGCCTCATCCTGGGCCCAGACCTGGCTACCGCACGCCTTGAGCAGGCGTGCCCCCTCGCGGCCATCGGCGCCCATGCCGGTCAGTACGATGGCGAGCACCTTATCCTGGAAAACCTTGGCCGCCGAACCGAAAGTGATATCCACACTGGGTTTGTAATTCAATCGTTCGTCTCCCGGCAGGATACGCACGACGCCACGCCCATCGAGCATCAGTTGCTTGCCGCCAGGCGCCAGCAGCGCAAGACCGGGCCGCAGATGATCGCCGTCAGCGGCTTCCCTGACCTCAATCCGACAGAGTTTATCCAGACGCTCGGCGAACGCCTTGGTAAAGGTTGCCGGCATATGCTGGACCAAAATGAGCGGAGCGGGAAAATTCTCCGGCAACCGGGTCAAGACCTGCTGCAAGGCCACCGGGCCGCCAGTCGAGGTGCCGATGGTGACCAACCGGTAAGCCCTGCGCCTGGGCGCTGCGCAAAGACTGGAAGCCGCCAGCGCCGAGTCCGTACGCCTGGCCGGCGCCAGCGGCGCACCTGTGCGTGCCGTGGCCGCAAACCCGGACGACAGCGCCGCCGTGCCGGAAAAGGCCGACAGCCGGCGATTGCTGCGAGCGATATCCTTTACCTTTTCGCAAAGCAACTGTTTGACCTTTTCCGGATTGCGGGAAATGTCTTCGAAACTCTTCGGAAGATAATCGACCGCACCGGCGTCCAGAGCATCGAGCGTGACGCGCGCTCCTTCGCACGTGAGCGACGAGAACATCAGGACAGGGGTCGGACAGCGCTGCATGATCTGCCTGACCGCCGAGATACCATCCATCAGTGGCATCTCGTAATCCATGGTAATGACGTCCGGCTTCAGCAGTAGCGCCTGCTCTATCGCCTCCCGGCCATTGCTGGCCGTGCCGACGACTTCGAGACCGGCGTCGGACGAGAAGATCTCGGTAAGGCGCCGGCGAAAAAAGCCGGAGTCATCTACGACCAGAACCTTGACTGACATGAAGCAGGACTCCTAAGGACGGCGGCCCGAAGCCGCCTTGGCGATCCGGGTGCCCGCTCAGGCGCGCCGGGCGTAACGCTTGAGCATGCCGGGAACATCCAGGATCAGCGCGATGCGCCCATCGCCAGTGATGGTTGCTCCAGCCATGCCGGGGGTTCCTTGCAGCAGCTTGCCCAGCGGCTTGATGACGACCTCTTCCTGCCCGACCAGTTGATCGACCACAAAGCCAATGGATTGGGTGCCGACACTGATGATCACGACATGGCCATCGCGCTGCTCGGTGCAGGGCTTGCCACGCACCAGCCAACGCTTGAGATAAAACAGCGGCAAGGCCTTGTCGCGGACGATCACCACCTCCTGGCCATCCACCACATTGGTGCGCGACAGATCGAGATGGAAAATCTCGTTCACGCTGACCAGCGGAAAGGCGAATGCCTGGGTACCGAGCATGACCATCAGGGTCGGCATGATGGCCAGGGTCAGCGGCACCTTGATGATGATCTTCGAACCCTGGCCCTTCTGCGAGAAGACGTTGACCGTGCCGTTGAGCTGGGCAATCTTGGTTTTCACCACATCCATGCCTACGCCACGACCGGAAACGTCGGAAATCTCGCTCTTGGTCGAGAAGCCGGGCGCGAAAATCAGATTGAAGCAGTCCAGGTCACTCAAGCGCTCGGCCGCATCCCGCTCCAGCATGCCCTTCTCCACAGCCTTGGCCCGCAACAGGTTGGCATCCATGCCCTTGCCGTCATCGGCGATCATCAGGAGGATGTGATCGCCTTCCTGCTCGGCGGACAGCACGACATGGCCGGAACGTGGTTTGCCAACTGACTCACGCTCGGCGGGCGCTTCGATGCCATGGTCCACGGCATTGCGCACCAAGTGCACCAGCGGATCGGCCAGCGCCTCGACCAGATTCTTGTCGAGATCGGTATCCTCACCCACCAGTTCGAGGCGCACCTCCTTGCTAAGACTGCGTGCCAGATCGCGGACCAAGCGGGGAAAGCGGCCGAAAACCTTCTTGATCGGCTGCATCCGGGTCTTCATCACCGCCGCCTGCAGATCGGCCGTGACCACATCGAGATTGGACACGGCCTTGGCCATGGCCTCATCACCACTGTTGGCCCCCAGCCGGACCAGGCGATTACGCACCAGTACCAGTTCACCAACCATGTTCATGATGTCGTCGAGCCGTGCGGTATCGACGCGCACAGTGGTTTCGGCTTCGCTACCGAAAGCCGTAGCGGGTTTATCGGCTGCCGTTGGCGTGTGGCCAGGCTCTACCGGCGAAGCCAGCGGCCGCCCGGCAGGCTTGCTCGGCGCGACAGCCGCCGCAGATACTGGCGCGACGCCCGCTGCGGTATCGCTCGCCGCCGGGACATCGCCGAAGCGGCCCTTGCCATGCAATTGATCGAGCAATGCTTCGAATTCCTGCTCGGTAATCGCCTCGGCAGTTGGCTCACCCGTCACCGCAGAACCGGCAGCAATCGAATCGGCAACCGCTGCGCAAGCAGCCTCGTTAACGGCAGCCTCGCCAGCACCGGCCGTTGCCTCGGCCGGCACAGCCGCGAACCGGCCTTTGCCATGCAACTGGTCGAGTAGCGCCTCGAACTCGTCTTCGGTGATCTGCTCGTCGGCACCGCTGGCAGGCGAAACCTTTTCACCGGACTCACTACCGCTCGCCTCGCCGGAGAATTTACCCGGCCCATGCAACTGATCAAGCAACGCCTCGAATTCCTCATCCGTGATCTCGCCAGCCGACCCGGAGTCCGCGCGGGACGTCTCGATGGCAGTCGCCGGATCGCGAATCGAATCGAGCATCTGCTCGAATTCATGATCGGTCATATCCCCGGACTCATCCGGCTTCGCCGCACCGACAGGCCCGGAGATTGCCGCCACCGGCACGTCGACCGCGACAGGAGCAGCCATGACCTCGCCGCCCGGCTGCGCCAGCCGGGCAAGGGCTGCCAGCAGTTGCGCACTGGCCGGGGTCGGCGGCTGGTGCTCACGCACCTGGGCAAACATCGCGTTGATGGCATCCAGTGCCTGCAGCACCACGTCCATCAGTTCGGAATCGACGCGCCGTTCACCCTTGCGCAGAATATCGAACACGTTTTCAGCAACGTGGCAGCATTCCACCAGTTCGTGCAGTTGCAGGAAACCGGCGCCCCCCTTGACGGTATGGAAACCACGGAAAATCGCATTCAGCAGCTCCGTGTCATCGGGGCGGCTTTCCAACTCGACCAGTTGTTCGGAAAGCCGCTCGAGAATCTCGCCCGCTTCAACCAGGAAATCCTGGAGGATTTCTTCGTCGGCGTCGAAGCTCATACCGGCATCCCCTAAAATCCAAGACTCGAAAGTAGATCATCGACATCGTCTTGCCCGGTAACGACATCGTCACGCTTATCGGCATGTATTTGCGGACCTTCACCCCGCGACGGCACTTTTTTATCGCTCATCTGCCTTTCGGTACGCATTTGCTCATGATCGTGCTGGATACCGGCAAAGCGATCCACTTTGCCGGCCATCACTACCAGTTGCAGCAGATTGACTTCCACTTCGGTAATGAGCTGGGTGACACGCTTGATCACCTGTCCGGTCAGATCCTGGAAATCCTGGGCCAGCAGGATGCCGCGCAGGTGCCCGGAAAGCTGTTCTCCACTGTCCAGGCTGCGTGAAAGGAATTGATCGATACGCCTGGTCAGGTCGCGGAACTGGTCGGCATTCATCTCGCGCTGCATGAAACGCTTCCAGTCGGTAGCCAGGCTCTGTGCCTCCTGGCTGACGTAATCGGCCAGCGGCATGCATTCTTCCACCAGATCCATGGTGCGGTTGGCAGCCTTTTCAGTCATTTCCACCACATAGGAAAGCCGGTCGTTGGCATCGGCCATCTGCGATGGCTCGCCATGTTTGTAGCGCGCGTCAAGGTCCAGCTTGACGATCGCATTGTGCAACTCCCGGGTGAGCTTTCCGACTTCGACATACAAACCATAGTCACGCGCCTGGTTGAGGCGGTGAATCATCTCTACCGCTTCGCCGAACCGACCTTGCTCCAGGCTTTCGACCAATTGGCGAGCGTGGGACTTTAAGGTTGCCTCGAAATCCGAGATGGATTTTTCATCGTATGGCATACAGCCCTCTCGGCAGTAACATCAGCCGTTGACGCGCTCGAAGATCTTGTCGATCTTCTCCTTCAGAACCTGGGCGGTGAAAGGTTTGACCACATAACCATTCACACCGGCCTGCGCCGCTTCGATGATCTGGTCCCGCTTGGCTTCGGCCGTCACCATCAGCACCGGTATCTGCTTGAGGCGCTCATCGGCGCGAACCGCCCGCAACAGGTCGATGCCACTCATGCTCGGCATATTCCAGTCGGTGACGAGAAAATCGAAACTGCCGCTCTGCAGCATCGGCAAGGCCGTGGTGCCGTCGTCGGCTTCGGCGGTATTGGTAAACCCCAGGTCGCGCAGAAGGTTCTTGATGATCCGTCTCATCGTCGAGAAATCGTCGACGATGAGGATTTTCATATTCTTGTCCAAAACAATCTCCAAAATCCTGTACTCAGCCGAACAGCGTAATCAACCAGCCCGCCATTCTCCCAGACGGGCACGCAGGCGCGCAGCACACTGGCTATGCAATTGACTGACCCGCGATTCACTGACCCCCAGTACTTGCCCGATTTCCTTCAGGTTCAATTCCTCATCGTAGTAAAGCGACAACACGAGTTTTTCGCGCTCGGGCAAGCCGTCGATGGCTTCGGCCAGAGCCTTGCGAAAGCATTCGTCCTCAAGATCGCGGAACGGCTCCGGGTGAGCGCTGTCCGGGTCTTCACCGAGCTCGTCGTGCTCCCCTGCCCGAAACAGATCGTCGAAGCTGAACAACCGACTACCCTGCGTGTCACCGAGAATGCTGTAGTACTCGTCGAGACTCATCTTGAGTTCGGCTGCGACCTCCTGATCTTTAGCGTCTCGCCCGGTACGCGCCTCAACGGCACGAAGCGCTTCGGCGACCAGGCGCGAATTGCGATGCACCGAGCGTGGAGCCCAGTCGCCTTTGCGGACTTCGTCGAGCATGGCGCCACGAATGCGGATGCCCGCATAGGTTTCGAAACTGGCACCCTTGCCGGAATCGTATTTGCCGGACGCTTCGAGCAGGCCGATCATGCCGGCCTGGATCAGATCATCCAGCTGCACATTGGCCGGCAGGCGCGCCAGCAGGTGATAGGCAATCCGTTTGACCAGTGGAGCGTACTGTTCGACAAGTCGATATTGCCCATCCTTCGCCTGGGCCTTTGAGTACATACGAAGTCCGGCTGTCGTCATGCTGAATGGCCTTCGGCAGGCTGCACCAGACGCTCGATGAAGAATTCCAGATGCCCTCTCGGATTGACCGGCAACGGCCAGGTATCGACCTGTTGGGCGATGGACCGGAAAGCCAGGGAGCACTTCGAACGCGGATAGGCTTCATAGACAGCACGCTGCCTCTGCACAGCCTTGCGCACGGACTCATCGTAGGGCACGGCCCCCGCATACTGCAGCGCCACGTCCAGGAAACGCTCGGTCACCTTGGTCAGCTTGGCGAAGAGGCTGCGCCCTTCCTGCGGGGTATGGGCCATGTTGGCCAGTACGCGGAAACGGCTCATGCCATAGTCCCGGCTGAGCAGTTTGATCTGCGCATAGGCATCGGTGATCGAAGTGGGCTCGTCGGTCACCACCAGCAACACTTCCTGGGCAGCACGCACAAAGCTGATCACCCCATCACCGATACCGGCCGCCGTATCGATGATCAAGACATCGAGATCGTCGGCAATCTCGCTGAATGCCCGGATCAGACCGGCATGCTGTACAGGCGACAGATTGACCATACTCTGCGTGCCCGAAGCCGCCGGGACGATGCGTACGCCACCTGGTCCCTGCAGCAGGACATCACGCAGATCGCATTCACCGGCAATTACATCGGCCAGCGTATAGCGCGGCGTCAGACCAAGCAGCACATCGACGTTGGCCAGGCCAAGATCGGCATCCAGCAACATGACCCGGCGTCCCAGCTCGGCAAGGGCCAGGGATAGATTGACCGATACATTCGTTTTGCCGACGCCACCCTTGCCGCCAGTCACTGCGATCACCTGCACGGGGTGCATTCCCATAAGATCCACTTCACCTTGTCGCCTGGCCGCGAAGGTCGCCGAGCGGGCGGCCATCGGTGCGCAAAATAGCGTTGTGTTAGTTATCATGGCTATCGGACTAGCCGACCTTGCGTGATAAGTCGTTATAAAAGCTGGCAAACATAGCAGCCATGGTGTCCTCGCTCGGTTCTTCGGCCAGTTGCAGGCTGACCGCCCGGCTGACCAACTGATGCGCCCGCAGCCGATGCAAATCATCGGGAATGCGCGGGCCATCGGTAAAATAGGCTATCGGCAACCGCTGGCCGATGGCCAACCCGAGCACTTCGCCAAGCGTGCTCGCCTCATCTGCCTTGGTTATGACGCAGCCCGCCAGTCTACATTGCTTGTAGCTGTGCCAGGCAGCCTTGAGTACCTGAGCCTGGCTGGTGGCAGCCAGCGCCAGATAGTTTTTCGAACGAAGACCACGGCTCGCCAATGCTTCGAGTTGCAACCGGAAAGCCGGATCGGCCGCAGGCAAACCCGCGGTATCGATCAGCACGACCTTCTTCTGCGCCAACGGTGCCAGAGCCTGGGTCAACGACTGGTCGGCACCTACTGGAATGATCGGCACATTGAGAATCCGCCCCAGGGTTTTCAATTGCTCCTGGGCGCCGATACGGAAACTGTCCATGCTCACTATCGCAATACTCTGCGAGCCGTGCTGGAGTACATGCCGCGCGGCGAGCTTGGAAAGCGTAGTGGTCTTGCCAACGCCTGCCGGGCCGACCAGCGCGATGACCCCGCCTTCATCCATTGGATCGTCCCGCACGACATCGACAGCCTGGGCGAAATGCGCCAGCAGCATCCGCCAGGCCTGCTGCGACTCGGCGATCCCGGCGACCTTGGCCAGAAGATCGTGCGCGACCGTTGCCGGCAGCCCCATGCGTTGCAGGCGACGCCACAGGAAGGCCTGATTGGGCTGGCGCTGCTGCATATTACTCCAGGCCATGGAGCCCAGCTGGGTTTCAAGCAACTCGCGTAAACCGTGTAGTTCCGAGCGAACGATATCGAGGCCTCGGGCATCCTGGCTGGCAGACTCATAGGCGTGGGGAGCCACCGGAGCAGGCCCGACGACTTCCGGCGCGGGTTCGGCAACCCGGTTTGCAACGTGATCGGCGCCAGTGAAGTCGTTCTTGAAATCGTCCAGCCTTTCGCCAAAAAGCTGACAATCCTTTTTCGCCGTCAACCCTTCCGGCAGGGACAACCTGGCCTGGGCAGTGGCAATGATCGCCTGCGTCTTGCGCAACTCCGCCTCCAGAGCGGCATTGGGCTTGACCGGTTCAGCCGGCTGCAGCGGGTAATCCAGGGCAGCCGTCAGCTCGATACCGCCAGCGACCCGGCGGTTGCCGATAATCGCGGCATCGGCACCCAGTTCATCACGCACCAACTTCATGGCTTGACGCATATCGGCGGCGAAAAAACGTTTGACCTGCATGGCCTACCCCTTGGTTACTTCTGCCCCACCGTCGCAACGATGGTGACCTGCTTGTTGTCCGGTATCTCCTGATAGGCCAGTACCTGAATATTGGGTACGACCACTCGGGCGAAGCGCGACATCATCATCCGGATCGGCCCGGCAACCAACAAAATCACTGGCTTGCCGAGCATTTCTTGACGCTGTGCCGCCTCTACCAGGGAGCTTTGCAATTTCTCGGCCATCCCCGGCTCCAGCAGCATACCGTCGTCGGCACCCTGACCGGTTTTCTGCAAACTGCCCAGCAGGATCTGCTCCAGGCGCGGCTCCAGCGTAATGACCGGGATTTCCGACTCCAACCCGACAATGTTCTGGACGATGGCACGGGACAGCGCCACTCGCACGGCGCCGACCAGGACGACGGGATCCTGACTCTTGGCCCCCATTGCGGCGATGGCCTCGGCAATCGTACGAATATCGCGGACCGGCACCTGCTCCTGCAGCAACGCCTGCAACACCTTGAGCAACGTGGACAGGGAAACGCATCCGGGCACCAGCTCCTCGGCCAACCTGGGCGAGGCCTTGGCCAGCAACTGCATAAGCTGCTGGACCTCCTCGTGGCCAAGCAGTTCGTGGGCATGCTTGTGCAGGATCTGATTCAGATGGGTGGCGACTACGGTACTGGCATCCACGACGGTATATCCCAGGGATTGCGCCTGATCGCGCTGACTGGCCTCGATCCAGACCGCCTCCAGACCGAACGCCGGGTCTTGGGTGGCGATACCCTTCAACTGGCCGAACACCTGGCCGGAGTTGATCGCCATTTCGCGATCCGGATAAATCTCGGCTTCGGCCACAGTCACGCCCATCAAGGTCAGGCGGTAGGCATTGGGCAGCAGGTCGAGATTGTCGCGAATATGGACCGACGGCATGAGAAAGCCCAGATCCTGCGACAGTTTCTTGCGTACCCCCTTGATTCGGGTCAGCAACTGCCCTCCCTGGTTACGATCGACCAGGGAAATCAACCGGTAACCAACCTCCAGACCAACCATATCGACCGGCATCACATCCTCCCAGCCCAGCTCACGAGTCTCCGCGGCGCGCTGCGCCGGCAGGCTTTCCTGCTGCTTGCGGACCTCCTGCTCGGCTTGCGCCCGGACCTGCTGCTGACGCTGCCAGATCCACCAGGCACCACCCGCGGCCATAGCGCCGAGCCCTATGAACGGAATATGCGGCATGCCCGGAACCACGCCCATGGCAATCAGGATCAAGGCGGCTACGGCCAGCGCCTTGGGCGAATCGAACAACTGTCGATTGACCTGCTGACCCATATCCTCGGAACTGGTCACCCGGGTGACCAGAATCGCTGCCGCAGTGGACAGCAGCAGCGAAGGAATCTGCGCCACCAAACCGTCACCCATGGTCAGCAGCGCATAGATGCGGCCAGCCTCGGCGACCGGCATACCGTGCTGCAGGATGCCGATGGCCATGCCACCGATCAGGTTGATGAAGAGAATCAGCAGGCCAGCGATGGCATCGCCACGCACGAACTTGCTGGCACCATCCATGGAGCCGTAGAAATCGGCTTCGGCAGTCACCTCCGAACGGCGCTTCTTGGCCTCGGCCTGATCGATCAGACCGGCATTGAGATCGGCGTCGATGGCCATCTGCTTGCCTGGCATCGCATCGAGGGTAAACCGCGCGCTGACCTCGGAGATCCGCCCCGCGCCCTTGGTGACCACCACGAAATTGATGATCATCAGGATCGCGAACACCACCGCGCCGACCACATAGTTACCGCCGATCACCACCTCGCCGAAAGCCTGGATCACCTTACCGGCGGCATCGTGCCCATCCTGTCCATGGAGCAGTACCACTCGCGTGGACGCCACATTGAGCGCCAGACGCAGCAAGGTCGAAACCAGCAGGATGGTCGGAAACACCGCGAAATCCAGTGGCCGCATGGCATACACGCTGACCAGCAGGACGACGATCGACAACGCAATATTGAAGGTAAAAAACACATCCAGAAGGAAAGCCGGTATCGGCAACGTCATCATTCCCAGCATGACCAGCACCAGCAGCGGCACACCAAGATTGCCACGTCCGAACCCGGCAATATTGTTGCGCACAGCGATCAGTTGCGAGCGATCCACATCTTCCCCCAAACCGAAACGGATTTTTGACGCCATCAGGTTATGAGAGAGGTAAGTGCAAGAAGGAGTCCAACCTGTGAGCGGGATGAAAAGGCGGGAAATTTAGCTGAAGCCCGAAGCCGTTTTTATTCGGCTTCTCCCATGAGCCAATCACCAGCCTTGTAGGGCGGGTGCAACCCGCCACTGGCATCCGGACCCAACAATATGGCATGGCGGGTTTCACCCGCCCTACTGGCTTCCCCTTTACTCGTCCCGCTGCAAATCCGTCGGGATCGGCACGTCCCGTAGCGGATCGGGCCGGCGGCCTTTGCCGGCCTGGTATTGGCGCAGTTGATAGACGTAGGCCAGCCTTGTAGGGCGGGTGCAACCCGCCACTGACATCCGGACCCAACAATATGGCATGGCGGGTTTCACCCGCCCTACTGGTTTCCCCTTTACTCGTCCCGCCGTAAATCCGCCGTGATTGGCAAGTCTTGTAGGGCGGGTGCAACCCGCCACTGGCATCCAGACCTAACAATATGGCATGGCGGGTTTCACCCGCCCTATTGGCTTCCCCTTTACTCGTCCCGCCGCAAATCCGCCGGGATCGGCACGTCCCGTAGCGGATCGGGCCGGCGGCCTTTGCCGGCCTGGTATTGGCGCAGTTGGTAGACGTAGGCCAGCACCTGGGCCACCGCCAGATAGAGCCCGGCGGGGATTTCCCGGTCGATTTCGGTGGAGTGGTAGACGGCTCGGGCCAGGGCTGGCGATTCCATCACCATCACCTGGTGTTCCTGGGCTATTTCACGAATCTTCAGCGCCATGAAGTCGCCGCCCTTGGCCACCAGTAGCGGCGCACTGGCCTTGGTCGCGTCGTATTTGAGCGCCACGGCGAAGTGGGTCGGGTTGGTGATGACCACATCGGCTTCCGGGACGGCCTGCATCATGCGCCGCTGGAGCATTTCGCGCTGCAGTTGGCGAATGCGCGACTTGACCTCGGGCTTGCCGTCGGAATCCTTGTATTCGTCACGCACTTCCTGCTTGGTCATCATCAGCTTCTGCCGGTTGTCCCAGAGCTGGTACGGCACGTCCACGGCCGCGATCAGGATCAGGCCGCACGCCATCCACAAAGAACTCCAGCCGACAATCTCCATGCTGTGCAGGATGGCCGTTTCAAGCGGTTGCTTGGCAATCGAGATCAGGTCTTCCGCATAAGCGCAAAGCACGGCCAGCGCGACCAGCAAGACCACCAGAAACTTCGCCAGTGCCTTGAGCAGCTCCACCAGCGATTTGCTCGAAAACATCCGTTGCAGGCCGGACACAGGATTCAGGCGGCTGAAATTCAGTGCCAGCGCCTGACCGGAAAACAGCCAGCCGCCCAGGGAAACTGCGCCGGCAATCGAAGCAACCGATAGCGCGAGCAGAAACGGTAGCAGTGCCTTGAGCACGAGCAGGCCGCTGGCAACCAGCAGCATGCTCATGGCGCTCTCGTCCAGGAGGGTTGCGCGAGGCAGGTCGAAGCTGCCCTGCATCACGGCTATCAGGCTCTGACCGATACTGCCACCAGAGATCAAAAGCCCGCCGATTCCGCCCAGCGTGACGACTACGGTACCCAACTCGCGCGAGCGCGCCAGTTGGCCTTTCTCCTTTGCCTCCCGGCGCCGTTTCTCGGTGGGTTCCTCGCTTTTGTCAGCGCCGTTTTCATTCTCGGCCATGCCGCTCTCCGCTCAAGGTGCCCGGATCAACTCGCGCAACCACTGCAGCGCATCCGTGACGAAAACCTGGTACTGGGCAAAGATGTCGGCCAGCCCAACCCAGACGATCACCATCCCCAGGACCAGGGTAAGCGGCAAACCGATGCTGAAGATATTCAGCTGCGGTGCAGCACGGGTCATCAGGCCGAATGCCAGATTGATCACCAACAGCGCTGTGATGGCCGGCAACACCAGCAGCAGGCCAGCGCCCAAGACCCAGCCCAGTCTGGTAGCGACCGCCCAGTAGTGCTCGCTGGACAACGCCTCTCCTACCGGCAGACTGGTGAAGCTTTCGGCCAGCGTGTCCAGGACTACCAGATGGCCGTTCATGGTCAGAAACAACAGAACTACCAGCACATTGAAAAATTGCCCCAGCACCGGTACCGATACACCGTTCACCGGATCCATCATTGAGGCGAACCCCAGCCCCATCTGGGTTGCCAGAAGTTGCCCGGCGAGAACGAACAGCTGGAAGAACAGCTGCAGGGCGAAGCCCAGCATGACGCCGATCAGCACTTCCTGGGCGATCAGTACCAGGGTTTGCAGGCTGAGCGCATCGACCTGCGGCATGGCTGGCAGCGCGGGCACCAGAACCAGGGTGATGGCCAGGGACAGGTAAAGCCGAATCCGTACTGGAACCACCTGAGTACCAATGACCGGCATGCTCATCAGCAACGCCGCGACCCGAAACAGCGGCAGCATGAACTGGCCGACCCAGCCGCCGATCTGTGTATCGCTCAGTTCGAACATGCCAATGCGCTCAGCCAATTATCAGGGGAATGTTCTGGACCAGTTGCCGGGTGAATTCCATCAGTTGATTGAGCAGCCAGGGGCCGGCCAAAATCAGCGTCACCAGCATCACCAGCAGACGCGGCAGGAAGCTCAGGGTCTGCTCGTTGATCTGCGTGGCGGCCTGGAACATGGCCACGATCAAGCCGACCACCAGGCTTGGCAACACCAGCAAGGCGACGATCACTGTCGTCAGCCAGAGCCCTTCGCGAATCAGGTCCACCACCAGTTCCGGGGTCATGCGCCATTCTCCTAAAACGTGCCGAAGCTGCCGGCCAGCGTTCCCATGATCAACCCCCAGCCATCCACCAGCACGAACAGCATGATCTTGAACGGCAGGGAAATGATCAGCGGCGAGAGCATCATCATCCCCATCGCCATCAGCACGCTGGCCACCACCATGTCGATGATCAAAAAGGGAATGAACAGCATGAAGCCGATCTGGAACGCTGTTTTCAGTTCAGAGGTGACAAAAGCCGGTACCAGGATGGTCAGCGGCGCGGCATCGGGAGAAGCGATATCGGTCCGCCGCGACAGGCGCATGAACAATTCCAGGTCGCTTTCACGGGTCTGCGCCAGCATGAAATCCTTGAGCGGTATCTGGGCGCGGGCGATGGCTTCCTGGGCCGGCAGTTGCTCGCCAAGGTAAGGCTGCAGGGCGTCCCGGTTAATCCGGTCGAACACCGGCGCCATGATGAACAGTGTCAGGAACATGGCCAGCCCGATGAGGATCTGGTTGGAGGGCGTCTGCTGCAGCCCCATCGCCTGGCGCAGCAGGGAAAACACGATGATGATCCGCGTAAAGCTGGTCATCAGCATGGCGAACGCCGGGATGAAGCTTAGCGCCGTCATGATCAGCAGGATCTGCAGGCTGACCGAATATTCCTGCTGGCCTTCGGCATTGCTGCCGAGGGTAATGGCCGGGATCGACAGCGGATCGTTCGGAGCGGCCAGGGCCAACGGTGCCAGCAGGCTCAGCAGCAGTAACAGAGAAAGGCGCCAGATGCGCATCAGGGTTAGTCCTTGTGATCCTTGCCCAACAATTCCTTCAGGCGCTGGGCGAACTCGGCAGTGGCCGGCTCGGCAGCGGGCAGCTCGACCGGTTCATCCAGCACATGCAAGGGCGTGATCCGGCCAGCGCTCAGACCCAGCAGGATTTGCTGTTTCCCCACCTGCACGAGCATCAGCCGCTCGCGCGGACCGAGCGCCTGGCTGGCGATCAACTTGATGACCTGGCCGTGGCGCGGATTCAGGCGCTGCACGCGCCGCAGCAGCCAGGCAAGCAGGACAATCATCCCCACTACCACCAGCAACCCCAGGAGCATCCGGGGCAGTTGGTCGCTCATATCCAATCCGGCCCCGCCAACGCTGACAGAAGGTTCGGCGGCCATCACCGGTAGCGCCAGCAGCGCCGGGATCGCCAAGCGTAGCCCGCGCATGTCAGCGCAGCTTCCGGATACGTTCGCTCGGGCTGATCACATCGGTGAGACGGATGCCGAATTTCTCATTCACCACGACGACTTCGCCGTGGGCGATCAGAGTACCGTTGATCAGCACATCCAGCGGCTCGCCAGCCAGGCGATCCAGCTCGACGACCGAGCCCTGGTTGAGTTGGAGCAGATTGCGGATGCTGATTTCGGTGCTGCCCACCTCCATGGAAATACTCACCGGGATATCCAGGATCACTTCCAGGTTCGGCCCTTCCAGCGTCTGGTGCGGGTTGTTCGCTGGTGGCGCACTGCCGAATTCTTCGATAGGCGCCCGGGATTCCGACACCAGAGCCATCCGGCTATCCCCATTCATCAATGAATCGACATCAGCCTGGCTGGCACCCTCAGCTTCCTCCAACGCAGCAGCCCACTCGTCGGCCAGGGCCTTTTCCTCGGTAGACATGGGGTCTTTCTCATTTGCCATTGCGAAACCTCGATCGCCACGAAATTGGACAGGGAATTCAACGCACAACATTGATGGGCGATAACACCTGCAAGGCCAGATTGCCCTTATGCGCCCCCAGCTTGACCTTGAAGGCCGGAACGCCATTGGCGCGCATGATCATGTTCTCAGGCATCACGACCGGAATGACATCACCCGGCTGCATGTTCAGGATGTCGCGCAGTTTCATCTGACGCTGTACGACCGTAGCGGCCAACGGCACCTTGACGTCGAGAATGTCCTCGCGCAGCGCTTTCGCCCAACGTTCGTCCTGATCGCTCAAATCCGATTGGAAACCGGCATCCAGCAGCTCGCGGATCGGTTCGATCATCGAATAGGGAATGGTGATGTGCATATCACCGCCACCGCCATCCAGCTCGATGTGGAACGTCGATACGACCACGACTTCGCTGGGGTTGACGATGTTGGCCAACGCCGGATTCACCTCGGAGTTGATGTATTCGAAATCGACGCTCAGCACTGCCCGCCAGGCTTCCTTCAAATCGACGAAGGCCTGATCGAGCACCATGCGCACCACGCGCAATTCGGTTGGCGTGAATTCGCGCCCTTCGATCTTGGCGTGGCGACCGTCGCCACCGAAGAAGTTATCGACCAGCTTGAAAACCAGCTTGGCGTCCAGGATGAACAATGAAGTCCCGCGCAAGGGCTTGATCTTCACCAGATTGAGGCTGGTCGGAACATAGAGCGAGTGTACGTATTCGCCGAACTTCATGACCTGCACGCCGCCCACCGCCACCTCGGCCGAACGCCGCAGCAAATTGAATATGCTGACCCGGGTATAGCGGGCGAAACGCTCGTTGATCATCTCCAGGGTCGGCATGCGACCGCGAACGATACGATCCTGGGTAGTCAGGTCGTAGGTCCTGATCCCTCCCGGTTCGATATCGCTGTCGGTCTCGACCAGACCGTCGTCGACACCGTGCAGGAGTGCGTCGATTTCATCCTGCGAAAGAAGGTCTTGCATGGCCATGCGGAAAAGCCCTCGTCATTGCAAAACGAAATTGGTGAACAGCACTTGTTCGACGACCGGCTTGCCGAGCGCTTTCTGTGCCTGCTCCTGAATCCCGGCGGTAGCCTGCTGGCGCAGCATCTCTTTGCCTACCGGGGTCATCAAGGTTGCGAAATCCTGGCTGGAAAAGAGCATCACCAGCCGGTTGCGCAGCAGCGGCAGATGCTCTTTCAACGCATCCATTGCCACCTGATCCCGTCCCATCAGGGCAACGCTGACCTGCAGGTAGCGCTGTCGCCCATCCTGCTTGAAATTCACGACAAATGCAGGCGTCAGCACCTGGTAGATCGCAACCTGCCTTACCGGGGCCGCCACCTCGGTGGCATGCTCGGACCCGGCCGCCTGTTCGGCGACAGTTTTGTTCGCCAGGAAAAACCAGGTAGCCGCCACCGATGCAGCGATCACCGCCAACAGGGCGATCACCATGACGATGATGAGCTTCCATCTGCTTTTACTCCCCGCCGAGTCACTACCGGGCACCTTGGGCACCTGTCTCTTAGCCATACCGGGAATCCGTCACTGCAAGCCTCGACTTATGGAAGTAGGAATTGGGATCTATCGAAATTTCGGCGTGAAACGCAGGGCTGCGCCGAAGCCGGCCGCCCCACAGGAACCGGATCATGGCTTAATGCTCAGGCATAGTAATCGACCAGACCATGGCCTGTTTCCGACCGGCCTGACGCTATCTCCGCGCTGCCGATGACAAGTTCTTCTCCATCCGCAACAGAGCCAGCCAACACGGAGCCGCCCTGTTGCCGCTCACTGCCCTGCTCCCCCTGCCAACCACGTGCCAGTGACTGGTCGGAAACATTGACATCGAGAAGCTGCATGCCTTGCTGGTTGAACATATCGCGCAGGCGCTGCGCCTGCCCTTCGACGACCTCGCGCACGCCCGCGTGCGGACTGGCGAAGGTCACCTGCACCTGGTCCTTGTCGAGCTCGATGCGTACCTCCATTCGCCCCAGCTCGGCAGGGTCGAGCTGAATATCGGCAGACTTCAGGTTCTGGCTCGACATCCACATGACCCGCTCGACCGCGCCCTCGCTCCAGCCTGGCTGTTGCATCGCCAGCGGCGGGCCGGGAATCGGAACGGCCGACCGCTGTGGCACATTGTCATGCAGGGAAGCCCCCTGGATCAGGTTATCGAACCTTGATCCGGCGGCTTCGCCGGGCAAATCGTTGCCCGGCAAATCGTCGCGATCGGTCGTTGAAATATCCGCATCGGCAACTGTGGATAAGGAAAATTCCGCCAGTGGTAGCACGCTGACGCTTTCGCCTTGTTGATCGCTGGCAGCAGCCAATTGTTGCAGCGATACAGCCGAATCGGCAGGAGCACCCTTCGTGGTAGCCGCCGCCATAGCCGTCAAGTTTATGTCACCCCTGGTTGCTTCGACTGCAACAGCCACCCCGCTTGCCTGTGCCAGGGAATCGTCGCCAGGCAAGGATTCACTTTGAGACGAAACCAAGGAAGGCTCCATTCCCTGGGCTATCGAAGCTGCCCCCTCATCCTGCAGGCCAGACATAGACTGACCGGACAACGCTGGGTCCGTCGCGGCCATGGGTAACCCCGGCAGCATCGCAGCATCCGGGTCGGCCTGATCGCGATCCGCTTCGTCTTTTTCCGAAGCGACTGTAGACGATTCGTCATCCTCGCTGGTGGTAACCGCTGCCGCACTGCTGCCAGCATCACGGTTAACATCGGCCGATTCTCGTTGCCCTGGGCGTTCCGCGGCATTTGCGTGACGCGATCCGGCAGCCGCTTCATTGCTGTTGGTGGCCCTGGTCTGGCGCTCGTTGGCATAGACTGCGGCGAAATCTACTGCCCTATCCTTGCCACCCTCAGCGCTATACGTGGGGGCCTTGGGCATCCGGCGAGCATCAACAGCAGGAGTAATCGATAGATCAGGCGAGACAGACATGGCGCTTTCCGGACAGGAATCGAGTTGCTCGACACCAAGCAAGTTCCAGGCCGCAAAAACGACAAATAACCGACAGGTGTATTTCAGCAGTTGGGATATTCACAAGCCTTTCAGCAGCTCGCGAACGACCATGAACTCTCGCTGTATACGCTCGACTATCTGTGCAATATCACTTACCTCCGCATCCCTGGCCAGCTGCTCCAGCGTATGACAGAGGTTGGCCAGGCTGCTGGCCCCCATATTGCTGCTGCTGCCTTTGAGACTGTGGGCAAGCCGGCGCAGCTCGCCAAGCTGCTGGTCGGTATAAGCTTCCTCCAGCAGCTTCAGGCGATTTTCCGAATCGGCGACATAGGTGTCGACGAGCGCAGCGAGCCGGTCGCCCATGATCAATTTCAAGTTGTTCAACGTACTGTCATCCAGATGAACGTCTGGCAAAGGTCATCCCTCAGTCAAGGTGTCGCAAGACCAGTCGAATTCTGCGCTCAATCCACGTCCATCAGGCTGCCACTCGAAGCGCGTACATAATTGCCGAACCAGCTTGAGGCCGCGCCCGCGCAGGCCAAGCAGCGAACATCGCTTGGTGATTATCCGGTCGACATCGAATCCAGCCCCGCTGTCGCGGATAGTGATTTTCAGCACGCCACCTGTCGGAGTGCGCCGGAAGCGCAGCTCGATACCGACAAATCCCTGGGTCAGCGCATGCAGGCGCTGATGCCGCAACGCGTAATAATGACCAAACCCCTCGGCATCGCATTTTATGGTGGAGTCCATTTCAAGGACTCCGTATTCCAGGGCATTGGAATAGAGCTCCGCCAGCACGGTATAAATGGCTCCAGCCTGGTCTGCCAGCTCGCGTACCTGCAAGATCAGTTGCAGCAACAGTGGCAGCGGATTGAATGTGCGCAGGGCTTCGGCACCCAGCTCGAACCCCACTGACCAGTCCAGTGGACTTGCCCCCGGCAAGGGCGCGGAAGAATAGGCTAGCGGCGCCAGCCTCAGTGCTTCATCCAGAACAATCTCGACCAGGCTCAGGTCATCCTGCGCCTGACCGTGAAAATCCAGCAAAGCCTGCTGGATAGTGTCAAAAAAACCGGAATCATGGGCGCAGTCCAGAATAGCCCGCAAGCGCCCCATGCCAAAGGGCTCGCCCTGCGCATTGCGGGTTTCCAGCACCCCATCGGAAAGCAGCACCAGGCGGTCGCCCGGCATGATCGGACAAGCCTCGAAGCAGCTATCGAACTTCGCCGACTCCAGCACGCCCAGCGGCAAATGGCGGGATACCAGCTCATGTCGCTGGCCGTTGCGGCTCAGTAGAAAACCGGCCGGCATGCCACCGCTCCACACCTTCAGCAACTGATGCTGCAGGTCGATTTCCAGCAGCATCGCGCAACAGAACATCTCGACCGGCAGGATGCGACCAAGCTTGCCGTTCAGTTCGCAGAGGATATCGGCACTGCTGTATCCCTTGCTGGTCATGCCGTAGAAGGTTTCCGCCAGCGGCATCGCCCCCACGGCTGCAGGCAGGCCGTGCCCGGTGAAATCCCCCAGCAGAACATGCAGGGCACCGGTCGGTGTCTGCGCCACCAGCAACAAGTCGCCATTGAACAGTGCCAGGGGCGATTGCCGGTAGCGGATACCCGGGACATTCGGGCAACCGCTATGCGCCACCTTGTCGAAAATCTGCTTGGCCAGGCGCTGCTCGTTGAGCAATTGGTGGTGCTGGCGAGCAATCAGATCCCGCTGCTGCAAAACGGTGGTTTGCAGCACGCGCAAGCGATTCATGGCCTGGATCTTGGCATCGAGAACGATCGGGTTGTAGGGCTTGGAAAGAAAGTCATCGCCTCCCGCTCCGAGCGCATTGACCAACGCCTCGTTCTCTACCAGCGAGGTCAGGAAAATGATCGGCACCAGTTCATCGCCGGCCAGCCGCTTGATCTCCCGGGCCGCCTGGAAACCGTCCATGATCGGCATCTGCGCATCCATCAGGACGATTTGCGGATGCTCTTCGCGAAACAGTGCCACGGCTTCTTCGCCATTGGCTGCGATCAGGACGCGGTGCCCGCACCGCTCGAGCAAGGCGGAAAGAATCAATTGGTCGGATGGGCTGTCATCGGCGACCAGGATGGACAGCCCGGCATAGGCCATCAAGCGATCTCGAATAGCTGCTCGAAGCTCGCAATGGACAATATCTCGCGCACTGTGGAGCCACAGTTGATCAAGCGGATATCGGCCTCGTCGCCGCCGGCGAAATCGCGCAGCAGCAACAGCATGCCGAGCGCCGAGCTGTCCAGATAGGTGGTATTGGCGAAATCGATCACATAGCGCTTGGGGTGGATTCCGGCACATCGGTAGCAATCGCGGAAATCCTGGTGCTTGTTGAAATCGAAACGCCCTGGAATGGCAATGATCAACTCATCCCCATCGGCCGAAGGGTGTGAAACGATGGTCATGCGATTCTCCTGAAAGGGTTCGTCTCGCAGTGCCTAGTGTACAGGCAGTCCTTCGGCAAACCCAGGCGACTCTCTTGCAATTGAGATGTATCACTCAGATAGACCGGCAGCAACGATTCAGGATCCGTAATCATTCGGTTCCTGGTCGCCTGCCGGCCAGGCGCTGGCAGAATTCGTCGAGCACTTTCTGCTCATGCCTGTCAGCCGCAACACGGGCCTGCCGCAGGTAACGCTCCACCAGCTTGCGCAGCCCGTCCAGGCGGGCATTGCGCTGTTGCCATTGCCGGCGCAGCTTGTCCAGATTGTCCTGGTGCCAGGCAACGCTGCGCTGCTGTTGGGTAACGGCGACTTCCATCTGCGCCAGGAAGCGCTGGTAATTCATCAACCATTGCCCGGAAACACCACTGCTGCCCCGGCTCAACCATTGCTGCTGATAATCGCGGTAGTAACGCTCCAACTCGCCGAGCTTGTCTTCGGCCTGGGTCAACAGAACCTGGCCTTGGCCAAGCTTCCTGGCCGCCTCGCGCTCGGCGCGCTCGGCCATTTCGATTACAGGTTGCAGGCGTTCAGCGGTACTGGATGCCACAGGCAAGCCTCCTTAGCGCTTGGCGACCAGCAATGTGGACAAACGTGTCGTGCTTTGTGCCAGTGTTTCGCTTTCATTGAGTCCCTGGCGCAGGAACGCCGACATTTCGGCCTGCAATGAAATAGCCAGATCGGTTTTCGGATCGCCACCCGGCACATAGGCACCCACACTGAGCAGATCGCGACTCTGCTGGTAACGGGACCACAACTGCTTGAAATGCTGAGCGTTCTTCACCTGCTCGGCATCCACTACTTGCGGCATTACCCGGCTGATGGACGCCTCGATATCGATGGCCGGGTAATGCCCTTCTTCCGCCAGCCGGCGAGACAATACGATATGACCGTCGAGCACACCGCGCGCCGCATCGGCGATCGGATCCTGCTGATCGTCGCCCTCGGACAAGACCGTATAGAAGGCGGTGATCGAGCCGCCGCCCTGCTCCGCATTACCGGCCCGCTCCACCAGGCTGGGCAGTTTGGCGAACACCGACGGCGGATAGCCCTTGGTCGCCGGCGGCTCGCCGATGGCCAGGGCGATTTCACGTTGGGCCTGGGCAAAACGGGTCAGCGAATCCATCAGAAGCAGTACATTCCTGCCTTTGTCGCGAAAATATTCGGCGATTCGTGTGCAATACATGGCGGCCCGCAAACGCATCAGCGGTGCCTCGTCTGCTGGCGAGGCAACTACTACCGAGCGCTTGAGGCTTTCCTCGCCAAGGCTATGCTCGATGAACTCTTTGACCTCGCGACCACGCTCGCCGATCAACCCGACCACGATGATGTCCGCCGCGGTAAAACGGGTCATCATGCCAAGCAGAACGCTCTTGCCGACGCCAGTACCGGCAAACAGCCCCAGACGCTGCCCGCGCCCGACTGTAAGCAGACCGTTGATGCTGCGCACGCCCACATCCAGCGGCTCGTCGATCGGATGACGCTTGAGCGGGTTGATCGTCGGTCCTTCCAGTGGCACCCAGTCCTCGGCCTTCATCCCTCCCTTGCCGTCCAGCGCCCGGCCAGCGCCATCGAGTACCCGACCGAGCATCGAGCTGCCCATGGGCAAACGACCGGTATTGGGCACTGGCACCACCCGGGCGCCGGGTGCAATTCCGGCCAGACTGCCGACCGGCATGAGATAAAGCCTGCCACCGGAAAAACCCATGACCTCGGCCTCGACCTGGCGCGCCTGGTATTGGTCGTCATTGACGATCAGGCAGCGGCTGCCTACAGCCGCGCGCAGGCCCTCAGCCTCAAGCGTCAGCCCGACCATGCGCAGCAGGCGTCCTTCGAGGATCGGTTGGCTGGGCAGCTCCAAGGCACCGAGGTAAGTCTCGAAGCGGCGGGCGAAACTGACCCGCTCAAGGCGCATCGTCGCCCCCCAGTTCCAGGCTCAGATCCGCAGCGGGCGGATTGGTGGCGTTTTCCCGTTGCTGCTCGAATAACTGCTCGATGGCCTGCGCAAGACGCGTCTCGATACTGGCATCGATCCGGCTATGCTCGGTTTCGATCCGGCAACCACCGGCCAGCAATTCGTCGTCCTCAAGGATTCGCCATTTCTCTTCGTGGCGCTCGCGCAGTGCCTTGATCTGCTCGAAGTCCTGCGGGTTGACGTGGATACGGATATTCTGCGCCCCCATCGGCAACAGCTTGAGCGCTTCGCGCAAGACGTGGGCGATCATGCTCGAATCGGCCAGCAGATCGCGGCGGATCACCTGGCGGGCCAACTGCCCCAGCAACGTGAGCATGGCGTGTTCGAGGTTGCGATCCTGATCGGCGATCGGCTCCATGAGCTGTCCCATCAGTCGCTCCAGATTCTGCAGGCACGGTGCCAGGGTTGCCTCGGCTTCTTGCCGGGCCTTGAGCTGGCCGGCATGGAAACCTTCCTTTTCTCCCGTGGCAAATCCCTCGTTATAGGCATCCTGGTAGGCGTCCTGACGAATGGCTTCCAGCTCTTCGAGCGTCAGCGGTTTGACTTGCTCGACCGGAACATCCTCGATTTCGCCGACCGGCTCGGGATCGGCCTCGACCTCGGTCTGTGCGGTTTCATCCGGCTCGGCTTCTTCCGCCGCGGCGGGCTCTGCGGGCGGATCGAAACTGGGCAACGCCCAGCGGTCGAACACGCCGAGATCCCGTCCACGGATCAACTCGCTGGAATCGTCTTTACTCATGGGGAACTCAGATCATTTCACCGCCGCCCTTGCCACCCAGGGAAATCTCTCCCGCATCGGCCATGCGCCGGGCGACGGTCAGGATTTCCTTCTGCGCAGCTTCCACATCGCTGACCCGCACCGGTCCTTTCGACTCCAGATCGTCACGCAGCAATTCGGCAGCACGTTTGGACATGTTTTTGAAAAACTTTTCCTGGATCGCATCGTCGGCGCCTTTGAGTGCCATTACCAGCACATCGGAAGATATCTCGCGCAGCAGCGACTGAATGCCACGATCATCGACATCGGCCAGGTTACCGAAGACGAACATCAAGTCTTCGATCTTGCCGGAAAGATCCGTATCCACTTCACGGATGGCTTCCATCAATTGGCCTTCGAGCGAGCTATCCAGGAAGTTCATGATATCTGCAGCACGCTTGACGCCACCCAGGGCGGTACGGCTGGTATTGGAGTTGCCGGAGAACTGCTTCTCGAGGATCTGATTGAGCTCCTTGAGCGCGGCCGGCTGCACGGTATGCAGCGAAGAAACGCGTAGGATGATGTCCAACCTGGCCTTGGGGTCGAAATATGACAGGATCTCGCTGGCCTGGTCGGGATCCAGGTAGGCAATGACGATGGCCTGGATCTGCGGATGCTCGTAGCGAATGACATCGGCGACAGCGCGGGCTTCCATCCATTTCAGGCTGTCCAGACCGCTGGTATTGCCACCGAGCAGGATACGGTCGATCAAGCCGCCGGCCTTCTCGTCGCCCAGGGCCTGGGTGAGCATTTTGCGAATGTAGCTATCGGAGCCGATTCCGAGGCTGGTTTGGTGGCCGACCAGCTCGACGAATTCGCTCATCACCGTTTCGATCTGCTCGCGCTGGATATTGCCCATCTGGGCCATGGCGGTTCCTACCCGCTGGACCTCCTTCGGCCCGAGGTGGCGCAACACCTGGGCGGCGTCACTCTCACCCAGCGCAAGCAGCAGGATAGCGGCCTTGTCGACCTTGTTCAGCTTGTCTGCAGCGCGATTATTATTCATTGGCGTTGATCCACTCTTTCACGACCATGGCCACTCGCCCCGGGTCCTCGGCCACCAGGCTCTTGATTGCCTTGAGCTGGGCATCGTAGCCCTCGGTCGGACCGGGCAACAGGATCGCTTGCGGTCCACTCAGGCTGACCCGGTCGCCAGGTAGATCATCCAGTTCTTCGTCCAGCTCGTCACTGGCTGGGCTGGCAGTAGCCAATTCAGGCTTTTCACCGGCCAGGTTCTTCAACACGGGGCGCAACACACCGAATACCAGCCCCAGGAGGAATAGAGCTCCGAGGACCTGCTTGACGATGTCCCAGAACCAGGGCTGCGTATAGAAAGGAATATCCAGGTCCGCTTCGGCAACTTCGGGCGCGAAGGACGTGTTGATCACGCTGACGCTGTCGCCCCGGCTGGCATCGTAGCCCACGGCATCCTGAACCAGCCGGGTGAAGCGTGCCAAATCCTCGGCACTCCAGGCAGTGCGCACCGCCTGTCCATTGGCGTCGGCATGCATTCGGTCGTCCAGCACCACGGCGACCGACAAGCGGCGCAAGCGGCCTTGCTGCTGGCGCGTATGGCTGACAGAGCGATCCAACTCGTAGTTGCGGGTGGCCTGCTCGCGCTTGTCGGACGGATAAGGGGCCAGCATCGGCAGGCCGGTGGCCGGATCGACGATCTGCTGGCCATTGGCGTCCACCAATGGCTGGCCGGCCGCTACCGGGCCGGCCGCCGCGGTCTGCTGGCCGGTCGTCTCGGGCGCCGAAGCAGCTCCCGGAGGCTGGTTGCTCAGCGCACCGGGAATCCCTTGCGGGCCGCCCTGGCCGCTCTGGCGCTGCTCGTTGACGCTCTGCTCACTACGTAGCGCCGGCTGCTCGGGGTTGAAGGTCTCGGCAGTCGATTCCACTGCGCTGAAATCCACATCGGCGGAAACTTCCGCCTTGTAGCGGCCGTTGCCGAGCACAGGCTGCAGCATGTTCTGCACGCGCTGGGTGTAGACGCTCTCCAGGCGACGGCTGTAGTCGAACTGCTTGCCGGCCATGGTCAGTTCGGACAGCTCCTGCTGGTCGGACAGCAGCGTCCCCTTCTGGTCCACCACCGTGACCTGGGACTTGGAGAGCTCGGGCACGCTGGTCGCCACCAGATTGACGACCGCCATGACCTGGCTCGGCTCCAGAGTCCGCCCCGGATAGAGTTCCACCAGTACCGAAGCGCTGGGCTTGCGGTCGTCGCGGACGAACACCGAGCTTTTTGGAATGGCCAGGTGCACACGGGCGCCTTTCACATTGTTCAGGCTGGAAATGGTTCGCGCCAACTCGCCTTCCAGGCCACGGCGATAGCGGGTGGTCTCCATGAACTGGCTGCTACCCAGGCCCTGATCCTTGTCAAGAATCTCGAAACCGACGTTGCTGTCGGCCGGGGCGATACCAGCACCGGCCAGCTTCAGGCGTGCCCGTCCCAAATCGTCGGCCTTCACCAGCAAGGCACCGGAATTGGGTTCGACCGTATAGGCAATATCCGCAGCGGAAAGGGTTTCCATCACCCGGTTGGTATCCATGCCGGCAAGGCTTGCCAGCAACGGACGATAGTCAGGCTGCTGCGACCAGAGCACGACGGCGAACCCGATGGCTACACTGGCTGCCAGCCCGACCAGCAGGCCGACTTGGCGCAGCATGGAGATTTCCGCCAAGTTGTCCAGAAAAGCCAGCCCCAGCAAGGATTTGCGTGAGTCGCCGGCACCGCTTGGCACAGGAACGTTACTGCTTGCCGCGTCAGCCATGATTCAATCCGCCTCAAACCGGCATTTGCATGATGTCTTGATAAGCCTGGACCAGCTTGTTGCGTACCTGGGTCACAGCCTGGAAGGAAACGCTGGCTTTCTGTGAGGCGATCATCACATCGGTAATATCGACACCGCCCTGCCCCATCTCGAAGGCGCTGGCCAGGTGGCTCGAAGCCTGTTGGGTTGCGTTGACCTTGCCGATGGCCTGGCCGAGCAGGTCGGCAAAGTCGGGATTTTCAACCGGTGAAGCCACCTCCGGCCTGGCACGCGCCATGGCCTCCATGTGCATGGAGCGCATTTCCAGCAGCAAACGATTGAATTGAACACCCTGCTCCATCTAGCGACCCTCGACACCTGCATTTTTTTGACGCTTTGCGCCGTGCCAGCAAGTAAACGCAACAAGGATGCCAAATCCGCGAAGATCGCAAGGTCAAGCTGCCGGCGCTGCGCGCAGGCGGGGAAAACGAACAATCAGCTCAATTCTGCGACAACGGCAGTCAATGCCTGGGCAGGGTCGCTGGCCTGGGTGATCGGCCGACCGATCACCAGAAAATCCGCTCCAGCGCGCAGAGCCTGGGCCGGCGTGAGGATACGGCGCTGATCGTCTGCGGCGCTACCGGCGGGACGAATACCCGGTGTGACCAGTTGCAACCGAGCAAATTGCTGCTTGAGTGCCGCAGCCTCTTGCGCCGAGCAGACCAGACCATCCAGACCGGCCCGTTCAGCCAGCCCCGCCAGACGCAGCACCTGCCGTGCCGGCTCGACATCCAGGCCGATATCGCGCAAGTCGGCCTGCTCCATGCTGGTCAGTACCGTGACGCCGATCAGCAGCGGGCGTTTGCCACCACGGCGTTCAAGGATTTCACGGCAGGCTGTCAACATCCGCAGCCCTCCCGAGCAATGCACATTGACCATCCAGACCCCAAGTTCGGCAGCAGCCTCGACAGCCAGGGCAGCGGTATTGGGGATGTCATGGAATTTGAGGTCCAGAAAAACCTCAAATCCTTTATGCTGCAGCGCTTCGACGATGGCGGGCCCGGCACGGGTGAACAGCTCCTTGCCGACCTTGACCCGGCAGAGCGTCGGGTCAAGTCGTTCCGCCATCACCAGCGCGGCATCATGGGAAGGGCAGTCGAGCGCGACGATAAGCGGAGTCTGGCAGGTCATGGGTATGGTCTCGAACAAAAGCGGCGTGCATTGTCGCAGAAAACCTCCCGATTGCCTCCTGTGAGCAAGCCGGACCAACCCGCCGCTCTCGCAACGGAACACGCAGTATCCCGATAGTTGGAGAATTCCTATGCCGTGGTACATCTGGTTGATAATCCTGGTCACGCTCGGCTCGATCATCGGCAGCCTGCTGATGCTGCGCAAGACGGCCCAGCGCATTCCCCTGACGCAGGAGCAGAAGGAGCGCATCGCCAAGCGCAACGCACAACTGGACGCCGAGGAAGAACGCGAAAAACGCGAACGCGACCGCTGAAGTAAAAGGTACGCAAGCCCGACCGGCTTGCGCATCAGCAAAATCGTGACCATCACGCACGACCGTGTTCAGCGTGGAATGCTGAAAGCCCCTTGCTCGTCGGAAAAAATGATTTCGACCCGGCGATTACGTGCGCGCCCTCTACCAGAAGCGTTGTCGGCGACCCGGAAGCGCTCGCCATAACCCACTCTTTCGACCTGTTCCGGGTCGACCCCAAGATCAATGAGCATATCGGCCACGGCCTGAGCCCGCTTGCGTGATAGCGTCAGGTTATCGTCAGCGTCGCCACGGTTGTCGGCGTAGCCTTCGACACGTACGCGGCGCAACGGATTGAACTGAAGAAACCGAGCCAATCGGAGCAAGATCCGGTTAGCCGACCGGTTGAGCCGGAAACTGCCATCGGCAAACAGGACATCATCCAGGGTAACGAGTAACCCACGGTTCGATTCCTCGGCCGCCAAGTCGATCCTCTGTTCGTCGAATGCCGGTGCGCTTTCACGCAAGGCAAACTGCAGATGATCGATGGTTCTTTCCAGACGGGCGATCTGCTCCTGGTTACGCTCGACCCGGCTCTGCAACAAGGCGATCTCGCTATAGCGCCGGCTCAGGTATGCATAATGAATCGCATCCTCGGCGCCACCCCAATAACCAGAGAAGCGCTGGGCATGCACCAGTGTCTCTGCGGCACGCTGTACCTCGCGCGGCGCACTGCGCAGGACATAGGTATCGTCCCTGATCGCTAGAAAATCGGCTTGCGCCGCACGCAAGGCCTGATCCTTATCCTGCTGTAGCCCGGTACAACCTGCCAGGCCCAGCAGCCCTCCCAGCAGGGCTGCATAACGCAACGCGCTCACCGCGCACCTCCCGCCTGCGAGCGCAGGCGCCGGATATGCTGATTCAGGCTGTCCAGCTGCTCCTGGCTTTTTATGTCGAGCAGCTTTGCCTCCGCCACGCGCGCATCCAGTTCCGCCTGCTCGGCGAGCAGGCGGGCCTGCCTGTTTTCCCCATCGGCCAGGGCACTCCTAGCCTGGGCCAGCTTGCTTTCAGCCATGGCCAGCTCGCCTACTTCCCCAACAGCACCGACGGCCCTGGCTTGCGCGATCACCTGTTCACTCAGGCGCAACTGCTCGGCCGGGGCCGGATCGCTGGCACAGCCAGCCAGTACTAAAAGACCTGCCATGCAGACAGGAAATACATATGCTTTCACGGCAACGGGTCCTGATTCACAACGCCTGAGGTCTTTTGCCGTTCGAGCCAGCGTTCAAGGTTTGTTTTCAGCAATTCTTGCGGCAGCCCGGTAGCTTGCAGTTCGGCCATTTTCAACGCTAGTTGACTGCGCAGCCATGAATCATTGCAGGCTGACTCATGAGAGATGGCCAGATGCATGTCGTACATCAGAATCGGTGGTTCCAGCATGATCAATTCATCCGCTTGCCCTCTCGCCATCTGCATGGCGGCAGCCGAATAGCGCTCCAGGAGCAGGTAATCCGCATTGCCTGCGACCAGCTCATTCACGGCACTGGCTGTATCGGCAACGGTTCGCAGATCCAGGTATTCGCGAGCAAACGCGTCAAATGGCTGGCCCAACCCCGTTGCCCCGGCAAGGACGCCCTTGTGTCCGATCAGGCTTTCCTGTCCGGCATAGTCGAATGGCCGTGCCTTGGCGATCCAGGGCGAAACCTGCAGTTGCGCAATGGTCGGATAGATAAAGTCCATCCCCTCCGGTAAGCGGTCAGCCACCTGACGAGCATCGAGCAATACATCGATCCGGCCGGAGCGAACCTCGTCCAGCGCTTGGCTCGCATCGCCGCTATACAGCAGGTCCAGCTTCAGTCCGAGCGAATCGGCAAGCCGCTGCAACAGCTCAGCATTGGCCCCGAGCAGACGCTCGGGCTGCTGCGGGTCGCGCCAGAGAAACGGCGGATTATCCGCCGCGCCGGTGGCAACGATACGCTCACACTTGCCGGCGGCACTGGCCAGCAACGGCAGCATCAGCATGAGTACGCATGTCCCATACCGCAGGATAAAAGCCAACGTCATGCAAGAACTTCCTTTTCAGGACCGAAGGGATAGTCAAAGAAAAACCCGCTGCATGAGCGGGCTTTATCGAAGGCTGGAGGCTGAACGAAGATCAGCTTTCCAACCTTCTTAGAGCCTGTTCACGATCTCGCGAGCTAGAGCCAGACAAGGCGAAAATGGCTGAGGAAGCGGAGTTTACGAGTGGTAAATGAGCATTCCGAAGCCATTTTCAACGCCGTTTGGCCGACGCGCAGCAGATCGTGAACAGGTTCTTAGCCTCCAGCGGCTTCCATTGCAGCAAGCATGGTACGGGTTCAGACCAGCTTTTCCAGCTCCGGAATCACTTCGAACAGGTCGCCCACCAGACCGTAATCGGCGACCTGGAAAATCGGGGCCTCCGGGTCTTTGTTGATCGCCACGATCACTTTGGAATCCTTCATCCCGGCCAGGTGCTGGATGGCCCCGGAAATTCCTACCGCGATATACAGCTGCGGCGCGACGATCTTGCCAGTCTGGCCGACCTGCAGATCGTTCGGCACGAAACCGGCGTCCACAGCTGCACGCGAGGCACCGACAGCAGCACCCAGCTTGTCGGCCAGCGTGTAGAGCATCTGGAAGTTGTCGCTGCTCAACATGCCGCGCCCACCGGAAATCACGATTTTGGCAGAGCCCAGTTCGGGACGGTCGGACTTGGCCACTTCCTCGCCGAGGAATGTGGATTTGCCGGCATCGCCGGCGGCGGCAACCTGCTCGATCGCTGCCGAACCACCCTGGGCACTTGCGGGATCAAAACCGGTGGTGCGCACGCTGATTACCTTGATCGGCGCCGAAGATTGCACGGTGGCGATAGCGTTGCCCGCATAGATCGGACGCTTGAAGGTATCGGCGCCTTCCACGGCAATAATGTCGGAGATCTGGTCGACATCCAGCAGCGCAGCCACACGCGGCAGATAGTTCTTGCCGTTGGTGCTGGCCGGTGCCAGGACATGAGAATACCCCTTGGCCAGACCGACGATCAGCGGCGCGATATTCTCCGGTAGCTGATGGGCGTAGATCGCATCGTCAGCCACCAGGACTTTGGACACACCGTCGATCTTGGCCGCCGCTTCAGCAGCAGCCGTGCAACCGGAACCAGCGACCAGTACGTGGATATCACCACCGATGGCTTGGGCGGCGGTGACGGTATTCAGGGTAGCGGCAGCCAGGACCGCGTTGTCGTGTTCTGCGATAACCAGGATTGCCATTTAGATCACCTTCGCCTCGTTTTTCAGTTTTTCCACCAGTTCGGCCACGGACGCGACCTTGATGCCGGGACTGCGCTCGGCTGGCGCTTCGACCTTCAGCACTTTGATACTGGAGGACAGGGAAACCCCCAGATCCTCTGGCTTGAGGATGTCCAGCGGCTTTTTCTTGGCCTTCATGATGTTCGGCAGTGAGGCGTAGCGCGGCTCGTTCAGGCGCAGGTCGGTAGTGATGACGGCAGGCAGCGCCAGCTCGACGATCTGCAGGCCGCCGTCGATTTCGCGGGTGACCTTGATCTTGTCGCCGTCGGCTTCCAGCTTGGAAGCGAAGGTACCTTGCGGGTAACCGGTCAGCGCGGCGAGCATCTGGCCGGTCTGGTTGTTGTCGCTGTCGATGGCCTGCTTGCCGAGGATGACCAGCTGCGGCTGCTCCTTGTCCACCACAGCCTTGAGCAGCTTGGCCACGGCCAGGGAACCCAGTTCGTCGTTGGTTTCGACCAGGATGGCGCGATCACCGCCCAACGCCAGGGCGGTGCGCAGTTGCTCCTGAGCGGCATTCGGGCCGATGGAAACCACGACGATTTCACTCGCCACCTTCTTTTCCTTCAGGCGAACAGCCTCTTCCACGGCGATTTCGCAAAAAGGATTCATCGACATCTTGACGTTGGCAAGATCGACGCCGGAATTATCCGGCTTGACGCGGACCTTGACGTTGTAGTCGACCACTCGTTTGACAGCCACCAGAACCTTCATAGATTCCTCGTCTCCTTCAAATAGGTTGGATTGCGCCGAGGCGAACCGGGCCAGGCTCATGACCCGGACCCTTGACAACTCGCTGGGCGAGCGCGAACGGCCAGTATCTTGACTGCAGGACCTGAGGGGGTCAATAAACCCTGGAGGTGCCATCGAGCCTGCGCATTTGACAGAAGCCTGCGGCAATTCGGCTGGAGCGGTAGCGAAATTCGACTAAACGTTCACCTTGGAGGCTGTTCGAAGGGACATATATACTGCCGGGCTTTGACTTGATCGCTGCGGCGATCAGTCCCCTATAAGCGCTGTTCACGATCCGGCAAAGCGGATTCCGGACACGGAAAATCGGGCAAGGCCTGGTCACTAGATGCGGCGAATGAACGCTCCACGCTCAAGTTTCACCTGCCCGGGCGTGGCGCAGTGCCTCGACCGGGACGGCTTCCAGTTCCGTTTCGAGATGTCCAGTCCACCCCGTGAACAGCCGCCAGAAAAGCCTTGAGCAGGAGACAGCCTATGGAACGCGAATATATGGAGTTCGACGTGGTCATCGTCGGCGCCGGCCCAGCCGGTTTGTCGGCGGCCTGTCGGCTGAAGCAGAAGGCCGCGGCAGCCGGCCAGGACATCAGCGTTTGCGTGGTTGAGAAAGGTTCCGAAGTCGGTGCCCACATCCTTTCCGGCGCAGTCTTCGAACCACGCGCCTTGAACGAGCTGTTTCCTGACTGGAAGGAACTCGGTGCGCCACTGGAAACACCGGTGAAACAGGATGATATCCATCTGTTCACCGGCCCGCAGCACACCACCAAGCTACCGAATAAGCTGGTTCCCAAGACCATGCACAACACCGGCAACTACATCATTTCCCTCGGGAACCTGTGCCGCTGGCTGGCCCAGCAGGCAGAAAACCTTGGCGTCGAGATCTACCCGGGATTCGCGGCCCAGCAGCCGCTGCTCGACGATCAGGGCGTGGTGCGCGGCATCATTACCGGCGATCTGGGCGTGGACCGCCAGGGCAACCCCAAGGAAGGCGTGTATACGCCGGGTATGGAGTTACGCGCCAAGTACACGCTGTTCGCCGAAGGTAGCCGTGGCCATATTGGCAAGCAACTGATCAAGCGCTTCCAGCTCAACGCCCAGGTCGACCCGCAACACTACGCCATCGGCATCAAGGAGCTCTGGGACATCGACCCGGCCAAGCACCAACCGGGCTTGGTAGTACATACCGCAGGCTGGCCGCTGAACGACCAGAATCCTGGCGGCGCTTTTCTTTATCATCTGGAAAACCACCAGGTGGCAGTCGGTCTGATCGCGGATCTCTCCTACAGCAATCCCTACCTGTCGCCATTCGACGAGTTCCAGCGCTACAAGCACCACCCTGTCATCAGCCAGTATCTGGAAGGCGGCAAGCGCGTTGCCTACGGCGCCCGGTCGATCACCAAGGGCGGCTTGAACTCCCTGCCGAAAATGACCTTCAAGGGCGGTATCCTGATCGGCTGCGATGCCGGCACCCTGAACTTCGCCAAGATCAAGGGCAGCCACACAGCGATGAAATCCGGCATGCTCGCCGCCGAGACCATCGCCGATGCATTGCTCGCGGGTAACGCCGGAGGCGAAGAGTTGACCGCCTACGCCGACAGCTTCAAGAGCAGTTGGGTGTACGAAGAGCTGTATCGCAGCCGCAATTTCGGCGCAGCGCTGCACAAGTGGGGGGCTGTTTATGGCGGTGCCTTCAACTTCATCGACCAGAATCTGTTCGACGGCAAGTTTCCGTTCACGCTGCACGACAGAAAGCCGGATCATGCCTGCCTGAAACGGGCCGCCGACGCGAAGAAGATCGAATACCCCAAACCCGATGGCAAGCTCAGCTTCGACAAGTTGAGCTCGGTGTTTCTGTCCAATACCAATCATGAGGAAGACCAGCCGGTTCACCTCAGACTGGCCGATCCGAATATTCCAATCGAACAGAACCTGCCGCAGTTCGACGAGCCAGCCCAGCGCTACTGCCCGGCCGGTGTGTATGAAATCGTGAACCAGGACGATGGCAGCAAGCGCTTCCAGATCAACGCGCAGAATTGCGTGCACTGCAAGACCTGTGACATCAAGGACCCGGCACAGAACATCACCTGGGTCGCACCGGAAGGCAGCGGCGGGCCGAACTATCCCAACATGTAAACGCGAAAAGGCCCGCCCGGGCCTTTTTCCTTATATAACAATTGTTTTTTACTCTACAGGACCAATCGGGAAAAACACGCCCTGGCTCCAGACACCCAGCCAGCCTTGCCCCTCAATATCCTTTGGCACGGCCAGTTCGACCAACGGGTAGAAAACATTTCGATGAATCCGGGCCTCCAGGTTGGCTCTTACATGCACGTAGGGCGACGGCTCCTGGGTCTCGGGATCGAGTTCGATGCGAATAGGATGCTCAGGACCTGCCATAACCTCATCCCCGACATGGGTGGTGAATACCAGCACCTGCTCTTCGCCTTGCCCAGAGGCTTCCAGGCGAACCGCCACAAAAGGCACATCTTCAACCTGAATACCCACCTTCTCCACCGGAGTTACCAGAAAGTAAGCCTCCCCATCGCGCCGGATCACCCGCGAAAATAGCCGGACCATCGCTGGCCGCCCAATCGGCGTCCCCAGGTAATACCAGGTACCGTCCCGTGCAATGCGCATGTCCAGATCACCACAAAACGGCGGGTTCCATAGATGTACCGGTGCCGGTTTCCCATCGGTACTTGCAGGGAGTTGCCCCAATAAATCCGGGGCCTTGCCGGAAAAGGTCGAATCGGACATAGCTGCCTCCGTCAACGAGAAAGGCCGAGCAGATGCCGGGCATACTCGTCGAGTGGCGGCCTCAGCAGATCTTCCGGCCTTGCGTCATAGATAGACAGGATTCCGCCACGGCTGCGGATACGCGCGGCATCCACCAGATAGCGGGTTCCCGTTTCGAACACCATCAGTTGGATCACACTGCTATCGACCCCCAGCCGATCGACCGCACGCTGGCTGTTCCATTCGTCGTAGCTGCCGATCCGATCATCCGCTGCGGCAAAGCGAACATAAAGTATGTAGTTGGCACCAGCCACAGTCGCCTGGTTCCAGGCTTCGTCCAGGCCGAGCGGACCGGGCGCGCGCTGCACCAGGGGAAAATATTCGACGAACCCCTTGAACGCTTCCTCAGCCACTACGTTCGAGCGTGGATAGGCATTGCCCGGCGGTACGAAATGGCCCTGGGCGATATAGATGGAAGAGTCGGGCTGTAGCCGCCAATTGCTGGCCCGGCGGGTCTCGCTGTGATCGAGAATGCCAGCATCGCTCAGGTGATAACGCGTGCCCTGCGCCATATCGCTGACATTCATGCAACCAGCCAGGCAGAACGGCAACAAGGCCAAGGGCGCAATCCGCATGTGATCTGTCTCCTTACCGGACGTCGGGAAACCGGCATATTCATAGCCAATGGCAATATCCAGGCCACCACTCACATGCAAAACGGAATCCTTGGCTCCCAGATCTCCGCGCAACATGCGCGCCACCAGCAGACCATCGCAACCGATGGAGTATCATCCCAGGCGATCCTGACCTGCCCGGAGCCCTCATGAATCTCTCGCTCGACGAATTTCCCCAGGCCACCGGCCTGCGCTACCTGAACCATGCTGCCGTGGCTCCCTGGCCGAAACGTGCAGCGCTTGCCGTCGCCGCCTTTGCCGAACAGAACCTGCAGATCGGCGCACGCGATTACCCGCAATGGCTGAAGCTGGAGCAGCGCCTGCGCGAACGCCTGATGCGCTTGCTGAACGCACCGAGCACCGCGGATGTAGCGCTGGTGAAAAACACCTCGGAAGCCTTGTCTTTCGTCGCCTTCGGACTGGACTGGAAGAGCGGCGACCAAATCGTCATCAGCAACGAGGAATTCCCATCGAACCGGGTAGTCTGGGAAGCCCTGCGCCCCCAGGGTGTGGAAGTGATCGAGGTCGCCCTCACAGGCAACGATCCCGAGGCTGCGCTGCTGGCAGCCTGCGGCCCCAGGGTTCGCCTGATGTCGATCAGCGCTGTGCAGTACGGCAGCGGCCTGCGCCTGGATCTGGAAAGACTGGGCAGCGGCTGCGAGCAGCGCGGCGTGCTGCTTTGTATCGATGCCATCCAGCAACTGGGCGCACAACCTTTCGACGTGCAAGCCAATCGCTGCGCCTTTGCTATGGCCGATGGCCACAAATGGATGCTCGGCCCGGAAGGACTGGGCGTGTTCTATTGCCGCCGCGAGCTGCGGGAACAACTGAAACTGCACGAATACGGCTGGCACATGCTGGAAAATGCCGGCGACTACGACCGACGCGACTGGCAACCCGCCAAAACCGCCCGACGCTTTGAATGCGGCAGCCCCAACATGCTGGGCAGCATAGCGCTGGAAGCCAGCCTCTCGCTGCTTGAAGAAGTCGGCATGCCGCAAGTGGCTCGGGAATTGGCCGAGCGCACCAGCTACCTGCAGCAGCAGTTGAAAACGATTGCTGGAGTGGAACTCCTGAGCCCGGTCGATCCATCTCGGCGCGCCGGCATCCTCACCTTCAGCCTCGCCGGCTGGGACAAGCAGGCATTGTTCGAACGACTGAGAACGGAACAGGTGGTTTGCGCCATGCGTGGCGGCGGCATCCGCTTCTCGCCGCATTTCTATACGCCACTACCAGTGATCGACGAAACCCTGGCTCTGCTGAAAGCATTCGCCAAAGGCTGACCGGCCCGCCCCACAGATCGGCTCTGGACCGCAAAGCCGATCTGCTCAAGCAACCCTGGCGAGCGGAAACAAACGCTTGAAATTACGGGTGGTGTGCTCGGCAAACTGCTCCAGGCCAACACCACGCAGCTCGGCCAGAAACGCAGCGACCTCATGGACATATTGCGGCAGGTTGGGTTTGCCCCGGTAAGGAACCGGCGCCAGGTACGGTGAATCGGTTTCTACCAGCAGGCGATCTTCAGGGACGCGGCGCGCAACCTCGCGCAAGGCTTCGGCGTTGCGAAAGGTGACGATGCCGGAAAAGGAAATATAGAACCCCATGTCCAGGGCGGACCTGGCCATCGCCCAATCCTCGGTGAAGCAGTGCAAAACCCCCGCTTGGGGTAAAGCAGCCTCTTTCAATAGCTCCAGCGTATCGGCGCGAGCGGCGCGGGTATGCACGATCACTGGCTTGCCAGTCATACGCGCCACATTCAGATGTAGAAGAAAGGAGCGTTTCTGCCGCTCGGCGGATTGCGGGTCGTAATGGTAATCCAGCCCGGTTTCACCAATCGCCACCACTCGCGGGTGATTGACTTCATTCAGCAGCCAGTCCAGCGCGGGATCGAAATCTGGCTCCAGGTCCAGAGGATGAATCCCAACCGAACAGTCGACATCTTCGTAGCGCTCGGCCAAAGACTTGACTGTTGCGGTGTTGGCGGCATTGATGCCGATACAGAGAAAATGGCCCACACCTTTCCCTCGGGCGGCCTGCAGGGCAGCGTCGAGAGAACCGCCGTGGATGGCCAGATCAAGACGATCGAGATGGCAATGAGAATCTACCAGCATGGAAACCACCGGGATGAAAGGCTCGAACAAGTCGGATTTATAGTAAAGCGACCACGTACCCACCCTCGATAAGCGAGGCAGCAGTACATCTGAATGGTCACGGGAAAAAGTACAAAGCTACAGGGTGTGTGTTGGCCGATCCGATTTTTGCGTACCAGCCAGATAAGTTTCTATCTTGCTGCACACAGCACTGTCGCTCTCGCTGAACTGCACACCGATACCCGCCGCACGATTACCCTGGGCCCCTTTCGGCGTAATCCAGACAACCTTGCCGCTGACCGGGATTTTCTCCGGTTCGTCTAAAAGGCTCATCAACAGGAAGACCTCATCGCCCAACCTGTAGCTTCTACTGGTAGGAACGAACAGGCCGCCGCGCTTGATGAATGGCATATAGGCTGCGTAAAGCGCGGATGTATCCTTGATGGTCAGCGATAGGATACCGTTACGCTGACCCAGATTTGGCGGCAGACTCATTTGTTATTTCCAGCTAAACGATGTGAAGACACCTTTAGTCTAGTTCCTGACTGGCAGATTTGCCCACTGTACCAGCAACGCTTCGAGCAGCAGTACTTTGTTCAGATTCGCCTTGGCCAATACTTTCTGTCGTTGCGCCAGCAGCCATTCCTGCATGGCAATAACCCGGGCCTGGGACGATTTTTCCGCCAGATACTGAATTACCTTGGCCATATCCTGACTACCAACTTCACTGGCGTTCGATTGCCAGCGCAAGATCAGCAAGGACCATTCAAAGAACCAGTCGAACAGCAATACCAGCGGCAACGTATTCCAGCTCTCAGCCAACTGGCTGGGTGACTGTTGCTGCTTGTGTAATTTCTTGATGCCATCGACTACCTGGGCACGCATGCTCAATACGTCTTGCCTGTAGAGCTTGAACGCCAACAGCGGCGAACCTGCAGCCAGTTGCAACAGCGTCTCGCGCTCCTCTACTGAGAGTTCAGGCAGAGAAGTTGCCAGCCACGCCAGGCTTTCCCCGGTTCGCGGCAGCGGACAAGCCTGCTGGATACAACGACTCCTGATGGTCGGTAATAACCGGCTCGGCTGATGGCTGACGAGCAGCAACTGGGTATTGCCAGAAGGCTCTTCCAGGCTTTTCAGCAGTGCATTGGCCGCATTCAGGTTCATTGCTTCGGCCGGCTCCAGCAAAACCACCTTGCGCCCCCCCAATTGCGGAGTCTGGGCGACGAAATCCACCAACTCGCGAACCTGATCGACTCGAATGACCTTATCGACGTCCTCCGGTTCGAGGATGAATAGATCCGGATGGGTTCCTGCTGCCAAAAGCAGGCAAGCCTTGCATTGCCCACAAGGGGCATGATTCTGCGGCTGCTGGCACAGCAGCAAGGCCATCAACCGCTCGGCCAGATCACGCTTGCCGATACCAGTCGGGCCATGCAGGAGATAGGCATGGGCATGTTGGGAACGGCCAGCCAGCCGCTGCCACAAGCCAGCCTGCCAAGAGTACTCAGCCATGCAGGCGAGCCAGAAGTTCCGGCAGCAAGGCTTCGATGCTTTCCTGAACCATGGCCAGGGGCTGTGCCGCATCCAGAATCCGATAGCGCTCGGGAGCATGCCGAGCACGCTCCAGATAAGCACTTCGCACCGCATCGAAAAACACCTTGCCCTCCTGCTCGAAACGATCCAATCGCCCACGGGCTGCCGCACGTTCGAGCCCTATTTCTACCGGCAGATCGAACAACAATGTGAGATCGGGCCGCAATTCGTTTTGCACAAAGCGCTCCAGCAGAGCAATACGATCTTGCGCAAGACCACGACCTCCCCCCTGATAAGCATAAGTGGCATCCGTAAAGCGATCACATAACACTACTGCACCGCGCTCCAGCGCCGGCCGGATAACTCGGGCCAGATGCTGCGCACGAGCGGCGAAAACCAATAGCAGCTCGGTATCGGCAGCCATGGATTCGTCGCTCGGCGCCAGCAGCAACTCGCGAATCTGCTCCGCCAACGGAGTACCACCCGGCTCACGACTCAACACCACAGCGGCGCCATGGGCGCGTAGACGCGCAGCCAGATAGTCGCGATTGGTTGTTTTGCCTGCCCCTTCGGGGCCTTCCAGGGTGATGAAGAGTCCTTGTTTCACTCGGGGGTCTCACTGGGTGCTGGTGTTGGTGCTGGAGCAGTTTGAGGGACAGGAGCGGGGCTGGAACGATAATCATCCCGACGGTTGAGCTGATACTGGCGCACCGCGCGGTTATGCTCTTCCAGAGTATCGCTGAACTCATGGCTGCCATCACCTCGAGCAACGAAATACAGACTCTCTCCCTCGGCTGGGTGTAACGCCGCATGAATGGCCTTGCGTCCAACCAAGGCAATCGGCGTCGGCGGCAGGCCAGGCTTGATGTAGGTATTGTATGGCGTCGCCTGGAGTAAATGAGCGCGAGTGATACGGCCCGCATAATCCTCACCCAGCCCATAGATCACCGTCGGATCGGTTTGCAGCAACATATTGCGCGCCAGGCGCCGCACGAATACCCCAGCGATTTCGCCACGCTCGCTGGGTACACCGGTTTCTTTTTCGATGATCGACGCCATGATCAAGGCCTGATAGGCATCTCGATAGGGCAAATTATCGGCCCGAGCTTCCCACTCTTCGCTCAATACGGTTTCCAGCCTGGCAAAAGCTTTTTTCAGCAACTCCAGATCGCTGTAACCACGCGTATAAAGATAGGTATCCGGGAAGAATCGGCCTTCCGGATGCAGTCCCGGATGCCCCAGGCGTTCCATTAATTGAGCATCATCCAGCCCCTGCAAGGTCTGGGTCAGTTTCGGCTGCGCCTGCATGGCACGACGTAGCTGGCGGAAGTTCCAGCCTTCCACCAACGTCAGGCTGTATTGCACCACCTCTCGGCGCCGCCAGAGCCCTATCATCTCCTCGACCCGCATACCGGGCAGCAGCCGATATTCCCCACTGAATAAGGTTTCGTGCGAGAGCTTCAGGCGCCAGTAAAGTCGGAGCCAAAAAGCATCCTTCAGCACACCTTCGGCTTCCAGGCGACGAAAAACTCCACCCGGTGTATCGCCAGGTTGCACATCAAGCAACAAAGCTTCGTTCAGCACCAGCGGCTGCTGTAGAGCGGAATGCTGTTTCCACATCGCCAACCCCAATCCCAGCAGTGCTGCCAGCACAAAAGCCAGAATGAAAAACAGTACTTTGCGAATCATGTGATTCCCATCAAATCCGATAGCAGCCCCTGCAACTCGAACGTTAACGGACCAACTGGCCAGGTATGCTCCTGCATCGCCTTAACAGGCCAGACACCATATTGGCTGTTGCATAAGAAGACCTCATCGGCTTGTAGCAATTCGCTAAATGAGATATCTCGAATATCGACTGGTATTTTTGCCTCTCGGGCCCGTTCGATAATCTCGGCCCGCATGACACCCGCGACACCGCAGCGGGCAAGCTCTGGTGTGAATAGCCGTCCGCTTCGCACCAGGAAAATATTACTGAATACCGCTTCGACAATGCGCCCGGAGGTATCTCGCATCAACCCCTCGGCATGGACGGAGTCCTGCCATTCAGCGCGCGCCAACACCTGCTCCAACCGATTGAGATGCTTGAGCCCAGCCAACAGCGGCTGCTCTGCAAGACGAGTTATGCAAGGAAACAGGCAAATCCCGGTACGTGCCCGATCAGCAGAATATAAAGGCACCGCCGAACCGATCAACAAGCGTCTGGGCTGGCAAGGTTGGGGTGGCGCATAACCGCGCAACCCACTTCCTCGGGTAAGAATCAGCTTGCAAACACCCTCTCCCAGAGTGGAGGCAAATACCTGTACCTCATAACGCAAGCCCGCCATGTCACAGGGAATCTGCAAACGACGACACCCTTCGGCCAAGCGCTGCAGATGGCGCTCGAACAGGCGGGGCTGGCCATCGCTAACTCTGATCGTCTCGAACAGACCATCACCATAGGCAAGCCCCCGATCATTGGCGGCTATCCCTTCAGACAGGCGACCGTCCAGCCAGATCAAGTTCACCTGACGAAGCGACGGAATAACAACGAACCGTTGGTACCACCGAAACCAAAGGAGTTGGACAAAGCGATTTCAATGAACCGCGACTTGGCCTGATGCGGCACAAAATCCAGATCGCACCCGTCATCGGGATCGTCCAGGTTGATGGTTGGCGGGGCGATCTGATCTTGTATCGCCAGGATAGTGAAGATAGCCTCGATTGCTCCGGCAGCACCGAGCAAGTGGCCGGTCATGGACTTGGTCGAACTGACCGATAGCTCGTAGGCGTGATCGCCAAAGATTTTCTTCAGCGCAGCAGCTTCCGCCTTGTCCCCGGCAGGCGTCGAGGTTCCATGGGCATTCACATACTGCACATCGCTCGGATTCAGTCCGGCATCCTGCATGGCGTTGCGCATGCAGCGGGCTGCACCGGCACCATCTTCCGGCGGAGCCGTCATGTGGAAAGCATCGGAGCTCATTCCAAAGCCGATCAGCTCGGCATAAATCGTGGCGCCCCGTGCTTTCGCATGCTCGAGCTCCTCCAGAATCAAGGCACCAGCGCCATCACCAAGGACAAAACCATCACGAGTCCTGTCCCAAGGACGACTGGCAGCGGCAGGGTCATCGTTTCGTGTAGACAATGCCCGGGCAGCCGCAAAACCACCGATCCCCAAGCCACAGGCAGCCATTTCAGCACCGCCGGCAACCATTACATCGGCTTCGCCATAGGAAATATTGCGAGCCGCCATACCAATGCAGTGGGTACCTGACGTACAGGCCGTGGCAATCGCATAGTTGGGGCCTTCCAGCCGCAGCTGGATCGAGAGAAACCCGGATACCATGTTGATAATCGAGCCGGGGACGAAAAAGGGTGAAATCCGTCGTGGTCCCTGCTCCATCAGAGCAACGCAATTGCTCTGGATATTGGTCAATCCGCCGATTCCAGAACCAACGGCCACCCCGATACGCTCCCGATTCGAATCGGTGATTTCCAGGCCAGAATTCCTGACTGCCTGAATACAGGCAGCAAGACCGTACTGAATGAACAGATCAAGCTTGCGAGCTTCCTTAGCTGGCAGGTACGGATCTATTTCGAAATTCTTTACCGAGCCGCCAAAGCGTGTAGAGAAGGTGGATAGATCCAAATGCTCGATCGGAGCAATACCGCTCCGACCGGCCAGAATCCCCTGCCAGCTGCTCGGCACATCGTTGCCCAGTGGCGATACCATGCCCATCCCGGTGACTACGACGCGTCTACGCGACACAGCTATTCTCCTTGTATTCGTCATGATCGGCGATGTCGCGTGCAAAACGAGGCGACAGTCGATATAGCTACTGGAAAAGCCCGGCAGATACCAAATCGACTCAAGCCGATTCAGGTACAAAATTCGAGAGCTAGCGTCGGGCTGTGGATTTGACCATATTGCGACCGAACTTTCGCTTCGAAGATCCGGAAACTCGCTCCAATGGCGAGTAAATCAATCAACCGTACCGATCTCTAGCCCAATATGTTTCCGCAAATATCATCACGGAAAAGCCGCACGACCTCCTTCAAGGCCGTGCGGCTTTTCGAGTGAAGCGGATTACAGCTGACTGCGCGTCTTACTGAGCGTTGGCAGTAATGTAATCAATTGCTTCCTGAACGGTAGTGATCTTCTCGGCTTGCTCGTCCGGAATCTCGGTCTCGAATTCTTCTTCCAGAGCCATAACCAGCTCGACGGTATCAAGAGAGTCGGCACCCAGGTCTTCGACAAAGGAAGCACTATTGGTCACTTCCTCTTCTTTGACGCCAAGTTGCTCGGAAACGATTTTCTTGACGCGTTCTTCGATGGTGCTCATAACCTTGTTTAAACTCCTATGAAAAATCCAGCCAGCTGGTTCGCGCGGTAGTTTATAGAAAGCTTTTTCCGCATTTCAAGCTGAAAGCAGTCCGCTGGGAAACCGCATTCAATCAATAATTCATAAAAACCAGCAATGATCTTCCGACAAATCTCGAATATTTCGAGAGTTTCCGGAAATCGCCTGGCTTTACATATACATGCCGCCATTTACCGGAATAGTCGCCCCAGTGATATAGGATGCGTCTTCTGAAGCCAGAAAAGCGACAACATTGGCAATTTCCTGAGCTTGCCCCAAACGCCCCAGCGGAATTTGCCCCAACAACGCTTCACGCTGCGCTTCCGGTAACTCGCGAGTCATATCGGTATCGATAAAACCAGGGGCTACGGCATTGACCGTAATACCACGCGATCCAACCTCTCGTGCCAATGCTCGACCGAAACCTTCGAGGCCAGCCTTGGCAGTAGCATAATTGACCTGCCCGGCATTGCCCATGGCACCGACCACCGATCCGATATTGATGATTCGCCCCCAGCGTGCCTTGGTCATCCCACGCAAAACCGCCTTGGATAGCCGATAAAGACTATTGAGATTGGTATTGATAACGTCATGCCACTCGTCATCCTTCATTCTCAGCATGAGGTTGTCGCGTGTAATGCCAGCATTATTGACCAGAATAGCCGGCTGCCCCAGATGCTGCTGGATATGTTCAAGTGTCTTGGCAACGGATTCATCGCTACCAACATCCAACAACAGCCCGGCACCCTGAACGCCGTTGTCCGTCAGCATCTCCGCAATACGCCCGGCTCCCGAATCCGTCGTTGCAGTACCAATGACGATAGCGCCACGGCGACCTAGCTCCAGCGCAATAGCCTGGCCGATTCCACGGCTTGCACCGGTCACCAACGCAACCCTGCCCTGCAGACTCATAGTGTTCTCCTTGTTCAAGCCAATGCTGCACACGTAGCAGCAAAAGCCTCTGGTGTATCCAGATTATAGGTATTGACACCTTTGACACAGCGCTTGTTAAGGCCGGAAAGCACTTTGCCGGGACCGCATTCCACCAAATCAGTGACACCCAGAGCATTCAATGCAACGATCGATTCGACCCAGCGTACCGGACTGTAGAGCTGAGCCAGCAAATCCTGCCGGAGGGTTTCGAGATCCCGCGCAATTGCTGCACTGACATTCTGCACCACAGGAATCTGCGGATTTTGCCAAGTCACCCCGCTAACGGCTTCGGCAAAATGCTCGGCAGCAGGACGCATCAGGTCACAATGCGAAGGCACACTCACCGGCAACGGCATGGCACGCTTGGCACCCCGCGCTTTGCAGGATTCGATGGCACGCCCCACGGCAGAGGCACTGCCGGCAATGACCACCTGACCAGGGGCGTTGTAATTCACTGCGCTGACTACCTCACCGTTTGCTGCTTCGAGACAGGCAGCCCTAACCTCGGCATCGCCCAATCCCAGGATGGCGGCCATGCCTCCCATTCCTGCCGGGACGGCCTGCTGCATCAACTGGCCACGCAATTCAACCAACTTGATCGCCTCGACAAATGGCAGGCATTCAGCAGCAACCAGCGCTGAGTACTCTCCCAGGCTGTGCCCGGTCACGAATGCCGGGCGACATTCACTTTTGGCAAGCCATAGCCGCCATAATGCGACCGAGGCGGCAAGAATCGCCGGCTGAGTCTTGTCGGTTTGGTTTAGATGCTCCTCCGGTCCCGATTGGGTCAGAGCCCACAGATCATACCCCAGAGCCTCCGAAGCCTCTTTGAACGTATCAATAATCAAAGGAAACCGGGCACCCGATTCACCAAGCATTCCCAGCGATTGGGAGCCCTGACCGGGGAAGACGAACGCAAGGGATGCGGTCATGTGACATGATCTCTTTTGGCAAACTACCAGCGGAGCCCGAAACCAGGCCTGCTGACTCGAATTAATAACAACAGCAATCGGATTGAGCACCAGCGTCCAAAGCGACTAAAGCAAAGGTGCCAACCTGGCACCCAATCGTTGCGGCAAGTCCTGCTCTACATCCAGCACCGCACGTCGAATCGCTGCACTGAAGGCTTTCTGTCCTGCATTGCCATGGCTTTTTACCACCACACCCTGCAAGCCAAGAAAGCTGGCACCATTGTATTGCTCAGGCATCAACTCGCGACGCAACTGACGCAAAACCGGATAAGCCAGGACACCAATTACGCGCAAGTACCAACGGCGATGAAATAAAGCCTCGATCTTACTACCTATCGTACGCGCCAGTTCTTCGCTGGACTTGAGCAGGATATTGCCAACAAAACCATCACAAACGGCAACATCAGCTTCACCTCGAAATAAACCATCGCCTTCGATGAAGCCTTGGTAGTTCAAATCATCGGCCAGCAGCAATTTGTCGGCAGCCAACCTGACTTGCTGATTACCTTTTATATCTTCGGCTCCCACATTCAGCAGGGCAATTCTAGGTTGCTCGATACCCTGAAGCTGGGCTGCCATGGATCCCATCACTGCAAATTGATAAAGATGCTCTGCCGTGCAATCAACATTCGCACCAAGATCCAGTAACAGAAAAGGCCTGCGGCCGGCTGGAATGGTTGCACACATTGCAGGGCGGTCGACTCCGGGCAGTGTTTTCAGAACATGTCTGGAGATCGCCATCAAAGCTCCGGAATTTCCTGCACTCACACAAGCCTGAGCCTGTCCATCACGCACCATCTCCAACGCCACATGCAACGAAGATCGCGGTTTGCCACGCAAAACCAAGGTAGGACGTTCGTCCATACCAACCACATCCTCAGCTTCGACGATGGCTAATCGCGAATGATCAATCTCTTTTTTATACGCAGAGACATGCTGCTCAAGCACACAAGATTGACCGACCAAAAGAAGTCGCAACGAAGGAAATGCGGAAAGACAATCGAGACTAGCCGGAACGATACAACGGGGACCGAAATCCCCGCCCATCGCATCGACGGCAATGACCGCGGCGGACAAGATTACTCGTCGGAACCCTTGTCGATGACCTTGCGTCCCCGATAGAAACCATCCGGAGATACATGATGGCGCAGGTGTACCTCACCTGTGCTTTTCTCTACAGAAAGGGCATTCGACTCCAGAGCATCATGAGAACGACGCATATCACGAGCGGAACGGGATTTTTTGTTCTGCTGAACAGCCATTGAATCAACTCCTAAACGTTTGGGTCACGCTTTAACTGCGCCAGGACGCTAAAAGGATTGGAACGATCAACTTCGTCCCGATCCATAGCAGATTCGCCGGAACCGGGCGCCTGGCAATCATTGGGGTCGTGGAGTGGAACAATGGGCAGAGCGAGCAATAACTCATCCTCTACCAGAGCCAACAGATCCAGCGGATCCTCTCCCACTTCCAGCACATCATATCCCTTAGGCAGATGCTGGGAGTTTGCACCCTCGTTCACAACCGCATAATCACATTCACTGTGAATAGGCAAACGGACCAACTCCAGGCATCGCTGGCAGACCATGGAAACTTCGACATCGAGTTCACTATGGAATACCACTGTTCGCTGTTCATCACGTTTGAAAACGAACCTGGCGCGCACCATGGCAGATGCAGTGCTTTCGTCGCTCACAAGGGATGCGGACAGCCGCTCAAATTTTGTCAAGCCAAGCTCACCTTCCAAGATGGCAGCCCGATCAGCTAATTTGCGCGGATCAATGTGCGAGGGTATCGGTCCATTCAACATAAGCGCGGCATTCTATTTAGCCACCGAAAGGCTGTCAAAGATAATTCAAGACTATCGCCCTGTTGGTAGATAAAGTCAAAGCAACCCATCACGCTGTTGAATTCGTTAAATGGAAGAACAATGCGTCAACTGCTATTAGCATCCAGCTCTCCCTATCGCCGGGAATTGCTATCCCGCCTGCATCTACCATTCTGTTGGAAAGCTCCGGATATCGACGAATCACCCATCGCCAGTGAGCCAGCCGCAGCCTTGGTTTGCCGCCTTGCCCGGAGCAAGGCCGAGCGCCTTGCCCAAACCTACCATGACCACCTGATTATCGGCTCCGATCAAGTTGCCACACTGAACAACCGGATTCTTGGCAAGCCACATGACTTCGAACAAGCCAGGGAACAGCTTCTCGAAGCGAGCGGAACAAGCGTTCATTTTTTGACTGGCTTAGCCTTGCTAGATAGTAAAAGCGGTCGATTACAATTGGATTGCGTGCAATTTACCGTGCATTTCCGTCGTTTGAGCAACGAGCAGATCGAACGCTACCTGCATGCAGAACAGCCTTATGACTGTGCAGGTAGCTTCAAGGCAGAAGGATTGGGAATCAGTCTTTTTCGAGCGACTGAAGGGGAAGACCCCACCAGCCTGATCGGACTACCCTTGATAAGACTGGTGGAAATGCTGGCACAGGAAGGCCTGGAAATACCTTGACCCAGAGGTGAGGGCTTATCGCCGCAAAGTAGCCAACCTACTTCAAGACTGGCCCCTGCAAGCCGGCAAACATCGCTAGATGCTCTGCGACACTGGTCCCGAGCTTCTGGGCAAAGCGATCAAAAGGAGACTGTTTTATCGTAAAATCGACAATTTCCGGCTCGCCGACAATCTCTCTCGCCACATAGCTGGTACTACCCAAGCCATCAATCAGCCCCAACTCCAGCGCCTGTTCACCGGACCAGACCAACCCAGAAAACAATTCGGGATGAGAAGCCGCCTGCAGGCGCTCACCGCGCCCCTGCTTCACACTCTCAATGAACTGACGGTGAGTAACCGCCAGCACGCTGCGCCAGAATTGGGTTTCCTCGCGTTTCTCCGGTTGGAAGGGATCAAGGAAAGCCTTATGTTCCCCTGCGGTATAGACACGCCGCTCCACACCGACTTTCTGCATTGCGTCGACGAAACCGAAAGTAGCCGCAGTGACCCCGATAGAACCGACCAGACTAGCCTTGTCAGCATAGATTTCATCAGCCGCACTGGCGATATAGTAAGCCCCGGAAGCACCTAAATCGGCGATCACGGCATAAAGCTTGGTATTCGGATATGCGCCACGCAGGCGTCGGATTTCATCATAGATATAGCCTGATTGCACCGGACTGCCACCTGGGCTATTGATACGTAGGATAACGCCCTTGGTATTGGCATTTTCGAAGGCTGTACGCAACGCACCAACTATGTTGTCGGCACTGGCTTCCTCCTGATCGGCGATCATCCCTTTTATTTCAACCACGGCTGTATGGCTCTCGGAAGTCGAAGCCTGATCCAACTTGAGCCCCGGGAAGAAAAGAATCAGCACACCAAACAGGTATGCAAAAGTCAGCAACTTGAAAAAAATCCCCCAGCGTCGTGATCGCCGCTGCTCCTGCACACTGGCTAGCAGGGTCTTTTCCAATAACTTCCAGCTTTTAGCGTCCCCGCCGTCCTCAGGTGCCTTCCATTCATCTGCCATGCATCAAGACCTCAACATTTGCCAGAAGCAAGCCAAATAGCCAATTGCTCGAATCGATCAATCATCAAAGTGAAACGACAAGACTGCAGCCTATCGGAATCCTGGGCGCCATAGCTGACGGCAACCGCATCAATTCCAGCTTGCTCGGCCATCTGCAGATCGAATATTGAATCACCAACCATGATTGCTTTTGCAGGTTCGACGTCACACTGCACAAGGATCTCGTTGAGCATCAAGGGGTCAGGCTTGCTGGCTGTTTCGTCGGCGCAACGAGTGGCGTCGAAAAAATCTGTCCAACCATGCCCTCCCATAACCAGATTCAAGCCACGCCTGGTCTTTCCTGTTGCAACCGCAAGTCGATACCCTTGATCACGCAACAGCTCCAGGGTGGTAGCCACTCCAGGATAGAAAGGAGATGGCGTTTCTTCGAACGCCAGGTAATGCTCGGCGTAAACTCGTAGAAAATGCGCGATCTGGGCTTGCTCGGTCAAGTGCGGATAAAGCACCTTGATTGCCTGCGGCATAGCCAAGCCAATGATACCTTTGACAGCCGACTCATCGCGCTGCGGCAGATTGCAGATTTTGGCAGCCATCCAGACAGACTGAACGATACGGTCTATGGAATCTACCAACGTACCGTCCCAATCGAAAATCAATAAATCGTATTTACGCACCTAATTTCTCCAAGGTCCGGGCCCAAAGCTCCTCAACCGGAGCATCCAAGACCAGCTCGCCGCCCTCCAGCAACGGAACCGTTAGCGAGCAAGCATGCAGAAATAGACGCTTGCCGCCCAGTTCTCGTATAGCCTGGGTAAAATCGTCATCACCATACTTGCCGTCCCCAGCAATAGGATGACCGGCATGCCTGGCGTGCACCCGAATCTGATGAGTACGCCCGGTTACCGGACGCGCCTCAATCAAGGTAGCAAAATTACCGAAACGACGTATGACGCGGAACAGGGTCAACGCATCCTTGCCCTCCGGGTTCACTTCCACTACCCGCTCACCCGAGCGCAAAGTATTCTTGAGCAACGGGGCGCTTACCTGTTTTTTGCTACTTTCCCAGTACCCACGAACAAGCGCCAGGTAACGCTTGTCCACACCATCACCGCGCAAGGCTTCATGCAGATGACGCAACATGCTGCGTTTCTTGGCAATCATAAGAAGCCCGGAGGTATCACGATCCAATCGGTGGACCAGCTCCAATTCGCGGGCTTCCGGGCGCAACTGCCGTAGTGCCTCGATCACCCCGAAACTAAGCCCGCTACCGCCATGCACGGCAATTCCCGCCGGTTTATCCAACACGATCAGCACCTTGTCTTCGTGCAGAATGGCTGACTCGAGCCGTTCGAGCAGCCCTGTGGAAACGAGTACGGGCTCATCACGTTCAGCGAGGCGCAAAGGCGGGACTCGCACGATATCTCCGACCTGCAACCTATACTCAGGTTTGATACGACCTTTATTAACCCGCACTTCACCTTTGCGCAGAATTCGATAGATGAGGGTTTTAGGGACTCCCTTGAGCTGATTACGAAGAAAGTTGTCGATACGCTGGCCAGCAAGCTCCGGCGCGACGACAAGCATCTGTACGCCAAGGCTCTGAGTAGAGGTATTAGTCATTGCGACATCTTAGCAATTTCATGTATTTGAAGCACTCGAAGGTTGCTGATATATTCGGACCGCCGCCAAAAGCGGCTTAGACATGCGTAATATCCGGCAATCGTGCCACCCCTGACCGAACGAGTATTCGCTCGGACAATACGAAAGGCCAGACGAAAACGCTTCTTTCAAGCAAATCGAATAAAGATGAAGCTTAGAAAAAAGCCTTGAAAGACATATTGCAATACTCCGCCGGAGCATTGCAAAACAAGCCAACCGCTTCCAGATTCAGCAAGCGGCACCCGATTTTCCGAGTATGAGTGTAAGGTGGAGATGCACAGTCTTCGGACTGCGTAGCGCAGGCTTTTCAAGACGAGTTATTCCGTCCGCTACCGAAGCTGATTCCTCTTCCTGACAAGTGCTTCTGTCCTATATACAGAAAGCAGGAGACGTAGTCGCGGCCCGGCTCGACCGGATACCGCTGGACACGGTGCAGTCCCATGGACGTCGCCGATACGCACCAGACACCGACCACGAGAGTCGTGCGTGCCAATTGCCTTTTCCGGAAGCCCGGAAACCAGATTGGTACTACATGAAAAGAATGTTAATAAATGCAACTCAACCCGAAGAGTTGCGTGTTGCACTTGTCGACGGCCAACGCCTGTTCGACCTTGATATCGAATCGGGCTCACGCGAGCAGAAGAAGGCCAATATATACAAAGGCCGGATAACCCGTATCGAGCCTAGCCTTGAAGCCGCCTTCGTCGATTTTGGAGCCGAACGCCACGGATTTCTTCCGCTCAAGGAAATTTCCCGCGAATATTTCAAAAAAGCTCCTGAAGGCCGGATAAACATCAAGGAGGTTCTGTCCGAAGGCCAGGAAATCATCGTTCAAGTCGAAAAGGAAGAGCGCGGGAACAAGGGCGCCGCCCTGACTTCTTTTATCAGCCTGGCCGGTCGCTATCTGGTGTTGATGCCAAACAACCCTCGTGCCGGCGGTATCTCGCGCCGTATCGAAGGGGAAGAGCGCAACGAGCTGCGCGAAGCACTCAACGGCCTTGATGTACCGACTGACATGGGCTTGATAGTCCGTACTGCTGGCCTTGGCCGTAGCGGCGAAGAGTTGCAATGGGATCTGGATTACCTGCTACAGCTGTGGAACGCGATCAAGGAAGCCTCGGCCGAGCGCAGTGCTCCTTTCCTGATCTACCAGGAATCTAACGTCATAATCCGCGCCATCCGCGACTATCTACGCCAGGATATCGGCGAAGTACTGATCGACAGCGTTGAAGCTCAGGAAGAAGCCCTTAGCTTCATCCGTCAAGTCATGCCGCAATACGCCAGCAAGATCAGGCTATACGAAGATAGCGTGCCGTTGTTCAACCGCTTCCAGATAGAAAGCCAGATAGAAACCGCCTTCCAACGGGAAGTAAAGCTTCCTTCCGGCGGCTCCATCGTTATCGATCCAACCGAAGCGCTGGTTTCCATCGATATCAACTCTGCTCGCGCAACCAAGGGCGGTGATATTGAGGAAACAGCCTTGCAGACCAATCTCGAGGCAGCCGAGGAAATCGCCCGTCAGCTGCGCTTGCGTGATATCGGTGGCTTGATCGTCATCGATTTCATCGATATGACACCGGTAAAAAACCAACGGGCCGTCGAGGAAAAAGTTCGTGAAGCCCTTGAAGCGGATCGTGCCCGAGTCCAGGTTGGTCGCATTTCCCGTTTCGGCCTGCTGGAAATGTCCCGCCAGCGCCTGCGTCCATCCCTCGGCGAGAGCAGTGGTATCGTCTGTCCACGCTGCCGGGGCCAAGGCATCATCCGCGATGTGGAATCCCTGTCGCTGGCCATCCTGCGCTTGATCGAAGAAGAAGCGCTAAAAGACCGTACAGCGGAAGTGCGAGCCCGTGTTCCTTTCCAGGTAGCCGCCTTCCTGCTGAACGAAAAACGCAATGCCATCACCAAGATCGAACTGCGCACTCGCGTCCGCATCTTCATCCTGCCCGACGATCACTTGGAAACACCGCATTTCGAAGTTCAGCGCCTGCGTGACGACAACCCGGATATCGTGACCGGCCAGCTCAGCTATGAAATGAGTCAAGCCGATGAGGAAGAAGCTCAGCCAATCAGCTCGACACGCACCCTGGTTCGCCAAGAAGCAGCAGTTAAGACCGTTCCGCCGCGCACGGCCGCTCCAGAGGTGGAAACACCCAGGCTCCCGGTAACACTTCCGCAATTTCCCCAGCCCAATTTGTTCAAGGGCCTCGTCAAATCGCTGGTCAGCCTGTTTGCAACCCGACAGGAAGAGACGGAAATCGTCACCAAGCCGCCGCTCTCCGAGCGGACAGCTCGCCCTATCGAGGAACGTCGCGGTGGTCGCCAACAGAGCCGCCGGCGCGACAATCGTGAGCGAGAAGTTAGCCGCAACGAGGAATACAAACCGCGCGAAGATCGTCCGCAGCGCCCGCCGCGCGAGGACAGAAAGCCGCGCGAGCAAAGCGACACAGGAGAGGTGCTGCAACCACGTCGCGAACGCGTTATCCGGGATGAGCGTCCTGCCCGCGAAGAGCGCAGACGCGAGCTTCGTCCAGCACTCGACGATCAAGAACCTCTGAATGTACAGCCCCTTGTACGCGAAGAGGACAGCGAAAAAAGAAGCCGGCCAGTTCGCGAAGAGCGTAGGCCTCGTATCGAAGAAGAACCAATAGCAAAGGAAAGTTTTGACCAGGACGAAATACCTGCAATCGAGGAAAATCAGCATGCCGGCGAAGAAGAGCGCCCTCGTCGTCGTTCGCGTGGCCAGCGTCGCCGGAGCAATCGCCGCGACCGCCAGCGAGACGGTAGCGAAACAGAAGCCGAAGGAGTCAATAGCGAAAGCGATGCAGTAAATGCAGTAGAAGAAACGATGCCTCCGGTAAAATCCGAGCACATTGCTATTGCTGCGTCAGTTGCGGCCCTGGCGGCAAATCCGGATATTTCCGAATCATCCATAGTGGCACAAAGCAACGTCGAGACAGGCTACGACAATACCATTCAGCCGAATGAGCCAGAGGTCCAGGTTGTTACTCCGGCTGCCGAGGTTATTCACCAAATAATCAACGAACCGGAAAACCCGCTGCCGATAGCCGCTTCTGTAGAGCCAGAATCGCGTGATTCCGAGCCTTCTACCTATGTGCCAACTCCTGTAGAACCAACAGTAGAGCAAGCTCCCATTGCCGAACCTGAAGTAGTCGAGACACCGCCGACTCCGGCACCGGTTCGAAATACCGGCCGGGCCGCCAATGATCCTCGGGAAGTGCGCCGTCGCCAGCGCGAACTAGAACGTCAGGCCAAGGAAGAAGCAGAAAGTGCAGCCCGGCAAAAGGAAGCCGAAGCCACCGCCTTGAAAGAAGCCGAAGCTGCAGCCTTGAAAGAGGCCACAGCTAAAGAAGAGGCCGAGCAACAAGCCAAACTGAATGTTCACGTAGAGGAACAGGAGCAGGAGCCTGCAGCACCTGCAGCACCTGCAGCAGAAGAGCCGCTGGCCAGCCCGGAAATCCCGGAAATCGTGATAAGCGAACCGGTAAAAGAGGTAATCGTCGAGCAACCACCTGTGATAACAGAAGCTCCCGCAATCATCGACGATGCCCCGGCTGATCTGGAAATCAGCAAGGAAATCCAGCCAGAAACCGAAGAAAAACCGGAGCAGGCAGAGCCCATTTCTGAAGAGCCGATAGCGTTTCCAGCCGAGCCAGGCAAGCCTGAGACACCCGAAAAAACCGGGCAGTCCAAAACCCGCTCATCTCGGCGCGAGCCCAAGGACAAGGATAAAAACAAGTCTCCAAAGGAATGAGATTAGCTCATTGAAAAAGGGATGCTTCGGCATCCCTTTTTTACACAGAAGACAAACTCCACCTTACCAGGCTGGTTAAGATAGTTTCGCTAAAACAACACCCATCTCTCCGCTTGAAGAGAGCCAACAGTTGAGCATTGGACAAAGAGCTTGCTCGTTCAGGTTTGAATCAAACCAGAATCGGCTCCATCTCCAGATGAATTCCAAAACGCTCAACGATATCAGCCTCGATAAGCTTTGCCAGTCGCAATAACTGGGATCCAGTGGCCTGTCCATGATTGACCAGCACCAAGGCCTGCATCTGGTGTACGCCAGCATCGCCCTCACGGAAACCTTTCCAACCGGCTCGCTCTATCAACCACCCGGCAGCGAGTTTTACCCGCCCATCGACCTGGGGATAAGCCATCAAGCCAGGATGCTCCCGGCTCAGCCGCCCAGCCTCGGCAACAGAAACCACCGGATTCTTGAAAAAACTGCCGGCATTACCAAGCACCTTTGGATCGGGTAGTTTTTCGCTACGGATAGCACAGATAGCCTGACTGACATCCAAAGGCGTCGGCCGCTCGATTCCCTGCATAGCCAACCGCTGGCGCAAGGGCCCATATTCCAGACGAGAGTGGAAAGTACGCTGCAAAGAGAACCGTACGCGCAAAATCAACCAGCGCCCAGGCTCATGCTTGAAACGGCTGTCACGATAGGCAAACTCGCACTCGCCAGGCGTGAAATCGTGCAAGCGACCACTGTTTCGGTCCAGTGCGGTCAATCCAGCACAAACATTGCTGAACTCGACGCCATAGGCACCGATATTCTGCACGGGAGCGGCACCGACAGTACCGGGAATCAGGCTCAGGTTTTCCAGGCCGGCAAGCCCCATCTGAAGGGTCTGCATCACGAAGGGATGCCAGACCTCGCCGGCCTCGGCCTCGATCAACACCTGCTCGCCATCGTCGCTCAAAACCCGGACGCCGCTACTGCATACGTGCAGAACCAATGCCTCGACATCCCGAGTCAACAGCAAGTTGCTGCCGCCGCCCAAAGCCATGACGGGCAGGCCCAAGTGAGAAGCAGCCTGATCGGCCGCGAACACATCCCGATCATCACGCGCTTCAGCAAACCAGCGAGCGCAGGCTTCTACGCCCAAGGTGTTATAGGGACGCAAGCTTATTCTTTCACGCAGCTCAAGGGTCACAAGCGTCTCCTGATTTCATCGAGCAGCGTCAGACTAGCCTGCTCGAGCAAATCAAGCACCAGTTCGAACCCTATCCCGTCACCATAATAAGGGTCAGGGACTTCATCCATATGCAATCCATAGCGACGTAGATAGAGGTCAATCTCGGCACTTCCCTTTCCCGCATCCAACTGCCGGAGATCACCCAGATTGCTTTCATCCATGGCAAGAATCAGATCGAAACGGCGAAAATCGTCGAGAGCAACCTGGCGAGCCCGCAACCTGCTCAAATCGTAACCACGCTCGAGCGCCGCCCGGCAAGCGCGGACATCCGGTGCCTTGCCGATATGCCAAGGCCCCGTACCGGCTGAATCTATCTCGACATGCTGTTGCAACCCGGCATCCAGCACTTTCTGGCGAAATACGCCTTCGGCCGTGGGTGAACGACAGATATTTCCCAGACAGACGAAAAGAATACGCATCATGCTCCCAACAGGCATCTGACCCGCTCGAGGTCTTGCGCAGTATCGACGCCAGGTGCCAGCGCCACCAGGGAGTCGGCCACATGAATACGCTTGCCATGCCAAAGCGCCCGGAGTTGCTCGAGGCATTCGGTCGCTTCCAGCCAGCAAGGCCCCCAGGCAACGAAGTCAGCGAGAAAGCCTGCGCGATAAGCGTAGATTCCGATATGCCTGCGATAAGGAATATTCTCCGGCAAGCTGTCGCGACTCGCAGCAAAGCAATCCCGTGCCCACGGCAGCGGTGCCCGACTGAAAGTAAGTGCCAGGCCATTCATATCGCTGAGCACTTTGACCACATTGGGGTTGAACAAGGCAACGGCATCCGGTAACGGCTCGGCCAGGGTTGCGATCGCCGCCTCAGAATGCTCAGCCAAATTGCGTGCGACCTGGTCGATGACCTGCGGCGGAATCAGTGGCTCGTCGCCTTGTACGTTGACTACGATGGCATCGTCCGCCAAACCAAGGCGCTCGGCTACCTCCGCCAGCCGATCGGTTCCGGATTCGTGATCGCTGCGCGTCATCAAGGTTTCGGCGCCAAAGCTCATACAGGCATCCAGAATGCGCCGATCATCGGTAGCAACCACCACCCGCTCTGCTCCGCTCTCGCAGGCCCGGGCCCAGACGTGTTGAATCATCGGTTTGCCGGCAATATCCAGCAACGGTTTCCCCGGCAACCGACTGGATGCATAACGCGCAGGAATCACAACGGTATAGGCGGCTGGGTTCATTTATCCAGACGCTCATCTACATCGAGAGTACGGGCCTCGGTTTCCAGCATTACCGGTATTCCCGCCCGCACGGGAAAAGCCAGTCCGTCAGCCTTGCAAATGAGTTCGGTCTTGTCACTGGTCAGCTTCAGCGGCCCCTTGCAAAGAGGGCAGGCCAGGATATCGAGCAGTTTGGTGTCCATGGGCAATCCTTGGAATAACCGACCAGGCAGGTAGGTCGGGCAACTAACTATAGGTGAGAGGGTAACAAGCGGGCCAGGCAGCTATCGAGCCGGGCGACAAACGCAAGCGAAGGTGCTGCATCCACTTGCAGGAAATACCAGTTCGGAGCAGCGAATCCCCGGCATTTGACCGCATCCTTTTCAGTCATGACCAACGGGAGTTCAGAGCCAAAATTCAACTGTTCCGGATAGTACGCGGCATGATCGGCGAAGGGATGCGCAATGGGGCGCCAGTGTAACCCTTCAAGCGTAGCGAAGAAACGCTGCGGGTTGCCGATACCGGCAACGGCATGTACTTGCTGTCCCGGAGGAAAATGGTCGAGCGGCAGAGCCGCGCCGGACACCATGGCGACCAGTGCCGAAGGGCGTAAAAGAAAGGCGTAGCCGGCAGCGGAATCGGCAGCCTGACCATTCAGCAGAACCGCATCGACGCTTTGCAGCCGCTCCGCCGGCTCCCGCAAAGGCCCCGCAGGCAGGCAGCGAGCATTGCCCAGGCCACGCGTGGCATCGATTAGCACCAACTCTAGATCCCGCGCCAGGCGGTAATGCTGTAATCCATCATCGCAAAGGATCAGATCGAGCGATTCGGCAGCCAGCAAGGCTTGTACCGCTCTTGGTCGATCAGGATCGATCATCAGCGGAACGCCTGTACGCTCGACGATCAGCAGAGGTTCATCTCCAGCCTGGTCGGCCGCTTGCCCCTCAAGGACGCGCCAGGGCAGCGCTGGTGGGCTGGCACCATAACCGCGACTGACCACACCGACCTTCAGACCGCGATTTCGACAATGTTCGATCAGCCACAGGATCAATGGCGTCTTGCCGGTTCCGCCAAGTGTGATATTGCCCACGACAATGACCGGCACCGGGGCTCGATAGATTTCGCCCTTCCCTGCGAGAAAACGCCGGCGCCTGCCATTCGCAATCCAGCGATACAGACGCTCCAGGGGAAACAGCAGGGCCAGCAAGGGATGTCCTCGATACCAGGCATGCTGCAGACGCTCGGCAAGCGACATCAGGGAGTTGCCTCGGCCTCAGCTTCGGTCGTGGTAATGCGCAGATGGGCAAAGCCCAGTTTACCGGCAGCATCCATCGCCATGACCACTGACTGGTGCGGGGTCTTGCCGTCGGCACTGATCACCAGTGGCAGGCTATTGTCGCCACCGGATTCTTTGCTCAAGGCACCGACAAGCGTATTCAGATCATTGCTGAGCAGCGCATTGCCATTCAGTGAAAAGTTTCCCTGGGCGTCGACCAGAATCTCCAGTTGCCTGGGTTCGGCCTGGTCTGGCGGCGAGCCACTGGCGGCTTCCGGCAGTTCGACCTTCAGTTGAGTTTCCCGGTTAAACGTGGTGCTGACTACGAAAAACAGCAGCAGGATGAATACCACATCGATCAATGAAGCCAGATTGATCTCGACCTGATCCCGAGGTCTGCGCCGGAACTTCACGCCCGCTCCTCGTTCATATCGATTTCCCGCTCGCCCTGGGTCATTTCCACCAGTTTGATGGCCTCCTGCTCCATACCGATCACCAGTTCATCCACTCGCCGCTGCAGATAGCGATGGAAAAACAGGGCCGGAATTGCAACGAACAAACCAGCCGCCGTGGTGATAAGCGCCTTGGAAATACCACTGGCGAGCATGGATGCGTTGGACATGCTTGAACCGACGAACGAGCTGAAAATCTCGATCATGCCCAGGACGGTACCCAGCAATCCCAGCAAGGGAGCCATGGCGGCGATGGTTCCCAGGGCATTGAGGTAGCGTTCGAGGCTATGAATGACCCGTGCCGCGGCTTCCTCGATGCACTCTTTCATGATTTCCCGCCCATGCCTGGCATTACTCAACCCGACGGCGAACAGCTCGCCCAAGGGAGAATCGGCACGCAGCTCCTGCAGAAAAGTACTGGTCAGCTTCTTGTTCTGGATTCTTTTCCAGACTTGCTCCAGCAATTGAGGTGGCGCTACCCGGCTGCTACGCAACACCCACAAACGCTCGGCAATGATAGCCGTGGCTGCGATGGAGCAAAGGATGATCGGCAGCATGATCCAGCCGCCCGCTTTGACCAGTTCCCACACAAGACGAACTCCCCGAGAAAATTGCGCAACTCTAGCATAGAGGCCACGCAATACCGACGGACTCTGTCTCAGTTTCTACGCCAGAATCGCGCGCTTTCACGCAAGCCGTGCAACTCATCGAACTCCCCCAATTCGAAGGTCAGGGCACCTTTTTGCGCCGTGTCATAAAGCTGCATGCCAGCCGCCGTGGCGCGCTTGAGTACATCGGGATGAGGGTGGCCGAAATTGTTATGCAAGCCACGGGAAATCAAACCTTTCTCGGCGGCAACGGCAGCCAGGAACACAGCGGAAGAAGCGCTGCGACTGCCATGATGTGCCAGTAACAGCCAACGCGAAGTCAGATCCAGACCCGACGCCAGCAGCGCTGCCTCGGCTGGCCGATCGATATCGCCAGTCAGCAACAGGCGCTCACCCTTGGCCTCGACCATCAGCACACAGGATGCTTGATTACTGTTTTTGAAATCACGCCAACGCCAGAGCGTAAAGCGGACCCTGTTCCATTCCCAACGGGCGCCGGACTCACAATTTCGCGCGTGCAAAGATGGAGGCAATCGCTCTACCTCACCACTGATAACCGCGCGTATCGGCATCGACCTGGCAACCGCTTCGGCACCACCGGCATGATCCATATCGGCGTGGCTCAGCAGCAGCATGTCCAGACCGTCGACCCCCAATGAATACAAGGACGGTGCAACCACGCGCTCGCCTATATCGAAATCGCCATGGCGCGGCCCAGCATCGTAAAGCAATGCATGCTCGCGGGTGCGTATCAGCACGGACAATCCCTGCCCCACATCCAACACCCAGACCTGTGCGTTTCCGTCAGCAGGCAAATGTCGATCAGCAAAGAATAGTGGCAAGCACAAGACGAGGCCCAGGCTGCGCAATGGCAGACCAGCTGGAAGCAGCAGCATCAGCACGCCACATGCGAGCAGCAACCATTCCAATAATGAGAGGCTCGGCGCTAGCCAGGCCGGTTGCCAGTTGGCAATCTGCTGTAAGAGATCGAACAGCCAGGCCGAGAACAGGCCGGCAAGCCATAACAGGGATTCGCCCAGGCCGGGTATGGGCAAGAGCACTGTTCCCATCAACGCCAAGGGCACGACCAGAAAACCAACCCAAGGCACAGCCAGCAAATTGGCCAACGGCCCTGTCAGACTCACTGGCAACCCCAGCCCCAGCAGCAAAGGCAACAATCCCAGCGATGTGGCCCACTGGGCGCGTGGCAGACCTTGCCACCAGCGCCAGCTTCCAAGACGCCCAGCCAGGGTCAGGGCCAACAGCGCGACCGCACCGAAAGACAGCCAGAAGCCCGGCTGCAAACTGGCCAGCGGCTCGAACAATAGAACCAGATCCAACGCGGCCAGCAGCGGCAACCAGATCCCCAGATGGCGAAAACGCAACCGCCAGAGCAAGACAATCGCGACCATGACACAGGCTCGCCGGACCGGAACCTCGAACCCGGCCAACCAGCCATAAGCCAGCGCCCCAGCCAGCGCCAACGCACAGGCCCAGGGTAGCCAGGGCAGCTGCTGCGGCCAGAGTCCGCGCCGGACAAAAGCCATGACGACCAGGAAAATCAAGCCAGCCAGCATACTGACATGCTGACCGGAAATGACCATCAGGTGCACCGTGCCGGTCTCCTGCAAGACTCGCCAGTCCAGGCTGGACAGGCCGGAGTCGTCGCCAACCACCAAGGCAGCCAGGGCGCCTTCCCGACCATGGGCCTCTACCTTCATCAACCTGGTGCGTAATCCATCACGCAAGCCCTCGATCGCTCCAGCCGCCTCGAGCAACTCTCCAGCCTTGACCGTTCCGGTGGCACCGATACGGCGCGCCAGCAACCAGGCTTCGTAATCGAAAGAGGCCGGATTGACCAGGCCATGCGGGCTTTTGAGCCGAGCGGCCAAACGCCAGCGCTCGCCGGCAGCGACCGGCGGACCGTCATACCAGGCCAGACGCAGACGCGTCGGCAACCCTGGATGCCGGGAAGTCACACTGTCAAGCTCGAAGCGAACGACACCATCACGCCTGTCCGGCAGGCCTGTCACCCGACCTTCCAGCCAGAATGTTCTACCTGAAAGCTCATCGGCCAGAGTATCGTCCAGTGCCCAGTGAGCGCTCAGGCAGGCCCAGCAGAAGCCCAGCCCCAGCAGCCCCAAAGGCCGAAGCCGATCGAAAAACAGCAAAACCCCCATTCCCGCTGCCACCAGCAACAGCATCCAGACAGGTGGCAAACCAGGCAACAACCGCAGCAAGGCCAACCCTGCAGCCAGCGCCAACATCCCTGTGCGCATAACGACTCCCGGAATCCATTCCAAGGATCGCGGCGAAACTCCTATCGCCGCCCCTTATTTTTCGAACGCTTTAGCCCGATGTATTCACAAACAATCAGCGGGCAGCACCGGGCGATTCCGCTCAGAGCTGCACATCGCGACTCAGAATTTCAGTTCGAAGGCATCCGCATCCTGATAGGCCGGAAAGCGTTGACGGAACGCTGCCAGATCGGCGCCTTTGAGCGTGACATGAAAGACTCCGTCGGCATCGCCGGGTGCGACCAAAGGATCGCCATGAAAATCCAGCACCTGGCTATCGCCGCTGTAAGGATACTCATTGCCATCGCTGCCTATGCGGTTTACCGCTGCGACATAACAGAGATTTTCGATGGCTCGCGCCGGCAGCAGGCGGTTCCAGGCATTGCGTCGGGCAGCCGGCCAGCAGGCGACATAGATCAGCAGATCGGTATCATAGGGATCGCGGCTCCAGACCGGGAAACGCAAGTCGTAACAAACCAACGGGCGCACATGCCAACCCTTGACGTCGAGCAGGACACGCCGCTCGCCAGCGGCATAGTGCTTGTGCTCGCCAGCCATACGGAACAAATGACGCTTGTCGTAATAAGTGAAGCTGCCATCCGGGCGCACCCAGTACAGCCGGTTACGGTAGCTGCCATCGCCGGTCCGGATAATCAGGCTGCCCACGACCACGGCACTCAGGCGCTTCGCCTGATCCTGCATCCAATGGCGGCTAGGGCCATCTTCAGCTTCGGCCAGCGTGGCAGCATCCATGGAAAAACCGGTAGTGAACATTTCCGGCAGGATCACCAGATCCGCATCCTGCACTCGATCCAGCAAGCTGGCGAAATGGGTATGGTTGGCTTGTACGTCCTGCCAGACCATGCTGGTCTGCACCAAAGCCAGTTTCAAATCGGGCAAGGCACTCAAATCACGCATGTTGATCTCCCTTCAAGGCAAACCCCAGGCAACCGGAAACGGTCTCTCGGGTTTCATACTCCATATAGCCTGTCGGCAGCCTGACGCAATGTCTCCTCGCGTTTGGCAAAGCAGAAGCGTACCAAACGCAGATCGGCAGGCGGCTGCTGATAAAACACCGAGATGGGAATACAGGCCACGCCATGCTCACGAGTCAGCCATTCGGCCATCGCCACATCATCGAGATCGGGGCGGATCGCCGAATAGTCGGCCAGTTGGAAGTAGGTACCGGCAGCCCGGGTAAAAGTGAAGCGGGACTCAGCCAACCGGTCGCAGAACAGATCGCGCTTGGCTTGATAGAACGCTGGCAGCTCGTCGACGTGTTCGGGATACGCGGCCATGTAATCGGCCAGCGCCCACTGCAACGGCGTGATACCGCAGAAGGTGACGAATTGGTGAGCCTTACGCAATTCGGCGGAAAGTAGCGGTGGCGCCACTACGTAGCCGGTCTTCCAGCCGGTAACGTGGTAGGTCTTGCCGAACGAACTGACCACATAGGCGCGTGCGTAGAGCTCCTCGTGGGCCAGCACGCTGGCGTGGCACACGCCATCGTAGACCAGGTGCTCGTAGACCTCGTCCGCGATCAGGTAGATGTCGAAGCCGCGGATTAGCGCGGCCAATTGGTCAAGCTCGGCGCGGGAAATCAGTGCGCCGCTGGGGTTGTGCGGGCTATTGAGCATGATCAGCCGAGTGCGCGGACCGACGGCGTCGGCCAGGCGTTGCCAGTCGATGGAGAAATCCGGCAGGGCCAGCGGTACATGCACGCAGCGCCCGCCGGCCAGCTCTACCGAGGGCTCGTAGCTGTCGTAGCAGGGATCGAGAACGATCACCTCGTCGCCTGGGCGGACCAGCGCCTGCACCGCACAGAAGATCGCCTCGGTGGCACCGGGGGTAATGGTTACCTCACTGTCCATATCAACCTGACGGCCATAGCTGCGGGCGATCTTCGCCGCGACCTGCTCGCGCAGCGCCGGCAGTCCGGTCATCGGTGCGTACTGATTGTGTCCGGCCATCACGTGACGGCCGACCGCCTCGCGCAACGCCTGCGGCCCGTCGAAATCCGGGAAGCCCTGGGACAGGTTGATCGCCCCGCTCTGCGCGGCGAGCTGGGACATGGTGGTGAAGATAGTGGTGCCGACGTTGGGCAGTTTGCTCTGGATCATGGCTTCGGGCTTCACGGACACGCGACGGGCGGAATCCCGAGAATAGCCGATCCATGAGCGGAAGTGATCACCTTTGGAGCGCGCGGCGAGCAGAGCGCCTGGGCTATCCTGTAGCCTCACGGCATACCCGCACCCAATGTGCGCTACACGGACACCTTCGCGAGATAAGGACGCCTCATGAGCAAAGCCCAACGCCTGTCGGAAAAATGGTTCCGCCTGGCCCTGTGGTGCATCGCTATCGTCTTCGCCAGCTTCCTGATCGGGCTGGGCGGTGCCTTGATGAAAAACCTGCCGCTGGTCGAACACACCCTGCAAAGCGAGGACTTCATCGAGCGTCCCGCCGCCGAGCAGGCACGCGCGACGATCCAGCAGCAACGCCAGCTCGCCCTGGAGATCCGCGACGCGCTGGATCAGGCGCAACTGAAACTGGAAGCGGCCCGCCAGGACAGCCTGGCTTCCCGCGACAGCCTGAGCGCCTGGCTGGCCAGCCGCACCGCCACGCAACAATCGGCCAGGGACGCCGAACTGATGCAACGCACCGAGGCCCTGGAAAAGCTGAAGATCACCGAACGCGCCGCACGGGCCATAGTCGAGGCCGAGCGACAACGCCTGCTCGACGCTCAACAGGCCGAAGGACGCGCGCAACAGCGCCTGGACGCCCTACAACGCCAGGCTGATGAACAGCTACAGGATGCGCTGCAACGCCAGGAACTGCGAGTGTTTGTCTACCGACTGGCGCTGACCTTGCCTTTTCTCGTCGCCGCCGGCTGGCTGTTCGCCCGCCAGCGTAGAAGCACCTGGTGGCCCTTTGTCTGGGGATTTATTTTCTTCGCGCTGTTTGTCTTCTTCGTCGAACTGGTGCCCTACCTGCCGAGCTATGGCGGTTATGTGCGGCATGCCGTGGGCATCCTGATCACCGTGCTGGTCGGCCGCCAGGCCATCGTCGCGCTGAATCGCTACCTGGAGCGACAGCGCCAGGCTGAGACCAAACCCGACGCCGAACGGCGCCAGGAACTGCCCTACGACACTGCACTGGCGCGCCTGGGCAAGAACGTCTGCCCCGGCTGCGAAAGAACAGTCGACTTGAACAATCCGCAAATCGACTACTGCCCGCACTGCGGTATCTGCCTGTTCAATCATTGCGAGCACTGCCAGCAGCGCAAAAGCACCTTCGCCCGCTTCTGCCCGGCCTGCGGCACCACCGCCACACGGCCGTGATCGTGGCCATCCCGACGTTTGCTCACAGCCGTTTCGCAGGTGCCCTCACTCAGCATCCGGCGAACTCACTTGTATTCATCCGACGGCCGTCAGATAGTTTCAGCATGAACAGCAAGGCCTTTCGAAACCGCAAAAAAGTTGTAGGGTGGATGGACGAAGCCATCCACCGTTTCGCACCTCCGAGGTGGACGAGCAAAGCGTCGTCCACCCTAACCGATCTGACCGTTGTTGAAGCTGGTAGACCGGGCCCCGGGCCATGCCAGACTGGGTGAAATTCGCTGTGACGGATCAGTAATAGCGGTATATCGATGGCGGGTTGCACCCGCTCTACAAGGCTTAAAAGTTCCAACGAGTAGTCAATATGAGATTACGTGGATCGCCATACTCTTGCGTGCTATAGGTACCAATATTGGTGAAATAGTGTTTATCAAATAGATTGGTAATATTGAGGGTTGTGGATAAGTTTTCAGTAAACTTGTATTGTGCCATTAGACTTGCGAGCCAATAAGGATTCTGATGGTTTTGTACTGTTCCCTGAATCGGATTGGTAACGGCTTGCCACGTTGAACCATGGTACTCAGCGCCGCCCCCAATCATCAAACCATTTAGTTTTCCTGAAAGCTGATAGGTTGTATAAAGCTTAAACAGATCCTGGGGTTCAAAGGTGGATACTTTTTCGCCAGTATCGTCCTGTCTGCTGATTTTATGAGTGAAACCGGTTTGAATGTTCCAGCGAGGGAACAGCTCCCCGGACAGTTCCATTTCAAAGCCCCGAGTTTTGGCTTTTGCAGTTGTATAAATCTCTCGATTGGCAGTGATATCGTAATCGGTGTATATGGCCCTATCATCTTCCCGAATTTCAAAATAGGCTATGCTGGCATTCAAACGGCCATTGAACCACTCCCCCTTAAGACCGGCTTCATAGCTGTTGCCTCTATCGGCTTTGAGAATTTGATCATTACGGTCCCGAAGGTTCGTGGGCATAAAAATCCGCGTATAGCTAGCATAGAGTGAGTAATTGTCGTTGAGGTCGTAGACGATACCGGCGAAGGGCGTCATTTCCCCTGTATCCCTGACGTTATAGTCACGGGTCATGTGATAATTGGTGACCCGAGTGCCGGCAATCACCGCTAGATCATCGGTGGGTTTGAAACGGAAAGTGATATAACCCGCCCTCTGTTGGGTAAGTTGATCTACGTGGCGAGAGGGCCGGCCCCAATCTGGTTTTTGGATTTCACCAGTCCAGGCGTAATAGTCGGGAATAGTAGTGGTTCCAGAAGTCGTATAATTCCACCAGTCCTTGCCTTTCCAGTGGTTGCGGTAATAGCTGACTCCCAGGACCAGTTCATGCTCGCGGCCAAACAGCTGGAAGGGACCGCTGGCATAGGCCTCGGCCGCATGGCTTTTCGTCTTGCCCCGAAACTGGCCCGCAGATAAATAGCTTGAGTTGCCATCGCTGACATTGGGCCTACCATAAGCTGTACCTACCTCCGAATCATAGCCATTAACTTGAAAGGTATAATAAACCCGTGACTTCCAGCCATTATCATAATCGCGGTCCCACTGGGTAAAAATCGATTGGCTGTATTGCTCATGAGCGCTCCACTTGGCGCCAGTATTGAAGGAGCGGCCGGCGTGAGTCCTGTTGCCTTCGGAGTCATATATGGCTATACCGGCCTGTCCAGAGCCGGTGGGTATACTTTTATTGTAATCGAACCCTATCGTCCACATGTCCTGAGGCGAAAGGTCGAACTCCATAATCCCATAATAAGCCTTGTTGATGCGCTTGTAGTGGTCCAGGAAGGATTGCTGGTCTTGGAAAGATCCCGCCAGCCGACCCCGAATGCTACCGCTTTCGTTCAAGGGGCCGCCGACATCCACTTCGCCACGGTAGTTATCCCAGCGGCCTACATTTCCCGAAAAATGACCGGAAAATTCATAAGTCGGCTTTATTACGGACAAAGTTCAGTGTGGCTCCCGGGGTACCCGCGCCAGTGGTCAAGCCGCTGGCACCCTTGATGACCTCGATGCGGTCATACATGATCGTGTCGCTCGTGTTGAAGCCTGAAGCGTAGGCAGAGTTGTTCTGGATAGGAATGCCGTCGTACTGGTAGTTAGTAATTGGGAAACCTCGGGCATAGTAGCTATTGCGCTCACGACTAAAGGTGGTGCGGCTAATACCGGGTGTCTGGTCCATCACCATGTCAACGTTGGTGAGGTTGAAATCATCCATATGCTGCCGGGTGACCACAGTGACGGTTTGCGGGGTTTCCCGAGGGGTCAGTACTAGCTTGGTGGCTGAAGCAATGACGCCAGGCGTATAGGACTTGGTGTTTTCTGTGATTGTCCCGAGCTGGTTATCGACCACCGTCATCATGTCCAGACCCATCGCCCCTCCTCCACCTTGGGCGGAAACCGTATAACTGCCGTCATCGGTTTTCTGCATTGTCAGGTTCGAGCCGCTCAACAAGCGCTGCAAGGCCTGCTCGATGGTCAGCGACCCTCGCAGTGCCGGGGCGCGCTGGCCTTCGGCGATATCGGTGGCGAACAGGATGCGACGCCCCGTCTGCCCCGCCAAAGCGTTGAGGGCCTGGTCCAGCGGCTGGGCCGGAATATCGAGTCTGTAGGCTGCCTCTTGCGCGTGCACAGCGGAAGCCAGCAGCAGGCTGGTGGCGAGCAGGCTCAGGCGCCTGTGTCGTGGATGTCGTTGCGCGACTATCTTGCCCATGAATTCCCCCAATTGAACGGTAAATGAGAAAGTGTTCTCAGGGGGTTGGCGTTTCAGCCAGGGGCAATGTTGAGGTCTATTTGAAAAGAATTCTTATTCTCTTGACGGTGACTGGAGATCTCAGAGCCAGTTCAAAGTCTCGCGAGCTAAGGCCAGACAAGGTGAAAATGGCTGATGGCAACGCACATCAGGGTGAGAGCAGATCCTGGTTTTTGCATCTCAAGAAGCCTGGAACACCTCCTCCAGGCTCGCCGCATCCAGCAACCGATCCGCCCAGCGCTCCAGCTGTACCGTATCGGCCTGCGCCAAACGCTCCTGCACCACCTCCGGCAACGGTCCGAAACGGCGAGTGAGCTGGCGCTGCACGGTAGCGACGAGCTGCTGGCGGCCTTTTTCGAGACCCTGCTCCAACCCTTCCTTACGCGCCGCCTTCAGTTCGCTGATTTCGTCGCGCAGGGCGCGTTCACGGACGAAGGCCAGGCGCTTGGCTTCCTCGTCGGACGATAGCTGTTCGAGTTGCTGCATGGCCTGCCGCACGGGTTCGTGGGTAACGTTGCTCATGATGGAGTCCTCCTGCCAATGTTCGAAGTAGGTGATCCAGTTCGCCAGCCGGGTCTGCCCACTATGCAGGCGGTCGGCCTTGGGCAGTTCGATCAGGTGCAGTTGCAGGGCGTTCCCCAGGGCTACCTCCGGGCACAGGCGGTCGCGCAGTTCGAAGCACCAGTGGGCCTGAGTGTGCTCGTACAGTTCGAAGTCCAGCAAATGGATGCCGATCACCGGCTTGAGGGTGCCGTAGTCGTCGCCGGTCTTCAACTGGTTGGCCAGGGTTCTCGCTAAATAATAGGTGCTGCGCGGTATCCAGTCGGCATGGCGGCGCACCTGCATCTCGATATTATAGAAACGTCCGTGCTCGTCGCGCGCCAGCACGTCGAGAACGATGAACTTGCCGTGCAATTCGGCAGGGTCGATGCGTGGGTTGAGCACTTCGACGATTTCGATGGGCGGCTCGTCGCTGCGCACGGCATTGATCAGGTCGGCCAGTAGTTCGGGAGAGTCGGCGAACAGGCGCTTGAAGACGAAGTCGTTCTTGGGGTCGAGCAGTTGCAGCATGGCGTCACATCCTTGTGAAGTAGAAGTTTGTTTCTCAAGAGTCGTTAGTAAAGCCTGACCTCCACCGACCTCTAAAGCCAGCACGAACCACACAGACTAACGCACGCCATGAACCACCACCGTCCCATCGCTCCCGCGAGCAAGACTGACCGGCAGAATCGCCGGTAGCAGGTCGATCAAGGATTCGATGGCATTGGTGTCATATTCGCCGGAAACGCGCAGGCTGCCGAGGCGGGCTTCGTCGAGGCGAATCGGCGCCTGGCGGTAGCGCTGGATATCGGCGATCACTTCGCGCAAGGGGGTGCCATCGAAACGCAGCTTGCCCTGCTGCCAGGCAGTCACTGCGTCCGGGTCGATGCGGCGAGTAGTGCTGATGCGCTCGCGGCTGGCCTGTACCTGCTGGCCAGCTTCGAGCAGACGCGCCGGTGTTTGCCCGTTACTCACCTCAACGGCCCCCTCGACCACACTGACGACGACACCACGGCTGTCGCTGCGTACATTGAACACGGTGCCGATGTCGCGAACGTGCACACCCTGGCTGCGCACGATGAGCGGCTTGGGCTCGTGCACCACGGTAAAGGTGGCTTCGCCCTGCACCAGTTCCAACCGCCGACTGCGCAGGCGGCTTTCGATACGCAGGTGGCTGCCGGTATTGAGGATCACGTCGCTACCATCGGCCAGCCGGGTCGTGCTGCGCTGGCCGATGGCCGTGTGGATGTCCTCGGTATGCCAGGCGGGATCGAGTATCCAGATGCCACCCGCCAACAACAGCATCAGCAGCCCTCCTGCTGCGCTCTGTTTGCCGCGTCGACGCTGGCGGGCGGTCTGTGCCTTGGCTTCGGCCAGCAGTGCCTCGCGCGAAGGGACGCGCTCTCGCAGAGCTTCGGCAAATGGCGCCAGCGCATCGTCCTTATCGGGAGTCGATTGCTGGTGGTGCTGGGTATGCCGCCCGGTAGGCGGCTGCGGAGAATCGGGGGTGGACACGCTCAGTATTGCCTGGGCCGCACAGCGCGTTGCGCCGGCTCCCAATGAAGGACGATGGCACGCATGGCGCGACTAAAATGCTGGGTCACCATGTTGAGCGAGATCCCCAGTTCGTCGGCAATCTCCCGCTGCGGCATGCCATGGATGCGGTGCAGCAGGAAGATCTGGCGCGGGCGCGCTGGCAAGGCTTCGATAATGGCCAGCAGTGCCTTCAGTTGCTGCTCGAAGTCGAGTGCCATGGCACCATCGCAATCGTGGCTGCGGTTGTCCGGCAACTCCGCCATACCTTTGAAGCGGGCGTTACGAGCACAGTCCGAGCGGCTACGATCAATGGCTCGGTTGAAGGATACCCTGCGCAAAAAGGCGAACGGCTGGGCGATGGGTTGTTGCGGCGACTTTTCCAGGAGTTGGACGCAGACATCGTGTACGACATCATGGGCAAATTGGCTGCCGCTGAACCGACGCCGAATGTATTCGACCAGATCGTCGTAATGCAGCGCCAGGGTATTCATCAGGTCATCGGAAGGTGATGAGTCCCGACATGGTCGGAGACTACGAACGGTACCGCGCCGCCGACCCCGGGTTCACCTGCAGCCCATGGCCACAACAACCTGCAGATCAGGTTTGAGCCAGGCTCAGCGCTTCTTGTCCCTACGCTTCTTCTCGGCCTTTTTGTGGTGGCTCATCAACCGGCGCTTCTTGTTCACCTGGCGATCCGTCAGCGTGTTCTTCTTGCCTTCATAGGGATTCTCGCCACCCTTGTACTCGATACGAATCGGCGTACCGACCAATTTGAGCACTCGCCGATAGGTGTTTTCCAGATAGCGGGTATAGGACTTGGGTACCGTATCGACCTGGTTACCGTGAATCACGATCAGCGGCGGGTTGGCACCACCCAAGTGCGCATAGCGCAGCTTGATTCGTCGACCGTTGACCAGCGGTGGCTGGTGCTCCTGCACTGCGTCTTCAAGTATCTGCGTCAGGCGATTGGTAGGCCAGCGGGTTACTGCCGAAGCGAAGGCGGCCTGCACCGATTTGTAGAGGTGCCCTACTCCCGTGCCGTGCAGCGCCGAGATGAAGTGAATATCGGCAAAATGGGCGAAAAGCAACCGTCGCTCGAGCTCGGTCTTTACATAATCACGCTGGCCAGGCTCCATGCCGTCCCATTTGTTCAGCGCAATGACCAGCGCACGACCAGTCTCCAGTACGAAACCAAGCAGATTGAGATCATGTTCGACCACGCCTTCCCGGGCATCCATGACGAAGATGACCACGTTGGCATCCTGGATCGCCTGCAGGGTCTTGACCACGGAAAACTTTTCCACTGCCTCGAAAATCTTGCCACGACGGCGGACGCCGGCGGTATCGATCAGCGTGTACTTTTCTTCATTACGCTCGAAGGGAATATAGATACTGTCGCGCGTGGTGCCCGCCTGATCGTAGACAATGACCCGCTCCTCGCCGAGCATGCGGTTCACCAGCGTGGACTTGCCGACATTCGGGCGGCCAATGATGGCGATCTTGATTCCATCTTTTTCGCTCGGTCCGGGAACTCGCCTGGGCTCCTCGCCCTCCGTAACCACAGGCTCTTCGTCTTCTTGTTCTGCATCACCGTCTTTGGGAAAGATTCCCAGTGCGGCCTCCAGCATGGCCTGGATGCCACGCCCATGGGCTGCCGCGATCGGCAATGCATCACCTATTGCGAGCGGACTGAATTCGGCTCGAGCGATTTCCGGATCGACCGTATCGACCTTGTTCGCGATCAGGAAGGTACGTTTGTTTCGTTTGCGCAGGTGTTCGGCGATCATCTGGTCGGCGACAGTCAGCCCGGCGCGCGAATCCACCATGAACAGTACGGCATCGGCTTCCTCGATTGCCTGCAGGGACTGCCCGGCCATCTTGGCGTCGATGCCCTCTTCATCGCCGGAAATTCCCCCGGTATCGATGACGATATAGGTACGTCCCTGCCATTTGGCTTCGCCATACTGGCGATCCCGGGTCAGCCCGGCATACTCCGCGACGATGGCATCGCGTGTCTTGGTCAAGCGATTGAAAAGAGTGGATTTGCCGACGTTCGGCCGCCCCACCAGGGCAATCACGGGAACCATTCGGCTCTCCAGTTTAGTCTCTCGGAAAATACAAAGGCCGCTGCCAGAAAGCAGCGGCCAAACCTTTTGCGATAACTGCCAATCCGAATAGGGTCAGGCAATCAATCGTCATGTCCTAGCGTTAGCGCAACCAGATCGCCATCATTTCCAAAAGCATACAGCCAGTCACCTTCGACTATCGGTCTGGCCCGCACGCCGGAGCTGTCGATCTTCACTCTTCCGACGAAACGCCCATCGATCTGGCTGAGCAGATGCAGATACCCCTCCAGGTCACCAACCGCAATGTAGCTGGAAAAGGACGCTGGGGCGGAAAGCTGGCGACGAGCCAAGGAGTCGTTGCTCCATAGAACCGTAGTGGAACGCTCGTCGATGCCCTGCACGGTGCCATTGGCAAGACTCAGGTAAACGCTTCCATAGCCTTGCGCCACACCGACATAACTGGAAGCGTCACGCTGCCAGAGCAGTCGCCCACTCTGCAACTCGAAAGCTGCCACATTTCCCTGATAAGTCACCGCATATAGCGTACCGCCGGAAAGCAGCAGGCCGCCATCGATATCGACAACACGCTCGAGTTCCGAACGTCCTTGCGGAATAGCTACGCGCTGTTCCCAGATCGGTAACCCACGCTGGGTATCCAGAGCCACGATCCGGCCGGTGGAAAGCCCGGCAATCGCCAACTGATTGGTCAGCATCGGCGCACCGGTACCACGCAAGGTCAGGAGAGCCGGCGGATTTTCATACGCCCAGCGCTGGCTGCCGCTACCAATTTCCAACGCGATCAGGCGATCATCGATCGTCTGGACCAATACCATATCGCCGTTTATCGCCGGCGGTGCCAGCACTTCGCTATGCACCTGGCTGCGCCATTTCTCGCTGCCATCGCTGGCATCCAGGGCAATGACATCACCTTTCAGCGTGCCCAGCAGAACCAGGCCATAACCGGCACTGACGGCACCGGAAACAGGCTCTTTGAGCTTGACTTGCCAGACAGTTTTTCCGGTGAAGCGATCCAGGGAAACGACGATCCCTTTGTCGTCCGCGGCATAGATCTGGTTCCCATAAACCGCTGGCACCAACAGGTTGTAGATTTCACCCTGGCCTTCACCGATCGAAGCGCTCCATTGCTCTTCCAGAGTGATTTCGGCCTGCAGATCTGGCAGCGGAGCAGGCGGCTCCTCCTTGGAGCTGTTGAACATGTCGTTGATGAAGTTGGTGGGGCTACAGCCACTGACAGCCATCGCCAGGAACAGCACGGCGGCTATCCTGCTACGCATCTGTTGCATGCTCCCCATTACGGGCCAGGTCATCAAGCTTCATTTGCAAGGTACCCAGCGCCGCATCTGGCGTCATCATTTGCTTGGCCCTGCCATAGGCGGCATAGGCTTCATCCTGACGACCGAGCTGCAGCAACAGATCTCCCTTGAGTTCTTCGCGACTGCCCTGGAAAGCCGCATCGGTTTCCCCTTGCAGCAGATCGAGCCCACGCTGGGGTTCGTTGCGGGCAGCCAATATCCGGGCAAGACGCTGGCGCGCAATTTCAGCCAGTGTCGAATCAACCGGTGCATCGACAATAGCTTGCAGCTCTGTGCCGGCATCGTCCAGACGACCGGCATCGACCGCTACCTTGACCAGGAACAGGCCGGCATACTGGGCATAGTGGCTACCGGCATGTTCTTTCTTCAAGGTACTAGCCAGGCGCGCGACTTGCGCAGCGTCTACATCGCCATCCTTCAACACCGCATTCAGCAACTCCTGGTAAAGCACCGAGGCATTTTGCGCTTGCTCGAGTGTGTACTTCTGCCAGTACTGCCAGGCGAATACGCCGACCAGTGCGAGTACGCCACCGATCAGCAGAGGCTTGCCGTTGCGTTGCCACCAGCTCTGCATCTGCGCGTACTGCTTTTCTTTGTTCTCCGAAGTCACCTGTTGCTCCTTGAAAATGATTCGCCTCTATCAAGCGTGCTCAATGGGGTCGATGAAATACGATCGGCAAGATGCTCGGCCAGGACGCTCCAGGCAATGCTTTGCTGTTCATCCTCCTGACGCAGCGGCTTGACCCCGACGACCTGGGCCATCACTTCATTTTCACCAAGAATCAGCGCATAGCCGGCTCCACTCTTGTCGGCCTTCTTGAACTGACTCTTGAAACTGCCGCCGCCAGCATTGACGAGCAGCCGCAAGCCGGGAAGCGCATCGCGTAATCGTTCGGCCAGTTTCAGCGCAGCGAGCTCTGCCGTCTCGCCGAAGGCACAGATATACGCATGCGGCACAGGCTCCAGCGTCGCAGGTACCAGACCAAGGGTTTCCAACAAGAGCACGAGGCGCTCGATACCCATACCGAAACCGACTGCCGGTGTCGACTTGCCACCGAACTGACCGATCAGGCCGTCATAGCGGCCACCAGCGCATACCGTCCCCTGGGCGCCAAGCTTGTCGGTTACCCATTCAAAAACCGTACGACCGTAATAATCCAGCCCGCGAACCAGACGAGGGTTGATTTCATAAGCGATACCCAAAGCATCGAGTCGAGCTTTCAAGCCATCGAAATGCAGGCGCGATTCTTCATCGAGATAGTCGACAAGCAATGGCGCCTCGACCAGCAAAGCCTGTGTCTGGACATTCTTGCTATCGAGAATCCGCAACGGGTTGGTGGAGAGCCGCCGCTGGCTGTCTTCGTCGAGTTGATCGAAGCGCTCGGTCAGGTAACCCACCAGGGCTTCACGGTAGATCGCACGCGATTCGCCGGAACCCAGGCTGTTCAATTGCAGGGTGACAGCATCGGCCATGCCCAGCTGCTTCCATAGCCGCGCCGTCAGTACGATGAGTTCGGCATCGATGTCTGGCCCGGGCAGGTTGAATACCTCGATACCAATCTGGTGGAACTGGCGATAACGGCCCTTCTGCGGTTTTTCGTAACGAAACATCGGCCCCATGTACCAGAGCTTCTGTACCTGCCCGCCCCCAACGAGGCCATGTTCGAGAACCGCTCGCACACAACCGGCGGTTCCTTCCGGGCGCAAGGTGAGAGACTCCTCGTTACGGTCGAAAAAGGTATACATCTCCTTGTCGACCACATCCGTGCCCTCGCCAATGGCACGCGCAAAAATGTCGGTAAATTCAACCAGAGGCAGACGAATCTCGCTGTAGCCGTAGCTTTGCAACAGTTTGCTGAAAGTACTTTCCAGATAACGCCAGGCCGGTGTTTGCCCAGGAAGAATATCGTTCATGCCACGAATGGCTTGCAGGGTTTTGCTCATGCGCATCCTTAAATCAGCTGCGGGCGATCAGCGCCGCATCGGCCTGCGCCTTTTCGGCAGCCTTGTGTCGAATCAGTTGCTCCAGCTCGACCACCAGGTTGTCGCTGGCCAGTTTCTGTACCGGCTTGCCATCGATATAAACGAGGTTGTTGGGGGTCCCGCCGGCAAGGCCAATATGGGCCTCTTTCGCCTCGCCAGGGCCGTTGACCACGCAGCCGATCACCGCCACATCCAGCGGGATCAGCAGGTCCTCCAGGCGCAATTCCAGTTCGTTCATGGTCTTCACCACATCGAAGTTCTGTCGCGAGCAGCTGGGGCAGGCAATAAAATTGATACCACGGGAGCGCAGGCGCAACGACTTGAGGATGTCGAATCCAACCTTCACCTCTTCGACCGGATCGGCCGCTAGCGAAATACGGATGGTATCGCCAATTCCTTCAGTGAGCAGCATGCCCAAACCTATCGCAGATTTCACCGTACCGGAGCGCAGCCCACCCGCTTCGGTAATTCCCAGGTGCAGCGGCTGCTCGATTTGCGTAGCCAACTGGCGGTAAGCCTCGACAGCCATGAAGATGTCAGAAGCCTTCACACTCACCTTGAAATCGGGGAAATTCAGGCGGTCGAGGTGATCGACGTGGCGCAATGCGGATTCAACCAGTGCCGCAGGCGTCGGTTCACCATATTTCTTCTGCAGATCTTTTTCCAGAGAACCGGCGTTGACACCGATACGAATCGGAATGCCTTTATCGCGTGCGGCATCGACGACTGCTCGAACTCGATCCTCACGCCCGATGTTACCGGGGTTGATCCGCAGGCAATCGACACCAAGCTCGGCTACACGCAGGGCAATCTGATAATCGAAATGGATATCGGCCACCAGCGGCACCCGGACCTGTTGCTTGATCCTGCCGAAAGCCTCTGCCGCGTCCATCGACGGGACAGAAACCCGGACAATATCCGCTCCGGCATTCTCCAGACGGTGGATCTGCGCAACGGTCGCTTCGACATCGCAGGTTTCCGTATTGGTCATACTTTGCACGCTGATCGGTGCATCGCCACCAACAGCTACATCACCAATCTTGATCTGGCGGGAACGACGGCGCTTGATGGGAGATTCACTATGCATGCTCATTCTCCAAGCTTGAGGCTGGCGGTCTCGCCGCGAATGTAGGGGGTAAGATCCACAGGATTGCCGTTGTAGGTTAGCTGCAGTCCTCGAGCAAAACCGATACGCAGACTCAGCGGTGGCTTGCCCTGCAAGGATCGCGAAGCACCGGCGCGCACCAGCGCGTTCAACAGAACACGCCCATCCGCATCGGTGACCCGAGTCCAGCAATCGGCGGTATACACCAGTTCGAGCAGGGCTTCTCCAGATGTTTCGGCCGCAGTCTGTCCAACCGTTGCACCATCAGCCTGGGCCGGAGGTACGTGCTGCCCAAGTACAGGAGTAGCAGTGGGGTTGGCAAGGACGGACACTGAAGGTGGCGAGCCAGCAGGCGCACTGGAAACAGTTGGCGATATCGGTGCAGGAAGCACTGGCCTGGATGGTAGTTGCTGGGTAGCGACATTACTGTCATTTGCCTGGCCCGGAATGTCAGGCGGGGCATTCAACGGCAACGGGGTCTGCTGGTTTTCTGCAACAGCCTGATCTTCTGGCTCGTCGAGAGAATGAATCTGGGTAGTCCCATCTGCACCCTCGACCTCGATATGGCCAAGCGATGTACTAGTCTGGCTCCCCTGCCCCGTCAATTTTCCTTCCTGCCACAAGAAGAAGGCACTGCCGCCCAAAACCACCAGCAGGACAAAGGTCAATAGTCGCAAGCCAATGGAAGACAGGCGTGCGGGCTCTTCGATATTCCCCAGGCTGTGTACCTGGCTACCTTTGGCGTCGGTTCCGGTATAGCGGTCAAACTCTTGCACAAGGCGCGCCTGATCGAGTTGCATGAGCTTGGCATAGGCACGGATATAACCACGTGCAAAGGTATGCCCGGGCAACTGGGAAAAATCCCCAGCTTCGATCTGCCGCAAAAAGCGCTCGGAAATATTCAATTGGAGAGAAACCACGGATAAGGCCACGCCATGGCTCTCACGAGCACTGCGCAGAATTTCACCCGGATTGACAGGCCCCGCCGGTGCCGAGGCTTCGGATTGCGGCGCGTTCATCGTTGCTCCGATAGGTAGGTTTTATACTCCGGCGAAGCCGGATAGAGACGCTTGAGGCGCAACACCAGATTCGCGCTTTTGTCGCGCTCCTGGAAGATATCGGCCAGATGGACTCCCAACAATAGACTGCGAGCGTTCTGCTCGGACAATTCGGTAAAATTGTCGTAGTAACGTTTGGCAGGCACATACTGCTTGGCGTTATAGGAAAGCGTGGCAAGCTCCAGCAGGGCACTGGAACGGCGATTATCGAGGCGTAGCGAGCGCACAAAATAATTTTCCGCGTCTCCGGTTCGCCCCAACTTCAACTCGGTCAGTCCCATATTCTCGAAAACCCTTGCCCGCTCGGGGTAAAGCGGATCTTTCGATGCCTGCTGAAAGCGCTCGAAAGCCTCTTTATAACGTCCTTGTTCATAAAGAAAACTGCCGTAATTATTGAGAATCCTGGCGTCATCGCTGTAGGACAGTGCTTGGCGATATTCCTGATCGGCCAGCTCCACCTCCATTTCAGTCTGAAAAACCAGAGCCAACGCTGCATGTGCATCGGCACTTTTCGGATCCAGTTCCAGCGCTTTTCGCAAAGGCACCTTGGCTCGCGCCGTCATGCCTTCGTGCAGGTAACCGCTCCCCAGCTGAATATAGGCATCACGGGCATCGTTACGGCCCCGCTCGGTCGTGGTGGGGTCACCGCCGCCACTCGATACACAACCGGCGAATAGACACAGGATCAAGGGCAGTACCCAGCGCAGGCTCATCAGTTGCTCTCAAGCCCCGTTCGATACGTGCTTCAGGATGACTGGCTCGCTATCCAACTGATGCGCCGCGATATGCCGTTCGCTACGCCGCGTCCGATCCTGTACCTTGCCCACCAGTTGGCCACAAGCTGCATCGATATCATCGCCACGTGTGGTACGCACCGTCACGTTATGCCCAATCTTCTGCAGGATTTCCTGGAAACGCCGAATAGCGTTGTTACTGGGCCGCTGGTACGACGAATGCGGAAACGGATTGAAAGGAATCACATTGATCTTGCAGGGGATATCTGCCAGCAATGCGATCATCTGCTCGGCATGTACAGGCTGGTCGTTGATATCCTTGATCAGCGTGTACTCGATGGTCAATACCCGCTTTTCTCCCAGGCGAGACACATAACGACGACAGGCATCCAGCAGCATATCGAGTGGATATTTCCGATTGATCGGCATCAGGCTGTCGCGCAACTCATCGTTCGGCGCATGCAAAGACAACGCGAGGGAGACATCGGTGACCTTCGCCAACTCGTCGATCATGGGCGCGATTCCCGAGGTGGAAAGCGTAACCTTGCGTTTGGAAATACCATAACCAAGGTCATCCATCATGAGAGTCATGGCAGCAACGACATTGTCGAAGTTCAGTAATGGCTCGCCCATGCCCATCAGCACCACATTGGTGATGGCGCGATCGATCTTGGCAGGAATTGTCCCGAAGGATTTATTGGCAACCCATACCTGCCCGATGACTTCTGCCGCCGTCAGGTTGCTGTTGAATCCCTGCTTGCCTGTAGAACAGAAACTGCAGTCCAGAATGCAACCAGCCTGTGAAGATACGCACAACGTGCCACGGCCATTCTGCGGGATGTACACCGTCTCGATATAACTGCCGGAAGCGACTCGCATTACCCACTTGCGCGTACCATCACTGGAAATATCTTCACTGATCACCTCAGGCCCGCGAATTTCGGCGCGGGCTCTGAGTTTTTCGCGAAGCACTTTGCCCACATTGCTCATGGCGTCGAAATCATCGACACCATAGTGGTGAATCCATTTCATGACCTGACCAGCACGGAAACGCTTTTCTCCGATGGATTCGAAGAAGCTTTCCAGTTGCGTCTGGGTCATCCCCAGCAGATTCACTTTATCATTGGTCGGTGCGGTCACAGGATTCAGCCTCGCTCGAACTTAGCGAACGCGTGCACACACTTCCGTGGAAGCGAAGAAATAAGAAATCTCACGGGCAGCGGATGCTTCGGAATCCGAGCCATGCACGGCGTTTTCGTCAATGGAAACGGCGAAATCGGCGCGAATGGTACCGGCTTCAGCCTTTTTCGGATCGGTCGCGCCCATTAGTTCACGGTTCTTGGCAATGGCTCCTTCACCTTCCAGTACCTGCACCACAACGGGGCCGGAAGTCATGAAGGAAACCAGATCCTTGAAGAAAGGACGCTCTTTGTGTTCGGCATAGAAGCCACCAGCTTCACGCTCGGACAGTTGCACCATTTTCGACGCCACGACGCGCAGGCCGGCCTTTTCGAAACGGGTGAGAATTTCACCGATGACGTTCTTGGCAACAGCGTCCGGCTTGATGATGGAAAGGGTGCGTTCAACAGCCATGAAAAGCTCCAAAGCGAATAATGAGGACAAAAAATAGCCCGCGGAGTATACGCAGGTCGCACTAAAAATCGTAGCAGGGAGAATATCCTGCTACGCAGCAAAGCGTGCCGGAGCGGCCAGAATTCTCCCAAACGGGATGCTCTTATCGCGCTTCTTCGATCCAGGCAGTCTGAATCGCTTCGAGCACCTTTTCCCCGCCATGCTGCGGATCGTCATCGAACTCTGGTAATGCAACGACCCACTGGCGCAAATCGACGAAATTCACATAGCGTGGATCCGTTTCCGGTTTGCACTCCGCCAGTTCGATAGCAATATCCTGCACATCTGTCCATTTCAGGCTCATGTTCGTTTCTCGCTCAATGGCCTTCAGAAACCTGATTGATGGTGTATTTTGGAATTTCGACCACCAGATCGTGTTCGGCAACGACTGCCTGGCACGATAGCCGCGAATTCGGCTCCAGCCCCCAAGCCTTGTCGAGCATGTCGTCTTCCAGTTCGTCGGAGGTATCCAGCGAGTCGAATCCTTCCCGAACGATTACATGGCAAGTGGTGCATGCGCAGGATTTCTCACAGGCATGCTCCAGTTCGATGCCGTTGCGCAAGGCTGCGTCCAGAATCGTTTCACCGGGGCTGGCATCAACCACAGCTCCATCGGGACAATGCTCGACGTTGGGCAGGAAAATAATCTGCGGCATATTCATCACTCCTCGATATCATCGAGCCGGCGCCCAGCCAGGGCTGCCTGTACGGAAGCATCCATGCGTCGGGCGGCAAAGGCATCGGTGATATCGCTAAGGCTCTTGGTTCGGCGAGCCAGCAAATCACCATCCTGTCCATCGAGTGCTTGTTGCAACTCGCTGATTTGCAACTCGATGGCAGCCCGTTCTTCAGCATCCAGCAACCGCTCGCCATCTGCCTGTAATGCGCCAGCCACCGCTTCAAGCAGGCGTCGCGCTTCTACCTGGCGTTCACGCAAGGCACGCATGGCCTTATCTGCGCCAGCCTTGTCGAGAGATTCTTCGAGCATGCGGGCAATCTCACCATCGGTCAGACCGTAAGATGGCTTGACCTGAATAGTTGCCTCGATACCAGAAGCCAATTCGCGCGCAGCTACATTGAGCAAGCCATCGGCATCCACCTGAAAGGTCACACGGATCTTGGCAGCGCCCGCTACCATCGGGGGAATGCCATGCAATTCGAAGCGTGCCAGCGAACGGCAATCAGTCACCAGTTCGCGCTCACCTTGCAGCACGTGGACCATCATGGCGGTCTGGCCATCCTTGTAGGTAGTGAAATCCTGGGCGCGCGCCACGGGAATAGTCGTATTGCGGGGAATGATCTTTTCCATCAATCCCCCCATGGTTTCCAGCCCCAGGGATAACGGAATCACATCCAGCAGTAACAACTCGCTGCCATCGCGGCCATTACCAGCCAGCGTATCCGCCTGAATGGCGGCACCGATGGCAACGACCTTATCCGGATCGATATCAGTCAGGGGCTGACGACCGAACAGCTCACCGACAGCCTGCCTTACTCGCGGAACACGCGTGGAGCCACCAACCATAACCACCGCGCCGATTGCCTGCGCATCGATATCGGCATCCCGAATGGCACGTCGACAAGCTTTCAAGCTGCGCGCGATCAAGGACTCGATCAATTCCTCGAAAACGGCACGCCCAAGACTACCCCGCCATCCGCCATATTCCAGTGCGACGGATTCAGTCGTGCTCAACGCTTCCTTGGTATCGCAAGCGATTTTCAACAGGGTGCGCTGGGCTCCGGGAGCCAGATCACTGGATACGCCGGCCTGGGCGAGAATCCAGTCAGCAATCGCATGATCGAAATCATCACCCCCCAAGGCACTGTCACCGCCGGTAGCCAGTACTTCAAAAACACCACGCGTCAGCCGCAGGATCGAGATATCGAAGGTTCCGCCACCCAGATCGTAAATCGCCACCAGCCCTTCGGCCTGGCGATCGAGACCGTAAGCGACTGCGGCAGCCGTAGGCTCGTTGAGCAGGCGTAGAACATTCAGACCGGCGATCCGCGCTGCATCCTTGGTCGCCTGCCGCTGGGCATCATCAAAATAAGCCGGAACGGTAATCACCGCACCAACCAGTTCGCCGCCAAGAGATGCTTCTGCTCGCAAGCGCAGAACCCGGAGGATTTCCGCTGAAATCTCCACCGGGCTTTTCACTCCCTGCACTGTTTCTATACAGGGCATTTGCGATTCGCCTGCGACGAAACGATAAGGTAGCTGCTCGCCAAGTTGCTTGACATCGGCAAGTCCTCGCCCCATCAAACGCTTGACCGACACAACGGTATTGAACGGATCGTCCTGGACCGCATCCTTGGCAGACCGACCGACTTCGACATGGTCCGCCAAGTAACGCACGGCAGAAGGAACGATCACATTGCCGTCAGCATCCGGCAATGGTTCGGCCACACCGCTACGCAGTGCAGCCACCAGCGAATTGGTGGTTCCCAGATCGATACCCACCGCCAGACGGCGTTCGTGGGGCTGGGGGCTTTGTCCTGGTTCGGCTATCTGGAGTAAGGCCATATAATTCTTTTCGATCGAACGGCAACGCCAGGCGTTGCTCGTGGTTAATCGTCGAGGCGCTCTTCCAACTGGCGCACCTCTTGGGACAACTTGTCGACAAACTGCATGCGGCGCACCAGGCGTTCAGCTTCTGCAAGGCGCGAATCATCCTGCCAACACTGCTCGAAGGCATCATCCAACTCTTGGCGAGCCTTTTTCAGCTGCGCCTTGAAAGAAGCGATACCCGCGTGCTCACCACTCTCCTGCAAATCTTCCAGATCCTCTCGCCATTGCATCTGCTGCAATAGAAATTCGGGATCCTGAACAGTGGCCTCCAACGGGACATCGTGCCCTCGCAGCGCCAACAGATATCGCGCACGCTGCGTCGGGCTCTTGAGTGTCCGATAAGATTCGTTAAGGTTGGCCGACCGCTCCAAAGCCTGGCGCTGCTCGCGCTCGGACGCATCCACGAAGCGGTCGGGATGAACACTGCGCGCCCGCTCACGATAGTTTGCTGCCAGCTTCTCAAGGTCGATCACGAAAGCCGGCGGCAAGTCGAACAGGTCGAAGTAACTGGTATTACTCACAAGCCCCCTCAAACATTGAAGCTTTCGCCGCAGCCGCATTCACCGAGCGAATTGGGGTTGTTGAACTTGAAGCCTTCGTTCAGGCCTTCGCGAACAAAATCGAGTTCAGTGCCGTCGAGATAGACCAAGCTCTTGGGATCGATGATCACCTTTACACCATGGTTTTCGAAGACCTTGTCGTCGCCAGCCACGTCATCCACGAACTCAAGAACATAGGCCATCCCCGAGCATCCGGAGGTACGCACGCCAAGGCGAATACCGGCTCCCTTGCCACGCGCATCGAGCGAGCGGCGTACATGCTGGGCCGCAGCCGGCGTCATGGTAATTGCCATCCTGAATTCTCCTTAAAGCAAACCTTTCTTCTGACGGTAATCACGCACGGCAGCCTTGATGGCATCTTCGGCCAGTACCGAACAGTGAATCTTTACAGGTGGTAACGCCAATTCCTCGGCCAGTTGGGTGTTTTTAATGGTTTCCGCCTCATCCAGGGTCTTGCCCTTCATCCATTCGGTGGCCAGGGAACTGGAGGCGATAGCAGAACCACAACCATAGGTCTTGAACTTGGCATCTTCAATCACACCCTGTTCATTGACCTTGATCTGTAAACGCATCACGTCTCCACAGGCAGGGGCACCAACCATACCGGTACCGACATCTGGATCTTCAGCGTCGAATTTGCCGACGTTGCGCGGATTTTCGTAGTGCTCGATGACTTTATCGCTATATGCCATGGTGCAATCCTCTCTGCATCAGATTATCGATTCCGTTGCGATCAGTGGGCTTGCCACTTCACTGTGGAGATATCGACACCGTCCTTGTACATATCCCACAAAGGAGAAAGCTCGCGCAACTTGTTGACGGCTTCGCAGACCTTGGTGGCGGCGTAGTCGATTTCCTCTTCGGTAGTGAAACGGCCGAAGGTAAAACGGATCGAGCTGTGCGCCAGTTCGTCGTTACGCCCCAGGGCACGTAACACGTAAGAAGGCTCAAGGGACGCCGAGGTACAGGCGGAACCGGAAGAAACCGCCAGATCCTTGAGCGCCATGATCAACGACTCGCCTTCGACGAAATTGAAGCTGAGGTTGAGGTTGTGCGGCACTCGGGCGATCAGGCTTCCGTTGACGTACAATTCTTCAAGATGCTCGACCTGCTTGAAGAAACGATCCCGCAATGCACGAATACGCTCGTTTTCGGCGGCCATTTCTTCCTTGGCGAGTCGGAATGCTTCACCCATGCCAACGATCTGGTGCGTAGCCAACGTGCCGGAGCGCATACCTCGTTCGTGTCCTCCACCATGCATCTGGGCTTCCAGTCGCACCCGGGGCTTGCGCCGCACATAGAGCGCACCGATGCCCTTGGGACCATAGGTCTTGTGCGCAGAAAAAGACATCAGGTCAACCTTCAGCGTGTCCAGGTCTATCGCTACCTTGCCCGTGGACTGGGCAGCATCGACATGGAAGAGAACACCTCTGGAGCGCGTCAGGTCACCAATGGCACCGATATCGTTGATGGTGCCGATTTCATTATTTACATGCATGATCGAAACCAGAATGGTGTCGTCGCGCAGGGCAGCTTCGACCATGGCCGGCGTAATCAGGCCATCTTCTCCCGGCTGGAGGTAAGTCACCTCAAAACCTTCGCGCTCAAGCTGACGGCACGTATCGAGTACTGCCTTATGCTCGATCTTGCTGGTAATGATGTGCTTACCCTTGGAACCGTAAAAATGCGCCACACCTTTGATAGCCAGGTTATCGGACTCCGTGGCACCGGATGTCCAGACTATTTCGCGAGGATCGGCATTTACCAGATCGGCCACTTGCCGGCGTGCGTTTTCTACCGCTTCTTCGGCCCGCCAACCGAATACATGAGAGCGCGAGGCCGGATTGCCAAAGTTCCCTTCGAGCACAAGACACTCAGTCATCTTGGCAGCAACACGCGGGTCTAAAGGCGTAGTGGCGGAATAATCGAGGTAAATCGGCAATTTCATCAATATCTCCTGTCAGGTCGCCGTCTCTTCAATTTTTCAATCGACAGCGGATACCCGGATCTTGTCAAGCTGTGCAGGCTTTGCGCCACCTTGACGTAAACCCTGAGTCTGAGCCAGCAACTGGATATCGTTTCGATTGACCAGATCGGCCAGACTTATGCCACTCAGAAACTCATGGATACGCTCGCTTAGATCGCACCATAAATAATGGGTCAGGCAAGTATCACCCGAGTGACAATCGCTCCCCCCTTGGCAACGGGTGGCATCCACCGATTCGTTTACCGCATCGATCACCTGTGCAACCTGAATAGCATCCATGCGGCGCGACAGCCGGTAACCGCCACCCGGGCCACGCACACTGCTTACCAAACCACTGCGCCGCAACCTGGCAAACAATTGCTCAAGATAGGAAAGAGAGATCCCTTGCCGCTCGGAAATATCTGCCAGCGACACCGGACCATCCTGTGCATGCAATGCCAAGTCGAGCATGGCGGTCACGGCATAGCGGCCTTTTGTGGTCAATCTCATCATGAATACCAAGGCATCGAGTTCACACCCATAATGCTATAGCCTAGTATTTTTATCAACTATAGACCTGATTGACCTCCTACAACGAACCGGACAAACCACTAACTACATAAGCTATAAGTTTGGCGGCTCCAAGTGATCAATCATCACGATCCTTACACGATACATTGCGTAGCCTTTTTTGGGTTTCAGTCAAAATACCTCGAAGAATATTCATCTCGAGCCTGCTGATACCACAGCGTCCATAGAGCTTGCGCAAACGGGCCATCAGGTGCCGAGGCCTTGCCGGGTCGAGAAAGCCGATATCTGCCAAGGTTTGCTCAAGATGCTCGTAATACCGTTCCAATTCATCCGAGGTTGCCGGTTGCGCATTTTCCACAGTCGTTGCCTCCAGCTTCTGCATCTTGCGCGGTCGGCCTTCTATAGCGAGCCAGCTCATACGAACCTCGTAGGCCAGCAATTGCACAGCCGCAGCCAGATTCAACGATCCAAACTGCGGATCTGAAGGAATATGTACGTGATACTGGCAGCGCTGTAGTTCGTCATTGGTCAGCCCCGCATATTCACGACCGAAGACCAACGCGACTTCTTCGCCTTGCCTGACCTGTTCGATGCAGGCCGAACCGCATTCACGCGGATCCAGCAGCGGCCAGGGAATACGGCGATCACGCGCACTGGTTCCAAAGACCAGAGTGCAACCGGCCAAAGCTTGCTCAAGCGTTTCAACGACGCCGGCCGAGTCGAGAATATCCGTAGCTCCGGAAGCCCGTGCAACGGCAACCGGACTGGGAAATTCTCCTGGTTGAACCAGAACGAGCCGGGAAAGCCCCATGGTTTTCATGGCTCGGGCAGCACCGCCTATATTTCCAGGATGGCTGGTATTGACCAGTACCACGCGAATGTTCTGCAGCAAAATCGATCCTCGACCGCATGGAATAGAGCAACAAGCTTACAATTCCCTACTGAGCTACGCACGTCTGCACACATCTACAGCTGGCTCAGCTCTGGATGTGCGTAGGTATTCTGATAAACTTGTCCGCTTTCTCTAATGCCCAGGTAATCTGAAACATGCAGCCCATGCTGAATATCGCACTGCGCGCCGCTCGCAGCGCCGGTGAATTGATCATTCGCTCCATCGAACGCCTGGACCTTATCTCGATCAACGAAAAAGAAGCCAAAGACTACGTCAGCGAAGTCGATCGTGCTGCTGAACAGAGCATTATCAATGTGCTGCGCAAGGCCTATCCCAACCACGGTATCTTGGGAGAGGAAACCGGCCTGTCGCCTGGCTCTGGAGAAGGAACTGACTATCTCTGGATCATCGACCCACTCGATGGGACTACTAATTTCATCAGAGGCGTGCCGCATTTTGCGGTAAGCATCGCCTGTAAATATCGCGGACGGCTGGAGCATGGAGTAGTTCTCGACCCAGTTCGCCAGGAAGAGTTCACCGCTAGCCGTGGACGTGGCGCAGCACTCAACGGCAAGCGCTTGCGCGTCAGCTCTCGCAAAAGCCTGGATGGAGCATTATTGGGTACAGGCTTTCCTTTTCGGGATAGTCAGCTGGATAGCCTGGAAAATTACCTCGATATGTTTCGCGCATTGGTAGGCCAGACCGCAGGTCTTCGGCGGGCAGGTGCAGCCAGTCTGGACCTGGCCTACGTTGCCGCCGGCCGCTACGACGCCTTCTGGGAATTCGGCCTGTCCGAATGGGACATGGCGGCAGGTGCCCTGCTGATACAAGAAGCTGGCGGCCTGACCAGCGACTTTACCGGTAGCCATCAGTTTCTGGAGAAAGGCAATATCGTGGCGGGTAACACCAAATGCTTCAAAGCCGTGCTGACAGCAATCCAGCCATACCTGACACTTGCCATGAAACGCTAACAAGCGTTTTTCTGACGCAGAAAAAAACGCCTCGAAAGGCGTTTTTCGTCTCTGATTACCTACCAAGCGTAATTACTGCTGAGTCAGCAACACTTGGTCGCTCTGCACGGGAATCTGTGACCCCGGATCGCGATCCATCCTGGTTTGGCTGACCTTTCCATCCAGACTGTACTTAAGCTCGTAACCAACGATTTTTTCCGGCTCTCAGTTAGCGTACTGCAGCGGGTTTACGTCGTCGTATAGGCATCGCGACGTAAGCGGCAATGACCCCACCGACTGCACCCAGAACAGCACCGACCAGCATGGATTTATTCATTGCTACATCCTCTTAGCTATGAGGTTTTACTCTAACTCCACGCCTCGGGCTGAAAAGAATGCATAAGGTTCTGCTCAAGAACGCCTGCTCGCTTCCTCCAAAGCTGGAGGAATAAGATCTTCGCGATCAAGATTCAGCCAGATCAAGGTTGCATTTGCTACGTAGATAGAAGACGTAGTGCCAACCAGAATGCCAATGAAGAGAGCGAGAGAAAAGCCCCAGAGATTCTCGCCACCGAACAACATCAACGCACCGACGGCAAGCAAGGTCGAGATGGAAGTCGCCAGCGTCCGCAACAACGTCTGGGTCGTGGAGACATTGATATTTTCCACAAGATCGGCTTTGCGCAACAATCGAAAATTCTCACGGATACGATCGAATACCACGATGGTGTCATTCAACGAATAACCAATGACAGCCAGCACAGCAGCAAGCACCGTCAGATCGAAAGTGAGTTCGAAGAAAGAAAACACTCCAAGGACAAGAATCACATCATGGAACAGGGATAGCACCGCACCAAAACCGAACTTCCATTGAAAGCGGAAAGCTACGTAAATCAGGATACCACCCAGCGCCAGCAGCATTCCCAACCCGCCCTGGTCACGTAATTCCTCGCCAACAGCCGGACCGACAAAGTCGACCCGATGAATGGAAAACGCTGCATCACCGCCATTTGCCTGCAAAGCCTTGGCGATCTGCACTCCAATTTGTGCATCTTCGCTGGGCATGCGTACTACCACATCCGTCGTAGCACCGAAGCTTTGTACGACAGCCCCCTCGAACCCTGCTTCCTGCAGTTGCATGCGTACCGTATTCAGATCGACCGGTTTGCTGTAGGAAAGCTCCACCATGCTACCGCCCGTGAAATCCAGCCCATAGTTCAACCCCTTGAAAAGCAGACTGGCCAGCGAAGCCAGGATCAGTAACAAGGTAACGGCCAGGACCGCATGTCGGGCCCCCATGAAGTTGATCGTACGTTTCATTTATTGCCTGCCTCTCAGATCCAGAGCTTCTTGATATCGCGCCCACCGCAGAACAGGTTGACCATCCCGCGAGTCACGACGATGGCGGTAAACATCGAAGTCAAAATGCCCAGAGACATAGTTACGGCAAACCCCTTGATCGGCCCGGTACCAAGAGAGAAAAGCACACCACCGACCAACAAAGTGGTCAGGTTGCCATCCAGAATTGCCGAGAAGGCTCGATCGAAGCCTTCATGAATCGCGCGCTGCACAGGCATGCCGTTGGCAATTTCTTCCCGAATCCGGGAAAAGATCAACACATTCGCATCCACGGCCATGCCCATGGTCAACACGATACCGGCAATGCCCGGCAAGGTAAGCGTTGCTCCCAACATCGACATGAGCGCTATAAGGCAGATGATGTTGAACATCAATGCAATGCTGGCCAGGATGCCGAAAAACTTGTAGATCGAGACAATGAACAACGCGACGAAGGCAAAGCCCCAGATCGAAGCATCGATTCCAAGTTCGATGTTTTCGGCCCCAAGACTCGGGCCAATGGTCCGCTCTTCGGCAAAGTACATCGGCGCAGCCAGACCACCCGCACGCAGCAATAGCGCCAATTCCGAAGATTCACCCTGCCCGTCCAGCCCCGTGATGCGAAACTGACTACCCAGGGCAGACTGGATGGTGGCAAGACTGATGATCTTGCGTTCGTCTTCGAAAGCTGCAACCGATTCTTCTTTTTCGACACCATCGATCACCTGCCGCACATAGCGGGTTACCGGTCTTTGTTCGATGAAAAGAACCGCCATGCTGCGACCGATATTATCGCGCGTAGCCCGATTCATCAGATCCCCACCATGACCATCAAGGCGGATATTGACCTGCGGACGACCGTTTTCATCGTAACCAGCCTGGGCATCGGTAACCTGATCGCCAGTAATGATCACGCTTCGCTCCAGCTCCACTACCGGCCGGCCTGGCTCTCTGAATTCAAAACTTTCTGTAGCCGCACGAGGTGTATCAGACGTCGCAGCCAAGCGAAACTCCAGGTTCGCTGTCTTGCCGAGAATACGTTTGGCTTCCGCCGTATCCTGTACGCCCGGCAGTTCAACCACAATGCGATTGGCCCCCTGGCGCTGTACTAGTGGTTCGGAAACACCCAGCTCATTGACCCGGTTGCGTACCGTAGTCAGGTTCTGCTTGATGGCGTATTCGCGTATTTCGGCTACCCGCGCCTCGGTATAGGCCAGTTGCAATATCTGCAACTCATTGCGTTGGGTCGTAGTTGCCAAAAAATCCTTGAAGTCTCGCCGAATAAGGGCTTGAGCCTGCTCCAGGCTTTCAGTATCGGTGAACCCCAGCTGTATACTCGTAGCTTGCCTGGGCAGACTGCGATAACGCACTCGCTCCTTGCGCAGCAGACTCTTGATTTCGTTTTCCTGGACATTCATGCGCGTTTCCAGCGCCTTGTCCATGTCCACCTCGAGCAGGAAATGAACCCCGCCAGATAAATCAAGGCCCAGCTTCATCGGGCTAGCGCTTAATTTGCGCAACCAATCGGGCGTGGATGAAGCCAGATTGAGAGCAACTACATAATCGTCACCGAGCGTTCGACGTACGACATCCTGAGCCGGCAACTGCTTTTCCTGATCCACCAGACGCAATAGACCACTGGAGCCCTTTTCGGCAAGCGTGGCAGCCTTGACTTGGATACCGGCATCCTGTAGCGCCTTGGTAGCCCGATCCAGATCGGCCTGGTTCATCTGCATTGCAGAACTGGAGCCACTGATCTGAATCGCCGGATCATCAGGGTAAAGATTAGGAGCAGAGTAAATACAAGCAATCGCAAGTACTGCAAGAATGAGCAGATATTTCCAAAAGGGATATTTGTTGAGCATGACGCAGCCCGCTTATGATGCGAGGCGCCTTGCGCGCCCCGTATCGTGATAATGAATGAAAGCTGGCTCAGATGGCTTTCAGGGTGCCCTTGGGCAATGCAGCGGCAATCGCCACTTTCTGGATCTTCAGTTCCACGGTATCGGATACTTCCAGCACCACGAAGTCGTCGGCAACCTTGTTGACCTTGCCGACGATACCACCGGAGGTGACCACTTCATCGCCTTTCTGCAAACCGGTAAGCAGGTTCTTGTGCTCTTTGGCGCGTTTGGCCTGGGGACGCCAGATCATCAGATAGAAAATGACCACGAAACCGCCAAGCATCAGCAGGCTCATCAAGTCCCCTCCCGGAGGAGCCGCAGGTGCCGCAGCCTCTTGGGCATGGGCGGCGGAAATCAAAAAGCTCATTTACCACTCCTGTTGCATAGATCGTTTATTGATAGTCATGCAAGCGGCGGGGTCGACTGCCCTCGCCTGGTATAGAACGCATCGACAAAGGCAGCCAATTTACCCTGTTGGATAGCATCGCGTAAACCGGCCATGAGATCCTGATAATGTCGCAAATTGTGGATGGTATTCAGCATGCTACCCAGCATTTCGCCGCATTTATCCAAATGATGTAAATAAGCGCGAGAGAAATTCCTGCAGGTATAGCAGTCACAGGCAGGGTCCAAGGGAGAATCATCATATCGGTGAATTGCGTTGCGAATCTTTATAACGCCACTATTGGTAAATAGATGGCCGTTGCGCGCATTACGGGTTGGCATCACGCAATCGAACATATCCACGCCGCGTCGCACCCCTTCGACTAAGTCTTCAGGTTTACCCACCCCCATCAAATAACGCGGTTTGTCGGCAGGCATCTGCACCGGCAGGAAATCCAATATTCGGAGCATATCTTCCTTGGGTTCACCTACCGAAAGCCCGCCAATAGCCAGCCCATCGAAGCCGATTTCACACAGGCCATCCAGCGAACGCATACGCAGTGACTCGTACATGCCACCCTGCACGATGCCGAACAAGGCCGCTGGACTTTCTCCATGAGCCGTCTTGGAACGCTTTGCCCAACGCATCGACAGCTCCATGGAGCGCAGGGCAACATCCTCATCTGCCGGGTAAGGCGTACATTCGTCGAAGATCATCACAATGTCGGAGCCCAGCTCTCGCTGCACCTGCATCGATTCTTCAGGCCCCATGAAAACCTTGGCACCATCAATAGGAGAAGAGAAATAGACACCTTCTTCCCTTATCTTGCGTAACGCTCCAAGGCTGAAGACCTGGAAACCACCAGAGTCGGTCAGGATCGGCCGCTGCCACTGCATGAAATCATGCAAATCGCCATGTTTACGAATCACTTCGGTGCCAGGTCGCAGCCATAGATGAAAGGTATTGCCGAGAATGATCTGCGCACCAATGGCTTCGATATCACGCGGCAGCATGCCTTTCACCGTACCGTAGGTGCCTACCGGCATGAATGCCGGAGTTTCTACGACACCTCTGGGAAAGCTTAGTCTCCCACGGCGAGCTTTGCCTTCTGTAGCAAGAAGCTCGAACGACATATGGCAAGTACCGCTCATGATCGATTCTCAGGACCACACGGAGAAGGGTTACGGGTTATGAACATGGCATCACCGTAGCTGAAAAAACGGTATTTCTGCTTCACTGCCTCAGCATAGGCAGCCATAGTCTCGGTATAACCGGCGAAAGCCGAAACCAGCATGATCAATGTCGACTCAGGTAAATGAAAATTGGTTACCAGGGCATCGACGACATGGAAAGGCTTACCTGGATAAAGGAATATCTCGGTATCACCGCTGAATGGCACCAGCACTCCGTTGGCATCCGTAGCACTTTCCAGCGAACGAACGCTGGTGGTTCCCACAGCGATCACGCGCCCGCTGCGTGCGCGACAAGCCGCAACGGCATCGACAACATCCTGGCTGACCTGAAGCCATTCACGATGCATCCGATGCGTCTCTATCTGCTCGACACGCACAGGCTGAAAGGTACCTGCACCTACATGCAAAGTGACAAATACCGTTTCCACACCCTTGGCACGGATAGCTGCCAAAAGCTCATCATCGAAATGCAAACCCGCCGTCGGTGCAGCCACTGCACCCGCATGACGAGCATAAACAGTCTGATAGCGCTCGCGATCCGCAGCCTCGTCAGGGCGCTCTATATAAGGAGGCAACGGCATATGTCCGATGCGTTCCAAAAGCGGCAAGATATCTTCATCGAATAGCAGTTCGAACAGAGCACCCTGCCTGGATAGCATCTCGGCACCAGAACCGTCGTCCAACAAGATCCTGCTCCCAGGCCTGGGAGACTTGCTGGAGCGCACATGAGCCAGGGCGCGACGGCTGTCGATCACTCTTTCTACCAATATTTCCAGCTTGCCACCGCTCTCCTTGCGCCCAAAAAGCCGCGCCGGAATCACCCGGGTATCGTTGAAGACCATCAGATCGCCAGGATTTAGGTATTCCAACATATCAGCAAAATGCCGATGACGAAGATCTCCGCTCTTGCCATCCAGAACCAACAGACGACTGGCTCTGCGTTCAGCGAGCGGATACCTTGCAATAAGCGACTCTGGCAAGTCGAAGAAAAAGTCTGCGACGCGCATCGGAAAACCTAGCTATACAGCAAAGGGCGCAAAGCTTATCCGAAACCTGCGTGCCTGACCATGCAAAACAATTGACCGCCCCCTTTAACACTCCTATACTTTGCGCCCGTTGTGCCTCGGTGGCGGAATCGGTAGACGCGGCGGATTCAAAATCCGTTTCTGGCGACAGAGTGAGAGTTCGAGTCTCTCCCGGGGCACCATTTCAAAATTGCTCTTTATCTAATCTGCAACCAGAAGAATTCCAAAACGCTGGCCTGCGCCCTTTTTCGGATATCAACTAGACGCCACGCCCAATATCGGAAATACACCATTCCCGATGTGCACAGAGGGGGGGGTTGGCTTTCCTCTGCAGTTAGCGTAGAGTAACCCAACTGTTTGCATAGGTCGCTGTTGAATCGTGACCTGATGCGGTAGATCTTCAGATCCGCTTCATCCGCTCGACTTCTTCTTACCTTCTGCAACAGTCCCCAGCCCAAATCTGTGGGCTGTCTTCCAACATAAGTTTCAAGGTAATTAGATATGTCGAATCGTCAGAGCGGCACTGTCAAGTGGTTTAACGACGAGAAAGGCTACGGCTTCATCACTCCAGAAAGCGGCCCGGATCTATTCGTTCACTTTCGTGCAATTGAAGGCAATGGTTTCAAAAGCCTGAAAGAAGGCCAGAAAGTCAGCTTTGTTGCTGTCCAAGGCCAAAAAGGTATGCAGGCAGACCAAGTCCAGATTCTGGGCTAAGCCTCCGCTCCGAAAACCCTGATGCCATAATCAGGGTTTTTTTATTGTCATGACTCGATAACCCTTGAAATCGAATCATGAGAATACCAAGACAAGAGCCAGTCACAACGCTTCACAAGCAAAACGGCAAACCATCAGCCAGCTCATTTGCTTCTTCAATACATCATCCCGCCTTTCGCAACAGCCATAACCCAGCCAAGCCACAACTGGTTGCTGGCAAGATCACTGCCAGAAATGGCGAAAAATTGAATACTTGGCTAGCCGGTCCTAGCAAGTCCTGAATGATACGAAAGACGAAACCAACGATTACCCCCGTGAAAACCCGCTGTCCAAGAGTTACCGAACGCAGCGGTCCGAAAACAAAAGAAATAGCCATCAATACCAAGGCAACCACGACCAGTGGCTGCAACGTCTTGGTCCAGAAAGCCAGCCAATAACGATTATTGTTAAGATTTTGCTCGGCCAGATAATGGATGTAATTCCATAACCCCGTCATGGAAAGGGCTTCGGGCTCCAGTACGACTATACTGAGTAGGCTAGGTGTCAGCTCCACATCCCAGCGCTGCTCGCCTACTCCATTCACCTCGGTATAACCATCCCGGAAGTGCGTGATGGAAATATCATGCAGCACCCAATGATCCTGCTGATAGTTGGCCTGCCGAGCGAAGCTGGCAGACAATAGGTTCTGACCACTATCGAAATCGTAACGGGTTACACCCAGCAACACGCCTCCAGGCTGCACCGAATTGATATGGATGAACTCGTTACCTTGTCGATGCCAGAGACCATTCTTGCTGCTTTGTGCTTCCCCTCGCCCCTGCGCCAAGGAGCGGCCAGCCTGAGCCAGATCCTCACTCCAAGGTGCCAGATATTCACCAATTGCAAATCCGACCAGCATAAGCATCAGCATGGGCTTCATGACTGCCCAGACGATCTGTCCCAGAGATACCCCAGCCGCACGCATGATGGTCAGCTCGCTGCTGCTGGCCAGCGTACCTAGGCCAATCAGGCAACCGATCAAGGCAGCCATCGGCAACATTTCATATATACGCCGTGGCATTGTCAGCAGTACATAGATCAAGGCATCGAGCGTGCCATAACTGCCCTTTACATCACCCAGCTCATCAATGAAAGCGAATAACAAAACCAGCCCTACGATGACGCCAAGCACAGCCAGAATGGCGAAAAACACATGCAGGCCGATATAACGGTCAAGCTTACCCATTGATCAATTCCTTTTTGACCACGCGGCGCTGCCCGAACCGCCAGCGAATCGACTCCCAATAGAAAAGTATCAGCCCAATCGACAAGAACAGCAGATGAACCCACCAGAAACCGAGAGACAAGGGTAACTTACCTTTATTCAAAGCCCCCCGAACAGCAATCAACGAAGCGAGATAAGCCATATAAAGAAGAATCGCCGGCAATAGCTTCAGATAACGCCCCTGTCGCGGATTGACTTTGGATAGTGGCACGGCAAGCAAGGTAACGATGAATACCAGTACCGGCAGCGACAACCGCCACTGCAATTCGCTCTGATAACGGCGATCGGGATTACCGAACAATTGCCCGGTAGGGATAGACTCCATCTCCCCTACTTCAATAACCACATTCGGCCTGGCCAGCTGCACACCATAAGTATCGTACTGCACAACTCGGTAGTCGGCCTGACCTGGTCGGCCGTCATAACGAAATCCATGTTCCAGAATCAGGTAGCGACTTCCATCAGGCTGAATCAACTGACGCCCGCCATCAGCTACCAGAACAGCCAGGCCACGTGCCTTGCCATCCTGCTGGGAAACAACCGTTTCCGAAATAAACACTCCCTGCAACTGACTACGATCACTGGAAAGATCCTGGGTATAGGTCACTCGGGTTCCATCTTTCAGCGTTTGAAAACGCCCCGGGACCAAGGTATCGAACTCTGTCAGTGAGTCCTGCTCGTTGAGAATCCGTTCCACTTCTGCCAACCCCTTGGGCGACAACCACAGACTCAGGCAAGCGACGGCCAGGGCAACGATCAGAGCAGGGCCCATACTGTAGGCAAGCAGACGGTGCTGGCTCATCCCGGTGGCGGAAAGCACGGTCATTTCACTTTCCAGATACAGGCGGCCGTAAGTCAGCAGGATTCCCAGGAACAGCCCGAGCGGCAGAATCAGCTGCAAAAAGCCCGGCATACGAAAACCGATGATCGTGAAAAGCACACCAGGATCGAGAATCCCTTGCGCGGCCTGGGCCAGATACTTGATGAAACGACCACTCATGATAATCAGCAATAACACTGCACTGACAGCGCCAAGCGTGATCAACAGCTCACGAGACAGGTAACGAAAGATGATCAAACCAGACACTCCAGGGTTGTCAGGCTCAGGCGGCTACGCTCAAACTAGCCCACATGATTGCCGGCCCGCCCATAAGACGAACCGCCGGAAAAATAACGGCCATTATCCTGTAAACCCGCATACTTGTCTTGGGGACTCAGCCAGATGCAATTCGTTGTCAAAACCGCCAGCGCCGCCTCATTGAAAACCGCCACCCTGATCCTGCCCGTAAGCGAAGGACGCTTGCAGGGAGAAACCGCCCAAGCCGTCGACAGTGCTGCCAACGGCGCCATCAGTGCGATACTTGAGCGCGGCGATCTTCAAGGCAAGACGGCGCAGACCATGCTGCTGCACAGCCTGCCCGGACTCAAGGCCGAGCGCGTTCTCCTGGTTGGTATCGGCAAGCCGGACGAAATCGACACTCGTCAGTGGCGCAAGATTGCCAGTGCAATAAACAGCAGCCTGAAGGGCTTGAACGGTACCGATGCGACACTGGCTTTTCAGGACGTGCGCATCAAAGGACGCGATGCCTATGCCAGTGTACGTCTGATGGTCGAGGTGCTGGCTGCAGGTCAATACCTGTTCGAAGAATACAAAAGCAAGAAATCCGATCCACGAGCGATTGCCAAGATCACTTTACTGACTGAAAAATCCCAACAGGACAATCTCGAAAAGGCTGTCGCTCATGCCACCGCCATTGCCGCCGGCATGGCTTATACCCGGGATCTCGGCAACCTACCACCGAATGTCTGCCACCCAATCTATCTCGCTGGTCGGGCCAAGTCACTGGGCAAACAATATAAGAATCTCAAAGTTGACATTCTCGATGAGAAAAAGCTCAAGGAGCTGGGAGCTGGCACTTTTGTCGCAGTAGGCCAGGGCAGCGATCAACCACCACGCCTGATCGTCTTGCAATACAACGGCAGCGGTAAATCCGACAAGCCGCATGTACTGGTCGGCAAAGGCATCACTTTTGATAGTGGCGGCATCAGCCTCAAACCCGGTCCCAATATGGATGAAATGAAATACGACATGAGTGGTGCCGGAGCAGTCTTTGGCGTCTTCGTGGCGGCACTGGAAATGCAGCTGCCACTCAATATCGTCGGCCTTCTGGCTTGTGCCGAGAACATGCCTAGCGGTCGCGCCACCCGCCCTGGTGATATCGTCACGACCATGAGTGGGCAGACAGTGGAAATTCTCAATACGGATGCCGAAGGCCGTCTGGTACTGTGCGATACCCTGACCTACGCCGAACGCTTCGAACCGGATTCGGTAATCGACATCGCCACTCTGACCGGTGCCTGTATCGTTGCGCTCGGTAGTCATACCACCGGACTGATGAGCAACAACGACGAACTAGCCAGGCAACTGCTGGAAGCCGGCCAGACGGCCGATGATCGTGCCTGGCAACTGCCGCTGTTCGACGAGTATCAGGAACAACTGGACAGCCCCTTCGCCGACATGGCCAATATTGGCGGCCCCAAAGCAGGCACCATCACTGCCGCCTGCTTTCTATCCCGCTTTGCCAAGAAATATCCCTGGGCACACCTGGATATTGCCGGTACAGCCTGGATCAGTGGAGGCAAGGAAAAAGGCGCTTCCGGCCGCCCGGTTCCCCTGCTGGTCCAGTATCTCCTGAACCAGAAACAGGCAACGCCAACAGCGGCGGCACCGATCGACGAGAAAGCACCTTCTCCAGCTTCGGCCAAAGCCAAAAAACCTACGGCTCCGAGAAAGCGCAAGAGTGGGAGTGGCACGACTCCATCGGCATGACCCGCGTTGAATTCTATGTACTTCCCGATGCCGATCCGACAAGCCGCCTTCATGCGGCTTGCCGATTGGCAGCCAAGGCGTGGCAGCAAGACTTCCGGGTATTTCTTCGCTGCCAGGACGAGCACCAGTGCAAAGCAGTAGACGAGCTATTGTGGAGCTATCGTGCAGAGCGCTTCATTCCTCACAACCTCCATGTAGAAAACCCCAGAGCCCCTGTAGTAGTGGGGCTTGATGAAACACCAGCCTTATCGCAAGGGCTGCTGATCAATCTGGCACCAGATCTTTCCAACCATATATCCCGCTTTGCCCGGATCATTGAGATCGTCAACCAGCAACCCGAGTTACTGGCACTCTGCCGAGAGAACTTTCGCCTCTACCGTCGCCAGGGCTATGATCCTCAACGTGTGGAACTCTGACCACGTCAGGACTCATCATGTCGAAAACTTTGCCAGACTTCGGACAGTCGCAGGACGAGCGGGAATCCATTCATGATCTGCCGGGCGATGAATACCCCCTGATCATGAGCGATTCCTTGGATCTGCAGGCGATCCCATTACTTTCGGATATCGTGCATTCTGAAACCTTGCCCGAGGAACAGAGCCAAACCCTGTCCCCGGCAGCCATCCCTGAAATAGAGCCTCGCGACAAGCCAAGCGAGCCAACAGTCATTCAGAAGAGCAGCGAAACAATTATCCAGGGAATTCTCGATCAGCTCCTGCCCAAAATCGAAGCTGAACTGAAACAGTGTCTGGAACAGCATTTCGATGAATTGATAAAGGCTCGCAACAAACCCTGAGAAAAACGGACACCTCGACATCGGCAAGGAAAGCTGTAAACCCGACAATCAAGGGTTTGCCTTATACTTTCCTATTTACCAACGATCAGCCGTCTAAGGGTCCCGCCGCATGGACAAGACCTACCAGCCTCATGCCATCGAATCCCACTGGTACAACGAATGGGAAACCAGGCATTACTTCGCTCCCCAGGGTTCGGGCGCACCCTACACCATCATGATTCCACCGCCGAACGTCACCGGCAGCCTGCACATGGGCCATGGCTTCAACAACGCGATCATGGATGCATTGATTCGCTGGCGCCGCATGCAGGGGCGCAACACCCTTTGGCAACCCGGGACTGACCATGCCGGCATTGCTACCCAGATGGTGGTGGAACGTCAACTGCACGCCCAAGGCGTCAACCGGCACGATCTTGGCCGCGAAAAGTTCCTGGAAAAAGTCTGGCACTGGAAAGAAGAATCCGGCGGCACCATCACCAGGCAAATCCGTCGCCTTGGGTCTTCGGTAGACTGGTCACGCGAGCGCTTCACCATGGATGAAGGCCTGTCCGAAGCAGTCAAGGAAGCCTTTGTCCGCCTGCATGAAGATGGGCTGATCTATCGCGGTAAACGCCTGGTCAACTGGGATACCAAGCTGCACACAGCCATTTCCGATCTCGAAGTGGAGAATCATGACGAGAAAGGTCATTTGTGGAACCTACGTTACCCCTTGGCCAACGGAGCCCTCACCGCTGAAGGGAAAAGCTACCTGGTAGTTGCCACAACACGTCCGGAAACCATGCTGGGCGACGCAGCAGTTGCAGTTCACCCCGAGGATGAACGCTACAATAATCTAATCGGTCATTACGTACTGCTGCCACTGGTCAACCGCCCGATTCCAATTATCGCTGACGAATATGTCGATCGAGAATTTGGTACGGGTTGCGTCAAGATCACCCCAGCACACGATTTCAATGACTATGAAGTCGGTAAACGCCACGATTTGCCTCTGATCAATATTTTCGACCAGAACGCCGCCGTACTGGCAACAGCCCAAGTATTTCGTCTCGATGGCAACCTGAATGACGATGTAGACGCACACCTGCCATCCACCTATGCCGGCCTCGATCGCTTCGAGGCACGCAAGCAAATCGTTACCGCTTTCGAAGAAGCTGGGCTTCTGGAAAAGATCGATGACCACGCTCTCAAAGTACCGCGCGGTGATCGTTCTGGCACGGTGATCGAACCCTGGTTGACCGATCAGTGGTATGTCGCCACCAAACCGCTTGCCGAAAAAGCCATCGCGGCCGTGGAAAACGGTGCCATTCAGTTCGTGCCCAAACAGTACGAGAATATGTATTTCTCCTGGATGCGCGATATCCAGGATTGGTGCATCAGCCGCCAACTCTGGTGGGGCCATCGGATTCCCGCCTGGTATGACGATCAAGGCAATGTGTACGTCGGCCGGAACGAAGCTGAGGTACGTAGCAAGCACAATCTGGATAATATAGCTCTGCGTCAGGATGACGATGTGCTGGACACCTGGTTCAGCTCTGGCTTATGGACTTTTTCCACCCTTGGCTGGCCGGAACAAACCGATTTTCTCAAGACCTTCCATCCGACCGACGTACTGGTTACCGGGTTCGACATCATCTTCTTCTGGGTCGCCCGGATGATCATGATGTCATTGCACCTGACCGGGCAGGTACCTTTCAAAACCGTTTACGTGCACGGTCTGGTACGCGATGGCCAAGGCCAGAAGATGTCCAAATCCAAGGGTAACGTGCTCGACCCGCTGGATATCGTCGACGGCATCGAACTGGAAAAACTGGTGGCCAAGCGCACCAGCGGCATGATGCAGCCTAAGCTGGCGGAAAAAATCACCAAACAGACTCGTGCCGAGTTTCCAGAAGGTATCGCCAGCTACGGCACCGATGCCCTGCGCTTCACCTTCTGCTCGCTGGCTTCTACTGGCCGCGATATCAAATTCGACATGGGGCGGGTCGAAGGCTATCGCAACTTCTGCAATAAACTCTGGAATGCGGCCAACTTCGTTATCGAGAACACTGATGGCAAGGATACCGGCGTCAACGATGAAACAGTCGAGCTGTCTTCCGTGGACCGCTGGATCATTTCTCGTTTGCAGCGCACCGAAGCCGAAGTTACCCGCCAGCTCGAAACCTTTCGCTTCGACCTGGCGGCCCAGGCGCTTTATGAATTCGTTTGGGACGAATACTGTGCCTGGTATCTGGAATTGGTGAAGCCGACTCTATGGGATGAAAATGCCACTGCAGAGCGTCAGCGCGGCACTCGCCGGACCCTGATCCGCGTTCTGGAAGTCTCCCTGCGCCTGGCACATCCCTTCATGCCGTTCATTACCGAAGAGATCTGGCAACGCATCAAAATTCAGGCCGGCAAGTCTGGAGACACTCTGATGCTGCAACCCTGGCCTATTGCCGATGAAGCGAAGATCGACGCTGCTGCGGTAGACGATATCGAGTGGGTGAAGACCTTCATGCTTGGCATACGGCAAATCCGTGGCGAGATGAACATTTCCATGGCCAAACGCATCGACGTGATCCTAGCCAATAGCAGTGACGAAGATCGTCGCCGTCTCGCCGAGAACTTGCCGTTGCTATCCAAACTGGCAAAGCTGGAATCGATCCGAGTGCTAGCAGGCACGGAAGAAGCCCCCATGTCAGCCACTGCTCTGGTTGGAGACATGCAGGTACTGGTACCAATGGCTGGCCTGATCGACAAGAGCGCCGAACTGGCTCGCCTGGACAAGGAAATTCAACGTCTTGGAGGCGAAGTGAAGCGCGTTGGCGGCAAGCTTGCCAACGTATCCTTTGTCGCTAAAGCCCCTGCTGAAGTGATCGACAAAGAACGTGCCAAGCTGGTTGAAGCCGAACAAGCCCTGACCAAGCTGGCCTCGCAGCGCGAGAAGATCGCCAAGCTGTAAAAAATGCGAGAAGACTCGCCCAGAATCAATGGCTTCCGGGCGAATGTAGATATGACGATATAAAATTGTTCGGATCTATAGCTTTCAGCAACTAGAAAGAACAACGGGCTCTATTCTTTCCACACTATCAAGCATAGAAGAAAAGAGCCCGTCCAAGTCCAACTTCTATAGTGATGTAATCAGATCTGCGAAATGAACATCGAGCAGAATGCGCCATCGCTATCAATCAGTTGGTTGCATAGCTGTGTAACCGACGTCATCAACACCTGGTGCGAAGCCTGGAAATCCACCGACATCATTACACTCAACGAGGTAATAGTGACGATGGAAAACACGAATAGCTTCTTCGCCCAGACGCGGTCATCGACCGCCGTATAACCCGAAACGCCCATCCATAGCCAATAGGCTCCGCTTACTGCTGCAACCACGAAGTAGTTGTAGCCAGCGTAGCCGCTGATGCTCAGCATCAAGGTGGCGACGATGAACGCGGCGATGTAGAGCACGATATGCCGCTTAGCAGCAGAAATGCCCTTTATCACCGGTAGAACCGGGATGTTGGCGGTCTGATAATCATTGAAACGAAAAATCGCAATCGCATAGGAATGCGGCATCTGCCAGAGGCTGAAGATCAGCAGCAGAATCGCAGCGCCCATATCGAAGCTGTTGCTAACGGCACAATATCCCACAACCGGCGGAACGGCTCCCGACAGGCTACCGACCAAGGTTCCATAAACCGAACGACGCTTCAGCCACAGACTGTACAGTCCCACATAGACAATAAAGCCCATGAGGACCAGGGTTACGGCCAGAAGATTAGTGGTTTTATAGAGCAAGGCAACGCCTGCAACCCCGAGGGTGCAGGCGTATACGATGGCATGGGTCGGTGAAATCAAGCCCTTGACCAGAACACGATTCCTGGTTCGTTCCATTTTTTCATCGATATCCCTATCGATGTAGTTGTTGAATACACAGCCGGAAGCAATGATCAGGGATACCCCCAGCGCTGTCGCGACAAACAGCGCCAGATCGATATTCCCCCGTGAAGCCAGAAAAAAACCACCGGCAACGGAAATCAGATTTCCGAAGACGATACCTGGCTTAGTCAGGAGCAGGTATTGCTTGATCATCACAGGCTCTCTTCAGTTGATCATCATGTGATAGTGCATGCTCCACATGATCCAGACGGACAAGCCAATCAGGAACACGATGACCAACACTGAGAAGAGCAGGGAAACGACATTCCAGGTCTGTGACGGAGCCAGACTCAAGTGTAGAAAATACACTAGGTGCACAAATACCTGGGCCACGGCAAAGAGCGCAACGACCAGAATCGTGACTGCTGGTGACAATGCCGATGTCATCACGACTCCGAACGGAATCACCGTGAGAATCACCGCCAGGATAAAGCCCGTCATGTAAGACTTCTTGGTACCGTGGCTGCCATCAACAGTACTGGGTGGAGTATGTCCGTGTTCCATTTATAGAACTCCCATCAAATAGACAACGGTGAAAACGCAGATCCAGACCACATCCAGGAAGTGCCAGAACAACGCAAGCAGATTCAGCCGGGACTTATTGGTGTCATTCAACCCGCGAGTATTGATCTGATGCATCAGCACAAGCATCCAGAGCAAACCGGCAGTCACGTGCAGACCGTGGGTACCCACCAGTGTGAAGAAGGCCGACAGGAAAGCGCTATGGCTCGGACCATGACCTTCGGCGATCAGATGATGAAATTCGTAGACCTCCATGCCAACGAAGACTGCACCTAGTAGAAAGGTGAACTTCAGCCACTTCATCACTTCGGCCTTGTCACCCCGATGCATGGCTACGGTAGCCAGACCGGAAGTGATGCTGGAGAACAGCAGCACGAACGTTTCCACCAGAACAAACGGTAGCTCAAAGATATCCTTGCCGGTTACTCCCCCGGCAGTAGCATCCTTGAGCACGACGTAGCTTGCAAAAAGACAGGCGAACAGGATGCAGTCGGTCATCAGATAGACCCACATCCCGAACAACTTTATTTCGCCGGCATCGTGGTGGTGTCCATGACCCTCGCCATGGGCCGTGTGGATAGGTTTATTCGGAGTTTCGATAGCGGACATGGTTTACGCCTGCGTAGCTTTTTGTAGGTGGGCCTGCTCGATGCGAGCGATTTCGTCTGGCTGCACGTAGAAGTCGATGTCGTAGTCGTAGGTGCGAATGATGAAAGTCGCCACCGCGCCCACGAATCCGATAATCGCCAGCCACCAGATATGCCAGATCAGTGCGAAGCCCAATACAGTGGCAAATGCCGACATGATCACAGCCATGCCAGTATTCTTCGGCATATGAATGGGTTCATAGACTGTCGAAGGAGCCGGTAGTCCACCCCTCTTCTGCTCGTGGAAGGCATCCAGCTTGTCGCCACGTGGCAGCACAGCAAAGTTATAGAAAGGCGGCGGCGACGGGATCGACCACTCCAGTGTACGGCCATCCCATGGGTCGCCCGTCACATCGATATTCTTCTTCCGCTGAATGAAGCTAACCACCAGCTGTGCAACGATGAACGCAACACCCACGGCAATCAAGGCGACACCGACAACAGCGATCTGCATCCAGATCGTCCAGTCCGGATTATCGTAATGGTTCAAGCGACGGGTCATGCCCATGAAACCAAGCACGTACATCGGCGAGAAGGCGACATAGAAACCAACGATCCAGAACCAGAAGGCATATTTGCCAAGTTTATCGTTGAGCTTGAATCCCGTGGCTTTCGGAAACCAGTAGGTGATGCCTACCAGATAACCGAAGACGGCACCACCGATGATCACAGTATGGAAATGCGCGACCAGGAACAAACTGTTGTGCAAGAGGAAGTCGGCCCCCGGAACAGCCATCAATACACCTGCCATGCCGCCGATGGAAAAGGTGATCAAAAAGCCCAGCGTGTAAAGGGTCATGCTGTTGATCTCCAGCCGGCCACGGTACATGGTGAACAGCCAAGTGAAGATCTTCACGCCAGTCGGCACGGCAATGATCATAGTTGCAATGCCGAAGAAGGCATTGACGTTAGCGCCGGAGCCCATGGTGAAGAAATGGTGCAGCCAGACCACGAAGGACAGGAAGGCGATCGCCATGGTAGCGATGACCATCGAGGTATAGCCGAACAGCGGCTTACGCGAGAACGTCGCTGCAACTTCCGAAAAGACACCGAATGCCGGCAGGATCAGGATATATACCTCGGGGTGACCCCAGGCCCAGAACAAGTTGACATACATCATCGGATTTCCACCCAGCTCGTTGGTGAAGAAGTGGAAATCCAGGTAGCGATCAAGCGACAGCAAGGCCAGTGCGGCAGTGAGAATAGGGAAAGCACCGCAGATCAGGATGTTGGAGCAAAAAGCGGTCCACGTGAAGATAGGCATCTTCATCAGCGTCATGCCTGGCGTACGCATCTTCAGGATGGTTACGACAAAGTTGACGCCAGTAAGCAAAGAGCCCAGTCCGGAGATCTGAATACTCCATATATAGTAGTCGACCCCTACCCCGGGACTGTATTGCAACCCTGATAACGGTGGGTATGCGACCCAGCCGGTCTGGGCAAACTCGCCAACCGCCAGGGAAATGTTGACCAACACCACACCAGCAAGGAATAGCCAGAAGCTCAACGAGTTAAGGAAGGGGAATGCTACATCGCGTGCGCCGATCTGTAACGGCACTACGATGTTCATCAAACCGCTGATCAATGGCATGGCCACGAAAATCAGCATGATCACACCGTGTGCGGTAAAAACCTGGTCGTAGTGTTCGGGAGGCAGAATGCCCGCGTTGTCACCATGAGACATCGCCAGGTGAGTACGCATCATGATCGCATCGGCAAAGCCGCGAACCAGCATGACCAGAGCCACGATGATGTACATGATGCCGATTTTTTTATGATCTACCGAAGTGAGCCATTCTCTCCAAAGATAGCCCCAGGATTTAAAATAGGTTATCGCTGCAACTATTGCAGCTCCCAATATCGCCACCACACAGACCGTATAGAAGATGATCGGCTCGTGGAACGGAATTGCATCTAAGGTAAGTTTTCCGAACATTTATTCTTTCTCCACACCAACTTCGACAGGTGCAGCGGCACTCAGGGTTTTATTGGAATTAATGCCGACCACATACTGGTCTATCACTTGCTTGAACAAGCCCGGTTGGACTTGGGAATAATAAGTAACGGGATGAATCGGATAACGGTGATTCACCATTTCTCCCGGCTTGGCCAACACCTTGAAACCATCGAAGTCAAGGGTATCGGACGATGCCTTGGCTTTGGCGACCCAACTATCGAAAGCTTCGCTGCTACCTACGTGGGCCTTGAAACGCATGGCAGAAAAACCGTTTCCGCTATAGTTGCCGGACTGGCCGAAATACTCACCCGGTTCGTTCGCGATCAGATTCAACTGAGTACGCTGACCGGCCATGGCATAGACCATGCCGCCAAGTTGAGGAACGGAGAAAGTATTCATGACCGTATCGGAAGTGATATGGAAGGTCACCGGTGTATTTTCCGGGAAAGCCAGCTCATTGACGGTGGCGATACCCTGCTCCGGATAGATAAACAACCACTTCCAGTTCAGCGACACTACTTCGACCTGCAGCGGCTTCACATCAGACTCGATCGGCTTATAGGGATCGAGTGAGTGGGTAGTCTTCCAGGTGACGACAGCCAGGATGGCAACGATCAGAATCGGTACGCCCCAAACGACCGCCTCGATCTTGTAGGAATGCGCCCAGTCCGGAGCATAGGTAGCATCCTTGTTGGAGGCTCGGTAGCGCCAGGCAAACATGACAGTCATGACGATTGCCGGAATCACCACCAACAACATCAGGCCAATGGCCGTCAGGATCAGGTTGCGCTCCTGGATACCAATTTCACCCTTCGAATCAAAAAGGGCCCAACTACAACCACTTAACGAGGCTGCAGCCACTATCGTCAGAAGTGTTCGAAAATAATGATGATATTTCCTTTCTTTCATTTCACGCCCTTCAGCAAAGTGATATCCCATACATCGATTGTTGTTCGGCCTGACCCAGCGGATAAGCAAGCTGCTTCTTTGAGGCGACGCCCATATGGTCAGAAAGCTTTACCACTATATGCCAGCCCACCATGTTAAGTAGATAACGCGATATATAACGATAGGGATCGTGCTGCCCGAGGATTTTAAGGCGTGAAGACAAAACCACAATTGTTAATACCGCAACTGTCAATCAACACGGACGAACTAATCCAGCGCTGACAATTTTATCTTGATACTTATCAGGAAGAACTTGCATCGAAATCGATAGCCAAATCTCAAAGACTGTCAAGCATAGCCAAAATTGATCGACTTACCATTGAGTTAGAACAATATTCAGGCACGCCGATCAAAGGTGGCACTTCGATACCAAGCAATAGTTATCACCAAACCGCAGCAGCAGAGTTAAACACGCTGCTGGGATAATACTTCTTGACCCGAATAGTCAAGTGCGACACTTGGCTATATCACACGCGATTCTTCAAGGTGAATCCTGATCATAAAGGGAGCCACTGGCATGCTTCGCGCCACACAAAGGGACACTCGAGAAAACCATGCGGGTTGGTAGGTGGATTCAATATCGACGGCCTACCAACGCTCATTGAGCGTGCAATTATCAGGGCCGGAGCCCGCATCAAGGAGCACTCCGTTTTGCCAAGCTCCCGATAAACGAGCAAAATTCCCCATACTGCCAAGCCAAGCAATGCTGGCCGAATGTCCTGGCAACGTGCAAGATACCCAGCCTGCCAAACCAAGGCCGTATCGCCTTACCCAGCGACACTTGAGGAGCAATCAATGATAAAAAGGAGCAATGCCGTCTGGACTGTGGTCGGAACCACGGCGGTGCTGCTGTCCGGTTATCTCCTTTACAAGGAGATACGCACCATATCCTTGACAGAATTGGCTGACAGTCTTAAAGCCATCAGCGTAATACACTGGATACTAGCTGGACTCTCAACCCTGGGAGCCTACGCAGCACTGGCTTGGTACGATCGCATTGCGATGGCTCATCTGGGCAAGAAAATTTCATGGTGGTTTATTGCGCTCTGCTCGTTCACTACCTATGCCTTGGCACACAATATAGGTGCCTCAGTATTTTCCGGCGCAGTAGTACGCTATAGAGCGTATCGCAGCAAAGGAATGACGCCTCAAGAAATTGGCATACTAATTGTCTTCTGTTCATTGACCTTCGTACTTGGCACGCTATTGGCTTCAAGCGTAGTTTTACTCTTTAAGCCAGAACTGCTCAATCGACTGATTAGCATCGAGCCATGGATTGCCCAAGTCATCGCCGTCATATTGCTAACGCTGATTGCCTTTTACGTGTTGGGCTCTATTCGCCAAAAGATGCCATTAAAGCTTTGGAGTCTAAGCATCGACTACCCAAAGCTACCTATCGTGGCAAGACAGCTTCTTGCTGGCCCTCTTGAATTATTATGTGCTGCAGCGATCATCTATTTCGCCTTACCGGCTCAAAATAATCCTGGTTATCTCATAGTGCTCGGTATCTTTCTTGCTTCATTTTCTCTGGCTTTACTTTCACACGCACCAGGTGGACTTGGCGTACTCGAAGTTACATTTCTTGCGGCACTCCCGGAAATGCAGAAAGTCGACGTCCTTGCTTCACTGATCGTCTTTCGCGGGTTATATCTGTTGCTGCCTTTTGCCCTGGCTATTGTGGTTGTCATCGCATTCGAGATTACCCAATGGATCGAAAGATCCTCAAAATAGGATCATTCACGCCTTCGTTGAACATACCAATGAAAGCTGTCAAAGCTGCCGAATCAAGTACAGTGCAAAAAAATGACACCGCCATCCAATCCAGACCTCGATATCCATGACAGATACACGGCACACCCCTGAACATCAACCACGCCCACTGGTAGATGTAATGATCAGCGTTCTGCTTCCTTCATTGATAATGATGAAGCTAAGCAATGAACAATATCTCGGCGCCGACGGGGCCCTCATGTTTGCCCTGGCCTTCCCTCTGGGCTGGGGCCTCCTTGAATTGGTAAAATATCGCAAATTCAACTGGATCGCTTTGCTTGGATTGATCAGTGTATTGCTCACAGGAAGCATTGGGCTCCTGCGTCTGGATACGCAATGGCTGGCCATAAAGGAAGCAGCCGTTCCCGGCATCATAGGCATAGCAATTCTGATCTCTACCCAGACTCGCTACCCGCTGATACGAACCTTGCTCTACAACCCCAAAGTGCTCAACGTTAAAAAAATCCATGAACACTTAGAGCGAGGAGGCCATACAAAGCAGTTCGAGAAACGATTGATGTATGCCACCTACTGGCTAAGTGGCACATTTTTTTTCTCATCGGCCATGAACTACATATTAGCCAAGTGGCTCGTACATAGCCCATCAGGAAGCGAGGCATTCAACAACGAACTAGGGCGCATGACGCTACTCAGCTATCCAATGATAGCGATCCCAAGCACATTGATGATGGTGGCAATCTTCTATTATCTCTGGCGTACCATACACAGCCTGACCGGCTTGAGTCTGGAAGAAATCATGGCTCGACCAACTAAAGATAAAGAGCAGCGCTGAAACCGAACAGATCAAGGCTGAGACTCATCAGGCAATCGATTACTCACATCTCGAATATCGCCATCCAGAAGCTGCCATAAAACTAGGCACGCTGCATGAGCAGTTGCGTCTCATCACATCTAGCTTTTAGCTTTGTCCCCCAGCCCCTGAAAAACGGGGCCAATCTCTAATTTCTTCCTATATTCAGTATCCAAATATTGCAAAAAAATTAACCATTTTTTGCAATACCACTAAAATTTTGCAGACAAGCCTTGGATTTTATATTTCCATTTGCTACAAGACTTTGCGTCTCGTGATCGCTATATACCTTAATAAAGAGAATTCATTATGAAAAAAGCCTTTTCTGCTTTTGCCATGGCTACTGGTGCTTTAGGTCAGTTGCTGTCAGGTGAAGCAAGCGCAGAATTTCTGAAAGACAGCAAGCTGTCGCTTTCGACCAGAAACTTTTATTACAATCAGGACACTCGCAACGAGAACGGTCTGAGCAATACACCCCGATTCGATGAATGGGGTCAGGCCTTCACGGTTGATTACAGATCGGGCTTCACCGAAGGCAAGGTAGGCTTCGGTCTTGACCTGTTGGGCCTGTATGGCATCCGCCTGGATGATGGCGGTCGCGCCGGCAAGCCAGGCGAAGATCGCCAGCCAGGCTCCGTTTTCCCCTTGGAAAGCAATGGCAAGGCAACACGAGGTTTTGGCAGGCTGGGCGTAACAGCCAAAATGCGCTTCTCTAATACGCTTGTGCAATATGGCACCTTGAAACCCAAACTTCCTGTCGTGATTGCAAACGACGGACGCCTCCTCCCGCAAACCTACGAGGGTGGTCAAGTTACCGTAAACGAAATCAAGGATTTGACCTTCATTGCAGGTAAGCTTGAACACTCATCTGAGCGAAACTCCAGCAATAGGGACAGCTTGTCTATTGAGGGGTCCAACAATCGCAGTAACAGCCTTCATCAAGAAAGTAATGAATTCTATTATGGTGGCTTTGACTACAAACCCATGAAGAACTTGTTGGCTCAGTATTATTACGGTGAGCTGAAGGACTTCTACAAACAACACTTCTTTGGCTTGATTCATGATCTGGCATTGCCAGCAGGTTCGCTTAAAACCGACCTACGCTACTTCTACAGCGAGTCGGATGGGGAAAACTCCAGCCGCTCCGGGCGGGCCGAAGGTTACCGCGCAGCGGGTTACTGGGGAACAGGCGACTCTCACCGCTATGAAGTAGACAACAAACTCTGGAGTGCGATGTTTACCTACAGCCTGGGCGGCCATCAAATCGGCGCGGGCTATCAGAAAATTACCGGCAAGAGTGACTTCCCACATCTTAACCAAGGTGGCGGACGCGTTCTGTATTTGATCACCGATGCACAGATGCACAAGTTTCACAACTCCGGTGAAAATACCTGGGTAGCAAAATATGCATATGACTTCGCAGCCATTGGCGTGCCTGGATTGAAAGCCAGCTTGACCTACCTCAGTGGCGACGATATCGATGATTCTGGTAGTGACAAAAAAGAATGGGAGCGAGACACACGACTTGATTACGTCTTTCAGGACGGAATGCTCAAAGGACTGGGACTCACCTGGATGTATGGTGTATGGCGCGGTAACGACACCAATCCTGGTTCACGAGACAAAGACGAAAATCGTCTGATTGCCAACTACACACTGCCTATTTTCTAAACGTTAAGCTACAGACAGTTTTCAAGGTCAGCATTCTATCTGAAGACTGGCCTTTTTTACTTTATTCCCCTCGCCAAAATCATCAGTACCTTATTGAATCAGCTTAACTTTTAGCTGTTATCGACTCATATAATCCATTTTTTCATTGAACCAGAGCGCTTCAATATTGCCTAAAGCCGACCAGATCGGACCGAAAGCAGGCATGCTTTTTGCCCATATTTAAAGCAATCAATAACTAGTCATTGTTCCTCGACATCCTCGCCAGCCAGAATAGCGGCCGCTACACTAACTCGATGGCGCTTTACGATTAAGGAAATATTGCTAATGCAACGTACTCTTATAACCGGAGCAAACGGTTTCGTTGGCCAGGCGCTATGCAAAACCTTGCAGCAAGCTGGCCATCATGTCATCGCATTAAGCAGCAAGGCTTCCGGCTCCGCATCTTCGGCAAATGAACATCTGCAATGCGATATTCGCGATACTGAAGCACTCGCATTCCGCGTTGCCCAGGCAGCGCCAACTCACGTCGTACACCTAGCCGCCATCACTTACGTCCCTGCCAGCTTCGAGAATCCATTGCCTACCTGGCAAACCAATGTCATGGGCAGCGTCAATTTGCTTGAAGCCGTACGTCGCCATGCCCCCAAAGCATTCATGCTTTTTGTCAGTTCCTCGGAAGTATACGGAGCGACATTCAAACAGGGGTCTACTCTTGACGAAAACAGCCCCTGCCAGCCATTGAATCCCTATGCTGCAAGCAAACTGGCCGCAGAGGTAGCTTTTGCTGAATATTTCCGCCAGGGAATGCCCGGCGTCATTGCCAGACCATTCAATCATATAGGTGCGCAACAATCTCCTGACTTCGTCACGTCATCCTTTGCCAAGCAAATTGCCTTGATCGAAGCCGGCAAACAGCCTCCACAAATACATGTCGGCAACCTTGAGGCCAGTCGAGATTTTTTAGATGTTCGTGATGTGTGCAATGCTTATCGACGGTTGCTTGAGCTTGCTGAACGCCCAAGAGATTATCCTTCGCGCGTTAACATTGCTTCCGGTCGCCCACGCAAAATCCAGGAAATCCTGGATGAATTGCTTGGTATGAGCCAATGCCACATAGAAGTGATCAAGGATCCTGCGCGGATGCGCCCATCCGACATCCCTTTCGCAGCAGGCAATATCCAGCTACTTCAGCAACTGACTGACTGGAGCCCAACAGTGGACCTGCACGAGACGCTAGCCGACCTGCTTGATCATTGGAGAACCCTGGTTGCGCACAGCCAGTAACTAAAACCTTGATGCAACCATTTGCCATTGTCCTCTCATAAAGCCGAAACCGCCTCTTGAATTAGACGGTTTCAGTCGAGCACATATAGCAGCTCAGCTACCTATGGTTGGATAAATCAGGCAGGCACACCGAGAATTACGCTCGAAGCCTTGATCACTGCACTGGCAGAAGAACCCGGCTTGAGGCCCAACTCCGCAACCGCATCCTTGGTCACGATCGAAGTGACCTCGGTACCGCCCGGCAAGGCCAGGGTAACTTCGGTATTGACCGAACCAGCCTCAATCGACTTGACGGTACCAGTCAGAATATTACGGGCAGAAAGGCGTATATCGCTACCCTCCGTCAGCAGCATGACCCAAGGTGCCTTGACGATGGCAGCTACTTCCTTGCCCTGAGCTAGATCAAGCGATTTGACGCTATCCATGGTGACTACGGCCACCAGTGTATCGCCCCCTCCCAGATCGATATCAATCTTGGCATTTACCGCGCCAGCCTGAAGGGCACTGATTTTACCTTTGAATACATTACGAGCACTGATTTTCATGAGCTTTTCTCCAGTATTAATGTAGAATCCGAAACATTATCTATGTAACGAACTACACATATAGTTGTAGGTAACCCTACACCCCGTTGTGAGAAAAATCATAGCTAAAGCTTTTATTAGGCTGGAACCATAGCAAATCACCAAACGCTATATTGCTTACTACATATAAATTGAAACGTATCAATCGAGACAATATGACACCAACTCGATTTCTTGCTCGCATGTCTCTGGATACCGGAGCTGGCACGACCCTTTCGGATACACGCATACGGTTGCTTGAGGAAATAGATCGCAAGGGATCGATCAATCAAGCAGCCAAGGCCGTCCCTCTTTCATACAAGGCAGCCTGGGATGCGTTGGATACAATCAATAATCTTGCTCCAGAGCCTCTCGTGGTTCGGGTTGCTGGAGGGCGCCAGGGGGGTGGCACTCAGCTGACCGAATACGGTCGCCGAATCGTGGCCATGTATCGGGCTTTGGAAATGGAATATCAGCACACCCTGGACCACCTCTCGGAACGCCTTGATGAGGTTAGCGGAGGCGATATTCGCGCCTTTCAAAAGCTGATGCATCGCATGAGCATGAAAAGCAGTGCGCGCAACCAATTTTCCGGCCCAATCACCGGGCTTCGCCAGGGTGGCGTGAATTTCGAGGTACAGATTCGCCTGGATGACGAAAACGAAATCATCGCGACAATCACCAAAACCAGTGCCGAAGACCTGGAACTGAGCATCGGCAAAGAGGTGTTCGCAATGGTGAAGTCATCATCCGTCATGCTGACCACTGATCTTGCCATGAAACTCACCGCCCGCAACAAACTGCAAGGTGAAGTGACCGCTATTCATGAAGGCGCCATTAATAATGAAGTGACGCTGGCCTTGCCATCAGGTCGTAGCGTCACCTCGGTAGTAACGGCTGACAGTTGCGCAGCCCTTGGGCTCAAACCCGGAGCCGAAGCCTTCGCCTTCTTCAAATCGTCCAGCGTTATTCTTGCTATTTACGAATAGATCTAATCCCCCCACAAAGGAGTGTAACCATGAGCCGTCCGCTATCCCGCCTGTTTATCGCCTTGAGTGCCAGCTTTATTGCATGCGCTACGCATGCTGAAGATGTTCAGGTTGCTGTCGCCGCAAACTTTACCGCTCCGCTCCAGGAAATTGCTGCAAGCTTCGAAAAAGATACTGGCAACAAAGTGATCGCCTCTGCTGGTCCAACTGGTGGTATTTATACGCAAATCAAGAATGGTGCACCGTTCCAGGTCTTTTTCTCGGCCGACGACACCACGCCAGCCAAACTTGAAAAAGAAGGCGATATCGTTCCTGGCTCACGCTTTACCTATGCCATTGGCAAACTGGTTCTCTGGTCGCCTAAAGAAGGTTATGTCGACTCCAAAGGTGCTGTATTAAAGAAAAATGCATTCGAGCATATATCCATTGCCAACCCTAAAACCGCACCTTATGGCCTGGCTGCTACCCAAGTCATAGATAAACTCAAGCTCAATGCGATCAAACCAAAGATTGTCGAAGGTTCCAATATTACTCAAGCCTACCAATTCGTAGCGTCCGGTAACGCCGAGCTTGGCTTCGTCGCTCTGTCCCAGGTGTATAAAGACGGCAAGCTCACTGGCGGTTCCAGTTGGATAGTGCCGCAGGACTTGTATGATCCGATCCTGCAGGATGCCGTCATCCTGAACAAAGGCAAAGACAGCAAGGCAGCCAAGGAACTGATCGAATACATAAAAGGGCCGAAGGCTGCAGCTATTATCAAATCCTATGGCTATGACCTGAAGAAATAACCCTTTCCTAATTGCCGAGTCACACACAGAAAATAGCAATTCATCAACTTCTGCAAAAGCATTGTTGACTCGGCATACTCCCGTTAGCCCAGCCGAGCAGCCTAAAAGGACTGCTCGGCTGGGGGAGCTACAGCAATAATGCATCTATCCGAACTCGATGTTGCCGCCATCTGGCTGACGCTTGAACTTGCGACGCTGACTACCGCTCTCCTACTTTGCATAGGGACACCCATAGCCTGGTGGCTAGCCCGCACGCGCTCATTCTTGAAAGGCCCGATCGGTGCCGTGGTAGCCCTACCTCTCGTGTTACCACCCACCGTGCTGGGTTTTTATCTGCTTGTATTCATGGGCCCTAATGGTCCAGCCGGACAACTGACCCAAGCGCTGGGGCTGGGTACCTTGCCCTTTACATTTACCGGACTGGTCATAGGGTCGGTCTTCTACTCCATGCCATTCGTGGTACAGCCGCTGCAGAATGCCTTCGAAGCGATTGGTGATCGCCCTCTGGAAGTTGCTGCCACTTTGCGCGCCAATGCATGGGATTGCTTTTTCACCATAGTACTGCCGCTCGCCCGTCCGGGAATCATCACCGCCTCTATCCTGGGCTTTGCCCATACGGTCGGAGAGTTTGGAATAGTACTGATGATAGGCGGCAATATTCCCGGTAGGACCCGCACGATATCTGTCCAGATATTCAACCACGTCGAAGCCATGGAGTTTACACAAGCACACTGGCTTGCAGGTGGAATGGTGTTCTTTTCGTTTTTTGTACTGCTTGCACTTTATTCCAGCCGACGGCTCAAGCCGGGACTGAGCTGAAAGGATTCACACATGAGCATAGTGACTGAAACCATCACGAACACTATCACTGGGCCTGCAGATAGTATTCGTGCCCGCTTTCAAGTGAACTACTCCGGCTTCGAACTCAATGTCGATTTGAATCTGCCAGGCCGGGGAATAACTGCCTTGTTCGGTCATTCAGGGTCCGGCAAGACGACGTGCTTGCGTTGTATAGCCGGTTTGGAGCAAGCCACTGACGGATATCTCGATATCAACGGAGAGCTATGGCAGGATACTGCCGCTGGCATTTTCATACCGACGCATAAGCGGGCACTAGGCTACGTATTCCAGGAAGCCAGCCTGTTCCCTCACCTTTCGGTAAAACGCAATCTAGAGTATGGAATGCGCCGCGTCGCTACTAATGTGCGCAAGGTACCTTGGGATAGAGTGATGAAGCTGTTGGGAATCAGCCATCTACTGGACCGGATGCCAAATCGGCTTTCGGGAGGAGAGCGCCAGCGTGTCGGTATTGCCAGGGCTCTGCTCACCAGTCCCAGATTGTTGCTGATGGACGAACCGCTTGCCGCGCTCGACCTTAAACGCAAAAACGAAATCCTCCCCTATCTGGAACGCCTGCACGATGAGCTCGACATTCCTATTCTCTATATAAGCCATTCTCCGGATGAGGTTGCCCGGCTCGCCGATCACATCGTTCTGCTGGACCAGGGAAAAGTCATTGCCGAAGGAGGATTGCAAGAAACCATGGCGCGACTCGATCTACCCATGGCCTTTACCGAAAATGCCGGCGTGGTGATCGCTGCCAGAATTGCAGAGCATGACGATGTCTATCATTTGACGCGCCTGGAGTTTTCCGGTGGCAGCGTATTGGTAGCACGCCGTCCCGAGCCCATCGGCCAGCCTTTACGCTTTCGAATCCATGCCAGGGATATCAGCCTGGCGACCAGTCGTGCCGAAGACACCAGTATCGCCAACCTGGTACCAGCCACGACAAAAGAGATTGTCGAGGCAGACACCCCGGCCCATGTACTGGTGAAACTCGAGCTGGGAAACACGCCCCTGATTGCCCGGATAACCCGCCGCTCATGCGACCAGTTGAAGATTGTTCCCGGAATGCAGCTCTGGGCACAGGTCAAGGCGGTGGCACTGCTGGATCAATAAAAAATAGCTTCCTTTACGAAAACAGGAAGGGGTACAAGCTTGTTTGTACCCCCAGCTTGAATATCAGGCTGCGACCTTGCCCGAATCGTAGACGGCAAGCTCACGGACAGCAGCCCCGATCACTCTCACGTCGTCTCGAGTGATCCCCATATGCATGGGCAGAGAAACGACTTCCTCACTCAATGCATGCGAAAACGGACACAGGCCATGGCTATCGGCATACATCTGATAATGCGTGTTGTCGCGATAATGTACCCCCGGATAAATATCACGTTCATTAAGCGCTTGAAGAAGCTCTTCTCTATTACTTACGCGAACTTGGAACAAATGCCGCGAGGACTCACAACCTGGCCCCATCGGAACCGACAGAATGTTGCTGGCGCCGGTAAACTCTTCTTCATACCAGCTTGCCAGTTGCCGACGATAGGCATTGTCTTCATCGAGATATTTGAGCGATACAAGACCAATGGCCGCCATGATGGAATTGCCATGATACTTGTAGCCGACATTCTCGACGTCATACATCCACTTATAGACCCCTTGCGACCCAGTACGGGCAAAAGTGTCCTTGTTGATGCCAAGCCAGCTGAGCTGGCGAGCCATATGATCATCGGCTGCGTCTGAAAAACAGATCATGCCGGAATCAGCAGTTGGCAGATTTTTTACAGCCTGAAAACTGAAAACAGAAACATCTGCATCCTGGCCAACATGGCTGCCATCTAGGCGAGAGCCCGCCATATGAGCACCATCAAGAATCAGCTTGAGCCCTTGCCTGGTACAAAGCTCGCGTACTTTTTTATAGTGGCCAGTATTACCGCCGATTCCGACAAATATCACTGCACGAGTACGCGATGTGATGCGCTGTTCTATTGAAAAAGGATCTAGACAGAGCGTTTCGTCAACATCAGCGAAGACTGGCTTCATGTTGGCGTAGACGATAGCGTGATTGCTTGAGATAAAGGTGAGAGGTGTGGTGATTACTTCATCACCATCCTGCCAACCATATTTCTTTTTATAAACCTCTAAGGCGAGATGAAGGCCAACCGTATTGGAAGAGAGGAAATGCGCATTAGCCAAACCTGTATAGGTTTTCCATGCATGTTCAAAGGCAAGCGTCTTGAAACCCATGCCGGTCCATCCTCTTTCAAGGCACTCACGGATCTCGGCAAGGCATTCGTCCACACGAAACTTGGGTACAAAGAGCTGAATGGTCATGGTCAAGACTTTCCATAGTCAAACCGCATGTATGCGGCGATCGGGAATCGAGAACTCCCACAAATAGTCAAGATTCTGAGATACCTAACAAGTTCCTAAAGCCTGTCCAAAAAGCCATTGTCAGAGTCTGGCAACTCGATATGAGCAGCTTCCGAGCAAATGGGGCAACAGGCTCTGAACCAGCTTTGACGAAAGTTTCAACTTACTCGCAAAAAGGTAACCAAAGCAGCAACTACGGAGTAGCTAATTCAATGGGACCCTTGAATTAACGTGGTTCAACTGTTTTCCAGGCAATATAAAGCCAACGTTCGCTTCGAGTGGAAACAAATCCAATTTCGATCAGTTGTAGAACTCATTTTTCGTGCGCAGCGCCCCAATCGCAATAGCATCCCTGAGCCATGGCATTGGTCGCGTGAACCGGACGCCCGCTGATCAGCGCATCGAGAACCGGTTCGACGAAGCTGTTGCTGGAATTACAGACCATTCCCTCACTATAGGGGCCGGCATAAGCCAATTTTCCAGTTTTGTCCCAAATAGCTATGGCAGGGCTGGCTGGTACCGAATCCATTCCTTCCAAACCCGCCAGCGGTTGCAACTTGCCAGCTAGAAACGGCGTGATTGATCCTTCACTGCCGGGTTTCTGGACGCTGTAGAAATCCATGTCAGCAAAGCGGTACATGCCTATCAGATAATTAAGATGAGCATCGGTTTCCTCATGGCAGGGACAGTGCGGGTCCCAGAAATGCACCACTCGGATCGATTCGGATTGGGCCAGCTCCGATGGAAGGCGTAAGGCATCACCGGTGAAAAATACAGCCTGCTGATTGTAGGAGCGCAGATAAACGAACCCGAACTGCCACCAGACCACAACCGCAATAGCGAGCACCAGTGCAATGACCAGCGATACCAGGATAACGACAATGCGCTTGGAAGGCATACGAAATACCATCGGCAAGGAAAAATCCGTCAATTTTCGCATGGATGACAGTACCCGTAGCGGCAAAGCTTAGGGCTCATGACCAAATTTGATCTTGAACTGCTTCTCCATTTCCTTGCAGCTGTCATTGGCGAACTGGCGGCCGGGCAGCGTTCTGGTTTCGCTGCCAGCGTTTTCCCAACAACGCTCAATGGCATTCAGCTCGTTGGCTTCATTTTCGGCGGTTGACGGACGAGTCAAGAAGAAAATGAAGCTACCGTACATCAGTACAATGAAACCAAGCCCGGCGAGCATTAACCACAAGCAACCGGCCTTGGTCGTTATAGCCTTTGGCTGCGTAGCTGGATCTTCAGATGGGTTGCCATTCATAGCAAACGTCCCCAGTTGCAATGCGGCGGCAATCTATCACTTTACGCACAGCGATCAAGACCTGGCGAAGACTTTAAGCAGGTACTGGCCCGACATAACTGCAGATGATCTTTGCCATACTTATCCAATGAGTATGGAAAAATACCCCTCCTTCCCTTGCGCCGTAGTTTCAGCATGCCTTCATTGATAAAATGCCATGGCCGAAAACCCATTGTTTGCAGCTCAGCTGCAGCCAATCCGACAGTGGGGATTGCCAAAGGTAAACTGCACCCGCGTAATCGCCACCAGGGCCGCTACGATTTTCCGGCACTGATCAAGGTTGATCCAGAACTTGCCCGCTTCGTCATTCTCAATCCCTACGGCAAGCAAAGCATCGATTTCGCCAATCCGGAGGCCGTCAAGGTATTCAATCGCGCCTTGTTGCGGCAGTTCTATGGCATCGCCCACTGGGTCATTCCACCCGGTTATCTGTGCCCGCCGATTCCGGGCCGGGCCGATTACATACACGGTCTGGCTGATCTGCTCGCTATAGATAACCAGGGCCGCATACCCCGCGGAAGGGCTGTCCGGGTACTGGATATCGGAACCGGAGCAAACTGCATTTATCCCCTGCTCGGCCAATGCGAGTATGGTTGGCGCTTCATCGGCTCCGATATCGACCCAACGGCATTGGCTGCAGCCACGGCAATTGTACGAGCCAATCGGCTCGAATCAGCTATAACCTTACGCCAGCAGAACGACTCACGGCAGATTTTGCATGGTTTACTGGATAAAGAAGAGAATTTTGACCTTACCCTGTGCAACCCACCCTTCCACGCCTCGTTGGAAGAGGCTTGCCGTGGCAGTCAGCGAAAATGGCGCAACCTGGGCAAGCTTGATCCTTCACGAAAACTGCCCGTCCTCAATTTTGGCGGGCAGAGCAACGAGCTCTGGTACGAGGGGGGTGAAATCGACTTTATCCTGCGCTTGGCCCGTGAAAGTGCAGAATTCGCACAACAAATCTGTTGGTTCAGCACACTGGTATCCAAAGCTGGTAATGTCCCTCTCCTGCAAACTGGGCTAAAGAAGCTGCAAGTACAGGCAATTCGCGTCGTGGAAATGGGGCAAGGACAAAAGCGCAGCCGCTTCGTTGCATGGACTTATCGTAATGCGAAGGAACGCCAGGCCTGGTTCGAAATAACTTGCACAGCATGATCCAGCCTGACCTGGGGTTCGTATCAGTGCAGCAGATGCCAGACCTTCTTATCCTTCAAGACGTGTGTCTGGATATAGCGTGGTTCGCCATTGGTTCCTTCAAGCTCAGTCATGCCGGCCAACTCACCAACCACTCGGTAACGTTTGTCGGCTTTCTTGTCGTGAAGCGGATAGAGCTTGGCGATTTGCTCGGCCAATTCGGTAAGTGTGGTCATGGAAATAACTCCGAAAACAACGTAGCGCAACCTTTTACAGCTCATTGGTTACGGTTCTGCGACAAGCATTCAAAAGCATCGGCCGCAAGACTGGATGCACGTTTTGATCTATAGCTGCGAAATTGATTCCGCAGTCAACGCATGCAATCGATGTATTGATCGCTCGGGCACAAAGCGCAGGAAACCGATTCCTGGCAAGAATGCGTGCCATCGAGCACAGCGAGCTCAGTTAAACTGACGCACTGGAGCCATTTTTCGTCGAACGGGAGTTCCATGCCGATCCGCCACTGCATCGTCCATCTGATCGAAAAGAAACCCGACGGCAGCCCTGCCGTATTGCATGCGCGCGATGCGGAATTGGCTGAGTCGACAGCCATCGAAAACCTTCTGGCTGATCTCAACGAGAGCTATAACGCCAAGCAGGGCAAGGCCTGGGGACTGTTTCACGAAGAATCCGGTGCTTATCCCTTCAGCGGCTGGCTGAACCGTTACCTGGAGCATGATCAGGATTTCACTGCCTTTAGCCGCCTGGCCGTCGAGCATCTGAAAAAACTGATGGAAGAATCCAATCTCTCTGCTGGCGGCCACATATTGTTCGCGCATTACCAGCAAGGCATGACCGACTACCTGGCCATCGCCCTGCTTCACCATAGCGAGGGCGTCGCAGTGACCGATACGCTGGAACTGGCTCCAGCCAAGCACCTCGATCTTGCCCAATTGCATCTGGCCGCACGTATCAATCTGTCCGAATGGCGAAACAACAAGCAGTCGAAACAGTACATTTCGTTCATCAAGGGCAAGAATGGGAAAAAAGTCTCGGAATATTTCCGTGATTTCATTGGTTGCCAGGAAGGTGTGGATGCACCGAGTGAAACCCGCACTCTGTTGAAAGCCTTCAGCGACTATGTGGAAAGCGAAGACCTTTCCGAAGAGCAGACCAAGGAAAAGACCAGCGCACTGGTGGATTACGCCAGCTCTCAGGCTCGGCTGGGCGAACCGATAACCCTGGAAGAGCTGTCCGGCCTGATCGACGAAGAGCGCCCCAAGGCTTTCTTCGAGCATATCCGCAACAAGGACTACGGACTGTCCCCGGAGATCCCACCGGACAAACGCACACTCAACCAGTTTCGCCGTTTTACCGGCCGGGCCGAGGGCCTGTCCATCAGCTTCGAAGCGCATCTGCTGGGCAGCCAGGTGGAATACGATGAAGCCAAGGACATGTTGATCATCCGTCAGTTGCCTACCCAACTGAAAGATCAGTTGAAACGCCGCAATAACTGAAAACCGGCTGCAGGCAAAGCGATGGAAGGCTTTTTCGGGCTTTCAGCTTCCATTCGATTATTCGATTTCCCGGCGAAACGGCGGCAACGCCTCAAGGATCGCCTTGCCATAGCGTTGACTGACGAGACGCCGATCCAATAACGTGATGCTGCCACGGTCCTGCTCGGTACGCAGCAGCCGACCGCAAGCCTGGATCAAGCGCAACGAAGCGTCCGGCACGGCAATTTCCATGAACGGATTACCGCCACGCGCCTCGATCCACTCGGCCAGAGCCGCCTCGACCGGATCATCCGGCACGGCAAAAGGAATCTTGGCGATCACCACGTGTTCGCAATAGGCGCCCGGCAGATCCACACCTTCAGCGAAGCTCGCCAAGCCAAACAGTACACTCTGCTCGCCAGAGTCTACCCGCGCCTTGTGCCGGTTCAAGGTTTCCTGCTTGGATAGATTTCCCTGGATCAGCACACGTCGTCGCCAGTCACGCTCCAATCCATCGAAAACCTCCTGCATCTGTCGCCGCGAGGAAAACAGCACCAGAGAACCGCGCGCGTCCGCAACCAACTCAGGCAGGACACGCAAGATCGCAGCAGTGTGTGCGGTGGTATCACGAGGATCGGCCTTGATATTCGGCACGCGCAAGACCCCGGCCTGCGCATGCTGGAACGGGCTGGGTACGATGGCGGTAACCGCCTCTTTTGGCAGGCCGGAACGCATGCGAAAACGATCGAAGCTGTTAAGCGCAGTCAAGGTCGCTGACGTGATCAACGCGCCATAAGCGACATTCCACAGATTGCGCCGCAGGGTTTCGGCAGCCAGGATCGGGCTGGCGTTGACTTCGATATCCTGCAGCGAACCACTTTCCGCCAGTGTCAGCCAGCGCGCCATGGGGGCGCCCTCCGCTGCATCTACCAGCGTGAAAGCGGTCCACAGGTCCCAGTTACCTTGAGCACGTGCCAGGAGGCTGCCGAACAACGGATACCACTCTTCCGCCTGGTGGCTTGGAATGGGGCCGCTGGCACCATCGTCCATGGCCTCCTTGAGGATATCGGCAATACGAGTGAAGAGATCCACCAGTTGGGCGAAACCTTTTTTCAGCGCCAGCCCCAACTCACACAAATCCTCCGGAATCACTCCACCAGCAAAACGATGGCGTGGCCGCTCGCGACCTTCGATATCTTCCCCAGGACGGAAATCAGCCAACTGCTCGCAGGCGTTGGACATGAACTGCTGCTGCGTACGCAGATCGCGCGCCAAGGCTGGAACATTCTCGATCAAGCGTCCCAGCTCACCGGGAATCGAATGCTGGGCGAGCAACCGGGTCAGATTCTTGTCTATCTGCGCAAGCCAGTCGGCGGTTGAGCGTAGTCGCGTGAAATGAGCGAAATGGCCGATGGCTTTATCCGGCAGGTGGTGGCCTTCATCGAACACATAAAGCGTGTCACGCGGATCCGGCAACACGACGCCACCGCCCAACGCCAGATCGGCCAAGACCATATCGTGGTTGGTGATAATCACATCAACCTTGGTCATGCCTTCGCGGGCACGATAGAAGGCGCATTGCTGGATATTCGGACAATGCCGGCCAGTGCACTGACTGTGATCGGTGGTCAGACGCGACCAATCCACATCCTCGATAGCCTGAGGCCAGGCATCGCGATCACCGTCCCAGCGATTGCCAGCGAGTTTTTCCACCATGCTGGTGAACAGTTTCAAACTGGTTTCGTCAATAGCGATCTTGAAGCCTTCTTCTTCGAACAACTGGGCCGTAGCGTTCTGCGCGTGTCCTTCTTGCAACAACAGATCCAGTCTGGACAGGCAAAGATAACGTCCACGCCCCTTGGCCAAGGCGAAGCTGAAGGAAAGACCGCTGTTGCGCATCAAATCGGGCAGATCCTTGTTGACGATCTGCTCCTGCAAAGCCACCGTCGCCGTGGCAATCACCAGACGCTTGCCAGCAGCCTTGGCAATCGGAACCGCTGCCAGGCTGTAGGCAACGGTCTTTCCAGTCCCGGTTCCAGCCTCTACCGCGACCACAGCCGGACCGCCGTTGCGCCGACCGTCCTCATCGGTCGCGATGTCCCCTAGCACCTTGGCCACTTCAGCGATCATCAGACGCTGGCCGTAACGCGGCTTCAATTCCTTAGCTTCGAGGAAACGAGAATAAGCGCCCTGGATCTGGGACTTGAGTTCAGGAGTGAGCATAGACGCAGACTGGACAAATCTTCAGTATTCGGGTCGGGTAGGGACAGGCCATTACTGGCCCATCCCCCCCTAAGAACCGTGCGTGCGACTTTCACCGCACACGGCTCAAGTCTGCCTGAAACCAGATGTCCTGGCCAGCAACACACGGAGTGTAGCGCGCAACCATACCACTATAGGCCGCTGTGGAGCAGTACTACCTGTTTCTTCTGGCTGTGGACCAGTGCATGACAGTTGGGGTGGAGCAGCACACGATTACTCAGTTTGTCCGGCCCGCCGTCCACCCGTCTGATGACGTGGTGGTCGTGCCAGCCGGTTTCCTTGCTGATCGCCTGCCCGCACAGGGCGCACTTGCCCTGCTGCCGTCGGAAGAGCCAAAGGATTTGTCCGCGATAGCGCAGCTTGTGCTGCATCCGTTGAATCCTCAGTTTTTCCCACGTCAGTTCCTGCGCCGCGTCGTAGGGCTGGTAGCCGCCCGGTAGACGTTTGTGACGCACGATGGCGGTGTCAGCCAGCACATATAGCCGACGGTGCCTCGTTTCTGTCTTGCTCTTATAGGGATACGTAAACACCCAGTTTTGTCCGCCGATGGAGTGGAAGTATTTTTTCCGAATCCATGTGTCGGATTTCTTTGGATGCCGGCGTTTCGCCCACCTCCAAAGGCGCCAGTGGATCAGGTGATCCAGTGTGCTGAAGGTCTCTTTTGCTACGACTGGGGCGTGGTAGTGCGCCCACCCCCGTAGCACCGGGTTCAGTTGTCCGATCAGCGCTTCCTGCGTCTGGGCTCCGCTGCTTTTGATGATTTCCGCCACTTTCTGATAGAACGCCGAGGCGTTTTTCTTCGAGGGCTTGATCAGCAGCTTGGCCTGTCTGTAGGGCGATTTCGGTACGTACTTCCTGAAGTTCCAGCCCAGAAAGTCGAAGCCTTGGTGGATGTGTGTGATTTGCGTCTTTTCCTGGGATAGCTCCACCCCTCGTATGGACAGGAAGGTTTCTATCCAGGGTTTGATTTCCTGTTCCAGCAGTTTTTTCGAGTCTGCCAGCACTACGAAATCGTCCGCATACCGCACGACTTGCACCTTGGTCTTCTTGGCTTTGGTTTTCCCCAGCGTCTGGGCCAGATGGTCCTTTAGTTGGGTTTCCAAGCCATTCAGGGTGGCGTTTGCCAGGCAGGGGGAGATGATCCCGCCCTGTGGCGTCCCGGTTTCCGTGGCCGTGAATTGTCGTCTGTCTATGACACCGGCCTTTAACCATTTGCGTAATGTCACTTTGTCCATCGGAACGTGGTGACACAGCCACTCGTGGTTGATGTGGTCAAAGAACCCCTTGATGTCACCCTCCAGTATCCAGACTGGCGCCACTTGGGGCGACAGCAGGTGGAAAAGTTCAACCATGGCATCAGCGGTCGATCGGTCGGGGCGGAAGCCGTAACTTTTCGGGTCGCTGGTGGTTTCAATGACCGGCTCTAGAGCGAGAAGGTGGAGCGCTTGCATGGCCCGATCCAACATCGTCGGGATGCCCAGCGGGCGCCTTTCCTGTTTACCGGGCTTCGGTATCCACACCCGCCGAAGCGGTTGTGGCCGGTAGCCCCGTTTTTTTGACAGACGGTGCACGGCCCGGATTTTGAGTTGAGGGGTCCCCCATTTCTCTCCATCCACGCCCGGGGTCTTGCGGCCCCGGTTCTCCGTGACTCGTCGTACGGCCAGACAGCGACCGTAGAGCGAGTGGGTGAGTAACCGTTGCAGGCGTTTAACCCTGCGCCAGTCCTCTTCCCTCGTTGCCTGCGCAATTCTGAGCTGCGTTTTCCGAACGGAAGTCTGGATGTTGGCCCAGTCGAGACTGTGCCAGTCCAGTTGCCCGTTTGGGGACGCAGACGTAACCGATGCCGGTTCCGTTTTCATACAATCCTCCCAAGAATAGTTGGAACCCTTGGGGCGGATTGCTCCCCGAAGGGTCATCCACCCTTCGGGTTTTAGTTTTCTCTTGCTGGAATCAGCAGTTTCGTTGCGCCGGTAGACCAGAGGTACGTCAGCCAGGGTTGCCCCTGCCAGTCATGTTTCAGCCGGTATACCGCCCATTACAGGCAGTCATTCGCTTCTTACCTCCTCCCATCCCCCACACCCCTCAGCGTTCCTTGCGGTTCGCCTGCCAGACCGATGACGCTAGTCTGGCGGGTGGTCGGGGTTGCCACGTTCCCCGGATCGCATCGATTCCCCGTTTAGGCTCCATCTCTCCCCCGGTAGTCGTTTGGTACCGTATTACGACCTTCCACTGTAATAACCGACTACTTTGCCAGTTTGGCTGGGGCCAATAGTTGCCGTAGGCCCGTCGATAGTTACGAGGGTTCAGACGATGGTTCACCTAGGTTAGCCATGCGGGTTGGGTCACTAGCTCCTCTGCCTCCGTGCAACTCGGCGGCGATACCTTATCCGTTACCGGGTTAGGTAGTCCTTACGGAGAGGAGCATTGTTGGTCGGGCTTCACACAGCCGGGTTGGCCCCGATTGCATGCCGACTTAGTGAACTGGCGGGTACACGCCAGGCTCGGTACCTCCTGTATCAGCGAGGTTGAGCAATGCGGTCCAGAGCTACCGCTCTGGTGCCTGATTGGATAATTGGATACAGGAAAGAACCCGGCCCTTTTGGGGTCGGTGTGGGTCTGTAGGATCAGACCTGAAGGTTTTGGCGTCCCTGAGGGACTGGAACCCTCAGGGCGCGTAATATTTTGTTACACAATCTCTTCGTGAGAGACCGATCCTTAACAGGATATTGATCATAACTTGACCATTTCTGGTCATTTTTTGAGGCGTACCTCTCCCGTAAACGGAAGTTTCGCACCCCCGCAAGCGGGTCAATAAAGTAGCCATACGGCTCTGACTGTATCATTAATATGCTGTTTGTCGCCGTTCAACCCTTTGATTAAAAAGGATTTTGGTGGACAGGCCAGCTACCAACCAAGCACAACACGAGCTAATCGTGTCGCACAGAAGGCGCTATCATACCGCGAGCCCTTTCAGCCGACAGAAGAGATTTCCCTTTCCATGACACTTTACTCTCTGCTCTACAGCCTCCACGTATTGGCAGCAATGCTCTGGGTTGGTGGTATGTTCTTCGCCTGGATGGTGCTGCGCCCCAGTGCCGCCGCCATACTGCAGCCACCAGAACGCCTGAAGCTATGGGTGACCGTCTTTCGCCGATTTTTTCTATGGGTCTGGCTCGCAGTGTTGGTCTTACCGATGAGCGGCATGGGAATCTGGCATATGCGTTTTGCCGGATTCGTCGGTGCACCAGGTTACGTACACATCATGGCTGGACTCTATCTGATGATGCTGGCAGTGTTTTTGAGAATAGCACTGCAGCTATTTCCACGGCTCGAACAGGCAGTAAACAGCGAGGACTGGCCGAATGGAGGCAATATCCTTGGCAGGATTCGCCATCTGGTAGGCGTCAATCTGTCGCTCGGCTTATTGACAGTCGCCCTGGCGGCGGCAAGACCGTATTTCTGATACGTCCAGGGCTTTCAACAAACACTGCACATCAACTTTGAGGCAAAGGTTCAGCGAGCTCGATCATGTTACCTGTCAACAACTGGCTTTCAACTGCGCCGATCAGCCGCAACATACTGCTGCGCAAGGCGCAGGCAAGGGCCAGGTAATCAACCCGACGTTTGGCAAGCTGCTGATTGTAAGTAGCAGAGCCCGGGCGACCAGTACAACCGATGATGGTAAAGCGGATACCGACAAAGCCAGCCAGCGCGTTGCGCTCCTTGACGCCTTACAGAGACCACTAGGCCAACCAATCGCTCCGCGTTAGTCTCTCCATCCCAAAACGAGGATTCGCGAGTGACAGACAGTTTACAATCCCCGCAACAAGCCTTGGCGGCTTTGCTTGAACACCACGCACCGGTACGCCTGCTAAGTGTCGGAAGCAGCAGCCTTCCTGCGCTCGAAGCCTACTGCCAGTCCCATGCCTGCCATCTCGACCAGGCCGAAGGCGCACCGCTTCCGCAAGCACTGGCCGGGCAGCGCTACGACATGGCCATCATCGCAGATTGCCTGGAACACCTGCCCAAACGCACCGGTCTGGAATTACTGGGAGGCTTGCGCAATCTCAACGCTAATCGCCTGGCCGTACTTATCGACCTGCAGGCGGCAGACTGGCAGCTGACCGATTTCTATGCCCTAGCCCTGAAGGTAAACCAGCGTTTCCAGCGTGACGGACAGGTACTCACGTTGTTCACTTATGATTTACTCGACTACAAGCAGGTGCCTGACTGGCTGAACGCTAAATTCTGGGCCAATCCCCATTTGTTCGGAAAATTCTGGTGGTAACGATGCCCCATACATCTCCCAGTTGCCCATGCGGCAGTACCAACCTGCTGGATCAATGTTGCGGCCGTTATCACTCAGGACAACCCGCACCCTGTGCCGAGAGCTTGATGCGCTCACGCTATAGCGCTTATGTGCTTGGGTTGATCGATTATCTGAAAGAAACCACTCTCCCCGCCCAACAGTCGGGACTGGATCTGGAGTCGATACGTCAGTGGAGCACGGCAAGCACCTGGCTGGGGCTGGAAATCGAGGACAGCCAGGTATTCGGCGGCAAACCCGAGCATGCCTTGATCGTCTTTACTGCCCGCTGGCACGACCATAACGGAACTCAGGTACATCATGAACGCTCTTCGTTCGTACAGAACGACGGCCGCTGGTATTTCATCGACCCGACCGTGCCACTAAAAACCGGGCGTAATGATGCATGCCCTTGTGGTAGCGGCCTGAAATTCAAGAAGTGCTGTTCGGGTTATTTGTAGCTGCCACACAATAGGAGACAGGAAGAAAGAGACCTCGCATCACAAGTGCTCATCTCTTCCTGACTTTGCCTAGCGGTTGCTTGGCGTCCGACATTTCCGGCTTGCAGTGCAGGCCTTATTTTTCGACGAAGGCGCGCTCGATCAGATAATCACCAGGCTCGCCCATGCGCGGCGAAACCTTCAGGCCAAAGCCGTCGAGCACTTCGCTGGTTTCGTCCAACATGCTCGGGCTGCCGCAAATCATGGCGCGATCGTCCTGCGAATTGATTGGCGGCAGTCCGATATCGTCGAACAGCTTGCCGCTGCGCATCAGATCGGTCAAACGCCCCTGGTTTTCGAAGGGCTCACGAGTAACCGTCGGATAATAAATCAATTTTTCCCGTACCGCTTCACCGAAGAATTCGTTTTCCGGCAGATGCTGAGTGATGAAATCGCGATAGGCCACTTCGCTCACATAGCGAACACCATGGATCAGGACCACTTTTTCGAAACGCTCGTAGACATCCGGATCCTGAATCAGACTCATGAACGGCGCCAGGCCAGTTCCGGTACTGAGCAGATAGAGATGCTTGCCAGGCAGGAGATCACCCAGAATCAGGGTCCCAGTGGGCTTGCGGCTGACTTTCAGCTCATCGCCTTCCTTCAGATGCTGCAGACGTGAAGTCAGCGGACCATTCGGCACCTTGATACTGAAGAACTCCAGGTGCTCTTCGTAGTTGGGGCTGGCGATGCTGTAGGCACGCATTAGGGGTTTTCCATCGACTTCCAACCCGATCATCACGAACTGGCCATTCTCGAAACGCAGACTTTGATTGCGGGTCGTCTTGAAGCTGAACAGCGTGTCGTTCCAATGATGCACGCTGAGCACTCGCTCGACGTTCAGATTGCTCATGCAAGTGTTTCCTCGTTGATTCGTGTCTGGCAGATGACAGTGCCGCACAGGATTCTACAGCCGCTAAACTTATCTCTAAATCAGCTAATAAAGATATGACTTATCTGTCATATGAATATGTATTTCCTCGCAGGTAACTGCAGATATTAGGTGCCGTCATCTGGCAGAAAAACCTTTCCCGCACCATCGAATATCTACTCCTGTCGCAGGCGGTCATCAGAGCAGAAGCATCCTGAGCAGCTTTGCGAAACGGCCCTGGATCGTCCACGAAGACGAATTTGCGGAACAATGCCAGAACATGACCGCTGGCGTCAGGCGTAGCGCCGAAATCCTGCGGCCGCCAGCACTGCGAGAAGAATACTCAAGAAGGAATAGACTCCATCTGCTGCAGCAGCAATGCCGCCTGGGTACGGGTACGAACACCAAGCTTGCGGAAAATCGCTGTAACGTGAGCCTTGATAGTCGCTTCCGAGACATTCAACTCATAAGCGATCTGTTTATTCAGCAGGCCATCGCAGACCATCGTCAGAACACGGAATTGCTGCGGGGTAAGACTGGAGAGACCAGCCGTGACAGCTTTCACTTCATCGGTAATCTGCGCTGTTTCGAGAATCTTCGTCGGCCACCATAGATCACCGTCGAGCACGCTACGCACAGCCTCCTGAATGGTTTCCAAGGGGCTGGATTTAGGAATGAATCCACTGGCACCGAATTCGCGCGCACGCGAAACCACGGCTGGCTCCTCCTGAGCGGAAATCATCACTACGGGAAGATGAGGATACTGGCCACGCAGTAGAACCAGACCGGAAAAACCGTAAGCGCCAGGCATGTTCAGATCCAGCAGCACCAAATCCCAGTCCGAGCGCTCATTCAGGCGACTCTCCAGCTCGGCAATGCTGGCCGCCTCGACCAGGTGCATGTTTGAACCGAATCCCAGCGTCAAGGCTTGGTGCAAGGCGCTTCTGAACAGCGGGTGATCATCAGCAATGAGTATGTCGTACGCAGCCATGGCAGATCCTTTTTTGCGGCATTATTCGCAGAGCCAATCAAATCGCCAGCGACAGCTGAACAGGCCGGCCAGCCGAAAACTCCATGGCAACCATTTACGCATTGCACAGGCCTGCCTGAGCACATCCGAGGCGGCGCAAGCATGCAGACCATGGAATCCGCGGTCAAGCGCTACCCCAATAAGAAAGTCTACGCCACCTGCCAGGCAAAATACCTGAAAACGAGAGAAAGTATCGCAAAGGCTGATATCTAGCAAAAGCCATGACAATAAAGCCCGGTTTCGATCGATTCAGAGTCACTATCGATCACAAAAGCCTCCATCAATCTGATGAAGGCATAACCAAAGCCTTGCCATACCCCTGAATGAACTCAGGGGGCATGCGCTTCGGTTTGCCACTGGACAATTCGATGCAAACAAACGTCGTCAAGGCACGCAGCAAGGTAATACCATCCCTCGGCCTGACCAGTTGGAACTGGCGCCGCATTTTCAAGCGCCGGTCCGAATCGACGATCCAGGTCGCCAGCTTCAAGCGATCACCCAGGTAGGCGCTGGCCAAGTAATCGATTTCATGGCGTAGAACCGCCATGGCCCGGTCCAGGAAACGATAATCGCGGATATCCAGGCCCAGACTGGAGGAATGCATCCAGGCACAACGCTCCAGCCAAGTTACATAAATCACATTGTTGACATGCCCCAAACTATCGATGTGCTCGCTTTCGACCTGGACATCGATAGTGAAGGGGTCGGGCCTGTCCCAAAGCATAGGAAACCTCCCTCGCCAATTGGCTGGTGCCTGGCTAGTTGCTCGATGGCGTTTTACATCGGGGAAAGCAGGGTGATGATTCGAAACTGGCCCGCTTTCGTCTCGCCCCATTCAACCAGCCAAACAAGTCAATTGGTAGTTTGACAGCTGATTACTCAGTATCCATGCGGACAGGTGGACGATTCAACACAAGTCTGAATAACAAAAAGGGTTGCTCCAGATGAGCAACCCTTTGATACCCAAAGCGGGTAAAACTGGCGTCCCCTAGGGGACTCGAACCCCTGTTACCGCCGTGAAAGGGCGGTGTCCTAGGCCACTAGACGAAGGGGACATGACCTTCGAAGGAAAAGGCCAGTACAGCGACTGACCTATCGTGGAATTGGTGGAGCTAGACGGGATCGAACCGTCGACCTCTTGCATGCCATGCAAGCGCTCTCCCAGCTGAGCTATAGCCCCGATTTTGCGTCTCGCGACGGCACAGACGAACTGCTGTGACTTCAAACTGGCGTCCCCTAGGGGACTCGAACCCCTGTTACCGCCGTGAAAGGGCGGTGTCCTAGGCCACTAGACGAAGGGGACGCAAACCCTTCTGCACACGCCTATTCAACATAATGCTGAATACAGGCATATGTCACGAGATTGGTGGAGCTAGACGGGATCGAACCGTCGACCTCTTGCATGCCATGCAAGCGCTCTCCCAGCTGAGCTATAGCCCCATCTCAAGGACGGGGCGCATATTATGGGCGAGCCTTGGTACTGTCAATAGAATTATTCCTTACTCACCTAGCTTTTCAACTCAAGAACAAAGACTTAGGCGGTAGTCAAAATTCGTATCGAGGCCAGAGCCAGTCATCCGCCGTTTCCACGTTGCGACGGGACCCGTTCTGGCGCAAAGCAAGGCGCGGGGAGAGGCTTGGCTGCACCAAACAAACGACACAGCACCATGCCAACCTCATCTTATCAGGGTGCGCTTGCCCCCCCCAAACAGTCGAAAAAAGTTTCCTACGCTATCGAAGCCAGCAGCTTTTCCCATTCATTGGTTTCTTTCTTGGAAGCCCCACCCAGCAACTCAAGCGCTTGGCGCAGGCGGAAACGGGTCAGATCCGGGCCTAGGATCTCCATGGCATCCAAAACCGATACCGAACTCGCCTGACCGGTAATCGCAGCGAACATCAAAGGCATGGCATCGCGCAGTTTGAGTCCCAAATGCTCGGATACGCTTTGGATGCAGCCAGTGATGCGATCTTTTTCCCACTGGCGCAAGGCTTCCAGCTTCCACAGAATCAATTGCAGCAACTGCCGAACCTGATCTGCATCCAGTTTCTTGTGAACGAATAACGCCGGATCGAGATCGAGCGCTCCACGAAAGAAGAATCCGGCTAGAGGCTCGATCTGGCTGAAAGTCTCTACCCTACCCTGCACATGTGGCGTAATTTTCATCAGATATTCGTGATTGAGCGCCCACTTTTGCACTTGCGTTGCGAAAGCATCGACACTCAATTCCCGAATCCATTGACCATTGAGCCAGGACAGCTTTTCCATATCGAAGATCGGTCCGCCCAGCGATACGCGCTGGATATCGAAGTGCTCGATCATCTCTCGGAGGGTAAATTTTTCCCGCTCGTCCGGCATGGACCAGCCCATGCGCCCCAGATAATTCAGCATCGCCTCGGGCAAAAACCCCATGCGCTGGTAAAAAGTGATGGAGGTGGGGTTTTTGCGCTTGGAGAGCTTGCTCTTGTCTGGGTTGCGCAGTAGCGGCATATAGCACAGGGCAGGCTGCTCCCAGCCGAAATACTCGTAGAGTTTGATCAGCTTGGGTGCCGAGGGCAGCCACTCTTCACCACGCAGCACATGGGTGATACCCATCAGGTGGTCGTCAACCACGTTGGCAAGAAAATAGGTGGGCAGGCCGTCGGCCTTCATCAACACCTGCATGTCCATGCGATCCCAGGGAATCTCTACGTCGCCACGCAGCATGTCCGGTACCACGCAGATACCTTCGCTCGGCACTTTCATACGCGTCACATACGACTCACCGGCAGCGATACGGCGCAGCGCCTCGTCGGGCGCAAGATGCATGCAATGTCCGTCGTAGCGCGGCGTTTCCTTCTTGGCCATCTGTTGCGCACGCATCCGCTCCAGGCGCTCGGCAGAACAGAAACAGGGAAACGCATGGCCTTTGGTAACCAGTTCGTCCGAATACTTCTTATAGATATCGCCACGCTCGCTCTGCCGATAGGGGCCATGCGGACCACCCACATCCGGCCCCTCATCCCATTCCAGGCCCAGCCAGCGCAAGGCATCGAAAATCTGCTGCTCCGACTCGCGAGTCGAGCGCAACTGGTCAGTATCTTCGATGCGCAGGATGAACTGACCACCATGCAGGCGGGCAAAACACAGATTGAACAACGCTATATAAGCAGTGCCGACGTGCGGATCACCGGTGGGAGACGGAGCAATGCGGGTACGAACGGTGGTCATCGGGAATCTCGAAACGACTGAAACGAAAGGCGGGATGGTACACCAAGCTGTATGCTTTGCCCTGTCAAGCTTTTCCCGCTTGTTTTACCTAAAACCTGTAGTCCGCTGCTTTTTCATACCTCCAATAACCGTCCGCGCAATGCCTGTATCTGGTCGCGTACCTGCGCGGCGGCTTCGAATTCCAGGTCGCGGGCTAGTTCCAGCATTTTTTCCTCCAGCACCCGGATGCGTTTGGTAATTTCGCTGGACGAACGCAGCTCCTGGGCGTACTTGCCAGCTTCTTCCGCCGCCTTGGCCTGTGCCTTGCGCTTGCCGCTGCGCGAACCGGGCGCGATGGCTCCTTCGAGAATATCGCGGATATCCTTCTTTACGCCGCGCGGCACGATGCCATGTTCCTGGTTGAAAGCCAGTTGCCTGGTACGCCGCCGCTCTGTTTCGTCGATAGCACGCCGCATCGAACCGGTGATGTCATCGGCATAGAGAATCGCCCGGCCGTTGAGGTTGCGGGCGGCACGGCCGATAGTCTGAATCAGCGAACGTTCGGAACGCAGAAAACCTTCTTTATCAGCATCGAGGATCGCCACCAACGATACTTCGGGCATATCCAACCCCTCGCGCAGCAGGTTGATGCCCACCAACACATCAAAGGCCCCCGTACGCAAATCGCGAATGATCTCGACTCGCTCGACGGTGTCGATATCCGAATGCAGGTAACGCACCCGCACATCGTGGTCGCTCAGATAATCGGTCAGATCCTCGGCCATGCGCTTGGTCAGTGTGGTCACCAGCACCCGTTCTGCAACGGCGACACGTTTGTGGATTTCCGATAGCAGATCGTCTACCTGAGTCCTGGCCGGGCGCACTTCGATCTGTGGATCGACCAGGCCGGTCGGTCGGACTACCTGCTCGATCACTCGGCCAGCATGCTCAGCCTCGTAAGGGCCGGGTGTCGCGGAAACAAAAATGGTTTGCGGGACGACCGCCTCCCACTCCTCAAAGCGCATCGGCCGGTTGTCCAGTGCTGAGGGCAAGCGAAAGCCATATTCCACCAGGGTTTCCTTGCGCGATCGGTCACCCTTGTACATGGCACCTATCTGCGGCACGGTGACATGAGATTCGTCGATCACCAGCAGCGCCTGGGCTGGCAAGTAGTCGTAGAGCGTCGGTGGCGGCAGGCCTGGTGCCCGACCGGAAAGATAGCGGGAGTAGTTCTCGATACCGTTGCAGTAACCCAGCTCTAGCATCATTTCCAGATCGAAACGCGTGCGCTGCTCCAGCCGCTGTGCCTCCAGCAATTTACCCTTTGCGCGCAGGCTCTCCAGACGTTCTCGCAGCTCTGCCTTGATCTGCTCGATGGCCTCCAGGATCGTCTCCCGTGGCGTCACGTAGTGGCTTTTAGGATAGAAGGTGAAGCGCGGCAACTTGCGAATCACCTCGCCGGTCAGCGGATCGAAGGCAGCAATGTTTTCCACCTCGTCGTCGAACAACTCGACGCGGATCGCTTCCAGTTCGGATTCGGCCGGATAGATGTCGATCACATCACCGCGCACGCGGAAGCTGGCGCGGGCGAAATCCATATCGTTGCGGGTGTACTGCAACTCCGCCAGGCGGCGCAACAAGGCACGCTGGTCGATGCGGTCGCCGCGATCCAGGTGCAGGACCATCTTCAGGTAGCTGGCCGGATCGCCCAGGCCATAGATGGAGGAAACGGTGGCGACGATGATCGCATCCGGGCGCTCCATCAGTGCCTTGGTCGCCGAGAGGCGCATCTGTTCAATGTGATCGTTGATCGAGGCGTCTTTCTCGATGTAGGTATCCGAGGACGGTACATAGGCTTCCGGCTGGTAGTAGTCGTAGTAGGAAACGAAGTACTCCACCGCGTTGTGCGGAAAGAACGATTTGAACTCGCCGTAGAGCTGCGCGGCCAGGGTCTTGTTCGGTGCCAGCACCAGGGTCGGCCGCTGCATCCGGGAAATGACATTGGCGATGCTGAAGGTCTTGCCCGAACCGGTTACCCCCAGCAGGGTCTGGTGAGAGAGACCTGCCTCGAGCCCTTCGACCATCTGGCGAATGGCTTCCGGTTGATCGCCGGCTGGTGCGAAACGCGTGATCAGTTGGAATTCGGACATATCAACCTCTTGAGTTTTCGGCGCTCGGAAAAGACGGAGCAGCGTAAAACAGCTACTACATGAAATTTCGCCTGTGGATTTCAAGCCGGCGCGCCAGATGGCAGCTCGATGGTTTCATTCCCTGCCGGGAATCTCATACCAAAGTTCCGGACCGAATGCCCACAAATGAACTCCGGCATTATCGCAGTAACCGGATATGGCCGTTATACTGCCGACCATTTGCACATCGCCCTGATATCCGATCAAGCAAGGGTGATGCACCACTCACTCCCTTCTTCAACTCCGAGCTCTTATCATGAGTTTGTTTTCTGCTGTCGAAATGGCGCCCCGCGACCCGATCCTGGGCCTGACCGAAGCCTTCAACGCCGACCCCCGGCCGAACAAGGTCAATCTTGGGGTAGGCGTGTACTACAACGAGGAGGGGCGGATTCCTCTACTGCGCGCGGTAGCCGATGTCGAGAAATCCCGTCTCGAAATCCAGGCACCACGCGGCTATCTACCAGTCGATGGTATCGCTGCCTATTCTACCGTTGTGCAGAAATTGTTATTCGGCCAGAACTCTTCCCTGCTCGAAGAAGGACGAGTGGTCACCGCACAATCCCTGGGTGGTACCGGTGCACTCAAGGTCGGTGCCGATTTTCTCAAGCGCCTGTTGCCGGATGCGACTGTCGCCATCAGCGACCCCAGTTGGGAAAATCATCGCGCCCTGTTCCAATCCGCCGGCTATCCGGTAAAAAACTATCGCTACTATGACGCCAGCAGCCACGATGTCGACCGAACCGGCATGCTCGCCGATCTGAACGAGCTCCCGCCGCGCTCGATCGTCGTGCTACATGCCTGTTGCCACAACCCGACCGGTGTCGACCTGGCCCCGGAGGACTGGAAAAAGATCATCGATGTGCTCAAGGCCCGGGATCATGTTCCCTTCGTGGACATCGCCTACCAGGGCTTTGGTGACGGTATCGAAGAAGATGCCCTCGCCGTCCGGCTATTTGCCGAGTCAGGCATGAGCTTCGTGATTTCCAGCTCATTCTCCAAATCCTTCTCGCTGTATGGCGAGCGGGTCGGCGCGATCTCTCTGGTAACCCAGAATCGCGACGAGTCCGCCCGGGTACTTTCGCAAATCAAACGCGTGATCCGCACCAATTATTCCAACCCACCAATCCATGGTGCCAGTATCGTCTCCAGCGTACTCAACAGCTCTGAGCTGAGAGCAATCTGGGAAGTCGAACTGGCCGAGATGCGCCAGCGCATTCACCGTATACGCCTCGAAATGGTCAGGCAGCTGGCTGCCAAGGGCGTGCAGCAGGATTTCAGCTTTGTCAGCCGCCAACGCGGCATGTTCTCGTTTTCAGGCCTCAATATCGATCAGGTGGATCAACTACGTAACGATTACGGCGTCTATATCGTCGGTACCGGACGTATCTGCGCGGCAGCGCTCAACACTCGGAACCTGGACTACGTTACCGATGCCATCGTTCAGGTTCTTGGTCGACAAGGGTTGACTTCCGTTTAAGAAACAGTAGGATACCGTCCGCTGTTCCGCGATAGCTCAGTCGGTAGAGCAAGTGACTGTTAATCACTGGGTCCCTGGTTCGAGTCCAGGTCGCGGAGCCAGACAAGGTTCCAGAGAAGGCTTCCAAAATCTCTGAAACCCCCGAAAAACCCGCCTTCTGGCGGGTTTTTTCGTTTTGGCGTTCTGTCGAATTCTGGTGGGTGCTAGCAATTTTAAGGGTAGAGTTTGGGATAAAGATCAGTTCGATAAAAGGGATTACCCTTATGTCGCGCACTCCTCTGATATGACTTAAACGGTTAAAAGTACGCACTTACGAGATGAGCGATGGCTCGACTGCAATCGCGATTTTTCCTTGAATGCCATTGTTGGGACTCTCCAACCGGGCATGGGCGAGCGCAATGTCGGCAAGCGAGTAGACCGCGCCAACATGTGGCCGCAGCTGACCGCGCGCTACCAATGCGCTCAGTTCATCAAGCTTGCCGCGGTTCTGTCTGGTGAAAACGAAGTGATAACTGGCGTTCTTACCCCAGGCCTGCACGAGGTTTTGTGGCTGGGCAATGTCCACAATCGAGACCACGCGACCAAGTTGTGCGAGCGCGTCGGCGCTACGCGACAATGTGTTGCCGCCGATGGTGTCGAACACCACATCGACGCCGTGGCCACCGGTTTCCCGCAGGATGGCGTCGACGTAATCCTCTTTCTTGTAGTCGATGACCACATCGGCACCCAGACTCCGTGCGAACTCGAAGTTTGCTTCGCGCACGGTGGTGAACACCCTGGCGCCCATGGCTTTTGCCAACTGGATCGCCACATGACCGACGCCTCCCGCGCCGCCATGCACCAGGATGCTCTCCCCCACTCTGAGCGCCGCACGCACGACCAATGCTTCCCACGCTGTCCCGCCAACCAGGGTCAGGCTGGCCGCCTCGAGATGGCTCAGCGCCGGAGGCTTCTTCCCGATAATGCTTTCGGCAGCAACGTGGTACTCGGCATAACTTCCTGGTCCGTCAAATATTTGCGGGGTGTACCAGACTTCGTCTCCCGGAGCGAAGGTCGTCACACCCGGTCCAACTTCTTCGATAACGCCCGATACGTCGTGTCCGGTAATGGCCGGCAGTTGCACCAAGTCGGGATAATCGCCACGTCGAACCTGATAATCCAAGGGGTTGATGGAGGTTGCGTGTACTCGCACCAGGACTTGTCCCGCACGCGGCACTGGCTTGGGCACGTCGCAGAGTTCGAACGATTCCGGGCCGCCAAATGATTTAAGCATTATCGCTTTCATTAAAAATCCTCGTATCGACAAAAATGGATATCGGGATATATCGATATAATGCAGTAAAAAAATTACAGACCTTTCCCTATGATCTCGGCAAGCGCACTGATGGTTGCTTCATTGCGCTTGTAGTAGGTCCACTGACCGATGCGCCTGACTTCGACCAAGCCCACTCGTTGCAGAGTTGCAGATAACCAGACACCGTTGACTGCGACAGCCCGATACCTTCTTGAATACTACTGACGCAGACCCCCACCGTGAGAACGTCACCTTCATCCTGCGGAGGGAAGTTCTTTACGGGGTCCTTCAAGCCTTTCAAGATTTCAAGGCGTGTAGGGTTTGAGAGGGCTTTGAATATTTCGATCAATTCCATAACCTGATCACATCGAGATTTACCGATATGTCAATACAAGAATCAACCGCCGTTATTTAGAGTCAGCCCGACTCTGTAGCAACTCTCAAATTTGCAAGCCTCCCGAAGGGGAGGACTTGTATTCCAGCTTCACGCCGCTCAATGAGCCTTTCGCATAAAACGCTGTTCGGATCGTCCTAATAATCCCCAGACCGTTGACACTGCGTGTGGCCACTGCGAGCGTGAAACGCCAACGTTTCGGGCTATTACCGGCAAAATCCTGCACAATTAGATCAAGCTGACGATCAATGCGCACGACTACTCGCTCATGCGCGACTATCACAAGCCGAGACTAGACCGACTGACTGCTTTTGGGCCGATTGCTGCCTGTCACGACTGACCAGTCCGGGTTGCTCACTGCCGATCACCTTCTCTACGAGTATCGGTCAAGCCGGATGCAAAAGATGGTCAGCATCAATGCCATTGATTGGCCGGTAGGAATGCAAACTACGAATCAAAACCTGTCGAAATTCAGGACGTCTTTCTCAATACCTAAACTACCCAACTAAAGTCCGTTTCGGACGGACACAGTGATCACGAGGAACGAACTACTGCACTGATCGGTAGACGGGACGGACGCAACTGCCGTGCTCATGGGGATCCAAAGAGTTCGCATAGAATCAGGGCTTAATTAGGATAACCGTAGGGATAAAGATTTTAGAAATCGGAAAAATTTCATTTGAAAACAGGTGCTTACCCTTCTATTTGAGTCCAGGCCGCGGAGCCATCCTCAAACCGGAGTGCACATGTGCATTCCGGTTTCCCCGCTCAAAGCCACGCTCAGCGTTGCAACCCTGCCCGCCCTATCCTGGCAAACCCGCTCATTACGTGGAAGTATCGGCGTTCAAGTCCCCACAGGACCGAGGGCTGTGCCGCATATTCTCCCAGCGAGCCGGCCAGGCTGACACCCAGCGCGAAAGAACCTCCAGATCATCCAGCGGCAAACGCTCCACATCCGGCGGAAGCTCAATGTCCTCATTCGAAGCCACGGCTCGAATCCAGCCATCCGCCCTGGCGTGAAGTGGATGTCCGAGAACCGGGCGATGAAGTTCAAGCTTGGGCAAGGGCCACGACTTGAATCCCTCGATCAGGATCATGTCTGGCGCCGACAACAGCGCATACTCGATCAAGACGGACAGATTCAAGTCATGTTGCCCTGGGGTTTCCATCATGACGGCAAAACGGTGTTGCGACGCAACGATGGTCGGGGCGGCTCCCGCCTGGCGGAAACGGTAGCTGTCCTTGCCCGCCGTATCGACATCGAACTGATGATGAGCATGTTTGATGACCGCTACTCTCAAGCCTTTTTGTACCAGCAATGGCAACAGCCCCTCGATCAGGGTGGTTTTGCCGGTGCCACTGTAAGCGACGACACCTAGCAACGGTGTTTGATAGAGCGCTGCATCAAAATCTGTCATACCGCTCCAGATGTGTTGCCAGTCATAGTCAAGCAGAGAAACAGGTGCGTGGTTTTATCATAAAAAGCGCCATGTTTTTAAACCCGCTGTCGATAGTGAAATTCAAAAAGGGCAATCGGACAGGCATCCACGCCAGAGGAGATTGCGCTACGCATTGTCTGGAACTGGAAAGAGGACTCACGGGAGGTTGGCTTGGCTTGGCTCGATAATGCGCCGCCAAGGCCCTGCAAAAATCTCTGCTGCAGAGAAACCGGTTATCTGAAAACAGCTTCCGGATGATGGCCAGCACGCCCATAGACGGCATCGATTACCAGATCAACACTGGCGATTGGACATGCAGCGCAGGCTGCACTTAGGCTTGACCACAAGTGCCATATAGAATTCAGAAAAATTTGTCCATGACCCCGATCAACACTTCATCTTCTGGATCGACGCCCATGTCCCTTTACTCTCCACCCGAAATTGCCGAACTGGCCATTAGTGCAGGCGAGAAGAAAAGCCGCATGCTCCTCCTGCCGATGCTCATCCTGGGCTTCCTGGCTGGCGCATTCATTGCCATCGGCTTTCTACTCGATATTCGCGTCATTGGCACCTTACCCACCGAATGGGGTTCGTTCTCGGCCTTTCTTGGCGCTGCGGTGTTTCCGGTCGGTCTGATCCTGACGATCATCGCCGGCGGTGAACTACTGACCGGCAACATGATGACCTTGCCGATGGCCCTGTTTGCCCGCCGCATCGTCGTTGGCGCCGTGATCCGAAACTGGGGAGTGATCACGCTCGCCAACTTCGCCGGCGCCATTGCCGTGGCCTACTTCTTCGGTCATGTCCTGGGCCTGACCGAAGGCGCCTTCCTGGCCAAGACCGTCGGCATCGCACAGGCCAAGGTCAACGACAGCTTCATGCATGCGTTCATTTCCGGTATCGGCTGTAACTGGCTGGTCTGCCTGGGCGTATGGCTCGGCTACGCCAGCAAGGATGTTGCCGGCAAGGTTCTCGGTATCTGGTTCCCGGTAATGGCGTTCGTCGCGATCGGTTTCCAGCACGTCGTCGCCAATATGTTTGTCGTTCCGGCCGCAATCTTTGCCGGCGCGGTAACCTGGAGCCAATATCTGCCCAACTTTGTCTCCGTGTTTCTCGGCAATGCCGCAGGCGGTGCCCTGTTCGTCGGCCTCGCGTATTACCTGGCCTATAAACCACAGGCCAGCGCCGCCACGGCAGCCATCACCACGGCAACCACCGCGCTGCACCACAAGAGCCCTTTGTCAATCCCACCACATGAAACATCCTTGACCTCATCTGTCAACGCAGGCGAAAGCCAAAGCGCATAAACGAAACAAATAAGCGATACTCGCCGCTACGCCCGATACCCCGCTCGCCGGGGTATCGGGCGTTTCAGGGCAACAACCTGCCGCATCGGCCATCCCTACAGAACCTGGAGCAAAACAGGGTATGGCTAGCATGGCGCGCTGAAACTGGCCAAATCGGGCAAGAAGCATGGATATCAAACAACTACAGTTTCTCTGCGCACTCGATCACTACGGTCACTTCAGCCATGCGGCCGATGCCTGTCATGTAACCCAGCCGACTCTGTCAATGCGCCTCAAGCGCCTTGAAGAAGAGCTGGGCGTGCCGCTGGTGCTGCGCAACCAGCGCTTCGAGGGCTTCACGCCCGAAGGCAAGCGCCTGCTGGCCTGGGCGCGCCAGGTGGTCAACGCCTACGACGGGATGAAAACCGAGGCCAATCGCCTCAAGGGCACACTGGTCGGCACCTTGCGCATCGGCATGGTGCCACTCAGCCATGTCTGCCTGCTGCCGCTGCTCAAACTGCTGCGTGAACAAGCGCCGCAGGTGCGCTATCAACTGCATGCACTGAGCTCCGGCAGTATTCTCGAACGGATCGACAACAACACCCTCGATGTGGGGCTCACCTACCTGCCGCAGATCGAGACCGACCGCTGCCGCATCCTGCCATTGGGCAGTCCCGCCATCGGCCTGCTTTACCATCCGGCACTGTTCGAGTTTACCGAGGGTGACGGCCCACTCGACTGGAATCGTATCGCCGAGGTGCCACTGGGACTGCTGAGCACATCGATGCGTTTCCGCCAGGGGATCGACAGCAGTGCCGCGGCGCATGGTGTTGTACTACAGCCAGTGATCGAATCCGACGCCGTCGACCACCTCATTGAGTGCGTAAACACCGGATTGTGCTGCACGCTCATCCCCCTGCCAGCCCCTACCTCTCCCCTGTTCGACCAACTCCGCGTCGAACCACTCGCGGTCGCCTTGAACCAATTACCACTGGCGCTGATCTGCCGCAGCAGCGAGCTCAACCCCCTGACCCGCGCCCTGATGCAGCAAGCCGAGCAGTGGATCAATGCGCAAAACTTCAAGACACAGGTCCTGCCGGATGTCTTCTGCTCGATATTTTCCGAGTGACACCTCGCACCCTTCATAGATAGCGTCGATCACCGGATCAACACTGGCGATTGGACGCACAGCACAGGCAGGACTTAGGCTTTACTGCAAGAGCCCTATAGCATTCAGCCAAGTCTGTCCATGATCTCAATCAATATTCCACCAGCCACCGCAGAACCAAGCGAAACCTTGCACTATGACGGAATGGCAAGCAGCGACTATCTGGACATGCATACCCGGCAGCAGGCCAGTGCCCAACTGATCGAAGAGATGCCGCTGGCGATCAGCTACAACGGCCTCGGTCACGCCGTGATGATGGTGACCCCCCGGGATCTGGAAGACTTCCTGTTCGGCTTCTCCCTGAGCGAAGGCGTGATAAACAGCGCCGATGAGATCCGCGACTGGTCCATCGAGGCAGCGCCCCTTTCCTGCCATCTGGATACATCTGCGGCCACCGCGCTTGCCGCCGACATCCACCTCAGTCCCCGTGTGCTGGACAGCCTCAAGCAAACCCGCAAGCGCCGCCAGGGCGCCACCGGCTGCGGTATCTGCGGCATCGAATCGCTCGACGAGGCGATGCCGCCACTGCCCAGACTGGAGGCCAGCCCGCCGCCGCCACTCAGCCAGCTTGAACCGCTGCGCGACTACCTGTTCAGCCAACAAACACTCGGTGGCCAGGCCGGGGCGATCCATGCGGCGGCGCTGCTGGACCCCGACGGCCAATTGTTGGCCTGCCGCGAGGATATCGGCCGGCACAACGCGCTGGACAAACTGATCGGCGCGAGCCTGCGGGCACGGCGCGACCTGCGCGGCCATGCCGCCGTGATGAGCAGCCGCTGCAGCACCGAACTGATCCAGAAGGCACTGCGCGCCGGCCTCTCGACCCTGATCCATCTCGCCTCGCCGAGCGTGCTGGCCGTGCAACTGGCGCGCCGGCAAGGCCTGAACCTGATCCACCTGCCCAGACACAGCGGACCACGCCTCTACGCCGGCGCCGCGCTCGACACGGCGCCCTGCGCGCACAAGGAGACCCCATGAGCGAAAAACACGCAACCGACGCCTACTACAAACCCTACGACGGCCCGGCGGGCGGCTGGGGCGCGCTCAAATCGACCCAGCACTTCTGGCTGAGCAGCGGCAACGCCACCCGCAACGTCCGCACTCTGCTCAACACCAACCAGCCGCACGGCTTCGACTGCCCGGGCTGCGCCTGGGGCGAGCAGCACAAGCCTGGCATGGTGCGTTTTTGCGAGAACGGCGCCAAGGCGGTCAACTGGGAAGCCACCGGCCGCACCGTGGATGCGGCCTTCTTCGCCAAGCACAGCGTCAGCGCGCTCTACGCGCAGAGCGACTACTTCCTGGAATACCAAGGTCGCCTCACCGAACCGATGCGCTACAACCCGAATACCGATCACTACGAACCGATCGCCTGGGACGACGCCTTCGCGCTGATCGGCGAGACCCTGCGCGGGCTCGATTCGCCCGACCAGGTGGAGTTCTACACTTCGGGACGCGCCAGCAACGAAGCGGCCTTCCTTTATCAGTTGTTCGCCCGCGCCTACGGTACCAACAACTTTCCCGACTGTTCCAACATGTGCCATGAAGCGAGCGGCTACGGCTTGATCAGCAGCATCGGCATCGGCAAGGGCACCGTCTCCATCGACGACTTCGAACAAGCCGACGCAGTGTTCGTGTTCGGCCAGAACCCCGGCACCAACCACCCGCGCATGCTCGACACCCTGCGCGACGTGATCAAGCACGGCAAGCAGGTGCTCTGCTTCAACACCCTCAAAGAGCGTGGCCTGGAGCGCTTCCAGCACCCGCAGAACCCGCTGGAGATGCTGACCAACGGCTTCACCCCGCTCAACACCGCCTACTTCACCCCCAAGCTCGGCGGCGACATGGCGGCGGTGCGCGGCATCGTCAAGGTGCTGATCGCACTCGAGGAAGAAGCCCAGCAACGTGGCGAACAGGTGTTCGACCATGCCTTCATCGCCGAACACACCCAGGGCATGGACGACTACCTTGCCCAGGTGAAAGCCACCTCCTGGGAAAAGATCCTCGAACAGTCCGGCCTCACCCGCGAGGAAATCGTCAGTGCCGCCCAAGTCTATGCCAAGGCCGACAGCGTGATCTGCACCTGGGCGATGGGCGTCACCCAGCACAAGCACTCCGTGCCCACCGTCCACGAGATCGTCAACCTGCTGCTGCTGCGCGGCAACCTCGGCAAGCCCGGCGCCGGCGCCTGCCCGGTGCGCGGCCACAGCAACGTGCAGGGCGACCGTACCATGGGGATCAACGAGAAACCCGCCGCTGCCCTGCTGGACAAGCTCGCCGAACGCTTCGGCTTCGAGCCGCCGCGCAACCACGGCCATGCGGTGGTGCCGGCGATCCACGCCATGCTGGAAGGCAAAAGTCGGGTCTTCATCGGCCTCGGCGGCAACTTCGCCGCAGCGACACCCGATACCCCCGCTACCGAGCAAGCGCTGCGCAATTGCGACCTCACCGTGCAGATCAGCACCAAGCTGAACCGCTCGCACCTGGTCACCGGCAAGAACGCGCTGATCCTGCCCTGCCTGGGCCGCACCGACATCGACATGCAGGCCACTGGCTCGCAACACGTAACGGTCGAGGACTCTTTCAGCATGGTGCACGCCTCCAGCGGCGTGCTGGAGCCGCTCTCCCTGGAAATGCGCTCGGAACCGGCGATCATCGCCGGCATGGCCAAGGCGACCCTGGGCAACCACCCGGTGAACTGGATGGAGTTGATCGAGGATTACGATCGCATCCGCGACCTGATCGCCGAAGTGATTCCCGGCTTTACCGATTTCAACCAGCAGATCGCCCAGCCCGGCGGCTTCTACCTCGGCAACAGCGCCCGCGAGCACCGCTGGAACACTCCGGCCAGCAAGGCGATCATGCATAGCCATGAGCTGCCCCGGCACATCCTCCACGATGCCGCAGCCGAGCACCTGACCGATGCCACGCTGATCATGCAGACCCTGCGCTCCCACGATCAATACAACACCACCATCTACGGCCTGAACGACCGCTATCGCGGTATCAAGAACGAACGCAAGGTGGTCTTCATCAACCCCGCCGACCTGGAGCGCCTGGGGTTCAGCGAGGGTCAGGAAGTGAGCATCCGCTCGGTCTGGAACGACGGCCAGGAGCGTCGCGTCGACGGCTTCAAACTGGTGCCCTACAGCATCCCGGCCGGCAACGTCGCCGCCTACTACCCGGAAACTAACCCACTGGTACCGCTGACCAGCGTTGGCGATTACAGCAACACGCCGACCTCGAAAAGCATCGCAGTAGTCCTGGAACCTCATCAAAGCGCCCGGATCGCCTGACAACCGTCCGAATCGCTGGTTTTTTCGGGCGGCGGCGGACAACCGCCCCGCCTCCGACCCTGGAAAGGAGCTACGCTTGATTCTTCACGATAACTGGGGTCGGCAGTTCCGTTATCTACGGCTGTCCCTGACCGACGTCTGCAACATGCGCTGCGACTACTGCCTGCCGGACGGTTACCAGCGTACCCATGACGACAGCTTCCTCGACACCGCCGAGGCGGTCCGGCTGGTCGCGGCCTTCGCCCGCCTGGGCACCCGCAAGCTGCGCCTGACCGGCGGCGAGCCGACACTGCGCCGGGACCTGCCGGAGATCATCCGGCGCGGCAAGCAGCTGCCGGGCATCGAAACCGTCGCCGTCACCACCAACGGGCTGAAACTGGGCCGACACCTGGAGTCTTGGCGCGAGGCTGGCCTGGATCAGATCAATGTGTCCGTCGACAGCCTGACACCCGGCAATTTCGCCCTGATCACCGGCCACGACCGGTTGCAGCAAATCCTCCAGGACATCGACCAGGCCCTTGCCGACAACTGGCGGCTGAAAGTCAATGCGGTGCTGATCCGCGGGCAGAACGACCGCGAACTGCCCGCCTTCCTGCACTGGCTGCGCGAGCGGCCGCTGACCCTGCGCTTCATCGAACTGATGCGCACCAACGATAACGCCGACTACTACCAGCGCCACCACCTGCGCGGCGAAACCTGGCTGCGGCAACTGGTCCAGCAGGGCTGGGAAGAGCTGGAGCGCAAGGAGGACGCCGGTCCGGCGCGGGAGTTCCGTCATCCGGACTATGCCGGGCGCATCGGTTTCATCCTGCCCTATGCCTCCCACTTCTGCGCCAGTTGCAACCGCCTGCGCGTCTCGGCCCGTGGCGACCTGCACCTGTGCCTGTTCACCGAACAGGGCTACAGCCTGCGCGACCTGCTCCAGCACGACGACCAGCAGGACGAACTCTGCGCGCGCCTGCAGCGCCTGCTCGAAAACAAAGGCGAACACCACCCGCTGCTGGCCGAACAGAGCGGCGGCAACCGCCACTTCGCGGCGATCGGGGGCTAGGGCGTGTTATCAATTGCCCTCCCGATTGCGTTGCCGCCTGAAAACGGGCCAGGCAAGGCGCAGTCCGCAGGCAATAGTGGTTCTATTGCCAAGGACTGCAACGCGGCATGGTCCGTTTTCAGGCGCAACCCGAAGGGACGGGCCGTATTTTGCGCAGTGCTGCGTTGCTCGTCGTTCATTTGGAATGACCAAACGTCTCTCCTCACGCCTTGCCCTGCGCAAAATACGGCTCCGTCGCAACGGGGTGGCAATTGATGACACGCCCTAATGTGATCGGCGTACTGCTGACTGGCGGCGCGTCCAGCCGCATGGGGCGGGACAAAGCCGATCTCGACTGGTTCGGCACGCCCCTGCGGCAGCACATGGCCGACTGCCTGCGCGCGGCCGGCTGCCGGCAGGTGCTGCATGCCGGCAGCGCCGGCTGCCCGGACCATCGGCCCGGCCTCGGCCCGCTGGCCGGCATCCTCGCCGCCGCCCGCCAGGCTCCAGGCCAGGCCCTGCTGGTCTGCCCGGTGGACATGCCGCTGCTGGGCACCGAACTGCTGCAAGCCCTTGCCGAACAGCCCGGCGCCTGCTGTTATCAGGAGCATGTGCTGCCCTGCCGGATTCCCGCACGCGCCGACCTGCCCGAACTACTGGAGCAGCTACTGGCCGATCCGCAGCCACGCAACCGCAACCTGCGTGCCCTGCTGCAACGGCTGGATAGCCATGAGCTACCCTGCGCGCAACCGGAGCGCCTACTCAACACCAATACCCCCGAGCAGTACCAGCACTGCCTGGCCCTGGCTCGTCGCCTGAACCGAGGAGAAGCCTGATGTCATCCCATGCCACCCAGAACTTCGTGCCACTGGCCATCGCCGTGCTGACCGTTTCCGACACCCGCACGCCGGAAACCGACAGCTCCGGCGACCTGCTGGTGGCCCGGCTGACCGAAGCCGGCCACACACTGGCCACCCGCGCCATCGAAAAGGACGACGTCTACCGCCTGCGCGCGCGGGTCTCGGCCTGGATCGCCGACCCGTCCATCCAGGTCGTCATCAGCACCGGCGGCACCGGCTTCTCCGGCCGCGACAGCACCCCGGAGGCGCTGGGCGTGCTGTTCGACAAGCACATCGAAGGCTTCGGCGAACTGTTCCGCCAGGTCTCCCTCACCCAGGTCGGCCCCTCCACCTTGCAAAGCCGGGCCCTGGCCGGCTTCGCCAACGGCACCCTGATCCTCTGCCTGCCGGGCAGTAACAACGCCTGCCAAACCGGCTGGGACGAAATCATCGCCAACCAGTTGGATGCCCGCACCAAACCCTGCAACTTCGTTCCGCATCTGGCGCCGGCCGCCCCGTGCCCCTCCCGGGAGGCCCGATGACCCTCACTCACCTCGACGCCCAGGGCAAGGCGCGCATGGTGGACGTCGGCGACAAGGCCGCCAGCCGCCGGCAAGCCGTGGCCGAAGCCTGGGTACACATGCAGGCCGAGACGCTGCAGCGGATCCTGGACGGCGGCTTCGAAAAGGGTGACGTGTTCACCGTCGCCCGCATCGCCGGCATCCAGGCCGCCAAGCGCACCGCCGAACTGATCCCCCTCTGCCACCCGCTGATGCTCGACCAGGTGCAGGTCGAACTGACCGCCGAGCCGCAACACCGGCGCGTGCACATCCAGGCCCGCTGCCGCCTTGAGGGCAAGACCGGGGTGGAAATGGAAGCCCTGACCGCCGCCACCGTGGCCGCCCTGACGCTGTACGACATGTGCAAGGCGGTCGACCCGGCCATGACCATCGAACAGTTGCGGGTGTGCGAAAAGCTCGGCGGCAAGACCGGCCACTGGCGACACCCGGCGCTGACCAGCCAGACCGACTGAAATGGACCGAAAACCTCTGCCTCACAGCCTCTGTTCGGTGGACAAGCCTTCGGCGTTGTCCACCCTACCCCACCCGACACCCCACGTAGGGTGGAAAACCCGCGCAGCGTTTTCCACCGATGCCTGACGCTGGATAAGCCGCCAGCGGCATTATCCAGCGTCAGGCATAGACACTTTCCGGAGTACCCGACGATGAAGATCCTGTTTTTCGCCGCCCTCAGGGACGCCCTGGGAACCGCCGAACTGGACTGGCCGGCCAGCCCCGGCCAGACCCTCGCCGACCTGCGCCGGCAACTGATGGCGCAATCCCCCCAATGGCAGCAGGCCTTCGCCAGCTATGCCCGCATGAGCGCCGTCGACCAGGAACTGGCCCACGACGGCACCCCGCTCGACGGCGCCCGCGAAGTGGCCTTCTTCCCCCTGGTGACCGGAGGCTGAAATGATCCACCTGCAACGCGAACCGCTCGACCTCAACGCCCTGCAACAGCGACTCGACAGCCCGGACGGCCGCATCGGCGCGGCGGTGACCTTCTGCGGCACCGTGCGCGACGACGGCGACGTAGTGGCCCTGGAACTGGAGCACTACCCCGGCATGACCGAACAGGCCATGCGGGCGCTGGTCGACGAGGCGCGGCAACGCTGGACGCTAGACCAGGCCCTGCTGGTACATCGCGTCGGGCGGATCGAACTGGGCCAGCCGATCGTCTGGGTCGGCATCAGCAGCGCCCACCGCGCCGAAGCCTTCGCCGCCTGCGAATTCCTCATGGACGCGCTGAAATCGCGGATTCCGCTGTGGAAGAAAGTGCACCGCCGTGATGGCGGCAGCGCCTGGATCGACGCCAAGCCCGGCGACCGGCAGCGAGCCGCGCGCTGGTGAACGGGCTGAACTTGGATACCAACTCCATACCTTTCAATATCTTCGAGATGCACCTGTTACTTGTGAAAAGCTGCGATGCGGATTTCCCCCGGCGTAGGGTGGACAACGCCGAAGGCTTGTCCACCGAACGAACCGGCAGCAAATGGCCCGGACCTCCCCGGTAGAAAACCGCTACGCGGGTTTTCTACCCTACGAACTGGGCGCACCGCCTGGTGGATGCAGCGACGCCGGAGGCGGTATTCCAGACCCAAGATTGAGTTCGGTCTTGTGATGGGGCGGTCATGTAAAAAAGTCGTAAAGGGATGGCGCCTTTTCCGCGTTCGTTCGTCTTTATAGGTAACGGCACCCAAGCCACCAACATATGGGCTCCACCCGAGCACCTCGTCAGTTCATTGGGTAAGTACCTTCCGGAAAAACCGGAGCGTTACGATAGCAGGCCTCTCAAAGGGGCCTGCTATCAATCAAAATCAAACGCCAAATACCGCGCGAGTGAAGTTGACTATCGGAATGGTCCAACCTTGCTGAGCCTTCCACGGAGCCGGGGGGTTACCTCAGTGAATTAGCTGACGGCACTAACAATCCTTGTTCACTTCCTAGTTCATCAAAACCCCATCGATGCCTGGAAATAGACGGTGCGTGGCTGACCAAGGTATTTACCCTTGTTGTTATCGTCGTAGGAACGGGTGTAATAATCGGTATCGAATAGGTTCTTTACCCCGACCGCAACACTCAGGTCGTTGTCTCCAGGACCGAACTTATAGGCAGCCCTACCGTTCCAGGTGACATGACCAGGAATGCGGCCCGTACTACCGTCGGCACTTCCTGGATCGGTATTTTCGTTATCAGCGTACTGGCTGGACTGAAAAGTGCTGTCCAGATCAAGCCTCACTCTGCTATGGGTATAGCCAAGGCCTAACGTACCTTTGTGGCGAGACGAGAAAGGTACGCGGTTGCCTTTGTTTGGCCCGTTTTCACGAATGGTGGCATCGACAAAAGCGTAGTTGGCATGAAAATTTAAGCCGGTGAGAACTGGATTGAACTCACCCAATTCGTAGGAAAAACTGCCTTCGACGCCGCGATGACGTGTTTTGCCTCGAGCGATAACGCTGTTGTTGGTCTGATTGCTTTCATATTGCTTGTCAAAGTTGATTAGAAAGGTACCCAATTCGGCTTTCAGCACACCGTCGTCATAACGGGCCCCGACTTCCCAGGTTCGTGCCTTTTCCGGTCCAATCTTGTTGACCATCGCTCGGTTGGGCATCTGGCTGTACTGGACCGAGCCAAAGGATTCTTCGGTATTGAAATACAGGTTCAAACTGTCGTTGAAGTGATAAAGGATATTGAGCGCGGGCAGGGAAGTGTTGTAGTTCGCATTATATTTCTCACCGGTGAGCTCATTGGTTTGGTTGGAGCGAATGCGTTCCAGACGTAAGCCAGGCGTGAATGTCCATTTACCGATATCGATACGGTCATCGATGAAGAAGGCATTGGCGTGAGTATAGCCGCGAGTATCGCGGTCATTACGGCTACCAGTGGTGGGCATGCCCTTACCAATACCTTCACGATAACGCAGTTCATGGGATGCTTCGCTGATAAAGCGATGGCCGATACCCAACTCATGCCAGCTATTGCCCAGAGCGAACCCTTGGGAAAACGGGTTTCGATACCACGTACCCAGTAATAGCGTGGCGACAGAGACACGAAACTGCCTTGATCCAGATAGCCACTGCGCAACGTTCGGGTGAAGAAAGTATTGATCGTGAACTTACTGGCCTCTTTAGCATAGTCATAAGACAAGCCGGCCAAAGTTCGCCGCCCCCAGAATTCATCGACCGGACGAGTCGATTGATAAGGGTTGCGATCAAAGGCTTTTTTGCTCAAACCACCCGGCATATCCGCCTCGCCGTCGTAATATTGGACGATACCGCGCAGTGTATGAGCATCGTTTATCTGGTAACGGCCTTTAAAGATCACATCGTCTATACGAGTATCGCTATGCTTGCGATAGTCGCTACCGCGTACACCCGAATAAAGAATGGCGCCGCCCAAGCCGTTATCGGAGGTTCCACCAATCAGCATATTGGCTGTTTTCTTAAAGCCATTCTGGTTGGAATCCGGACTGATCTCGGTCTGTACGCTGCCCTTGGCGGTAAATTCGTCTGGAATTGCACGGGTTACGAAGTTGACGATGCCTCCAACGTTCTGCGGACCGTAGCGGACGGCACCACCACCTCGTACCACATCTACGGCGTCCATGTTGCCTATCGAAATAGGAGCCAGGGAGAGCTGTGGTTGACCGTAGGGGGCGAAAGGTACCGGGATGCCGTCCATGAGTACGGTCGAACGGGCCGCCAGACGTGGGTTGAGCCCACGGATACCGAAGTTGAGTGCCATATCGTGACTGCCAGTGCCATTGTTTTCCGGCGCATTAACACCGGGAATACGATTCAGGACTTCTCGTGCGCTACTGGCACCGAAACGTTCGAATTGTTCGCGGCGTACTACATCTCGTGCGCCGGGGTGATTGAAAACATCTTGCTGTTCGCCTTCGCCAAGCCAATCACCGACCACCGCTGTTTCCAACTCGACAGCAGTCGTGGCTGTTGTTGAGCCGGCTGCAGGTTCTCGTTGCAGGATAAAACCTTCGTCTTGGCTTACAGCTTGTAAGCCACTGCCAGCGAGTAACTGGTCAAGTCCTTCCTGGTTACTGTACTCACCGTGCAACCCGGGGCTTTGTCGCCTTGCTACAAGTTCTGGAGCGAAGGCAATTAGCACGCCCGCCTGCTGACCGAATTGGTAAAGAGTGGTTTCCAGCGGACCAGGCTCGATCACATAGACTTGGCGAGCACTGACAGATGAGCTTGATGCGCCTTGAGCCATGGCCACCGGGAGGTGAGCCAGGGCAATGGCGGCACTGAGGATCAGGGTAGAACTGAAAGGATTGAGTCTGAAGGCTGGAGCAAATGGCATGACTTATCTCTGGGAAAGTGGGTTCTACTTTCCATGTCACGCGGGGCAGTAAAAAAGCTCATGCTAATCTAAAAAATTATCATTAAGCCTGTTTCGGCAAAATTTTCACCCAGTAGCGGGTGCGCCAGCTTATCGCGACTGGCAGCGTGCTTTCCAACAGTTTGATGATCGCTTGGCTGTTAGCCAAAGGATAAGTGCCGGACAGTCTCAAGTCAGCGACGCGGGGGTCGCATTCCAGCCAGCCGCGATGGTAGCGGCCCAGTTCATCGAGAAAGTCCGCCAGACGCATGTTGACGGCAACCAGCATCCCCCTGCGCCAGGCAGTCAGGCTCGCCTCGAACGGCTGCGGCGCCCCGAGTTGGTGGGCAGCGAAACGCATCTGCTGCCCGGCCGTGATACTCGCCTGCCGTTCCGGGTGTGCGGCACAGCGCACCTGCACCGTTCCGGCCAATACGCTGAGCTGGCAGTGATCGGGGTATTGGCGCAGGTTGAAATGGGCCTGTTTGGTGAGCAGCCGACCCTGGGTGGTATCGATCAGGAAGGGTTGGTCGCGGGCCGCCACTTGCAACTGGATTTCGCCACGCACCAGCCTGAGCAGGCGCAACCCGGCCTCGAAGGTCACATCCACCGCGCTGTCGGTATTCAGGCTCAGTTCGCTGCCATCGATCAGCGTGATATTCCGATGCTCGCCGAGCGCAGTTCGATAGTCGGCCAGCCAGGGCCGTGCCTGCCGATAGCCCAGCCAGCCAGTCGGTGCGGCAATGGCAATCAGGCCCAGCAGTTTCAACACCTGCCGCCGCCCTTGTGGCGACCGGCTGGCGAGCGCGATGCGGGTCGCCTGTGGCGAAAGTCCGCGCAATCGCTGGTTGACGCTTTCGATGCGCTGCCAGGCACGCTCGTGTTCGGGATCGGCTTCGCGCCAACGTTGCCAGTTGCGCCTCTGCTCCTCGTCGGCGTCGGTCTGTAGCTCGATGAGCCACTGTATGGCCTGCCGGGCAATGTGTTCGGAAACAGGATTGGTCATTATTCCACCACCCCGGCGGACAGTTCGCCGAAATAGCAATGCTGGGCCGCCCTGACGATATGGCGCTTGACAGTGGCAAGAGATATATCGAGACGCCTGGCGATTTCCGCATACGGCAGGCCGTCGAGTTGGGCATAGAGGAACGCCTGCCTGACCGGAGCCGGCAGGTCTTCCAGTGCCTGGGCCAGTTCCATCAGGGTTTCCAGCGCGATGGCGCGGGTTTCCTCGCTGGGCAGATGCGCTTCGGGGAGGCTCGCCAGGGTTTGCAGGTAGGCCCGCTCGATATCCTGGCGGCGATAGTGGTTGAACAGCAACCGTTTGGCGATGGTGGTCAGGAAGGCCCGCGGCTCGTCGAGCTGGAGCAGGTCCCGGGCGCTCATGGCCTTGACGAAGGTATCCTGGGTCAGGTCGTCGGCATTGTAGGAGCAGCCGAGCCGGCGCCTGAGCCAGCCATGCAGCCACAGGCGATGATCAAGGTAAAGGCTGTGCAGCGTGCTGTGTCGACTGACATTGCCTGTATCCACGACGGTGTTCTCGAGGGGATCAAATAAGAATTACTCTTATTATGCGCAAGCCTGTGGAGTTCGTCATCTGCATAATTGAAGATGATAAAGAGCCCCGTCCAAGAAAGCGGCAATCCATGCCTTTATGTCGGATAGGGCGCGGGACTCCGGGGAAACCGACATCACTTGAAGAGCGCCCCGTCGCTCTTGTCCAGATCAACCTGGAGCAAAATTACAGCACCAATACATCCACCAGCATACCCGCTGCCACGCTGGTCACATCAGCGCCCAGCAACAGCAGGGCATCGGTGCGGGCCAGGTTGGCCAGGGAGCCGGAACCTTGGCCCTTGAGCACCGCTACCTGCAGCGACTCGGCTCCGGCGACGAGCGCCGCGCGCTGATATTCGTCGCGCCCCGGCTTGTGCTTGTGGTCATGGGCGATCGGCAGGCGCACAACGCGTGGCAACGGCTGTGCAACACCGCCCAGGCGGGCCAGCGCCGGCAGCAGGAACAGTTCGGCACAGACCAGGGTCGACACCGGATTGCCGGGCAGACCGAGGAAAGGCACCGCACCGATCCGTCCCCAGGCCACCGGTTTGCCGGGCTTGATATTGACCTTCCAGTGCAGCAGGGTACCCAGCTCCTCGACACAGCGTTTCAGCCAGTCGGCCTGGCCGACCGATACCCCACCGGAACTGACGATCAGATCCGCCTCGTTGGCTGCCCGCAGCAGGGCGTCACGGATTTGTTGCGGGTCGTCCGCAACGATGCCGATGTCGATGACCCGTGCGCCGGCCTGTTGCAGACGGGCCAACAGGTAGGGGCGATTGCAGTCGTAGATACCGCTGCGGCTCAACGGCTGACCCACCGGATGCAATTCATCGCCCGAGGACAGCACCGCCACCACTGGCTGGCGCGTGACCTGGAGTGTCTCCAGACCCTGGCTGGAAAGCAGCATGATATGACGGGGAGCGACACGCGTGCCGGCTTCCAGCAAGCACTGCCCTAACTGAATATCCTCGCCCCGGCGGCGGATGTTTTGCCCGGCCTTGACGGCGTCGCGGAGCGTTACGCTGTCGTCAGTGACGCTGCAGTGCTCCTGCATCACCACCGTGGCTGTCCCTTCCGGCACGGGTGCGCCGGTAGTAATGCGCATTGCTGCGCCGGGTGCCAGTTCTGCCAGATCTTCGCTGCCCGCCAGACGCGTACCGACCAGCGGGAAGGTTCCGGGAGCTGCCGCGGTCGCCTCGCCGCCCAGCGCGAAGCCATCCATGGCCGAATTGTCGAAGCGTGGGTTGACCACGCTGGCGCGGATCTCCTCCGCCAGGACCCGCCCCAGGCTGTCCGCGATCGGCACGTTCGCTGCCGGCAGGGGGGACAGCGTTTGCAACAGCTTCTGCTGCATGGCCTCGACAGTCAGCAGTGCCGGCTCGGCACAAGGGTCCATGGACATAGTCTTCCTCGGGGTTCAGGGGGCACGAAAAGCGGGCAGCGCTCGCCGAACCGATTATACAAGCGTTGATGAGCAACTTGCCGGTCCCGCCAGGGACGCGGCGTCGACGGTCAAGCCTTCAGTGAGCGCCTGGGGTAGATATCGTAGCGGCTCGACTTGCCCTCCAGGCTGAAACTTGGCCGAGGTCCGTCGAGGGGGGGAGCCTTGCGTGGGCGCTTGACTGTCACCCGGTGGCTGGCCAGCGCCAGGGCGGCGGCCAGCAACGCGGGAGCATCGTCATCGTCGCCGACCAGGGGGCGAAACAGGCGCATTTCCTTCTTCACCAGCGCGCTCTTGTCCCGATGCGGAAACATGGGGTCGAGGTAGATCACCTGTGGCGCATCGGGTACCCAGTGCCGCATTGTCTCGATGGCCTCGCCCGGCAGCAATTCCATCCGCGCGATGATTGCACCCACCTCGGGGTCCAGCCGCGCCCGTTGCAAGCCATCCTGCAACAAAGCGGCAATCAGCGGGTGGCGTTCGATCAGAGTCAGCCGGCAGCCCAGGGAGGCCAGTACGAAGGCGTCGCGCCCCAAGCCGGCCGTGGCATCCAGGACCGTGGGCCGAACGCCGGGCTGAATGCCCACGGCCTTGGCGATCAGCTGACCATTGCCGCCGCCGAACTGCCGTCGATGCGCTACCGCTCCCTCGATGAAATCGACTCGCACGGGTCCCGGTGCGTCGGCACCCAGCGCCTGCAACTGCAAGCCGGCAGGCCCTACTTGCAGGGCGAAGCCGGCTTCCCCTTCGGGCAGCAAGTTCAAGCGCCGGGCCCAGACAGCGGCCTCGGCGGCATACAGCGGATCGAGCGGCTCGACACGAATCACAGGGCACAGGCCGGACATAGAAAATTCCCGGATCGAAAAGCGCCGCATTGTGCCAGACCCATGGAGCCCGAGCGAAACGCCGCGTCGCGTTTGCCGCGCCATTGCGGCCAAGCGAACATCCACGTACTCGGCTGTTCGTCTGCGAACCTTTTGTCGAACCTCAAGTGGGGTGGCCAGCCGATTTCCTCGACATTCAGGAACCAAACCGGGGTTTTCTACGCGGTCGTACAGCCTGGATCAGCGGCACAGGGGTTGCTATGCGCTCATCTCCCCATTCAGACAAAAGGAAGTGCTCCATGAAGAATGCTCGTGTACGGCAGAAAGCCAGTGCCCATCTGATCGCCGCACTGCTCCTCAGCCTGGGCAGTACATGGCTGCAGGCGGCCGATTCGCAACCCTACCCGGCCATCGAGAAACTCGACCTCGCCCAGCTCCTGCCATCGCCGCCACCCTTGAACAGCCCGGAACAGGCTGGAGAAGTGGCAGCTATTCTCGCAGCCCAGCAAGCGGCCAACCCGGCGCGCCTCAAGCAAGCTGAAGCCGATGCCAAAGGCAGTGTCTTCGATATGTTCGGTGCTCCATTGGGGGCAAAGTTCACCCCCACCAACCTGCCCAAAACGGCAGAACTTTTCGCCCGGCTGGGGGCCTCCGAGGCCGCCGTGGTAGGTCCAGCCCAGAAGGTCTTCGACAGGACCCGGCCGTTTCTGGCCGACAACCGCGTCAACGTGCTGGTCGCCGCCGCCATGATGCCACCCGACGCTGCCAGCAAAATCGAAGGCGCCATGCCCAAGAGCGGCTCCTGGCCGTCCGGACGCAGCACGCGGGTGACAGCCAGCGGCATTGTCTTGGCCGCCCTGCTTCCCGAACGGCAGGCCGCCATCTGGAAACGCGCCGATGAGTACGCCCAAAGCCGGGTTGTCGCCGGCATGCACTATCCCTCGGATCTTGAGGCCGGACGGCGCGCCGGCACCGCGCTGGCGGCCATCCTGTTCACCGATCCCGTTTTCCAGGCAGACTTCGCCCAGGCCAAGACCGAGCTTCAGGCAACCCTGACCCCCTGACGAACGAGCCGCTGATGGGTCACCTGTGCCCCATCAACGAAGCGCCTCCCCGCCGGCGACCTTTATCGGCACATCCCGAATCCGCCCATATCCACGTGCAGATGATCGTGATGGGCGGCGTTGTACTCAGGGCCCAGAGTGACATTGAAGGATTCGCAGGCTGCATCGCGCACTAGGCGCAGGAAGCGCGCCTTGTCGCCAGCCCCCGACCAGTCGCGCGCCACGCTGATACGGATACCATCCGCAAGCTGGAAACCGGCCAGATCCAGGGCATTGGCGTGGGCATGCTGGCTGCGCCGATTGCTGCGGGCGATGTTGCGGCAGGCGAAACTGCCAAAGTGCTCGACGCGCACCACCGGCTGGCCGAACACCGCTTGCGCGGCCGGTTGCAGGCCATGCCGCTCGAACAGCGCATAGGCTGCCGCCAACGGGCAAGTGGCAAGGAAGCTGCCATTGAAACGCAGCGTCGATGCCTGTATCCGCACAACATTGTGCAAGGGACAGGAAGGCTCCGGTTGGCTATCGGGAACACGTGCATAGCGCAGTTGCGAATTCGCCAAGACCTGCTCGCAGAGCTGGCGATCATCCTGCAGCCGGCTCAGCTTGTAACCCGTGAGCCAGTTCGGCGGCTCGCGGATATCCAGCGGTGCCCAGGGATTCCAGCGCGGCGGCCACTCGACATGGCCGTGCCACACCGCATAGCCCAGCACAGCCAGTGTCAGCAGCAGAAACAGGAAAAGGAGTCGGCCGAAGGTCATACCTTGTCAGACAATGCGTAGGGCCTGTTGCATCAACACCGTAGAGTCAAGACGCGCACGAGCGGAGTCAGAGCAGCGGTAACTGCGCCTCGCCCTGCAGAGACGACACTGCCAGCGCCGGCAGCCCCGGTAGGCGTGCCTGCAATTGCGCATGAAAGCGCAGGGCCAGGTCCGGTGCCAGACGATTGTCCGGTGTGTGCAGATAGACATGGGGCGTCTTGCCTGCTTCGATCCAGGTAGCCACCTTTTCTATCCAGGGCACCATGAAGGGGTCGTTGGCCGCTAGATCCGGATGACCAATGAAGCGTACTTGCGGCGAATCGCTGAAGGCTGCCGGGCGCACCGGCAAGCGCGGTTTTCTGGATTGCGCATGCCGCACGGCAGGGTCAGCGGATCGGCAGCTGAACAGCGCGCGCGAATCCAGGCAGATACGTTCGACCCCACGCTCCCGCAACAGACGATTCAACGCCCGCTCCTCTTCGCCACGCGCAAAGAAGGCCGAGTGACGCACCTCCACCGCCAGCGGCATGCGGATATGTTCCAGCAGGGTGACCAGTTCGCCAAGTTGCGACGGACCGAAGCTGGCCGGAAACTGCAGCCAGAATGGTGTCACCCGCGATCCGAGCGGAGCCAGCAAGGCCAGGAAAGCATCGACCTGCGCCATTGTCTGACCGAGCTGTTCGGCGTGGGTAATATCGCGGGGAAATTTGGCGCAGAAGCGGAAACCCGGCGGCATCAGTTCGCTCCAGCGCTGGATTGTCTGTGGCGTCGGCCAGGCATACAGCGTGGTATTGCCCTCCACCGAATTGAACACCGAGCAGTAATGCGCCAGAAAACCTGCACTTGCCAGTCCACTCGGATAGAGCGAGCCGACCCAGGCGCTTTCACTCCAGGATGGACAGCCGAGAAAATACGGAATGTTCACGCGATCAGACGTGGATATCGATGCCCAGCACCCCATAGGCATCTGCCTCCGGAGTCATGCCGGCGGTACTGGTATAGCTGGCCAGCGCCCTGGCGATCACACTGGACAGCCCGATGGTATGTACCTGACTCGTCCACGACTGTGCGGCCAGCCGCATGTTCATGTTGCCTGCCGGATTGGCAGACTCGACCTGCGATGGCGGCTCGCGCTCCAGATCCTGGCTGCTGGCGGATACGACGACCTGCCGTGCATGCTGTGGTTCAACCTGGTGCGGGGCTTCCCCATAGACCGGGATGGCACCAGCGGAGCGTGCAGCACGAATTGACGGATAGGAGGGAAAACCATCGATGCGCATACGGCAACCTGTACCAGTGGTTCAGGAACTCTAAAGGGGATGCCTGAAAACAGGCAACGTTTCCCTCTGAAAATTCCGCTCAGCCGGCAGATTTCGGTGTGGCGACGTTATCACGCAGGTAGACCGGCTGAGCTTGCTCGGCGGGCAAGCCCTCGTCTCGCGCCCAGGCGAGCCGGGCAAGCGTTAACAAGTCTTCGGCATGCGGCAGTAGACTGGCGTCGTTGGCCTTGGTGGAAACCGGCATACGCGCCGCGTGACACCAGCCGGTTCCGGCCCCGAACCAGTCACCAGAGCTGTCACGTGGCAAGCTGACCTGTTCCGGTGGCAGCACAGCTTCGATACCGACCAGCGCCATCGCACCCTGCGCTTCGCGATAACACCCCCAGTAGACTTCATCCATCCGCGCATCGATGGCTACCGCGACCTGTCGACTACCCTGCTCGCGCCAGGCCCGCTGGGCGATCACCGCCAGATCGGAAACCGGCAGTACCGGCCGCTCCAGCCCGAACGCCAATCCCTGCACGACACCGATGGCGATCCGGATACCGGTAAAGGCGCCGGGCCCTCGACCGAAAGCGATGGCGTCCACGGACGACAAGGCGATCCCGGCCTCGGCAACCAGCTCCTGGATCATCGGCAGGATGCGCTGGGCGTGCAGACGGGGAATCACTTCGTAGCGGCTGAGCACGTGGCCTTCGTGCAACAAGGCGACAGAACAGGCTTCAGTGGCGGTATCCAGTGCCAGCAGAGTCGTCATCTGAAAATCCGGAAGAATAAGCAGGAAAAAAGCAGCTCAGGCCAGACGCAAACGGCTCCCGCAGGAGCCGCACCGTCATTCGCCCATCACCTCAATCGAGCGCCTTGAGCAGAGCAGCCGTGATGCTTTCCACAGATCCCGTTCCTTCGATCCGGGTGTATTTGGGGCTGCCTTCCTTCGCTGCCAGATCCTGATAGAAACTCACCAGAGGCCGCGTCTGGCAATGGTAGGTCGCCAGGCGCTTGCGTACGGTTTCTTCCTTGTCATCCTCGCGCTGGACCAGCGAGTCACCGGTCACATCGTCCTTGCCGTCGATTGTCGGCGGATTGTACTGAATGTGGTAGACGCGTCCGGAGTCCGGATGGACGCGGCGTCCGGACATGCGCCGGACAATCTCTTCATCGTCGACATCGATCTCGATCACATGATCCAGCGCCACGCCGACGGCCTTGAGCGCCTCGGCCTGGGGAATGGTGCGCGGAAAGCCATCGAGCAGAAAGCCCTTGGCGCAATCGGGCTGAGCCAGGCGCTCCTGGATCAGGGCGATGATGATGTCGTCGGAAACCAGGCCACCGCTGTCCATCACTTCCTTGACCTGCCGCCCCAGTGAGGTGCCGTTCTTCACGGCTGCACGCAGCATATCGCCGGTGGAAATCTGCGGAATTCCGAATTTCTCGGTGATGAAACGGGCCTGAGTCCCCTTACCTGCACCGGGCGCACCCAGCAGAATCACGCGCATCGATGTGCTCCTCTCAAAGTAGAAACGACTGCCATATAGAGCCGGACGCTTGCCAGCCGTCTCGGTCTGCCTTGGTCTGGTTCGCCGCCATGCCGCGGCGCAAGGGGGCGACACGATACACAAGCGCAACCGCCGCATACAAGTTGCCAAATACCGTCATCGGCAACCTGCATGTGGCAGAAAAACACTCGCTCCGGCAGCAGGATTTTAGACCACGCTTCGACCAGACCGCTCGGTAAAACCTCAACCGGTGTTGCGCAGCCCTGCCGCAATCCCGGCCACGGTCACCAGCAAAGCCTGCTCCAAAGGCCCCTCCTGCGGCTCCTGCAGATGCCGAGAGCGGGCCAGCAGTTCCATCTGCAACAGGTGCAACGGATCCAGATAGGTATTGCGCAGGTCAAAGGCTTCCTGGACGCCAGGACTATGGGAAAGCAGCTCGCTCTGGCCCGTGATCTGGAGAACGGATCGCATGGTCTGCGACAACAGGTCACGCAGATGCTCGCCCAGAGGAAGCAGTTCTTTTGCCACCAGACGCTCGTCGTAGCGCTGGGCAATATCGGCATCCGCCTTGGCCAGGACCATTTCCAGCATGTCGAGCCGGGTGGAGAAGAACGGCCAGTGCTCACGCATTTCAGCCAACTGCTCGCCTTCGCCACGCTTGAGCGCATTGTCCAACGCCGCATCCCAGCCCAGCCAGGCCGGCAGCATCAGGCGCGTCTGGGTCCAGGCGAAGATCCAGGGAATCGCGCGCAGAGACTCGATACCGCCCTGCCGCCGCCGGGCGGGCCGGCTGCCCAGTGGCAGGCGGCCCAGCTCCGTTTCCGGGGTCGCCTGGCGGAAGTAGTCGACAAATTGCGGCTGCTCGCGTACGACACCGCGATAGGCCACCAGGCCATCGTCGGCCAGTCGGTCCATCAGTTGGCGCCAGCCGGGCTCGGGCGGCGGCGGTGGCAGCAAGGTGGCTTCCAGCACCGCCGCCAGGTAAAGGTTCAGGTTTTGCTCGGCCAGATCGGGCAGACCAAACTTGAAGCGGATCATCTCACCCTGCTCGGTGGTGCGGAAACGCCCCGCCACCGAACCCGGAGGCTGCGAAAGGATCGCCGCATGCGCTGGCGCACCACCACGCCCGACAGTGCCGCCACGGCCATGGAACAGCAGCAGTTCCACATCGTGCTGGCGGCAGACATCGACCAGTTCTTCCTGGGCCCGGTACTGCGCCCAGGCTGCAGCGGCGGTACCGGCATCCTTGGCCGAGTCGGAGTAGCCGATCATCACTTCCTGCGGCCCGTCCAAACGCTGCCGATAGACCGGCAAGGCAAGCAACTGCCGGATGGTCGGCGCCGCGTTGTTCAGGTCATCGAGGGTTTCGAACAACGGCACTACACGCATCGGTCGACGCAGCCCGGACTCCTTGAGCAACAGTTGCACGGCCAGCACATCGCTGGCATCGCGGGCCATGGAGATGACATAGGAGCCCAGCGAATCGGCCGGAGCCTCGGCAATCACCGCGCAGGTTGCCAGCACCTCGGCAGTATCGGCCGAAGGCTGGTAGTCGATTGGCAGCAACGGGCGCGGGTTGTCCAGTTCCTGTTGCAGGAACTCCAGGCGCTGCGCTTCCGGCCATTGGGCATAATCGCCCAGACCGAGATACGTGGTGATCTCGCCGAGCGCCGTGCGGTGCCGAGTGGAGTCCTGGCGGATGTCGAGCCGTACCAGAAACAGGCCGAATACAGCCACTCGCCGCAGGCAGTCGAGCAGGGCTCCATCGGCAATCAGCCCCATGCCGCAGGCATGCAGGGAGCGATAACAAAGTTCAAGCGGCTCGAATAGCTCCTCACGTCGCTGCAGAACCGCCGCAGGTGCTGGTAACGCCTGGTGCAAGGCGGCTACGGCCCAGTCGCGAGTAGTCAGCAAGCGCTCGCGCAGTTGCTTGAGCAGCACGCGGTAGGGCTCGGGATGGTCGCCACTCAATGCCAGCAGTTCAGGCGTGGCCGCCTGCATGGACAAGCCACCGATCAGCTCGTCTATTTCACGCAGGTAGAGACTGGCGGCCTCGTGCCGGCCCAACAGCAATACGTCGCGCGTGACGGTGGCGGTAACGTTGGGGTTGCCGTCGCGATCCCCGCCCATCCAGGAAGCGAAACGGACCGGGGCCGCCTTGAGTGGTAAGTGCTGGCCGGCATGCCGGTACAGCATTTCATCGATCTGGCGCAGGATATTGGGCATCGCTTGCCAGAGGGAATCGCCAACGGCCGCAACCCCCCAGGTTGCTTCGTCTACTGGAGTTGGCCGCTGGCGCCGGATTTCCTCGGTGTGCCAGATCTCGCCGATCAGCCGCATCAGGCGCTGCTCGATGCGTGCCAGCTCGGTAGCAGACAGATCGGCGTGATCCTTGGCTACCAGCTCGGCGGCGATGGCATCGTATTTCTGGATCAGCGTACGCCGCGACACTTCAGTGGGATGCGCGGTGAGTACCAGTTCGATATCCAGCTCCGCTACCTGCCGGGCCAGGTTTTGCGGGGTATGCCCGGCCGCGACGAGACGCTCCAGCAGGCGCGGCAATGCCTGCGATTCGCAGGGTTGCGCTTCGCCGGGCCGGCGGCGGCGGATGCCGTGGTATTGCTCGGCGATATTGGCGAGATTGAGGAATTGGTTGAAGGCGCGAGCGACGGGCAACAGCTCATCCTCGCGTAATCCATCTAGTGTTTCACCGAGCTGACGCGCGCCCTCGGGCGAGCCTTGACGGGCCGCCTTGGCCCCTTTGCGGATGAGCTCGATCTTCTCCAGCAGCTCATCTCCATGCTGCTGGCGGATGACCTGTCCCAGCAATTTGCCGAGCAGGTGGACATTTTCCCGCAGCCGCGCATCGATGTTCACCATGACCTTACTCCTCATTTTATTGTCGTAGCTACGGCAACTGATACCGAGCCGAATAACGCAGGCACAATAGCGGTTCTTGGCAAGTTTTCGAAAGTATCGGTGCCGATATTCATAACCGGCAGGAAAGAATGCTGGTACCGATAATCGCGCATTTTGCAGCGGCGCCCTGTTGAATTCCCGGCGAAGATTGCACGTCAACCCTCATATATTCCCGGAAACGAAGGAGCAAGCCGCATGAATATTTCTGAACTGGTCAATCAATGGGAGCGCACCGCCAGAGGCCGGTTGACCACGGCCCACTACAGCATTCCACTGGACATCGAATCCGCCGCACGGCTGGCAGCGCTCGCCGAGATGTACCCCAAGCGCACCCCCGAAGAACTGCTCGGAGAGTTGATCCGCACGGCGCTGGAAGCGGTCGAGACAAATTTTCCCTACGTCCAGGGCAGCCAAGCGATCAGTACCGACGAGGAAGGCGATCCGATCTATGAAGACATCGGTCCGACACCGCGTTTTCTGGAGCTCTCGCGCAAGCATTTGCAACGACTGCAGGACGAGCAACAGGCCTGAATCACCCAGTCTCGTCGCCCACCGGCTGCGACAAACATCTGTGCATCCGGTCTGACTTCAAGCAAAACAATGGCTTAAGCGAAACGGAACGTTCCACGCAAAAAAGCCTCACAAATAAAAGCCCCATTCGTCGTGGAATTGCACCTTTGCATTCCACGGCGAACGGGACTTCATGCAAACGAGTAAATAGAGGCTGACCATGAAAGAAACCACCAATGCAAGACCTGCTCCATACCTCCTGGGCAGGCTGACAGCCCTGGCCCTGAGCGGCATGATCCTGGCTGGTTGTTCAGGTAACCCACCCAAGGAGCAATTCGCCCTCACTGATGCGGCAATCCAGAGTGCCGTCAGCGCCGACGCGACCCAATTCGCACCGGTAGAAATGCGCTCCGCCCAGGAAAAATGGCGCCAGGCCGGGCTGGCGATGCAGACCGAAGATTATGAAGTCGCCCGCACCCTGGCCGAGCAGGCCGAATGGGACGCCCGGGTAGCCGAACGCAAGGCGAACGTCGCCAAGATCCAGAAAGCCGTCGATGACGCCAGAAAAGGTGTCGAAGACCTGCGCGAAGAAGGCCAGCGCCAAATCCAGTAAAGCACTCGTCACCGAATCCGCTCATTGAAATCCGGCTGGCAACGTCCGGCCATGGCACCGGGACTACGGAACTGGAAGTTCCAGGCAAAAAGCAGAAGTAGAACGCATGCCTGAGCGACGTATCCCGATCGCTGAGATCTCCCTAACTGCCTAAGGATCGCTTTATGAACAGAGTCATCGCAATCCCTACCCTGCTGGCACTGAGCATTGGCCTGGCTGCCTGCTCTTCACAGCCCAATGCCAACCTGGAAGAAGCCCGCAATTCCTTCTACGCCCTGCAGAACGACCCGCGCGCCTCGCAGCTTGCGGCCCTGGAAACCCAGGATGCCAGCAAACAGCTGGACCTGGCGAACCAGGCTTACCTGGAAGATGCCAGCGAAGAAAAGGTCGACCAGTTGGCTTATGTCACCAAGCGGCGCGTCGAACTGGCCGAGCAAACGATCGCCTTCCGTACAGCCGAGCAGGAGCTGCAACAGACCGACGCCCAGCGGACCGAGGCCAGGCTCCAGGCGCGCGATGCGCAGATCAAGAAACTGCAGCAGGAACTGCAAGGCAAGCAGACCGAGCGCGGTACGCTGGTGACCTTTGGCGATGTCCTGTTCGACTACAACCGTGCCGAACTCAAGCCGGGCGGCCTGCGCAACGTGCAAAAACTGGCTGACTTCCTCAACCAGGACCAGGAGCGCCAGGTGATCGCCGAAGGCTATACCGACAGCACTGGCGGCGATGCCTATAACCAGCAACTGTCCGAGCGCCGTGCCGAGTCAGTCCGGGTAGCCTTGATCAAGATGGGCGTCGATCCGCGCCGCGTCGTCACCCAAGGCTATGGCAAGCAGTATCCGGTTGCCAGCAACAGTACCAATTCCGGGCGCGCGCTGAACCGCCGGGTGGAAGTGACCATCTCCAACGACAACCAGCCGGTAGCACCACGCTCGTCGATACGTTGAAACATGGCCAATACTGGCGTAAGCAAAAGCTCTGCCGCCGAGCCCGTGCCTGCGCATGGGCTCCTTCTTATTCAGGACAACAAGCGCCGGTAGAGCTCATCGATCTCCGGCGAGAAAGCGACCAGCACCACACGCTCCAGGCTCTTGGCCTGCGACAAGCCATGGCGCAGTTCAGTGATGGCGATCTGCCCTGCGGCCTCCAAGGGATACCCGTAAACCCCGCAACTGATTGCCGGAAAGGCGATGCTGCGCAACCCTGTGGATTGCGCCAGCGCCAACGAGCGGCGATAACAGCCAGCCAGCAGTTCCGGCTCGCCATCCGAACCGCCATGCCAGATCGGCCCGACCGTATGGATCACATAGCGGGCGGGCAGGCGAAACCCGGGAGTCAAGCGGGCCTCACCGGTCGGGCAGCCCCCCAGAGTCCGGCAATATTCCAGCAATTGCGGCCCTGCCGCCCGATGTATCGCGCCATCCACACCGCCGCCACCCAGCAAGGATTCGTTGGCTGCATTGACGATGGCATCCACCTCCAGGCGAGTGATATCGCCCTGCCAGATCTCAATCCCCATGGTTGTGTACCCTCGTTTTCGTATCGAATAAAGCCATCTGGACAGCAATCGCTTGCCGTCCGGTCGGCGGTTCAGTCTCGAACAGACGCTGGTAATGATTTATCGAGGCCGGCGTGGATCCGGGAGTTCAACCACCGGACGCAGCCCGGTGAAGCCACGCGGATCGTCCAGATAGCGCAACAGCAACTCGCGCCAGGCAGATCCGGCGAAGGTTTGCGCATGGCCGCCACGGGTCGGCTGGAACACTCGCGGCGGCGGTGCTGCCTGGTACAGGCGCACGCCATTGGTCAGCGGCACAAGGTCGTCGTCGATGCTGTGGTAGATCAGCATCGGTACACCGGTCACCTGGGGCATCGCCCGGATGGCGCTGTCATCATCCGGCACGGCCCAGCTCAGTGGCACTTGCAGAGCCCAGGTCAGCCAGCCGGTACTCAGCAGATAACGGGCCACCTCGCGATAACTGGCCGGTACGCCGTCCAATACCAGCGCATGCAGTTTCTCGCGCTGCTCCGGGTGTTCAGCCAGATAATGCAGAGCCAGGGCGCCACCCAGACTCTGGCCGAGTAGCGTCAGCGGCTGGCCCTGCGCTTCGGGGCGGCGCTCCAGCCAGGCGAAAGCGGCAGCGACGTCCTGATAGATCGCCGGCAAACCAGGCTCGCCGCTGGAAAGACCGTAGCCACGATAATCCAGCAGCAGGACCTGATAGCCCTGCTCCGGCAACCAGTACGCGCCAGCCAGGTGCCAGGCCAGGTTGCCACCGTTGCCATGCAGGAACAGCACGGTCCCTTTCGTCGCATGCCTGCGCTTGACCGGCAGCCACCAGGCATGCAGGCGCGTGCCGTCTTCTGCCGTCAGGTAGATATCGCGATAGTCGACGCCGAACGCCTTGCCTGGGGTGATCGGCTGGCCCGGCACCGGATAGAACAACAGAGAACTGCAGGCGGACAACAGCAGCGCCATTAGCGCAATGCATGAACCTTTACTTGCTATCGTCCGCACGAATCTCCTCACGCGCCTTGAAAGTCGACTCGTACACCCGCTCCGCCAGGCGCGAGAACGGCAAGCTCTGGATCCATACCGTACCGGTGCCTTTCAGCGTGGCGAGCAGAATGCCTTCGCCACCGAACAGCATGCTTTTCAGGCCACCGGCCAGGGCGATGCTGTAGTCGATGCCATCGGTGAATCCCACCAGGCAACCGGTATCCAGGCGCAGGGTTTCGTTGTTCAGCTCCTTGCGAATCACCGTACCGCCGGCATGCAGAAAGGCCAGCCCTTTCCCTTCCAGCTCCTGCAGGATGAATCCTTCGCCGCCGAAGAAGCCGGCGCCAATACGCTTGTTGAAGGTGATGCCGATTCGCGTACCGTGGGCAGCACAGAGAAAGGAATCCTTCTGGCAGATCAGCCGTCCGCCAACTTGCTGCAGATCGACAGCCACCACACTACCCGGGTAAGGCGCGGCGAAGCCGACCCGCTGTACCGTTTTACCGCCATTGGTGAAATGGGTCATGAACAGCGACTCACCGGTAAGCATGCGCTTGCCCATGCCCCACAACTTGCCCAGCACTCCGCTTTCCGAACCATCGCCCATGCGCGTCTCGAAGCGGATGCTGCCGGTCATGTAGTTCATCGCCCCCGCTTCGGCGATCACCGTTTCGCCCGGATCGAGAATGATCTCCACCGTCTGCGCCGAGTTGCCAAGAATTTCATATTCGAGCCGATGGTCGGCCATGGGTGCCTCCTTGATAGTGGGTTGGATGTCGCTTTCGCCGTGGCCTGACGCTCAGAGAATATTGGCGTAGTCAGACTCGATTCGATCCAGGCTCAGGTGGTTGAGAAAGTTGGAAAAACACATCCAGGCCGAGAGCGCATTGAGGTCGGCGAATTGTGGCGGCAGGTATTTCGGCGGCATCACCAGGCCTTCGTCCACCAACTGGCGCAGGCTGCGCATGTCTTCCAGAGTGGTCTTGCCGCAGAACAACAGAGGAATCTGCTCCAGTTTGCCTTTGCGCACGGCAAGCTGGATGTAGTTGTAGATCATGATGAAACCGCGCAAGTAGGACAGATCCTTGGTGAACGGCAAGCCGTTCGGCGAGGAACCGCGAAACACTCGGCTAGCATTGCCATAGCTGTCTTCCTGGCTATAGCCCTGCTGGCGGAAGAAGTCATACACATCGAGAAAATCCGCCCCCTCTTCGGCCATGTGAATGGCGCGGGTGCGGTTGGTGAGCTTGCGCAGGCGGGTCGGATAGGAGGTGAAGGCGATCACTTCCATCAGGATCGCCAGACCTTCCTGGGTCACCGTGGAGGACGGCGGCCCCTTGGCCAGGAAGGTGCAGATCGGCTGACTCTGCCCATTCAATGTGGTGCCCACGTGGACCAGCCCCTCGTGTACTTCGAGGGCACGGATATCGCGCTCGTTGAACAGCGCGTCGCTGCGGATCTTGATGTAATCGGCGCCGGCTGCCGCGTCGGCGACAATGCCGTCGGACTCGAATACCCGGATGACCCCTTCGCCTTCGCCGAACACCAGATCCAGCCGCGATTGCAGCTGCTCGACCGCTTGCGTGGCGTTCAGGGTTTTCGGTTCGTCCTTCAGGTCGCCCCGATCGGCGATGTTGTTCAGATAATCCGACAGCATCAGGCCCAGGTCCGCCAAGGTCGGGTCGCCGGCATGGAAGGCATCGGATGCAGCACCATACAGATCCTGCGAAATCAGCCCGAAATCGGCGGTGCCGCGCGCCTCCAGCATACGCACGACCATGCGGTATTCCTTGCACATGCGGCGCATGATCTGCCCGACCGGACTGAATTGCCCGAGCAGGCGGGTAACGTCGCGCTCGATATTCTGGAATTCCTGCTTCTTGGCGCTGGCATCGAAGCCGAGGGAACGGCTCTCGTAGTAACTGCGGTCGACCGCCGGCAATTCTCGACCGTCGCTGGCGAGAAACGCCTGCCGGACACTATCGTCCCACTTGACCGCATCCAGCACCCGGATCGGGGTCTGGGCCTCGACGATACGGTCGGACAGGGTACGGACGGTTCTCTGATAGTCGTTCAAGGACTCGTGGGTAGACATGGCTAGACTATTGAACAAAGTGAAGGGGGATGATGGACGCCTTTACCGCCAAAGGCGATATCCGCGAGCAACCCGCTACGGGTTTTTCACCGCCAGCGCCCCGCGCTCCAGACGCCGCAGGGACACTTCCAGTCGGCTGTCGGCCTCGATAACCTCGCGCAGGGCCTTGGCGGTGAAGTCGATGTGCCGCGCCACCGCTTCCCGCGCCCGCTCGCCATCGCGATCGAGGATCGCCTGGACAATCGCCCGGTGCTGTTCACACAGTATTTCGCGCAGCTCGGGTCGTTCATGGAGCCGGGTACGGCTGTAGAAGACACTGTTGCGCAACATGCCGGAGATCGAGCGCATGACATGCAGCATCATGACGTTATGGGAAGCCTCGTACACTGCGATATGCAGATCGGCATCGGCCTCGCCGGATGGCTCCTGGCGTTCATGGGCCTGCTCGATCCGCGCCAGGCAGGTGCGGATCACCTCGAGATCCACTGCACTCGCGCGTTGCGCAGCCAGGGCGGCGATCTGTGGTTCGACCAGCGTACGAAACTCCAGATAGTCGAAGATTGCGCTATCCGGGTGCATGGCCAGCAAGCGGGCCAGCGGGTCGGTGAAGCTGGTCCCCAAAGCGGCAACCCGGGTCGCACCGCCGGGCTCGCCGGCCAGCACTCCCGCCTCTTTCAACAGCCGAATGCCATCGCGCAGCGTGGGACGCGAAACCCCGAGGCGCTCCGCCAGTTTCCGTTCCGGCAGGAGCTGTTCGCCCGGACGCAGCGAACCCTCCAGCACCAGCATCTCGATCCGCTTCGCAACGCCGGCCGCCGCACTGTCCGGCTTGATGGTTGGCTCCGTCACCGGGCACTGACCTCATCGCTGTTTTCTGTCGTATCCAGAATAAGACAATGAACCAGAATATGGAAATCCACATTAACCGCTATTTTTATCCGGTAAAGTTATTTGACCATACATCCTCATCATGTAATAAGCAGCAACAAATTGCCGCACCTCCAATAAAACGAAATAGGTGGTCGAATCCTTGGTGAGCACGGCGAAACCAGTCTACGAAATCATGTGACGAGGATGAATGGATGAAGATTGCGAATGTTGCCGACCTGTTGGTCGAGACCCTGCAAACCGCCGGTGTGAAGCGGATCTACGGCCTGGTGGGCGATAGCCTGAACGGCATCACAGAGGCCCTGCGCCAACGCAAAACCATCGACTGGGTACATGTCCGCCACGAGGAAGCAGCCGCTTTCGCAGCCAGCGCCGAGGCGCATCTGACCGGCGCGCTGGCCGTCTGCGCCGGCTCCTGCGGGCCGGGCAACCTGCATCTGATCAACGGCCTGTTCGACGCCCACCGTTCGCGCGTACCGGTGCTGGCGATCGCCGCCCATATCCCCAGTCCGGAGATCGGTAGCGGTTATTTCCAGGAAACCCATCCACAGGAACTCTTTCGCGAATGCAGCTACTACTGCGAACTGGTCTCCAGCCCCACGCAGTTGCCCCAGGTGCTTGAGGCCGCGATACGGGCGGCGGTCGGCCAGCGCGGAGTAGCCGTGGTGGTGATCCCAGGCGATGTGGCCTTGATGGACGCGCCGCAGAAAACGGTGACTCCGGTGGCCGGGCTGCTGCCGCCGACGCCCGTGATACGGCCGGCCGAGGCGGAACTGAATGCGCTGGCCGACCTACTGAACGAGGCGCGCAAGGTGACGCTGCTCTGCGGCCGCGGCTGTGCCGGGGCGCACAAGCCGCTGCTGGAGCTGGCCGAGACGCTGAAAGCACCCATCGTGCATGCCCTCGGTGGCAAGGAATACGTCGAATACGACAATCCCTACGATGTCGGCATGACCGGACTGATCGGCTTCTCTTCCGGCTACCAGGCGATGAAGGACTGCGACACGCTGCTGATGCTGGGAACCGACTTCCCCTACCGGCAGTTCTACCCGGAATCGGCCAAGGTGGCGCAGATCGACTTGCGTCCGGAGAACCTGGGCCGCCGCTGTACGCTGTCGCTCGGTCTGGTCGGTGACGTGGGCACTACCCTCGAAGCGCTGCTGCCGAGGTTGCAGGTCAAGACCGAGCGCAGCCACCTCGACCGCAGCCTGGAGCACTACCGCAAATCCAGGGAAGGGCTGGACGAAAGCGCTGAAGGCACCCCGGGAAGCAAGCCAATCCATCCGCAGCAGGTCGCGCGGCTGGCCAGCGAGTTGGCGGCGGACGATGCCGTGTTCACCTTCGACGTCGGTACGCCGACCGTCTGGGCGGCGCGTCACTTGAAGATGAACGGCCGACGCCGCCTGGTCGGCTCGATCGTGCATGGCTCGATGGCCAACGCGCTGCCGCAGGCGATCGGTGCCCAGGCAGCCTTTCCCGACCGCCAGGTGGTCTCACTGTCCGGCGATGGCGGCTTCGCCATGCTGATGGGGGACCTCCTCACCCTGGTCCAACAGAAGCTGCCGGTGAAGGTGGTGATCTTCAACAACGGCACGCTGGGCTTCGTCGAGCTGGAGATGAAGGCGGCGGGCCTGCTGGAAACCGGTGTCGCCCTGGAGAACCCGGATTTCGCCGCAGTAGCGCGTGCCATGGGCGTGCATGCATTGCGGGTGGAAGACCCCGGCGACTTGGAAGGTGCCATGCGCGAGGTGTTCGCCCACCCCGGACCGGCACTGCTGGACGTGGTCACCAATCGCTTCGAGCTGTCGATCCCGCCGAAGATCGAGATGGCCCATGCCAAGGGCTTCAGCCTGTATGTGCTGAAGGCAGTGCTGGACGGCCGTGGCAGCGAAGTGATCGACCTTGCGCGCAGCAACCTGCTGCGCTGAAGGAACGCCCGAACCGTAAAAACCGGCTTCATCCATGCCGGCCTGGAGCAGTCCGAGGCCGCGGCGGCACCGAAAGCGAAGAGGCCTCTCGACGGAGGCATCTTCGACTACCTATCCATGTTCATGGCTGGCAAAGCAAAACTAACAAATCCGGACTATTTTAAAAGCCGTATTAACATTACAAGTCAGTTTTCAGATTTACCAGCAAGGTGCCAAAAGCCTTAATCTCCCGACATTTCGACAATAAAATTCTGCCCGAGCCGTTCGATATGATCCTCGAAGTTCTCTTGCAACATGGCGTCGAATTGATTCGTATACCATTTCTGCAGTTTTTCCTGCTCGTTTGGTAAATCGTTGAACTTGCATGAAGCCTCATGGACGCTGAACCGTGCAGCCGCATAGCGGAAAGCGGTGCTGACATGTCCCAGATCTTTCTTCTCATTCCCTACCAGTCGATTGGCTATCTCGATGAACTCATCGGCCATATTGAAAATAATCGTATTATCTTGATTATCAGACATTTATTAACCTATTTCTTTAACAGTAGACTATTAGAAATCCGTTAGAGATGCTTGTAACGCGCCATTCAACATAGGCAAGTATCAAGCCACCCATCTTGAAATAGGCCATATATCATCGGCCACCAGAATGTTAGAAACACTGTGCGGGCGATGCGAATATATAAGTGCAGGCTTGCTCCGGCCTTGTCCGCCAGAACGAATACCCTAGTGTCGTGTCACGCCTGATATGACACTAGCTACGCAGGGCGATGAGAAAGGCGTCGAAGGCACATCGATGCCTTGTCATAATCTCGGGCACGTCCCATTTGGTAAGTGCCACCCCAACACTCGATGAGTAACTTGAATGTTGGGTAGGGCTCTTTATTGCTCACCCTTTACTCAACCAGAACGGTGGATGGACAGCATGCCCATCCGCTCCACAGCCTATGTTCCGTAAAAACGCCGGTGCCGAGACACGCCCTGAGTCAATCCGGTTGACGGCTTGCTTTCATTGCTGCGGACGCATGTGCGGGAACAGGATCACGTCGCGGATCGACGGCGAGTCGGTCAGCAGCATCACCAACCGGTCGATGCCGATGCCCTCGCCCGCCGTCGGCGGCATACCGTATTCCAGGGCGCGGACGAAGTCAGCGTCAAAATGCATGGCCTCGTCGTCGCCGGCGTCCTTGTCCTTGACCTGCTGGAGGAAGCGCTCGGCCTGATCCTCCGCGTCGTTCAACTCGGAATAGGCGTTGGCAATCTCGCGCCCGCCGATGAACAGTTCGAAGCGGTCGGTAACGCTGGGATCGTCATCGCTGCGCCGCGCCAGCGGCGAGACCTCGAACGGGTAGCGGGTAATGAAGGTGGGCTGCTCCAGCTTGTGCTCCACCAGCTCTTCAAAAATCATCGTTTGCAACTTGCCCAGGCCCTCGAAGCCTTTCACATCGGCACCGGCCTGCTTGGCGATGGTGCGGGCCTTGTCGATGTCCCTGAGGTCAGCTTCGGTGAGTTCCGGGTTGTACTTGAGGATAGAGTCGAACACCGACAGCCGCGCGAACGGCTCGCCAAAGTGGAACACCTTGTCGCCGTAGGGCACGTCAGTACTGCCGAGCACGAGTTGCGCCAGTTCGCGGAACAGCTGTTCGGTCAGGTCCATGTTGTCTTCGTAGTCGGCGTAGGCCTGGTAGAACTCCAGCATGGTGAATTCGGGGTTGTGCCGGGTCGAGACGCCTTCGTTGCGAAAGTTGCGATTGATCTCGAAGACCTTCTCGAAGCCACCTACCACCAAGCGTTTGAGATACAGCTCCGGCGCAATACGCAGGAACATGGCCATATCCAGCGCGTTGTGGTGGGTCTCGAACGGCTTGGCGGCTGCACCACCGGGAATGGTTTGCAGCATCGGCGTTTCCACCTCGAGGAAATCGCGCTCGGTGAGGAACTTGCGAATGTGAGCAATGATCTGCGAACGCACCCGGAAGGTATGACGGGTTTCCTCGTTGACGATCAGGTCCACATAGCGCTGCCGATAGCGCTGCTCGGTATCAGTCAGGCCGTGGTGCTTGTCAGGCAGCGGGCGCAGCGACTTGGTCAGCAGCTGCACGCTGTCCATATGCACATAGAGGTCGCCCTTGCCGGAGCGAGCCAGGGTGCCTTCGGCGGCGATGATATCGCCCAGGTCCCAATGCTTGATGGCTTCCAGCGTCTCGGCCGGCAGCCCCTTGCGGTCGACATAGACCTGGATGCGCCCGGTCATGTCCTGCAGCACCATGAAAGCACCACGGTTGAGCATGATGCGCCCCGCCACCTTGACCGGGATCGCTGCCGCCGCCAACGCTTCCTTGCTCTTGTCGGCATAGCGTTGCTGCAGATTGCCGGCATGACTGTCGCGCCGGAAGTCGTTGGGGAAGGCGTTGCCCTTCTCGCGCTCGGCAGTCAGCTTGTCCTTGCGCAGGGCGATCAGCTGGTTTTCTTCTTCGTGGAGGGCATGTGGGTTCAGCGGTTGTTCGCTCATGGTCGTTTCATGTTCCGGTAAATGGGCTTGGCAGCTGTTTCCGATGGGCACTACCGATGCCAGGCAAAATCTGAACCCTGCGCGGCAGGGGCTGTGAGCGTAGCGGGCGCAGGTGAGGCAAAAAATGGCGCGAACAGGGAGTTTACGTGCTGTAGGTGCGTAGTCCGTGCCATTTTTCAACGCAGTATGACCGAGCACAGCAGCTCACAGGCCCTGCTTGAGGCTGGCCTCGATGAATTCGTCCAGATCGCCATCCAGCACGGCATCGCAGTTGCTGTTTTCGATGTTGGTACGCAGATCCTTGATCCGCGACTGGTCGAGCACGTAGGAGCGAATCTGGTGGCCCCAGCCGATATCCGACTTGCTGTCCTCCAGCGCCTGGGAAGCAGCGTTGCGCTTCTGCACTTCCATCTCGTACAACTTGGCCCGCAGCATTTTCATGGCGGTGTCCTTGTTGGCATGCTGGGAGCGCTCGTTCTGGCAACTCACTACCGTATTGGTGGGCAAGTGAGTGATCCGTACCGCCGAATCGGTGGTGTTTACGTGCTGACCACCGGCACCGGAGGAACGGTAGGTATCGATGCGCAGATCCGCCGGATTGATATCGATTTCGATATTGTCGTCGATTTCCGGCGAAGCGAAGACCGCGGAAAAGGAGGTATGGCGGCGATTACCGGAGTCGAACGGGCTCTTGCGCACCAGGCGATGGATACCGATCTCGGTACGCAGCCAGCCAAAGGCATATTCACCCTTGATATGCACGGTAGCCCCCTTGATACCAGCGACCTCGCCTTCGGAGAGCTCCATGATCGTGGCGTCGAAACCATGCTTGTCGGCCCAGCGCAAATACATGCGCAGCAGCATGTTGGCCCAGTCCTGCGCCTCGGTACCACCGGAGCCGGCCTGGATATCCAGATAGGCGTTATTGGCATCCATTTCGCCACTGAACATGCGACGGAATTCAAGCTTTTCGAGGATGCCCCGTAGCCGGTCGACTTCGGCGGCAACGTCGTTCACCGCCCCTTCATCGTTCTCTTCGACGGCCATGTCCAGCAGGTCACGCGAATCGGCCAGGCCGCCGGTCAGGTCATCGAGGGTTTCGACGACCTGCGCCAGCTGGGCACGCTCGCGCCCCAGGTTCTGGGCATATTCCGGATTGCTCCAGACGTTGGGGTCTTCCAGTTCGCGATTGACTTCGATCAGGCGATCATGCCTCTGATCGTAGTCAAAGATACCCCCGGATGGTCTGGGTACGCTCGGACAGGTCCTTGATACCGTTGAGGATCGGGTTGATTTCCATGATGGGCAGCACTCTCGGTCGGACAGTTCAAAAGCCGAGGAGTATAGCGCAGCAGGCCACGCCTGACAGCCTGCCGCGCCGGGATCAGGCAGCCTTGGCCTGTGCTTCCAGCTCGGCCTTCAACGCTGGATCGAGCCTGAGCTCGCGGGCCAGTTCATCGAGATAGGCCCGCTCCATGAATTGTGCTTCGTTCACGGCCATAAGGCTTGCCAGGTACATCTCTGCCGCGATTTCCGGGCTACTGGCAGCACGGGCCACCTCGGCAGGATCGAGCGGTTTGTTCAGCTCGGTCTGCAACCACTGTTGCAGGCCGGGATCGTCGGTCGCCTTGCCCAGTTCGGCCTCGAGCAACCGACGCTCGTTATCGTCCACATGGCCATCGGCCTTGGCAGCGGCAACCAGCGCCTTGAGGATGGCCTGGCTGTGACCCTCGGCTTTTTCCGCTGGCAACCGATCAATAGTCTGCGGTTCGGCTTTAGGCGCATTGGCTTGCTGGGCCTGCCAATTGCTGTAGGCCTTGTACGCCAACAACCCCAGCGCGACCAGGCCGCTTCGCTGGACCGAGCTCATACCTGCGGACGAATGGCCGCGCCGCTTGCTACCCAACAACATACCCAACGCACCGGTAGCCAATGCGCCTTTCCCTGCTCCACCCAGCAGGCTACCCAGGCCACCACCGCCTCCCTTCAATAGGTCGCCAAGCGCGCCACCGGTAGACGAGCGTTCGTTGCCGGATACTTGCTTGTTCTGGCCAAGCGACAGACCGGACTTCAAAAGCTGATCGAGCAAGCTACTGGTATTCATACATGACTCCATAAGCTGGAAAAGCTGAATGGGTGAGTTCATGGCTCCAGAATCAGGCGCTACGACGAGTCATAGCAGAGCTATGGCAAGGAGTGGCAACACTGTACCGGAGCCGCGGGTGCCAACATTGATGACGAGTCAAATCAACCAAACAGGCCATTAGGCGACCGAGTCGGCTTCATGAAATGGCGTATCACGATGTGCTGCCCGAATGTACTGGGCCGGCCAGAACGCTGTTTTATCATGCAGGAAATCCGCAGCGTGCAGCGGCCAGTAAGGATCGCGCAGCAGCTCGCGCGCCAACAGAACGAGATCAGCCTGACCGGTTCGCAGGATATGTTCGGCCTGGGCGGCATCGGTAATGAGGCCGACCGTACCGGTGGGAATCTCTGCTTGCTGGCGAATCTTGGCGGCGAAATGAGTTTGGTAACCGGGCCCGATCGGAATCTCGGCACTGGCCGAAGTGCCACCGGAAGAGACATCGATCAGATCCACGCCCAGCGCTTTCAAGCGACGCGCCAGCTCGACAGACTCATCCTCGTTCCAACCATCTTCCACCCAGTCGGTAGCCGACAGGCGCACGAACAGCGGCAAGCTTTCCGGCCAGACGTTGCGCACAGCCGCTGCCACTTCCAACAACAGACGAATGCGATTCTCGAAGGAGCCGCCATAGTTATCCTGGCGCTGATTGGACAGTGGCGAGAGAAACTGATGCAGCAAATAGCCATGCGCGGCGTGAATCTCGGCCACCTTGAACCCCGCTACCAGCGACCGCTCGGCCGCACGAACGAATGCCTGCACCACATTAGCGATACCCCTCTCATCCAGCGCAGCAGGTGCCAGATGATTGCGATCGAATGCTATGGCTGAAGGCGCAACCGTCGGCCAACCGCCCTCCGTCACCGGAACGGTTCCCGATTTACCCAGCCAGGGTCGCCAAGTACTGGCCTTGCGTCCCGCGTGAGCCAACTGGATCGCGGCATAAGAGCCCTGGGCTTCGATGAATCGGGTAATGCGACGCAACGGCTCGATTTGCTCATCCGACCAGAGCCCCAGATCTTCCGAAGAAATCCGCCCTTCCGGCACCACGGCGGTGGCTTCGACAATGATCAGGCCCGCGCCGCCAACGGCACGACTGCCCAGATGAACCAGATGCCAGTCGTTGGCTACTCCGTCCCGTGCCGAATACTGGCACATGGGCGAAACCACGATGCGATTGGGGAGAGTCAGCTGGCGCAATGTATAGGATTGAAAAAGCTGGGACATGAGGAAAGCCTCGTCTCTGAGTCTGTTTGAATAAGACCACCCAGAATCGACAGCGTTTCCCTTGATCGACGGGTATCAGCGCGGCTGCAGATGCGTCACCAGCAGTTGCACGCTCTCCTGGCCGCGGAATTCGTTCACATCCAGCTTGTAGACCAGTTCCACCCACTGCACCGACGGATTCGGCCATGCATCGCGGTCGATATTGAAAGCGATGCCATCCAGAATCTGGCTGCCGCATTCGCTTTGCAAACTTATTTTCAAATGGCGTTCGCCGACCAGGCGCTGTTGTTGCAGCCGGAATACGCCATGGAATAAAGGCTCGGGAAAATGCTGCCCCCAAGGCCCGGCATGCCGCAGCGTACGCGCCAACTCCAGGTGGAATTCCTCGGCACCAAGCTGACCATCCGTAAGCAGGCGTCCGGCCAGATCATCCTCACAGAGCTGCCGGCGCACCTCGGCATCGAAAGCAGCGGCAAAATCGGCGAAACACGCTTGCGATAACGACAGTCCGGCGGCCATGGCATGCCCGCCGAACCGACTGATCAGCTCCGGGTGACGCGTCGCCACCGCATCCAGTGCATCGCGGATATGCAGCCCCGGTACGGAGCGCGCCGAACCTTTGAGCAGACCATCACCGGCCTCGGCGAAGGCAATCACCGGACGGTGATAACGTTCCTTCAGGCGCGAAGCCAGAATGCCGATCACCCCCTGGTGCCATTGCGGATCGAACAGGCAAAGGCCGAACGGCAAACCATCCAATGGCAATTCCTTGATTTGTGCCAGCGCTTCGCGTTGCATGCCCTGCTCGATGGCCTTGCGGTCGCGATTGAGCTGATCCAGTTGGACAGCCATGTCGCGCGCCAGGGAAGGATCGTCACAAAGCAGGCATTCGATGCCGAGCGACATATCGTCCAGGCGCCCGGCAGCATTCAGGCGCGGCCCGAGAATGAACCCCAGGTCGCTGGAGGTGAGGCGGCCAGGATCGCGACCTGCGACGTCGAGAATCGCCAGCACCCCAGGCCGTGCCCGACCGGCCCGGATGCGGGCCAGCCCTTGATGGACCAGAATGCGATTGTTGGCATCGAGGGGAACCACATCGGCCACACTGCCCAGTGCGACCAGGTCAAGCAATTCGGCAAGATTGGGCTCATCCAGTCCAATGCGCGCAAACCAGCCCAGATCGCGCAAACGCGCGCGCAGCGCCAGCAACACATAGAAGATCACCCCGACGCCAGCCATGCTCTTGCTGGGAAACCCACAGCCCGGTTGATTCGGATTGACGATAGCATCGGCAAGCGGTAGATCGCGGCCAGGCAGATGGTGGTCGGTGATCAGCACTTTCAGCCCTGCCGCCCTGGCAGCAGCCACACCCTCGCAACTGGAAATGCCATTGTCCACCGTGACCAGAAGATCAGGGCGCCGCGCCACGGCCACGGCGACGATTTCCGGCGTCAGACCATAGCCGTACTCGAAACGGTTCGGCACCAGATAATCCACCTGGGCCGCCCCCAGCAGGCGCAATCCCAGCACACCAACGGCACTGGCCGTCGCCCCATCGGCATCGAAATCACCGACAAAGAGGATGCTCTGATGCTGCTCCAGGGCTTCGACCAGCAGCTCCACAGCCTCCCCGATCCCCTTCAGGTACGCGAAAGGAATCAAGCGTGCCAGGCTTTTGTCCAACTCCTCGGCGCAAAGCACGCCACGTGAGGCATACAGGCGCGTCAACAAGGGGGGGAGATCCCCAAGATCAGGTAAAGACTCGGGTAAGGCTCGGGATTCGATGCGCATGGTGATCCAGTCGAGAACTTCCAAAAGAATGCAAAGAGGCTGTCAGCGCTCGCCGAGCAGCCATTGCAAAGGAATTTCGTGCTGACCGTGCTCGTCGGTCACGAACAAAGCGCCGTCACTGATCATCACGCCCCACTGCAGACTGCGGGGAAGATCACGCGTCAACTCAATCAAGGCAGCGGAGTCAACGGCCACAACGGATAGATTTTTCAGGTTCTTGACCGCACCCAGCACCTTGCCTTCCCAAACCCTCAGGCTGCCATAGGCCAGCAGACTGACTCGCTCGGCACGGCGTGAACACCAGGTCAGGCGCTCGGCGTCCGGCTGGCCCACCTCGATCCAGTGCAGGACGCGCTCATCCAGGCTTTTCTCCCATAACGCCGGCTCGTCGACATCGGATAGTCCTCTACCGAAAGCCAGTGATTTGCCATACCAAAGCGCATAGGCAAGCAGACGCGCGCCGAGGCGCTCTTCGGTTTCCGAAGGATGGCGAGCCACAGTAAATCTTTGATTTTCATAAACACTGTGATCGATATCGGTGAGATTTAGTTCGACTTTATAAGGAGTGGCTTGCAGTGCCATGAAATAGATACCGGTGCGAAAAGCAGCCAGTCTAGCGTAACACCATGGCAGGCAGTGCAATCCGCAGCAAACGATGGGTTGCTCGAAATAAGACCGTACGATTAAACGCAAATGACAGTCGACGAACGGATGTTTGACAATCATTATCATTATTAATAGTATCTGTTTTACAGCACAACTCATGGAGTAGCGCCGATGTACGTCTGTCTTTGCCATGGCATTACCGATGGCCACATTCGTGAAGCTATCTCCGAAGGATGCTGCAGTTTTCGCGATGTACGAAGCACGCTCGGCGTTGGCACCCAATGCGGAAAATGTGCCTGTGCCGCCAAAGGACTTGTGAAAGAAACCTTGAGTAATTTGCCTATTATCCAAACAGAATCGCCGATGGTTGTTTGCCCTGCCAATGCCCAGATGGAGTCTGTTGCGCTAGAAGCCAGTTAGAAAACCGGCTTCTTCGACCTCCTAACCCCGCTGCCTCATATCAGGCAGTGCGCTTTCTCTTTGCCTGAAGCAATTGATTGACAGTAGCTCGTCAAGTCGCCAGACTCTTATGCAATTTCTCCAAGCAAATCAGGCAGAGAAGACATGAAAGGCGACAAGCAGGTCATCCAGCATCTCAACAAAATCCTCGCTAACGAGCTGATTGCGATCAACCAATACTTCCTGCATGCGCGCATGTACGAAGATTGGGGCCTGGAAAAACTCGGCAAGCACGAATATAAAGAATCCATCGACGAGATGAAGCATGCCGACAAATTGACCAAGCGCATTCTCTTTCTCGAAGGTATTCCCAATCTGCAGGAACTCGGCAAGCTGCTGATCGGCGAAAACACCCGCGAAATGCTCGAATGCGACCTGCGTCTGGAGCAGAAAGCCCTCCCCGATCTACGTGCAGCCATCGCCTATTGCGAAACCGTTGGGGATTATGGCAGTCGTGAACTGCTCGAAGACATCCTTGAATCCGAAGAAGATCATGTGGACTGGTTGGAAACCCAGTTGGGTCTTATCGACAAGGTTGGCCTCGAAAACTACATCCAATCTCAGATGGATGAAGAGTGAAGCCATCCTGGCTGCCCTGCTCTCAATGAAAAAGCCCCGCATTTGCGGGGCTTTTTCATAAGAACCTGTTCACGATCTGCTGCGCGTCGGCCAAACGGCGTTGAAACCAGCCTGGATCGCCAGCCCGGTCGAAATGCTCATTTACCACTCGTAAACTCGCACGCGAGCCCGGCCCGCTTCCTCAGCCGTTTTCGCCACCGTTTAGCTCTAGCTCGCGAGATCGTGAACAGGCTCTAAGATCGAATCGATTCTTATCAAGCATCGGCCTTGGCGGCTGCCGACTTCAACAATTCCTGCAGTTCGCCTTTTTCGTACAGCTCAATCAGGATATCGCTACCACCAACCAGCTCACCGCCGACCCAGAGTTGGGGAAAGGTTGGCCAGTTGGCATATTTCGGCAGGTTTGCGCGGATTTCCGGATTCTGCAGGATATCGACGTAAGCGAACTTCTCACCACAGCTCATGATTATTTGCGCAGCTCGTGCAGAAAAACCGCACTGAGGTGCATTCGGCGAACCCTTCATATAAAGAAGCACGGGATTGACTGCGATCTGTTCTTTGATGGTTTCGATGATATCCATAAGGCACCTCGGCTAATTGTCGGGTAGCTCTGGATCATTACTGATCCAGAGGCCCCTGAGAACCTACATGCAGGTGGGTCTGCCCGCATAAGGCTCAAGCTTACGTAAAGCCAGCCAAACGACTGGCCAGCAACTATGACTAACGATCTTAGCACCTCAGACCGCCATATCGTAGGGTCACCGTCAATTGCCGACTGTGCAGCAATACATAGCAGTTGGGATGAAACAGCACGCGGTTTCTCAGGGCATCCTGACCCACTGACCATCTGTCTGATATCGCTCCTGAAGCGGACATTCCAAGTAAAAGGCGGAGTTTGCGCCAAGGAAGGATTTCCCGATAAGATCGGCGTTTTCCCTTTCCGTCGCTCGCTTTACGGCTCATCAGTCAGTCGCCGGCAGGCTTTGCCGCGATAAATGTGCCAGGCCGCGACCAGAGGCTCTACAAGGTATTCGATAATGAGCGCCAGACACTTTCTTTCCTTGATGGACTGCACACCCCAGGAGCTCGATGCCCTGATCCGTCGCGGCATCGAACTGAAAGAACTGCGCGAACGTGGTGTGCTTTTCGAGCCGCTGAAAAATCGCATTCTGGGAATGATTTTCGAGAAGGCATCCACCCGGACCCGTCTTTCCTTCGAAGCCGGGATGATCCAGCTCGGTGGCCAGGCCATTTTTCTTTCGCCGCGGGACAGCCAGCTTGGGCGCGGCGAGCCACTTGGCGACACCGCCATCGTCATGTCGCGCATGCTCGATGCAGTCATGATTCGCACATTCTCCCATAGCACGCTGACAGAGTTTGCCGCTCACTCGCAGGTCCCGGTCATCAACGGACTGTCCGACGATCTGCATCCCTGTCAGGTACTGGCTGACATGCAGACGTTCCTGGAGCATCGCGGCAGCATCACCGGCAAGACGATGGCCTGGATCGGTGATGGCAACAATATGTGCAACACCTATATCGAAGCAGCGATTCAGTTCGACTTCCACCTGCATATAGCCTGCCCGACGGGCTATGGTCCCAAGGCCAGCCTGCTGGCACAGGCCGGTAATCGAGTGAAAATATTCACCGATCCGAACGCAGCAGTAGCGGGTGCTCATTTGATCAGTACGGATGTATGGACGTCGATGGGCCAGGAAGACGAAGTTCAGGCCCGTCTCGCGTTGTTCCGCCCTTATCAGGTCAACCAGGCGCTGCTCGACCGGGCGGAAAAGGACGTCCTGTTCATGCATTGCCTGCCGGCGCACAGGGGTGAAGAGATCAGTGAAGATCTGCTCGACGATCCGCGCTCAGTAGCCTGGGACCAGGCGGAAAATCGTCTGCACGCACAAAAAGCCCTGCTCGAATTTCTGGTGAAACCGGCTCTCGGCTCGTAGCGCAACTACCTCTACAGCTTCTCTGCCACTCCATGGCAGCCTTGAGAACGGCGGCTGGAAACGCTCAGCTCTTCTGCCGCCGTTGACGAAAGAATTCGCCAAGCACTGCTCCGCACTCTTCGGCCAGAATTCCGCCTTCGACCAGTACTCGGTGATTGAGAAAATCCTGGCTGAAAAAGCGCCCCTGGCTAACGGCCGCGCCGGCTCTGGGCTCGGCAGCACCAAAAACCAGCCGCTGAATTCGCGTATGAACGATCAGCCCGGCGCACATGCTGCAAGGCTCCAGGGTCACGTAGAGCGTAGCGCCTGGCAGTCGATAGTTCGCCACCGCCTCGGCGGCAGCCCGGATCGCCATCATCTCGGCATGCGCGCTGGGATCATGGGTCGAGATGGGACAGTTGAAACCACGCCCGATGATTTCTCCCGAACGCACCAGTACGGCACCGACCGGCACCTCGCCGCACTCGGCCCCCTGGCGCGCCAGCCTTAGCGCCTCGCGCATGAAAAACTCATCCTGGCTGCGGTCGATGATCAACGGTCGGTTCATGGCATCGTTCTTTGCAAAACCTTGTGCATCAGTTCATGGCAGTGGCTCCCAGCGGCCCGCCAGGAAATTCCAGGGCCGCGATTATCCACTACATTGGGGCCGTGGCCGAAATACATCTTCTTCGCCAACCCCAAGGAAATTCAGGTGCCAATCATGATTTCCACCAGATTGGCCGTACCGCCCTCGATACCGGCGCGAATCGCCGGGGCGATATCCGTAGCCCTGGAGACGCGAACGGCAGGCACTCCCATCGATGCCGCCATGGCCTGGTAGTCAATGAGCGGTTCGATGAGATCCATGGCAATGAACTTGCCCTTGCGTACCGATGCGTAATCGGTCTGTGCCTTCATGAAATTCTTCAGCACATTGTATTCGTGATTGTTCATCACCACGAAGGTCACCGGCAGTTTCTCGTGGGCGGCGGTCCACAGCGCCTGTGGCGAATATAGCGCAGCCCCGTCACCCACCAGGCAGACCACCGGTTCGCGCCCCAGGCCGAGCGAATAACCGACCGCCGCCGGCATTCCCCAGCCAAGCCCACCACCACGCAGGAATGCATACTGGCGCGCCGACGGGCTATCGAGGAAATGGCGCAGATGCGCTGCCGTAGCGATGGCCTCGTCGACGATGGCGACTTGCGGCCCGATGGCATGCGCCGCTTCATGGGCGGCGACCAGCGGTGAAATGACCGACGCCGTCCATTCGGCCCGCACATCTTGCTCCAGGTTCTGCCTTGCGGCCCGGCGAGTGGTCGCCGCTTGCCGGATCAGTTCACTACGCTGCGATGCAGTGCCTGCGACCAGCGGCGCCAACTGTGGCAACAGCCCGCGCAGCGAAGTGCGAATATCCCCGACCAGCGACAGGCGTGTCGGAAAGGTCCGGCCCAGGTCGCGGACATCCGTGGATAACTGGTAGATCTCGCATTGCGGCGGAACCACCGGCCCTTCACTGTAAAGGATGGTGATCAGTGACTTGCCACCCAGAGCAAAAACGGCATCGTAATGTTCCAGCTCCCTGGCAATCTCCGCAGCCTTCGGCGACAGGTTGCCAGCCCACAGCGCATGCGCGGTAGGAAATGGAATATGGGCTGGCCAGGACGAACCGTAGACCGGCGCACCGAGCAACTCGGCCAGTTGCACGACCTCCTCTGCCGCCCCGGACCCATGGACTTCGTCACCGGCGATCAGCATCAGCCGGCCTGGAGCAACGGCAGCCAGTTGTCCGGCCAGCAGATCAAGCGAACCGGCGCAGGAACGGTATTCGATATGCGATACCTTGCTGGTATCGACATCGCTCAGTTCCTCCATCACGTTCATCGGCAACGAGAGGAACACCGGGCCGCTGGGCGCAGCGCTGGCATCCTGGAAAGCTCGCCGCACCAATACGGGTAACTGATTGGCACTAGTCACTTCCTGCGCCCATTTCACCGCCGGCGCGGCAATACGCACGAGATCGCCGAACAGCAAAGGGTCGGTCAGACTGTGGCGCATATCCTGCTGCCCGGCAGTCACTACCAGTGGCGTTTGCGAAATCGCTGCGTTGAGCAGATTGCCCATGCCGTGCCCCAATCCGCCGGCGGTATGCAGATTGAGAAAACCCGGCCGGCCGGACGCCTGAGCGTAGCCGTCGGCCATGGCGACAACGCAGGCTTCCTGCAGCGCCAGGATGTACTGGATATCGGGGTGATCGGCCAACGCGTCCATCAGCGGCAATTCGGTCGTTCCCGGATTGCCGAAGATGTATTCCACACCTTGCTGGTGCAAGAGCTCGAGCAGGATGTCGGCGCCACGGCGGCGCGGGCTTTTCTCGAGATCGGACAAACGGGTAAATGACATGAGCGACCTCCTGGTGAACGAAAGCGAAAGCGTTCTTCCAGCGTCGGACAGCGAAACGCGACCGATGACACCGTTCGACACAGAACACCAGCGCAGCGGACATACAGCGAAAAAATCTGGCGTATCGCTCAATTCATCTACTTGAATGAATCGAGCCCCGGAAGATTTTCCTATGCTAAGTGGCAATGACGACCAGCAGTATGGGACTCAGCTCATGGACAATAGCAAAACTCAAGGGACTATTCTGATTGCCGAAGACGATCCAGTGTTACGGGACATCATCCCCGACATTCTGGCTTACGACGGATACCGCTGTGTAACCTGCAAAACAGCCGACGATGCGCTTTTGTATCTTCTGCAGCACCGTGCCCAGATCGATCTGCTCATCACCGACTACCAAACGGGCAGCCAGCTGAACGGAGCGGAACTTGCGAGTCTTGCCGTATCTCGCTGGCCTGAATTGCCCATTATCCTGACCTCAAGCCATGGCAGCGACATCGCCAAGGGGTTGTTCGCGCAAGTCCGGTACTTACCCAAACCTTGGAGAGCAGATGAACTGCTGGTGCTGATAGGCCAGCTGTTACAAGCCTTACCGCTCGCCACTCGCGACGAGCTACCGCCGACAGGGCTGGCACATTCCATTACGCGCTCATGAACGATTGCCGATCAGCAAAGCCAGTCTGGCTCGATACCCTGTTTCGGACTTGCCGGGTCTCCGGTACCCGCATAAGCGAATGAATCATCTCCGCCTTTTGCCAGTCGATAGCGTATAAAACGCGGTCGTGACGGCGAGCATGAGGGGAGGAACGGCATTGACGCGTAGCAGAAAGATTCTGGTTTGGGTCCTGGGCAGCTTGCTGGCCTTGGTTCTTGTCCTGGTAATCGTGATAGCGACCTTCGACTGGAATCGACTCAGGCCGACGATCAACGAGCAAGTATCGCAAGCCCTGAACCGCCCGTTCGCCATCGAAGGCAACCTGGCGGTTGGCTGGCAGCGTGCAAGCACCGAAGCCGGCTGGCGCGGCTGGATTCCCTGGCCGCATATCAGTGCCGAGAAGCTACGACTGGGTAATCCAGACTGGGCCAAGACCAAGCAATTGGTCACGCTTGAAAGGGTCGAAGCCGATATTGCACCACTGCCGCTGCTGGGTAAGACCGTCAGCATTCCCCGTATCGTGCTGAGCGGTACGCAGGCCGATCTCGAACGGCTGGCCGACGGTCGCGCCAACTGGCTATTCGAGATGGACGAAAAGGAAGAAAAGCAGCCGTCTTCCTGGACAGTCGACCTTGGCACCATTGAGTTCGACCACGCCCATGTGCGCCTGGACGACGAGACGCTCAAGGCCCAGGTCAACATGGAAATTTCGCCGCTCGGCGAGCCCATTCCGTTCGAGCAGATTCTGGACCGGAAGCCGGAACAGAAAACCGAGCAAAAAACTGCTCGCCCCCAAGACTACGCTTTCGCCTGGAAAGCCCAGGGGCGCTACCAAAACCAGCCGCTCGAAGGCAGTGGCAAGGTCGGTGGCGTACTCGCTCTGAAAGATCCCAACCTGCCGTTTCCCCTGCAGGTCGACCTGCGGGCCGGTGCCACCCGCATCAGAATCGAAGGAACCCTGACCGACCCGACACACCTTGGCGCGCTGGACCTGCGCCTGCGCCTCGCCGGCGACAGCCTGGGTAATCTCTACCCGTTGATCGGCGTGACCCTGCCGGACACCCCGACTTACGCGACCGAAGGACGCCTCACTGCCAACCTGCAAGATAAGGCAGGCGCACAGTACCACTACCGCCACTTCAGTGGCCGCATCGGCGAGAGCGATATCAGCGGCGATTTGAGCTTCGTGGCCGGCAAGCCTCGCCCCAAACTGACCGGAGAACTGACCTCCAACCAGTTGCTGTTCAACGATCTTGCGCCGCTGATCGGTGCCGATTCCAATACCACCCAGAAAAAACGTGATGGCGCAGTACAGCAGCCGGCAGACAAGGTGCTGCCGATCGACCCGTTCCTGACCGAGCGCTGGCGCGCCATGGATGCCGATGTGCGCTTCACCGGCAAGCGTATCGTCAAGAGCGAGAAGCTGCCGATCACCGACCTGCACACCCATGTGGTGCTCGACGATGGCTTGCTGAACCTCGAACCGCTACGCCTGGGCATGGCCGGCGGCCGCCTGGATACGATGATGATGCTCGATGGCCGGCAACAACCGCTGCAAGCCAAAGCCAGGCTCAATGCCCGGCAACTCGAACTCAAACGACTGTTTCCCGGGGTCACGAGCATGCAGAAAAGCCTCGGTGAATTGAACGGCGACGCGGCCCTGAGCGGCACCGGCAATTCTGTCGCCGCCCTGCTCGGTTCGGCCGATGGCGAAGTGAAGATCCTGATCAACGACGGCACCATCAGCAGCGCACTGATGGAGATCGCCGGCCTGAACGTCGGCAACTATGTGGTCGATCGGTTATTCGGCGACGAGGAAGTAAAGATCAACTGCGCGGCAGCGGATATTGGCATCGCCAATGGCCTGGCACGTTCCAGGGTATTCGTCTTCGATACGGAGAATGCACTGGTCAATATCAACGGCACGGTCAACTTCAAGACGGAAGCAATGGATCTGGACATCGTGCCACGCTCCAAGGGGGTACGAATCATCTCGCTGCGCTCGCCGCTCTATGTCCGAGGTACCTTCAAGGAGCCCCGTCCCGGTGTACAGGCCGGCTCGCTGATCGCCCGTGGCGCCGGCATGGTGATCCTTGGCGCCACACTGGCCCCCGTGGCCGGCCTGGCCGCACTGATCGCGCCGAGCGGTCAGCAACCCGACCAGTGCGCGCCATTGCTCAAGCAAATCCAGGAAAGCCGGCCTAAAGCTGGCTGAGCCCGGCCAGCGGCGGATCGCCCCGAAGAGGAAGCTCGATCCGCCGCTGGCGCTACCACGTCCAGGCCGCTGCCTTTCCGTAATCACTGCACTCGTTCTATTCTGTCCGGATTGCATTTGACCGACCGGCAGTTGTGGAGAAATTTCATGCAGATGATCGACCACCAGACAGCGCTGCTGGAGCTGTGCGAACTCATGGCCCGACAGCCGCTATTGGTGTTAACCGGCGCGGGAATCAGCACGCCATCCGGGATTCCGGATTATCGCGACCAGGATGGCATCCGCCGCGGCAAGGCCCCCATGCTGTACCAGGAATTCGTCGGCTCGCCCGAAGCACGCAAGCGCTACTGGGCACGCAGCATGGTCGGCTGGACGAAAGTACACAAAGCGCAGCCGAATGCGGCGCACCGGGCCCTTGCCGTGCTCGCGGCCAGGCGGCAGATCGCAGGATTGATTACCCAGAATGTCGACGGATTGCACCAGCAGGCCGGTAATCATGGCGTCGTCGAACTGCATGGCAACCTGCATCGCGTACGCTGCCTGGATTGCGGCATGATCCTGCCGCGTACCGAGGTTCAGGCGCTACTGGAGCAAGAGAACGCCTACCTGCAAGGTATCGAGGCGGTCGTGGCACCGGATGGCGATGCCCTGCTGGCGACCCGTTATCTAGAAGGCTTTCGCATTCCGCACTGCCCCTGCTGCGGGAGCGATCTGCTCAAGCCGGACGTGGTGTTCTTCGGCGAGGGCGTATCGAGCGAACAAAGCCAGGCCGCGACAGGGAGCATCGAGCAGGCACCGGCACTGCTGGTAATCGGCTCGACCTTGATGACCTACTCCAGCTTCAGGCTCTGCCAGTCGATATCGGCCCAAGGCAAGCCATTGATAGCCATCAACCTCGGCAAGACCCGCGCCGACGAGTTGCTGGATGCCAAGATCGAGCAACCTTGCGAACGGGTCCTGCCCTGGCTTGCCGAACGGCTTGGCACCCTATAGCTAGCGGCATTCACCACACCCTACGCGTCGAAATAGGCGGCGATTCGCTGGCGCAGCTTCGCATCAGGCAATGGCCCGCTGCCCGCCTTGATATTGTCGGCCATGTGAGCGGGATTCGAAGTGGCCGGAATGATGCAGGTCACCGCCGGATGCGCGATGGAATACTTCAACATCAACTGGGCCCACGTGGAACAACCGAGCTCGGCGGCGAAATCCGGCAACGGCTTGGCAGCGACCCGCTCGAACAACCGACCGTCATTGAAAGGCCGATTGATCATCACGGCGACACCTTTCTCCTGGCACAACGGCAGCAATCGCTCCTGCGCCTTGCGCTCGCCAGGCGACAGGTTGATCTGCACGAAATCCAGCTGCTCCTTGCGCACCAGCTCGATCATCTGCTCCTGGGCTCGCTCCGCATGATGAGTGATGCCAATGTAACGCGTCCGTCCACGCGTCTTCATTTCCCGCAGCAGAGGCAGCAGCGTCTTGTGGTTCTTCATGCTGTGAACTTGTAACAGATCGATCTGCTCGACGTTCAGGTCCGCCAGTTCCCGCTCGATTTCAGCAATGCCTGCTTCCGGCCCTTCCACCTTAGTCGCGACGAAAGCCTTGGCGCGTCGCCCCTTTTCGGCCAGTAACGCGCCGACGACGCCTTGAGCCTTCTCGTAACTGGGCGCGGTATCGATGACCGCGCCGCCTGCCGCGAACAGGGTATCGAGAACTTCGGCGAGCGGTCGCAGCGCTTCGGGGGTCTGCTCGACATTGAAGGCATCGGCCGTGCCCAGCCCGATCACCGGCAACGCTTCACCGGTAGACGGGATCTTGCGCATCAGCATGGACGTTTCGCTTGCTGTTGCGGCCAGACCGTGCCGGAACCAGAAACTGCTTGCCAACAGCGCGGATGCAGCAAGCGAATAGTGCAGAAAACGACGGCGGTCGGGCATGACGACTTCTCCTTTGATAAATGCAGGCTGCGCTATCAAAAAGGAGGTCATCGAAAGAACGGAGTTCCACAAACCAGCTCAAGGCAGCGGCTGGATGATCGCCACATCGAAATGCACGGCAAGCATCTCCACCAAAGCCGACAACGGTACGTTTTCATGCGGATCGGTGCTGTTGGGGTACTCCAGATGCACGCCGTAGTGCCCTGAATTCTGGCCAAGCGTGTAGAGCCAGGCACGGACGCCTTCGTCGGTACGATGCCGCAGATAAATCGCCCGAGAGTCCAAGGAAGTGGTGGCATCGACGACAAAGGCGTCCGGCCCCAACTGCTCGTGCAGCAGCAACAGCACATGGCGAATATCCTGATGTTTGTCCAGCGCCCAGATGTTCATGACCTCGCTCCGTTCTTTCGTTTTCCTGCCATTTCCGACAAGGGCTTGTCAGGCAATGGCATGTGGTGGACCAATAGGGGTAGCGACCGCACCAGATTCCGGCAAGCGGATCGACGCCGCGCCCAGCGACAAAAAAATCCTGTGAATTTCCTGCAAATACACCGCCAACTGCCCGAAAATAGCCAGCACAGTACAGATTATCCACGGAAAATCGCGTGAATTCCTGGACGATCCGTCGCAGGTGCTCGCGTCGTCGAACGACGATCTGGTTTAATGCGCCGCGGCCGGTGGTCCAGCCAATCATTCCATGTCGAACCACCAACCGCATTGCCCAGCGGAAACGAGCATGTAACAGCAGACCGAATGCACAGGCGCTCGCCTTGCAGCAAAACAGGGGAAAATCGAGTGAGTGAAGTGAAGCCATCGAGTGAATCGACGGAAGTCCTGAACCTCATAGTACAGCTCGAAAAAAAGTTGAAGGCCTACCTGCGGCTGCTACCGATTCCCCAGCGCGCCGATGCCTGGCTGCTGGAAGTACAGCTCTACTATGAGAGTGAGCCAGCCGGCCGCACCAGTTTCACCCTGCAAGGCTATACTCAGGAAGAGGCCGAAGCAGTTGCCCGCGGGATCCGGCACAACGATTACCTGATGCAGGAAATCGACCAGTATCTCTGGAGCGAGAACGACTGATTCCGCTCGCCGGGTACAGGCAGTAGCTGCCTGCCCTGACGTGGATGAACAGCGCTTCAGACTGGAAAGCCGAACGAAAAAGCCGCCAGCGACGCTCCATGAAAAAAGCCAATGCTCTTGCGTTCGGCATTTGAACGTCAGCGCCTTTTCCACAGGCCAGCCGTTGCGGAACACTCGGCAAGGAGCGCTCCGCCCCCCGCTGAATGACCCCGGATCACGGGGCTCTCCAGACGATGTCCTCGACCTTCACCGCTTTCGGGATCAGCTTCTGCTCATAAAAGGTATCGGCCACCTTCTGCTGTACTGCAACAATCTCCTCGGATAGCGGCTGCACACCGTAGCGAGCGCGGGCCTGCCAATACTCCAGCACATCCTCGGGCAAACCGAGCTGCGGAGCCAGTAACCGCGCCACTTCCTTCGGGTTATCGTTAGCCCAGGCGCCAGCCTTGGCCAGCTCGGCCAACAACGCTTGCAACAATTGCGGTTTCTTTTCGGCAAAGCTGCGCGAGGCTTCGTAGAAGGCATTGGTCTGCTGCAAGCCTTGATAATTGCCCAGTACCTTGACCGATCCGGTTTTCTCGATGGCTGCCAGGTATGGGTCCCATATCGACCAGGCATCGACATTGTGATTTTCGAAGGCCGCACGGGCGTCGGCAGGTGGTAGATAAACCGGCTGGATATCCTTGATGGCCAAGCCGGCCTTGGCCAGAGATGCAACCAGCAGATAGTTGGCACTGGAGCCCTTCTGCACGGCGACTTTCCTGCCCTTGAGGTCGGCAATGCTGGTGATGGGCGCGTCCTTGCCGACAACGATACCTTCGGTAGCAGGCGCGAAAGGCTCCGCTCCGACATAGACCAGATCGATACCGGCAGCCTGGGCGAAGATCGGTGGTGGCGATCCGGTATAGCCGAAGTCGACACTTCCCGCATTCAGCGCTTCGAGCAGTTGCGGGCCGGCCTGGAACTCATGCCAGGTTACCTTGTAGCCTTGCTTGCCCAGCGACTCCTCCAGGGTTCCCCGCGATTTCAATATCGATAATAAGCCGCCTCCTTTCTGGAAGCCGATTTTCAATACTTCCTCGGCGCTGGCGACCCCCGGCAACCCGAACAGCACCCCAGCCAACAGCACCAAGCCGGCTACCAGCCGCCTATGGAAAACGGTAGAACGCATTTTCAAACTCCTTTTGGCTCACCAGCCTGCGCCCTTCGCGCAGAACCTGGGAGCTGAGGAGCCTAAATCCTTTATCCAATATCGATCTAATACATTATTTTCATAATAACCTTTTGACATTTAATAACCCGTCGCCAGAAAGGGCGTCTCCCCTGGTGCACTACAAGCACGCACCCCACAGAAGCCTCAAGAAAAAGGCCGGTGCATCGAGCGGATCGCCCCGGCATTTCTGGAACCTCGACAGGGTTTTCTTCAAACATACATCGGCTGGCAGCGTGAAATCCGGTAAACAGTGGCTGGCGGGAAATTGCGCAACTCCCGACCGAGCCGCACAGCCTTGAGACCCAGGCGGTCGAGGATCGGCCGCGGAACGGGGCATCGCGGCCCATAGGTGAACTGATAGAAATTGCCGCCATCGCGCATGTGGCAGAAGGCACCTCGCAGAATCCCCATCACCTGGCGCGGCGACATGGACAACAGTGGCAAGCCGCTCACGACCGCACCGACCGGTCGCCCAGCATAAAGTGCATGACGCGCCAGCCGCTGTGCATCCATCTGCAGTACCCGAGCCTCGGGGTAACGCAACCGCAGCATATTGGCGAAATCGTCGCCGAATTCGATCAACGTCAGATCCTGCTGGCGCACACCGCAATCGAGCAGCGCACGCGTAAACACCCCGGTTCCCGGCCCGAATTCGATTACAGGGCCCGTCTCGGATGAGATTTCGGACGTGATCAGAGCGCACAAGCGGTCCCCGGAAGGGATGATCGAAGCTACCTGCAGCGGATTGGCCGCCCAGGCAAGGAAAAACGTCAACAGGTCCGATTTGAACAAGCCGATAACCTCCAGCGCTTTAATGTCGACCTAGAGGGCCGAATTTGCATCGTAGGGGATCTTACTGACCGAATCACACTTCGATAATCACGCGTTCACTGAATGACCTGTTCAGTTTTCCTTAACACTCATCTGCTTAGGTAACTTCCTCTATCGACTGTAGTGCCATTCGGCCAGGGGATATCTTGTGGGGATAGTACAGTCGCGCTTACCGATTGCACGCGGCCAGTTGGATGGGCTGGCGGTGTTTCTCGTCGTGGCCGAGCTACGCGGCTTTCGTGCCGCGGCCCGCCAGCTTGGTATCACCCCATCGGCTGTCAGCCAGTCCATCCGGGCCCTGGAAACGGCAGTCGGCGTGCCACTGCTGGTCCGCACGACGCGCAACGTCGGCCTGACCGAAGCCGGTGAACGCCTGCTGAGCCAGGCGAAACCCGCGATGGATATGCTGACCTCGGGAATCGAGGCGGCAATGGGGCTCGGCGATGAAGTCAGCGGCTTGCTCCGGCTCAACGTACCGCGCACGCTTCTGCCCCTGCTGGCCAACCGGCTGCTTCCTGAATTCTGCTCGACCTATCCCGCCGTGCAACTGGAGCTGTTTGCCGAAGACCGCATGATCGACGTCGTCGAGGAAGGTTTCGATGCCGGCATCTGCTTTGGCGAAACCATCCAGGCCGACATGGTGGCCGTGCGCCTGACACCGCCGCTGCAATCTATCGTGGTCGGCGCGCCGGCCTATTTCCAGCAACACGGCTACCCGACGACTCCGCAGGAGCTGCAACAGCATCGCTGTATCCAGTTGCGCACCCCTTCCCAGGCCATTTTCGACTGGGAATTCATCGTCGACGGCCAACCGGTGGATATAGCGGTCAAGGGACCGTTGATCGTCAACGACGCCGACTTGAACCTGCGCGCCGCCCTGATGGGCGTGGGCCTGGCCTACCTGCCGCGCCCTTTGGCCATGTTCCATATCGCCAACGGTCGGCTGGAAACCACGCTCGACTGCTTCGCGGCGGAAAAATCGGGGCTGACGCTCTATTACCCCAATCGCACGCAATCCTTGCCCAAGCTGCGCGCCTTCATCGATTTCGCCCGTGCCCGACTACGCCAGGACTTCCAGCCGAGCGATTACCAGATGCCGGCTATCGAAGTGTGCTGGTCAAATACGGCCGAGCTGTATCCAGAGACGGATCGGTAGAATTGAGCACTGCACTTTAGCGCCAGCGCCGATCCCTTCATCCGGCCAGCAGGAGAAGGAAAAAGCCGAGGGTTGTGCTGGACTCAATCCTCATCCAGCGCGACAAAGCGCTCCGCCAGAAAGTCAACCAAGGCTCTGACCGCTGGCAGCAAGCCTCGGCGCGAAGCGAACACCGCATGAATAATCTCGCGCCGCGGCACCCAGCCCGGAATGACCTGGACCAGTTCGCCGCGTTCGAGCTGCTCGTGCACCATCATCGCAGGCAACTGCACGATACCCACCCCCGCCACGGCGGCGGCCCTTAATGCCAGCATCCCGCGCGTAACCAGGCGCGGTTGATGGCGAATGGCAGCATGCGCGCCGTCGGGACCGAAAAGGTTCCAGATGTGTTCGTTTTGCGGCAGCCCCAGATCCATACTGGGCAGGCCGGCCAGATCGGCAGGCGTCTCGAGCGGTCCGTTCCTCAACAACTGCGGGCAAGCCACCAGGCACTGTCCGCGGTCGGCCAGCACGCGCATTACCAGCTCGCTGTCCGCAAGCGGTGGCGGGCGCACCCGAATAGCCACATCGATCCCCTCGCCCACCACGTCCACCCGACGATTGGTTTCTTCCAGATGAATCGCCACGCGCGGATAGCTCACCAAGAAGGCCGCCACCATATCGGCAATCCGTGCATCGAGCAGCGCTACCGGGCAGGTCATGCGCACAATGCCACGCGGCTCAGCCTGGGTGAGCGCGATGGCTTCGTCGGCAGCCTCGGCTTCTACCAGCATGGCCTTGCAGTGGCCGTAATAAGTCTGGCCGATTTCGGTGACCGCGAAGCGCCGCGTGGAGCGCTGGATCAGCCGGGTGCCCAGGCGTTCTTCCAATAACGCGATGCGCCGGCTCAGTTTGGATTTCGGTACCCCCAGCGCCCGTCCAGCCGGGGCGAAACCACCGTGGTCCACCACCTGTACGTAGTAATAAAGGTCGTTCAAGTTTCTCATCACTGATCGTTCATCAAATAGGACTCTGAAGCCAAGTATTGCTGACTACCGGGATCATCGTTCCATTCCTATTCTTTTCCCATCAACGCGGGCTTTTACCCCTCGCCAATGCAGGAGATGAACATGAAAAAGATCCTTGGCATCTACAGCCCCCCTCACCAGCATTGGGTAGGCGACGGCTTCCCGGTACGGTCGCTGTTCAGCTATGGCAGCCACGGCCAGCACCTGAGCCCGTTCCTGCTGCTCGACTACGCAGGTCCGGCACAGTTCGCCCCAGCCGAGCGCCCACGCGGCGTGGGCCAGCATCCACATCGCGGCTTTGAAACCGTGACCATCGTCTACCAGGGCGAAGTGGCGCATAAAGATTCCACCGGTGCCGGCGGCCTGATCGGTCCGGGTGATGTGCAGTGGATGACAGCCGCCAGCGGCATCCTCCACGAAGAATTCCATTCACCGGCCTTTACCAGGCACGGCGGCACCCTGGAGATGGTGCAGCTGTGGGTCAATCTGCCAGCCAGGGACAAGCTGGCCGAGCCGGGCTACCAAACCCTACTGGATGCACAGATTCCATCCGTGGACCTGCCTGAGCGAGCCGGTCGCGTGCGCGTAATCGCCGGTGAGTTCGACGGCCACCGCGGCCCGGCGCGCACCTTTACGCCGCTGGATGTATGGGACGTACGCCTGAAGCAGAACGGCATCGCCCGCTTCGACACGCAGGATGGACACACACTGGCGCTGGTCGTACTGCATGGCCTGGTGCAAATCAATAGCAGCGAGGTCGTACATGAAGGCCAACTGGTGCAATTCGACCGCCAGGGCAGTGGTGTGGAGATCGCGGCGAACAGCGACACCACGCTGCTACTGCTCGCCGGCGAGCCAATCGATGAGCCCATCGTCGGTCACGGCCCGTTCGTGATGAACAGCGAAGCGGAGATCCGCCAGGCAATCGACGATTTCGACAACGGCCGTTTCGGCCGGATGCCGGCCTGATCCGCCCTACCGTTCCTGGACAGCACCAGGAGCGGCCAACGGATCAGCCACTGCCCACCAGGGCAAATTCTCAACCGCGCAGGAGCAATGCCATGACCAAGCCTTACGTCCGTCTCGACAAGAACGCCGCCGCCGTACTGCTGGTGGATCATCAGACTGGCCTGCTGTCGCTGGTACGCGACATCGAGCCAGACAAGTTCAAGAACAACGTGCTGGCGCTGGCCGACCTCGCCAGCTATTTCAAACTGCCGACTATCCTGACCACCAGTTTTGAAGAAGGACCGAACGGCCCTCTGGTACCGGAACTGAAAAATCAGTTTCCCGACGCCCCTTACATCGCCCGTCCCGGCAATATCAATGCCTGGGACAACGAAGATTTCGTCAAGGCAGTGCAGGCCACGGGCAAGAAACAACTCATCATTGCCGGCGTGGTCACCGAAGTGTGCGTGGCGTTCCCGGCGCTGTCGGCCATCGAAGAAGGGTTCGACGTGTTTGTCGTCACCGATGCTTCAGGCACCTTCAACGAAATCACCCGTCACGCCGCCTGGGACCGCATGTCTGCCGCCGGCGCGCAATTGATGACCTGGTTCGGCGTAGCCTGCGAACTGCACCGCGACTGGCGCAACGACGTGGAAGGACTGGGCACGCTGTTCTCCAACCATATTCCCGACTACCGCAACCTGATCACCAGCTACACCACGCAGACTCAGCATCGGTAAAGTCGATTGCACCGCTGACGACCCGCTATCCGTATACGGTCACTCGCTGGCAAAACGCCCAGCGCAGGCAATTGATCGGCGTTTTCTTCGCCCGGCTCACCCGGGCTGGGCGAAGCAGCAAGCGTCACGCGGTATCTCTGTCATGGCCATTACCACAGAAGCGCAATAGGGCATCGGCAACCGCTTGCGGAGCCTCTCGCTGCGGGAAATGCCCAATGCCATCCAGTTCATGGCGTTCATAGCGGCCGGCAAAGAATCGCTCTTTGCCGAGGGAAGTACCGGGTTGATTGCAACGGTCCACGCCACCATGCAGCACCAAGGCCGGCACGTTCAGAATCGGCGCGGGATTCAGACGGGCTTCGTCCGCAGCGTAAGCCGGATCGCCGGCAACGAATCCCCAGCGGTGGCGGTAGGAATGCACCACGACCCGGGCCCAGTCAGGATTGTCGAAGGCTCGCGCGGCCACCTCGAAAGTGGCTTCTTCATACCAGCCAGATGGCGACCAGGTATCCCACATCAACCGGGTGAAGGCGCGGCGATCCTCCTCTACGACCTGTTGTCCCCTGGGCGTTGCCATGAACCAGTGATACCAGTAATTGCGCGCCTGATCGAGCGTAAGCGGCTGGTTGGGATCGTTGGTGCCATAGCCTACCGATAGCATGACCAGATGCGTTGCCGCTTGCTCGCGCAAGCCGCAAGCATTGGCCACGGCACGCGCGCCCCAGTCATGGCCGACCAGCACGGGTTGCCGCACCCCCAAGGCATCGATGAAATCCAACAGATCCCGCCCCAATGCTGCCAGCTCGCCACTTCGAAGAATCGCCTCATCGCGAAAACGGGTTGGCCCGAATCCACGCAAGGCCGGGCATAGCACACGGTAGCCGGCATGCGCGAGCCGGGTGGCCACGAGCTCCCAGCCCTCCGGACTATCAGGCCAGCCATGCACCAGCACCACCGTCCGGTCGCCCGCCGGATTCCATTCCAGATACGCGATGTCCAACCGTGGTGTGGTAACGAATGTATAGGTCTGCATTTTATCTGCCCTTGCTTGGTAGTCAGACTCAAGGATAGGATTACAAACCAATTCTTTTCATGAAGAATAGTCGATAATTGTTCATATATCATGATGAATAGAGCACCATGAAATGGACAGTTATCCCGATTCGGCAGCAGCAAGCCTGGAAGTCGTGCTGCTGCGCACCTTCCTGGAAGTGGTGGATACGGGTGGTTTCGCCCTGGCAGCGGAACGCCTGGCGCTGACGCCGTCGGCAGTCAGCGGACACATCAAACGCCTAGAACAATCCACGGCAACCAGACTGCTGGCTCGAACCACTCGCCGTTTCGAGCTGACGCCGGCTGGCGAACTGCTGTATGCCTATGCACGCAACATTGTGGACCTGGAACGAGAAGTGCGCGCCCGGTTGCGCGGCTCGCCGATAAAAGGACGGCTGCGCATCGGCGCCTCGGAAGACTTTGCCGGCACCTGGCTGCCACGTGTCCTGCAGACGTTTCATCGCTGGCACCCCGGGGCATCGATCGAACTGAAAGTCGGCGTGACCGCCAATCTGTTGCGTCAACAGGCAGGCGAGCAGTTGGATGTCGTGTTCGGCAAGCAATGCAGTCGCACAGCGGATACTGGCGAGTTGATGTGGGAAGAGGATCTGGTATGGGCGTACGGCGCGGACCAGCATTTCGATAGCAGCGCGGTCGTCCCCCTGGCGGTTTTTCCGGAACCCTGCGTTTACCGCGAGTCGGCTTTGGCAGCGCTTGGCAGTTGCGCTCGCCCATGGCGCTTAGCGTTCGAAAGCAGCAGCATGGCCGGCTGCCTGGCTGCCGCAACGGCCGGGTTTGCCGTCACGCCTATCGCCCGCAGCCAGTTACATAGCGGCCTGCAGGTGCTATCCACGCCGGAGGGCATGCCAGATTTGCCCAGGGTTCAGTTCCATGCCTTTGCACGCAGCGACGGACCGGCGGTCCAGGCGCTGGTCTCGGCCGTACGCGAAGTTGGTCAACGACACCGCTTTGCCGTCGGCACTTGAAAACCAACCGTGAGATGCAACGCCAGCATGGCCGAGCAGGTTGCCCTCGACACACGGCGGCGCGCTTACCGCTGCGCCATTGGCTGACCTATCGCAGGCGGCGCGACTCAATCCCCAAGCTTCACGTTCTCGGCCAGAAAATCCAAAAACGCCCGTACCCGCAGCGGCAGGTAGCCACCCTGCCCAACGAACACCGCATGGATTTCTTCGCGGTCGCCCGGATTGAAGTTTTCCAACACCGGCACCAGCCGTCCGGCCGCGATATCCTCGCGCGCCTGGAACGCCGCCAGTCGGGCCAGCCCCAGGCCGGCCAGAGCCAAATGGCGCACGGCTTCGCCATCGCTGGCTTGCGCGTTGCCAGTCACGGCCACGTTGCTATCCACGCCATCCCGGCGCATCGGCCAGCCCTGCCGGGCGCGCACGTAGTTCAGGCCCAGCAGATTGTGCCGCTGCACATCATCCGGTGTGGCCGGCGTGCCCTGGCGCGCCAGATAGGCAGGCGCGCCAACAATCACCATGCGGGTCTGGCCGAGCTTGCGCGCCATCAGGCTCGAACTCTTGAGCGGGCCGGCGCGCACAGCCACATCGGTACGCTGCTCCAGGATGTCGATGACCTCGTCGGTGAGCACGATGTCCAGCATCACGTCGGGATAGCGCTCCAGAAACGCAGGCACCAGCGGCAACAGGAAATGGTGGCCGAATGGCACGTTGGCATTCACCCGCAGCCGGCCGCGCGGCACGCTGTGCGAACTGGCATTACGCTCGGCCTCGTCCAGATCGGCCAGCACACGCACGCCGCGCTCATAGAAGGCGCAGCCCTCGGGCGTGAGCTGGAGTTGCCGTGTAGAGCGATTCACCAGACGCGTCCCCAGGCGCTGCTCCAGCCGCGCCACCAGTTTGCTTACGGCTGAGGGCGTCATGCCGCAGGCTCGCGCGGCCGCGGAAAACCCGCCGAGTTCGATCACGCGTACAAAAACCTCCAACTCGCCGGAGCGGTTGACTTCCAGTCGAGCCATATGTGCCTTCGCTTGGTGAGATCAACTCATAAATGTTTTTCCAGCAGGCAGTCTAGTGCATCAATGTCGTTGAATTCATCATCAAGTCCGTTATCGGCCATGAATTCATCAATCATGAAAACTGTCTCCAAAGGATCGGCCGCGACGCTACTGACCTTCGCGCTTGCCGCACAGACGGCCGCCGCCGAGTCCACCTGGGTGACCAGTTGGACGGCCAGTCCGCAGCCGGTCTGGGGATTGGACTTCCTGTTTCCCACCCATGCCCCGGCCGTGCTGCGCGACCAGACCGTGCGCCAGGTAGCACGCCTCAGCCTGGGAGGATCACGCCTGCGCCTCGTGCTGTCGAATGCCTATGGTGAGCGGCCGTTGACCGTCGGCGGTGCCACGGTCGCGTTGTCCGGGGCGCCAACCACCACCGTCGCAAACCATCTGCGTAGCGTCACCTTCGGCGGCCAAACGAGCGCGACGATCGCGCCCGGCGCGCCGCTGCTCAGCGATCCGGTCGAGCTGCCAGTGCCCACGCTGGCTCAAGTGACCGTCAGCCTCTATCTGCCAAGCGAAACGCCGGTCAGCACCTTTCACTGGGATGGGCGGCAAACCGCCTGGATCGTGCCAGGTGACCAGACGAGCGCCCCGGAGCTGGATACCGCACAGGATCAGGCGCAAAGCACCACAACCCGCTTGCTGCTCAGCGGCATCGAAATCGAGGCCGCCCCGTCGGCGCAAGCGGTTGCGGTGATCGGCGATTCCATCACCGACGGGGCCACCGCCAGTCTGGACACGGACAGCCGCTGGCCGGACTTCCTGGCCACCCGCCTGGCCCCGCACGGTGTAGCAGTGATCAACGCAGGCATCTCCGGCAGCCGGCAGTTATCCGACGGCATGGGCGTCAATGCGCTGGCCCGGCTGGAGCGCGACGTGCTGGCCCAACCTGGCGTGCGCAGCGTCGTCGTACTGCTGGGCATCAACGACATCGCCTGGCCGGGAACGGCCTTCGCGCGACAGACGGCACAGCCGGCGCTGGACGCGCTGGTCGCGGGCTACCGGCAATTGATCGAACGTGCGCGCAGCCGTGGCCTGCGCGTGATCGGCGCGACGCTGACGCCGTTCGCAGGCGCGCTGCCCGATACCCCGTTGGACGATTACTGGAACCCCGACAAAGACGCGCTGCGCCAACAGGTCAATATCTGGATTCGCGACAGCGGCGCCTTCGACGCAGTGATTGATTTCGACGCGGTGACACGCGATCCGGCCAACCTCGCCCAGCTCGATCCGCGCTTCGATTCCGGCGACCACCTGCACCCAGGCGACGCCGGTAACCACGCCATGGCCGAGTCCATCAACCTCGACGATCTGCTGCCGGGCCTCGCCGCCCGGTCCGTTACCTCTCAGGAGCACTGACACCATGCTATTCACCCCCTACCGACTTGGCGGCCTGGAGCTGCCCAACCGCATCGTCATGCCACCGATGACCCGCTCACGCGCCAGCCAGCCTGGCGACGTACCCAACACGTTAATGGCCGAGTACTACCATCAGCGTGCTTCGGCCGGATTGATCGTCAGCGAGGGCACGCAAATCAGCCAGCAGGGCCAAGGCTATGCCTGGACGCCCGGCATTCATAGCCGCGAACAGGTCGCCGGCTGGCGTGGCGTGACCGACGCGGTACACGCAGCCGGCGGGCGCATCTTCGCGCAGTTGTGGCACGTCGGCCGCGTGTCGCACGTCGCGCTGCAACCCGATGGTGCAGCGCCGGTGTCGTCCTCACCATTGGTTGCCGAAGGCGTGAAGGTTTTCATCGATCCCGAAGGCCGCGGCCCCGAAGCCGGTGTTGGAGAGATGGTGCAGCATTCGGCACCACGTCCCCTGTCCGAAACCGAGATCGCCGGCGTGGTGCAGGACTACGCCCGTGCCACGGCCAACGCACTGGAGGCCGGATTCGATGGCGTGGAACTGCACGGTGCCAACGGCTACCTGATCAATCAGTTCATCGACTCCCGAGCCAATACGCGCACCGATGGCTATGGCGGCTCGCTACCCAATCGGTTGCGCTTCCTGCGCGAAGTCACCGAAGCGGTGGTGGCGGTTGCGGGCCGCGAGCGCGTCGGCGTGCGCCTGGCACCACTGACCACCCTGCAGGGCGCGGTGGACGACACGCCCCAGGCCACCTATCTCGCCGCCGCCAAGGTGCTTGACGACATCGGCGTGGCCTACATCCACATCGCCGAGGCGGACTGGGAGGATGCTCCGGACATGCCGGCAGCGTTCAAGGAGGCACTGCGTCTGATCTATCGCGGCACGCTGATTTATGCCGGCAAGTACACGCAAGAACGCGCCGAGACAGCCTTGCGCAACGGTTGGGCTGACCTGATCGGGTTTGGTCGGCCGTTTATCGCCAACCCCGATTTGCCGGAACGCTTGCGGCAGGGACTGGCATTGAACGAACCAGACAGCGAACGCTTCTTTGGTGGCGGCGCGGCTGGTTACACCGATTATCCAGGGGCTGTCCGATGAGCGCCGGGTATCCGCCCCGCGTTTGGCAGGCATCTGACTTACAGTATTTCACATCAACCTCGGCTTGCACCGTCACCCTTTCAGGCACAAAGCGAGATCTCCCCAGGGAAGAACGCAATCCTTCACCGTACAACCCTCGGATCTACGCTGCCGCTCCTTGGCCACGAGAGCGTTGCGGTTGCTTGCCCGCTCGCTCCGGTCGGCATTTCGATTCTTGTTCATCGGCTCGCGGCTTCGCTCCACGCTTCCTGCCCACACGCGGTCATTCTTATGCAGTTGCGCTTCACTTCGTTCGCCGTGGTCAACTTACGATGGGACTTTCACCCACAAGATTGCGTCCATGCAGGGCGCACAAGCAAAAAGGCCCCGAAGGGCCTTTTTGGATCAAATAGGTCGAATTCAGGCTCCGGAAGCTTCGGCAGCAGCCACATCCTTGATGGAGAGCTTGATCCGGCCACGATTATCTACATCGAGAACCAGAACCTTGATTTCCTGACCTTCTTTCAGCACATCGGTGACCTTTTCGATCCGCTGGTCACTGATCTGCGAAATATGCACCAGGCCGTCCTTGCCAGGCAGGATGTTCACGAAAGCACCAAAATCGACGATGCGCTCGACACGTCCGACGTAGATCTTGCCGATTTCCGCTTCTGCAGTAATACCCAGGACACGCTGCCTAGCGGCCTCTGCAGCTTCTTTGGTCTCGCCGAAGATCTTGACCGCGCCATTATCCTCGATATCGATCGAAGCCTTGGTTTCCTCGCAAATGGCACGAATGGTCGCGCCACCCTTGCCAATGACATCACGGATCTTGTCCGGATCGATCTTCATGCTCAGCATGGTTGGCGCGTTAGCAGACAACTCGCTACGTGATTGCGCAATGACCTGATTCATCTGCCCCAGGATATTCAGGCGTGCTTCCAGAGCCTGATTCAGGGCAATTTCCATGATCTCCTCGGTAATACCCTGGATCTTGATGTCCATCTGCAGAGCAGTAACCCCATCAGCGGTTCCGGCCACCTTGAAGTCCATGTCGCCCAAATGATCCTCGTCACCCAGGATGTCGGTCAGTACGGCAAACTTGTCGCCTTCCTTAACCAACCCCATGGCGATACCGGCAACCGGAGCTTTCATCGGTACACCGGCATCCATCAGTGCCAGAGATGCGCCACACACGGAAGCCATGGAGCTCGATCCGTTCGATTCGGTGATCTCCGAAACAACGCGAACACTGTAGGGGAATTGACTTTCATTCGGCAGCATGGCCTGTACGCCACGCCGCGCAAGACGCCCATGGCCGATTTCACGACGCCCGGCACTACCCATGCGGCCACATTCCCCGACAGAGAACGGCGGAAAGTTGTAATGCAGCATGAAGGCATCCCGGCGCTCCCCTTCCAGCGTATCGAGCACCTGAGCATCGCGCGCCGTACCCAACGTCGCCACGACCAGCGCCTGGGTCTCGCCACGAGTGAACAGGGCCGAGCCATGAGTCTTGGGCAATACCCCGACTTCGATCTTCAACGGTCGAACGGTGCGGTTGTCACGGCCATCGATTCGCGGTTTGCCGTCGACGATATTTTCACGCACGGTACGGTATTCGATTTCGCCAAAGGCTCCTTTGACATCCTCGCTGGAGGATTTGCCTTCTTCATCACCGGCCAGCTTCGCCACGACCTGGTCACGCAATTCGTCGAGACGATTGTAGCGATCTTGCTTCGAAGTGATGGTATAGGCTTGGGAAATGGCCTCACCGAATTCGCTCTTGATGGCATCGAGCAGCTCGGTTTTCGCGACTGGCGGCTCCCAGTTCCAGGCTGGCTTGCCCGCTTCGGCAGCAAACTCCTTGACCGCTTGGATAACGGCTTGGAATTCCTGGTGAGCGAACAGTACAGCACCCAGCATCTGGTCTTCAGTCAACTCTTGCGCTTCGGATTCAACCATCAATACAGCGGTTTCGGTGCCTGCCACGACCATGTCCAGCCGCGAAGCCTTGAGCTGTTCATAAGATGGGTTCAGCAAATAACCGGTTTCCTCGTGATAACCGACCCGGGCCGCACCGACGGGGCCGCTGAAAGGAATACCGGAAATGGCCAGGGCGGCGGACGTACCGATCAGGGCTGCAATATCCGGATCGATCTTCTTGCTGGTGGAAACCACCGTGCAAACCACCTGCACTTCATTCAGGAAGGCTTCCGCGAACAGTGGGCGAATCGGTCGGTCGATCAGACGTGAAGTCAGTGTCTCTTTCTCGGAAGGGCGGCCTTCACGCTTGAAAAATCCACCAGGAATGCGGCCGGCAGCATAGGTCTTTTCCTGATAGTGCACGGACAGCGGAAAGAACCCCTTGCCTGGATCAGCCTGCTTGGCAGCAACGACGGTGACTAGAACGCTGACATCGTCATCGATAGAAACCAGAACAGCTCCGGAAGCCTGGCGAGCGATACGGCCAGTCTCCAGGGTGACGGTCGATTGACCGAATTGAAATTGCTTGGTTACCGGATTCACGGTTTTTCCTTCTCTATATTGCCTCTGGGGAAATTGCCAGGAATGACGGGAATCGGACCCGGGCAATCCTGAAAAACCCGGGGCCGGAAGCAAGGAAGCTGGAAGCAGGCACAAAATCCTGCTTCCAGCTTCCGATCCCAGCTGCGGGCGGCTTGCGCCTTAGCGACGCAGGCCCAGGCGGCCGATCAGGCTACTGTAACGAGTAGTATCCTTGCCTTTCAGGTAATCCAGCAGCTTACGACGCTGGTTGACCATGCGGATCAAGCCACGGCGAGAATGGTGATCCTTGCCGTTGGCCTTGAAGTGCTCCTGGAGCTTGTTGATATTAGTAGTCAATAATGCAACCTGCACTTCCGGCGATCCGGTATCGCCTTCGGCCAGTTTGTACTCGTTAACGATCTGGGCTTTTTCTTCAACACTAAGTGCCATTTCGGGCTCCCTACAGTGAACAGGCCGGGACTCGCATCCCGAGTTGATTGAAGAGGTGTGACCGTGCCTGCCGACAGCCACCCTCGAATCCCCCTACGCCTGGCGCAACGAGATTATCGGTCATTCAGACCGAACCAGACGACGAGGTGCCAGACGCCCATCGTCACTCACCTCGCCGATACCGATGAAGCGGCCATTGTGATCCTGAACTCTGATCATGCCGAATTTTGGAATATCCGGCGCCCATACTGGCTGGCCATGCAACCAATAATAGGAAGTATGCTCGGACAACGTTAGCAAAGGCCAATGCTCCAACGCACTATCGACTGGCAGTAGAAATCCATCGAGAGCTTCTGCTCCCCCCTCTTCATGCGCCCGCTCCAGGACATCCAGCGTGATTGCAGAAAGTACCTCGAACGGCCCTGCCAGGGTTCGCCGCAATTGTGCGACATGTGCGCCACATCCAAGCTCGCGTCCGATATCCTCGACTAGCGTGCGAATATAGGTTCCCTTGCTGCAGGCAACCGCCAGTCGGACTCGGTCGCCATCCCAATCGAGCACATCGAGGCGGGAAATGGTAACAGAACGAGCTTCCCGATCCACTACTTCGCCAGCTCGAGCCAATTTATACAGTGGTTGACCGTCACGCTTCAGAGCCGAGTACATCGGCGGAATCTGCGCAATGTCACCACGAAAAGTCGCCAGAATGCTTTCCAAACGGGCCGGAGTAACATCGACGGGTTTACGCTCGGTCACTTCTCCCTCGGCATCGCCCGTAGTAGTGGCTATGCCCAGTTGCATGACTGTCTCGTAACCCTTGTCGGATTCCAGCAAATATTGGGAGAACTTGGTTGCCTCGCCAAAGCACAAAGGCAGGACGCCTGTCGCTAGTGGATCAAGACTTCCGGTATGGCCAGCTTTTTCCGCATTGAATAACCAGCGGACTTTCTGTAAAGCGGCATTGGAAGTCATCTCTCTGGGCTTATCCAGCACGAGCACGCCATCGACCTTGCGCCGGATACGCTTTACCTGAGCCATCCGTCAATCCTCCGAAGCATCATGGTGCTTACTACGATCTTCGGCCACGGCCCGCTCGATCAATGCGGAAAGCTCTGTACCGCGACGGATGCTGGCATCGTAGTGAAAGTGCAGTTGCGGTACGGTTCGCACCTTCATTGCCTTGCCTAGTTGCATGCGCAGGAATCCGGCAGCGTCCTGGAGAATATCCAGGCTTTCAGCGATCTGGCTGCTGTCATCCTGGCTCATCACCGTGGTGTAAACCTTGGCATGTGCAAGATCCCGACTGACCTCGACTGCCGTAATGGTCACCATCGCCAGGCGCGGATCCTTGATCTCGCGTTGGATCAACATTGCCAGCTCGCGCTGGATCTGATCGCCGATACGCTGGGTACGGCTATACTCTTTCGCCATTTCAAACTCGCAACAGCTGCGGCTCGCACCGGAAGCTGAAAAACTGTGAACACAAGGCACAAGCGGCAAGCCAGTGACAGTGCGCGAACGCTCTGCCCTAACCTGCCGCCTGCACCTGTAGCCGCTTAGAGACTACGTGCTACCTGGACTTTCTCGAAGACCTCGATCTTGTCGCCGACTCGTACATCGTTATAACTCTTCACGCCGATACCGCACTCCATTCCGGCACGAACATCGGAAACATCGTCCTTGAAGCGACGTAACGATTCGAGTTCGCCCTCGAAAATCACCACATCATCACGCAGAACGCGAATCGGGCGATTCCGGTAGACATTTCCTTCAGTCACCATGCAGCCAGCGATCGCACCGAACTTGGGCGAACGGAATACATCACGAACCTCGGCAATGCCGAGAATATTTTCGCGAACATCGCTACCCAGCATGCCCGACAGGGCTTTCTTCACATCTTCGATGATGTCGTAGATGACGTTGTAGTAACGAAGATCCAACCCTTCCTGCTCGACGATTTTCCGCGCACCAGCATCAGCGCGTACGTTAAAGCCGAACAGCACAGCATTAGATGCTAGAGCCAGGTTGGCATCGCTTTCGGTGATACCACCGACACCGCCACCGATGACCCGAACCTGCACTTCGTCGTTACCCAGATCGGATAAGGCTCCCTGCAGAGCTTCCAGTGAACCGCGAACGTCTGACTTGAGTACCAGGTTGAGCGTTTTCTTCTCATCCTGCCCCATGGTCTCGAAGATGTTTTCGAGCTTGGAAGATTGCTGACGAGCCAGCTTGACCTCGCGGAACTTGCCCTGACGGAACAACGCAACCTCGCGTGCCTTTTTCTCGTCGGCGACAACCGTTAGCTCATCGCCTGCCTCAGGTGTACCGTCGAGACCGAGGATCTCCACCGGGATACAGGGACCAGCTTCGCGAACTGGCAAACCATTCTCGTCGAGCATGGCTCGCACACGACCATAGTTTACGCCACAAAGCACCATGTCACCTTGGCGAAGCGTACCGTTCTGTACCAGCACGGTAGCGACCGGACCACGTCCCTTATCCAAACGAGACTCGATCACCACGCCACGTCCGGGAGCATCAGGTATGGCTTTGAGCTCAAGAACTTCGGCCTGCAACAGTATCGACTCGAGCAATGCATCAATACCCGTTCCAGCCTTGGCAGAGACGTGGACGAACTGGGTGTCGCCACCCCATTCCTCCGGGATCACCTGGCGTGCAGCCAAATCATGCTTTATCCGATCCGGATCAGCGTCCGGCTTATCGATCTTGTTCACCGCAACAACAATGGGTACACCAGCAGCCTTGGCGTGCTGGATAGCCTCTTCTGTCTGCGGCATCACCCCATCATCGGCGGCAACGACCAGAATAACGATATCGGTAGCCTTCGCTCCGCGCGCACGCATGGCCGTAAACGCGGCATGACCGGGAGTATCGAGGAAAGTCACCATTCCTCGGTCGGTATCCACATGATAGGCACCGATATGCTGAGTGATACCACCTGCCTCGCCAGCCGCCACCTTGGCACGCCGGATATAGTCGAGCAATGAGGTCTTACCATGGTCGACGTGGCCCATTACGGTCACAACCGGCGCCCGGTTGACTGCCTCGCCTTCAAATTTCAGCGACTCGGCCAACTGCTCTTCTAGAACGTTATCGCTCACCAACGTGACTTTGTGCCCGAACTCTTCGGCCACAAGCTGCGCAGTCTCCCGATCAAGCACCTGATTGATGGTTACTGGCGACCCCATCTTGAACATGAACTTGATGACTTCGGCAGCCTTGATCGACATTTGCTGAGCCAGCTCAGAAACCGTAATGGTCTCACCCAGAGAAATATCCCGAACTAGCGGGCCGGTCGGGCTCTGGAAGCCGTGCTGATTGCGTTTCTTCAGTTTGGCCTTGCCGCGTCCACCACGACGGCCGAAACCTTCACCTTCTTCATCATCCGTACGAACGGTACGAGCGGCCGATGGCGCTTTGGTTTTCAATGAAGGGCGATGCTGGGCATGCTTGCGATCACGACGGTCATCGTCATCGGTACGGTCTTTTTCGACGCGACGAGGAGGTTCTTCCTTCTTACGCTCCTCGATTGCCGGTTTGGGATAGGAAACCGATGCATCTACAGTTGCAGGCGGTGCTGCAACGACCTGCGCCGGCTTGCTTGTCGTCTTCTCAGCTAGCGCTGCAGCAGCTTTGGACTGATCCTCAGCAATGCTACGAGCTTCAGCTTCGCGCCGAAGGCGGGCTTCTTCTTCCGATTTCAAGCGAGCAGCTTCCTCAGCAGCCTGCCGAGCTTCAAGCTCGCGCTGTTTTTCAGCTTCGCCTTCGTCGGTATTTCGCTTGACGTATGTCTTTTTCTTGCGTACTTCGACACTAATCGTCTTGCTACCTGCCACTTTGAGCTTCGTCGTAGTTTTGCGCTGCAGAGTAATCTTGCGTGGCTCCTCGTGCCGGTCGCCATGGCTGCTCTTGAGATGAGTCAGCAGGGCTTGTTTCTCGCTATCGGTCACTACTTGATCAGCACTGCTGTGAGACAATCCTGCCTCACGCATTTGCTGCAACAGTCGCTCGACCGGTGTGTCGACCACCAAGGCCAGTTCTTTCACCGTGACTTGCGTCATGCATTCTTCTCCTCAGGCCACCAATCACTCGAACCAATGGGCTCGGGCGGCCATGATCAACTTGCCGGCACGTTCTTCGTCGATACCATCTATATCGAGCAAATCATCAATGGATTGCTCGGCCAGATCTTCGCGGGTGATGACACCACGCATCGCCAACTCGACTGCCAGCTCTTTATGCATGCCATCCAACGCAAGCAGATCATCGGCTGGCTGGGCATCGGCCATTTTCTCTTCATTAGCGATGGCCCTGGTCAAAAGGCAATCTTTTGCACGGGCACGCAGCTCATTGACGATATCTTCGTCGAAGCCCTCAATGCCGAGCAATTCCTCCATCGGAACATAGGCAATCTCTTCCAATGCGGTGAATCCTTCCTCGACCAGTGCCTGCGCCAGTTCTTCATCTACCTTGAGCTCTTCGACAAAGCGAATCAGGATGTCCCCAGTCTCCTTTTCCTGCTTGGCCTGGATATCTGCTTCGGTCATGACATTGAGCGTCCAACCAGTCAACTGACTGGCCAACCGGACATTCTGTCCACCTCGACCAATGGCTTGGGCAAGATTGTCTTCGGCAACGGCGATATCCATGGCATGTGCATCTTCATCTACGATGATTGCTGCCACTTCCGCTGGAGCCATGGCATTGATCACGAACTGGGCTGGATTTTCATCCCATAACACGATATCTACCCGTTCACCGCCAATTTCTCCGGAAACAGCCTGTACCCGCGAGCCACGCATGCCGATACAAGCGCCCTGCGGGTCGATACGCTTATCTTTAGAACGAACGGCAATCTTCGCGCGCGAACCAGGATCGCGGGAAGCATCCATTATCTCGATCAATCCCTCCGCGATCTCGGGTACCTCGATACGAAAAAGCTCGATCAACATCTGTGGAGCCGTGCGAGACAAAATCAGTTGCGGCCCGCGATTCTCGCTACGGATTTCCTTAAGCAACGCCCTGATCCTGGCGCCGACTCGAAAAGTTTCACGGGGAATAATGTCTTCCCGGGCCAAGAGCGCCTCGGCATTATTGCCCAAATCGACAATAACGCTGTCGCGCGTAACCTTCTTGACCGTTCCAGAGATGATTTCGAACAGGCGGTCGCGATAGGCATCCACAACTTGGGCCCGCTCAGCTTCACGCACTTTTTGTACGATCACTTGCTTCGCGGTCTGGGCTGCAATACGCCCAAACTCTATGGATTCTATTTTCTCTTCGACTATGTCGCCGGGCTTAGCATCTGGCTTGGTTTTCTGTGCCTGCTCGATCGTCAGTTGGGCGGCAGGGCTTTCCAGAAGCGCCTCATCGACGACAGTCCAACGCCGAAAAGTGTCATAGTTACCGCTTTGGCGATTGATAGTTACACGTAGATCCACATCCTCTTCGTAGCGCTTTTTGGTAGCAGTGGCCAGAGCCAGCTCCAGCGCCTCAAAAATAACGCTGGCCGGCACGCCCTTTTCGTTGGAAACCGACTCAACAACCAGCAGTACTTCTTTGCTCATCGCACGCCTCGCCTTTTGCAGTCCTTTCGGTTCCGCAGATCCGCAACTCACTCAAACCGGGGAATGATATTGGCCTTTTCGATCGTATCGACCGGCAATAAATACTCGTGATCGTCGATCAGCACCACGACATCCTGCTCTTCTATGCCTCGAAGCAGCCCCTGAAAATTGCGACGCCTCTCGAATGGCACACGTAGTTTGATCTTTACTTGCTCTCCGGCATGAGCTGCGAATTGTTCAAGAGTGAACAGCGGCCGATCCATGCCGGGAGAAGATACTTCCAGCGTATATTCAACGCTTATGGGATCTTCGACATCTAGCAGGCTACTTAGCTGGCGACTGACTTTTTCGCAATCTTCTATCAAAATGCCATTGGCATGATCGATATAAATGCGTAGTAAGGAATGTCGCCCTTGCGAAATGAAGTCGATACCCCAGCACACATACCCAAGGGACTCGACTACAGGAGACAGCAAAGCCTGCAACTGTTCTAGCTTGCTAGACAACGAAGTTCCTCGTTTTTGGATAATGAAATAAAAAATGGGCAAAACGCCCATTCTCGAAGTTGCATCCAGAATGGATACGACTTGACCTCATCTAGCAAAAAGCCCCTGTACAGGGGCTTTTTTAACTGGTTGCGGGGGCTGGATTTGAACCAACGACCTTCGGGTTATGAGCCCGACGAGCTACCAGACTGCTCCACCCCGCGTCTAAACTGGTCATCAATGGTATGACACTACTCAATTCCGGTCAACCGAAAAGCTCAGAATAAATTTATCCAACTCCGCAAAGATAGAAGCACTATCAACACGATCTTGTTCAGAGCTTTCCAATAATTGAACCATATATACTGTGTTACGAGGGCATATGCTACCTCAGTAACATCAGTTCACCAAGCGATAAAACGCTTTAACATCCAGCATTATGGGATGTTGAGACAGAACGAAAGCAAGATGATTTAAGAAAACCTTAAGCATCCTTATTAATCTTGCTTGCCGAAATCATGTAATCAGTAGCTCGTATGAGGACATGAATATCATGCGCTGTTTGAAGGTGGCAAGGCTTGTTTACCGTAGGAGATAGCATTGAATCAAACGAATAAATGGAACAAGCCCCGTCGGGCCATCATTCTGAGTGCCGGCCAGGGGCGTCGCCTTCTTCCTTTCACTGAAACCAGACCAAAATGCCTGCTGGATATCGATGGAAAAACGGCTATCGAATGGCAGATAGATGCTCTATTGGCATCCAGCATCAGCGATATCAGCGTTGTCATTGGCTATGGTGCACACCAAGTCGAGCAACTGCTTAATTCGCGCTATGGTGTAGGTACAATCTCTACTATCTTTAATCCTTTCTACGAAGTTGCTGACAATTTGGCGAGCTGCTGGATGGCTCGACAAGCAATGCAAGAAGAATTTTTGCTGCTGAACGGGGATACTTTATTCGATTTACCCGTATTACTGCGACTTCTCGATTCTCCGCATCGCCCCATAACCTTGGCTATTGATCGCAAGGCTCATTACGATAGCGATGACATGAAAGTTTGCCTTGACGGTGACCGACTGCTCCAAGTAGGCAAAACCCTACCGCTGGATACTGTAAACGGCGAATCCATCGGCATGATGTATTTCAATACGGAAGGCGCAGCCCTGTTCCGTGAAGCGCTAGATCTTTGCATGCATAGACAAGATAGCCTGCAACGCTGGTATCTCAGCGTTATCGATAATATTGCTCAATCTACTGGCAAGGTTTTCGTGCAATCGATCGAAGGATTCGGCTGGGGCGAGCTCGACTTTCCCATGGATCTGGAATCAGTAAGAAGCAAAGCCCGCTTGTGGGGGCGGACCACTACAATAGCAGCCCAGAATTAAACAGTTCTTTGTTAGGTTGCCAGGATCTTCTCCACCAAAAGAAGATCCGCCGGCGTATCAACGTCAACGGCTGCTTCGGCAAAAGGCAATACAACTGCACCTATTTTGATGCCAAGCTTATCCGATAGGCGCTCTAACGCTTGTTCGAGCGTCAGACGTCCGCACGCATAGCGTATAACAGCCCCCCCCCCTAAAGCACCAGCAATGACACGCCACGGGCGCTTCCGTTCCTGTTCCACATTGCGCCAGAAATGAGCGAGTTGACGCCCTCGCTCTGTAACGAAAACGAACAGATTACAACCACAATAAGGACCTCCACGCAAGCGTGCAGCTGTTCTGCGAGTATCAGGAAAACGAGCCAATACCGTTTCCAACCTAGCAACCCCAACGATAAAGTCACATCCGCTTTCCAATGCCTGCTCAAGAAAATAGTTCAGCATGGCAGGATCAAGCAAAGCATGATCGGCCGTAGTCAACAGGACTGGCTGTTGAGTATTGCCACCTGAAAGCGCTCGAGCCGCACTGGCGCTAGGCGAGCTGGCATTTTCAATCCAGTCCAGCTCTCCAGCACTCAGGAGATACTCGATCTCTGCCTCACTACACAGAAGATTTCGCGCAGGCCCTACCAAAGTGATCCGGTCTATGGCATCTGTCGATTGCAGGGCTTGCACAACACGGCGAATCATTGGGACACCAGCAACAGGGGCCAATGCCTTGCATTGAACGCCGGCCGCTACTGCAACGGCATCTGCGGGATTTCTATCGGCCGCCAAGACTATGGCCGAACATGCTCTAGAGGTATTTTTCATAGAGGCGATACCGCTTGTACATATAGGTTCCGATATGCTCGAGAATGTTGCGCATACCTGCATTGCTTTCCAGAATCCATGACATTTCGAGCGCTTCGATACCATGCCGGACAAAAGGAGGCTTCAGAGCCTCAATCAGCAACAGCGCCAACGCAGGCCCAAGGCGACTATTCTGGTATTCCTGGCGCACGCCCATCAGAGGGACTCGCGCTGTCAGCGGTTTACGCACCTTAAGCTGCCAAAGCAAGTGAAACCAACCGAAAGGCAATAGCCGCCCCTTTAGCGGAGCGATCACTTCGTTGATATTGGGTAACGCGATGATAAAAGCGCTTGGCTTGCCATCTACTTCAGCGATATACATCAGGTCTTCGGGAACCAGAAATTTCAAACTGCTTCCGGTTTTAGTAAATTCGGGCTCGGTAAAGGGTACGAATCCCCAGTTATTCGCCCAAGCATCGTTGAAGATATCGCGCATTACCCGAACCTCAGAATCGAAATGCTTACGATCCAGTGGTCTGATATGAATGCGCTTGCGCTGCCGGTCCATCATCCGCTGCATGGTCGGCGTGAAACTCAGCTCATTAGTGCGCATCCAGTAAGCCAACAGATCAATTGCCGGGTTATAGCCTGCCTCTTCTACTCGGCAGCCATAGTAGGGTTGACCATGCCCCATCATGAATACGGGAGGCTTGTCGAAACCTTCGATCAACAGACCGCTTTCTTCGTTAATGTTCAGATTGAACGGGCCAGTTATTCGATATGCGCCTTTTTGCCTCAGCCAGTTCTCAGCAGTTGCAATCAGGGCATCAAAAACCTTCTTGTCGTCGATTGCCTCCAGCATGCCAAAGTGTCCGGTATCAGTGCCATGCAATTCGCGATGCAGTGTATCCACCTGGGCACTGATACGACCGACAGGACGCTGACCAGACCAAGCGATCCAACCTTGCCAGTCGAGATGTTCGAATACGGGATTTTTAGATGAAAGGTGCTCCTGCCGTTCGATATACAAGGGTTCGATCCAATTAGGATCGTGACGATAAAGCTCAGCTGGCAGGCGAATGAATAGGTTCAGCTCGTTTTTAGTCAGTACAGGCTTGACGACAACTGGAGTGTTCATTTTAGTAGAAATCGATTTACTTAAGGAAACCTTAAGAAACATTATTGATCTTGCTCGCCGTCGTTTTCAGATACTTCGGTTTGGCCTCGACTCAGCCTTGATACCGATAGCCAACATGCAACGGGCATGGCAAGGCTGCTTGAAATATGCATAGCTGAGGATGTTATGGGTTTAAAAGAAAACTTCAACATCAGGATAGGGAAGTTTTACATTCCAACCGGTTCTCTGCATCATCATGTCCAGTCTACTTTACTCAGATTTTGTCCGTCGCTTCTGATTTTGCTTGAAAAATTCGCTATTGTGCTTTTCCAGATAAATAGCCTTATCTTTGCCGCCCTCAATCAGGCCACTTCAGTTACTGCTGGCTGCGAGAACCGGCCCGCCGCATACCTGTGCTGAAGTAGGACCGAACATATGGCCGAACTTTACATGTCCGCTACGCTTACCCAACATTTCCTGCCCCAGCGTCTTGCAGATTTTCCGACTATCACCGATGCTCTCGATTACGCTGCACTTGGTGAAACCGGCGTAAATTTCTATGATGGTCGCTGCCGTCTGACTGCCGTTGTCCAGTATGCTGCACTGAGAAGAAAAGCATTGGACATGGCCAAGCGGCTCTGCGGACTAGGGTTGAAAAAAGGGAGTCGGGTTGCACTCGTTGCGGATACAAACAGTGCATTCATGGAAGTTTTCTACGGTTGTCTGTATGCCGGCTTGCTACCGGTGCCTTTACCGGTTCCATCCAGCCTAGGAACTCATGATTCATACGTAAAGAAGTTGAGTAATTTCTTTAAAAGCTGCGATGCACATGCTGTTTTCGCGCCTGCCGAATTAGTGCCGTTCGCAAAAGAAGCTGCCAAGTGCTTCGATATGGGGTTCATCGGCTCAGCCAAGGAGCTTCAGGCTGGTCCTGCTCCGGATATCCTGCTTGCATCGGTGCAGCCGGATGATGTGGCATATTTGCAATATACGTCGGGTAGCACCCGCTTTCCTCGCGGCGTAACCATCACCCATCGAGCGGCTATGGCCAATCTGCAGGGTATGCTCAGAGACGGTCTCGGTATCGGCCCAACCGACCGCTGCGTTTCCTGGCTACCGTTCTATCATGACATGGGACTGGTAGGTTTCGTTCTTGCGCCGATGGCTTCGCAAATGTCCGTGGATTATCTGCGTACTCAGGACTTCGCCATGCGTCCACGGCAATGGTTGAACCTGATCAGCCAGAACAAAGGAACCGTCTCCTTCGCACCACCTTTCGGTTATGACATCTGTTCACGCCGGCTTCGCGAAGGGGAAGCTGCGCGCTTCGATCTATCTAGCTGGCGTGTTGCCGGCATTGGCGCCGAACCCATCCGCGATGAAATCCTTGAGCGTTTTGCTAGGCAATTTTCCGTATCTGGTTTCGATCAGAAGTCATTCGTTCCATGTTATGGTCTGGCGGAAAGTACTCTGGGCGTCTGTTTCAGCCGCCGCGACATTGGCATTCAAGTTGATCGAATCAATCGCTGGGAGCTGGAACGTACTTCCCAGGCACTGCCATTCGATGGCATTGACAGCAATGCAGCCGCTGTCTTTGTCAATTGTGGGAGCGTCCTGCCTGGTCATGAGCTGGAAATACGCAACGATAGCGGACGCGTGCTTCCTGAGCGCCAGATAGGGCGTATCATGCTGAAAGGCCCAAGTCTGATGTCTGGCTATTTTCAAGACGAGGACTCCACGCAAGCAGTTCTTGACAAAGCAGAAGGCTGGCTCGACACAGGTGACCTTGGCTATCTGAACAATGGCGAGCTTTTTATTACCGGTCGCCGCAAGGATCTTTTGATTGTTCGTGGTCGCAATATTTGGCCGCAGGACATTGAATATCTGGCCGAATCCCAGCCGGAAATTCGCCCTGGTGATGTCATTGCCTTCCTCGTGCCCAACGATACCGATCCGGAAGTGGTAGTCCAGGTGCAATGCCGCATAACCGATCAAGAGCAACGGGAACGCCTGGTACAATCTTTAACCAGGCTTATCAACGGGGAATTTGGCCTGACGTCTCGAGTAGAACTTGTTCCGCCACACTCTCTTCCCCGCACATCATCCGGTAAGCCTTCGCGTGCCGAAGCTCGCAAGCGCTTTCTGCAAACACAGTCTGGCTGCGAACTGACGCTGGCAGTCGGATAATTTCGTTGTGGTGACGATTGTTGCCCTAACCGGGGCGACCGGCTTTATTGGTGGATACCTGCAAAAGCACTTGATTCGATCAGGTGTTCGGCTACGAGCCTTGAGCCGTAGCCAGGAAGGTTTCGACCAAGGCGTGGAATGGATACGCGGCTCACTCGAAGACATTGACTCACTGGCTCGTCTAACTGCCGGTGCGGAAATAGTCGTGCACTGTGCTGGCGCGGTACGTGGCGCATCGCCCCAGTATTTTAATCGTGTCAATGTCGATGGCAGTCTCTGGCTATTACAAGCCGCGCAGGAAAGCAGTACATGCAAGCGTTTTCTGCTGGTATCGTCATTGGCCGCCCGACACCCTGAACTCTCTTGGTACGCTGCCTCGAAGCATCAAGCAGAGCTTGTATTGCGTGAGGCTGCAGCCGATCTTGCCGTCACGATTTTTCGACCTACCGCAGTGTATGGTCCGGGAGATCGCGAGCTGCGATCATTGTTCAAATGGATGTTGCGAGGATGGCTGCCGGTCCTGGGACAGAATGACGCACGCCTGACTTTTCTCCACGTGGAGGATCTGACCCGGGCCGTATTGCAGTGGGTCGAGGCTCCACGGGTCGCATCGGGAGTGTATGAACTCCATGATGGCCAGGAAAATGGGTACTCTTGGCAAGAACTTGCCGCTATCGCAGAAGAAATCCGTAATGGTCCGGTTCACCAGATCCCTGTTCCAGCAACGGCATTGCACACGCTCGCATGGATAAACATGACCTGCTCGCACCTGATCGGCCATGCCCCAATGCTGACCCCGGCCAAGGTCAGAGAGCTGAGACATCCGGACTGGTCATGCGATAATCAGCCAATTCTTCAGGATCTTGGCTGGCAGCCAACGATGTCGCTGAAAAATTCTCTAGCAAAGCAGTCTTTCTAATACTTTGGGCAAAAAGCAGGCCTTGGATCTTAAGGAGTTATTTATGGTGTCCCAAGAAATGATTCTGGAGCGGCTTTTTGTCTATCTGAATACCACAGTTCCCGCTAGCGCTCCTGTGCGCCCTGATATTGAGCTTGTACAGGAGCTTGGTCTCGATTCAATCAAGGTAATGGATCTTTTGATGGAATTAGAGGATGAATTCGATATTTCAATCCCCTTGAATATCCTCACGGATGTACGTACTCCGGCCCAACTGGCACAAGCCGTCTTTTCACTGATGGAGCATGCCAATGGCGCTGTTCGATAAGTTCAACAAGCTGATCCAGGAACGTGCCACTTTTATTCAGACCGAACTCAGTCCGTTCGGTACGCGTATCGATGAGATCTATTCGCCAACTGAAGGTCGCATCGGCGAATGCCGAGTGATCCTGGCCGGAACGAACAACTATTTGGGTCTTACCTTCGATCCAACTTGTCTGGATGCGGCCCGCCAGTCGTTGGAGCACGAGGGTACCGGCACCACTGGTTCGCGAATGGCCAATGGTAGCTACAGTGGACATATTGCTCTGGAAGCGGAACTGGCCGATTTTTTCCAACGACGTTCGGTCATACTGTTTTCGACCGGCTATCTCGCTAATTTGGGTACCATCGGTACCTTGACCGGACCAGGCGATATCGTCCTTCTGGATGCTGATTGCCATGCGAGCATCTACGATGCCTGCAAGCTGAGCGGTGCCCAGATCATCCGCTTCCGCCATAATGATGCTCATGATCTGGAGCGGCGGATGCTTCGTCTGGGCGAGCAGGCCAAGGATGCCTTGATCATCGTCGAAGGCATCTACAGCATGCTCGGCGATTATGCTCCTTTAAAGGAAATTGCCGAGATCAAACGGCAACTGGGTGGCTATCTACTGGTTGACGAAGCGCATTCCGTCGGCGTCATGGGCAAGCACGGGCGCGGCCTGGCAGAAGAGCTGAATGTTGAAAGCGACGTAGATATCGTACTGGGCACCTTCAGCAAGACTCTCGGAGCCATTGGCGGCTTCGCAGCCAGCCATCATCCGGAATTCAACCTGCTTCGCTATGCAAGCCGGCCTTACATCTTCACTGCATCGCCCTCCCCCGCATCCATCGCATCGGTACGAGCAGCCCTGCAAGTCATGATTGATCAACCGGAGCTGCGTACGCGCCTCTGGGCCAATGCAAGACACCTTCACAAAGGCTTGGTCGATCTTGGATATTGCGTCGGCCCGCAGGTCAGCCCGGTTATTCCGGTCCTGCTGGAATCCCCCGAAAAGGGTATGTTCTTCTGGCAAAAACTGATCAAGCATGGAGTTTACGTCAATCTGGTCCTACCGCCAGCGACACCAAGCGGTCAAGCCCTGGTTCGCTGCAGTGTCAGTGCTGCCCATACCCCTGAGCAAATCGACCGTATCATTGGCGCTTTCGCCCAATTGATGGCAGAACCAAGAAAGGAAGCCGTGTCGAACGCACAGGGGGCTACGCGTCCTGGTTATCGGTAGATCTTTTATAACGTGGATATACATGATCGAAACGTATTTCATCAGCAAGAAATCGACGAGAGTCGCTACGACTTTCCGAGCTTCGCATTCATCATTACAGCCGACCATTAACGGATAGAGCATGCGTATTCTTTTTGCCTTCGGTCAGGCTTATCCGGCACGAACGACAGTAATGCTGGTAAGCCTGCTATTAGCGAGTATTGCCGAAGGGATCGGCCTGACCACCTTGTTGCCTCTGCTGACCATCGCCATGGGCGACCAGATTCATTCGGAGTTGTCGACAAAGGTAATCGAAGTCCTGGGTATGATCGGACTGGCGCCGACCATTGTGACCATGCTTGTCATTATCGTGATTGGCATGATCATCAGCAGCGCCCTGGTTATGCTGGGTAACCACCAGGTGGGGTATGCAGTTGCACACGTCGCTACCGATCTGCGAGTCGACCTGATCCAGGCCCTGCTGGGTAGCCGCTGGGAATACTATTTGCGGCAACCAACCGGGGCACTGGCCAATGCTGTCGCCACCGAAGCCTATCGAGCTTCCAAAAGCTATGAATATGCGGCAAATATGCTGGCATTCCTCATCCAGGCAATCGTTTATGCCTTGATCGCTTCGTTTGTATCCTGGGAAGCCACAGTCGTTTCGCTACTGTTAGGTACTCTGCTGTTGGTTGTTCTACAGCATCTGGTGAAAACCTCACGTAGTGCCGGGAAAAGCCAGACTAAACTGATGCGAGACTTACTGGCCTATCTGACTGATACCCTTAGTTCGGTCAAACCACTAAAGGCCATGGCTCGGCACGATATCGCCGATTCGTTGCTCAGACATCAGGCAGCTGAACTGAACAAGGCAATGGAGCGCGAAATTGTCAGCCGTGAAACCTTGCGTGCCGTTCAAGAGCCAATGCTGGCTATTCTTGTTGCCGGTGGCATGTACATGGCATTGGAAGTATGGAAACTGCCCCTTTCATCGGTGATGGTGTTGATTTTCCTGGTTGCCCGAGTGCTGGGGCTCATGCACAAAGCCCAACAGCACTATCAGCGTATGGCTGCGCAAGAGAGCGCCTACTGGGCCTTGCAAAAATCGATCAAGGCGGCCGTTGCCGATGCTGAACCCAATGTTGGAAACCGGACTCCCGTTCTTTACAACTCGATTCGCTTCGAAAAGGTTTCGTTCAGCTATGGGGATCGTTTGATTCTCGATGCCATCGACCTGGAAATTCCCGTAGGCAGTTTCACCAGCCTCATCGGCCCGTCGGGAGCAGGCAAGACGACCATTCTCGATCTGGTTTGCGCACTGCTTGTCCCTCAGTCGGGACGGATCCTGATCGATAACACACCTATCGAAGAACTGAACCGCCAGAGTTGGCGGCATCTCATCGGCTATGTTCCACAGGAAACCCTGTTACTGCACGACAGCATCCTGGCCAACGTTACCCTGGGCGATCCAGCCTTGACTGCCGAGGATGCCGAGCGTGCCCTGAAGCAGGCCGGCGCCTGGGAATTTGTCAAGAAGCTACCGGGAAACATGCAGGCAATTGTCGGTGAGCGAGGCGGTAAACTCTCGGGAGGACAGCGTCAGCGGATCGTGATCGCTCGCGCCCTGGCGCATCGCCCTGCGCTGCTTATTCTAGACGAGGCTACCAGTGCCCTGGACCCCGAATCGGAAGCAGCAATCAGCAGGACTCTCAAGGCATTGACTCCGGAAATTACCATCATTGCCGTTTCCCATAGACCCGCATTGATCGATATAGCCGACCAGATTTATCGTCTGAGTGACGGTAAGCTTGCTTCTTCCGAACATGCCTATCCCCACAAGCTGATAGGTTGATAACATCCGGAAATTTCTATGCTTACGCTCTTGATGCCAAGATTTCCCAGACCTGGCCTGGGTTTCAGACTTCTTGAGTGGTTTGCAAATTCGATTGCGTAAAACCTTTCCTGAACAACCATAGAGATTGTTTATGGAAGGCATTAATCGAGAAGATTTCCTTATCTAAAATGGTACACATAAAGTGTTACCAATTTTTCATCATAGGGTTCGTCATGGCATGCTTTTTTTGCACGTCGAGCCATTTATGCAATGTCGCCACATTATCGGTAATTTAAGCATAAGGAAGAACTTGTGAGAAAGATTCTCATTTTAATAGGAATCTGCGTTGCCGGCTATCTCGGTACGGTTTACACCGTTGATCGCTTTGATAAGCGCTTGAGCCAACAACGCTTGGCTAATGCCAACCTACAGAACGTAGACGATCTGAGCAGCAAAGCCTTCAACATCATGAACGATAATGGCTGTCAGTATTGCCATACTCGCAACAGTGAATTGCCCTTCTACGCCGGCCTTCCCGTTGCCAAGCAGTTGATGGAGCACGATGTGAAGTTGGCACAGAACCACTTCAGCATTGCAGAAGTGTTGGCCAACATACAGCAGCGCAAACCCATATCGGAAGTGGCTCTGGCCAAAATCGAATCGGTGATGCAAGACAACCTGATGCCGCCTAATCTTTACCTGACCATGCACTGGGGCTCCAGATTATCCGACGAAGAAAAAGGCCTCTTACTGGACTGGGTAAAAGCCGAGCGTCTCAAACAGCATCCGGCTGGAGTTGTCAGTGACAAGTTCAAGTACGATGCGGTGCAACCTATCACCACAACCTTTCCGGTAAGCGCCACCAAGGTCGAGTTGGGCAAGAAGCTGTTCCATGACACACGCTTGTCCGGTGACAACACCATTTCCTGCGCCACTTGCCACCCACTGAATAAAGGCGGCGTTGATCGCGAAGATACGTCCATCGGTATCGGTGGTGCCAAAGGGCCGGTCAACGATCCAAGCGTGTTCAACGCTGTATTCAATATTCACCAGTTCTGGGATGGCCGCGCTGCCAATCTGCAAGAACAAGCCGGTGGCCCACCGTTGAATCCGATTGAAATGGGCTCGACCTCATGGGCGCAAATCATTGGCAAGCTGGAACAAGATCCAGAATTACACGCTCAATTTGCCGATATCTACCCGAACGGCATTACCGCAGACACCATTACCGATGCAATTGCAGAGTTCGAGAAGACACTGGTTACGCCTAATAGCCGTTTCGATCTTTACTTGAAAGGCGACGAAAATGCGTTGAATGCCAAGGAGAAAGAAGGTTATGCCCTGTTCAAGGAAAATAAGTGCGCAACCTGCCACGTAGGTGAAGCCATGGGTGGGCAATCCTTTGAAATCCTGGGGCTGAAGAAGGATTATTTCGCTGACCGAGGGAATATCAAGGAAGTCGATCAAGGGCGCTTCAACGCAACCAAGGATCCGCACGATATACATCGCTTCAAGGTACCGAATTTGCGCAATGTGGCACTGACCGAGCCTTATTTCCACGATGCCACTGCCAGGACTTTGGAAGAAGCCGTCGACAAAATGGCTGTCTACGAGGTTGGCACTCAGCTTTCTTCGGATGACATCGACAAGATCGCTGCCTTCTTGCGCACACTGAACGGCGAATACCAAGGCAAAATCATGCAATAAGGCTGCGCAATAACTACCGGCATTCTGCGCGCCGGACTCAATGAACACCCTGCGAGAACCAACCTTTCGCAGGGTGTTTCATTTTCAGTGGCTGCGATTTTCAGCTTGAAGCTCTTGCGAATCAGACGCTGCCGGGCGGCAAGATGTACCTTCTCCAGCCGGGATCAACCCTTGCGTACGATCTGACTGCGGCGGCCGTCCACGTTCACCGGCACTTCGCCGGCTACGGTCGCCCGACGTACCAGACGGTCCTGGGTACCATAGTCGTCCACCGCGCGATGCAGGGTGGCGCGGTTGTCCCAGATCGCCACGTCACCGGCACGCCAGCGCCAGCGCACGGTGTTTTCCTCACGGGTGGCGTAGCCCTGGAAAATCTCCAGCAGGCGCTGCGAGTCGGCTTTCGACAGACCTTTGACGCGTTTTATGAAGTGGCCGACCAACAGGCTCCGCTCACCGTTCTGCGGATGCACGCGCACCAACGGATGTTCGGTTTCGTAAAGAGTGGACGTGAACACCCGGCGATGTTCGGCCAGCACCGTCGGATCGATATCCGGCTTTTGGGTGGCGGTGTAGTCGTACTCGTTACTGTGCACTGCCCAGAGCTTGTCGGCCAGTTCACGCAGTTCGGCCGGCAAGTCGTTGTAGGCGGTGGCCGTGTTGGCCCAGAGGGTGTCGCCACCGAAAGCCGGTGCCACCAGCGAGCGTAGGATACAGATCTTGGGATAGTCCTCGACGAAGGTCACGTCGGTATGCCAGGAATTGGCCCGACGCGTGCCGTCCAACTCCAGCAGGCAGCGGGAGCCTGCGCGCACCGGCACGGTGGGATGGGCGGCCGGGTCGCCGAACAATTCGGCCAGCCCTTCCTGTTCTGCATCGTCCAGGGTCTGGTCGCGGAAGAACAGCACCTTGTAGCGCAGCAGGGCGTCCTGAATAGCCCCCAGGGTGACGGCATCCAGTCCAGCAGAGAGTTTCACTCCGCGAATTTCGGCGCCGATGCGGCCAGTGATCGGCTGAATGTTGAGCAGATCATTGGATTCCAGGTTCAGTGCGGCATTGCTCATGGGAGTATTCCCTCTGTTTGGGTGGTTGTGAAAAAACTCAGAAATCGAGGCGAGCGGTCAGACCTGAGGTGCGCGGTGTACCGAGAATCCCGGTATAGCCACCGTTGGAGGCGCTCCACAGGCTGGTGTAGTAGGTCTTGTCGAAGGCGTTCTTCATCCAGAAGGAGACATCCCACTGGCTGTTGCCCAGGTCGCCGCGCAGACCAATGGAGAGATTGACCACCGCATAGCTGGGGATCTGGGCGTATTTGGAATCTTCCATGGTTCCGACCGCCCGGTAGCGGAAGGCATAACTGCCGTTCAGGTAGGGTTGCAGGCCGTTGTTCAGCGTCCACTGATAGTGACCATTGAGGTTGGCGATCCAGCGCGACGAGCCCACCACCCGGTGACCGGTGAGGTCGCAGGAGGCTGGCGCTCCACTACGAAAAGAGACTTCGGGCGGACAGGGGCCATTCTTATAGTCGGTGTAACGGACATCATTGAAGGAACCGTTGGCGTTGATCGTGAGCCCCCGCAGCGGTCGCCAGGTGGTTTCCACTTCGAGGCCACGCGAGCGCACATCGCCCGCGTTGGTCAGGTACGAGGAGCGCGCCTCGGAGTCGTAGGCGTTGGCCTGATAGCCGTGTACCTGGGCCCAGAACAGGTTGGCGTTGAACAGCAGGGTGCCGTCCAGCAGGGTGCTCTTGAAGCCCAGTTCGGCATTGTTGACCCGCTCCGTACCCACCAGCAGCGAGTCCGCCCCGGCGCTGGGCGCACTGGCCACGCTCAGGTTGACGCCGTCGGACTTTTCACCATGGGACAGAGAGGCATAGCCGAGCCAGCGGTCGTTGAAGCGGTAGCTCAGGGCGAGCAGTCCGGACGGACTGAAGCTGTACAGGTTGAGATCGCCGGAGTCATAAGCACGGACCGAGGCGGCCGTGGTGCCGCTCGCCGAGTTGCCACCGGTCGGTGCATAGCGCCTGACCCTGGCCTCCTTCTCCTCATAGGTGCCACGGATGCCGGCGGTCAGTTCCAGCTTCGGGGTGATGTGCCAGGTGCCTTGGGCGAACAGGGCATAACTGTTGGTCTCGATGCGGCCCTTGCCAGTGCTTCTGACATTGGCCAGTGCGCCGGGCGCGGTGCCGTAATAGGCATCGGCCATCGGGCCGTATGAGAAGAACGTCTCATTATCCAGGTCCTTCTTGAAATAGTAGGCACCGAGCACATAATCGAAGACGTCCCCGGTGGGCGAGGCCAGACGTAGCTCCTGGGAATACTGCTTGTCGCGCACCGCGACGCCAGCGTTGATCGCAGCCGAGATGCCCAGATAATCGAGATCGTTGCGCGGTGTGAAGTCCCACCAGCGGTAGGCGCTGATCGAAGTCAAGGTGAAATCGTTGGGCAGGGTCCAGTTGGCCTCCAGTGAGGTGCCGCCCTGGAACACGGTGACCTGCTGGTCGGAATCCAGGTCGACCTTGCGCTCCCTGGCCTTGACCAGCCGCGCCCCGGCCGCGGTCGCCCGCTGCTCGTAGCGATTGACGCCATTGATGGTCGGGCCAGAGCTGTAGAGCGTTGGAGTACCGTTGTCGGAATCTTCCTCATTGTATTCGCCGATCCAGCGCAGATTGAAGGTTTCGCTGGGTTTCCACAGCAGTTGCCCGCGAACCCCCTGGCGTGCGCCACCGTTGAGATCGTTACCGTCGTGAAGGTTCTTCACGTAGCCGTCGTCGCGGGTGCGGTAGGCCGACAGACGCCCCGCCAGCGTGTCGCTCAAGGGACCCGAAACGCTGCCCTTGGTCTGGAAATAGCCGTCCTCTCCCCCGGAGATCTCGACGCTGCGTTCATGGTAGAAAGTCGGCTTGCGGCTGGTGATGTTGACCACACCCGCCGTGGTGTTCTTGCCGAACAGCGTGCCCTGGGGACCCCGCAGCACGTCGATCTGCTCCACGTCCAGCAAGTCGAACACGGCCATGCCGGGCCGCTCCAGGTAGACGTTGTCCAGATAGGTGCCAACCGCCGGCTCCATGCCGTCGCTGGCCGGGTTGTTGCCCAGGCCGCGGATGGAAATGCTCGACTGGCGGGCGTGCCCATAGGAGACATTGGTACTGGGCACCAGTTGTTGCAGATCCTGAATGCGGTAGATGCGATGGTTTTCCAGGGTCTGCGCGTCCACGCTGTTGATCGGTATCGGCACGTCCTGGGCGCTTTCTTCGCGGCGCCGGGCATTGACGGTGACGGTACTCAGGCGCTGGTCGCTGCTGGTTTTGACGGCGGGCTCGGTACCGGCTTCCTCGAGCCTGATCCTTTCGTCGCCCCAGAGTGGCAAGGACACTCCCAGGCCGGCAAACGCAATCGCCAGACCCAGGGCGGGCCGGGTGAAGACCGGTCGGTACAGTGCCGGACCTGGGAAGGTGGTTCGGTCTTTCATCATCATCGTTTGGTTCCTCGGTGAAGCTGGCCCATTCACTTTCGGAAGGCGAAAGAGCTCTCTGTCGCGCTTCCTGGCGCAACGCGTGGATTCTGTTCTCGGGTCTGGACCCGGCCCGCCGTAGCGATTCACGGCGGGGCCGGGTCAACGATGGGAGGGTGTGGATCGGTTCATTGGCAGGCAACCTCGGTAACGATGCATACTTATATTCATTTAAAGTCTAAGCAAATAAAATTTATCGCATTGACGGAATAAGAGCCTGCATTTAAAACCAGTCCGTCGGGTGTGACAAATGCCCTGGATTTATATTTTGAATGCCGGGAGAACATCGTGGATCTACGCCAGCTCCGTCATTTTCTGGCCCTCGTGGAACACCGCAGCTTCGTCCGCGCCGCCGATGCCGTTCGCATCACGCAGCCGGCCTTCAGCCGCAGCATCCAAGGCCTGGAGCAGGAACTGGGTTGCCAGTTGATCGACCGGGGGGCCAAGGATCTGCGCCCTACACCCGCGGGCCTGGTGGTCCTGCAATACGCGCAGGATCTGGTGCGCGGCGCCAGCAACCTGGCCCATGAGGTCAAACGCATGGGCAAGCTGGATGCTGGCGAGCTCTGCTTCGGTTGCGGGCCGGCGCCTGCGGCGCGGCTGGTGCCCGAGACCATGGCGCTGTTCGTTCGCCAGTATCCCGGTATCCATGTGCGTTTCGAGGTGAACAACTGGGAGCGTCTGGCGCGTCAGTTGAACAAGGATGAGATCGAGTTTTTCGTCGCCGACATTCGTTACTTCAGAACAAACCCGAACTTCCAGACCTTGCCGCTGGAGCCTCGCCCAGGCGTCTACTTCTGCCGACCGGGACATCCTCTGCTCGAGCGGAGCCGGCTGACGCTTGGCGATCTGCTCGACTATCCGCTGGCTTCGGCCCGGATCCCCCTAGAGACACGCAAGACACTGGCGAACCTGAAAGGGGTCACCGATTTCAAGCTCAATATCGAGTGCGACCACCTGCCCGCACTGGAGCAGATCGTGTGTGGCAGTGATACCGTCGGCATCACCACGACCGAGGCGATCCAACCGTCGCTGGAGGCGCGGAGAATGGTGCGTCTACCGGTCGATCTGCCACATGCCGAGCGGCCTGGAGCCCAGTGCGGCATCGTCACGCGTACCGGCTATCGAGTATCCGCGGCCGCGCGGGCCATGATCGATCTGCTCTGCGAGCAGGATCGCCGGCTGCACCCGGCGACGGCGGCCTGAAACCGCCGTTTCAAGAGCTTATTGGCTTTGCTGTCCGAGCGCTTGTTTCAGGAAGCGGTCGTCCACCCAGCCTTGGACATCGAATCCCTTGCGGATCAGGCGCTGTCGGGCGGCAAGATGCACCTTGTGTTGCAGACGCTCGAGAAAGGCTTGATCCAACTGCGGAGCGAATAATGCGTGGAGGCTGGTGTTCTCGAGGTCCGTTTGCAGGATGGTCGAGGGATAGCTGGCCAGTTCCGCAATCAGTTTCACGTAAGCGGGCTTGTTGCCTTCGTCGCGCAACCACTGCACAGCCTTCTGCTGCGCCTTGAGCAGGCGCGCCGTCAACTGCGGGTGCCGGTCGACGAAATCGCCGCTTCCCACCAGTACCTGCTGGATACTGCCGGCGCCATTCAAGTCGTTGCTGCTCAAGGGTAATTCGGCCAGCCCACGGGATTGCAGCGCGACCAGATTGGACGTTCCCCAGGTGGCGTCGATCTGTTTTGCCGCCAGCGCGGCGGTGGCAGCGTTGAAGTCCAGGTTGATCACTTGCAGGTCGCGCTCCTTGAGCCCCTGGCTGTCCAGGGCGGCGTCGAAGGACAACTGGTGGGCGGTGCCCTGGAAAACCGCCACGCGCTTGCCCTTGAGATCGGCCAGGGTCTTGATTCCCGAACCGGGCACCACACCGAGGTAGCTTTTGATATCGCGCGCCGTGGCACTGAGCAGACGGGTATCGAGGCCGTTGGCCTTGCCGACGATCGCCGCCAGGTCGCCCAGGTAGGCGAAATCCACCTGGCCGTTGGCGAAGGCTTCATTGATCACCGGGCCGGCACCCTTGAAGAAGCGCCACTGGGTGGTGATGCCGTCCGCGGCGAACTCCTGCTCGAAGATCCGCTGGGTGCGCAACACATCCACCACACCGCCACCACTGTGCTGACTGCCGGCACTCAGGTCCGGCACGGCAATGCGGATTTCCTTCGGTACCTCGACGGCCTGAGCCAGCGCCGGAAAAGCGGCCAGCAGGCCAAGCAAGGCCAATGCCGGCACAGCCAGCAGTCTGACGCGACTGTCGAAAAGACTCCTCATATTCTGATTGCTCCTGCGTAGCTGTATCCGGGATATCGGCCGATATCCTCTGGTCACGCACCATAGGCACAGCATGAAACAACAATTAAATAATTAAAAATTATCTTTTAGGGACAAAAAAGAATAAATCAGCAGTCATACGCCCGCCAGCGCCGAATGCATGAAGAACATAGAAAATATTCAGGAAATGCATTGGTAAAACGACCTATCAGCTCTTTATAAACAGCCTTTATTATCACCAAAATGACTTATTATGAATTTTTATATTCCAATAATACAGATAAGGCATAAGCCGTACTGCCATCGTTCGCCTCTTCCAGTGAAGGCCTGAGCATGTCGCGCGCGTTTTTCCTCAGGCGGCCCACCCTCCTCCCTCGACGCTGGCCTCGCTGGGCGCGGTTGACTGATCGTCTGTTGCCCTGGGCGCTGCCGCTTGGCCTGTTTCTGCTGTGGCAAGTAGCCAGTCAACGAAACTGGATGAGCGAGCAAATCCTGCCAGCGCCAACCCTGGTCTGGCAGACCCTACTAGAGCTGGGCGAGGACGAGCTTTGGTGGCACCTCAGCATCAGTCTGCAGCGTCTTGCGTGGGGATTACTCGGTGGCGTGATCAGCGGTGTATTGCTCGGTGCCCTATTGGGTGCCAACCCACGTGCGGAACGCCTGATCTACCCGACTTTCGCCGCTCTGGCACAGATTCCGACCCTGGCCTGGATTCCGCTGTTCATGCTGCTATTGGGTATCGGCGAAGCGCTCAAGCTGGTGGTGCTGATCAAGGCGATTATCGTGCCGATCACCGTGCATACCCTGGTTGGCGTGCGCGATATTCCGCCACGTCTATACGAAGCCGCGGCAGTGCTGCGCCTGCCGCCATATCTGCGTCTGTGGCGGCTGGTCATCCCGGCAGCACTGCCCTCGTTCATGGCCGGTCTACGCCTAGCCCTGGCCACCGGCTGGTCGTCACTGCTGGCGGTGGAATTGCTGGCCTCCAGTGAGGGGCTTGGCTATCTGATGGTCTGGGGTCGGCAGTTGTTCATGCTGGATATCGTCTTCGTTTGCATCCTGGTGATCGGCCTGCTTGGCGTGGCCCTGGATCGCGGCATTCAGTTCCTCGATCAGCGCCTGGTGTTCTGGCCGCACCCGGCCACCGCCGAGTTTCGCCGCCACGCCGGCGGGCGCGGCTGGCAACGCCTGCAACCCTGGCTGCTGCCCTTGGGTCTGCTGGCGCTGTGGCAACTAAGCGTGCAATTGCACTGGGTGGACGCCAATATCCTTGTTGCGCCCTTGGACGTGCTGCACACCACTTGGTTGGGCCTGCTCGATGGTAGCCTGGCCGACGCCATGCGGCGCAGCCTCGGCCGGGCCCTGGGCGGCCTGCTGCTCGGGGGCGGGCTCGGTCTGCTGCTGGGCACGCTGCTCGGTCTGTGCCACCCGGCGGAACGGCTGTTCGGCCCGACCCTGTCGGCATTGCGGCAGATCGCTATCTTCGCCTGGGTGCCGCTACTCACTGCCTGGTTCGGCCTCGGCGAAGGCGCCAAGCTGGTATTCGTCAGCCTGGCTACCTTTTTCCCGTTGCTCATCGCCACCCAGCGCGGCATCGCCGGGCTTTCTCCACAACTTGGTGAAGCAGCCCGCGTACTGCGTCTGAATTGGCGCCAACACCTGCTGTGCCTGGTACTACCGGGAGCCGCTCCGGCGATCTTCGCTGGCTTGCGTCTGGCACTGATTTTCGCCTGGTTGGGCACTATCGGCGCCGAATACTTCATGCCCTCGGACGGCGGCATCGGCAGCCTGATGATCGGCGCCCAACAGCTGTTTCGCATGGATCAGGTGATGGCTGGCATGCTGCTGATCGGCTTGACCGGCGCCCTGTTCAATACCCTCGGACAACTGATCGAAGCGCGCGCCACGCGTTGGAGAACCGCATGAACAGCTTGATCTCGCCAGATGCCTCCAAACCTTTTGTTCAGCTGCCATCCATCGTCAGCTTTGAGCACGTCAGCAAACGATTCACGGTGGAAGGCGGCGAGCTGGAAGCCATTCGCGAATTCAGCCTGGATATCCACGAAGGTGAATCCATTGCCATCCTCGGCTCCAGCGGCTGCGGAAAATCCACCTTGCTGCGGCTGCTGGTGGGTCTGGATCGGGAGTTCCACGGAAAAATTCACGTCGACGGCAAGCCCATTGATGGCATCGGCGGCGAGTGCGGCATCGTTTTCCAGGAGCACCGCCTGTTCCCCTGGTTGAGCGTGGAACAGAATATCGAACTGGGCCTGGTCAACGAAAAACTGACGCAGGCCGAACGCTTGCACCGGATCGACGAATTCATCCAACTGGTCGGCCTCGATGGTTTCCAGCGCGCCTACCCGCACCAGCTCTCTGGCGGCATGGCCCAGCGCGTGGCCATCGCTCGCGGCCTGGTGGCCAGCCCGCGCATCCTGCTGCTGGACGAGCCTTTCGGGGCCCTCGACGCGCTGACCCGCCAGCAGATGCAGGAGGAACTTCTGGCCATTCGCACCCGCGCCGGCATCACCAGCCTGCTGGTCACCCATGATGTCGAAGAGGCAGTCCTCCTCGCTGATCGCGTGGTGGTAATGGAACCGCGACCGGGGCGAATCAAGCGCATCGTGACCATCGACCTGGCGCACCCGCGCAAACGTAATCACCAGGCATTCCAGCGGCTGCGCGAAGAGTTGCTGTTCGAACTGACCAGCGACGGGCATGCCATAACGCACACGGCAGCGGCTCCTGTCGCCGATCGGCAGTGATTGCCGAGCGCCTTCCATACGCTTGCCCGAAAACCGCGAAGAGCGCTGCTATCAGCGCTCTCGATTGCATACCTGCCCAATACGTCAGAAGGCTCTGTCCAAATCGATCACCAAGGCACGGTAGCCGACGTTGCCCGGTTGACCGCTGACCACGCGGAACTCGCTGAGCACCTCCCGGGTGCCGTATTTCACTTCGCTGAGTACCGGCCGGGTGAGCCGTTGCGGGGTCAAAAAGCCGATCGCCGCCGAGTAGATCAGCAGGGTGTCGGTTTCCGGCCGGTACTCCACCACCGAGGTGATCGGGCTGTACCAGGCGTCGCCGCGTTCCTTGCCGAATTCCCAGAGCTGCTGCACGGTGCCCTTCTCCTCGTCTATGCGGTATTCCACTGCGCGGCTGTAGTTGCCTTCCAGGCGGGTGGGCGCCAGGTTCCGGCCCCAGCCGTTATCGAATACGGTGAGCGTGCCCTTGCCGCTGAGCCAGGCGGTGTGCTGGGTCCAGGACCAGTCGAAACCTTCGGGATAGCTGCCGTCGGGATTCTGCTCCAGCACTCGACCACTGGCGTTCACCGGCGCGAGCACCTTGTCGCGCAGGGCGCCGCTCCAGCCGCGCGGATCGGCCAGCAGCCATTTCACCTGCTTGTCGCGGCCGATCTTGGCCACGCCCTGGTGGCGGGCGGAGACGATGATGCTGTCGTCGGCCGGGTCGTGGTCGATGGCGTTGACGTGGGCCCAGTTGCGTCCGGCGCCGACGCCGGGGGTATCGCCGAACGGCAGGGCGTCGCTCTCGTTGTGCTCGTTTTCCTCCAGGCTGTCGCTCTTGACGACGCCTTCCGGGAGGAAGATGGCGGTCCGTCCCAGGGTGTGCAGCAGTTCGGCGCGATAGGGGTCGAGGATCCGGTTGAGGTCCCAGAAGTCCAGCACATCGCCGTTCTGGTCCACTTCCAGGATGTGGTCGCGGATGGTGCGTACCCGCTTGCCATCGGTGCGGCGATAGTCACTGGTGCCGACCCGCAGCAGGTAGGTGCCCTTGGCGGTTTCGCGGATCTCGTGGGAGAAGTCGGCGAATTTCTCCGGCAGGCTGCGCGCCCAGATCGTGCGGCCCAGCAGATCGTGCTTGTAGTAGCGCTGGCCCTGGCCCCAGATCAGGTGACCGTCGCGGGTCTGCTGGAAGCCCATGCTCGCGCCCAGCCCGTCTTTGCGGCTGGAGTCGTGGAGTTGCTCGATGTCCAGGTACCAGCGTACCTCGCCCCGGGTATCGGTGATCCAGTTGAAGCCCACCGAATCCCACTCGGCGGCGCCCCCCTGGGCGTTCCAGCGGAACTGACGGTTGCCGGGGATCTCGGTGAGCAGGTGGTTGAACAGGTACAGGCGCTTCTTCAGCTCGGGCGCCACCTTCAGCGGTTCCACCCGCGGCAAGGCGCTTTCCTGGGCGGCCACCACCGGCAGGCGCACGGCCGGGGCGTAGATGAAGTAGCGCTCGCGGATGCGTTCGCCATCCAGGCTGTAGGCCACCTCGACCTCGTTGCGATGGTCCGGATAGAGACCGAACACCGGGATACCGCCGTGGGTCCAGAGGGTGCGGTCCTGCACCTGATAGTCGATGTCGACGCCCTGCTCGCCCCGGCCCTTGACCCGCACCCGAGCCTGGGCGATGCGCCGACCGCCGTCGCGGATGATGGCGGTGAGCGGGGCCAAGCGATAGGGATTGACGACGATGTCGCCCAACCGGGCCTGCTCGCTGTCGGGGATGCGGGCGGCGAGGCAGGCACCCTCGGGCAGCGCCTGTTCGGACAGGCCGCTCTGCTCGGAAGAACGCTGTTGTTCGGAATGACTCATGCTGAAACTCCTGGAAAGGGTAAGTGTGTGAGGCCCGGAGAGCGGGCGCCGGTGAATGGCGCCCGCTCTCCGGGTCGGCGCCGGGAACTCAGGCGCCGACCGACTCGTCCGGAACCCAGTCGAAAGGCACCGGCTGGGCGCGGTAGACGAAATTGCTCCGGCAACCGCCGAGGAAGGGGCCACAAAATAGGGGCTGGTGTTACCACCCGACAGACGCCCCGCCAACGTGTCGCTCAAGGGTCCCGAAACACTGCCCTTGGTCTGGAAATAGCCGTCCTCGCCACCGGAGATTTCGACGCTGCGCTCAGGATGGAAAGTCGGCTTGCGGGTGCTGATGTTGATCACCCCCGCCGTGGTGTTCTTGCCGAACAATGTGCCCTGGGGACCCCGCAGCACGTCGATCTGTTCCACGTCCAGCAGGTCGAACACGGCCATGCCGGGGCGCCCCAGGTAGACGTTGTCCAGGTAGGTCCCGACCGCGGGCTCCAGCCCGTCGCTGGCCGGGTTGTTGCCCAGGCCGCGGATCGAGATGCTCGACTGGCGCGCATGCACGTAAGAGACATTCACGCTGGGCACCAACTGCTGCAGATCCTGCACGCGGTAGATACGCTGATTCTCTAGGGTCTGCCCATCCAGCACGCTGATCGGCGTCGGCACGTCCTGGGCGCTTTCCTCGCGGCGCCGGGCATTGACGGTGACAGTACCCAGTTGTGTGTCCTGCCTTGCGACAGGTTCACTGTCGACTACCTCTTGAGCCTGGCCAGGCAATATCAGGCCATCACCGATCAGCAACACGGCCAGCGTCCAGGATTTCAGCGAGGGGGTAAAAGTTGCCAGTGTATCTGGCCGGATTTGGGTAGGGGGATTCATGCAACACTCCATGTGGGTTAGCAACCTGAGCGAGCACTTCCGTTAGCGGAACCGAATCACAGTGGTATGAACAAATCTCATATCCCAAAAAAGAATATATATATTTATATTTGTTCATTTAAGGAATAAGCAATTGCATTTATAAGGAACCGACACACTATTCAGCAATTGCATTTCACCGAATTTTTCAATGTAGAAAATGCATATAGATCTCCGTCAACTTCGCCACTTCGTCGCCCTCGCCGAGCACCACAGCTTCGGTGCGGCCGCCACCGCAGTGAACCTTTCACAATCCGCCTTCAGTCGCAGCATCCAGGCCCTGGAACACAGCGTCGGCTGTCGCTTGGTGGATCGTACGAATAAGGATCTCTGCCCCACCAAGCAGGGCCTTCTAGTGCTGGAACATGCTCGGCGCCTGGTGCACGGCGCACGTAATCTGGCCAACGAGATAAGCCAGTTCAACAGCTTGCAAATGGGGGTGGTGCGTTTCGGCGCTGGCCCGGCACCAGCGTCTCAATTGATCCCCAGGGCCGTCGGTCGCTTTATCAGTGACTACCCCAAGGCACAGGTGCAGCTCCAAGTGGACTGCTGGCAGGAGCTCAACCGCCGCCTGGCCAGCGAAGAGATCGAATTTTTCGTTGCCGACACCCGCCGATTCGAGGTTGATCCCGATTACCGCGTACACAAGCTGAAGCCGCAGCGGTGGCACTTCTATTGTCGCGCCGGCCATCCACTGAGCACTCGGCAAACGGTGTGCACCGCCGATATCTTCGACTATCCACTGGCCACCACCTTCCGCCCACCGAACATCCGCAAAGTGCTGGTGGATTCCAGTGGCCGGCAGGATTTTGCGCCGAGTGTGGAATGCGAGCATGCCTACGCCCTGCTCAATGTGGTCCTGAACTCCGATGCCATCGGCATCGCCGGGCTGGGCAATCTTGACCCCTTCCTCGCCCAAGACAGCCTGGTGATGTTGGAACTGGCCGATCTGTCCAACGATCTGGAGGAGTACTTCACACGCTACGGCATCGTCAGCCGTAGCGGCTACTCCTTATCGCCCTTGGCCCTGGCCATGACGGAACGCATCATCAAGACGGACGAAGCACCGAGCGCTCCCGATACCAACCAGCCGTTGCAGGACAGGGTGAACGAGGGCAGCACTGATGCAAGAGAATGATCAACCCAAAGCAGATAATGCAGCCTTGGAGACCGAGAACAGGAGTATTTTCATTTTACTCAGCTCTCTATCGAGCAGCTTTTTGGAAGCCTCTGGAGGCTGAACGAAAAACCTTCTCGGTCCAGCCTCCAGCGCTCTTTAGCGGTTTTTGCGCCTTAAATCCAGCCAGCCCACTGCAGCACGAAAAGCCCAATATTAGTGGTGAGCACGGCTGCCACTGTGGTGATCGCGACGATTGCCGCAGCCAGTTCGTGGTTGCCGTTCACTGCCCGGGCCATGATGAAGCTGACCGAGGCGGTTGGGCTGGCAAAATACAAAAATAGTACTCCCAGATCAGCACCTCGAAATCCCAGCAGCCAAGCTCCCAACGTGCTGACCAAGGGCAGCCAGACCATCTTCATCAAGCTGGCGCTGAACGCCAGTTCGCTGCTGCGGCGCAGAGAAGACAGCGACAGGCTGGCACCGATGCAGATCAGCGCCAGTGGCATGGTCATCTGCGCAAAATAGTGCCCTGACGTCAGCAGCCAGGTTGGCAGGCGGATATCGAACCAGGCAAACGGACTCGCCAGCAGCACGCCAATGATCAGCGGGTTACGCAGGATGGTCTTGCACAGACTCCAGGCGTCGGTCTTGGCAGTCGGGCTGTAGACTGCCAGGACGATGGAGGAAAGGCCGTTGTAGAACAAAATCACTGCCCCCGCCATCACGCTGCCCAGTGACAGGCCATAGCTGCCATACAAACTGGCAGCCAGCGCCAGCCCGACGGTACCGTTGTTACCGCGAAAGGCACCCTGGACATAGACGCCACGATCTGCACGAGGGCAATGCCGCAGCGCCCAGCCCCAGGCGAACAGAAACCCCAGCACCGAGGCCAGACAGAGATAGACCAATACGCCTGGGTGTATCGGTACATCGGGATCCATCTCGACAATGCCAAGGAACAGCAAGGTCGGCATGGTAGCGTTGAACACCAGAGATGAGGCGCTATAGATGAAGACCTCATCGATCAAGCCAATTCGCCTGAGCAATACGCCAACCAGCAGCATGCAAAAGACCGGCGCGGTGATGGTGAGGGTTTCGTGCAGAAGAGCGAACATGCGAGGATTTCCGGTAGCCCGGCAATGGAGCATGGTGGTTACCCACCGCAAGCAGGACGGCGGGGTTGCCAAACGATAGACAGCTCTCGATCAGCGCCGGACCGGACGCTTCTGCAATTTGCGCTGCAAGGTCCGCCGATGCATCCCCAAGGCACGGGCGGTAGCGGAAATATTGCCATTGTGTTCGGCCAGCACGCGCTGGATATGCTCCCACTGCAGGCGATCGACCGACATCGGATTTTCCGGCACCAGACTGTCCAGATCGGCATGCTCGGACAGCAGTGCGGCCAGCACATCGTCGGCATCGGCCGGCTTGCACAGATAATTGCGGGCACCGCGCTTGATCGCCTCTACCGCCGTAGCGATGCTCGAATAACCCGTGAGGATCAACACACGCATTTCCGGGTCGAGCTCGAGCAGCTTCGGCAGCAGGACCAGGCCGGAATCCCCTTCCATCTTGAGGTCGAGCACGGCGTAATCCGGCATTTCCTCCCGGGCCATGGCCAGGCCTTCCTCGGCCGAACCCGCGACATTCACTCGCAAGCCTCGACGGCCCATGGCACGGGCCATTACGCGAGTGAACGTCGCATCGTCGTCCACCAGCAGAATCAGGGGCTGCTCTTCCCCATCTTGATGCAGTTCTTCAGTCATTCGCATATCCCCTTGCTTGCGATCAGGCACGCGCCAGCCCGTAGGGTAAGGATAGTTCGGTCAAGGTGCCACCATCTTCATGGTTGTACAGTTTGACCGTACCGCCTGCCCGGTTGACACTGGCCTGGCTGAGAAATAGCCCCAACCCGAAACCTTTGCCTTTGGTAGTGAAAAATGGCCTGCCGATTTGCTCGGCAATCGCCAGCGGTACGCCTGGGCCATGATCGCGGATGGTGACCTTGATTTCCTGCGCATCCCAATCCAGACGAATATCCAGATCATCGGCGCAGGCATCGGTGGCATTGTTCAACAGATTCATCAATGACTGGGAAAGATCCGCCGGCGGCATCAAGCGTGGCGGGCTGCCCGGTCCCAGGCAGTTGTAACTGTAATGCGCTTCGGGTCGCATCAGGTGCCAGCGCTGTACAACCGCCTCGACCCATTCGCTCGCGGTCTGTTCGCGGATGGCCTGGCGGCGATCTGCCTCGGCGGCACGGACCAACTGTTGCAGGCTTTCCTTGCAGAGCTTGACCTGTGCTTGCAACAGAGCAAGATCCTCTTGCAGTTGCGGATCGTCCCGCTCCTGGCGCAGCTCGTTGAGCAATACGCTCATGGTCGCCAGCGGCGTACCCAATTCATGGGCCGCACCGGCGGCCTGGGTGGCGACTGCCAGCAATTGCTGGTCGCGCATGCTTTCCTCACGTCGGGCAGCCTGTCGCCGATCCTGAAGACGCAGCTCTTCGGCCATCCGGGCAACGAAAAAGGTGATCAGTACCGCCGCCAGGGCAAAACTCAGCCACGAACCATAGACCTGCAGGGTCGCCTGATGCGTCGGCTCGATTTTCAGTGGATCGTACCACACCAGCAGCGCTGTATAGCTGCCCAGCGCCAGCCCGGAAAGGGTAATGGTAAAGAGCCAGGGCAAGGTAGCGGCGGCGATGGTCAGAGGCACCAGATAGTAGGAGACGAAGGGATTGGTCGAACCACCGGTGAAATACAGCAACACCCCATGGATGAGCAGATCCACTCCCAAGTGCATCGCATATTCCACCTCCGTGACCGGCCACGGTCCACGCAGGCGAATGGCACTACCCAGACACAAGACTCCTGAAACGGCAAGGGTAATACCAATCGATACCCAGGGCAGATTTACCATGTGCGTTGCATAGGCGAGCCCTACCGAGCCGGCCTGGGCAGCCAGGACGAGCACGCGGATCAGGACGAGCAGATGCAAATTCAGACGACTGGCAGATAGCAACTGGACAGGTGCGTACATGGGATCTCCGTAACGATCGGCGAGTATACCGAAGCGATCCGAAAGCCCTGCCGGGATGAGTCGAATTGACGCACAAAAAGCGACCGAACGAGTGCAGATGGGCTAAAGTCAAAGGCCATTTGTCGGATTCGATAAGGAAACTACATGTCTGTGCCCAAAATCGCCTCGCTATCTCTCGCCCTGGCGACCAGCACGTTGCTCTGTTATCCAGCATTTGCCGAACAGAACTACAATCAGGTATCGCTGCGGACCGAAGTCGACAGCGAGGTCGTGCGTGACCGCATGCACGTCACGCTCTATACCGAGGAGCAGTCCAGCGATCCGGCCAAGCTTGCCGCCACGATCACCCAAACGCTGAACAAAGCCATCCAGCAGGCCCGCCAGGCCAAGGGCGTGGAAATCAGCACGGGTAGCCGCAGCAGCCGCCCCGTTTACGAAAAAGACAGCAAGGAAATCAGTGCCTGGCGCGAACATGCCGAGATTCGTCTGGAAAGTAGCGATTTCTCTACTCTTTCCAGCCTGACTGGCGAACTGATGAAGACCTTGAAAATGAGCGGCATGTATTTCAGCGTCTCCAATGCACTGCGCAAGCAGAACGAGGATGCCATGCTCAAGGACGCAGTCACGGCCTTCAAGGCCCGCGCCCAGGTAGTCACCGAAGCGCTTGGCGCCAGCAGTTATAAACTGATCAGCCTGAACCTGAACAACGGCAGCGGTTACCAGCCGATCATGCGCAGCATGGCAATGAAGGCCGATATGCATACCGCCGCTGCACCGATCCCCGAAATCGAAGCTGGAACCCAGCAGATCACAGTCAGTGCCGATGGCACGATAGAAGTGCAACTGCCCTAACGGAAGAACCGGTAGAAACGGCGCAAATCCTCCTGTGCCGATTCCAGTTCCGTTTTTATAAAGTTCAGTTCCCGGTGCGCCGGGCATTGTGCCAGGCGCCAGACATCCAATGGATGCAGCCAGCCCAACAGCGGATAGCCACCCATGGTCTGGCGGTCGGCCAGCAGAATGATCGGCTGGCCATCGGGCGGAACCTGGATAGCGCCGGTCGTCACGCCCAGCGACCATTGCCGCTTCGGCGCAGTCAGCGGCTCGCCGAGCAGGCGCGCGCCCATGCGATCGGATTGCGGACTCAACCGCCATTTGCAGCTGAAAAACCGCTCAATCTCACCATCGGCAAAACCCTCCATGTCAGCGCCAGGAATGACCCGCAACTCAGACAGCCGGCGATAATCAGGAATATAAGGCCACGGCACGCTAGCCTTGCCTTTCAGGCTGGCAACGGCGCAGACAAGCACATCATCACGCTGCAACGCTCGACCCTTACCATCCAGCCCCCCCAACCCTTCGCGAACCTGCGTCGCCAGGCTGCCCAGTACCGGTTGTGCCACCAGCCCGCCAGCGACCGCCAGATAAGCCCGCTGACCACTACGGGCCAGCCCCAACCGCACATGCTGGCCGGCATACACAGGGAAACGCGACCAGCCAGGCTGCGGCACGTCATCAACCGCTATCGGCACGTCCGCGCCACAAACGGCGATCCAGGTATCGACCCCGGCTTGCAGGTGGAAATCACCCAGGGCAACTTCCAGTAAAGGAGCTCCCCAGGCATTCCCCAGCAAGTGGTTGGCCCAGGCAGCCGCATGCCAATCCAGCGGCCCGGATGGAGAAACGCCCAGATGCTGCCAACCATAACGACCGGCATCCTGCAACAGACAGGGAAAACCGGTATGCAGCACGCGTAAACCGGTCACTATCGCTGCTCCTCTTGCTTGAAACGTACCGCATCGATTGCGACGAAACGAACCCGATCACCGATCCGCAGCAGACATGGCGGTGTCCTGGCAGGGTCGAACAGGCGCCAAGGGCAGCGTCCGAGCAGGTGCCAGCCACCCGGCGAAGCCTGCGGATAGATCGCCGTCTGCCGCTCGGCAATGGCCAGGCTGCCGGCCGGAACGCGCGTGCGCGGCGTGGCCCGGCGCGGCAGGACCAGACGTGCATCCAGCTCGCTGAGATAGGCGAAACCCGGTGCAAAACCGATGGCACCGACTCGATATGAGCGACCGGTATGCAAAGCGATCACCTCAGCTTCGGTCAACGCACAGGCCTGCGCCACCAAGGCCAGATCCTCGCCGTCATAACAGATCGGAATCTCATGCATGCAGGCATCCGCTGCACCTGTCGACCGCCAGTTATCCAGCAATGGCTGCAGGCATTTGGCAAGGCCATGATGATCGGTAAAGCGCAGGTCATAGTGCAGCAAGAGTGTGGTCCAGCCCGGCACCAGATCAATCAGCAGTGGCCCCAGTGCAACACGGATACGCTCGGCCAGATTGGCGATCTGCAACGGCAGATCGCCATCCGGCTCATCGGCCAATACCAGCAGCAGGGCTTCGGCACCGGCCGGCTCGCAACGAATCATGCGCTATCGAGCGCTGCGCGCAGACGCTCCAGCACAGCCAGCGATTCGGCGTTGTCACCATGCACGCATAGACTGTCGGCTGTCAGCCGCAATGGCTGGCCATCACAGTCGGCGAAAGGCTCGCCACAAGCAATGGCAACGGCCTGCTCGACGATCCGCTGCGGATCGTGGTGCACCGCCCCGGCCTGATGCCGCGCCACCAGTTGCCCATCGGCCTGATAAGCCCGGTCGGCGAAGGCTTCGAACCATAACGGGACTCCCGCTGCAGTAGCCAGACGCCTCTCCCGGCCATTGTCGACCCGTGCCAGAACCATCAGCGGCAATCCCGGACGATAGGCGGCGCAGGCTTCAAGAACTGCCTCCAGCAGCGCATCATCGCGTACCAGATCGTTATAGAGCGCGCCGTGCGGCTTGACATAGTCAACCTGGGTGCCAGCTGCGCGGCAGAAGGCATCCAGCGCACCGAGCTGATAGAGCACTTGAGCCTTTACCTCATCCGGTGAACAAGCCAGATGACGGCGCCCGAAACCGACCAGATCGGGATAGGCCGGATGCGCACCGACAGCTACGCCATGGCGTACCGCCAGAGCTACGCTGCGTTGCATGATCAAGGGATCGCCCGCGTGAAAGCCGCAGGCCAGATTGGCCTGGTCGACCAGCGGCATGGCGTGCTCATCGTTGCCCATTACCCAGGCACCGAAGCTTTCACCCATATCGCAATTGAGAAGAATGCGTCGTTTCATAAAGCCAGCCTGGACAGTCCAGAGCCCCTGCGCAAGCGGAAATTACTCGCAGATGCGACAGCCCGACAACTCATGATTCATGCCTATCGAGAATGTATATTATCGGTAAATTTTTCACACCGATATCCGGCTACTCTTAGAATCCTCATGCATACGCGGTGATTCCCCCGAAAGCTGCCATATCGGCCTTGCTCGTCAGGTTGAGAACATATTTATGCGTCTATGGATCGGCACCTTGCGCCAGTGGCACTGGATCAGCTCGGCACTGTGCCTGGCCGCCATGCTGTTGTTCGCCATCACCGGCGTCACGCTTAACCATGCCTCCCAGATCGAATCCAGCCCTCAAGTAAGCAATCGAAACACTCACTTACCTGAAGCACTACAAGGTGAATTACTGGCCCGGATACCCACGAACGGACTACCCGAGACACTGCGCAACTGGCTCGAAGCCGAGTTGCCGGTCGAACTGGCCGCACGCATTCCCGAATGGAATGGCCCAGAACTCTACATCGCCCTGCCCCGCCCCGGCGGCGATGCCTGGCTGAGCCTGAACATCGACTCGGGCGAGCTGGAATACGAATCCACCGATAACGGCTGGATCGCTTATTTCAACGATCTGCACAAAGGTCGCCACAGTGGCCTGGCGTGGAGCTGGTTCATCGATATCTTCGCCGTACTTTGTGTGGTGTTCAGTATTTCCGGCCTGCTGTTGCTCAACCGCCAGGCAGCCGGCCGCCCAACCACCTGGCCGCTGATTGGCCTGGGCCTGGTACTTCCCGTTCTGCTGGCACTGCTTTTTATCCATTGAAGGACTCTCTCATGCGTAAACACCTGTTGTTTTCCCTTGCCCTTCTGCTCGCAGGGCCGGCTTTTGCCGCCAATCTGGATATCAGCGTAGAAATCCCACGCCTGGACGTAGCCGAATACCACCGCCCCTATATCGCCATCTGGCTGGAAAAATCCGATCAGAGCCATGCTGCCGATCTGGCTGTCTGGTACGACGTGAAAATGGCCGACAAAAAAGGCGAGAAATGGCTCAAAGACCTGCGCCAATGGTGGCGCAAGAGCGGACGCAACCTGGAGCTGCCAGTGGATGGCGTGAGCGGTGCCACTCAGGCCGCCGGCGCGCACAAATTGCATTACTCCAGCGACAAGGCACCGCTCAAGGACCTGGCACCAGGCAACTATTTCGTCGTCGTCGAAGCAGCCCGCGAAGTCGGCGAACGCGAACTGCTGCGCGTGCCTTTCACCTGGCCGGTGCAACAACCTGCACAACAACAAGCCCAGGGCAAACAGGAACTTGGCACCGTTTCTATCCAGCTGAAACCCTGACCACGCTTTCCATCTGCCCCCAGCCACCTGACCATAGGAGCCCTGCATGAAACCCGCCTTTAAATGGACTGCCCTAGCCCTGGTTATCTGCCTGCCACTCTCGGCCCAGGCCCACCGTGCCTGGATGCAACCGTCCGCCACGGTGCTTTCTGGCGACGATTCGTGGATTACCGTGGACGCGGCGGTTTCCAATGACCTGTTCTATTTCGAGCATGTTCCCCTGCTGCTGGAAGGTATTGGTACGCCCTTGCAAGCGCCCGCAGCCAGCGGCCAAGCGCCCATGCGCCGCCCGCCCAGCCAGTTACAGATAATAGCGCCAGACGGCAGCTCAATCGCAGCTGAAAATGGCAATATCGGCCATTATCGAACCACATTCGATGTACAGCTGAAGCAAAAAGGCACCTATAAACTGGCCGTAGCCAATAGTGGTTTGCTAGCCACGTGGAAGGATAAGGATCAGCCCCGTCGCTGGATGGGCAAAGCCAGCGAACTGGCCAATAACGTCCCGGCCAATGCTGCCGACTTGAAAGTGACACAGAGCGACAGCCGGATGGAAACCTTCGTCACCTCCGGCAACCCGACCAGAACAGTACTGAAACCGACGAACCAGGGACTCGAACTGGTGCCGATCACTCATCCCAACGATCTTTTCGCAGGTGAAACAGCCGAATTTTCCCTCCTGATCGATGGCAAGCCGGCAAAGAACCTGGAAGTCAATATCACTCCCGGCGGCAATCGCTATCGCAGCGAAACGGGCGAGATAGAACGAAAGACCGATGAGCAGGGCAAATTCAGCGTGACCTGGCCGGTCGCCGGCATGTACTGGCTGCAAGCCGAAACGACCAGTACGCAAGGTGTGGCCAAACCAGCCAACGAACGACGTGCAAGTTACAGCGCGACCCTGGAAGTGCTGGCCCCCTGACCCATCCGCCGCTGAAAACAGGGTTTTCGCCACGCGAAAACCCGTGTCTCGGGAATCCATGCCATGAGTGTTTCCCTTCCATCGGCCGGGTCACCGGGCTACTGGTCCCTGCTCGGTGCCATGGCCCTGGCCGCATTCCTGTTCTCCTGGCAACCGCCACGGGAAGTCTCTGCGGCACTGGTCGGCCTGGGCTATCTCGGTCTGTGTGCCCAGGCCTGGCAGTACCATCGCCGTCTTCGTTCACCGCCTATCGGCGGCGATATTCTCTGCGTCGCCTATGCCAGCCAGGGTGGCCAGGCCAGGCACCTGGCCGAACGCAGCGCCGCGCAGCTCAACGAAGCAGGGCTTACGGCACAGGCCTTGCCGCTCAACGAATTGTCCGAACGTGACCTGCAACGCATCTCACACCTGCTGCTGGTGGCCAGCACCTACGGCGAAGGTGAAGCGCCCGACAATGCTGCACGCTTCGAGCAATACCTGAACACCAGCAACGGACCGCTTACCCAACTGAAGTACGCCATGCTTGCCTTGGGCGACAGCCGTTATCGGCATTTTTGCGGCTTCGCCAAGCGCCTCGATCTGCGCTTGCGCGAACGGGGTGCACTGGCGCTGTTCGACCGGCTGGACGCCGATCGTGGCGATGCATCCATCCTGCGCCAGTGGCAACGACAACTCAGCCAGTTGACTGGCGATACCACTTATCAGCAATGGCAGACAGCCGCTTTCGAGCCTTGGACACTGGCTCGACGTACCAACCTGAACCCAGATAGCCAGGGATTGCCGGTTTTCCATCTACAGCTGACCCCAGCCTCTGGCCGACTCGACTGGCAAGCTGGCGATATCGCCGAAATCGGCCCCTGTCAGCCACTGGAAAAAGTGGCATCGTTGCTGCAGCAGTTGCAATTGAACGGCGCGCACTGCCTGGCGGATGGCCGGACGCTCGCCTGGCACCTGGCTCGCCGCCGACTCCCTGCCGACCTCGATGGACTGGAAGCAGCCTCCGCCGAGCAGCTACTGGCGAGCCTGCCCCTGCTACCGCATCGTGATTATTCCATCGCCTCGATCCCGGCAGACGGCCATCTCGATCTGTTGGTTCGTTGCATGACCTATCCCGATGGCAGCCTCGGCCTCGCTTCAGGCTGGCTATGCCAGCATGCTGCAGCAGGAACCGAAATCGATCTGCGTATCCGTGCCAACCCAGGTTTTCGTCTGGCAGAAAACTGCGGCCCCCTGATCCTGATCGGCAACGGAACGGGGTTGGCCGGGTTACGTGCCCATCTGCGTGAACGGCAACAGCTCGGTCAGCACGGCCACTGGCTACTGTTCGGCGAACGCAATGCGGCCCACGACAGCTTTTTCCGGGAAGAACTGGAGACATGGCGCCGCACCGGGCATCTCGCCCGGCTGGACTTGGTATTTTCCCGCGATCAGGCCGAGCGACTCTACGTGCAGCATCGACTGCGCGATGCCGCCGACGAGCTACGCGCCTGGGTGAACAACGGTGCCCATATCCTGCTGTGCGGCAGTCTGGAAGGCATGGGCCGCGAAATCGATACCTTGCTGCACGGCCTGCTCGGTACCCGACAGATGACCGAGCTAATGGCAAGCGGCCACTACCGGCGCGATCTCTACTGAAACGGACACAAAAGAAAGCCCCAGCCAATCGATGGCAAGGGGCTTGGGGAAACCGACCGTTATAGCGATCAGACTAGATCAGAAATGCACATTGGTCGAAAGCAATGCGGTACGGCCAGGAGCCACATGGGCATAGTGAGTCGGATAAATCTGATCGAAGTAACGTTTGTCGGTAAGGTTCTGCACGTTCAGTTGAAAGTCCAGATGCTTGTTCACCTGGTAGGCAGCCATGGCATCGTAGCGCCAGTAGCTGGATACCTCGGTGGTGTTCTGAGCATTACCGTAGCGTTGGTCGACATAATAGGCACCGCCACCGACAGTCAAGTCCGACAACAAATGATAGGTCGACCACAAGCTGATGCTGTTGCGTGGTGTGCTGGGTACGTGATTATCCTTGTTGAGGCCATCTTTGATTTCGCTATCCAGATAAGTGTAGTTAGCGAACGCCTCCCACTTCTTGGTGATGTTGCCACTAACACCCAGTTCGATACCTTTGACTTCGGTTTGGCCAATGTTGCGCGTAACACCAGACTGATCCAACTGCCGGGTATTATCCTTCAAGGTGCGGAACAGCGCGGCATTGATACCCAAGCGGTTATCGAAGAAGTCCCACTTGGTACCAACTTCCCAGTTACGACTTTTCTCGCGCTTCAAATCCGCATTCGTAACCGCGAGTCCATCAGAACCCTCGCCACTGGTTTCACCCACCGGGTTGGATGAAGTCGACCAAGCGAAATAGACAGAACCATTGGATGCAGGGTTGTACACCAGACCAGCCTGGTAGCTCCAAAAGTTGGTGTCGTTCTTGAATTTGAAATCTTGCGGATTGCTACTTACCAAACGAACGCCCGAGGACTTCGTATCGAAGTCGTCGTAACGCACTCCCAGGTTCAAGGACCACTGGTCGTTGAATTTCAGCGTATCGAACATGAAGCCTGCAGCGGTTTCGGTGTCAGTATCGGTGTAGGCTCTGCCACGAACAATTCTTCCAGGATAGGCCTGCTTATAACTGGGATCACCCAAGCTTGTGCAGTAACCTTGTGCAACATAACTAGCGTTACATCCACCTGCTGCGGCTGCCCCTGAAGCGCGACCACGAACTCCATTTATTGTAGAAACATCTGGATATTCATAAGGCCGGTTATGGACATCTTCATAACTGAATTCAGCACCAACGATCATGGTGTGCTCAATCCCGAATGTATTGAACTTGGCTCGCAGGTCAGTCTGGTTGACCCAACCTTTGGATGTTGAATCACGGCTTTTAAGTGAGCGATAAACGTAGTTGTTGTCGATATTGCCTCTACTGTCATCCGGGTTGGTAACAACGTAATCCAGGGTAGTACGCACTTGACGGAAGCTATTGGTCAACACCAGGTTTTCGGCTAAATCGTGCTCTATTTTGATCCAGCCATAATCCGTATTGCTGTGCCGATAGTCGGTCGAAAAACCATAGAAGCGGTCATGGCTGCCGGTCACCGGACGCCGCTTGGCAGTGCCATGCGTCTGGCTCAACGGCAGGCCGTAATCAGGCATATCGTCGGTACGCAAATGGTAATAGGACATCGTCAGGCGGGTTGGGGTATCGAAACCGATGGTAAGTGTCGGCGCTACCCCCCAACGGCTTACGTCCACATCATTGCGGCCCGCAACGTTGGCATCGTGTTTCATCAGGTTCAGGCGAAAGGCGACCTGATCGGTCACCATATAGTTTGCGTCCAGCGTGGAGCGACGGGTTTGGTCGGACCCCAGGGTGTAGCTGACATCAGCAAAATTACGCTGTTTGGCGGTCTTGGTAAGCATGTTGATCGCCCCACCAGTCGAACCGGCACCGACGAAGGCTGAACCCGGGCCCTTGCTGACCTCGATACCCTCGGTGTTAAAAACTTCACGCGTCTGGGACGCGACATCACGCAGACCATCGATGAACATGTCGCTTTCAGAGTTGAAGCCGCGAATGATCGGCCGGTCACCCGCTGGATTGCCCCCTTCACCAGCACCGAAGGTGATGCCGGATACAGTACGTAACGAATCAACCAGATTCAGTGAACCCGTGTCCTTGATGACTTGCTCAGAAATAACGGTGACTGTCTTGGGCGTTTCACGAAGCGGTGCCGTATACCGCCGGTTGGCGGATTCATTCACCTTGTAGCTGCCACGAGTCTCTTCTTGAGTCGTTACCGACATCGCTTCGAGCGCTACCGGCTCCGAAGATTGATTCTCCGACGTGTCTTTCTTTATCTGTTTATCTGTCTGCCCTACGGTTTCGGCCAGTGGTGCGGTGGAAAGCGTGGAAAGAGCTACTCCGATGGCGGATGCCAGCAAACGTGATCCCTTTTGAAACGGCGGAGGTTGGTTAGACATGATGCTCGATATGTTCCTGAACGAGTGATTGCCTGATGACATGAAACAATGAGAAACAATCTCGATTGAATTTTGGAGCATCCTCGGTAAAATTCAAATGAAAATGAAAATATTTTTTATTCACACTATTCTTCCCCATTAGCAAGGAATCTCCATGCTGCTGCACATACCCCAGCTTTTTTCTGCCGAAGAAATCCAGCGAATCCGTGTGGCACTGGAACAGGCGAACTGGCTGGATGGCAAAATCACTGCCGGTTATCAGTCCGCCAAGGCCAAGCTGAACCTGCAGTTGGCGGAAGACGACCCGCTGGCTCGTGAAATCAGTGAAGTTCTGCTGCAACGGCTTTGGCAAAACCCGCAGTTCATGTCGGCAGCCCTGCCGCACAAGGTTTTCCCGCCGCTCTTCAATTGCTATACGGGAGGCGGTGTATTCGGTTATCACGTCGACAACGCCGTGCGCCAGGTGCGCAATAGCCTCGAGCGTGTCCGCACGGATCTGTCGGCCACGGTCTTCTTCTGCGACCCTGACGAATACGACGGCGGTGAACTGGTCATCCAGGACACCTACGGTACTCCCAGTATCAAGTTCGCCGCTGGTGACATGGTGCTCTACCCAAGCACCAGCCTGCACAAGGTCGAGCCGGTCACTCGAGGCGCGCGCCTGGCTTCGTTCTTCTGGATTCAGAGCCTGGTCCGTGAGGATTCACGGCGGACCCTGCTTTACGAGCTGGATAATTCCATCCAGACGCTCACCCAGGACATCCCGGACCATCCAGCCCTGGTGGAGCTGACCCGGACCTACCACAACCTGCTGCGCCAATGGGTGGAGGTCTGAGTGAGCCACAAGCTATATCGTTGCCGGGAACTGTCTTTCGAACAGGCCCTTGCAGAATTGCACGATAACCCGCTGGGTGCCGCCCGGCTGATCATCAAGGAAGCGGCTCACGGAGATTGCGAAGCCCAAGTCCTGCTCGGCCAGATCCTGCTGGATGGACGCGGCATCCAGCAGGATGCCCAGTTGGCGTTGAAGTGGTTTTGCATCGCGGCGGCTCGCGGCCATGGCATGGCCAACAATATGGCGGGACGTTGCCTCGAACATGGCTGGGGCTGCCCGGCCGATCCGGCAGAAGCGGCGGGCTATTACCAGAGGGCGGCCAACCTGGGCCTGGACTGGGGGCTATATAACCTGGCCAACCTCGTCGCCACCGGCCGTGGCGTCAAGCAGGATCCTTTACAGGCCTTCAAGCTGTACCAGCGTGCCGCGCAAATGGGGCATGCCAAGTCAATGAACCTGGTCGGGCGTTATTTCGAAGAGGGTCAGGTCGTACCCCGCGATATCACGGTGGCGTACGATTGGTACCGATGCTCGGCCGAAGCGGGGGATTTTCGCGGTCAGTTCAGCCATGCCTGCGTGCTGATGGATCAGGGACGCTGGGACGAGGCTCGCCACTGGCTGCAACAGGCACTGGTACTCGGCCATCTGAAGTTCCTGCGTAAAGCGCGCGACGAACTGCTAGCCGCCGCGCTGGCGCCGATCCAGGACATCACCGCCGCCTATGTCAGTCGCTGCGAAGCCCTCGAAAGTAGCACAACTCGTCCGCAGGACATGTCGTAGTCCGCCGCCGGTTCCCCGGCATTCGGCTCGACATGTTCCCGAAATCCGCAAGGCACATCGAGCCGGAAACAACCAGTCATCAGCTGATGTAGTAGGCCTTCAGCGGTGGAAAACCGTTGAATTCCACAGCGCTGTAGCTGGTGGTGTAGGCTCCGGTGGAAAACCAGTACAGGCGATCGCCGCTGGCCAGATTGAGCGGCAGACCGTACTTGTAGTTCTCATACATGATGTCGGCGCTGTCACAGGTCGGGCCGGCGATCACCACCTCTTCCAGCTCGCCTTTCTTCTCGGTCCAGATGGGAAACTTGATCGCTTCATCCATGGTTTCGATCAGGCCGGAAAACTTGCCCACATCGGTATAGACCCAACGCTCCACAGCGGTACGCGACTTGCGTGCCACCAGCACCACTTCGCTGACCAGGATCCCGGCGTTGGCAATCAGCGAACGCCCCGGTTCGAGGATGATTTCCGGCAGCTCATCACCGAAGTCCTCCTTGAGGAAACGGATGATTTCCTGGGCGTAGATTTCCAGGCTGTTGGTCTTGGTCATGTAATTGGCCGGGAAGCCACCGCCCATGTTGATCATCTTGAGGACGATGCCGTCTTCTTCACGCAGACGCTCGAAGATCACCTTGACCTTGGCAATAACCGCGTCCCAGACATCGATATCGCGCTGCTGCGAACCGACGTGGAAAGAGACACCGTAAGGCTCCAAACCCAACTGGCGCGCCAGGATCAACAGATCCAGCGCCATGTCCGGCTGGCAGCCGAACTTGCGGGACAGCGGCCAGTCAGCCGTGGTGGAGCCTTCGGAGAGGATACGCACGTAGATCTTCGAGCCTGGGGCCGCCTTGGCAATATTACGCAGGTCAGCTTCGGAATCGGTGGCGAACAGGCGCACACCCTTCTCGTAGAAGTAACGGATATCCTTGGCTTTCTTGATGGTATTGCCGTAGCTGATCCGCGTCGGCTCGACGCCGGTGGCAAGCACCTTGTCCAGCTCGTAGATCGAGGCGATATCGAAATTCGAACCCTTGGCGCGCAGCAACTCGGTGATTTCGGTGGCAGGGTTGGCCTTCACCGCGTAGTAGATCTTGGCAAACGGGAAATTGCCGACCAGCTCGTCATAGGCCTGGGCAATGATGTTGGTATCGATGACAACGAAAGGGGTTTCCCGATCGTCGGCGAACCCTTTCATTTTCTTGAAGGTTTCACGCGAATAGTAGTCTTCGATCTTGACGGACATACTGGACTCCAGGTGGCGGAACAAGGAATTGATGGACAAGTGGTGCAAAGCCAGACGGCATTGCCGGATCCGAACGCCTGATCAGTTTCCCCACTTTGGTTCGCCTACTTCCCAAGGCATGTCGCCGAGCATTACCGGTCCCGGAGAACCGGCAACCTCTCGTCGTCAGTACTTGAGCCGGATGGATCGTTGCCAGCATGGACGTTCGGCCGCGAACTTTAGAACCACAAGCGTCCGAGATCAAATGAAAATCCCGTGAATTCGCAGGGCTATCGAAAAAGCCGGTGCCCCAGAAGCGTGCAGGATGAAACCAGCCGGAAAACCTCGCCGGCGCCTATCGGCTGGACAACCCAGCAAGCCATGGCTCGATTTCGTTACAACGAGGCTCAGCGCAACCATTTTCCAATGTCGTATTACCTTGCCGACCGACGTTAGCGGCCAGGGTTCGCGCCAATCGGAGCACCACGGCCATGCCGGTCACAGTCGGTAGTGGCTTTGCATTATAATTTCGGCTTTTTCCCCTACGCTTTTCATACCGGGACAGCCATGACCACCCAGGCCGCCGAAGTCGCCAAGCGCCGTACCTTCGCCATCATTTCCCACCCCGACGCGGGCAAAACCACCATCACCGAGAAGCTGCTACTGATGGGCCAGGCTATCGCCGTGGCCGGCACGGTGAAGTCGCGCAAGTCCGACCGCCATGCCACCTCGGACTGGATGGAGATGGAAAAGCAGCGCGGCATCTCCATCACCACATCCGTCATGCAGTTCCCCTACCGCGAGCACATGATCAACCTGCTCGACACCCCCGGCCACGAGGACTTCTCGGAGGATACCTACCGTACCCTGACGGCAGTGGACTCAGCACTGATGGTGCTCGACGGCGGCAAGGGCGTGGAACCGCGTACCATCGCCCTGATGGACGTGTGCCGGCTGCGTGACACGCCCATCGTCAGTTTCATCAACAAACTCGACCGGGATATCCGCGACCCTATCGAGCTGCTCGATGAGATCGAGGCGGTACTGAAGATCAAGGCCGCGCCAATCACCTGGCCTATCGGCTCATACCGCGATTTCAAGGGTGTCTATCATCTCGCCGACGATCGAATCATCGTCTACATCCCTGGCCACGGCCATGAGCGGATCGAAGCGAAGATCATCGACAAGCTCGATTCTGCCGAGGCCCGGGCTCATCTGGGTGACCTCTACGAGAGTTTTGTCGAGCAGTTGGAGCTGGTCCAGGGTGCCTGCCACGAGTTTGACCGGGAAGCCTTTCTCAAAGGCGAAATGACACCGGTATTTTTCGGTACCGCGCTGGGCAACTTTGGTGTCGACCAGGTGCTGGACGCCGTGGTCGATTGGGCACCGATGCCGCTGGCCCGCACGGCTCGCGAGCGAGTGGTAGAGCCGACTGAAGAAAAATTCAGCGGCTTCGTATTCAAGATCCAGGCGAACATGGACCCCAAGCACCGCGACCGCATCGCCTTTATGCGTATTTGCTCGGGCAAGTACGAGAAAGGTATGAAGATGCGCCATGTGCGAATCAAAAAGGATCTGAAAATCGCCGACGCGCTGACCTTCTTCTCCAGCGAGCGCGAGATGCTGGAGCAAGCCTGGGCCGGCGACATCATCGGCCTGCATAACCACGGCACCATCCAGATCGGCGATACCTTCACCGAAAGCGAGGCACTCGGCTTCACCGGCATCCCGCATTTCGCCCCCGAACTGTTCCGCCGCGTACGCTTAAAAGATCCACTGAAATCCAAGCAGTTACGCCAGGGTCTACAAGAACTGGCCGAAGAAGGCGCGACCCAGGTGTTCTTCCCAGAGCGTAGCAACGACATCATTCTCGGCGCGGTCGGCGTGCTGCAGTTCGATGTGGTAGCCAGTCGCTTGAAGGAGGAATACAAGGTCGAGTGCGCCTACGAAGCGATCAATGTCTGGTCGGCGCGCTGGATCGAATGCGACGACAAGAAGAAGCTGGAGGATTTCAAGACCAAGGCCTTCGAGAACATCGCCATCGATGGTGGTGGCCATCTCACCTACCTGGCACCAACCCGCGTCAACCTCAGCCTGATGGAAGAGCGCTGGCCCGAGGTGAAATTCCGCGCAACGCGGGAGCATCATTGATCAAAGCTCCCTCACCCTGGCCCTCTCCCCAAGGGAGAGGGAATCTATAGCGTATGCCGAATCTCCTGTGCGAAAGCTGAACTTGAACGTGGCTCGCTCTCTCTGGGAGGGAATCCATGGCGTATGCCGAATCTCCTGCGCGAAAGCTGAACTTGAACATGGCTCCCTCTCTCTGAGAGGGAATCTATAGCGTATGCCGAATCTCCTGCGCGAAAGCTGAACTTGAACGTGGCTCCCTCTCTCTGAGAGGGAATCTATGGCGTATGCCGAATCTCCTGCGCGAAAGCTGAACTTGAACGTGGCTCGCTCTCTCTAGGAGGGAATCCATGGCGTATGCCGAAATCCCTGTGCTAAAACTGAATTTGAACGTGGCTCCCTCTCTGGGAGAAGGAGTCTATTGGCGTATGCCATAACCTCTACGCCAACACTGAAACCGAGCTTTTAGCTCCCTCTCCCTCAGGGAGAGGGCTGGGGTGAGGGAACACAACCAACATCAGCCAACTTTCACAAGGATCGTGAAATGCACAAGCCATTCCGCCCAATGCTGGAACAACATCAGTTTGCCCGGCATCTGCGCCATAACCTCACCGATTGCGAACAAATTCTCTGGCATCACCTGCGCAACCGCCGGCTGGCCGGGCGCAAGTTCCGTCGTCAGCATCCCTGCCCGCCTTACGTCCTGGATTTCTATTGCCCGGAACTGAAATTGGCCATCGAGCTGGATGGCGGTCAGCACTACACCCGTGCAGGACAACGGCACGATACGCACAGAGACGCAGCACTGCAGAAAGCAGCTATTCGTGTACTACGTTTTGGCAATCATGAGGTGCTAAACAATTTGGAAGCCGTCCTGGAAACCATTTTCCAGGCCTGTCAGTAATCATCCGAGCTGCGGTTCCAGTTGCTTTTCGAACACCGGCACGCCATCAATATCCCGCAGGCTCACCCGCAAAGCGCCGCTCTGCGCCTCGATCTCGACCTCGCCGAAGAACTGATAACCAGCAAAGGGCGAGCTGTTGGCCGTAGGCGGAGCCTTCTGGAACACCAGTTCCGGGCCGAACGTATTATCCAGCGGATTGGGCCCGAAACTGCCGGCGTTCAGCGGCCCGGCCACGAACTCCCAGAACGGATCGAAGTTCTGGAAAGCCGCGCGATTGGGGTGGTAGTAATGCGCCGCGCAGTAATGCACATCGGCGGTCAGCCAGACGGTATTGCGCACGCCGCTTCTCTGAAGCGAATTCAACAGCTCGGCGATTTCCAGCTCGCGCCCCAGCGCCGGACCATTATTGCCATTGGCAATGGCTTCCCAGCGCACCTGGCCTTGGGCGTTCTTGCCATCGGGCACATGCAGGCCGATTGGCATATCGGCGGCAATGATCTTCCAGCGAGCTTTCGAAGCCTGTAGTTCACGCTTGAGCCAGTCCAGTTGCAAACGCCCGAGAAAAGCAGTCTCCGGGCCTTCCTGCGGTTGCAGGTTGGCACTGTTCGCCCCGCGATAGCTACGCATGTCCAGCACAAACACATCCAACAGCGGACCGTAGGCAATCTTGCGATAGACCCGACCCAGCTCATCCCGACCGTTCATGCGCATCGGTGCGTTTTCCAGATAGGCCTGGCGGGCGCGGCGTACCAGCAAGTTGATATCCTTGATCCGGTAGCGATCATCCAGCTCCTTGCCCGGCGACCAGTTATTGGTCACTTCGTGGTCATCCCACTGCCAGATCTGTGGCACTTCGGCGTTGAACGCCCGCACATTGTCGTCGAGCAGGTTATAGTGATAGTTGCCTCGGAATTCGTCCAGCGTCTCGGCGACCTTGCTCTTGGCTTCAGTGACCAGATTGCGCCATACTCGGCCATCTTCGGTGACCTGCGATTCCGGGATCACCCCATCGGCATAGATCACATCGCCACTGTGCAGGAAGAAATCCGGCAGGCGTCGGCGCATGGCGTCATAGATCCGCATACCGCCGATGTCCGGATTGATGCCGAAACCCTGGCCGCAGGTATCGCCGCCCCAGACGAAGCGGATATCGCGTGGCTGTTGCGGTGCGCTGCGAAAGTGGCCGAACCAGGGCTTGCTCAGGCTGCCGTCGCGGGCATCCTCGAAGCGTACGCGGTAGAAGATCGCCTGGTCGGGTGGCAGCTCCTTGAGGTCGATCCGTGCAGTGAAGTCGATACCAACATGGGTGGCTGGCGAAACCTGTCGGCGCGGGTTGCCAAACACACTGCTGGTATCCCAGTCGACGACCATCCGCGCCGGCCGGTCGCAACGGCTCCAGACGACGGCACGGTCGCCGAGCACATCACCGGCCTGGACGCCGCCGGTCACTTTCGGACGTGCATTGGGCGCGGCGATGACCGCCGGTGCGCTACCCAGCGCTGGCAGTGCCAGGCCGGCGCCGAGGCCTTGGATGAAACGGCGGCGGTTCTTGTCGGGCTGGTTCATGCAGGCTTTCCTCCGGTTTTTCCGAGAAGGTAAGCCAGGCAGTTGACAGTCGCGTGACGCCGCAGTGGTTCCCTCAGACCTTGCCCGCCAGCTTTTCCAGCTCCGGGCTCCGGCCACGCTTGAGCAGTGCGTACAGTCCACCGGTCAGCAGGCTGCCGGCAGCGATGGCAACCAGATAGCCCAATACCGGAGCGATGGCGTTGGGGATCAGCAGTACGAACAAACCGCCATGGGGCGCCAGCAGCTTGCAGTTGAACAGCATGGACAACGCACCGGCCAGGGCACCGCCAGCGACACACGCAGGGATGACTCGCAACGGATCTTTGGCAGCGAAGGGAATCGCTCCTTCGGAAATAAAACAGAGCCCAAGCACAAAGGACGCCTTACCGGCATTGCGTTCGGTTTCGGCGAATTTGTGCCGAGCCAAAAAGCAGGCGACCGCCATCCCCAACGGCGGCACCATACCGGCGGCCATGGTCGCGGCCATCGGTGCGTAGCTCTGCGAGGCCAGTAAGCCGACGGAAAAGGCATAGGACGCCTTGTTCAGTGGCCCCCCCAGGTCCACGCACATCATCGCGCCCAGGAGCAAGCCGAGCAGCACGGCATTGGACGTCCCCATGGTGTCGAGAAAGCGGGTCAGGGTCACCAGCAGCTGCGCCACCGGCTCGCCGATCACGTAGATCATCGTCAGGCCAGTCACCAGGCTGACCAGCAGGGGGATGATCAGGACTGGCTTGAGCGACTCCACGCTGACCGGCAGGCGCAGCCACTGCGAGATCGCCAGCGCGCTATAGCCGGCCGTAAACCCAGCGGCAATTCCGCCGAGAAAACCAGCTTCCAGCGTCGTTGCAAGCAAGCCACCGATCATTCCCGGCGCCAACCCCGGCCGGTCAGCGATGGAATAGGCGATATAACCGGCCAGCAACGGCACCATCAAGAGGAAAGCGGTCTGGTCACCGATGGTCCAGAGCGCTGCTGCCAGCGTGCCCGATTGCAGATGGGCCTCGATACCCAAAACAAAGGACAGGGCAATCAGCAGCCCGCCGGCCACCACCATCGGCAGCATGTAGGACACGCCGGTCAGCAAATGCTTGTAGACATGGCTGTGCCTCTCACCCTTGCGCACAGGCTCTGGGCTCGCCGCCGCTGCGCCATCCAGCACAGTGGCTTCGCGCAATGCCCGTTCAAGCGTTTCCTGCGGCTGCTTGAGCGCACGGCCCGTACTGCACGGGTAGATTCGCTTACCCGCGAAGCGCGTCAGGTCCACATCGATATCTGCCGCCAGGATTACAGCATCGGCCCTGGCAATGCTTTCGGCATCCAGCAGGTTACGCGCCCCCACCGAGCCACGGGTTTCCACGCGCAAGTCGTAGCCCAACCTGGTTGCGGCCTGTTGCAGCGCTTCAGCCGCCATGAAGGTGTGCGCCACCCCGGTCGGACAGGCAGTGACGGCGACCAGCCGAGGCACGACGCTCGAGGGTTCGGCAACTGGAACCACAACGTCGCCAGTCAGCACCTCGGCATGCTCCGCGGCTTCCCGAAGAAAACGCTGGGGATCGAGCAACGCTTCGACCGGAGTGGCTTGCACGACGCGCTTGCCGATAAACCGCTCAAGCGCCAGGGAGCCGGTCTTGACCACCAGCACCAGGTCGGCAGCAGCGATGTCGATTGCGTTCAGCGTCGAGCCTTCCACCGGGCGTCCCTGTACCTCGACCTGCGTCGACCAACCCAGGCGCCGGGCTGCCGCATCCAGCAAACGCGCACTCAGGATGCTGGTGACCATGCCGCCGGGGCAAGCCGTGACGATCAATACGTTCATCTGTAGGCGCTTCCTATCAGGAGATTTTGTTGTTGTCTGTTGTACTGGCACCGGCAAGCGGCCGAGCCTCCACCCGCTCCGCCAATCTGGCCAACTGTGCAGCATCGGGAATGCCGAAAGCGAGCTGCCCCACGGACTGGGCAGCAACCGCCGTGGCCAGACGCAAGGTACGCTCGGCGGGCCAGCCCTGCAGTAAACCATGCAGCATGCCAGCCAGCAGGGAGTCGCCCGCCCCTACCGTGCTGACCACCTCGACCGGCGGCGGACGAGCCTGCCAGTGCGCATCGGGAGCAAACCAGCAGAGCCCTTCAGCACCCTGGGAGACCACCAGATGCGCGATCCCCATGGCCTGCAGGCACTGCGCCTGCACCGCCAGTTGCGCTGGTGAGGCGAGCGGCACCGCACAGGCTTCGGCCAGCTCAGCAAGGTTCGGCTTGACCAGCCAGGGTGCTACCTGCAACCCCGCATGCAAGGCTGCACCACTGGTATCCAATACCAGCGGTGCATCTTGCTGCTTGAGCTGCGTCAATAGCTCGACGAACCAATCGAGGGTCACCCCTCGGGGCAGGCTGCCAGCCACCACCACGGCCTCCTGTCCCGCGACGAGTTGCGGTATTTTCGCCAGCAGCATGTCCAGTGCCGCTGACGAAACATCGAGCCCTGGCCCGTTGATGTCAGTGACCCGCCCATCGCTTTCGGCCAACTTGAAGTTGCTGCGCGTCTGACCCGGAACGCGCACGAACGCATCGTGGAAACCGCGCGCGGCAAACAATGTTTCGAAGTCTTGCGGATTATCCGCCCCGAGAAAGCCGGTCACGCTCAACTCGTGACCGAGATCGGCCAATACCTGGGCGACGTTCAACCCCTTGCCGGCAGCCTGCACGTACAGCGCTTCACCGCGATTGACCTCGCCGGGGCACAGCACAGGCAAGCGCACGGTCAGATCCAGCGCCGGGTTGAGGGTGATCGTCAGAATCCTTGCCATCAGCAGTGTTCCATTACCAGGGCCCGTACCGCCTGGGCGCCGGGCAGCACCAACGCCCGGCGAGCCAGATGCCGGCAGTCTTCGAAAGCCAATTCGCGTACGCGTGCCTTGATCAGGGCAATGCTGCGCGCCGATACGCTCAACTCATCGACGCCCAACCCGACCAATAGCGGCACCGCCAGATTATCGGCAGCCAGTTCCCCACACACCCCGACCCATTTACCGCAAGCATGCGCGGCCGTTACCGTCATGTCGATCAATTGCAGTACGGCCGGATGCAGCCCATCGGCCTGGGCCGAGAGAGTAGGATGGCCTCGGTCGATGGCCAGGGTGTATTGGGTCAGATCATTGGTGCCGATACTGAAGAAGTCCACTTCCTGCGCCAGCACCGGCGCGATCAGGGCGGCCGAAGGGATCTCGATCATAATTCCGACTTGCAGATTCTTCGCCGGAATCGCTTCACGTAAACGGTCGACCCGGCTCTTGGCCGCATGCCACTCCTCGACGCCGCCGACCATGGGAAACATGATGCGCAACGGATAATCCGCGGCGGCGGCGAGCAACGCTCGCAACTGCGTATCGAGGATTTCCGGCCGTTGCAGGCTCAGGCGGATGCCACGTACGCCGAGAAAAGGATTTTCCTCGGCGGGCAACGGCCAATAGGGCAAGGGCTTGTCGCCACCGACATCAAGGGTACGAACCACCAGTGGACGACCGTCGAGTGCCGCCAGCACGCGGCTGTATTCGGCTTGCTGGGTCATTTGATCGGGCGCTTGGGAATGCCCCATGAATACCAGTTCGGTGCGCAGCAGACCGACAGCCTCTGCCCCCAGCGCCACGGCGGTGGCCGCTTCGTCGCTGCTACCGAGGTTAGCGGCTATCTCTACGGCATGCCCATCGCGGGTCACCGCCGGCTCCAGTCGCCGCGCATCGGCTTCATCCTGATGCCGCCGCCGCTGCTCGCAGGCGGCGCGAGCCTGGGCCAACCCGGCCTCATCGGGTGCGATCTGTAATTGACCCTGCTCGCCATCGAGCAGCAACAGGGTTCCACCCGCCAGCCCCAACACCGCCTCGCCGGCACCGACGACTGCCGGAATACCCAGCGCGCGGGCAATGATTGCACTGTGTGCGGTGGCCCCACCGCGCGCGGTCAGGATGCCAGCGACACGTTCACGATCGAGCGTAGCAACATCCGAAGGCGCCACTTCGTCCATCACCAGAATGTAAGGCTCGTCCGGTTCCGCTTCGGCTTCGCAGCCCAGCAGCGCAGCCAGTACCCGGCGGCCGATGTCACGCAGATCGGCGGCTCGCTCGGCAAGCAGCACATCATCAAGCGCTTCCTGCTGGCGTGCCGCAGCGTCGATCTCGTCCACCCAGGCCGCTTCGGCGCTGAAACCCTGCTCCAGTCGGCCGACGATTTCCTCGCGCAAGGCCGGGTCGCGCAGCAAGGCCTGGTGGGTGGTGAAAATATTGCGAATGCTGGGTACATGAGTCTTTTCCAGCAACGCACCAATATCCGCCACGACCTGTTCCAGCGCCACGCCCAAACGCTGCAGCTCCACTTGGGGGGATTCGCCACGCTGCGGGTATTCCAACGCCCGATGGGTGCGTATCAGTGCCGGGCCGATAGCGATTCCGGGCGAGGCGGCAACTCCCTGCACGCGCTCGCCAATAGGCAACGGTAGCGGCGGCGGGGCTTGGTCAAGCAGTCGGTCAGGAATTTCGGGCGACGGTTCCGGCGCAGCCGGCAGCGGCTCGACCGCTTCGCCCAGCCCCGTCGCCACGACCTCGATCAGCGCCGGCAAGGCGTCGTTGGCGATATCCGGTTCGGCCAGAAACTCCAATACCTGCCCCCGCCGCGCCCCAAGGGCAAGCAGCTTGGTCATACTCTTGACGGAAACCGCAGCGCAACCGCTATCGGCCAGACGCACACGGATCTCGCCGGCGAAGCATTGAGCCAGTTCGGCCAGGATCTGGGCCGGCCGTGCATGCAGGCCATGCGCATTGACCAGGGCGACCCGGGCCTGTGGCCAATCTGCCGCCACCTCACCGCCCAAGGCCCGAAGTACGGTGTAGCTGGAACTGGCCTTGCCGAGCTCCGCTCCACGGCCAGCAATAAGCAGATCGCACAAGCGCTGAAGCAAGGCCTGGCTGGCTTCCCCCTGGCTGGCCAGACAAAACAGGCCGGTCACCGGCTGCCCTTGCAACGCTAGCGGTCTGGCTGGCGTAACGAAAGACAATCCCGGTCGCAGCACGGCCTGCGCGCTGCTCAGCCACCACAACCCTTGTCCCAATGGCAAGGCCTGCACCAATGGCAGGCCGCTGGCGAAACCGGGGCTCACACAGGCGGTACGCTTGAGCAACCGAACAGCGTGCCAGAGCAGTTCTTCCACATCGTCGGCCGCGACACCGAGCGTCACCAGTCGGTCGTCCAGCATCAGTGCCGGCGTCCCTCCCTTGAGCAGCTCCAGAATGCTCTCGGCAGTGGTGACCTCTTGCAGCGCCAGACTCAGATCATCCTCGCCCAGGGCTCGCGTCAGTAGCTGCAGAACCTGCAAGTGCTCGTCGGAACGTGCCGCAATGCCAATGGCCAGATAGACCCGCTGCCCATCCCCCCAGTCGACCCCCTCGGGAAAATGCAGCAGACGAATGCCGGTACTCCGCACCTGATCGCGCGTCTGCGGAGTGCCATGGGGAATCGCAATACCCTGACCAAGATAAGTCGAGCCCTGCGCTTCACGCGCCATCAGCCCGGCGAGATAACCGTCGCGCACCAGGCCGTCGGCAACCAGCGTTCGGGCCAGTTTTTCCAGTGCGGCGGCCTTGTCGGCGGCGGTCTGGTGCATGCGGACGCACTGCACCGTCAATTCGAACATGCAATTCTCCTTTTTCTTGTTCTACAAGACAGATCCGGGATCCGTCGGTCAAGCGATCATTACTACAGTCCTGCCAGCTGAAACGTTTCATCTACAATGGAAGATAACGCGATCTTGCATAATTCTAGTGCCTCGACAACGTTGACATGACGAAGCAATCGCACCGTCCGGCGGCGTACAATGCAAGGCAGCGCCGCCATCAGGACTGTGGCGCACCGGAGGTACGCCAAAGGCAAGCGCGAGCCGCCATAGCTAAGCTGTTGCAATATCCAGACCCCTTGTACACATCGATCCGACATAGGACAAATCATTGAAACTGACCGACATCGCTCGTCTTGCCGGAGTTTCCATCACCACGGCCAGCTATGTAGTCAATGGACAGGCTGCCCAGCGGCGAATCAGCCAGGCTACGGTGGAGCGGGTAATGGCCGTGGTCAGCCAGCAAGGTTACCAGCCCGATCAGCAGGCTGCCGGCCTGCGCCGCGGCCACAGCCGGACACTGGGCTTCATCCTGCCGGATCTGGAAAACCCCAGTTACGCACGCCTGGCCAAGCTGCTCGAACAACTCGCCCGCCAGCGCGGCTATCAATTGCTGATCGCCAGCTCGGAAGACGATCCGGATGCCGAGCGCCAGGTGCTGCGCACGCTGCGCTCGCGCCGCTGCGATGCGCTGATCGTCGCCAGCAACCTGCCGCCGGACGACCGTTGCTATCGGGAATTGCAAGAGTCGGGCGTACCGGTGATAGCGGTCGACCGAGCACTGGACCCCGGGCACTTCTGCTCGGTCGTCAGTGCCGACCAACAGGCCAGCGAGCGCCTCACCAGCTCGTTGCTGACCCCATCGCTACAGCATGCCGCCCTGATTGGCGCACACCCCAAGCTATTGATCAGCCAGGAACGGGAACAAGGCTTTCGCGCGGCGCTGCGAGGCCATACCGGACGCATCAGCGTGCGCCAGGCAACCCAATTCAGCCGCGCCTGCGGCCGCACGGAAATGCTCGCGCTGCTCGACGAAGGCCTGCCCGATCTGTTGGTTACCACTGCCTATGTACTGCTTGAAGGGGTTTTCGATGCATTGCGCGAGCGCGACCTGCTCTGGCCGGATAACCTGCGGCTGGCCACCTTCGGCGATTCGCAACTGCTGGACTTTCTGCCGGTTCCGGTCAACGCCTCGACCCAGCAACACGCACGCATCGCCGAGCAGCTGCTTGTCTGGGCACTGGACGCCATCGAGAAAAATGAGTACCACCCCGGAATCCACGCCATCGAGCGTGTCCTGAAGATTCGCCGGCAAGATACCGCGCTGCACTCAAACGCTCCGGCGGCATGAATATCCTGCTGCCATAGATACCCCGCCACTCTTGCAGAGGTTCGCAGACTGGCGGAAGCTGGCATTTTGCAAGCGAGTTCTTTCTGCATGAATCCCGACGCAATCCTCCGGCGCCTGCATGCCATCCGCGACCGCAACGACTGGCAACGCTTCCACAGCCCCAAGAACCTGGCCATGGCTGCCAGCGTAGAAATGGCCGAGCTGGTGGAAATCTTCCAGTGGTTGGATGAGGACGAATCCCGCCATTTATCCCCGGAAAAACATGCCCATGCCGGCCAGGAAGTCGCGGACATACTCATGTACCTGATGCTGCTCTGTGCCGAGCTCGGCATCGATATGGAACAGGCCCTGCTCGCCAAGCTGGCCGATAACGAACGGCGCTTCGCCCAATGAATGACCGGCATTTCGACGAGCTGGCCACGCGCTTTGCGGAAAAAATCTATGGCGGCGCAAAAGGCGCGATTCGCCTGGCAGTATTGCAGGCCGATCTGGAGGAAATCCTGCCGCAGCATCCGCTGCGTATCCTAGACATAGGCGCCGGGCTTGGCCATATCGGCCTGTGGCTGGCACAACGGGGCCATGCCGTGACGCTCGCCGAACCCGCTGCGCCGATGCTCGAAGGCGCCCGCGTGCGCTTCGCCGAAGCGGGGCAAGCCGCTACCTTCATCCAGGCTCCCTGGCAGGAACTGGAAACACAGGTCGAGGGCCCTTTCGATCTGGTCGTCTGCCATGCCGTTCTGGAATGGCTGGCCGAACCCCAGGCGATCCTGCCGACCCTGCACCGACTGACGGAAAAGGCAGGTTGGCTGTCGTTGGCTTTCTACAACCGTGATGCTCTGATCTACCGCAACCTGCTCAAGGGGCATTTCAAAAAACTGCGCAGTGGCCAGTTCGCGGGTGAACGCCAGAGCCTGACACCCCAGCGGCCGCTGGATCCTCGCGAACTGGGCGTGCAACTCGCCGCCAACTGGCAAGTCATCCGTAGTAGTGGAGTTCGCGTATTTCACGACTACATGCCAAGCGAATTTCAGACCCGTACCGAGCTGGACGAACTGCTGGAAATGGAATTGGCCTACCGCCGCCATCCGGCCTTTGCCGGACTCGGTCGTTACCTGCACTGGCTGTGCCGGCCGCAAGCTCATAATTGACGGCCCTACCTAGTTGTTCGACCGGGAGACAGAGATGAAAAGGCGTCTCGCGTTATTTGCGGCCCTGCTGTTGATTGCCGCTTGCCAAAGCGATCGGGTGGATCGCGATTTCGATCCGGTCCGAGACTATTCCGTCTATCGGACCTGGAGCTGGAAAGAACCCGGCGTGCAGTATCGACCTGATGATCCGCGCGTCAGCAGCGATCTGATCGAGCAGCGCATCCGCCAGGCCATAGGCGATGAGCTGGAACAGCGCGGGCTACGCCAGGCCAGCAAGGGTACAGCCGGCAACCTGCAGGTACAGGCCTGGTACATCGTGGAAAAGCGCCAGCAGCAGATCACGACCAACTATGGCGGTGGTTGGTGGGGCTATCCCTGGGGAGGTTACTGGGGCGGTGGGCCTGGCTACAATGAGTCGCGCACGCAGGAGTACCGGATCGGCATCGTGCAGATCGACCTCTACGATGGCCGGGATAGCAAGCTGGTCTGGCGTGGCAGTAGCGAGCATGATCTATCAGATGGATTGTCCAGCCCGGGCGAGCGTACTACAGCCATGTACAAGACCATCTACGATATCCTGTCGCACTACCCACCCTACTGATTTACCGGAATGATTGGCGAAAGCGACGGATGGTGAGTCAGCCAAGCCAACTGCTAGACTGACGAACCGAACAACGTGGAGGAATATCATGGACTGCCTGTTCTGCAAGATAGTGGCCGGCGAAATCCCGGCACGCAAGATCTATGAAGACGATCAGGTGCTTGCCTTCCATGACATCGCGCCCCAGGCTCCGGCACACTTTCTGGTCATTCCCAAAAAACACATCGCCACTCTGCACGACCTGAGCGAAGAAGACGACAAGCCCTTGGTGGGGCACATCCTGTTCGTCGCCCAACGCCTAGCCGAGGAGTTGGGCTGCCAGGCCGGCTTCCGGGTCGTGATGAACTGCAACGAACTGGGTGGGCAAACGGTCCACCACATACACCTGCACGTACTGGGGCAGCGGCAGATGCACTGGCCGCCGGGCTGATGTTGTCCGACCAAATACTGCAGACCCCAGATCAACCGGCGGCACCAAGACCCGCCACTCAACCGGAGGCACCATGTCGAGCCAGAACCGACGCCATTACTCGCCCGCCGATCGCCTATTGATGCAGGCCGATGCGGCCTTGCGCACGTTGCTACCGTTCAGCGGGCATCCGGGTCGCCCTTCCCCTGCCGTGACCAAGAACGATGCCAGCCTCAACGACAAGGAAGCCCGCCACGTGGCCGGCCTGATGCGCATCAACCATACCGGCGAAGTCTGTGCCCAGGCGCTCTACCAGGGTCAATCGCTGACCGCCCGCCTGCCACAAGTACGCGAGCGCATGGAAAAGGCTGCCGAGGAAGAAATCGATCACCTGGCATGGTGCGAGCAGCGCCTCCACCAGCTCGACAGTCACACCAGTGTGCTGAATCCGCTGTTCTATGGCCTGTCCTTCGGCATCGGCGCCACCGCTGGCATGATCAGCGACCGCCTAAGCCTGGGCTTTGTCGCTGCCACCGAAGACCAGGTCTGCAAGCACCTGGACGACCACCTTACCCAGCTTCCGCTCACCGACGAGAAATCCCGCGCGATCCTCGAACAAATGCGTCTGGACGAAGCTCGTCATTCGGCCATGGCTCTGAATGCCGGCGGCATGCGCTTCCCCTTGCCCGTCAAGTTCGGCATGAGCCTGCTGTCGAAAGTCATGACCAAGACGACTTACAGGATCTAAGCGGCAGGCGGCAGGCGAAGGATTGAACGGGTACCCACCCTGTCAGGCTCTTCTTGCTTTTACCTGTAGCCTGCCGCCGTTATGACCCTCAGTGCGACATGTTGCGCGCGTAGAAGATTTCCAGCATTTCATGGCGCAGGCGCTCTTCCACCTGCTTGCGCTGCTCACTGGAAAGATTGCTGGTGGCATCGCCGAACAGGTAGTTTTCCAGCTCGAACTCCTTGAGCAACATCTTGGTGTGGAAAAGGTTTTCCTGGTACACGTTCACGTCGGTCATCTGATAGGCCGCACGGGTATCTTCGGACAGATACTTCTGAATCGAATTGATTTCGTGATCGATGAAGTGCTTGCGCCCCTCCACGTCACGAGTGAAACCGCGCACGCGGTAGTCTACGGTGACGATGTCAGAATCGAACTGGTGGATCAGGTAATTCAAGGCCTTCAACGGTGAAATCACCCCACAGGTGGAAACATCGATATCCACACGAAAGGTGGCGATGCCGTCCACCGGATGGATTTCCGGGTAGGTGTGAACCGTGATATGGCTCTTGTCCAGGTGAGCCAGAATCGTATCCCGCAATGGGCCAGGCGATTCCTCGATCTGGCTGTCGGTCGGCGTGACCGGTTGCTCGGAAATGAGGATGGTCACACTCGCCCCCTGCGGATCGTAATCCTGGCGGGCGATGTTGAGGATATTGGCACCAATGATGTCAACCACATCAGTCAGAATCTGCGTCAGGCGCTCGGCATCGTACTCCTGATCGATATACTGGACGTAGGCCTGCTGATCTTCCGGCGTTTCCGCATAGCAGATGTCATAGATGTTGAAGCTCAGGGTCTTGGTCAGGTTGTTGAACCCATGGAGCTTGAGTTTGCTTTTCACCATTGGAAACTCTCTTCAAGGCGGCTCTGCCGCACGGTTGAGCCTGCCCGTCAGCCACTAAACGGCTGCGTAGGGCGTTGGACACCTCTTCGCATTGGCGATTATGGATGTATGTGCTTTAAAACATGATGACCGGCGAACGGGGGGGGCGAATTATGCAGACCGATGCCATTCCATGCCAGTACTGAGGGACAGGAGTATGCGAATCGATCACGACCTGCCCCATGCCCCATCAGGCCTGGCCCGGATCGACTATTTCATAATCATGCGTGATCTCGACCCCGGCTCGGCCCAGCATGATCGATGCCGAGCAGTATTTCTCCGCCGACAGCTCGACAGCCCGCTTGACCTGCGGCTCCTTGAGGCCGCGTCCCTTGATAACGAAGTGCAGATGAATGCGAGTGAAAACCTTGGGGTCTTCGGCGGCTCGCTCGGCTTCAAGAAAGGCTTCACACCCCTCAACCGGCTGGCGGGATTTTTTCAGAATGCTGACCACATCGAAGCTGCTGCAGCCACCCAGACCGATCAATAGCATTTCCATGGGCCGCACGCCCAGATTCCGCCCCCCTGCCTCGGGAGGTCCATCCATGACAACTGCATGACCACTGCCCGACTCCCCCAGAAACATGGCCTCGCCAGCCCATTGAATACGCGCCTTCATCTATTAGCAACCTCGTATATATGATCAGGAATATATTGCGCTTGCGCCGATGTTATCCCCGCCTGGCTGAAGACAATTCATCGGCTTTAATCCGTTCGTTTCTGGTTGGGAATTGAAATCCTCTGTTAAGCTCGACCAGAGCAGTACGGATAAACCTTATGAATTGGATTCATTTTGCATGGTAGCTATCGCCTCTACACCTAAAATCAAGAATATCGACAAGTTTATAGCGCATTGCCATCGTCGCCGTTATTCCGCCAAAAGCACCATCATTTATGCAGGTGATCGCAGCGAAACGTTGTTTTTTATCATCAAAGGCTCGGTCACCATTCTTATCGAAGACGATGACGGGCGGGAAATAATCATTGCCTACCTCAACGCCGGTGACTTCTTCGGTGAGATGGGCTTGTTCGACATGGACGAGAACAGCCAGGAACGCAGCGCCTGGGTCAGGGCCAAGACCGAGTGCGAAGTGGCTGAACTAGGCTACGCCAAAGTCCGCGAACTGACCCAGCACGAGCCGGACATTCTCTACGCGATCGGTCGCCAGATGGCCGAACGGTTGCGCAATACTACCCGCAAGGTTGGTGACCTGGCCTTTCTGGATGTTACCGGGCGCGTTGCCCGCACCCTGCTGGAACTCTGCAAGCAACCCGATGCCATGACCCATCCCGACGGCATGCAGATCAAGGTCACTCGTCAGGAAATCGGCCGCATCGTCGGCTGCTCGCGGGAAATGGTCGGTCGCGTCCTGAAAAACCTCGAAGAACAGGGGCTGGTCAGCGTAAAAGGTAAGACGATGGTGGTCTTCGGTACTCGCTAGACCACAGCCGGCAACCCCATCATTTTCGGTCAGGGAAGAACAGGCGTTGCAGTTCCACGCCTGGCTGATCTGCCCGCATGAAAGCCTCTCCAACCAGGAAGGCATGCACATCGCTGATCTCCAGCAGATCAATGTCCGCCCGGTTCGAAATCCCGCTTTCGGTCACCACGATGCGATCCTGCGGGACCTGTGGCAGCAGATCCAGCGTGTTCTCGATGCGAACCTCGAAGGTATGCAGGTTACGGTTATTAATACCGATCAACAGCGTATCCAGGGACAATGCTCGTTGCAGTTCGGCTTCATCATGCACTTCGACCAGCACATCCAGATTCTGCGCCTTGGCAACAGCAGCCAGTTCAGCCATTTGCGCATCGTCCAGCACACTGGCAATCAACAAAACGCAGTCCGCTCCGAGTACTCGCGACTCGACTATCTGATAGGGATCGATCATGAAGTCCTTGCGCAGCAAAGGTAGCGGGCAGGCAGCGCGTACTTCCTGCAGATAGGTATCGGAACCCTGGAAAAAATCCACATCGGTCAACACCGATAGGCAGGTCGCACCACCGGCTTCATAGCTTTTGGCGATTTCGGCCGGGATGAAACTCTCGCGCAGCACACCTTTGCTTGGTGAAGCCTTCTTTAATTCGGCGATCACTGCCGGCTGTTTGTTCTGGACCTTGTTTCTGATGGCTTCGGCAAAGCCTCGGGCAGGCTCGCTCAATGCGGCAACTCGCTCGAGCTCGCTCAGGCTGGCGCAGGATTTACGCTCGGCGACTTCCTGGGCCTTGCGGAGAAGAATGTTCTCCAGGATGGTGGGGATGCTCATTCTTGCTTCTCCTGCTTGAACACAGCGGTAAAGGCGACCAATTCCTCGAGCTTCTCGAGAGCAAGGCCAGTGTGCAAGGCATCATGGGCCAGCGCCACGCCCTGCTCCAGATTCTGGACCAGATCCCCGGCATACAGCGCAGCGCCAGTATTGAGGATGATCATATCGGCGGCTTTCTGCCCGTTTTCGGTTTTACGCTTGCCAAGTGCATCGCGAATCAACGCCAGCGAGGATTTGGCATCCTCTACCGTAAGCCCCGCCAGATTTTGACTTTCGATGCCGAACTGCTCCGGTTCGATAACGTATTCGATAATAGACCCGCCGTTTAGCTCGGCGACATGGGTCGGCGCCGCCAGGCTTATTTCATCCAGTCCATCCCAGGCATGTACCACCAGCACGTGCTTGCTGCCCAGGCGGGAAAGCACTTCGGCCAGTGGTCGGCACAACTCCTTGGCGAATACGCCGACAACCTGGTGGCGGACGCTGGCAGGATTGGCCATGGGGCCCACTATATTGAAGAGCGTACGCAAGCCCAACTCACGGCGCGGACCACTGACATGCTTCATCGCCCCATGATGTGCCGGAGCGAACATGAAACCCACCCCCACGGTATCCACGCAGCGTGCCACCTGCTCCGGCGTCAAATCCAGATAGACGCCGGCCGCCTCGAGCACATCAGCGCTACCGCTACTGCCGGAAACCGCACGATTGCCATGCTTGGCCACCTTGCCGCCGGCCGCGGCGACGACGAAAGCGCAAGCGGTGGATACATTGAAGATATTCATCCCGTCGCCACCGGTACCACAGGTATCCAGCAGGTTTTCCGTCTCGAAATGGACCGGCTCGGCCAACTCACGCATGACCTCCACGGCGCCGACGATTTCGTCAATAGTCTCGCCCTTCATGCGCAGCCCCATGAGAAAGGCACCGATCTGCGCATCGCTGCATTGACCAGTCATGATCTGGCGTATGACGATTTTCATTTCTTCGGTGGAAAGATCACTTCGCTCCACCACTCGCCTAAGCGCGCTCTTCATATCCATCAGCGAAGGCCTCCGGTCTGCCTGAGGAAGTTGGCGAACAGCTCATGCCCCTGCTCGGTCAGGATGGACTCAGGGTGGAACTGGACGCCTTCTATATTCAATTCCCTATGCCGCAACCCCATGATTTCATCCACAGCACCGTCATCGAGCTGGGTCCAGGCAGTAATCTCCAGGCATTCCGGCAAGGTTTCGTGCCTGACTACCAAGGAATGGTAACGCGTTACCGTCAACGGCTTGTTCAAACCGGTAAAAACGCCCAGGTCGGCATGAAAGACCGGGCTGGTCTTGCCATGCATGGCCTGCCGGGCACGTACTACCTCGCCGCCAAATGCCTGGCCGATACTCTGATGGCCGAGGCAGACGCCGAGAATCGGCAGCTTGCCGGCAAAATGCCGGATCGCTTCCAGCGATATCCCGGCCTCGCTGGGAGTACAAGGGCCAGGCGAAACCACGATGCGTTCGGGCTGCAGCGCCTCGATTCCGGCAATCGTCAGCTCGTCGTTGCGCACCACCTTGACCTCGGCACCCAGCTCGCTCAGGTACTGCACGACGTTGTAGGTGAAAGAGTCATAGTTATCGATCATCAGCAGCATGGCTCTCTCTCCCTTATTCGCCGCGGTATTCTGCCAGGGCCACTGCGCGGAACATGGCGCGGCGCTTGTTCAGGGTTTCTTCCCACTCCAGCGCCGGCTGGGAATCAGCGACGATGCCGCCGCCGGCCTGTACATGCAGTTCGCCGTCCTTGATCACCGCGGTGCGGATGGCGATGGCGGTGTCCATGTTGCCGTTCCAGGCCAGATAGCCGACGGCGCCACCATAGATGCCGCGCTTGACCGGTTCCAGCTCGTCGATGATTTGCATGGCACGGATCTTCGGCGCGCCGGACAGGGTGCCGGCCGGCAGGATCGAGCGCAGTGCATCCATCGCGCTCAAGCCAGCCTTCAGGCGCCCGATGACGTTAGAGACGATGTGCATCACATTGGAATAGCGCTCGATCACCATTTTTTCAGTGACCTTCACCGAACCCGTCTCGCTGACCCGGCCGACATCGTTGCGCCCGAGATCGATCAGCATCAGGTGTTCAGCGATCTCCTTGGCATCGGACAATAGGTCCTGCTCCAAGGCGCTATCAGCCTCCTCACTGGCGCCACGCGGACGGGTGCCGGCGATGGGGCGCACGGTGACCAGGCCCTCCTCGACGCGTACCAGCACTTCCGGCGAACTGCCCACCACGTGGAAGTCGCCGAAATTGAAGAAGTACATGTAGGGTGTCGGGTTGAAACAACGCAAGGCGCGATACAAGTCGATCGGCGCGGCCTGGAAGTCGATGCTCATACGCTGCGACGGCACTACTTGCATACAGTCGCCGGCCAGGATGTATTCCTTGATCCGCCCCACTGCGCGTTCGTAGTCCTCACGGGTGAAACTGGCGCGGAATACCGGTTCATGCTCGGGCAGCGCCCCGATTTCCAGCCCCGGACGCGGAACAGTGGGCAAGCGCAACCTTTCACGCAACTCGCGCAGACGTTGCTGACCCTGTTCGTAGGCATCCGCCTCGGCCGGATCGACCAGCAGAATGCAGTGCAGCTTGCCGGCCAGATTATCGAATACCACCACGGCATCCGACACCATCAGCAGGATATCCGGCGTGCCCAACGGATCAGGATTCGGGCAATGCGCCAGCTTGCTTTCCACATAGCGCACCGAATCGTAACCGAAATAGCCGACCAGCCCACCGTTGAAACGCGGCAATCCAGCGACAGGAGCGACTCGGTAACGCGCCTTGAAGGCCTCGACAAATGTCAGTGGGTCCTCAACCTCGGTGTTTTCCGTCTCGATGCCATCGACGGTCACGCGGACCTGCTGCTCATAAATACGCAGCACAGTACGGCACGGCAAGCCGATAATGGAATAACGCCCCCATTTTTCCCCGCCCTGCACGGATTCCAGCAGATAGGAATTGGGCGCGTCGGCCAGTTTCAGATACAGCGAAAGCGGCGTATCGAAATCAGCCAGGACTTCGAAGGAGAGCGGGATGCGATTGTGGCCTTCGGCGGCCAAGCGCAAGAATTCGTCGCGGGTCATGATCAGCTCGTGGCGGAAGCAGAAAAAAAATTCGGTGCATGCAAACGTGCCGGGCAGTGCCGACCGGTACGATTCAGGCGCGCCAGCGCCAACGTGCCAGAGCCCTGATGGAAGTCATCCAGGTTTCTGTGTACCTAGGTTTACAGGTAACCGCCACGTGTCTGATCTCGCAGGGTAAAATGAAAGAGTCTGTCACACTAACGCAGCAGGGCTGACGAATCAACCGGCCAAGAGTTGGCGGAGGTCGTCCAGCACCAGATCTGGACATTCTTCGGCGATCGGTTGCCCGTGATTGTAACCGTAGGTCAGCGCCACGCAGCGGACACCGGCGGCGCGGGCTGCACGCACATCGTTACGGGAGTCACCGACGAACAATGACTCGCTCACATCAATACCAGCCTGCGCCATTACATACAGCAGACCAGCCGGATCAGGCTTTTGCTGCGGCAATGTATCGCCACCGACGATCCAGTCGAAGAAACCGCCCAGACCTTTTTCCTGCAACAACGGAGCCACGAACTGTTCAGGCTTGTTGGTGATGACTGCCAGCTTGATATCCTGCGCTTTCATCCAGTCCAATACCGGTAGCACGCCGGAATAGACGCAGGTCAAGGCATGCCCGCCGCCATAGGCAGCCATGAACAGGCGCAACGCATTATCGGCCTCGGCCTGAGCGATTGCACTGTGCTCCAACTGCCCGGCCAAAGCCCGACGCACCAGCACCGGTGCGCCGTTGCCGACCCAGTCGCGCACGCGCTGCACACCAGCCGGCTCACGCCCCAATTGCTGGAGCATCTTATCCACGGCGGCAGCCAGGTCGGGCACCGAATCCATCAGAGTGCCATCCAGATCGAACATGACCAGGCGCGGCAGGCGGCCATCGAACAAACGCTGCAGGGGATTCATTTATTCACCTGAGCCAACTCGGCGCGCATGGCGTCGATGACTGCCTGGTAGTCGGGTTGGCTGAAGATCGCCGAGCCAGCGACAAAGGTATCAGCACCGGCTTCGGCGATCTGGCGGATATTCTTCACGTTTACGCCGCCATCGATTTCCAGGCGGATATCGCGACCGCCAGCCTCGATCAATGCTCGCGCTTCGCGCAGCTTGTCGAGCGTGCCTGGAATGAAGGATTGCCCACCGAAGCCAGGGTTGACGCTCATCAGCAGGATCATGTCGAGCTTGTCCATCACGTACTTCAGGCAGTCCAGCGGTGTTGCCGGGTTGAATACCAGGCCGGCCTTGGCACCACCGGCCTTGATCAGTTGCAAGGAGCGGTCGATATGCTCGCTGGCCTCGGGATGAAAGGTGATATAGCTGGCACCGGCCTCGAGGAAATCGCCGATGATCCGGTCCACCGGCTTGACCATCAGATGCACATCGATCGGCGCCTCGATGCCGTACTTGCGCAGCGCCGTACAGACCATCGGGCCGATGGTCAGGTTGGGCACGTAGTGGTTGTCCATCACATCGAAGTGGACGATATCGGCACCGGCAGCGAGAACCTTGTCGACTTCCTCGCCCAGACGGGCAAAATCCGCGGACAGAATCGACGGAGCGATGGCGAACGACTGCATGACAAACCTCGGCCTGAAAAGAGTCGCCTAGTGTACCCGAGCCAACCTGTGCGCGGCTGGTCAAGCGTGTCCGTCGAAGCTAGGCTGACGCGCTTGCCAAGGCAAGGAGCCTGCCCGATGTTACCCAGATCACTGCTGATCGTCCTGACTTTCGTCTTGAGTTCCAGCGTCCGGGCCGAAGCCCCCGCAACGGCAACGCCACCTGCCCGGGTCGAACCTGCACCGCTGTTCCAGCGCAGCGATCTGGAGGCACTGGAGCTTTCAAAAAACCTGCCGAGACAGACTCGGCAATTGACTGGTGCAGAGGAGAAATTCCTAGCGTTCTGGCAACCAGCCAGCACCGATACACCAAAAGGTGCAGTGATCATTCTGCCCGGCGCAGGTGAAACAGCCGACTGGCCGGATATCATCGGCCCCTTGCGCCGCGGCCTTCCCGACCATGGCTGGAGCACCATGGCAGTGACGCTGCCCGACCCGCAGCCAGCAGCCCTGCCTGCCATCTATTCGCCCCAATTGCCGGACATCGCCCTGCCGCAACCAGAACCACCGCCACCTGCTAGCGAACCGGCAACGCCGACAGAAGAACCGCCAGCCGAACAGCCTGAACCGGCGCACGAAGAAAACACCGAGGAAGAAAAAGTTGCCGAAACCACGCCAGCGCCCGAACCGCAGCCGCCAATGGCAGAAGCAACGACGCCCAAGGAACCACCGACCTACCCGGAACGCATCGACGCCCGCATCGAAGCGGCCCTGGCCTTCGCCCGCACCCAGCATCTGGGCGCATTGATTCTGCTTGGTCACGGCACAGGAGGCTATTGGGCCGTTCGGCACCTGGCTCAAGGCAAGTCCGAAGAAATCCGCCATCTGGTAATGATCGACCCCAGCGAACCAAGCGATCAGGAACTAGAACTGGAAGATCTGATCGGCGACCTGAAAACCATCACCGGCGACTTTTATTATCGGGAGGGGAACGCAGCTCAACATGCCGCTCTGCGACGCGCTGCCAGCCGCCGCGCCAAACAGACAACCTATACCCAAATTGTCATATCGGCATCGACTGGCGACCCGACCAATACCCAGGAGCAATTGGTGCGCAGGGTTCGCGGCTGGCTGGATCGGCAGATAACCGAAACGAAGCCAGCTCGCACCCACTGATTGCCTAGCGAAATCCTCGCCGCTGCCGAACGAGCAGATAGGCCTCATGTAGCTCACCGGTTCGCTCGGTGGCTTCACGAATTCGAGCAGGGCTGGCGCCCAATCCCGCCAGCTTGTCCGGATGATGCTGGCTCAGCAGGCGCCGATAGGCCTGTTTGATTGCCTGCGGCTCGCTGTCGGTATTTACACCCAGCAGCCGTAATGCATCCTGATACGCGCTTGGACGACCAGAGGAAAAACCTTGCCGCCGCCCGACATCCAGAGCAACGACCGCCTCCGGCGCCCAACCAAGCCACTTGCCCCACAACAGAATCCGTTCGCGTTCACGCGTATCGCTCTGTTCAACGGCACGCGCCATACGCCAGCAGGCTTGCAGCAGGGTTTTGGCTTCCTGTGGGTTGCTCTGCAAACGCTCCAGCGATTCGCGCAGGCTGTCTTTGCCGGATTTACCACGATTGAAGGCCTTGATCGCCAACAATTGTTGAGTTTTACCCAGTTGGCGCCGCTGCATCTCGGCTCGGGCAGTCCGTATGTGCGCTTCATGGACCCGCCCACCAACCTTGGCCAGGCAGCCCAGCAGGACAAACAACAATTCGTCGCCCTGCAGCTCCGGCTGGCGGTACGAAAATCGGTGCCAAGCCGACCAGGAGTCCAATTGCATGCGACGGTCGACGACCTGTCCCAGCAGAGCTCCCAGCAGAGCACCCGGAATACCGGCCAGCAGCCAACCAGTCAATGCTCCGAGTAGTGTGACCGGCCAGAACATTCAGGCGCGCTCCTGCACTAATCGCTCGACCTCGGCCAGCCGCTCCAGCGTACCGACATCTACCCAGCGCCCGGCATGCCGCTCTCCAGTCACTTGCCCGTTGGTCATGGCTTGACGCAGCAAAGGCGCCAGCTTGAAGGAGCCGGCCTGGCAGCCCTCGAAAAGGCGAGGATGTAGCACTGCCAGACCACTGTAGGTCAGGCGTGGCTTACCCGTATCACTCACCGTATCGCCCTGCAGGTGGAAATCGCCCTCGGGATGATGCGCAGGGTTATCGACCAGCACCAGGTGCGCCATTCCTGGCAAGGGACGCCGCAGACGGGAAAAATCGTAATCGGTCCAAACATCGCCATTCACGATCAGGAAAGGATCGTTACCCAGCAAGGGCAGTGCTCGCTGGATGCCACCGCCGGTCTCCAATGGCTCGCCTTCGGGCGAGTAACCAATCCGCACGCCCAGTCGTTCGCCGGTACCAAGATAGGCTTCGATCTGCTGGCCGAGCCAGGCGTGATTGATGACCAGTTCGAGAAAACCGGCGGCTCGCAAAGCGTGGATGTGATATTCGATCAAGGGTACGCCAGCGGCACGAATCAGCGGTTTGGGCGTGTGCAGGGTCAAGGGACGCATCCGCTCACCCTTGCCGGCTGCCAGGATCATGGCCTTCATGAACGAACCTCTTGCGGCAGACTATCAAGCAGCGCAGCCAATCCGGCCAGCTCCGGGCGTCTGGCCAGGACCGTGCGAAGATAAGCAAAAAAGCGTGGAACATCGCCCAGATAGCGCGGTTTACCATCGCGATGGCAGATTCGTGCAAAAATGCCGATGACTTTCAAGTGGCGCTGCACGCCCATCAGGTCGCTGGCCCGACGGAACTCATCGAAATCAGCCGGAACGGGGATACCGATTTCCTGCGCCTTCTGCCAGTAATTGCGCTGCCAACCGAGCACTCGCTCCTCCGGCCAGCTGAGAAAAGCATCCTTGAATAGTGAAGTAATGTCGTAGGTAATCGGTCCGCGTACTGCATCCTGAAAATCCAGGACACCCGGATTCGGCGTGCTCAGCATCAGATTGCGGGGCATATAGTCCCGATGCACGAAAACCTGTGGTTGGGCCAGGGCCGAATCGATCAACAACCGGCAACTGTCATCCCACCAGGCCTGCTGCTGCTTGTCGAACGTAATGTCGAGATGACGCTGCACGTACCAGGCTGGAAAAAGCTGGAGCTCGCGATCCAGCAGGGCTTCGTCATAGGCAGGCATGGATGGGTCCAGCGCCAGTTGCTGGAAAGTCAGCAGCGCATCGATGGCGGCAGCGAACAGTTGATCGGCATTGTGCTCGTCGATCACATCGAGATATGTCTGCCGCCCAAGATCGTCAAGCAACAAAAAGCCTCGCTCCAGATCCGCGGCCAGAATTTCGGGCACATGCACGCCAATCCGCCCCAGCAACTCGGCAATTCTGACGAAAGGACGACAATTTTCCTGGGGCGGTGGAGCATCCATCAAGATCAGGCTGTGCCCAGCGGCCGCCCAGCGAAAATACCGCCGGAAACTGGCATCGCTACTGGCCGGTTGCAGCTCGACCGGCGGCGGGTTACCCCAACCGCGCGCGGCGCAAAGCGCGGGCAGTTGCTGGCTCAGCCAGGTATTCAGGTCTTGCAGACGTTGGTCTTCATACGACATCAAGGGTTCTCCACGGCGCTGGCCGATAGACAGGTCATGCTTTATTATCCGGATATTTTGCAGCCTATCGAGATGGCAAGAGGCTCATTGCCGAGCCGATGGCTCGCAGGCAGCCAGGACCCCGAAAACCAGTTATGGCAGTCAAGCACCCCTTGTTCCGCAAAAAATTCCCGCTATTGGTCACTGGCAGCCTACTTGCCTTACAGCCGATGGCCACATCCTTGGTGCTGGCAGCGGCCGAAGAATATACCTGCAAGGCGGGTTCCGGTGGCGGCTGGGCCTGCACGACCGGTGCCCGCCCCAAGCAGATGGCGCCGCGCCCGAGCGACCCCACAGCTTCCGGCGGCGATGGCTTGTACGGCAGCGACATAACCCAGGTCAGCGACGCTGGCGGTAAGGCGCTGAAATCGCGCAGTGAAGACTACAGCCATCTCGACTGGGTACCTCGGGAAAAACTGACGGCCGCCCAGATGGCAGAGCTTTCACCCTACTGTACCGGCACCTATGTCGAGCCGGACCGCCCTGGCCGATTCGACAAGACCCCGAAAAGCGAAGCACCTATCTATGTGTCGGCCAAAGCCTCGCGCCATGAGCAGGACACCGAAGACTCGGTCCTGGCCGGGAACGTAGTGCTGCGTCAGGGCAGCATGCAGGTGGAAGCGGACGAAGCCAGGCTGCATCGCCTGGAAAACACGGGCGAACTCTCGGGTAATGTACGTCTGCGCGACAACGACACCCTGATGGTCGGCGACCGGGCCGAATTACAGCTCGATAATGGCGAGGCCCAAGTTGAAAACCTCGAATACGTTCTGCACAGCTCCCGCACTCGTGGTAATGCGCAATACGCCAAACGCGAGGAAACCTCGATCCTGCGTCTGAAAGACGGCACTTACACCAGTTGCGAACCCGGCAGCAACGAATGGTACATACAAGCCAACAACATCGTCATCGATCCGACCGAGGGCTACGGCCACGGCACCAACGTGACGGTACGCGTCCATGAGATTCCGGTGTTCTATACGCCCTATCTCAGCTTCCCTATCGATGATCGCCGCAAGTCAGGCTTTTTGATGCCAAGCTTTGGTTCGTCCAGCAATAGCGGGATGACTTTACTGACGCCTTACTACTTCAACCTGGCACCCAACTTCGATGCGACTCTCTTCCCGAGCTACATGGCCAAGCGCGGCCCGATGATGGAAGGGGAATTCCGCTACTTGACTCAAAGCAGCGAAGGACAGGTCGGCGGTGGCATCCTGAGCGACAAAGATGACAAGCGCGAGGATCAATCGCTCTACAAGAAGACCCGCTGGATGTACAGCTGGCAGCATCGTACCGGTCTGGACTCGCGCTGGATGGCTGAAGTCGACTACACGGATATCAGCGATCCCTATTATTTCCGGGACCTGCAGACCAACCTGCAGGTCAACTATGCCGACCAGTTGAACCAACGCGCCACGCTGACCTACCGGGGCGATTCGTTTACGGCCAGGGCGAACATGCATGCATTCGAGCGTGCAACCATTTCGGACATTACCCCTTATGATCGCTTGCCACAGCTGAGCCTGAATGGGACGCTCCCCTTCCAGCCCGGCGGACTCAGCCTCAGCTACGATACCGAATTCGTCAAATTCGAGCGCAATCTGCGCAGCGGCGACTTCATCAATGAAAACGGCAATTCGCAACAATGGTATGACGAGCAGTTGAGAGGGCTGGCCCGGGCAGACGGTGACCGCCTTCATCTTGAGCCGAGCATAAGCCTGCCGCTCAACTGGACATGGGGCTATCTCAAGCCAACGATCAAGTACGCCTACACCAGCTACGATATAGATCTGGATAAGCAGGGCAAAAACACTATCTGGGATTTCGAGAAGTACAAGAAAAGCCCCTCCCGTTCCCTGCCAATGGTCAGCATCGACAGCGGCTTGTATTTCGATCGGCAAACCCAGCTTTTCAGCGAAAATTATCGCCAGACACTGGAGCCACGCCTGTACTACCTCTATGTTCCCAAGGAAAATCAGGACGATATCCCGATCTTCGATACAGGCGAATACACCTTCAACTATTCGTCACTATGGCGCGACAATCGCTTTTCCGGTCATGATCGCATCGCTGACGCCAACCAGATATCCCTTGGCGTTACCAGCCGCTGGATCGATGACAATGGCCTGGAGAGGCAAACGTTCAGCATCGGCCAAACCTACTTTTTCAGAGATCGCAAAGTCGAACTGCCAGGTATCGACTACAAGAGGCGCGACCGGGATACGGCCACAGTATCGCCTGTCGCTGCGGAATACATGTATCGCCATAACAGCGACTGGCGTTTCACCTCTGACCTGAACTGGGACATCGAAAATAGTCAGATACTTTCCAGCAGTGCGATCTTCCATTACCAGCCGGTCGATAACATCAACAAAATCGTCAACTTGGGCTTCCGCTATCGGACCGAAACCATGCGCTTCAACCAGTCGACCGGTCGCTGGGAATATAATGATGATTTCGGTGAAAAATGGATAACCGATGCTTCCGGCAATAGAGCAAGGAATCCTAATTACATCAAGGATTACTACAAGATCGAGCAAACCGACTTCTCGACCATTTGGCCGCTCGCTCCACACTGGAATGTCATTGCCCGTTTGCAGTACGACCTCAACCGAGACCGGGTATTGGATGCGTATGGCGGTTTCGAATACGACAGCTGCTGCTGGAAGCTACGTGTAGTCAATCGCTACTGGATCAACTACAGAGACTACAGCCTCAACCCCGATTCGAACGACAAGGGAAATACCGGCATCTTCTTCCAGGTCACGCTCAAGGGACTGGGTAACGCCATTGGTGCCCAAACCGACAAGTTCCTCGACCAAACCATCGAAGGTTATCGCACACGTGAAGATCAAGCTCGCTGACCGCCTGAGCTCCTTGACCCTATGGGCCCTGCTGCTCGGCGCAATCATGGCCGCAACACCGGTCCTGGCCCAGGTCCAGCCACTGGATCACATCGTCGCGATCGTCGACAACGACGTGATCATGCGCAGCCAACTGGAGCAGCGTCTGCGGGAAGTCCACAACACCATCGCCCAGCGCAGCGCGGAAATGCCGCCGGAAGACGTGCTGCGCCAGCAGGTCATGGAACGCCTGATCATAGAAAGCCTGCAATTGCAGATTGCCGAGCGCTCCGGAATTCGCATTTCCGACGAAGAACTGAACGACGCCCTGGAAACCATTGCCCAGCGCAACAACATGAGCCTCGCGCAATTTCGTCAGGCATTGATCAAAGATGGCTTGGACCCCACCGAAGCCCGTGAACAAATCCGCCGCGAAATGATCATCAGCCGGGTCCGGCAACACCGGATAAACGAAAGAATCCAGGTTTCCGAGCAGGAAATCCGCAACTTCCTTGCCTCCGACCTCGGAAAAATTCAGCTGTCCGAAGAATATCACCTGGCCAATATCCTGATTCCGATCCCGGAAGCCGCCGACGCTGCTGCGATCCAGGCAGCCGAGCGAATGGCGCGGGATACCTATCAGCAATCGCTGCAAGGTGTCGATTTTGGACGCCTGGCCGTAGCCCGCTCCGCCAGCGAGAATGCCCTGGAAGGCGGCGACATGGGTTGGCGCAAGGCGGTCCAGCTACCCCCACCGTTCGATGATCTCGTAAGCGGAATGCCGGTTGGCGGTGTCACTGAACCGATCCGGACACCACCTGGCTATATCCTGCTCAAGCTGCTCGAGAAACGCGGCGGAGAAAACCAGGTACGCGACGAGGTACATGTACGCCATATCCTGATCAAGCCCAGCGAAGTCCGCAAGGAAGATGAAGCCCGTCAGATCATCGAACGCCTGCACGGCCGTATCGTTGCCGGTGAAAATTTTGCAGAATTGGCCAGTAATTTCTCGGAAGATCCAGGATCGGCACTCAATGGCGGGGATTTGAACTGGATCGATCCCGACATGCTGGTTCCAGAATTTCGCCGAATGATGCAGAGCACGCCAAGCGGCGAGCTTTCTCCGCCTTTCCGCACCCCGTATGGCTGGCACGTACTACAGGTACTTGGCCGCCGGGCGACCAACAGCACCGAAGACATCCGTCGGCAGCAGGCCATGAACCTGCTACGCAGCCGGAGGTTCGACGAGGAACTACAGACCTGGTTGCGCCAGATTCGTGATGAAGCCTACGTCGATATCAAGATATGAAAAGCTTCCAGCGCTTTGCACTAACCCCCGGAGAACCTGCCGGTATCGGCCCGGATCTCTGCCTGCTGCTGGCCCGTGCTGCACAACCACAGATACTGATAGCCATAGCCAGTTGCAGCTTGCTGGAGCAACGCGCAGCACAACTGGCCCTGCAGATAAAGCTTGTGCCAGTCACGCCGGCCGCCTGGCCCGTGCAGCCGGCGCAAGCGGGCACCTTGTACGTATGGGAAACACCACTCCCGGCAGCATCGGTCCAGGCCGGCATTCTCGACCCGTGCAATAGTTCCTACGTCCTGGAAACCCTTTCTCGTGCCGGCCAAGGCTGCCTCGCCGGTGACTTTGCAGGCATGATCACAGCGCCGGTACACAAGGGCGTGATCAATGAGGCAGGCATCCCTTTTTCCGGCCATACCGAATTTCTCGCCGAGCTCACCGGCACGGAACAGGTAGTGATGATGCTGGCGACTCGCAATCTGCGCGTCGCCCTGGTCACCACCCACCTGCCCCTGGCCAAGGTTGCCGAGGCAATCACGGATCAGCGGCTCGAAAAAGTCACGCGTATTCTGCATGCGGATCTAATAAACAAGTTCGGTATCGCTGAACCACGCATCCTGGTATGCGGCTTGAATCCACATGCCGGGGAAGGTGGACATCTAGGCCGAGAAGAAATCGACATCATTGAACCCTGCCTCCAGCGCCTGCGTAGCGAGGGAATGAATCTGATCGGCCCGCTTCCTGCCGATACTCTTTTCACCCCCAGGAATCTGGAACATTGTGATGCCGTCCTGGCGATGTACCACGACCAGGGATTACCGGTATTGAAATATCAAGGGTTTGGCGCTGCGGTCAACGTCACCCTGGGCCTGCCGATCATTCGCACATCCGTGGATCACGGCACGGCCTTGGAGCTTGCCGGAACAGGCAGGATAGACACAGGTAGCCTGCAGGTCGCTCTGGAAACAGCCTATCGAATGGCCGAAAGCCGCTTGTAGCAAACACCATCGGCCAGTTGACCAAACACTTCGACAAGACAGGTTTCACACCTGTTTCGATCCAGCCCCATGGCTTCTTGCCTTGGGCTTAGCTGCTAGAATCACGGGCTTTCGCTGTTCGCTTCCTGCTTACAGCCCATTGTCACTTGCAGCCAAGGCTGAAGCGTGGAGCTTTTCAATGGCAGAGACCTTTCAACATCGGGCCCGTAAGCGATTCGGCCAGAATTTCCTGCATGATGCCGGCGTTATCCACAGAATCCTGCGCGCCATCCATGCAGGCCGGGAAGATCATCTGATCGAAATCGGCCCAGGCCAGGGCGCATTGACCGAAGGACTACTGGAAAGCGGCGCAAGACTTGACGTCATCGAGCTGGACCAGGACTTGATTCCGCTTCTACTCACACGCTTCGGCTCGAACGAACGCTTCAACCTGCATCAAGGTGACGCACTGCGCTTCGATTTCGCCTCGACAACCGCTACTCTCAACAGCCTGCGCATTGTCGGAAACCTGCCTTACAACATATCGACGCCACTGATATTCCATCTGCTCGAACACGCGCACTGGATCAAGGACATGCATTTCATGCTACAGAAAGAGGTAGTGGAACGACTGGCGGCCGAGCCGGGCAATGGCGACTGGGGGCGCTTGTCGATCATGGTCCAATACCATTGCCAGGTCGACCATCTTTTCAACGTTGGTTCTGGAGCCTTCAAGCCGGCCCCCAAGGTCGAATCGGCAATCGTGCGCCTGGTACCGCATGCCATTCCGCCTTGCAAAGCACAGGATCCGCACCAGCTCCAACTGGTCGTGCGTGAGGCCTTCAACCAACGTCGCAAGACCTTGCGCAATACACTGAAGGGACTCATGGATGCCCAGTCCATCGAAGCAGCCGGTGTCGATGGCAGCCTGCGCCCTGAACAACTGGATCTGGCAGCATTCGTCAGACTGGCCGACCAACTGGCCGCACGTCACTGACGTCACGGCCATCAAAAGGAAGTTCCCATGACCGAAACTCGCTACCATATCGATGTCAATGTCAGTACGCGGTATTTGCCGGAACAATCCGAACCAGGGCAGAGCCGCTATGCTTTCGCCTATAAAATAACCATAGAAAACAAAGGAGAAGTATCCGCACAATTGCTTTCAAGGCATTGGATCATCACTGATGGCGATGGCAAAGTGCAGGAGGTACGAGGTGCTGGAGTAGTTGGAGAGCAACCGGTGATTCCCCCGGGGCAGCGTCACATCTACACCAGCGGGACGTTGCTGGCCACCCGGGTAGGCAGCATGCAGGGCAGCTATCAGATGCTGGCCGAGGATGGCCAGAATTTCGAAGCGGAGATCGCACCTTTTCGGCTTGCCGTACCCGGAGCCCTGCACTGACGCGGCAGGGATCGACTATGGAGAGATGAGTGCTTATGACGCTATACGCTGTTGGCGATCTGCAAGGCTGTCTGGATCCACTGAAAAATCTACTGGAACAAGTCGATTTCAATCCTTCCCGTGACACCCTCTGGCTGACTGGCGACCTGGTCAACCGAGGCTCGCAATCGCTGGAAACCTTACGTTTCGTGCATGATCTCGGGTCTTCGGCTGTCTGCGTGCTTGGCAACCATGACTTGCATCTGCTGGCAGTAGCCTTCGATATCGAGCGGATGAAAAAATCCGACACGCTCGAATCCATTCTCGCAGCCCCCGACCGCGAAGATCTGATCGATTGGCTGCGCCAGCAGGAGCTGATTCATCATGATTCCGCCCGTGATATCACCATGGTGCATGCCGGAATTCCTCCACAGTGGTCCATACCCAAGGCGCTTAAACGAGCAGCCGAAGTGGAGAGTGCCTTACGAGACGATGCAAGCCTGCTGCCTTACCTGAATGGCATGTATGGCAACCAACCAGTCAAGTGGAATAAAGCCCTGGTTGGTATCGAACGCCTGCGGATCATCACCAACTACTTTACCCGGATGCGCTTCTGCCAGGCCGACGGCACCCTGGACCTGGTTGCCAAGGAAGGCATCGATACTGCACCGGAAGGATTTACCCCCTGGTTTTCCCACCCCAATCGCAAGAGCCGGGGCCACCGACTGCTATTCGGCCACTGGGCAGCGCTTGAAGGGCACTGTGACGAACCCGATGTCTATGCGTTGGATACCGGGTGCGTCTGGGGTAATGCCCTGACTCTGATGAACCTCGACAACAACGAAACACTCCGCTGCGATTGCAAGGAGCTCGGTAAATGAACGACTTTAAGCGAATCGATCCAGACACCGCGCTTACCATGCTCGGAAAAGGTGCAGAAATCGTCGATATCCGTGATCCACAAAGTTTCATCAGTGGTCATATCCCTGGAGCCAGGCACCTGGACAATCACTTGCTGGCTGACTTCATTGCCAGTGCCGACCTCGAAACTCCTCTGATCGTCACTTGCTATCACGGAAATTCGAGCCAGAGCGCCGCAGCCTATCTGGCCAGCCGTGGTTTTTCGGAAGTCTACAGCCTAGACGGTGGCTTTGAATTGTGGCGCAGCCTATATCCGGAAAGGGTTGTTCGCGAACAGTGACTCAATAAAGGTCTTCGCTGCACCGATCACGCACCATAAATGATCACCAACCAGCATGCAGCGCTTTCCATATGGCCTAATAGCCTCTTTAACCTTCACATTCAGAAAAGCGAACTATCCTTTGCCCCAGGTTCTCAAAAAGAGAGAACCGGCTAAAGGCCTTTAGAAATCGGCCGATTCAAGGCAGCAACGCCAACGATTCCAATAACCGACTTGGCGTAGTGCTCAAGTCAAAGCCAAGCCATGGGAGCAGGCGGCATTCCATTTGCAGGGCCTTGTGCAGGCCTTGTGGGCCTTAGTGGTTTTCAGACCACCGAATTCACCCCCAGACGCCATCGCCCAGCGGCCTCCAGTCGGCCGCACCGCAAGCGCCTGAGGATCAGCCGGCTCCGAGCATCGACCTGAGGTGAAGTTCATGAGTATTTTCAGTCACTTCCAACAACGCTTCGAATCTACTCGCCAAGAAGAGTATTCGCTCCAGGAATATCTCGACCTGTGCAAACAGGATCCGAAAACCTATGCCTCTGCTGCCGAGCGCATGCTGATGGCTATTGGCGAACCAGAGCTTATCGATACTGCTAACGACCCACGCCTCTCGCGCATTTTTGCCAATAAGGTAATTCGCCGCTACCCGGCCTTTGCCGATTTCCATGGCATGGAAGACAGCATCGAGCAAATCGTTTCCTACTTTCGTCATGCCGCCCAGGGATTGGAGGAGAAGAAACAGATCCTTTATCTCCTGGGTCCGGTAGGTGGCGGTAAATCGTCGCTGGCGGAAAAACTCAAGCAACTGATAGAAAGAATCCCCTTCTACGCTATCAAGGGTTCGCCTGTATTCGAATCGCCGCTGGGCCTGTTCAATCCGACCGAAGATGCGCAGATCCTCGAAGAGGATTACGGTATTTCGCGGCGCTACCTGAGCTCAATCATGTCGCCTTGGGCCACCAAACGCCTGCAAGAATTCGGTGGTGACATCAGCAAGTTCCGCGTGGTCAAGCTCTACCCTTCGATCCTCAACCAGATCGCGGTGGCCAAGACCGAGCCAGGTGACGAGAACAACCAGGACATCTCGGCCCTGGTCGGCAAGGTGGATATCCGCAAGCTGGAAGAGTTTCCCCAGAATGACGCCGACGCCTACAGCTACTCGGGCGCACTGTGCCGGGCCAACCAGGGTTTGATGGAATTCGTCGAGATGTTCAAGGCACCGATCAAGGTGCTGCATCCACTGCTGACCGCGACCCAGGAAGGCAACTACAACAGCACCGAAGGCCTTGGTGCAATCCCGTTCAACGGTGTGCTGCTGGCGCACTCCAACGAATCGGAATGGCACACCTTCCGCAACAACAAGAACAACGAGGCCTTCATCGACCGGATCTATATCGTCAAGGTACCGTACTGCCTGCGGGTCAGCGACGAGGTGAAGATCTACGACAAGCTGCTCATCAGCAGTTCGCTTGCCCGGGCTCATTGCGCCCCGGATACCTTGAAAATGCTGGCGCAGTTCTCCGTGCTCTCTCGTCTCAAGGAACCGGAGAATTCCAACATCTATTCCAAGATGCGCGTCTACGACGGCGAAAACCTGAAGGATACCGACCCCAAAGCCAAGTCGATGCAGGAATATCGCGATTCGGCTGGTGTGGATGAAGGCATGAATGGTCTCTCGACCCGCTTCGCTTTCAAGATTCTTTCCAAGGTCTTCAACTTCGACCCGAACGAAGTAGCTGCCAACCCGGTTCATCTGCTTTATGTCCTGGAGCAGCAGATCGAACAGGAGCAGTTCCCGGCCGAAGTGCGCGAACGCTACCTGCGCTACATCAAGGAATATCTGGCGCCGCGTTACGTAGAGTTCATCGGTAAGGAAATCCAGACGGCCTATCTCGAATCCTATAGCGAGTACGGCCAGAATATTTTCGACCGCTATGTGCTGTACGCAGACTTCTGGATTCAGGACCAGGAATACCGTGATCCGGAAACCGGCGAGATCCTCAACCGTGCCTCTTTGAATGAGGAACTGGAGAAGATCGAGAAACCGGCCGGCATCAGCAACCCGAAAGATTTCCGTAACGAAATCGTCAACTTCGTGTTGCGTGCCCGTGCTCACAATAGCGGCAAGAATCCGAGCTGGCTCTCCTACGAGAAGCTGCGCGCAGTTATAGAGAAGAAAATGTTCTCCAATACCGAGGACCTGCTGCCGGTCATCAGCTTCAACGCCAAGGCCAGCAAGGAAGATCAGCAGAAGCATAATGATTTCGTTACCCGCATGGTCGAACGTGGCTACACGGAGAAACAGGTTCGCCTGCTGTCCGAGTGGTATCTGCGGGTCAGGAAATCGCAGTAAGCCTGCCGCAAGCGGCAACAAGCAGCAGTAAGCTACAGGCTTCAGGCGACAGGAAGAAGCAACGTCACAATCCTGCTTCTTTCTGCAGTCTGGGGCTTGCCGCCTGAAGCTCCCCTGGAGGGGCCTATGAGTTATGTGATCGACCGACGCCTGAATGGCAAGAACAAGAGCACGGTAAACCGCCAGCGTTTCCTGCGACGTTATCGTGGTCATATAAAGAAAGCGGTAGAAGAAGCTGTCGGCAGACGTTCCATTACCGATATGGAGCATGGTGAGCAAATCAGCATCCCCGGTCGCGATATCGACGAACCGGTACTACACCATGGCCGCGGTGGTCGCCAGACCATCATCCATCCCGGCAACAAGGAATTCACTGCCGGGGAAAGCATCCCCCGCCCCAATGGAGGTGGCAGCGGCCAGGGTTCAGGCCAGGCCAGCAACAGCGGCGAAGGAATGGACGAATTCGTCTTCCAGATCACACAGGAAGAATTCCTCGATTTCATGTTCGAGGATTTGGAACTGCCCAACCTGGTCAAGCGCCACCTGACCGGCACCGATACTTTCAAGACAGTGCGCGCGGGTATCAGCAGTGAGGGCAACCCTTCACGCATCAATATCGTCCGCACGTTGCGCTCGGCCCATGCCCGGCGTATTGCCCTGTCGGGCAGCAGCCGTATCCAGTTGCGAGAAATGAAGGACGAGCTCGAACGGCTGAAACGCGACGAGCCCGACAATCTCGATGAAATCGAGGCAGTAGAGCATGAAATCGAGAAACTGAGCGCACGCATTCATCGTGTGCCGTTCCTGGATACCTTCGACCTGAAATACAACCTGCTGGTGAAACATCCCAACCCCAGCTCGAAGGCCGTGATGTTCTGCCTGATGGATGTGTCCGGCTCGATGACGCAAGCCACCAAAGACATCGCCAAGCGCTTCTTCATCCTGCTCTATCTGTTCCTAAAGCGTAGCTATGACAAGATCGAAGTCGTCTTCATCCGCCACCACACCAGCGCCAAGGAAGTCGACGAAGAGGAGTTTTTCTATTCGCGTGAAACCGGCGGTACCATCGTTTCCAGTGCCTTGAAGATGATGCAGGAGATCATGGCGCAGCGGTATCCGGTCAATGAGTGGAACATCTACGCAGCCCAGGCTTCGGACGGTGATAACTGGAACGACGATTCACCCGTCTGTCGCGACATACTCATTAATCAGATCATGCCGTTCGTCCAATACTTTTCCTATGTGGAAATTACGCCCCGCGAGCACCAGGCCCTGTGGTACGAATATGAAAACGTACACGAAGCGTTCCCGGAATGCTTCGCCCAGCAACAGCTGGTTTCCGCTGCGGATATCTACCCGGTATTCCGCGACCTTTTCCAGCGTCGGCTTGCCAGTTGAGGAAGGGAGAATATGAAACGTCAACCCATCTCCACCGGTTCGGAATGGACGTTCGAGCTGATCCAGGAATACGATCGAGAAATCGGTCGTATCGCCGAACGTTACGGATTGGACACTTACCCCAACCAGATCGAAGTCATTACCGCCGAACAGATGATGGATGCCTACGCCTCGGTAGGTATGCCCATCGGCTACCACCACTGGTCCTACGGCAAGCATTTCCTTTCGACTGAAAAAGGCTACAAACGTGGCCAGATGGGTCTGGCCTACGAAATCGTGATCAACTCCGATCCCTGTATCGCCTATTTGATGGAAGAAAACACCGTCACCATGCAGGCGCTGGTTATCGCCCACGCCTGCTATGGACACAATAGCTTCTTCAAGGGCAACTACCTGTTCCGCACCTGGACCGATGCCAGCTCGATCATCGACTATCTGGTCTTTGCCAAGCAGTACATCAGCCAGTGCGAAGAACGCTACGGTATCGATGCAGTGGAGGATCTGCTCGATTCCTGCCACTCCTTGATGAATTACGGCGTGGATCGTTACAAGCGTCCTTATCCGATTTCAGCAGAAGAGGAACGGCGTCGGCAGAAAGATCGTGAAGAACACATGCAGCGGCAGATCAACGATCTGTGGCGCACAATTCCGCGCCCGAACGACAAGAACGAAGGCCCGGAGCAACGCAAGCGCTTTCCTGTCGAGCCACAGGAGAACATCCTGTACTTCCTCGAAAAACATGCCCCGCTGCTGGAACCTTGGCAGCGCGAAATAGTGCGCATCGTGCGCAAGATTGCCCAGTATTTCTACCCGCAGCGCCAGACGCAGGTCATGAACGAGGGCTGGGCAACATTCTGGCACTACACTCTGCTCAACGAGCTCTATGACGAAGGGCTGGTTACCGACGGCTTCATGCTGGAATTTCTGCAATCACACAGCAGCGTCATCTTGCAGCCTGGTTTCGACAGCCCCTGGTACAGCGGAATCAACCCCTACACACTGGGTTTTTCGATGTTCCAGGATATTCGCCGCATCTGCGAGAATCCGACCGAAGAAGACAAGCACTGGTTCCCTGACATTGCAGGCAGCGACTGGCTATCGACCATCAAGTTCGCCATGCGTGACTTCAAGGACGAAAGCTTCATCCTGCAATTTCTGTCACCCAAGGTCATACGCGATCTCAAGCTGTTCAGCATTCTCGACGACGATCGCCAGGAGAATCTCCTGGTTCCTGCGATTCACGACGAAGAAGGCTACCGGACCATTCGTGAGCTGCTGGCAGCCCAATACAATCTGGGTAACCGCGAGCCGAATATCCAGGTCTGGAACGTCAATCTGCGTGGCGACCGTTCACTGACCTTGCGTCATCAACAGCATGATCGCAAGCCGTTGGGCGACTCTACCAACGATGTGCTCAGGCACCTGCATCGGCTGTGGGGGTTCGATGTGCATCTGGAATCACGCCAGGACGACAACCTGATCACCGTGCATCATATGCCGGCCCGCGAGGAAAGCCGACGTACGGATCTGATCGTGACGGTTTAAGGCCCTTCACTGAAAAGCATCTATCTGGTGATTCGCTACCAGATAGATGCACGTTCAGGTTGTTTCTCTTATCCTCCGCGCCCAACGGAGGTCATATGCAAATCTACAAAGTTGGTGGTGCAGTTCGAGATCGCTTACTGGGACGCCCGGTAACCGAAACGGATTGGGTGGTAGTGGGTGCCAAGGTGGATGACATGCTGGCTCTGGGCTATCGCCCGGTTGGCGCTGACTTTCCGGTATTTCTCCACCCCAAGACCGGTGAGGAATACGCCCTCGCCCGCACCGAACGCAAAAGCGGGCGAGGCTATGGAGGATTTACCTTCCATACCGCCCCGGAAGTGACCCTGGAACAGGATCTTATCCGCAGGGATCTCACCATCAACGCCTTGGCCGAAGACGAACAAGGTACGGTTATCGATCCTTACGGGGGCCGGCAGGATCTCGATGCGCGTGTACTGCGCCACGTCTCTCCGGCTTTTAGCGAAGACCCACTGCGCGTGCTGCGTGTGGCTCGCTTTGCCGCTCGCTACGCAGGGCTAGGATTTCGCATCGCAAAAGAAACGCATCAACTGATGCGCCAATTGAGCGAATCGGGCGAACTCAAGGCCCTTACGCCCGAACGTATCTGGAAAGAAATATCTCGCGCCCTGATGGAGCCTTATCCGGATGTCTTCATTCAGGTACTGCATGACTGTGGAGCCCTCAAGGAATTACTTCCAGAACTGGATGCGTTGTTCGGTGTGCCGCAAACGGCCGAACACCATCCGGAAATAGATACCGGCCTGCACATCCTGCTGGTGCTGCAACAGTGCGCCCTGCATGAACAGCCATTGGCAGTACGTTGGTCCTGCCTACTGCATGACCTGGGCAAGGGAGCGACGCTCCCGGAAAACTGGCCGCGCCATATCTGTCACGAGAAAAATGGAATCGCGCTGATTCGAGCAGTCAATCAACGCTGCAAATCTCCGCGCGATTGCCAGGAGCTATCGCTACTGGTCGGCCAATACCACACTCATGCCCATCGTGCCCTGGAACTTCGTCCATCCACGCTGCTTGAGCTGTTGCAGCATTTCGATATCTATCGCCGACCGGAACGCTTCGAGCAGTATCTGGCCGCCTGCGAAATGGATGCCCGGGGTCGCCAGGACATGCAGGACCGGACATACCTTCAAGCAGCCTATCTGCGTGGTGCAGCGGACACCGCACGCGCTATTGCAGTACAGCCACTACTTGCAAAAGGTTATCAGGGGGCAGAATTGGGTGAGGCCTTGAAACAAGAACGCCTGCATGCCTTATCGAGCTACAAGACAGCTCACTCTGCCAATCAGGCATGATCTCAAAGGACTTTACACAGGCGTATCAGGGTCGATCAACGACTGTGGCGTCAACGCCATTCCCTGCCACTGGAAGGGCACCGGCCACAAACCTTGATCGAATCGGGCCGCTTGCCATAAATCGGCAAAATTCATCTTTGCCAATGGGTGCTCCAACTGCGGAACCAGCAAAGCAAGCGGCCATAGCACAAAGGCATTCTTGAGAATCTCCGGGCGCGGCAGCACCAGACCACCAAAGGAGCCCACTTGATCGCCATAAACCAATATATCGATATCCAGCGGCAGCCCCCTACGATCCGGCGCGTAACGGCCATTGTCCGCCTCGATGAGTTTCAGTCGCCGGTCCAGCTCCAGTACCGGCAGACTTGTCAGTCCAGCGACCACTAGATTATAGAAATTATCACCTTTGTAGCCGACCGCCAGGCTTTCGAAGACTGCAGAACAACGCATATCCGTAAAGATGCCGGCCAATTCATCCAATGCTGCGACCAGATGCTTTTCACGCTCGACATTGCTCCCAAGGCCAAGCAACACAGAAATCATCGACATCCGCGCTCGATCTCCACGCCCAGACTACGCACACAAGGGTGGACACCTGGCTTGTTCACACGCACCCGCAGCCAGGGAATGCCGAATTCGCGCATAAGCATGCTCGCCAAATCCTCGGCAAATGTCTCGACCAATATGTAATCGGCCTGCGCGGCAAACTGCTCGACGCTGGCAATGACCTTCGCATAGTCAAGTGCCTCGTCCAGGGCGTCCCCTGCGGCTGCAGGACGGATATCCCAGCCCATGACCAAATCCAGGTACAGGCACTGTCGGATATTGCGCTCCCATTCGTAGGCTCCAATCAGGGTTTCTACTTCCAGCCCCTCGATAAAAACCGTATCCACACTATTTTCCCGTATGCCGCTCAGAGTTGACCATTTAGTTAGTTACCCGTGGCTTTTGAAGGATTGAATGGTCTCGATATAATTGCTGCACTGCTAGCAATAGCTGACCAGGCAACACTTCAAGACAGCATGAGCCGCTGTAACCTTGATCGGCACGGTCTCAGGCCAGCTCCCCGGTAGCTATTCGCTTCAGATCGCCTCGAGGCGCTCCATCGGCCATCTGGCCTGCACTTCGATCGCTGGCCCATTGTGTTGACCGGCCAACAACCGTTGACAGCCAGCATAGGCAATCATTGCACCGTTATCCGTACAAAACCGGGAACGGGCATAGAAAACCTGTCCATTCATTTCAGCCAACATCAATGCCAGCGAATCGCGCAAAGCTTGGTTGGCGCTTACTCCACCAGCGATAACCAAACGTGTCAGGCCAGTCTGCTGCAAAGCCCGGCGGCACTTGATCGTCAGCGTATCGACCACTGCCTGCTGGAAGGCCAGCGCGATATCGCTGCAGGTCCGAGCGCCATCATCTCCGGCATTACGGCATCTGGTCCAGGTATTCAGTGCAGACGTCTTGAGGCCACTGAAGCTGAAATCCAGACCGGGGCGATCGGTCATCGGTCGTGGCAAGACGAAACGCCCCGGCGTGCCAGTCATGGCAAGACGAGCGATTTCCGGCCCACCTGGGTACCCTAGACCGAGTAACTTGGCAGTTTTGTCGAAGGCCTCGCCTGCCGCATCGTCGATGGACTCGCCAAGCAGCTCGTAACGACCGATTCCTTCGACCTTTACCAGTTGCGTATGCCCACCGGAAACCAGCAAGGCGACGAAAGGGAAAGTCGGTGGCGCCTCTTCCAGCATCGGCGCCAGAAGATGCCCTTCCATATGATGAACTGCCACAGCCGGGACATTCCAGGCCAAAGCCAATGCCTGAGCGCAGGATGCGCCAACGAGCAAGGCCCCGACCAAACCGGGTCCGGCCGTATAGGCCAGCGCATCAATCCCGGAAGCCTCACAGCAAGCTTCGTCCAGAACCTGACGAATCAGCGGCAACAGACGCTTCACATGATCACGCGACGCCAGCTCGGGAACCACGCCACCATAGACACTATGCAGGTCAACCTGACTGAACAAAGCATCGGCCAACAACCCCTGCTCACTATCGTACAGCGCAACACCGGTTTCGTCGCAGGACGTTTCCAACCCTAGCACTCGCATGGGCTCGTACCTTGAGAAGCCATCAAAAGAAGGCGCGCATATTAATCGCCTCGGTCATTGCTAGACCAGTGCTTTTCCCGCCGGAAACTTTGCATTCCACATGTCGACGGGGTACCATCCGCAACCCTTAAAAATCAGCGTGCTTGCGAGCCACCGACCGAAGTACGCTGCAAACCGGTAATCAAGTGAAGGTACGCCCTGGATGCCTGCTGTCAAAGTTAAAGAAAACGAACCTTTCGACGTAGCCCTGCGTCGCTTCAAGCGCTCCTGTGAAAAGGCCGGTATTCTGGCTGAAGTTCGTAGCCGCGAGTTCTATGAGAAACCCACCTCCGAACGCAAGCGCAAGGCGGCAGCAGCAGTCAAGCGCCATGCCAAGAAAGTGCAGCGCGAACAGCGCCGCAGCGTTCGCCTCTACTGATACGCCAGTAGCAAGCAGGCTTCCTGTTGAATGGAAGCCGAACGGAGACCCCGCATCGCACAAGCGAATGTTCGGGGTTTTCTTGCTCCCGGCCCACCTGATACTGACGAGCCATGGCCGGACTGATTTCCCAACCTTTCATCGATGATCTGCTGAATCGTACGGATATCGTCGATGTAATCGGCTCACGTATCACGCTCAAGAAAACTGGTAAGAATTACTCCGCACGCTGCCCCTTCCACAACGAAAAGACTCCCTCCTTTACTGTCAGCCCGGACAAACAATTCTATTACTGCTTCGGCTGCGGAGCCGGTGGCAACGCCCTTGGTTTTGTGATGGACCACGACCACCTGGATTTTCCCCAGGCTGTCGAGGAACTGGCCAGACAAGCAGGCGTCGAGGTTCTACGCGAAGAAACCGGCCTTCCCCCCAAGCCACGCCAGGCAACGGACTCCCCGCTATATGCCCTGATGGCCGCCGCATCCAACTATTACCGCCAGGCACTCAAAAGCCACTCATCCAGAGGCCCGGCCATCAATTACCTGAAAGGACGCGGACTGACTGGAATCATCGCCCGCGATTTCGGCCTCGGTCTCGCGCCCCCAGGCTGGGACAACCTGCTCAAGCACCTGGGTGGCGATGCCCTGCAACAAAAGGCAATGATCGATGCCGGTCTACTGATCGAAAATCCTGAGACTGGCAAGCGCTACGACCGTTTCCGCGACCGTATCATGTTTCCTATTCGCGATAGCCGCGGCCGGGTAATCGCCTTTGGTGGCCGAGTCCTAGGCGACGACAAGCCCAAGTATCTCAACTCGCCGGAAACACCGATCTTCCACAAAGGGCAGGAACTGTACGGACTGTTCGAAGCAAGGCAGCACAACCGCCACCTCGACGAAATCCTTGTTGTGGAAGGCTACATGGATGTCATAGCGCTTGCTCAGCAAAACCTGCGCAACGCTGTCGCGACACTGGGCACGGCAACCAGCACGGAACACCTCAAGCGGCTGTTCCGCATAACGCCCAGTATCCTGTTCTGCTTTGATGGCGACCAGGCTGGACGCAAGGCAGCCTGGCGCGCACTGGAAGCGGCCCTGCCCTGCCTTCTGGACGGTCGCCGCACCCGTTTTCTATTTCTACCCGAAGGCGAAGACCCGGATAGCCTGGTGCGTAGCGAAGGCCCGGATGCCTTTCGCGCTCGCATGCAACAGCAAGCCCAGCCTCTGGCCGACTACTTCTTCCAGAAACTTGGCGAAGAGGCTGCGCCCAATTCACTGGAAGGCAAGGCGCACCTGGCCGCACTCGCCGCCCCGCTTATCGATCAGATTCCAGGCGCCAACCTGCGCCGCTTGATGCTCCAGCGCCTGTCAGAACTTACTGGACTCAATGACGAAGCCCTGCAGGCGGCAAGCGCTACCCTTGTAACCGCTCCTGCGCAGCTTCCTTATTTTCGCGATGCCGCTACAGATAGCGACCCGGGCCAACAGGCACCAATTTCTCAAAAGCAGATAGGCCGACGACCTCAACGGCAGGACTATCAACCTCGCCTCTCATACCGACCAAGCACGGTCGAACCACCAATCCTGACAACTCTTCGTACCCTGCTACGCTATCCGGAGTTCGCGCAAAAAGTCGAAGACGCCAGTAACTTTGCCGCAGAAGAAGACACCTACTTTCAACTACTCGTAGCCCTGCTGGGAGCCTTGCAGAAAAGTCCGAACCTGCGCTCGCTGCAACTTATGGCGCGCTGGCACGGAACCGATCAAGGCCGCCTGCTACGGGCCCTGGCAGAAAAGGAATGGCTAATATCCGAGGATAACCTTGAACAACAATTTTTCGACACCATAAACAAACTTGCAGCCAGACAACATGAGCAACGACTCGAATCGCTTCTCTGCAAAGCCCGCGAAAGCGAGCTCAGCAAAGAAGAAAAAGAGCAGCTTTGTGAACTGCTGCAACACGGCACTTCACTGCCGACCCCGGCCTCAACTGGCACACACAAGCAAAATTGAGCTATAATTCTTCGCTTGTGTTCAGCCCGCCAGACCATCAGTGGATAGGGTTCTATGTCCGGAAAAGCGCAACAGCAATCCCGCCTCAAAGAGTTGATCCAGCGTGGCCGCGAGCAAGGCTACCTGACTTACGCCGAGGTTAACGACCACCTTCCGGAGGATATTTCCGATCCGGAACAGGTGGAAGACATCATCCGCATGATCAACGACATGGGCATCAATGTATTCGAGAGTGCCCCGGATGCCGATGCTCTGCTTCTAGCCGAAGCCGAAACCGACGAAGCCGCCGCAGAAGAAGCTGCGGCGGCACTGGCCGCAGTCGAAACGGATATCGGCCGCACCACTGACCCTGTGCGCATGTATATGCGTGAAATGGGTACAGTCGAGCTACTGACTCGCGAGGGCGAAATCGAAATCGCCAAGCGTATCGAAGAAGGCATTCGTGAAGTCATGGGCGCCATAGCCCATTTCCCTGGCAGCGTCGCCAGCATTCTTGCCGAATACGATCGCGTCGTGAGCGAAAGCGGCCGCCTGTCCGATATTTTCAGTGGCTATATCGACCCGGATGACGACGGCGCCTCCGCCGAGGAAGTCGAACCTGTCGCGCCACAGGCACCCACCAAGGCTGCCGCCACCGAAGGCAAGGACGACGACGAAGAAGAAAGCGCCGATGGAGATACCGAAGAAGAAGAAGGCGACGGTGGCCCCGACCCGGAAGTGGCTCGTCTGCGTTTCGGTGCAGTAGCCGAGCAACTGCAAAAAACCGAGAAAGCCCTGCAAAAACATGGCCGTAACAGCGCACAGAGCCTTGCTGAACAAGCTGCCCTGGCGGAATTGTTCATGCCGATCAAGCTCATTCCCCGGCAATACGATGCACTGGTCGAACATGTGCGCGGCACGCTCAACCAGGTTCGCACCCAGGAACGCAGCATCATGCAGCTTTGCGTGCGTGACGCCCGCATGCCTCGTGCAGACTTCCTGCGTCTGTTCCCCGGTCAGGAAACCGAGCTCGGCTGGGCCGAAAAACTTGCTGCCGGCAAGAGCAAGTATGCCGAGGCCCTTGCCAAGCATCGGGAAGCCATTCAGGCCTGCCAGCACAAGCTGCTCGAACTGCAAAAGGAAACGAATCTCTCCATCGGCGAGATCAAGGATATCAACCGCCGCATGTCCATCGGCGAAGCCAAGGCCCGCCGAGCCAAAAAGGAAATGGTCGAAGCCAACCTGCGTCTGGTGATATCCATTGCCAAGAAATACACCAACCGCGGGCTGCAATTCCTCGACCTGATTCAGGAAGGCAACATCGGCCTGATGAAAGCGGTAGACAAATTCGAATACCGCCGCGGCTACAAGTTCTCGACCTATGCAACCTGGTGGATTCGCCAGGCGATCACCCGTTCGATTGCCGACCAGGCCCGCACCATCCGGATCCCGGTGCACATGATCGAGACTATCAACAAGCTCAATCGCATTTCCCGGCAGATGCTGCAGGAAATGGGCCGCGAACCAACGCCGGAAGAGCTTGGCGAACGCATGGAAATGCCCGAGGACAAGATCCGCAAGGTACTCAAGATCGCCAAAGAACCCATTTCCATGGAAACACCGATCGGGGATGACGAGGATTCGCACCTGGGCGACTTCATTGAAGACGCCACCATGCAATCCCCGATCGACGTAGCTACAGTCGAAAGCCTCAAGGAAGCCACACGCGAAGTTCTCGCAGGCCTGACCGCACGTGAAGCCAAGGTACTGCGGATGCGTTTTGGTATCGACATGAATACCGACCATACCCTCGAAGAAGTCGGCAAGCAGTTCGATGTCACGCGCGAGCGTATCCGCCAGATCGAGGCCAAGGCACTGCGCAAGCTTCGTCACCCTACTCGTAGCGAACACCTGCGTTCGTTCCTCGACGAGTGATCGAAGGCCTCCAGCGACTGGCTGGAGGCCTTTCTCTTCTTTATTCCCGATTTGGACCAAGCCGTTACTGACCAGCTATGCTTGCTGATGTTTAATAACGGCAATCCAAAACGACAAGCATGAGCGAAACAGACAAACGAGCTCCCGGCCATCCTCTCCAGGCCTTCGATGATCCTGCATTGCTGCAGGGATTCCATCGACGCGAGCTGATCGAAGGAGAACTGCTTGGCAGTCCAGGTGGCTCTCGCAACAGCGTATTCATTGTCCAGAACGGACGAATACGCGTCTTTCTCGCTTTCGAAGACAAGGAATATACCCTGACCTTTCTCGAAGCCGGGGATATCTACAGCACTCACAGCGGTGCCTACCTGCAAGCGGTAAAACCCACCGAAGTCCTGCTGGGCGAAACGTCACTGATGCTCAGCAAGCTGAGCTCGATGCCTGGTGCCGTTCCCATCATCATCCGCGTGCTGGGTCAAACGCTCGGCAACTCCATGCGGATCATCGAGGATTTGGCGTTTCGGGATGTGGAAGGTCGGCTGGCCCGCTTTTTCGATGGCATGCTGGCTCGCAAGGGACGCCTGCACAATGACAGCCATCGACTGGAACTCGACCTCAACACCGAAGATATCGCCCGCCTGCTCGGCACAACTCGGCAAACCGTTTCATCATTGATCAACCGAATGGCTCGCGAAGGAATCCTCAGCCGTAGCAAACCCGGCGTATTCGATATACACCGCCCGGATTTGCTAAAACTGCGCAGCCAGCAAGCTGGCAAGGCATCCAGCGAGTGAAAAGTAAATTCAAGTGATTTTCGCTCAATAGCTTGTTGCGTCGGGAAAGTGATCGGTATAATCCGCCCCGCCTTCTGGGGGCCTTTAGCTCAGTTGGTTAGAGCGCGCGACTCATAATCGCTCGGTCCCCGGTTCGAGCCCGGGAAGGCCCACCACCTTCATCATGCGTTCCAGGCGGCAGCTTGCCAGAATGCTCTGCCTTGGCCCTGCCAAATATCAGGAAGCCTGAGCTGCTTTTGCCCTGCCTGCTTGCAGAAACAGCTCGAAAGCCTGCTTCGTGCCAGCGATCGCTGAGTGTTCATCCAGTCGATCCGCAGCCTCTTCGAGACAGGCAACGAACTTCGGCCAGATCGCTTCGTCCTGGCGGTGGGTCAGGTAGCCTGTAGCCTTCTTTGCCCACGCGTTGTCGGACTCATGAATCTTTTTCCCCAGCATGCGGCTGCCCATACGCGAACCTTCCAGGACGTAGGCTACGCCCCATAGCCAGGCATCGTTCTCAGGCAACTCGACCCTGGCAGGCGTTGGGATCTGCCCACCCAGCACCTGGATATCCTCCGTCAATACGAAGCGTCGACGACGTTCCATCCAGTCAGGCAACAAACGCCCGATTCCCCTTCGCTCCAAAGCTTCTTCCAGCGGCACCAATGCCAAGGCATGAGCTTCGAGAAAGCGCCGATATCCATCCTGCGTATCCAGCGGGAAACTTGAAAATGCACCATCTGCCTGAACGTGCCAGGCAACGGAAATTTCCCTGAGCCGAGTTCTGAGAGATTCCATCGGGGTTCTCCAACACAACAGAGGTTATTGTTCATCGCCAGGCGATGGTCGTTTTCGTCCTGGGAGCTTCTTTTTCCTCATCCTAGCTTCAAATATCAGACCAAAATGCTCTGTCCGAATTCTTTTATCATTCACCATGTGTTCCCGTTTCAGGGCATGAGATATGAAGAGCGCGTCAACCCCAGGCGCAAGGCATCGGCGAATTGGGTGCGCTCCCTGGCCGTCAGATGCCCACCGGAAACCTTGTCGCGATAGCGTGTCATGAGCTCTTCCGGAGACAGGTGCACATAGCGCAGCATGTCTTCGATAGTGTCGTGAGTCTCGATCCCGCTGTGGTAATAACTGCCATCCTGGCGCTGATAGATATTGACCGAATCGGTATCGCCAAACAGATTGTGCATGTCGCCCAGGATTTCCTGATACGCACCCACCAAAAATACGCCTAGAAAATACTCCTCTCCTGGCTGCACTTCGTGTACTGGCATACTGGTTTCAATGCTCTGCTCGTCGACATACTGGCGAATCTTGCCATCGGAATCACATGTCAGGTCCTGCAGGACCGCCCGGCGCACAGGCTCCTCGACAAGGCGCTGCAGGGGTACGATGGGCAGGATCTGCCCGATGGCCCAAGTATCCGGCAAACTCTGGAAAACCGAGAAGTTGCAGATGTACTTATCGGCCAGCTTGTCGTTCAGCTCATCCAGAATCGCCCGATGCGAGCGCTGACTGGCCTTGAGCTGTTCGAACAAACGGCGACAGATGGCAAAGTAGCTTTGCTCGGCCAGAGCCTTCTGCGTCAGCGTCAGCTTGCCGGAAGCATACTGGGCAGCCGATTCGCTCATGTAGTGAGTCGCACGCCAGTAGGTTTCCGTAACCATCTCCGCATCCGTCGGGCCGGTCAGATCGACCAGCGCACGCACGGTATCCGGCAGTTCGTCACGCTTTTCGACCTGAGGCAGCTCATCGTTGTGCCGCTCGATGTCGGTAACCTGAATCACCAACACGGCATGGTGCGCACTCATCGCACGGCCGCTTTCAGAGAAAATATTCGGATGCGGCAGATTCTGTCGATCGCAGAATTCCTTGAGCATGCCAACCACCGTACCGGCGTACTCATCCATGTCATAGTTGATCGAACTGCTGTTACGGGAATGGGTTCCGTCATAATCCACCCCCAGCCCGCCGCCAACATCGATATGATCGAGCGGCAAGCCCAGGGCACGCAGTTCCGCGTAATAACGGATAGCTTCCCGAAAACCCTGGCGATAATCGGCCAGATTGGCGATCTGCGACCCCATGTGAAAATGCAGCAGGCGGACACCTTGCTCGATACCAGCCTCGCGTAGACGCTCGATCACCGACAATAGCTGGGCCGCAGACAGACCGAACTTGGCTCGCTCGCCGCCGGTATCCGCCCACTTGGAGGAGGCCAGCGACGACAGGCGAACCCGCAAACCGAGCTGCGGAACCAAGCCAAGCTGCCTGGCCTCCTCGATGACCAGCTCCACCTCGGATTCCTTCTCGATCACGATAAAAACATTGTGGCCGATCTTCTGCCCGATCAGCGCCAAATGGATGAATTCGCGATCCTTGTAGCCATTGCAGACGATGGTACCGCCTTTCGGTGCCAGCGCCAGAACCGCCATCAGTTCCGGCTTGGAACCGGCTTCCAGCCCGATGGCGACGTCTCGCGTGGCGATGATGCTCTTGATTACCGCTTCCTGCTGGTTGACCTTGATCGGGAATAAAGCCGTATAGCGACCGCTGTAATCGAGCTTGTCGATATGCGTGTCGAAAGCCCCGGTCAGGCGGCGGACCCGATCTTGCAGAATGTCAGGAAAGCGCACCAGCAGAGGCAGGCTCAATCCGGCTTCGCGCAGTTGACCGATCAAATAGCCGAAATCGATAGGCTTACCGGAGTCGCTCTGGGGCCGTACTTCCACGCTACCGGCATCATTGATGGCGAAATATCCAGCCCCCCAGTGACGGATTCCGTAGAGACTACGGCTATCTGCCGCAGTCCATTGGCTACCGTCCGATTTGCGCGTGCGTCGTACAGACATCGAGCTCTCCCTATCACTGTTTGGTTCCGGGACGTGAAGAGAAGATCATATTTTCTGCAGATGCATCAGCCACCGCTTTTCTTCGCCTTGAAACCACGGCCGACCAATTCATCGATCAACAACTGAACATGATCCCCCTGGATTTCAATGACACCATCCTTGAGCGAACCTCCCGTACCGCAACGCCGTTTCAAGGCACTGGCCAGCTCCTTGAGCTCGGCTTCAGCCAGAGGCACGCCACTGATGGAGGTCACCGTCTTGCCGCCACGCCCCTTGGTTTCACGGCGAACCCGGGCGATTCCATCGCCCGCCGGAACCATGGACTGCTGGCAGACACAAGCATTCGTCGGATGCCCGCATTCCGGACAGCAACGGCCCTTGTCGGTGGAATACACCAGCCCGCCGAGCCCGGCCAGAGACGTGGTTTTCCTGTTCACGGGAAGCTCTCCAGCATTTTCATAAAGAAGCGTTGCAATGATCAGAAGCAGCGCGCTCAGGCGCTGCGGGCCGACAACCGCGGCCGGTAGGGCTCAGGATCGATGAGCGGCTCGCGCTTTTGCATCAGATCGGTCAACAACCGGCAGGAAGCCGGAGCCAGCACCAGACCATTGCGGAAGTGGCCACAATTCAGCCACAACCCTTCGGCCCCCGCTACCGCACCGATATAGGGAATGCCATCGGGCGAACCGGGACGCAAGCCAGCCCAGTGCTTGAGCACCGTCGCCTCCTGCAGCGCCGGCAGGAGCTCATACGCCGAAGCCTGCAGGCTCTCCAGTGCATCCTCCGTAGGCACCTTGTCGAACCCTACATCCTCCAGGGTACTACCGACCAGGATGTGCCCATCCCGCCGGGGAATCGCATAACGCCCCTTGGCCATGACCATGCTGGGTAGAAAGTCTTCCGCGCACTTGAAGAGAATCATCTGGCCCTTCATGGGCTTGACCGGCAACTCCAGCCCCAGGCCAGCCAGCAAGTTGCCGCTCCAGGCCCCAGCCGTCACCACGACATTTTCGCCGCGCAATGCTCCCTGAGAAGACTCCACGCCAACGATCCGCTCGCCTTCGCGCAGGAAGCCTGTCACCTCGCACTGCTCAATCAAGCGCACGTTCGGCATACGCTCGAGACTGGCGCGCAGGGCTTGCAACAAGCGCGGATTGCGGACATTAGCCACGTTCGCCATAAAGATCGCACTGGAAAAGCCGGCGCCCAACGGCGGTACTGCGGCATGGACAGCCTCCATCGACACCGGACGCAGAGGACGATCAAACTTCCGCGCCCAGGCCAGGGCTTCGGCCTCATCCTCAAGATCGAGCCAGTAAAGGCCGGTAACATGCACTTGTGGGTCGATTCCCGTCTCGGCCAACAGGCGCTCGCCCAGTTGCGGATAGAAATCCTGCGACCAATGCGCCAGGGCCGTTACGGCCGTACTGTAGCGCCAGGGATAGAGTGGCGAGACGATCCCTCCTCCCGCCCAGGACGCCTCGCTGCCAGCCTTGCCCTGCTCGACCAGAACGACCTGCAGTCCCTCGCGGGCAAGCATCAGCCCGGATAGCAACCCCAGGATTCCAGCCCCGATCACAACTACCTCGGCACTATCACATTCTCTAATCATCGCTTCTGATATCGTCATCGATCATGAAGGTGGCTGTAAGGATACACACCTTGCCAGGGAAAGGAATCGGGTTATGAACCACATGACTTGCCGGGCTTTCAGCCTGCTCGAACTGCTTTGCTGCATCGCTCTACTCGCCCTATTGACTGCACTTGCCATACCGGAACTGGCCGCGTGGGTCGAACGCAGCCGCCACGAAGCCCTGCGCAACGAATTGGTCGCCTTCCTCAAAAGCGCCCGGGCCTACAGCATCGAACATAACCACGAAGTCAGGCTATGTGGCTCCAGCCAGGGCCAGTCCTGCGACGATGCCTGGGAACGTGGCTGGCTGCTCCGCCACAAGGATGCAGATGGCTCGCCCCTGCTGTTCAACCTGCTGACCAGCGGACACCGGCTGTATTGGTCCGGCTCCAAGCAGATTCGCTTTCAGGCTGGCGGGCTGACCCCTGTCAGCAACGGCACATTCACCTTATGCAACGAGAAGGAAGAAGTCGCCTGGCGGGTCATCCTCAATCGTCAGGGGCGCGTTCGCAGCGAAACCGGGCAGGCCGTACCCCCGGCAAACCAAACGGTATGCGTTGGAAAATGACAACCGTATCCCACGGATTTTCCGAATACGACGAAACCACCCAATATCTGGAACAGTTCATGCCAGCAAGAAAACCTTCGGCAGGCTTTACCTTGATCGAACTGATGACCGTCATCCTGTTGCTGACCATCCTCATCTCGATAGCGGTACCCGCCTTCGAAAATATCATCCGCAACCACCGCCTCCAGGCCGCGGCAGCCGAGTTCCAGGCCCTGTTGCAGGCAGCTCGCGCCGATGCCGTCACCAAACGTGTCCCCATCAAGGTCAGCCAGGAAGACGACTCGATAACCTGGAAAGCCACCCAAAGTAATGCGACCGTCCGCACAATAACGCTACCCGACAGTGTGATGGCCACTCCGGGCATTAGTAATATCACGTTCCAGACCGACGGCTCCGCCACGGCGGCAAACGTCATCTTCAGCAGCACCGGAACGCCTGTCACCTATACCGTCAGCGTCAGTCCACCGGGCTTTATCAAAGCCGAGAAAACGACGAACGAATGAAGACCATCAGCCCGACCCCACACGTACAAGGCTTCAGCCTGATCGAAATGCTGGTCACCATCGTACTGGTCGCCATCGGTGTACTGGGCATGGTGGCCATGCAAGCCAGGACCATCACCTTCACCCAGGATTCGGTACAACGCAATGCCGCCGCCATGCTGGCCGACGACCTGATCGAAATCATCCGCAGCGCGGACATCGTCGATAGCAATGGCCTGCCACCCAGCACATCGGGCTACTACAAGGCCAAAAGCAGTACCTTTCCGAATGCGCCCGAGACCTGTTCGCCACTGCCTGCCAGCGCCTCGCAGCGCCTGAGCTGCTGGGCAAAAAAAACCGGCGAGATCCTGCCTGGCGCGGCGGATCTGCTCAGCAGCGACTTCTATATCTGCCGCTCCGCCACCCCAACGAACTGCTCCACCAATGGCTCGGCCATCGAAATCCAGCTCGCCTGGCAAGTGAAAAAAGGTGAATGCCTGGACGCCACGGCAAGCGAAGAAGACGAAAAAGTCACCTGTCGCTATCGGCTTCGCACAGAACTCTGAGGAAGAACCGCCATGCGTCATTCGACGAGACAACACGGACTGTCCCTGGTCGAACTGATGGTCGCCATGACCCTCAGCTGCTTTCTCTTGCTGGGCGTCAGCCAGATCTACATCGACAACAAACGCCACTACCTCTACCAGCAGGGCCAATCCGACAACCAGGAAAATGGCCGCTTCACGCTACTACTGCTGGAACAGCAACTGGCCAAGGCCGGCTACCGGCGGCGTCCCGATGTCGATATGGAACAGGCTTTTCCCGCCACTTCCAAGACCGCTGGTGGCAAAACCTGCGCCCTGGGCAGTGGAATATCGATCAGTAAAATCGACGCTACCAGCATCTGCCTGCGCTACCAGCCCCGTGATGCCGATGAGCGAGACTGTGCGGGCAACGGCCCAGGCGGTACTACCGACCTTTCCCAGCCCTACACCACCCCGATAACCAACCCACCGGCCTTCATCGAAATAATCACTCTCGACAAAAACAACAGCAGCCTGCGCTGCAACGGGCAGGAACTGGTCGCAGGGATCGAGGACATCCACTTCGAATTAGGTACTGGCCCGCTCGGAACGAAGACAGTGACCGGCTACACCAGCACTCTCGATGCCAGCAACCCGGTCATCCGCAGCCTGCGCTATTCCATTCTGCTGGCCAGTACCCAGGGCCAACTCAACCAGGGCATGGAGAACGTGGCCTGCGGGCAATGGAAAGCACTCACCGGCCAGGAGGACAGCCCCTGCCAGGACGAACGCCTCTACCGGATCGTCAGCAGCGGCATGGCCGTAAGGAACCTGATGCCATGACCGGTTCTCGACATTTTTCCGCTAGGCCACTGCAACAGCGCGGCGCAACCCTTGTCGTCACCTTGTTCATGCTGCTCATCATCACCTTGCTGGCCACGACCAGCATGCGCGAAGTGACCCTGGAAGCCCGCATTACCGGCAACCTGATCGAACAGAAACGCCTGAACAACGCTGCCGAATCGGCCTTGCGCGAAGGCGAGCGGCGTATCGCCAAGCTAACCAGCAAAGGCATTCTTCCAAATCTGTGCGTCGAGGACGCCGATGGCAGCACACCCTGTCTTTTCAGTGACAAGCTCACTGCAGATTCATACGCCACCAACTTCGAGGAGTCGTTCCAGTACCAGGGGTTGGATAGTTCGACAACCCTGGAGCGCAGCGCTCGCTGGTATATCCGCGAAGTCCCGCCCAGCAATCAATCTAGCTGCACCCAGAATTACCTGAACAACGCCCCGGACGAAAGCGGGAACTGTCCTGTTTTCTACGAAATCAACGCTCAAGCCTTTCAAGGCAACGCTGACTACAAGGAATGTGGCCCTGAGGCTCTCTGCCTACGCTCGGTCATCAGAGTCAGTAATTAGCAGCCCTGTTGGAGAACGCCATGCTGCGCAAAACCCTACTCACTCTCGGCCTACTAGCCGCCGGTCGACTGACACACGCCGATATCAACCTCTCTCAGATTCCCTTGTTTGTCAGCAAGGCAGTGCCTCCGCTGAGCATGCTCGTCCTGGGCCGCGATCACACCCTGTTCTTCGAAGCCTATAACGATGCCAGCGATATAGACGGCGATAGCGTACTGGATCTGCATTTCAAGCCGAGCATCCAGTATTACGGCCTGTTCGATTCGAATCTCTGCTACAGCCACTCGGGCGGCAGCGCTAATAGCGATCTATTTACCCCGGCCGGGACAACCTCCCAGAGTGCTCAGTGGAAATGCCCTGGCCAATGGTCCGGGAACTGGCTGAACTATGTCACCACCAGCCGGATCGACGCACTGCGCAAGGTGCTCTATGGCGGCCACCGGGAGACCGATACCGAAACACAAACCATCCTTCGCCGCGCCTACATTCCCCAGGACAGCCATTCCTGGGCCAAGGAGTACACCAGCCAGACCGAAGACGGCTATCTCATCAGCGACTACACCCCACTGAGCCAACCGGAGACGGGAAAACGGCACTTCTTCGGTAATGTCACCATGGGCGCCAGCACGAACTGCAAAACACTGAGCAACTGCAGCAACCTCCCCCCCTACCTGTCGGTAGTCACCAACAGCACGGCTCGCGTCTGGGACTGGGCATCGTCCGAAAGCCCGGTTTTGAACGGCAACACACATAAAGGCTCTCGTAAAAACTACACCGTACGGGTTGAGGTGTGCAGCGACGACTATCCTAGCGCCAACAGCTCCAGCACCGATTGCAAGCGCTATTCGAACGGCCACTACAAGCCCGTAGGTCTGCTGCATGAGTTTGGCGAGGACGGCACCATGCTGTTCGGTCTGCTGACCGGCAGCTACGACAAGAACATGTCCGGGGGCGTACTACGCAAGGTCGTCTCCCAATTCCAGGACGAAATCGACGCTCAAACGGGACGGTTCTCCTCCAACGCCACCATTGTCAAAGCCCTGAACAACCTGCGTATCCGCGACTACAACAACGGCAAGACAAGCAGTGAATATTACAATGACAAGATAAGTAACCAACCCTACAAAATCTACTACCGCACCGGCATCATGGAGGAAGGCCACTATGTGGATTGGGGCAACCCGATCGGCGAAATGATGTACGAGACGCTGCGCTACTTCGCCGGCAAAAAATCGCCTACCGAGGCCTTCAAGGTCAGCGGCTCCAGCACTCAAGACAGTGCCGTCGGCCTGACATCCGCCACCTGGGACGACCCCTACGCCAGCAACAGCGCCGCCAAGGCCAAGTGGTGCGCCAAGCCCAACATGCTGGTGATGAGCAACCTGAACGTTTCCTACGATTCCGACCAGTTGCCCGGGAGTGCATTCGGATCATTCAGCGGAGATCTCGATAAACTGAATGTCAGCACGCAGGCAGATAAGATCACTACTTTCGAATCCAGTGTGCCGGGCCTACGCTTCATCGGGGCGGTTGGCGACAACGAGGACTATGCCCCGACGGCCAAACAGGTCACCACACTCGGCAATATCCGCGGCCTGTCGCCGGAAGAGCCGACCAAGCAGGGTAGCTACTATTCTGCCTCTATCGCCCGCTACGGCAGCACGACCGACTTGAGAAGCTCCACATCCGGCGACCAGACCACGGATACCTATGTCGTGGCCCTGGCCTCTCCCCTGCCGAAATTCGAATTCACAGTAGGTGAAAATACAATTTCCCTGGTGCCATTCGCAAAAACGATCAAGGGGCAAGGCGCCGATCGCACCAAGGATCAGTACCAGCCCACCGACCCCATCGCCGATCTCTATGTCGAGGAGTACTCCGCCACCGGAGCGAAGTTCCGCGTCAACTTCGAGGCGGACGAGCAAGGTAGCGACTTCGACACCGATGTCATGGTGACCTATGAGATCAAGATCTTGGAGGGCAAGCTGATTGTCCAAGTCACTCCAACCGCTGAGTCCACCGGCAGCAACCAGAACCTGGGCTACGTGATATCCGGTACGGATCGCGACGGTGTCTACCTTGTGGTGCAGGACAAGAACACAAGCCTTAATTATTTCCTCAATGTGCCGCCGGACCAAAATGCGGGTTACTGCAACCCAACCCCCTCTCAGAAGGGTGACCCTACCTCCTTTCCGGCAGGTTGCGCCAAGCTGCCCTGGATCAACGGGACGGGAAAGCTCAACGGGCAGCCGGCAAATACCAGCACTCAAGCCTTCATCCCCAGCCAAACGCCTGCCGCCACAACCCTGAACAACCCTCTCTGGTACGCGGCCAAATACGGTATCGCCGGACGAGACACCACCACCATCGACGGCGACCCTGACAACTACTTTCTGGTCACTAACGCCCTGACCCTGAAGGAGCAATTGAGAAGCGCCTTCAACAAAATCCTGCAGAACAATGCCTCGGTCAACAGCCCGTCGGTGGACCGCAGTAGCGCTACCACCGATGACACAGCCTATGTCTATCGCACGGATTTCGATATTGACGACTGGACCGGAGACTTGATCAAGCAGAAGCAAATCTCTACCAGCACTGGCATTGCCAGCAGCACCGTTTGGAAAGCCAGTGAAAATATCCCTATCCCAATCTCCAGAAAAATCTGGATGGCCGACGACACGAATAGTGAATTGGTCCCGTTCGAGTGGGACAACCTGCAGGACAAGACTTTCAAGGGGCAGAATCTCCAGACGGCCCTGAACAAGGCAAGCCCGGATGCCGTCAATACCGATGGATACGGCGAGGCTCGAGTTGCCTTCGTGCGTGGCAGCTGCCAGGGAATCAGCGGCTGTACGACCTTTCGGAGTCGCACCTCGATACTGGGCGATATCATTGACTCATCGCCGGCACTGGTAAAAAACGCGCAATACCTGGCCTATCGCGCCGGGGCTCTGGATGGCGGAACACCATCCTATATAACCTTCCAGAACGCCATAAAAAACCGTACGCCCATGGTTTACGTAGGAGCCAACGACGGCATGCTGCATGGATTCAATGCCAATACCGGCGTTGAAGCCTTCGCCTTCGTGCCTACGCCGGTGATCGAAAACCTCAACCTGCTGACATCTACAGAATATGGTGGCGAATCAGGCAACCATCAGTATTACGTGAACGGCACCCCTACCGTTGCCGATGTCTACTTTGGCAACGCATGGCATACCGTCCTGGTTGGCAGCCTGGGTGCTGGAGGACGAGGTGTCTTCGCACTCGATATTACCGACCCCGCCGCGCCTGAATTGCTCTGGGAGTTCACCAGCGACAACGATGCCGATATGGGATACAGCATTCCAAAACCGGAAATTACCCGTTTGCACAGTGGTCAGTGGGCTGCGCTGGTCCCCAATGGCTACAACAGTTCGGCAAACAAAGCCGTCCTGTTTGCACTTGATATCGAAACAGGGGAGATCATCAGCAAGCTGGCTGCCCAAACCGATCCGGACGACACCTATACGGATGCCAGCAACGGACTTTCGAATATCCGGACGGCAGATTTCAACAGCGATGGCATAACCGATTATGTTTACGCAGGGGATCTGTTAGGCAACCTCTGGCGCTTCGACCTGTACGACCCGACTGTCACCATCACGTTTGGCAAATGCACCGAAAATTGCTCGGCTATCAAGGATCAGTTCCGGGTGTCCTTCGGCGGCAAACCGCTCTATGTTGCCAAGGATGGCGAAGGCAAGCGCCAGCCTATCAGCGCCGCCCCGACGTTGATCCGGCACCCGCTGCTGACCGGCTATCTGGTAGCGTTCGGCACAGGTCGATACCTGACCCTTCCAGACAAGGCGAGCACCCAGACTCAAAGTCTCTATGGCATATGGGATCTACAGACCGCAGGCCAGGATACAAGCGAGGACGATACCGACAAGAGTCGCAGTAATTTGAGTGAATCGACGCTGAGTGCGGCTCCAAATGACAACACCAGGCGCCTGATCACTGGAAAATCCATTACCTGGTACAAGCCTGATACTACCGACCTTGGTGATCCGGATGCCGTGAAGACCTGGGGCTGGTATATGGACCTCAAGGTGGACGATAGCGCCGATGGTGAGCGACTCATCAACAACATGGCCTTGTACGGTAGCGGACTCATTTTTTCTACAGTCATACCGGACTCGGATATCTGCACAGCGAACCTCAAAGGCTTCACCTATGCCATCAATCTAGCTGGTGAACGTACGACCTACGACGTGTTTGATTTGAACAACGACGGCATCGTGAATTACCTGGACGGCCTCAATGGCGAGGTTGTTTCCGGCTATGAAACCCCTGCTGGCGGTTTCACCATTAGCAACACCCGCCAGTACTACACCGATGGCACCTCCAAAAAACTCTCTGCAGGCAACCAAGCCAACGGTCGCCAAAGCTGGCGTCTGCTGCCGGCCGCCAGCAGCGACGAGAGCGATCCTGAAAAATGAAAAGCAGACACCAGCAGGGATTCACCCTGATCGAAGTGGTCATCGTCACAGTGATCATCGGGATCCTGGCGGCCATTGCCTATCCGAACTATCAGGAATACATCTTGCGCGGCAATCGTACCGAGGGCATGGCGTTGTTGAACGAGGCGGCCGCCCGGCAGGAGCGCTACTTTGCTCAGAACGGCACCTATGCCGATACCGTTGCCAAGCTGAACATGCCGGAAGACTCGTCCAACAAGCTCTACAAACTGAGCATCAAGGACGTCTCGGCCAACACTTATACACTCACCGCCACCGCCCAGAATGCCCAGGCTCACGACAGCAAGTGCGCAAACCTCGGGCTGGATGAAGCTGGCGCGCGGAGCGAAACGGGCTCGGCGACCGTAAACGAATGCTGGAAATGAAAGGTCCGCTGCGCTTTCTCCACCCGGTGAAGCGCAACCTGCCGCTGGTGTTCCACAGCCGATATGGCGGGTTTCATTTGCCTCATCGGCTGCTTCTCTCGTGCAAATACTCAAGGAAACCGGAGCGCTGCGAAGAGCATCATGGCCTGCCGCTCGCTCGGTCTTGCTCTCGCTGCAACAATTTCCTCGCCCGTCACTGAACACTCGGTCCTCCCTGCCGCTCAGATACAAGGCCCTCCGCAGGAGGCTGCCTGGCAGTGACATGGCGACGAACCCGCTGGCTTGAACCAGCTACTCCAGCAGATTCGGCTCGAGACATCATTGCCCGAAGCACCTTTTCGCGGAACCTTGATCGTCCGAACTTGACTTAATCAACCGGCCATCCAAGCCCGTACGCTTCATATCCGTAAAATAAGGAGATTTTCGGTGATCACCGATTCATACCAGCGCTATGGCGCCCTGAGCCGCTTCTTTCACTGGACGATGGCGCTACTGATCCTGCATCAGTTCTTCAGATTCACCGAACGGATCGGCAATGGCGAGCACTGGCTGGCAAGGCTTTCCGGCACCTGGCACGTTTCGCTGGGGTTGCTGATTCTGGTGCTGGCCATATTGCGCCTGCTATGGGCCCTGAATCAGTTCGAATACCGTCCGCGCTATCCGCGCACCACCCAGACGGCCGTGAGGATCGGTCATGGATTGCTGTACCTGTGCATGTTGCTGATGCCTTTCACCGGAATCATGTACATGCTGAGCAAAGGGCATGGATTGTATTTTTTCGATGTAGAGCTGATTGCCAAAAGCAAACAAGGCGTGTCGGCACTGAGCGGGATCGGTAACCTGCACACGCCGATAGCCTGGTGTTTTCTGGGGCTGGTGACCGGGCATGTACTGCTGGCGCTTTATCACCAGTTCATCATGAAGGATGGCACACTCAAGCGCATGGCCTGATTTTCCCGGGTATTCGAGAAACCCTGTTCACCACGGCTCCCCGGCAGGTCGCTTCCGAAGCGTGGAGCCGCTTGCCAAGAACTGTCGATACTACCAGTAGTTCTCCACCGCCACCTGCCCCGGTCGCCGTACCAGGCTGAGGTTGAGGTCGCGAGCTTTCAGCAATGCCCTGGTGTCCTCGATCATCTGTGGATTACCGCAAAGCATGATGCGTGAATGCTCGGGCTCCAGCGTCAATCCGGCGGCATGTTCCAGTTCGCCATTCTCGATCAGGGTGGTGATGCGCCCATACAGCGTGCCGGGTACTTTCTCGCGGGTAACCACCGGGATAAAGGTCAGCCTGTCGCCCAACCCTTCCAGATACTCCCGCTGGGGTAGCTCATCGATCAGTTTCCGGTAGGCCAATTCACGGGATTCGCGCACGCTATAGACCAGCAGGATGCGTTCGAACCGCTCCCACGCCTCGAAATCCTGCAGGATGGAGAGAAAAGGTGCGACGCCAGTGCCGGTAGCCAGCAGCCAGAGGTCGCGACCATCGGGAAAACGGTCAAGGGTGAGAAAACCGAACGCCTGCTTGTCCACCAACAACTCAGCGCCAGGTTGGAGCCGACTCAGTTCGCTAGTGAACTCGCCGCCCGGCACCACGATGGAAAAGAAATCGAGGAATTCATCGTGCGGTGCCGAAACCATCGAATAGGCGCGCCAGACGATACTGCCGCTGGCCTTGCGCACGCCCAGGCGGGCGAATTGTCCGGCGCGAAAACGAAACCCCGGATCACGCGTGGTACGCAGCGTGAACAGGTTGGGCGTCAGTGTCTCGACTTCGAGCAGGCGTTGACGGGTGAACTTCTCTTCGCTGGCAGTCATACTTGCTTGGCTCCTTGCGCAGAATGCTTCCGGGTCGTCGCGCCATCCGGCACGCTATCGGCCCATTGATACTCCTTTCCGACGCCAACGAACACTGCCAGTTTCCATGCCGACTCTCGATACGCCTTTTGCCCACCTCGATCTGCTGCGCCAGCCCGAGCAACCCAACGAGCCGTTGCAGGCCTTCGATGCCGCCGACGAATACCTGCTTGGGCAGGTATACGAGCAAGGTATCGCGCCGGATACACGGATACTGCTGCTCAACGATAGCTTCGGCACTCTTGCCTGCTCATTGGCCAGCCATGCACAGGTGACCGGCAGCGGCGACTCGCACCTCGGCTATCTGGCTCTGCAGAAAAATCTCGCGCGCAACCGCCTGGCAGTAGCGAACGTCGACTTCGTACCAGCCAATGCAATCGCGCAGGGTCCCTTCGATTTGGTGCTGATCCGTATACCCAAGACGCTGGCGTTACTGGAGGAACAACTGATCCGCCTGCATGGCCGACTCGCACCCGGTGCGCGGGTGATCGCAGCGGCGATGGTCAAGCACCTGCCACGCGCGGCGGGAGATCTGCTGGAACGCTATATCGGCCCGGTTCGGGCCTCGCTGGCGATGAAGAAAGCCAGGCTGCTGTTCGTCACGCCCGAACCGAAACCTGTTCCCGCCTCACCCTACCCGACCCGCTATCGACTGGATGTACCGGCCATCGAGCTAGTCAACCATGCCAACCTGTTCTGCCGCGAAGGTTTGGATATCGGTACTCGTGTGTTTCTTGCGCATCTGCCGCGTGATACGTGTAAACAACGCGTGGCCGATCTTGGCTGCGGCAACGGCGTGCTGGGTATAGCCCATGCTCTGCACAATCCCGACGCCGAACTGACGCTGGTAGACGAAAGCTACATGGCCGTGCAGTCAGCGCAGGAAAACTGGCAGGCGCTGCTGGGTGAGCGCTCGGTGGATATCCGCGCCGGCGATGGCCTTGCCGAACAGCCGACGGGCTCGCTGGATCTGGTGCTGTGCAACCCACCGTTCCATCAGCAACAGGTGATCGGCGACTTTCTCGCCTGGCGCATGTTCCAGCAGGCCCGCACCGCGCTGGTTCCGGGTGGCGCGTTATGGATCGTCGGCAATCGTCACCTGGGTTACCATGCCAAGCTCAAGCGGCTGTTTCGCCAGGTTGAGCAAATGGCTGCCACGCCCAAGTTCGTAATTCTGCGGGCCTTGAAGTAGCCATGCGTCAAAAAGGCTCCTTGACGCCAACCCGTTGAAAAGTTCAATTTTATCCATTTGAATTCTTCGATTCAGCTAAATCGAAAATAAAGGTTTACGTAACTCATAAATAGAGTAGAGTGTTTTCGCTGATTGCAATTGTCATTTCGATACTGACTTGATGTTCTTCATCTCCTCGTTTCGTTTTACTTCTGCATTACAGTTTCGGCCTGACTGAATCAGCGCCGTAATTTTTTCCAACCTGGAGAAGCATCATGTCCGAACGCAAAAGTGGCACAGTCAAATGGTTCAACGATGAAAAAGGTTTCGGCTTCATCACTCCCCAAGAAGGCCCGGATCTTTTCGTCCATTACCGCTCGATCGAGAGCGCAGGCTTCAAAAGCCTGAAAGAAGGCCAAGCGGTCACCTTCCTCGTAGTGAAGGGCCAAAAAGGCCTGCAGGCAGATCAAGTACAGATCGCCTGATCGCTTTGCTAAGAAAAGCCCCGTTCAACGGGGCTTTTTTATTGCCTGCAATTCAAGCCAAAGCTGTTTTCCAGCGGACGTGCCCGGATATTTCTTCGTGCTCTTTCGAGCAACTCCTGTTTGAAAATCATTCATTCAATTTCTGTCGTCAAAGAAATATCCACTATGGAAAAACGTCCCCATGTCGGGCTACAAGATCAGGCACCAGGATATTACGATCGGAACTATGCAGTTCAATATCTGCTCGCTTCTCGATCACGAGCAATACCATGACCCCGACGGCGCGGCAGAGCGCCTGGGTATTTCCCCGGAAAGCTGGCCTCTATTCGGACAGCTATGGCCGTCGAGCTTCGTGCTGGCCAAAACCATGCAGACGATGGATCTGCACGGCAAACGTATTCTCGAACTCGGTGCCGGCCTGGCGTTGGCCAGCTTGGTTGTGCACCGGCGCGGCGGTAATATGACCGTGAGCGACTTCCATCCGCTGATCCCGGTTTTTCTTGAAGAGAATCTGCGGCTGAATGATCTTGGGCCGATCAAGTATCAAGCTGCCGACTGGTCGAAATCCAATACAGAGCTGGGTCAGTTCGATCTGATCATCGGCAGCGACATCATCTACGATCATGGCCATCCGGCGCTCCTGGCCAATTTCATCGACTTGCACTCGGCTGAATGCGTCGAGGTGCTTATCATCGATCCGAATCGACGTCACAAAGCGAAGTTTTGCCAGGAAATGGAGGAACTGGAATATAGCGCGCAGATAAGCTGTGCCAATTGCACGCTGGACAATGGCGAGGCTTTCAAGGGATCGCTGCTACATTTTACGCGTGACGATGCCATGCTTCCCTGCGTTATCGCTTGAAAATCTTTCGGGGTCGGTTAGCCAGCCCGACTCCGAAACATCCGGTTACCTGCATGCTATCCTGACCAGCCATCTCCTTCCCGGCGCTCTCTCATGTCAGTCCACGGCAAGCTCCAGTTGCGTCACCACCGCCCATTCGTCGCCTACTGGCTGGCTCGCGTCTGCACCGCCAGCGGCTTCCAGATCGTTACTGTGGCCATCGGCTGGCACATGTACCAGCTGACCGGTAACGTACTCGACCTGGGTCTGGTCGGGCTGGTGGAATTCCTGCCGCGCGTACTGTTCATGCTGCATACCGGGCACGTTGCCGACCGCTACGACCGGCGCAAGGTATCCGCGCTGTGCCAGTTCGCTCAGGGCCTGACCGCACTGGCCCTGATCATCGGTAGCGCCACCGATTCGGTAACGCGGGAGATGATCTTCGTCATCGCCTTTGTGTTCGGCACGGCTCGCGCCTTCGAAATGCCAACGACTCAGGCGCTGTTACCGAACATCGTGCCGGCCGAGCTGTTTCCTGCTGCAGTGGCCGCTTCAGCCTCGGCGATCCAGTCGGCGACCATCGTTTCGCCTGCGCTCGGTGGCCTACTCTATGCCTTTGGGCCGGGCTGGGCTTACGGGCCGACCCTTGTGCTGTATTTTCTCGCCGTCGCGCTGATGCTCGGCCTGCCGGCCCGCCAGCAGCCGTTGAAACAGGAAAAAGCCTCGCTGCAGTCGATGCTTGCCGGCATCCATTTCATCCGCAGCCGGCCGGATGTATTCGGTGCCATCTCGCTGGATCTGTTCGCCGTGTTGCTCGGTGGTGCCGGTGCGCTGCTGCCGGTGTATGCCAGCGATATCCTGCATACCGGTCCCTGGGGGTTGGGCCTGCTACGCTCGGCGCCAGCCGCAGGAGCGCTGCTGATGTCGTTCTGGCTGGCTTATGTCCCCATCCAGCGCCAGGTCGGACGCACGATGTTCATCTCCGTGGGGGTGTTTGGCCTGGCGACCATCGCCTTCGGCATCTCCACGTCGTTCTGGTTTTCCCTGATGTCGCTGGCCGTGCTCGGCGCAGCGGACATGATCAGCATGGTCATCCGTGGTGCCTTCGTGCAACTGGAAACCCCGGATGAGATGCGCGGCCGGGTCAGCGCAGTGAACGGCCTGTTCATCGGCGCCTCGAACCAACTCGGCGAATTTGAATCCGGCATTACTGCACACTGGTTCGGTACTGTCCCGGCCGTGCTGATCGGCGGTGTCGGTACGCTGGTCGTCACCGGGCTCTGGATCAAACTGTTCCCGACCCTGGCCGGGCGCGACCGGATGGTGGAGTCGAAACAACATTTCGGGCAGGGCGAAACAGCTTAGGCCAGGACCGGCTACAGCTTTGTAAGCACCCAGGCGTGTATTACTTGGCCTGGGGAGTCTCGCTCGGCTTCAACGGGGCGTCGATATCGAAATCGCCCATCCAGATCGGTGCATGGGTACGGTTGTCGACTACCTGAAAAGCGTAGCGCTGAATCCGGGCATGTTCCGCAGTCGCCGGCATCGCAGTCACCGTACATTCCAACCGATAATTGGCCGCACCGCCCTGGCCAGCACTGGGACGACTGCTATGAGTGCTGCTGCTCCCGCCACCGCTTTTGCCACTTTTACTGCTCGAATTGCCCAGGTTATTCGAGCTACTGGCCGCGCGCCGGTCAACATAGGTTATGTTGGAGGTATTGAGCTGCTGCAACTCTCTCAACAGGCGCTGGGCGAAAACGTTTTTATTGAGCGAGGCTTCACCCTGCACATCAATATATTGCTGGTCAACCAGAATGCTGCTGCGTTCGCTCCCCTGCCGAACCAGACGCGGCGAATTGGGAATATCGCCTCCCATGCGTGAGGCCATGGACGCGACATCCTGGTCGAGAAAACCATTTTCCAGAAAGCTCTGCTGCTCGGGCGATGGCTCGGCGGCACCACTACTGGAGGAGGTGGCAGCCGAGCCAGAGCCGGCTGAAGCGGCTGTAATGGCCGCATCGAGTTCGCTTTGACGGTCTTTTGCCGAGCCGCCGCCATCTGACGAACAAGCCGACAGCAGAATGGCCGAAATACAGGTACAGGCAAGGAAGAGAGGTTTGCTCACTAAAGGATCTCCTGGATGGCAGGTACCGGCAAGACCAGTGACGCGCTGCACAGGTCGGCGAAACAAGTCCGTACCGAACGAAGTTGTTCGAGCCAGTCCATGCCGCTGTTCCATAGTAAAGATGGGGAGTATAAATACCCGTGGCACTAGCGGACGCAACAGGCGCACGGGCTTATCCACCAAAACCGCACACCGGGGCGGAATCATACCGCCACACCAGATAATGCGTATACTTATCATTTGAGACATGAATTTTCCTGCCAGAGCTTCCCCGCCCAATGCAGCCGGCCTCCAGTCATTTGTCGTGACTGGCGCCCACGGGTAGACAGCGCCTCCAACTGGCTGGCGATGAAACGCCGGGTCGCCTCATGAGTGATCTTCCCGACTTGGGCATCGATCCTGGCTACAACCTACCCGATCATTACTTCACTGCTCCAGACACCGAACAGGTGTATTGCGGCATACCGAGCTCTGCGTCCGCTGCCGATATAAGGGTGCAGCAAAACTGCAAGGGTGCGACGCGACCCGGTTCCGTCACTGCCTGAACAGGCTAAAATGGCCGCCGTTATTGGACGACACGCCTATCCACAATCTGAGCCCCCTAGCGCCGGCTGAATCTGGTGATGATCATTCTCGCACGGCTGTTCATCGTCAAACTGGGCGGGTATGCCTGATGATCCACCCGCACCTTTCCATCGGTTACATGGGAAACCGCACAGCGCTTTCCACCAGAAACTCCTTTCGCCCCGACAAAGAATCCCCATGACCCAAGCGACTTTCGCCCCGCACCACTACACTGCCCAACTCGCCGAGAAGAAGGTTCGCCTGAGCGAATTGCTGGCACCCTTCTCTGCGCCTGAACCGGAAGTTTTCGAATCCCCTCGCGAGCACTATCGCCTGCGTGCCGAATTCCGCCTCTGGCGCGAAGGCGAGGCACGCCATTACGCCATGTTCGAGCCAGGCGACAAGCGCAAAGCGATTCTGCTGCAGGATTTCCCCATCGCCAGTCGCCGTATCAACGAATTGATGCCGCGCCTACAAGCTGCCTGGGCCGACCCGGCGCTGGGCTTCAAGTTATTTCAAGTGGAATTTCTTACCACCCTTGCCGATGATGCACTGATCACCCTCTGCTACCACCGCCCGCTGGACGACGCCTGGCAAGCCGCCGCCGAACGCCTCGCCAGCGAACTGGGTGCAAGCATCGTTGGTCGCTCGAAAGGCAAGCGCTCAGTCATCGGTCGTGATTATGTGGAAGAAGAGTTCCAGGTCGCCGGCCGCACTTACCGTTATCGCCAGCCAGAAGGAGCCTTCACCCAACCCAATGGCGAAGTCTGCCGGAAAATGCTCACCTGGGCCTGCGATGCTCTGGGTCAGCGCAGCGACGATCTACTGGAACTCTATTGCGGCAACGGTAACTTTACCCTGCCGCTGGCTACCCGTGTACGCAAGGTGTTGGCCACCGAAATCAGCAAGACTTCGGTCAACGCAGCCCAGGCCAACCTCGCTGGCAATGGCGTGGATAATGTGACGTTAGTGCGTCTCTGCGCAGAAGAATTGACCCAGGCGCTCAACGAAGTCCGCCCTTTTCGTCGCCTGGCCGGGATCGATCTGAAAAGCTATGAATTCGGCACGGTCTTCGTCGATCCGCCCCGCGCCGGCATGGACCCGGATACCTGCGAACTGACTCGGCGCTTCGAGCGCATCCTCTACATATCCTGCAACCCACAAACCCTGGTACAGAACATCGCGCAATTGCAGGACACGCACCGGATCGAACGATGCGCCCTGTTCGATCAATTTCCGTATACCCAGCATATGGAAAGCGGAGTACTGCTGGTGAGGCGTTGATTCATCTACGCCAGAAGCGCACGTTCCCCCCAATGACGCGGCTGGAAGCGGAATGAATCAACGCGCCAGCCAGATCAATCCTGTTTGCATCGTCACAAACAATATAAAAACCCATATGCAAATAAATATCAAAAACACAAAATAAACATTATTAAATATAAAACCCTCAAACCAACAATTGAAAAACTTCTCAATTACTTCTTGATTCTGTAATTAAAATTCATTAATTAATGACCAAAATCATTAGTTTGCAATGCTATCAATTATTTTTATTCGATATTCGAAGAGTGACTTGTCAGACACGAATAATAGTGTTGTTATGAAAACGCTAGACAGATTCGAAGCTAGGGAGAACTTCTAACAGGCAATATTTCAAGCGGAACGAATAACCTGTATATCTGTCGACGAGTAGAAGTTGCACATAAAGATAAAAGAAAGAAGGAACCGTTATGGCCAAGGCAGAATTGACATTCAAAGACATCAATAAAACCGTGTCCGTCACGACTGGAACACGTGTCATCGAAGTTTCCGAAAAAGAAAATTCTGGAATCGTCTACGGTTGCCGAGAAGGTGACTGTGCCACCTGCATCATGGATGTCTTGGATGGCTGGGAAAACCTCAGCCAGCCATCGGTCGTCGAAGACCGTATCCTGCGCGAGAACGCAGCAGGACGTCATCAACGACTGGCTTGCCAGGCCCAGATACTGGGTGGAAGAGTTGTGGTAAAACCTGCTTGAAGCCGATATTCGCGACAAACAAGCAATAAGTAACAAAGTATAGAAGAAAGGATTTGATAAGATGGCGAACATTACCTTCAGCAACCCTAAATACCGTGACAAGACTGTCTATGCCGTTGCTGGTAGTCATACGGAAACAATTCTATCCATTGCCCGCGCCAATAAAATCCCGATCAACTTCAGTTGTGAAAATGGTGAATGCGGTACTTGTCTAGTCAAGGTCAAAAGCCTGAGTCATAAACCGCGCATGGGTGGATTCCTTACCGAGAAAGAGAAAGTTGTGCTGAAAGAGCATGGCAAACTCAACAACGAGGAAGAACTGGATAATTCTGAAATTGGTGACATGCCACCGACATGGCGCCTGGCCTGCCAGATGATCGTTCGCGATGAAGATATCGTCGTAGAATACGAGTGACCCTCTATCGGGCGCCCGCTTGAAGCGGGTGCCCAATTCGGCCATAAATCTGACCGCTGGCTTTATATTCGGCTCTTGTTCCGAATGGATGACCGGATGACATCGCCAACAACAAACTCGATTACATTCCGCCCCTTATTCCCAGATTGACTCCCAGTTCGGCCGCCACGGTAAAAGGCAGCACCAGAGTATCCAGCAATACACTGGCCGGAAGATCGATGGCGGCATGTTTTGGCGCTTGCGCGCCGAAACGTTCCTTGGCGCAGCAGCCATCGTGGAGTGCATACCAGTTCAGGCGTGTACCGGAATAGATAAGCGGCACGTTCGGCTGCTTGCTATTGAGCGTGCGAAAACTGGCACAGCCTGGCAGCAGAACCAGTGCAAGCAACGCTACCAGCGGCAACGGCCACCGGCCATGCTGTGCACGGCCGACGATCGGTTTTATTGCTGTGCTCCCGGTTGCGTTACTCATCCTCATTGCTGACCAAATGATGTTCACCCCAACGCGGCAGCATATCCTGCGGGATACCGAGCTGGTTGAGGATGCGCGCCACGACGAAATCCACCAGATCGTCAATACTCTGCGGCTGCTGATAGAAACCCGGCGACGCCGGTAGAATCACCGCCCCCAGATTGGACAGCTTGAGCATGTTTTCCAGATGAATACTGGAAAACGGTGCCTCGCGTGGTACCAAAATCAGTTGGCGGCGCTCCTTCAGCGCGACATCGGCGGCCCGCTCGATCAGATTGTTACAGGCACCGGTGGCGATTGCCGACAGTGTGCCGGTGGAACAAGGCACCACCACCATGGCGCTCGGTGCCCCGGAGCCGGAAGCCGGCGGCGCCAGCCAGTCCTCCTTGCCGAAGACGCGGATCTGCCCCGGCGTGGCACCTGTATACTCCGTGAGAAAGGCCTGCATGGCCTGTGGTTTGGCCGGCAGGCTGACATCCGTCTCGGTCGCCACCACCAGTTGGGCAGCCTTGGAAATCAGAAAATGCACCTCGCGCTCTTCCTGCACCAGGCAATCGAGCAGGCGCAGCCCGTACTGAACACCGGAGGCCCCCGTCATGGCCAGCGTAACGCGTCCCGGCCCACTCATTTCAGCGCTCCGGCCAACTTACCGTGCAACCCGCCGAAACCACCGTTGCTCATGATCACCACCTGAGTCCCCGGCACGGCATGCGTCTTGACTCCAGCGATGATCGCCTCCAGCGAAGCGCAGACTTCGGTAGGGATGATCGAACCAACGACGGTGCCGGCCAGATCCCAGCCTAGATTCGGCGGTGCGTACCAGAACACTCGATCAGCCTGTGCGACAGACTCAGGCAGACCATCGCGATGCGCGCCAAGCTTCATGGAATTGGAACGCGGCTCGATCACCGCGATGATCGGCGCATCGCCACTGTGTTTGCGCAAGCCATCCAGCGTCGTGGCGATGGCGGTCGGGTGGTGGGCGAAATCGTCGTAGATCGTCACACCATTTACCTGGGCGACTTTTTCCATCCGCCGCTTGACACTCTTGAACCCGGCCAGCGCAGCGATGCCCTGGGCCGGCGTTACCCCGACATGCCGTGCAGCTGCCAGAGTCGCCAGAGCATTGGCCACGTTATGCCGGCCGGTCAGTGCCCAGGTCACCGTACCCTGTATCTCGCCAGCCAGAATGACCTCGAAACATGAACCGTCTTCACTCAGCAACCTGGCTTGCCATTCGCCACCGTCACCGGTCGTCTGCACCGGCGTCCAGCAACCCATGCTCAATACCCGCACCAGCGCCGGCTCAGTGGTCGGATGGATGATCAATCCGTCACCGGGAACGGTACGCACCAGATGATGGAACTGCCGCTCGATGGCCGGCAGATCCGGGAAGATGTCCGCATGATCGAATTCCAGGTTATTGAGGATCGCCGTGCGCGGGCGGTAGTGAACGAACTTCGAACGCTTGTCGAAGAAGGCGCTGTCGTACTCGTCCGCCTCGACCACGAAAAACGGCGTTCCCCCCAGGCGCGCCGAAATACCGAAGTTCTGCGGCACGCCACCAATCAGAAAGCCTGGGCTCATGCCCGCATGCTCCAACACCCAGGCCAGCATGCTGGTGGTCGTGGTCTTGCCATGGGTACCGGCCACACCCAGTACCCAGCGGTCCTGCAACACGTGATCAGCCAGCCACTGCGGACCGGATACATACGGCAGGCCCTGGTTCAGCACATGCTCCACCGCCGGGTTGCCACGCGACAGGGCATTGCCGATCACCACCAGATCGGGCGCCGGCTCCAGATGCTCGGGCAGATAGCCCTGCAGCAGCTCGATGCCCTGGGCTTCGAGCTGGGTACTCATGGGGGGATAGACATTGGCGTCCGAGCCGGTGACGCGATGGCCCAGCTCCTTGGCCAGCACCGCCAGCGAGCCCATGAAGGTGCCGCAGATGCCGAGAATATGGATATGCATTGAATAACCTCGAAAACACTGGAAAACCCGCTGGAATTCGGGCTGCAGGTTAGCACAGCGCCACTGCCGGATTATGGCGCGCCCGGTTTACAGACCTTGCAAAGCGCGCATTTTCCTCAACGCAGGCCGCTTTCCATCCTCACCACTGAAAATCAAACAAGGCTCGCAGTCGTGCGACTTATCCGCCTACTGCAGCCCATTCATCGGACGCGGCGCAAAATTACTACCAAAGCACCATATTTCCTATGCCATGGAGGCATACCTGCCATCTGCCTCCCCTGCAAAGATCAGTCTTATCGCCCATCCCCATGATCGGCCCCGCCAATCAGGTGCCGAGAGAACAAAAGGACACTGTCATGATCTACGCACAACCCGGTACAACAGGCTCAGTCATCTCCCTCAGCAGCCGTTATGGCAACTACATCGGCGGCGAGTTCGTCGCACCGCTCAAGGGCCAGTACTTCGTCAACACGTCTCCGGTAAACGGCCAACCCATCGGTGAATTCCCCCGCTCCGGCACCGAGGATATCGAGAAAGCCCTGGACGCCGCCCATGCCGCTGCCGATGCCTGGGGTCGCACATCCGTACAGGAGCGTGCCCTGGTCCTGCTGAAGATTGCCGACCGCATCGAACAGAACCTGGAAAAACTGGCGGTAGCCGAAACCTGGGACAACGGTAAAGCCGTCCGCGAAACCCTGAACGCCGACGTACCGCTCTCTGCCGACCACTTCCGCTACTACGCCGGCTGCATCCGCGCTCAGGAAGGCAGCGTTGGTGAAATCAACGAAAACACCGTGGCCTATCACTTCCACGAACCGCTGGGCGTGGTCGGTCAGATCATCCCGTGGAACTTCCCTCTGCTGATGGCCGCCTGGAAACTGGCTCCGGCACTGGCTGCAGGTAACTGCATCGTCCTCAAGCCAGCCGAACAAACTCCGCTGTCCATCACCGTACTGCTGGAAGTGATCGGCGACCTGCTGCCATCAGGCGTACTGAACGTGGTACACGGTTTTGGCCGCGAAGCCGGTGAAGCCCTGGCTACCAGCAAGCGTATCGCCAAGATCGCCTTCACCGGCTCCACTCCGGTGGGCGCACACATTCTCAAATGCGCTGCGGAAAACATCATTCCCAGTACTGTGGAGCTGGGCGGCAAGTCACCCAATATTTATTTTGAAGACATCATGCAGGCCGAACCGGCTTTCATCGAAAAAGCGGCCGAAGGCTTGGTCCTGGCCTTCTTCAACCAGGGTGAAGTCTGTACCTGCCCGTCACGCGCACTGATCCAGGAATCCATCTATCAACCCTTCATGGTCGAGGTGATGAAAAAGATCAAGGCCATCAAGCGTGGCGATCCGCTGGACACTGACACCATGGTCGGTGCCCAGGCTTCCCAGCAGCAGTTCGACAAGATTCTCTCCTACATGGACATCGCCCGTCAGGAAGGTGCGGAAATCCTCACCGGCGGCGCGGCGGAGCAACTGCAAGGCGGCCTGGCCAATGGCTATTACATCCAGCCGACCCTGATCAAGGGCCACAACAAGATGCGCATCTTCCAAGAGGAAATCTTCGGCCCGGTGGTGGGCGTAACCACCTTCAAGGACGAAGCCGAAGCCTTGGCCATCGCCAACGACACTGAATTCGGCCTGGGAGCCGGTGTCTGGACGCGCGACATGAATCGCGCCTACCGCATGGGGCGTGGTATCAAGGCCGGTCGCGTCTGGACCAACTGCTATCACCTGTACCCTGCCCACGCGGCTTTCGGCGGCTACAAGAAGTCCGGTGTGGGTCGCGAAACCCACAAGATGATGCTTGACCACTACCAGCAAACCAAAAATCTGCTGGTCAGCTATGACATCAACCCACTGGGCTTCTTCTGAGCGGCATCACCTGAAAACCGCCCGGCAACATACGCCACCACAGCCGAAAACAGCCAACAACAATAGAGGGACCAAGCATGAGCAGCACTTTCTTCATTCCGGCAGTAAACATGATGGGCGTCGGCAGCCTGGACGAAGCGATGACCGCCATTCGCAACCAGGGCTTTCGCAGGGCATTGATCGTGACCGACGCCGGCCTGGCGAAAGCCGGAGTGGCGACCAAGGTCGCCCAACTGCTGAATCAGCAGGATATCGATTCCGTTCTGTACGACGGCGCCAAACCCAACCCCACCGTCGGCAACGTGGAAAAAGGCCTGGATCTGCTGCGTAGCAGTCAGTGCGACTTCGTAATCTCCCTGGGTGGCGGATCGCCGCACGACTGCGCCAAGGGTATCGCCCTGTGTGCCACCAACGGTGGCCACATCAGCGATTACGAAGGGGTCGATCGTTCAGCCAAGCCACAGCTGCCGCTGGTCTCCATCAACACCACCGCCGGCACGGCCAGCGAGATGACCCGCTTCTGCATCATTACCGATGAGGTACGCCACGTGAAAATGGCCATCGTCGACCGCAACGTCACCCCGCTGATGTCGGTTAACGATCCCTCGCTGATGGTCGCCATGCCCAAGGGCCTGACTGCCGCCACCGGCATGGACGCCCTGACCCACGCGGTCGAAGCCTATGTTTCCACCGCCGCCACACCGATCACTGACGCCTGCGCGCTGAAGGCCGTCACGCTGATCGCCGAGAACCTGCGCCAGGCAGTGGAAACCGGCAGCGACATGAGCGCCCGCGAGAACATGGCCTACGCCCAATTTCTCGCGGGCATGGCCTTCAATAACGCCTCGCTGGGTTATGTGCATGCCATGGCGCATCAATTGGGTGGTTTCTACGACCTGCCGCATGGGGTCTGTAACGCTGTCCTGTTGCCACATGTGGAAAGCTTCAACGCCAGCGTCTGTCCGGCTCGTCTGCGCGACGTCGCCCAAGCCATGGGGGTGGACATCAAGAACCTGAACGCCGAACAGGGTGCCCAGGCAGCCCTCGACGCCATTCGCAAGCTGTCCAAGGATATCGGCATCCCGGCCGGCCTGAAGGAACTGGGCGCCAAGCTGGATGACATCCCGATCCTGGCGGCCAACGCCATGAAGGATGCCTGCGGCCTCACTAACCCGCGCCAGGCCGAACAGCACGACATCGAAGAAATCTTCCGTAACGCGTTCTAAGAAAACCGGCCCGGCCGACCCAGGCCGGGCTGCCAAACTCTCGGAGCAGATGCCACGACCGGTCATGGCACCTGCTCTCCTGCTCTCCGCCTCCCGCCCGACCACACCTTTTGCAACCATAAAAATACCGTGGCATCCCATGTCCTGTGGCGAATTGGCAAAAAATTGCCTTCACTGATCAAACACGCCACCTATCAATGAGGGACGCACCATGCCTAAAACAATGAAAGCCGCTGTCGTTCGTGAATTCGGCAAACCGCTGCAAATCCAGGAAGTGGAAGTGCCCAGCCCCGGACCGGGTCAGATTTTGGTCAAGATCGCCGCCTCCGGCGTCTGCCACACCGACCTGCACGCTGCCGAAGGTGACTGGCCGGTCAAACCCAGTCCGCCTTTCATTCCCGGCCACGAGGGCGTAGGACACGTGGTCGGCGTGGGTGCTGGCGTCAAGCATGTCAAGGAAGGCGATCGGGTGGGCATCCCCTGGCTGTATTCCGCTTGCGGCCATTGCGAGCACTGTCTGGGCGGCTGGGAAACCCTCTGCGAATCCCAGCAGAACACCGGCTACTCAGTGAACGGCGGCTTTGCCGAATATGCCCTGGCGGACGCCAATTTCGTCGGCCATTTGCCGGACAATATCGACTTCATCGAGATCGCCCCCATCTTGTGCGCCGGCGTGACCGTTTACAAAGGCCTGAAGATGACCGATACCCGCCCCGGACAGTGGGTGGCGATCTCCGGCATTGGCGGTCTTGGCCACATGGCGGTGCAGTACGCCAAGGCCATGGGCCTGAATGTTGCCGCCGTGGACGTGGACGACCAGAAACTGGAACTCGCCCGACACCTCGGTGCCGCACTCACCGTCAACGCCCTCGAGCAGGACCCGGCTGCCTACCTGAAGAAGGAAATCGGCGGCACCCATGGCGCACTAGTCACCGCCGTCTCGCCGAAAGCCTTTGCCCAAGCCCTGGGCATGACCCGCCGCGGCGGAACCATCGCCCTCAATGGCCTGCCGCCGGGCGAGTTCTCCCTGTCGATCTTCGACATGGTACTCAACGGCACCACCGTGCGCGGCTCCATCGTCGGTACCCGGCTGGACCTGCAGGAAGCGCTGAATTTCGCCGCCGAAGGCAAGGTCAAGGCGACGGTCCACAGCGAACCTCTGGAAAACATCAACGACATCTTCACCCGCATGCACAAAGGCCAGATCGAAGGCCGCATCGTGCTCGATCTCGCCGCCTGATGCCCATGCCTTTCAACGTCTTCGAAAAGCACCCGCTACCCATGGAAAACCGCGGCGCGAGTTTTCCATGGGTAGGGTGGACAACGGCGTAGCCTTGTCCACCGATTCGGCTCATGGCCGGTACGAGGCACGGGGAAGCAGAAAAGTCGCCCGGCCATCCCTGGTGGAAAATCGCTACGCGAGTTTTCCACTCTACGGGCCGATGAAAGATGTTGAGACGTTGAAAGGCATGCCTCTGATGCCCGCTCTGCCCACGCCCTGAGTGAGCGCGGGCAGCTTTGTTTACCAAAAATCCCGGCGATCGATCCGAAGCTAAAAGAATTACAGTTTGCCCTCAGCCCCAGGCAGCCACCGGATCACGCCGGTAACTGCCTTACTTAATAGAGCGGCGCTCAATGCCTGGAATGCAGGCTTTCGTTGAGTTCGTCGACCAGGATTGCCCAGTCGGCATCTTCCAGTATTTCCTCCTTCAGCAATGCGGCCTGGGCAGGCGTCCAGAAGGGCGCTTCGGACACCTTGACATCCTCGGGCAAGGCATGGGTGGCAATAAACTCCTCGATGCTCTCAGGGTCGGACTTCAAGCCCAGTTGATCGAACAGCATAGACAGGTTATGGATGGGCAATTCCATCTTGTTTTCCTCCTCTCTTGTCGTTGGATCTGGGAAGTCAAGCTCTTTAGGGAAGCCAAAACATGCTTTCTAGCTTGAGTGTAGTACAGAAATCGCCAGCGGATAGTCCGGTCGGTCACCTCGAATCGAAAGAAGCCCATGCGGCTCCGTTAGCGCGTGCTTGCCAGGCCACCCACAAGTCTTTCATCATGCCAATCATTCTCAATAGCAATCACCCAGCGCTGGAACGCCTATGCCGCCTCTGGACCCGGACGCTCTCTACCGCGAACACCACACCTGGCTCCAGCGCTGGCTGCGCAGCAGGCTGGACAACTCCGCCGATGCCGCCGACCTGGCCCAAGACACCTTCATCCGCATCCTGCTGCACCGCAACCGCTATGAAATACAAGCGCCGCGCGCCTTGCTGCGCAGCATCGCCAGCGGCTTGATGGTCGATCGCTGGCGCCGCGCCGAGCTGGAGCGTGCCTGGCAGGAAAGCCTCCTGCACCTGGCTCCGCATGAAACGCCCTCGCCGGAAACCCGGGAAATGGCACTGCAACTGCTCGAACGCATCGCCAGCCTGCTCGACGGCCTGCGCCCCAGGGTGCGCCAGGCGTTCCTGCTCGCCCAATGCGAAGGGCTGACTCACCCGCAGATCGCCGAGCGAATGGGTATTTCCCTGCGCTCGGTGGAGCGCTACGTGGGCGAGGCGCTGTTCCACTGCTACCAGTTGCGCTATGCCGACGACCTGGACGGATGACCACGCCTCCTTCCGAAAAACTCGATCCCCGCATCGTCAAGCAGGCCATCGCCTGGCATCTACGCCTACAGGCCGGGGACGACTCCGAGTTGCAGCGCCAATGCGAGCACTGGCGCGGCCGGCACGCCAGCCACGAGCGCGCCTGGCAGCGAGTCTGCGACATGCAGCGGGAACTGGGCAGCGAATTCGACGCCCTGCCCAAAGGTGCCGCCGACGCCCTGGAAACTTCCGCCCGGCGCCTGCAGCGGCGGCGCACGCTCAAGCTGTTGTGTCTGGGACTGCTCGGCACCGGTGCCACCTGGACCACCCGCGAGTCGCTCTGGCAACCCCTGCTCGCCCGGCACCGCACCGGCACCGGCGAACGCCGCCGCCTGCGATTGGAAGATGGCACCGAGCTGCACCTGAACACCGACACCGCCCTGGACCTGCACTTCGATGCCGAGCAACGGCTGATCCACCTCTATCACGGGGAAATCCTCGTCGTCAGTGGTGCCGACCCGGGCGCACCCAGCCGGCGGCCGCTGCGGGTACGCACCCGCCACCGCCGCTTCCAGGCCATCGGCACCCGCTTCATCGTGCGCTTGAACGAGGACGCCACCCTGCTCAGCGTGGAACAGGGCGCCGTCGCCATCGACGCCATCCCGCCACAGCGCGTCGAGACCGGCCAGCGCTACCGTGTCACCCAGGACGAAGCCACGCTCCTGGCGCCGCCGGCCATGGACCCCAGCGCCTGGAGCCAGGGCCTGATCGTCACCCGCGACATGCGCCTGGCCGACTTCATCGCCGAAATCTCCCGCTACCGTACCGGCTACCTGGGCTGCGCCGATTCGGTCGCCGACCTGCGCCTCTCCGGCGTCTACCGCCTGGAAGACACCGATCAGCTCCTGACCTTACTGGCCCGGACCCTGCCCGTGGACATTCACTACCGTACCCGCTGGTGGGTTCGGGTCGAGCCCAGAGGATAAGGCTTATTCTTGCTTGAGCGTTGGCTGCCGAAGGAAGGCACCACGATTGGCCCCATTGAAAGGTTTGCCACCAACGCAGACACCACTACCCCTGGCTGGACAAGTTAAGAATAATTCACAAATACGAATATTTTTTGGCGGTATTTGAGTTTTCGTTCGATCTGGAAAGGAGCAACACCCTTTCTGCCAATCGGAACGGACCCGACATGTACAGCAAACCCACCAGCCCCCCTCTCGCTCCCCTTGCCCGCGCCGTGCGCGGCGCGCTGTTCTGTGGCCTGATCGGCCTTTCCACACTGCCGACCGGTGGTTGGGCGCAACAGAGTACGCAGCACTACGACATCCCCGCCGGTGCCCTGGACGACACCCTCAACCGCTTCGCTCGCGCCGCCGGTATCACTCTTGCCGGCACTCCACAGCACTTGACCGGCCAACGCTCCCCGGGCCTGAAGGGCGACTACAGCATCGAGATGGCCCTGAACCTACTGCTCTCCGGCAGTGGCCTGGAGGCGATCGACCAAGGCAACGGCAACTATGTACTACAGGCAATGCCCGATAGCGGACCCATGGGTCTGGACGTCATGACTGTGGTGGATAATGCCCTTGGTACCATTACTGAGAACACCAAGTCCTATACCCTAGGCACTATTGCTTCCGCCACCCGGTTGGTATTGACGCCACGTGAAACTCCACAAACAGTCACTGTGGTGACACGTCAACATATGGATGACTTCAATCTCACCAATGTCGATGAAGTTTTGGAACATACGCCTGGTATCACCGTAGTAAAGCTGGATAATTTAAGATCTGAATATTATGCACGTGGCTATCAAATCAATAACTTTCAGTACGATGGTATTCCAATTATAGCTGATGGGGTCAATTATATGGGGCAGACCACAAGCGATATGATTCAGTATGATCGCTTAGAGCTCATCAAGGGTGCCAGCGGTTTAACAACGGGGGCAGGAACCCCTGGCGCAACACTCAATCTAGTGCGCAAGAAACCTACTAATGAACTGTCCGGGCATATTACTGCGGAAGCAGGCCGCTGGGATAATTACCGTACCGAGTGGGATATCGGTGGACCGTTAAATGAAAGTGGTAATATCCGTGGTCGTGTCGCCGCTTCCTTCCAAGATAAACAATCCTTTCAAGATGACGTTAAAGAACAAACCAGAGCACTTTACGGAATACTAGAAGTGGATCTGTCTCCACAAACAATGCTGACCTTTGGTGGTAACTACGACAAAAAAATTCCAGACGGCACTATGTATGGAGGCATTCCATTTTGGAATACCAATAATAATGAAATTCATGTCTCTCGCTCTTTCAACCCAGCAGCAAGTTGGAGTCATTCCGAGCAATTCAGTCACGCTTTATTTGCTCAGTTAGACCATGAATTCGATAATGGATGGAGTAGCCGACTTTATTATACATTTCAGAGAAATGCATATAATGCAAAGCTTGGAAGTATTTTAGATGCTCCGAGCGCTGACGATGATAGTGCTTCCCTTTTCAGTCTTGAATCTAGCTACAAAATAAGAAATTACGCTCTGGAAGGCTACGCCCGAGGTCCTTTTGAACTTTTTGGCCGCACACATGAGTTGGCAATAGGTGCCAGCGGCTATTATGGCCACCGTAAAAGCTCGGTGCATTACAGCAGAAACCAATCTGTTGATAACTTTTGGGAGTGGAGCGGCGATATAGAAAGGCCGGATTGGGGAGGAATTCGGCGTAGGCGAGAAGATCGAATCAACCAGCGTGCTTATTATGCTAGCGGCCGTTTTAGTCTGACTGATGATCTTGCCGTAATTCTAGGTGGCCGAGTGACTAATTATAAGAGAGGTGGTGATAGCAATATGCGCGAAACGGGAGAAGTGATTCCTTTTGCGGGTATTACTTATGATCTGAATGATAATCTTTCCATTTATGCCAGCTATACGAAGATATTCATGCCACAAAGTTCCCGAGACGAAAATTATGCCGTGCTCCAACCGGATGAGGGAGATAGCTATGAAGGTGGTTTCAAGGGAGAGTGGTTTAATGGACGGTTGAATGCCAGTCTGGCCTACTTTGAAATACGCCAGGATAATCGCGCCGAGTATGTGCAGTATAATTACGAGCAAGACTATGATGTATATAAAAGAGTAAAAGCCAAAACTAAAGGTGTCGAACTGGAAGTGACAGGTGAACTGATGCCAAGATGGAATATTCAGGCAGGTTTTACTCATCAAGTAGCTCGAGAGGATAGAACCAATAGGAAAATATCGACGCAGACACCGGAAAACCAATTCAAAATCTACACAAATTATCGACTTCCCGGAATCTTGAGTAAATTCACTATTGGCGGTGGTGCCAGTTATCAGGGTACTACGTGGAGAAATGTTAGTGATTATCTCGGCAATGCTCACCAATATAGGCAGGAAGCTTTCTGGCTGCTCAATCTCATGAGTAAGTACCAAGTTACTAAAAATATTTCCGCTACTCTCAATATAAATAACTTGCTTGATAAATATTACTATACTAATTATGGGTCGGATAATAGTTATATGTATGGAGAACCTCGTAATATGATGTTGACAACCCGTTGGGATTTTTAAGAAAACGCTGATTTTGATCGTTCCCCACACCCTTGCGTGGGAACGTGGCTTGCAACGCGCTCCGCATCAACCACTATCCAACAGCCCCTATCATCCCGTGTGCCACTTAGCGCATCTTGCGATTGTTTAAGCATGCGCTACGTTGCGTCCAATCGCAAAGCGCGATACAGGTTGAGCATATACATCATCACCCAGAAGCGCCTCTGGGAAGCGCAGGCGAAATGGCCTCATGCCGCCACGGGTCTTGAAGCCTGGTATCGACTGATCAAGACTAGGGAGCTATTCATGGCCTCCTGATAGGCCAGGCTCGCAATCAAGCTGTTTTTACGCCAATCTGCTGGTCGAGAGGTCGGGCGCACTCTCGCCCTTGCCAACCCTTTGAAGGAGCGGCCATGACCCACTATTCCCACTCCATTGGCGGCCAGACCTGGCGCTTCGACAACCTCAAGGAGGTACTGGCCAAGGCCAGCCCCGCGCGCTCCGGCGACGGCCTGGCCGGTATCGCCGCAGCCAGCGACGTCGAGCGGGTCGCCGCGCAGATGACCCTGGCGGAGATCCCGCTCAAGCAGTTTCTTGTCGAGGCGATCATCCCCTACGAAAGCGACGAGGTCACTCGACTGATCGTGGACAGCCATGACGCTGCCGCCTTCGCTCCGGTCAGCCATCTCAACGTTGGCGACTTCCGCGACTGGCTGCTTGGCGAGCAGGCCGATGAAGCGGCCTTGACCGCCCTCGCCCCCGGGCTCACGCCGGAAATGGTCGCCGCCGTCTCCAAACTCATGCGCGTGCAGGACCTGGTACTGGTGGCGCAAAAAGTGCGCGTCGTCACTCGCTTTCGCAACACGCTCGGCCTGCGCGAACGCATGGCCACGCGGCTGCAACCAAACCACCCCACCGACGACCCGGCCGGAATCGCCGCCAGCATCCTTGACGGCCTGCTCTACGGCAACGGCGACGCGGTAATCGGCGTCAACCCGGCCACCGACAGCACCAGCGGCATCTGCGAACTGCTGAAAATGCTCGACGCCATCATCCAGCGTTACCAAATCCCCACCCAGGCCTGCGTGCTCACCCACGTCACCACCAGCATCGCCGCCATCGAACGCGGCGCCCCGGTGGACCTGGTGTTCCAGTCCATCGCCGGCACCCAGGCAGCCAACGCCAGCTTCGGCATCGACCTGCAACTCCTTCAGGAAGGCTACGAGGCGGGCCTGAGCCAGCAGCGCGGCGAACTGGGCGACAACCTGATGTACTTCGAGACCGGCCAGGGCAGCGCGCTTTCGGCCAACGCCCACCACGGCGTCGACCAGCAGACCTGCGAGGCCCGCGCTTACGCGGTGGCACGCCGCTTCAAGCCGCTGCTGGTGAACACCGTGGTCGGTTTCATCGGCCCGGAATACCTCTACAACGGCAAGCAGATCATCCGCGCCGGGCTGGAAGACCACTTCTGCGCCAAGCTGCTCGGCGTGCCCATGGGCTGCGACATCTGCTACACCAACCACGCCGAAGCCGACCAGGACGACATGGACATGCTGCTGACCCTGCTCGGCGCGGCCGGCGTCAACTTCATCATGGGCATTCCCGGCTCCGATGACATCATGCTCAACTACCAGACCACCTCCTTCCACGACGCCCTCTACCTGCGCCAGTTGCTGGGCCTGCGGTCCGCGCCGGAGTTCGAGCAATGGTTGGCCAGGATGGATATCCTGAAACAGGACGGCCAGCGCCTGCATCTGGGCAGACAGATACCCGCCGCCTTTCGTCCGGTACTGGAGCGCCTGCCATGACCAGCCCAGAGGAAGCCGCCATGGCCGACAAGCCCGCCATTGACAATCCCTGGCAAACCTTGCGTCAGCTCACCCCGGCGCGCATTGCCCTGGGTCGTGCTGGCAGCAGCCTGACCACCCGTGCGCAACTGGATTTTCAGTTCGCCCACGCCCAGGCGCGCGACGCCGTGCACCTGGCACTGGCAATCGAGCCGCTGGCAAAACGCATCCAGGCACTGGGGCTGGAATGCCTGTCTCTGCACAGCGCAGCAGCGGATCGCCAGAGCTACCTGCAACGCCCTGACCTCGGTCGCCGCCTGGACGAAGCATCGGCAGAGCGCCTGCAGGCCTATGCTGCCAACCATCCGAACGGCTTCGATCTGGCCATCGTGATCGCCGATGGGCTTTCCGCACTGGCCGTCGAACGCCACGCCTTGCCCCTGCTGGAGCACATCCGCGAACAGATCCAGAGGGAAAACTGGACCCTGGCACCGATCACGCTGGTCGAACAGGGGCGAGTCGCCATCGCCGACGAAATCGCTGAAACATTGAAGGCAAGGATGGTGGTGATCCTGCTTGGCGAACGTCCCGGCCTCAGCTCGCCAGACAGCCTCGGCCTGTATTTCACCTACGCACCGAAAACCGGCCTCAACGATGCCAGCCGCAACTGTATTTCCAACATACGCCAGGAAGGACTCGGCTATCCCCTGGCAGCCCACCGCCTGCTTTATCTGTTGCGTGAAGCCTGCCGTCGTAAGCTTTCAGGCATCCAACTCAAAGATGAAGCCGATATGCCGGTACTCGACCAGGCCACGGTACAACAGCGCAACTTTCTGCTGGAATAGGAGGGTTCTCGATGTGGTCATTCCGAGAATGGCGCCGCCGCCGCATCCTTTCCCGCTTTCCGCTGGAACCGGCGCTCTGGCAAAGCGTGCTGGACAGCCTGCCGATCCTCGACGGCCTGAGTGATACGCAAACCAATCGCCTACGCGAGCGCAGCATATTGTTCCTGCATGCCAAGCGACTCACCCCGCTTGCCGGACTGGAACCGGACATCCCCGCCCGCCTGCGCCTGGCTGCCCAGGCCGAACTGCCCCTGCTCGAACTTCCCGAACTCGACTGGTACCGGGGCTTCCACGAACTGCTGCTCTACCCCGACGATTTCTACAGCCCGCAGAAACACCGCGACAATGCCGGCGTGATCCACGAATGGAATGACGCACGCAGCGGCGAAGCCTGGTTGCAGGGACCGGTGATCCTTGCCTGGCCGGGCATCGAAGCCAGCGGCGACTGGGAAGGCTACAACCTGGTCATCCACGAACTGGCGCACAAGCTGGATATGCTCGACGGCGACGCCAACGGCCTGCCGCCACTGCACCAGGATATGGGTATCGCCGACTGGGCTGAAGCCATGCAGCAGGCATTCGACTCACTCAACACTCAACTCGATGCCGATCCAGAGGCACAAACTCCGATCGATCCCTACGCCGCGGAAAACCCGGCCGAGTTCTTCGCCGTCACCAGCGAATACTTCTTCACCGCCCCGGACCTTCTGGAAACCGCCTTTCCCGCCGTTTACACGCAACTCTGTGCCTTCTACCGGCAAGACCCGCTCACCCGCCTGCGCCAGCTACAAACCGGCCATCCGGCCTATAGGGGAACCTCCCCAACGGAACCTGCCTGAACAAAAACGGTCAATCGGCCGCGCGGACAAATCGCCCAGCCGCTCCGGAATACCCCGGTTAGCCAAAGTGCGACAACCCGCCTATAATCTCGCCCCACGCAAAAAGCCTCCGGCCATGCGCTGGCCGACCACGGAGCTATCGTTCATGAGCTACAGCAAGATTCCGGCCGGCAAGGACCTGCCCAACGACATCTACGTCGCCATCGAAATCCCGGCCAACCACGCGCCGATCAAGTACGAAATCGACAAGGACAGCGATTGCCTGTTCGTCGACCGTTTCATGGCTACCCCGATGTTCTACCCGGCCAACTACGGCTACATCCCCAATACCCTGGCTGACGACGGCGACCCGCTCGACGTCCTGGTTGTAACCCCCTACCCGGTCAGCCCTGGCGCCGTCATCCGCGCCCGTCCGGTCGGCGTGCTGCACATGACCGACGAAGCCGGCGGCGACGCCAAACTGATCGCCGTTCCTCACGAAAAGCTTACCCAGCTCTACAACCACGTGCAGGAATACACCGACTTGCCAGCACTGCTACTCGAGCAGATCAAGCACTTCTTCGAGAACTACAAGGACCTCGAAAAGGGCAAGTGGGTCAAGGTGGAAGGCTGGGGCAATGCCGAGGCTGCCCGAGCCGAAATCAACAAGGCGGTAGCGGCTTACCAGAAGTAAACCAAAACCTCCCCGTGAAAGCCGGCCACAAGCCGGCTTTTTTCATTCTAGAGACCACGTAATACGCGGCATCCAGCGCAAGCGCGCCGGCCAGCCCATACTTTGACGCGAGTCTGAGCATAAATAAGGCTATTAATGCCACTACCTGAAAAGGCAATGGCATGCCTGGTAATGGAATCGACTTCCCTTAACTGAAAATGACCGGCTATTTGCATTCGATTGGACACGTATTGCAAAAGGGATGATCACTGCACAGGCCGCTCGACCGGCACAGTGTGACCAGAAGCGGCCGGTGGGAACTGGCAGAAACCGGCCAAAAGGGAACGTTCCTCGGTCGCCTCTAGGAGGCTAAAGCGGTAATTCCCTATCTTGAATCACGCGTTTCATGACGAGGGTGGACGTCAATCGCTGCACGTTGGGTAGCCCTGAAAGGCTCTCGTCGTAAAGCTTCTGAAACGCTGGCAGATCACGTGCCACCACGTGCAGCAAATAGTCTGGCTCACCAAACAGACGCTGCGCATCGACTATCTGTGGAATATCAATCAAAGCCGCCTCAAACGCCGCTACAGCGTTGCGATCCCCCTCGCGCATCGTGACGAAAACGATTGACGAGAAATTGAAACCCAGGGTCGCAGGATCAAGTTGGGCTCGATAACCCTGAATGGCTCCTGCCTCCTCCAAGGAACGAACTCGACGATGGCAGGGCGATAGACTGAGCCCGACTCGCTCGGCCAGTTCAGTAACCGAGAGCCGACCATTTTTTTGCAGCTCGGCAAGAATCTTTCTATCAATCCTGTCCAATCGGAATATTCTCCCCAATTTATTCTTTAAACAGATTACTTTGGAAGCATATCCCAGCATGCCATCTATATTCTTCCTTTCCTAATCAAACCCGATGGCTCGGTGTAAACCCTCGTGCCATCCCTAATTCGGAAAATGAGATGGGCTTCAAAACATTTGCTGCCTTCTGGGCGGTGTCATTCCTCTTTGTAATCACACCAGGCGCCGATTGGGCCTATGCCATCTCTGCGGGCCTGCGAGGTCGCGTTGTCGTGCCAGCCGTGGGCGGTTTATTGAGCGGGCATCTGCTTGCCACATTGATCGTTACAGCAGGTGTTGGCGGAATCGTAGCGGGGGCTCCGGCGGTCATGATGGGAATGACCATTGCAGGCGCTGCTTACCTGGTATGGCTTGGCGTCAATTTACTGCGCCACCCATCAGTGCCAAAGGCGGGCACCACTGAAGAGGCAGATTCCTGGCAGCAGTGGGTAATCAAGGGCGCCTGCATCAGTGGTCTCAATCCCAAGGTGTTTCTGCTGTTCCTGGCGCTACTTCCCCAGTTCACCGAGCCTGCTTCCGCGTGGCCCATTCCTCTTCAAATGGTCACATTGGGATTAGTGCATACCCTGAGCTGTGCAGTGGTCTATCTCTTGATCGGCTTCTGCTCCGAGTCCGTGCTTAAAGCACGCCCGCGTGCTGCGCTATTGGTCAGCAACTCCTCCGGGGCGGCCATGATCCTGGTCGGTCTGCTACTGCTCACAGAGCAGGCGCTTGGTTGAACAAAAAAGAAGCGAACATGAGCGAACTGAACCTGTCCCCTGAGAACGGACGCCAAGAAGCACGGGGTCAAGCGGCCTGCTTCATCTTCCTGGCATAGTCGTTGGGCGACAGGTAGCCAAGC
>NZ_JACHXI010000002.1 GCF_014191985.1 Azomonas macrocytogenes
GTGTCCTTCCTGGGCAAGAATCTGAACGACAAGTCCTATGCCTCGGCGATGGCCTCCGGTGGCAATTACATCTACCGCTTCGTGCCGCGCGACGACGAACGCTACTTCGGCGTACAGGCACATTTCGATTTCTGATTCGCAATCAACCACCCCGCCGCCCGACCGGGATGCAACGGTCGGATGACCGCTTCAGCAGCAAGGATATCCCGTTGAAGGCGGCGACAGGCTGGAACCGTAGGGCAGGTACAACCCACCCTATTGGTCCATGACATCAACGGCGGGTTGCACCCGCCCTACCACACCGAACAAGGATCTCCATGACCTATCTCGCCGCACCGCAACGCTACGAGCGCATTCCCTACCGCCGCGTCGGCCGCAGTGGCCTGGTGCTGCCGGCCCTGTCCCTGGGCTTGTGGCACAACTTCGGCGACGCCACCCCTATCGACACCCAGCGCGCCCTGCTGCGCACCGCGTTCGACCTGGGCATCAATCACTTCGACCTGGCCAATAACTACGGGCCGCCCTATGGCAGCGCGGAAATCAACTTCGGCCGCCTGCTGCGCGAGGATTTTCGCGCCTACCGCGACGAGCTGATCCTCTCCACCAAGGCTGGCTGGGACATGTGGCCCGGACCCTACGGCCAGGGCGGCGGTTCACGCAAATATATCCTCGCCAGCCTCGACCAGAGCCTCAGGCGCATGGGTGTCGATTACGTGGATATCTTCTATTCGCACCGTTTCGATCCCGATACGCCGCTGGAGGAAACCGCTGGCGCACTGGCCGATAGCGTGCGTCAGGGCAAAGCGCTGTATGTGGGTATTTCCTCCTCTTATACGGCGGGCAAGACTCACGAGATCGCCGCTCTGTTGCGCGAACAGCGGGTGCCGCTGTTGATCCACCAGCCGGCCTACAACCTGTTCAACCGCTGGATCGAGAGAGATCTGCTAGATGCCACCGAAGCCGAGGGTACCGGGGTGATCGCCTTCACGCCCCTGGCCCAGGGGTTGCTCACCGACAAGTACCTGAACGGCATCCCTGTCGATGCGAGAGTCAACCGGCCCGGCGGCACTTCGCTGCGCCCGGAACATCTGGCCGAGGCCAATATCGAGCGGGCCCGGGCGCTGACCGAAATCGCCCAACGCCGAGGCCAGAGTCTGGCCCAGCTGGCCCTGGCCTGGACCCTGCGCGATGCCCGGGTCACTTCGGCGCTGATCGGTGCCAGCCGCCCCGAGCAGATCATCGAGAACGTTGCGGCGCTGGACAAGCTGACCTTCACGGCCGAGGAGCTGGCGCAGATCGACCGCCATGCCGCCAAAAGCGGTATCAGCCTCTTGGATAAACCTTCGATCGACTGGCAGGAGCACACATGAAAATTATTCGACTCGCCGCAGCCGTGCTGGGGTTGCTGGCTTGCGCTCAGGCGGCACTGGCAGACCCGACAGTCTTGCGCATCGGCTACCAGAAGGGTTCGAGTGGCCTCGTGCTGGCCAAGGAACACCAACTGTTGGAAAAGCGCTTTCCGCAGACGCGCGTCCAGTGGATCGAGTTCCCCGCCGGCCCGCAGATGCTCGAAGCGCTGAATATCGGCAGCCTGGACATCGGTTACACGGGTGATATTCCGCCGTTGTTCGCCCAGGCCGCCGGCGCCGACCTGCTGTACATCGGCACCGAGCCGGCCAACCCCAAGGCCGAGGCGATTCTGGTCGCGCCAGATAGCCCAATCCACAAAATCGCCGAACTCAAGGGCCGCAAAGTGGCTCTGCAGAAGGGCTCCAGCGCGCACAATCTGCTGCTGCGTGTATTGGCCAAGGTTGGGCTGAATATCAAGGACATTCAGCCGGTCTATCTTGCCCCAGCTGATGCTCGCGCCGCCTTCGAAAGCGGCAGTGTAGATGCCTGGGCGATCTGGGATCCCTATTATTCCGCTGTCGAGCTGGAAGGACGTGCACGACTGCTGACCAACGGCGAGGGACCGGGATTGGTCGGCCCCTTCTATCTGGGCACACGTCCCTACGTACAAACCAATCCGGACTTCATCCTGGCCGTGCTCGACGAACTGGGTCATGCCCGGGCCCTGATCTATAACGACCGAGCCAACAGCATCCGCCTGCTCGCCACCGTCATGGAATTGCCGGAGACAGTAATCGAGCGGACGTTCACCCATCTCGCGCCACTTTTACCTATCCTGCCGCTGACCGATGAAATCATCACCGCCCAGCAGCGCACCGCCGATCTGTTTTTAGAAAACCGTCTGCTGCCCAGACGGCCGAACGTCGCGGCTGCCGTCTGGCGGTATTGAGCTCGAAGCCACATTGCGATTTATTCCGTTTCGTGAGCAGATCCCTTTATTCGCCTGAGACCCCAAAAAGACAGCGCACGTCTGGGAGCAGCAGCGTTCCGACGTCCTTCGCCAGCGTAGCGCCTGGTTCGACGTCCAGCTTGATCTCGATCCCGAGAAGCGGGTCTGCATCAACGAGACCGCGGCATCCACGAAGATGGTGCGATTGCACGGACGGGCCGGGCGCTTGCCTAGCGCTTTCTTTCACCGGTTCAGCCGGGCGAACAGCCCGGCCAGCTCCACTTGGCGTGCGGTATCGGTCTTGCGAAACAGTCCCCGCAAATGAGTGCGCACGGTATTGATGGAGATCCCCAACCGCGCGGCACATTCGTCTGGCATATAGCCCAGGGCGACCAGCTCGGCCAGACGGGTTTCAGCCGGGGTCAGTTGGAAAAGCTCTGCCAGAAGCTGCGAGCGTGGCTGGTTTTCCAACAGGGCAACCAGTACCAGTGGCTGCTGGAAGCTCAGATTGAAGCGCGCTTCGGCATTGACCGGCGTGACTAGCAGCTCGCGCTGTATGGTGCCTGCCAGACGAATCCAACTGGCTCTGGTTGGGCCTTGCTTACCACTGGCGATCAGAAGCATGTTGCTCAGCGGACCAGCAGAATGGCGTGCGGTCAGGCGGTTCTGGTGCAGATACAGCGTAAAGCCCGGCTCGCGTAAGCGTTGCTCAGCCGCCTGATTGCAGAAGAACAATTGCCCACGGCCATTTACCAGCCAGAGTGGTGTCCGGTGCTGGTTCAGCAGCAGGTCACGTTTGTCAATCTCCAGATTCAATTGCTGGACACGCTCGAACAGTCGTCCGGCCATCGTCAGATGCTTCGCCAGGCGATAGAGAAGCTGCTGTTGTTGCTCTTTGGGAGATTGGCCATCGTAGGCGGATACCAAGGACAGGTAGGATCCGCTGCCATTGTGTTCGTACAGCTTTACACAGGAAATTTCTCCCATGTTGAACACACGCAGAAAGTCCTGATAAAAACAGTCTTGCCTGATTTTCTGGCGGCCGTATTCATTGACATCGTGATACCAACAGCCGGCAGATCTCGATTCCATAAAACGCCGGGTGGGATCGAGTGTTGTGTAATAAGCGTTATAGGGCGCGATACCGTCCGCAGGGAACATGCCGACATCTACGATACGAGGTGTTTCGTTGCTTTGGCGATTCCAAAAGATGAGATTGGCATGTAGGCGGCCGGAGGCAGGAATCAATTTAACCAGCAACCGTGACCAAGCTGTTTCATCCAATATGCATTCATAAGTAAGTGCGGTTAGTTCGTCGTATATATCCTTGTTCAAATGCTTCGTTCCATGGTGTTTTCCCCCTAAACCTAGTCTTGGTAAACAAGGCCAGATACACGGCTAAACTCACGAATACTGTGTTACAAGCGCACAGCCAGAGGCTATTGCATGGCCTGCGATAGCTGTGTCGTTAGTTAGAGCTTAGCTCTACCACGCTGAAAAACAGCAACTCGCGCAGATATTGGCGCTGACGGTGCTGCTCGAACACCTCGTCTATCCACTGTGTCGGTAGCGCTCGATCCAGATTTCCTTGTTTCCGTTTTCTTGAATCCACCCAAGCTTACAAAAATAAAATTCTCTTGAAGACGTTGAAAGACATCCCCCCAAGTGCCTTAAAAATGACATCAAAGCGTCATTAATCCGAGTCTTTGGCAATTGGTCAGCATCGGCTCTACGAAGCGTATTTTCGTATAGCCAGACTTATTGTGATTACTCAAAGCAGCATCCGGATTTGGCTTTCCAGGTGATCGAATTATCCTTTTTTCGATCAATTTATATTCATTTCTAGCTGGAAAATCCTGAAATGTCTGCTTTGCTCTGTATGGAAATGCCTGAAAGCTTGCTGTAACCAGGGTTAGTTTCCCGAGTATGAAAATCGGAATTACCTATGGATTCCCTGGAGATCCGTCTGTTTTCTTTTTACCGTTCGTCGGATTTAGCAGACTGTTTTGACGGTATTTTGACGTTAAAACTTCGACCATGAAAGGATTTAAATCAACAGCCTAATGAAATGTCAAGGAGCCATCATGGCGAGTAGACATCTTGGCAGTAGTCATCGTTCGTGGAAGATTTGACAAAATACTGACGCCAGAATAATTCACTATTTTAGCCGCAGCATTTATAAAGCGCCTTCATGCACAACGATTTATCCCGAACCACAAGCTTCTAGTTCGGAATAGACGGTACTGCTATCTGGTTGCTTGATTTGCTGTGACTTCATGGACGACGTATTAAAGCAAATCGATGCTCCCGACTTTTTAAAAGGCAAATCGCCCTTTGTTGTATTAAGTTCTGGAGAAATCGAATGTACATTCATGCCTTTGCGGGTGTTCGTAAACTATTTTTCATTTCTGTAATACTGATAGTAGTTTTGAGTGGTTACTCTATTGATGCTCGAGCTGCTACGGCCTATATCAATGGCGTCACCGATTCGGATTGGCTGAAAGGGATTGGGAGGCAGTCGGCAAGTTTCTTGATTTCATCAACGGCCTCGACCCAAGCGGCATTCGTACCGGGAGTTTCGGTTAAATTCACTGATAACCAAGTGCGCAAGATTACTCAGGTTGCCGTTGCCGGAAACAATCTGAAGGTTTATGTCGAAGGTGCCTTGCTCGACAGCAACACGGTGGGCCATCCTCATGCTGTCAATACCACGACCAGTCCCACCTCCTCTACCCCGGCGCCAGCACCTGAGCCAACACCGACACCGCCCCCTGTTGTCACCCCGATCAATCTGGTGGGGATCAATCTTTCCGCTGCCGGCTTTAGTGGAACGACTGTTCCGGGGGTATATAACACTGACTATACCTATCCAGCTGAATCGTATTACAAGAAGTATGCGGACATGGGCCTGAAACTGGTTCGCCTGTTCTTCCTCTGGGAGCGTATCCAGCCGACGCTCAATACCGAACTGCAAAGTGCCGAGCTGGCGCGCCTCATGCAGAGTCTGGATTATGCGCAGAAGTACGGGGTGAAGGTGATCCTGGACGTACATAACTACTACCGTTACTACGATAAGCAGATCGCTTCCAGCAACGTACCGATCAGCGCCTTCGCCAATCTCTGGCAGCGTATTGCCCAAAAGGTGGTCAACCATCCGGCTGTCTATGGCTATGGTCTGATGAACGAGCCGCACGATACCAATGGCTATTGGCCGCAGGCTGCCCTGGCTGCTGCGAAAGCGGTTCGTACGGTGGACACGAATCGCTGGATTTTCGTCGCCGGCGATCGCTGGTCAAGCGCCTACCATTGGCCTGATTTCAACAGCCAACTGATTGCAGATCCCTGGATGCGCGATCCCAACAACAAGCTGGTGTACGAAGCGCACATGTACATCGACAAGGATTTTTCCGGTAACTACTTCGATCGCTCCGAGACGTTCGATCCGATGCTTGGAGTGAATCGCGTCAAACCCTTTGTAGAGTGGCTGAAGCAGAACAAGCTGCGTGGCTTCCTGGGGGAGCACGGCGTACCGGATTACTCAACGTCGGCAATGGTGTCCATGGATAATCTGCTGAAGTATCTCGGCGAGAATTGCATCCCGATGACCTATTGGGCTGCCGGTCCATGGTGGGTTAATTACTCACTGTCGCTGGATGTGGAAAGCGGTGCTGCTCGTCCGCAGTTGCCGATTCTGAGGAAGTATGCCGGCAATACCGCCTGCTCGATCATTGGCCCAACCAGCTGATACTTAATTAGTCGCACCAGTCAGAAACGGACCTTTAGAGAAAAATTTCCTGCAGCAATGGTTCGACTTTGCCAATCAAACCCTGGGGGAAGCGCTCTGCGACACGCATCTGTATCGGGAATTTGCTCAATTGGCCATTGATGATCGGTCGCCGGATGCGGTGACGATCCTGAGATTCCGCCATCTGCTGAAGCGGCATGATCTAGCCACCGAGCCTCTGGCGACGGTCAACAAAGAACTGCAGCGTCTGGCAACTGGCATTCAAGGGTAGTGTCAACTCATCGCCTGCGCAGCAGTTCTATTCCTTGGCCGGATAATTCGGGGGCTACGGCTTCTTCGGGCTTACTCTGCCTCTTATTGCGCCAGATCCCGCGGAGGTTATGCTGGATGAAGCTGACGCTAAGCGATTCTTGCATTCCATCTAAAACTCTTCTTCCCGCAACTATAGCGACAAGCTGGCAAAATCCGCAGGTTCATCGATCGGTAGCCTGCGGAGACTTCATGGAAGCTGTTTCACTCATTCTGGTCATGCTCGTAGTCGTCCTGGCCAGCAGTATGTTGTCACGTATGTTGCCGGCTAGCCTGCCGGTAACTTTACCATTATTGCAGATCATCCTGGGTGCGGTTGTCGGTCTGGTATCGGACTGGCGACTGCAGTTGGATCCGCAAATATTCTTTCTCTTGTTTCTACCTCCCTTGCTATTTCTCGATGGCTGGCGGATTCCCAAGGAGTGCTTGGCCCACGAACGAGGTCTTGTGATGGGATTGGCGGTTGGATTGGTGGTGTTCACAGTATTGGGTGCTGGCTATTTTATTCATTGGCTGCTACCAGTCATTCCGTTGGGAGTGGCATTTGCCCTAGCGGCAGTAATCTCACCCACTGATCCGGTCGCGGTCTCGGCAATTGCCGCGCGGGTACCCGTACCGAAACGGTTGATGAATATTCTGGAAGGGGAGTCGCTGCTCAACGATGCCTCGGGGCTGGTCTGCCTACGCTTCGCTGTAGCCGCAGTGCTTACCGGTAATTTCGCCTTGTCGGAGGCGTTGCTGGATTTCTTCCACCTAGCGCTGGGAGGGATCATCATAGGCGCCCTTATTGCTTGGTTTATTAGTTTTGCCAAGCTCTGGGTCAGTAAGCATTTTGGCGAAGATACGGCAGCACAGATTCTGATCAGTTTATTACTGCCGTTCATGGCCTATCTGGCTGCCGAGCATTTTCATTGTTCGGGCATTCTGGCGGCAGTAGCAGCCGGTTTCGTCATGAGTCGTACAGAGTTGTCGGGTCAAGTGATGGCCATTACCCGATTGCAGCGGCAGTCCATTTGGGACACTTTGAAATACGCGCTGAATGGGCTGATGTTCGTACTGCTCGGCGAACAGTTACCAACCATAATTGGCCAGGTCGGGGCATTGGACGATCTGGGTACTTTGTTGGATCTGCTGGGCTGCGTCTTGCTGATTAATCTGGCGCTGTTGGTACTGCGCTTTATCTGGGTGCTGATGTCGCTGCGTTTTACGCTGTTTGCCGGTAACGATGCCAAGCATTTCACGTGGTTCAAGGCCGCTCGCATTTCGCTGGCTATGTCGGTTGCTGGGGTGCGCGGGGCAATCAGTCTAGCCGGAATCATGACCCTGCCGCTTTATATCAGCCTCGGTTATCCGTTCCCTGCCCGAGATCTGGCAGTGTTCCTGGCCACCGGTGTCATTATCATGTCCTTGGTGTTGGCTGGTATGTTGCTACCATGGCTAGTCAAAAACCTGCTGCTTCCTCATGAGTTAGAGGCGGACACTCGCGAAGAACGGGCACTCGATCAGGCTGCAGAGGCGGCGATCCAGGCGATCGAAAAGGAGCTACACAAGGTTTTGCATGCAAGCGCAAGAGAAAACAGCTCGGATGTCACCAGCACTTATATGGAAATAGCAGCGCGCGTCACCGATAGCTATCGGGAGCGCATTGAGGGACACGCTGCCCCACTGGAAACGCAGCAGATGGCGTTAGCCTCCGCTGAAATCGAACGAAAGCTCCTGCTGATTGGCCTGCACGCCGAGCGTAATGAGTTATTCCGACTCGCCCGCACCAAACGTCTGGGGGAACTGCAGACCCGCAAACTGGTTCGCCGGATTGATCTGATCGAGGCGCAGTATTTACATTGATTGATCGGCTCTGTCGTAATAAGCGCTACCTGTCAATCTGGCGGCCTATACAGGAACGGTCGCCCTCCCCCTTATGCCTCACCGAGTCCTCGAGAGTACTGTCACGTTGTTGATGTGTAGCCGAACGAAAACAGGGCTCACGAGGATGATGGTAAGCGGCTGGGAACGTAGGCCCAGACGTAGGCGTGCCGCAGTGCGTCGACCAGTGGTTGCAGTTGTACGCCGCAGCGACCGACCCACTGCGCCAGGGACGAGCGCGGGATGGCGAAACCGGTCCGGCCGAAGATCTTTTCCTGCCGGTACAGAGGCAAATGGTCGGCGAACTTGGCCACCATGACCCGGTCCAGCAACCCTACGGTCGGGATGCCCTTGTCGATCACCTAGACCGGAACCGGCGCCTGGGTCAAGGTTTCGCATCGCTCGCAGACCTACTTGCCGTGGACATGCCGCTCCACCGTGAAGACGCCCGGGGTGTAGAGCTTTTCGCTGACATCCTTGCCGATGCGCTTGAGCTGGCAGCCACAGGCGCACTGCGTGTTGTCCGGCTCGCAATGGATCAGCGTGCGGGGGAACTACGGCGGCGCGCAGCTTTCAGCGGGCCTGCGTTGACGGGCGTGAAGCCCGCATCTTCGATCAACTGCCGCACGATCTGACCCGCTTCGTGATCGTCCGTCGCATAGAAGATGCTTGGCTTGGACGGCGACGCCGCCCAGGCTGCCGCTTCCAGCAGCGGCGCGGCCAGCAGATTGAATGTCTTCACCACCCGCGCGCGAGGAAGCCGTTTTTGCAGGTATTCGGCGGTCGAGTTGTCACGCATGAAAGCATGATCATGAAAGTGGACGAACTCGCCGGTGACACCGAGCGGATTCATGGTTTCGATCACCACCTTGCCGTCGAGCGCGTCGCCCACGGTGTCGATGATGGCGTCCGTCCGCGGCCAATAGACCGAGAACAGCACCGCTTCGCCGAAGTCCGCCGCCTGTTTGATGGTGCCGAGTTGGGCGCGACTGCCGAGTTCGGCGAGCAGCGGAGCAATCTTGCGATCCTCGCCGTCTTTGGCGAGCACCAGCTGATGGTTGGCGGCGGCCCAAGCCCGCGCGAGTCGGCTGCCGATGTTGCCCGTGTTCAAGATGCCTATCTTCATTGCGCTTTCGTCTTCCCATTCGTGCCGTCAAAAACGTCACTCTAGAGATGACATAAAGACATATTAATATCATTCATAAGCACATACTGTTGTCTATAAATACACCAATAGACTTGCCAAAAATACGAACCTTTGTGAAGGCGGTGAGGGAGGGTTCGTCCATGACAGTTGCCGAGCAGCTCAACACCGGCAAGGCGCGCCAGCCGCATTGTTCGGCGCATGGAAGACAAGCACGGCGCGCGGCGGCTAAATCGCTCGACACGTGTCTGAGCGTGACCGAGGTGGGGCGCGATTATTTCGAGCGTGCCGCGCGTACACACATCAACGCCACGATCCAGCCTGACTGCGTCGTGGAGACGAAATACGCCAGTTACATGGTGTCGCTTGTCGTACCGGGCGGGCGCACTATACCGGTCGCAGACCGCGGGCCGTCATCGGGCGCCTGCAATGGGGCGCCCGACGTAGAGGCTTTACTTCTTAACGGTATCGGCGCTGGCCTGTTCGAGGAACAAATCCACGTGAACCTGCGGCATACCCTCCAAGGTTCCACCGATCGGGGACAGACGCACTACCTCATCGATGAGTTTCTGTGCCTCTTCGGTGGAAACGGGCTCGCCCCGCTGCTGGTAGATCCGCTTGGCCTCATCGCCTGACACGCCCTCCGGAATGACGGGAGCGTAGCGCCAGAAGTAGATCGGCGTGCTGGGTTCGATGCGCCAACTGTCGGCGAGCGAGCCGGCATCGACGACATTGTAGCCGACTGCCTCAATGAAACGCGTCACGGCTTCCTTCGCGGCAGCGTCGTCACCGGCGATTGGCAGGGTTGTCCGGGCGACATCGCCCTTGGGCCGGGCGTTGCTTTTCATGTGGATCCAACTGAGGTTGTGAAGCCCCTTGACCAGCTTCGCGCCACGAAGGTGCCGCTGCATGAGTTCGCTCGACGTCAGTTCGCCCTTGTCGAGATCAGCCCGGCGGAATTCACCCATGCCGGGATAATAGTTCGTCTGGTCGAGAACAACCTTGCCGGCGAACTTGTCGGCCGGCAACTTCTCGAATGTCGCCAGTGGGATCGCGAGCGAGACAACGTCCCCAGCGGCAATTGCTTCGTCGACCGTTCCAGAGCTTACTAGCGGACCGAGCTCCTTGACCAATTCCGAGAGTGATTCAGGACCACGCGAATTGCTGATCACGACCTGGTATCCCGCAGCGACGGCAAGACGTGTAATTGCTTTGCCTACTAGACCAGAGCCAATAATTACGACTGTTTCTGTCATTTCATATCCTTCTTCGATAGAGAGCGACTGGGCCTTCCGAGAGAGTTAATACGGCACGCTTGGTGCTTGCTGCAATGCAAGCAAGCCGTTGCCGATTACAGGTGTAGGGGGTCGCCTCAATTACATCGGCATCTACAACCACATCAGGCCTGCCCTGCCACAGCCCCGAATTGAAATTGAGTGGCTGTTGCATGGATCGCACTGTAAATTTGCTAAAAAAATAGATAAACCTGGCAAAGAACCACATACTGTTGTCTATGAACACATCAATTGACTTACCAGAAATGAAAGTCTTCGCGGCAGTTGTGACCGATGGTTCCTTCACTGCAGCAGCGGAAAGGCTCGGAACCGATAAGGCTCGCGTCAGCCGTATCGTCCGGCGCATGGAAGAGAAGCTCGGCGCACGGCTCCTCACCCGCTCGACACGTCGCCTGAACGTGACGGAGGTCGGACGCGACTACTTTGAGCGTGCCGTGTGCATTCTGACCGCTGCAGAGGCGGCGGAGGCGGCGGTGGCACAACAGTCTAGGGAGCCCAAAGGACTGCTCAAGATCACAGCAGGTTCTGAATTCGGGACGATGGTCGTTGATGACTGGATCGCGGCGTTTTTGCGTCTCGCACCAAAGGTGACAGTCGAGATGGAATACACGAACCGCCTAGTCGACATCATTCATGAAGGGTTCGACGTTGCAATTCGCGTCGGCACACTAGAGGACTCAGGACTCTCGGCACGCAAGCTTGGCGAAGTAGTCTACGGACTGTATGCGACCTCTGATTACCTGAGTGGAAGACCGGTGCTTTCCGCAGTCAGCGATCTGAAGCATCACGACCTGATCATGAAAACGACGCGCGGCCGCGCCAACTGGTTCCTTATTAACAGTACGAGCACAGAGAAGATCACGGCGCCTCCACGGTGTGCGGTCAACAGCATGATCGCCGCAAAAAACCTGGTGCTTGAAGGGCTTGGGATCGCGCAATTGCCTCGCTTCATGGCCGAGCCGTACGTGGCGAATGGAAGGTTGTCTTGTGTGCTTCCCGGTTGGGCTGAGAACCCAGCTCCTGTGCATGCCGTCTTCGCATCGAGCCGCTACATGGATCCCAAAGTACGTAGCTTCGTGGACCTTTGCGTAAGCATGTTTACCGGCGACGACATCCACGCTGAGTAGCGGGTAAATGGCGGATTTGAAAACAGGGCGGCCCCTCAGGAGAGCAATCGTCCCCTGTATGCATGAGCTTTCTTGAATGATCAGCGGTGAGGCACAAAAAATGGGACAGAATTCGACGCCACATTCTGCAACCTGCGCTCCCGCTACGAGTGAGTCCGCGACCGACTGACCAACTCCAAGATGACCACAGCGCAGAGGTTACTCTGATGTGAGTGCCTTCTGTTGAGCTTTAAGCACTGTCCGGACCTCCTGCCTAACGAGTTCAGGCAAGCAAAGGATTGATCAGAAGATCACTGCTTCTGGCAGGAATAGCCGCAACCCCATCCTGCGCATTTGATGGCCAATTCAACATGACCTGATCAATCACCATATCCAGCATTTCACGACTGAAACCGGCCTTGGCCTGAACGGCCATGCCGTGGAGCACGGTACATACGTAGGCGGCCAGTACTGCGCAGTTGACCGTTTTTTTTGGCAGATTGCCTTCCTGTTGCGCTCGTTCGAAGCGCTGCGGCTTACAAGGCATCCGTCACCTGGACATCCTTTCCAGGATGCTGGCAGTCAGGAGGCCGAGGCCTGATCAGGCGTGATGGCTTTCATAGGCTACCGTCTGCTTGCCGAAGCCCAGCTTGCGGGTAATCCGGCAGCGCCCGGTATCCAGCACAATGCCCGCAGCTAGTTGCTGAGAAGTCCCCGAGTTGTAATCGCGTACCAAACGGAAGGGCTTCACCTTGACCCCAAGCTTTTGCAGAGCCAGCGGTGCCAACACCTCAAGGGGTTGACCGTAGCGATCAGCACTCGGCTGAGATTGGTATTCATAGAGTAAAAATCACCGGTGGGGCAAAAAGTGGGGCAAAATTCGGAGCCCCCCGAAAACCACCAAGCATAAAAAAATCCAGCCACCGCTAAGTGGCTGGATTTTCTAGAGCTTTTGGTCGGGACGGAGTGATTCGAACACTCGACCCCTTGCACCCCATGCAAGTGCGCTACCAAGCTGCGCTACGCCCCGAATGACTAGGATCTACCCTTTAAGTCGGGACGAACTATACCGTAACAGGCTGAAAAATGAAACTTTTTAAACTATCCCAAATAAATTCTTGCTGATGCTGGTAGTAGCATGCTGTAAAACTGAATCAGGTAAATTTGTACCCTAAATAACAAAGTACAAGAAATACGCCAGCCAGCTACAGGCTACCCTTCAGAATCCATAGCGCTTGCTATGTTGACTTGTTCCCAGCATATACTTCAACCCTGGCCTTGAGTTTCTGACCTGGTCGGAAGGTAACGACTCTTCGCGCCGTAATCGGAATTTCTTCTCCGGTTTTTGGGTTTCGCCCTGGGCGCTGCCGCTTGTCCCTCAAGTCGAAGTTACCAAATCCAGATAGCTTTACCTGTTCGTTATGCTCTAATGCTTGGCGAATTTCTTCGAAAAACAACTCGACCAATTCCTTGGCTTCACGTTTGTTCAAACCCAGCTCTTCATACAGACGCTCTGCCATCTCAGCTTTTGTCAGGGCCACCATATGCTATTTCCTTAACGTAGCGCCAAACCTTTCTTCCAGCGATTTGAGTACATTCTTTATCCAAGCATCTACCTCTTCATCGCTCAGAGTGCGCGAAGAATGTTGCCAGGTCAATGAGATAGCCAGGCTTTTTCTATGAGGTTCGATACCTTTTCCCTGATAGACGTCGAACAGCTTCAAATTGACAAGAAATTCTCCTGCTGATTCCTTGATCATGCTCAGAATCACATCAGCCTGCAGGTTTTCCTCAACCAGGATTGCGAGGTCGCGTTTCATTTCTGGGAAGCGCGATAATTCCTGGAATTTTGGCAAGTGGCCTGAGCTTATTACGGCAAGATCTAGCTCGAACAGGTACACGGTCTGAGCTAGATCAAGTGCTCTGGCCAACTCGGGGTGCAGCGCTCCTAGATAACCGACCAACTGCCCATCTCTTTCTATCCGAGCCGTCTGGCCAGGATGCAACGCCGAGTGTTCAGCAGCAACAAAGCGATAGGAGATCTCGTTTCCTACGGTAGCGAGCAAAGCCTCGATATCGGCTTTTACATCATAGAAATCCACTGCGTTATTGGGGTTGCTCCAAGCTTCAGGCAAGCAGCCTCCGCTTACCAATCCAGCCAATACGGCTTCCTGCTGGAGCTCGCCAAGGGAACCGACGAAGCGTAAGCCACTTTCGAAAAAACGAACGCGGACCTGCTGGCGATTAAGGTTGTATTGCAGAGCTTTGATCAGCCCTGGCCACAGTGAGGCACGCATTGCAGCCATATCCTGGGAGATCGGATTGCTCAACAGCAATGGCTGGGCCTTCGGATCGAATAGCGCAAACAGCTTGGGGTCGATGAAACTATAGGTAATGGCTTCCTGGTATCCACGCGCAACCAACAAGCTCTTGAGACGAGAAAGTCCGACTTTCGTCTCCGAACGAGCCTTGGGCATGAGGCGAACGTTTGGATAACGTATCGGTAAGCGATTGTAGCCATACAAACGGCCCAATTCCTCGATCAGATCGATTTCCAGCGTAACATCGAAACGGTAGGAAGGAACCGAAACTCGCCAGTGACCGGCTGCGTCATCTTGTACACCGAATCCTAGCGATGAAAGTAGACCGATGACTTTCGAGGTTTCCATCTGCATGCCGAGGATCTGCTCGATCCGTTCGGCGCGAAGAACGATGGATTCGGTACGCGGCAAATATCGCTCGCTAACGGCTTCGACGATAGGTCCAGCTTCGCCACCAACGATGTCCAGCAATAATGCAGTGGCCCGCTCCAGAGCCTGCCGTGTTAATTGCGAATCCACACCTCGTTCGAAACGATGGGAAGCATCCGTATGCAGTCCATAAGAACGTGCCTTACCAGCCAGCGTGATGGTGTCGAAGAAGGCGCTTTCCAGGAACAAGCTTCGAGTCCTTTCGCTGACGCCACTGTGCTCTCCGCCCATGATTCCAGCCATGGCCAGTGGCCGTTCATGATCGGCGATAATCAAAGTATTCGCCTGCAGAGCGATATACTGGCCATCTAGCAGAACAAGACGTTCGCCCTCTTCAGCCATACGAACAAGAATGCCGCCATGAATTTCTGCCAGATCGAACGCATGCAATGGCTGGCCTAGCTCGAGCATTACATAGTTAGTTATGTCGACAGCCGGATCGATCGCGCGAATGCCTGAACGACGCAATCGCTCGACCATCCACAAAGGAGTCGGACGGGACAAATCGACATTACGAATCACACGCCCCATGTATCTCGGGCAAGCTTCGGGAGATAGAACCTCAACAGAGCGAACTTCATCATGGGTGACCGACGCAGGTTCGATCCGAACCGGCTCGACTCGGCTTGAATAAATTGCCCCGACTTCTCGCGCTAGGCCAGCGATAGACAGGCAATCTCCACGATTGGGCGTCAGGCCGATTTCAATGCAGATATCATCCAATTCCAGATAGCTGCGAATATCACTGCCAATGGGTGCATCGGCAGAAAGCTCATAGAGCCCATCATTTTCGCTGCTTATCTCAAGCTCGGCAGCAGAACAAAGCATACCGAATGATTCGACGCCCCGTAGCTTGGCTTTCTTGATTTTGAAATCGCCAGGCAGTTTGGCTCCAATCATGGCAAAAGGTATTTTCAAGCCGGGTCGTACGTTCGGTGCGCCACACACGACCTGAAAAATTTCTGCTCCATTGCTGACCTGACAAACATTTAGTTTCTCGGCGTCCGGATGTTTTTCGACATTCAGCACTTCACCAACAACAACGCCACTGAATTGCCCCGCGACAGGTTCCGTAGCATCGACCTCCAGGCCGACCATGGATAGACGGGCAACCAGCTCGTCACTGGAAACTTGCGGCTTTACCCAACTCCGCAACCATTGTTCGCTGAACTTCATCCTGCTCCCCTGGAAATTGTAGGCGTTTGTTTTTGGCTGATGAGTAAGACGACTAGCGAAACTGCTCTAGGAAGCGCAGATCGTTGTCGAAAAAAATCCGCAGGTCATTCACGCCATAACGCAGCATGGTCAAACGCTCTACGCCCATACCAAAGGCAAAACCCTGGTATTTCTCGGGATCAATTCCAGACATTTTCAATACGGTCGGGTGAACCATCCCACACCCTAAGACTTCCAGCCAGTCGGTACTTTCCTGGCCGTTCTTCTTCACCTTGCGGCGAATATCCACTTCCGCAGATGGTTCGGTGAAAGGGAAGAAAGATGGCCGGAAACGTACTTCCAGATCGGCTTCGAAGAAGGTTCGCAGAAATTCCTCGATGGTGCCTTTCAAATCGGCAAAGTTGATGCCCTCGTCGATCAACAGACCTTCCACCTGATGAAACATGGGCGAATGGGTCTGGTCGGAATCGCAGCGGTACACGCGACCGGGGCAGATAATCCGAATCGGTGGCTGCTGCGATTCCATCGTACGCACCTGAACCGATGAGGTATGAGTACGCAACAGCATGCTGCCGTTGAAATAAAAGGTATCGTGCATCGCCCTGGCAGGATGATGACTGGGAATATTCAATGCACCGAAGTTGTGATAATCGTCTTCGATCTCCGGCCCCTCGGCAACACTGTAGCCGATCTGGGTGAAAATCTGCTCGATTCGCTCCAAAGTGCGACTGATAGGGTGTAAGCCTCCGGAAGGCTGACCACGACCGGGCAAAGTCACATCGATGCGTTCGCTTGCCAGCCTGGCATTCAGTGCAATTTGCTCCAAATTGGTTTTGCGACTATTGAGTGCGCTCTGTAACTCTTCCTTGGCCGCATTGATCAATGCGCCGGCTTTGGGTTTTTCCTCAGCGGACAGGTTGCCCAGAGACTTCATAATCTGGGTCAATTCACCTTTCTTGCCCAAGTACTGCACCCGGACCAACTCCAAGGCATTCACATCGTCACTTTGCTGCACGGCCTCGAGCGCTTGCACAAGCAATGCATTCAAGTTTTCCATGTACGAACTCCAGAGGGTCTTGCAGAACTGCCTTGGTAACAATTTATGGAGCCAGCTACCACGCTCATTTTTGCAAAAGCCCCTTATACGAAATAGGGGAAGAGCCAAAGGCTCTTCCCCTATCAGGTCACACTATTACGAATTCCGAGAATCGTAGATTGCCGTAGGGGCTCAAGCGAGAGAAGCTTTCGCTCTTTCGACAATAGCGGTAAACGCTACTTTCTCGTTAACAGCCAAGTCAGCCAGCACCTTCCGGTCGATCTCAATGGCAGCCTTTTTCAGGCCGGCAATCAGGCGACTGTAAGACAGCCCATTCTGACGAGCGCCAGCATTGATACGAGCAATCCATAGAGCGCGGAACTGGCGCTTACGCTGACGACGGTCACGGTAAGCATATTGACCAGCTTTAATTACTGCCTGTTTGGCAACACGGAATACACGTGAACGCGCACCGTAATAGCCTTTAGCAAGTTTCAGAATCTTCTTGTGACGACGACGGGCGATGACGCCACGCTTAACACGAGCCATGATTTATTTCCTATCTTGACCGGATCAACGAACGCGCAGCATGCGCTCTACTTTGGCAACATCAGACGGATGCACCAACGTGCATCCACGCAGCTGACGCTTACGTTTGGTAGTCATTTTGGTCAGGATGTGACTCTTGAAAGCATGCTTGTGCTTGAAGCCCGAAGCAGTCTTCTTGAAGCGCTTTGCAGCGCCACTTTTGGTTTTCATCTTTGGCATGTTCTGAATACTCCGTATTCACTCAATAATTCGCAACCACAAGGCCTGCCAGTGCCCTGGAAGTTACTTTCGTTTTTTGGGAGCAATGACCATCATCAACTGGCGTCCTTCCAGCTTTGGCTGCTGTTCCACGGTGCCATATTCGGCGAGATCGGCTTCGACTCGCTTCAACAACTCCAGGCCCAGCTCCTGATGCGCCATCTCGCGACCACGGAACCGCAAGGATACCTTGGCTCTGTCTCCCTCATTAAGGAAACGTACCAGGTTGCGTAGCTTGACCTGATAATCTCCTTCTTCCGTCCCTGGGCGGAATTTGATTTCTTTAACCTGAACCTGCTTCTGGTTCTTCTTGGCAGCAGCCACCTGCTTCTTCTTTTCGAACAAGTGTTTGCCGTAATCCATTACTCGGCATACGGGCGGGATGGCATCGGCTGCGATTTCAACCAGATCCAGCTTGGTTTCTTCAGCTATTCGAAGTGCTTCATCAATGGAGACGATACCAACCTGCTCACCATCCGCACCAATTAACCGAACCTCGCGTGCCGAGATATTCTCGTTGATCGGGGGTCTCGGTTGAGCTCGTTTTTCTTGTCTCATTTCACGCTTAATAATCTTTACTCCATTACTTTTCGACCACGTTGGGATACAGTCTGACCAAGCAATTGTGTGAGTTGTTCGAGAGGCATGGAGCCAAGATCGACACCTTCACGGGTACGCACGGCAACGGATCCCGTCTCAACTTCTCGATCTCCGATAACCAGGAGATAGGGAACCTTGAGCAAAGTATGCTCACGGATTTTAAAGCCGATCTTCTCGTTTCTCAAGTCAGCTTTGATGCGAAAGCCTAGCTGATTCAAGCTTTTTTCCACTTCTTCAGCAAAAGCGGCCTGTTTATCGGTAATGTTCATTACCACAGCTTGCACAGGAGCCAACCAGACAGGAAAAGCTCCCTCATAATGCTCGATCAGAATTCCGATAAAACGTTCAAAAGACCCCAGGATTGCACGGTGCAACATAACCGGATGCTTGCGGCTATTGTCTTCACCAACGTATTCCGCGTCCAGACGTACAGGCAGGTTGAAATCCAGCTGTAAAGTCCCGCACTGCCAGATTCGCCCCAGACAATCCTTTAGTGAAAATTCGATTTTCGGCCCGTAGAACGCACCTTCGCCAGGCTGTAGATCATATGCCAGGTTAGCACTGTCAAGCGCTGCTGCCAAAGCTGCTTCGGCTCGATCCCAAAGCTCATCGGACCCTACACGCTTTTCCGGACGAGTCGACAGTTTCAGCTGAATTTCATCGAAACCGAAATCCGCATAGACCTCTTGGGTCAGTTTGATGAAGGCAGCCGACTCGGTTTGCATTTGCTCCTCGGTACAGAAGATATGCGCATCATCCTGGGTAAAACCACGCACCCGCATGATACCGTGCAGCGCTCCAGAAGGTTCGTTGCGATGACAGGCACCAAACTCAGCCAGGCGCAACGGTAATTCCCGGTAGCTTTTCAAACCTTGGTTATATACCTGCACATGACAAGGACAGTTCATCGGCTTGATGGCGTAATCCCGACTTTCCGATTCGGTCGTGAACATATTCTCGGCATAGTTCGCCCAGTGCCCAGATTTTTCCCACAAAATGCGATCTACCACTTGAGGGGTACGAATTTCCAGATACCCATTCTCACGCTGTACACGGCGCATGTATTGCTCAAGCACTTGATAAATGGTCCAGCCATTGGGGTGCCAGAACACCATACCTGGCGCTTCTTCCTGGGTATGAAATAACCCCAGGCGCTTGCCGATCTTACGATGATCACGTTTTTCGGCTTCTTCGATGCGCTGAATATAGGCAGCCAGCTGTTTTTTATCGGCCCAGGCAGTGCCATAAATACGCTGCAACTGCTCGTTCTTCGAATCGCCACGCCAATAGGCACCCGACAACTTGGTTAGCTTGAAAGCTTTCAGGAAACGAGTATTTGGCACATGCGGGCCACGGCACATGTCCACGTATTCTTCATGATAATACAAACCCATCGCTGTTTCGTTGGGCATATCGTCGACGAGGCGCAGCTTGTACTCCTCACCACGGTTTTTGAACACTGCAATAACGTCATCACGCAAGGTCATCTTCTTGATGACGTCGTAATCCTTGTCGATCAACTCTTTCATACGCTGCTCAATGGCAGCCAGGTCGTTAAGCGTAAACGGACGCTCATAAGCGATATCGTAGTAAAACCCCTCTTCGATCACCGGACCGATCACCATCCTGGCTGTCGGGTAAAGCTGCTTCACTGCATGGCCAACGAGATGCGCACAGGAATGGCGGATAATTTCCAACCCTTCTTCGTCTTTTGGCGTAATGATTTGCAGAACGGCATCGTGCTCGATCAGATCGCAGGCATCTATCAGCCTACCGTCCACTTTACCGGCGAGGGTCGCCTTGGCCAAACCAGGGCCAATCGACTGAGCTACTTCGGTAACGGATACGGGATGATCGAACGAGCGGCGACTGCCGTCGGGAAGAGTAATGATAGGCATGGCGCCTCCTCTCCTAGTGGTGACCCCTACCAAAGGTCACGTGGGTTGGGATGAGCCAGTAAGCGGTAAGACGGAATCATTTCTGCCCGATGTGGATGCACAACAGGACAGTCGCCGAAGGTCGATTCGTACCGAACCGGGGTCACTGGAAAATCAAGGATTTCAGACTCGCTACAGGCAAGCACATCGTCAAAAGGCTCTTGGCAACAGCTTGAAAAGCAGAATGCCTAACTCTTGATGCTGTACTGGCCTGCGCTCATCTTATCTTTTTGGCTGGCGACATGAACCGTTTCATATAATTTTTTTAGTTTTATATGCAGCTTCTCGAATAAGAATATCCGCGCGAAGAAGCTTGCATGCTTTTGTACAATTCGCAGGATTGCAGTCCTGCTCCGCCTGCGCGGGCAAAACCTTACGCTAACGCCGCAATCGACTGGCCAGGAAAATCCAATCGAACCTCTACATCGAATCCGTCTCCATGGCGCTTGCCTGAACTGGATTCGAGTAACGGCAAGATGTCGGCAAGTGCCACTTCAGGGGAGCGATTGGTGCGAATGACCAATCGGTGGGGAGCACTTTTACAACGCAGAGCTTCACCAAGTTGGCACCAAAGCCTTTCCATGCATCCTGGCTTTTCGCTATCCACCTCGTCGATAAATGTCAGATCGGTTTCTCGCACTGCCGACAGCAGATCGGATGTACTGCTAAGCAACCCGGCCTTGCGCCCCTGATCCAGCAAAAATCGCAAACCTGGTTCCAGTGTCAGATAGTCATGGTCGAGTGGATCCCTATTCTTACCAGGTGCGCTCACATCGATGACGGTATGGCCACGAAAAGAAAGACAGCCTGCAAAAATGGAATTTTTGTAGTTAGTGCCCAGAATACTGATACGCATTAGCCCCTCCAGCCCTTGTGGATGACAGGCTGGCATCCAAGCCAAAATTAAATTCGAGAGATTTTTGAAAATCTTTTACCGATCTTCAATCAACACTTCCCACCTTTTGTTTTTGTTAACTCTATAGTTGATCGAATATCAGGGTATTCATTATCAATTTATAGTTTGGCAAAATAATAGCTTTGAACGAGTAAATGAAATGATTTTTAAAGCATTAAGTTATAATAAAATCCCATATAAATAAATTTTCATATTCAAAATAGGAGCTGACTTATTCTCAGGATTTGAAGGCACAAAACACTCCCGAAATACGCTACTCCCCCTCCCATGAACTGGAATAAAGCCTGACTTTTCACTGAAGAAACGCTGATTTTTCCAAAATAACAAATTGCACTCACGCAAAATCAATAGGTTATGAGCGCTGGCGTACGTAAAACCGATTAAATCAGCGTTTCCCTAAAGCAAGACGCGGCAAGCGAAGACCACGCAAAATCAAGGCATACCCTTCGGATTGCCCCGAAATAACGCACAGGAAGAAAATGATTGATGCCACATTCTGGGTACAAGCCTACGATTAAATAGCCAGTGGCCTGTTTGGTTGATTCGATTCAGTCAATGTCAGTGCCCGAGGCTTCTATATGGCTTTGCCAATGTCTCGTTATAGCCCTGCTATGACTCGTCGTGGTACCTGGTCTCGAAAACGACACTTGTGGTCAACCAATTAATCGTGCAGGCCACTAGCAGGCTTCTTCTACTGCCAACAACACAAGCAGTTCTACGCCGCCTATCCAGAATACGCGTCAAAACTCGGCCAGGGGCCAGAAAGATGGTTATGGATAATGCCTTTTAAATACGGCTTATCCGACTGACAGGAGAAAATAAGCTGGAAGCCAAGCATTAAGCATTGTCTGACAGGCATATGGTTACGCCTCATCCATGACAATAAATTATTCGAATGAAGCTCGATATTTATTTACAGCCTCAAGCGCACAAGCTTCATCTTTATCGCCACCTGGGGCGCCAGAAACACCAAGCCCACCAATAACCTGATGATCAGCCTTACGCAAAGTGACCCCCCCCGGAATGAATAGTACTTCTGGTACGGTATTCAGCGCTCCGTTCGCCGGCCCATCTAATTTTGCGGCCATCAATTCACTGGTAGTGTCTTTATTGAAAGCCTGGCCATAGGAGAAAGCTGTATAGGCTTTGCGATAGGAAACAGAAAGAGATTGCAAGGGTACGGTATCCCCCTTGATTACGGCCTGCTGGTGGCCCGATGGATCGACAACGGAAGCCGTTACCGAATATCCCTTGGCAGCACAAATCTGCACCGCCTCGGCCGCCAGTTTCTCTGCCATTTGCCAAGGTAATTTCTGGCTGTTAATCAATTGACCTGGTGCGGCCAAAGCCGACATTGATACCAGCACGCCGCTCAGGCTTGAAACAGCAATAATATTCCTGACTAGAACCCGCATCGTAAAATCCCTTCGCCAACCAATAATCAATCGTCAGTATCGGAAACTATCGACAAATAAAAAACCGAATATTCCTGGAATGACCTTCCGAGAATCCCGGACGAATCATGGCTAAAGTGGGTTTTTCCTCAGCCAAAGACCTGAGGTTGGCAACTCCAGTGATCGGTTCAAGGCGCTTGAACAATCATTGGGTAGCAAGTTGCCGATTAGCGCTGCCAGGTTTTACTCGATTCACCATGTACCGATGCCGATGAAACAACTCCGACCGCTGGTTTGCTGACTTGGTATTCTTTTATCCATGCGAGCGGTGCTCAATATTTTGCCAAACACCTTTTACGAACTACGCCACCCTAACCAGACACGACGTTTCAAGGAATTTCAATGAAAAGACCTCTTCTGGTCTGCATGATGTTGTTCATACTCAGTGGTTGCCAAAGCGCTTACTACTCGGCAATGGAAAGGTCGGGCGTACATAAACGCGATATCTTGGTCACACGAGTCGAAGCCGCCCGTAATGCCCAATTAAATACGCAACGACAGTTCAGGGATGCTCTGGATCGCTATCGCAGCGTCATCCAGCTCGAGAATGGCGGGGAACTGGAAAGACGCTATGAATCGCTCAATCAGAAATACGAAGAAAGCCAGTCAAGCGCCAGAAAGCTACATATGCGCATCGAGTCAGTCGAAGAAGTAGCTGGGGCTCTGTTCGATGAATGGGAAGAGGAACTGGATCGATATAGCGATACCAGCATGAAGGCCGCCAGCACCAGAGAACTGGCTGATGCCCGCAAGCAATACACCAAGCTGCTGCAAAGCATGCAGGCAGCAGAAGAACGCATAGATCCAGTCATGGAGCTGCTACAAGATCGAGTACTGTTTCTCAAGCATAATCTCAATGCCAAAGCAATAAGCTCTCTGCAAGGCGAGTACAACACCTTGTCAGTCAATATCGATCAACTGATTTCGAACATGCAGCAAGCCATAGAGGAATCAGATAATTTCATCCGCACAATGCGGGATGCGAATTATTGAAACGGCAGCAAGGCATGCAAATGGCTTGCATGCCTTGCAAGAAATACCTCAATCCTCTCGATAACGACGAAGCTTCAATTGCTTTCCACCAACTCGCGTATCTTTCAAGCGTCCCAGCAAACGATCCAGGCCATCTTCAGGTAATTCGACCAAGCTGAAACTGTCACGCACCTGGATTTTGCCGATGGATTCACGAGCCAACCCACCTTCGTTGAGAATCGCGCCCAATAGATTACGGGCAGCAATACCATCGCGTGTTCCCAATGGGGTCCGGCAGCGCACTCGCCCTTCGAGGATTGGCAGTGGAGCACGGCGCTCGCGTCCTTCACTGCGGCTACGCTCGCGTGTCGAGGAAGCATCCGGCACCAATGGTTGCTCTTTTTCCAGCTCGGCCAGCGTCATTGACTGCCCATAAGTAACCTGGGCCAGCAATGCTGCTGCCAACTGCTCCGGAGTGCACTCCAGACTACCAATCAATTGCTTGAGCAGCCCGGCGTGGGAACCGGACGCAGTGTCGATCATCGGCTTCAGGTTGGCGGTAAGCTTGCGAATGCGCGAATCGAGCACCTGCTGGGAGTTCGGCAAACGAATTTCCGCAACCTTCTGCCCAGTGACTCGCTCGATCACTTGCAGCATACGCCGCTCCCGTGGCGTCACCAGCAACAGTGCACGCCCTTCGCGTCCTGCCCGCCCGGTACGTCCGATGCGATGCACATAGGATTCGGGATCGTAAGGCATATCCACATTGAAAACATGGGTAATGCGAGGAACATCGATACCACGTGCGGCGACATCTGTAGCTACCACGATGTCCAGACGTCCATCCTTGAGCGAATCGATCACTCGCTCGCGCTGATTCTGGGCAATGTCGCCATTGAGCGCGGCGGCTTTGTAGCCCTTGGCTTCCAGTGCACTGGCCAGATCCAGAGTGGCCTGCTTGGTACGCACAAAAGCGATCAATGCATCGAAATCTTCAACCTCCAGCAGACGCAGGATTGCAGGAACTTTCTGATCGGCATGTACCAGCAAGTGTGCTTGCTCTATCCGGGCAACGGTTTGAGTCTTGGTGGCAATTTTTACATGCTTGGGCTCACGCAAATGCTTTTCGGCAATCTCGCGAATCGAATGTGGCAGCGTCGCGGAAAAAAGCACGCTTTGCCGATTAACCGGCATGGCCTGGAAAATCACTTCAAGATCATCCATGAAGCCAAGCTTGAGCATCTCATCCGCTTCATCGAGCACCAGATGCTTGACGGTAGAGAGAAGCTTCTCGTTACGGCTGAGGTGGTCAACTAGCCGTCCGGGTGTGGCCACAATGATCTGGGCTCCCTGGCGCAACGACTTGAGCTGCAACGACATGGGGGCGCCGCCATAAACGGCAACCACACCGACACCTGACAACTGCCTGGAGTAATTCTCGAAAGCCGTGGCTACTTGCAATGCCAATTCACGTGTCGGAGTAAGCACCAGTGCCTGAGGTTCGCGGCGAGCCGGATCGATCCTGGAAAGAATCGGCAAGGCAAAAGCAGCGGTCTTGCCAGTACCGGTCTGCGCCTGCCCGATCATGTCATGCCCGGCAAGAATTTCCGGAATCGCCTGGGCCTGGATAGGAGAAGGTTCTTCGTAGCCCACTGCAGTAATCGCTGCGAGTACGGAAGGATGAATACCGAGAGCGGCAAAGCCGCCGGTTTGCTGAGTCATGGGTCTGCCTCTTTATATCCGCAAACACCCATGAGCCAGAACTGCATATACCGTGAAAGACCTTATGGGTCACCCTGGCAGCCTGGTCGTAGAGAATTTGCGAAATCGCGAGTGGATGGAAGGGTGAAGCGTCAGGACATCCGAAAACGGACACGTGCGAAAGAAGAACGATGGGAATCTTTTCCTAAACCTGACCTGTCATGTGACAGAAGTCCTACTATAACAAACTAGTAGCTTTATTGCGCTTCTTTTCGTCGACTTCCGACTCGTTCATGGCAGGGTTTTGCATACCCTCAACTTGCCGGCCGTAGACTCCTGATCAACTCGTCAAGAGAATACCCCAGCAACGGAGCCAACGCATCTGCCCTGCTCTGCAGCGCGGCGAAATCGAGAGCCTGATCGAGATCGGCAGGTACTAGCAGTACCACATTGCCTTCTCGCACCGGACATTCCCAGTAATGGCGGAGAAACAACCCTCGCAGCAAGGCCGCTCCCAACGGCTGACCATCTCGGGTTGCCCATTGATTTATCACCAGCCAGCCACCGAAATTGAGTTTGTCCCGGCATTGCTCGAGAAACGTCCAGGCCAAATGCTCCGCCGAAGGACCATTATCGGTATAGAGATCAATGAAAATCAGGTCGGCACTTTCTGCACTGGCCAGAAGAGCCGTGGCATCGCCAATGCGCAAGGTAAGCCTGGGGTCGTCACGAAAACCGAGCAAATCCTGCGAGAGGCGCAACACATCCCGGCGCAACTCAATAATTTCCACATCCTCCAACGGCAAGAAGCGCAGACAAGCCTGAGGCAGGCTACCGGCACCAAGCCCCAGAAACAGGGCCGTTTCCGGGGCAGCGTGACACAAACCACCGAGTAACATGGCACGTGTATAGTCATACTCCAGCCAACTTGGATCGGACATGAATACACAGCTCTGCTCGACGGCATCGCCAAATTCAAGGAAGCGATAAGCACCCATCTCAATTACCCGAATAATGCCAAAGGCATCCTTTACTTCGATCAGCAACCGCTCCTCTTCCTTCATACCGACCTCGTTACGCCCTTCCATACGACGTTTCATTGCCGAACAAACTCTTTTGAAACGCAGGATATCGTTCTCTTCTTAAGTATAAGAGACAGGCAAAAGGCCGTGTTTACAACTAACTGGCCTGGCCCGCCCGATCAGGCAGGCTGTCGACGGTGAGTGCGAACCATTATTGCGTCGTCTGGATAGCAGTGCGCTATCGCGAACGTTGAAAGAAAAATGCCAGTCAGCTGGGCTGGCATTTGGACAGGATTGCGTATCAGATGACGAAAAAACCATGGGTACCGTCACGCCCCAATTGCTTGACCAGACCAAATTCCCAGTCCAGATAAGCTTGCATAGCCTCACGTGGATTGTCAGTACCTTCGTAGGGACGGCGATAGCGGTCTGTGCGCGGCACCGCCAATGCCGTCTCACCCTCTTCCAGCGGCAAACCAGCGGCAATCCAGGTCGCCGTCCCACCAGCCAGCACGAAAACCGGCTTGCCGGTCAGTTCATGCAACTCGGTAACGGCATAGCGCGCCAACAAGCTGCTACCACAAGTGACGACATAACGCCCCGCCGGCGGTAATTTTTCCAGAGCCTGTGGCAGTTGAGCACGCAGCGCCCACTTGGCACCCGGAATATGACGTTTGACGTAGTTGGCACTGGTAGTGAAGTCCAGTAGCACGGTATTGCCTTCGTCCAGCCAGGTTTGCAAGGTGGCTGGTGAAATATCTTCGGTTGGCGCCAGTGGCGGAACCGGCGCAGACCAGCTTCCGCGCTCGCTGAAATCGGCACCCTGCAAATCGTCCAGCACCTGTACATCCCAGCCCATCTGTGCCAACCAGGAAGCAGTCATGTTGGCGCGAACGCCATCGTCATCCGTCAGGACAATGCGCGCGCCACGTACGCTGGCGAAGTGATCGGTTTCCTGCACCAGTTGGCCACCAGGTGTGGAGCGCGAACCTGGCAGATGGCCGGCTGCATATTCTTCAGAGGTTCGCACATCGAACAAATAAGTGGTACGACCAGCGTCGCTCTGCCAGTGCGCCAGGCCGGCCAGGCTCGCACGCTCGACCCCAGCCTTATCGGCTACTGATCGGGCAGAACGTGCGACGTTGACACGATTGCCCACCGATACTGCACCGAACGTACGATCCTGCCCATGCTCCAATTGTTGCCCGGCCAGGGTCCAACCGATGGTTCCATTGCGCAGTGCTGCTACCTTGTTGGGAATCCCGGCGTTGACCAACGCTTGAGTGCCGATCAGGCTGCGCGTACGGCCAGCGCAATTGACAATCACCCAGGTAGCTGGATTCGGCGCCAGTTCGCGTACACGCAAAACCAATTCGGCACCCGGCACGCTGATGGCACCGGGAATGCTCATGGTCTGGTATTCATCGAAACGTCGCGCATCCAGCAGTACCACATCGGCCTTGGCATCCAGCAGCGTCTTGACTTCCTCGGCAGCCAGCGAAGGCGTATGGCGCTCGGCTTCCACCAACTCCCCGAACGCTTTGCTCGGCACGTTCACATCGCGAAACAGCTCGCCGCCCGCCTCGCGCCAGCCGTTCAAGCCACCTTCCAGCAGAGCGACATCGGTGTAACCCAGTGTCTGCAAACGCTCGACGGCCAGTTGCGCCAATCCTTCACCATCGTCGTAGACAGTGATTGGAGTATCGCGTCGTGGAACACGGGCATAAACCTCGACTTCCAGGCGCGAGAGTGGAATATTCGCGGCAAACAGCGGGTGTTCTTCAGCGAACGGCGCTTCCTCGCGCACATCCAGTAGTGCCAGCTCGCGGCGTTCCAGCAACGCCTGGCGAATAGCGGAAAATGATCGACTGGCGATACGACTCATGATGCAGCACCTTCTTTGGAAAGATCCCAGATATTGGGCAGGAAATTATTGGAATAACCGGAAATGAAGGGTTTCTCCGTACCATCCGGCAAATACACCGCACGCCGCACTGCGCCAATATTGGCGCCATAAACGTGAATGCTGATCGAAGCCCGGTCGCGCAGCGCATTGCTCACCTGATGGATATCGCCGATACGCGGCGACACCGCCTCCACCTGGCCAGGTTCCAGGCGCAGCGGCTCGCCACTGGGTTGCAGTCCACTGGCCGTCAACGAAAAATTCTGCGCTTGTTCGGCGCCACGCAGCATGCCGATCAGGCCCCAGACACGATGATCGTGCACCGGCGTGCTCTGCCCCGGCCCCCAGACGAAACTGACCACAGAAAACCGCTGCCGGGAATCGGCATGCAAAAGGTATTGTTGATAACGATCGGGGTCGGGTCGGGCAAACTCTTCCGGTAGCCAGTCGTCATGCCGAACCAACTCATGCAGCAGACGCTTGCCTTCGCTCAACACGTTATGCTCATCACTGCGCCGTTCGAGCAAGGCAGCCAGCCCGTCGACAAAGTTACGCAAACGCTCAAGGCGTAAAAGGGGTTGATTCATCGTCATTTTTCCAGTGCATGACAGGTGACAACACGTTACCAAGCAGGAAAAAATTATAAAAATTCATTTTACTTATAAGCTAATATGTTGAGAACGCATGAAAACAGATGACATCGAAGCTTTCGTGGCTGTCGTTCGCTGCCAATCGCTGAGCGTGGCCGCCGACACCTTGCAACTGACCCAGTCGGCCATCACCCGTCGCGTGCAGAATTTCGAGGATGCCCTGGGTAGCGAGCTGCTCGACCGCAACACCAAACCCCTCAAACCGACGGCCATGGGTCTGCGCGTCTACGAACAATGCCGAGAAGTACTGCGGGCCATGGATGTGCTGCGCGAAATAGTCGCCCACGATGCGATTCCTAGCGGCATCCTGCGCCTGGGCGTCCCCCAGACCGTCGGCGACATCGTCTTGCTGGATGCCCTGGAGCAATTGAAGAACGCTTATCCCGATTTGCAGACTCAGGTATCCAATGGCTGGGGTAATACCCTGCTGGAACGCCTGGAAAATCTCGAACTGGATGCCGTAGCTGCACTCTTTCCGGTGGGTCGAGGTTTTCCTGAAGGCATCGTCGGTACTGTGCTGGCCCGTATGAAATTGCAGGTGGTCGCCGCTCGCAACAGTTGGAAGCCTCGCCATGGCAGACGCAGCAGCCAGCTTGCCGATTGCAGTGAACGGGGCTGGGTGCTCAACCCGGATGGCTGCGGCTTTCGCGCCGGGCTCGAGCGCGCTCTGCTCGACCAGGGCCTGAAGCTCAAGACCAATCTGGAAACCTTCGGTACTGACCTGCAGATGGGGCTGGTAGCCAAGAACCTCGGCCTTGGCCTCATCCCCGAGCCGCTATTACAGATCAGCCGCTACCGAGATGAACTGGAGATCGTCAATCTCGGCGACTTCAAACCGGTAGTGGAGCTCTGGCTGTTGCAGCCACGCTTCGTCGGAAACCTGCAAGGAGCCATCGAGCTGTTCGGAAGACTGATTACCGAGCATCTTGAGTCCTCCGCATAGACACGTGCCGGAATCCGGTTTGAATCCGTGCAACAGCCTCTAACAGAGCGGGCTTTACCGGTTGGTCAGACAAGAGATCCAGAATCCCGGAATTCATAGGGTCTTGCGACCCCATCCTGCGCCACAATGACGCATCCCGACGGACTACTCTAGCCAGTTTCTCCACATTTGTGTGTACTCCCCGAGCCGGCTCGCTTGCTTTAGCCATCGGGGCGAGAAAATATGCTGGCGCTTGCTCTGCAACAATGTGGAATTTCAAAAGGATAAGATCAATGACCAAGATCGTTGGCGGCTGTCTCTGCGGCGCCGTGCGCTACCGGGCGGAAGCGAATACGAAGCCGGCCATGACCGGCGTGTGCCACTGCCGGGACTGCCAGAAGCAAACCGGCTCGTCGTTTTCCATTCTGATCGCCGTCCCCAAGGGCACCATCCATTTCGAGGGCGAACCGCTGGCCTCCTTCGAGACCAAAAGTGGTGACGGCCGCTCGGTATTGCGCCGGTTCTGCCCCAAGTGCGGCTCGCCCATCGCTTCCGTGGTGGAAGCTACGCCCAGGCTGGACTGGATCAAGGCCGGCACCCTGGACGACACATCCTGGCTGCAACCCCAGGTCAACATGTGGTGCGAAACCGCACAGCCCTGGATCAATATCTGCGAGGACATTCCGCGCTTTCCCCGTAATCCGCCCATGAAACCCTGAGCAGGCAATTGAGTATAAAGATTATCCATTGAATACATATCGGCAAGATAAAAACATAAAATATAAGAATATTAAAATATAACCAGATCGAATTTCCATTTGCCGTTTTATGCGTACAGTATTGAACCACATCCTCCTGCGAGATGCAGGCCGTTGAACCGACGCATGCCTGGATAGGCTACCGGACTACCGAGCGACACGAATAATCCAGAGTCGTCTGCCGGTGCTTTTCCGATGCCTTTGACGTCGATAAGCAAATTCCCTGGAGTAACCACCGCCGTGCCTGTCGAACCAGGCCGCGGTGTTCTCCCGGCTGCGAGCGCCGACCAGTCCATCCAGGTAACCCGCCGACAAAGCGCAACGACGCGAAACTCCGAAATCCGCGACACCAGCAGGATCATCGGAACGACACCATCTGGCTGCAGCTTCCCGACCACGCGGTGCCTGCCAATCGACAGTTGATCAGCACCAGGAAGTGACTCGAATGACCCATGCCCCGCACCTCACCCGTCGACACCTGCTTGGCCTGGCTGGCAGCGCCGCAGCTGCCGCGGCTTTCAGCCGTCTCGCCCTGGGCGCTGACAACCCGCATGCCCAGCATGCCCACCCAGTTGCAGCCAGCAGCGCGGATTTTGCGCTCGATGCTCAACGCTGGGCATTGCCGACCCCGCAAAAGATAAAGCTGGCGGTCAACCTCAACGCGGTTTGCCTGGCCCCTGTCACGGTGGCCAATACCCAGGGTATCTTTCGCCAGCACAACCTGGATGTGGAATTCGTCAATTTCGGTAACTCAACAGAAGTGCTGCTGGAATCGCTGGCCACGAACAAGGCCGATGCCGCCATCGGCATGGCACTGCGCTGGCTGAAGGCCCTCGAACAGGGATTCGATGTGAAATTGACTGCCGGTACCCATGGCGGTTGCCTGCGCCTGATTACCCAGGAAAGCGGGCCACAGACCTTCGAAGCACTCAAGGGTCAGACCATTGGTGTGACGGACATGGCCAGTCCGGACAAGAATTTCTTCTCGCTGCTACTCAAGCGCCACGGGGTCGATCCTGTGCGGGATGTGTCCTGGCGAACCTACCCAATCGATCTGCTTGGCACAGCGCTGGAGAAAGGCGAAATCCAGGCCGCCAGCGGTTCCGATCCCATTATGTACCGCCTGGGCAACCAGCCTGGGATGCGCGAGCTGTCCACCAATCTGGCCGAGGAATACGCCAACCTCAGTTGCTGCGTCGTTGGCGTCAGCGGCACCCTGGCACGCAAACAAAAGCCGGTCGCCGCCGCCATTACCCACTCGATCCTCCAGGCGCATGTCTGGGCGTCGCAGCATCCAGAGGTCGTTGCCCAGCAGTTTCTGAAAATCGCACTCAACACTACGGCCGAGGAAGTCAACGCCATCCTCAACCAACACACCCATGCGCACTACTCGGTAGGCAACGCCTTCACCCGGGAAATTGCGGTCTATGCCAAGGACTTGAAGACCGTGGAAGTGCTGCGCGCCAGTACCGATCCTCTGAAATTTGCGGAGAGTATCCATGCCGACGTCTTCAGCTGAACTGTCGCGCCAGGGCACCTGGCGCAGCTTTCCCTTCTGGGGAACAGGATTTGTCGCAGCCTTGTGCTGGGTCGCCTTCGCCCTGTACAGCACCGAAGCCCCCAACGCCACGCGGGACTGGCCCTACACCCAGGAGCTGGCCAATCTCAGTCTCGGCTTCGCCGCGCTACTGGCAGTGATCGCCCTGCTCCCCGGACGCTTTGCCAGAAAGCTGCGACCGGCCGGCAAATGGCTGGTCGTTCTGCCGATCCTGCTCGGTCTCTGGCAGTTGGCGACCGCCAAGCAGGCACTGCTGCCGGTACCTTTCTTCGCCCCTCCCCAGGCATTGCTGGAAGTCTACGCCGAGGATTGGGCGCGCCTGGCCGAAAGCCTGCTGCACTCGCTCTGGCTACTGCTCAACGGCGTACTGCTCGGCGCGGTATTCGGCTTCGTCGCCGGCATCTCCATTGGCTGGTCGCAGCGCATCGGCTACTGGGTGCACCCGGTACTGCGCATTCTCGGCCCGGTTCCCTCCACGGCCCTGCTGCCGATCTGCTTCTTTATCTTCCCCAGCAGTTGGGGTGCCAGCGTGTTCCTGATCGCCCTGGCAACCTGGTTTCCGGTGACTGTACTGACCTGGTCGGGCGTGGCCAGCGTCGACCGCGCCTATTACGACGTAGCTCGCACCCTGGGCGCCAGCCAGCGCTTCCTGATCTTCCGCGTGGCGATTCCAGCCGCTCTGCCGCATGTGTTCGTCGGCCTGTTCATGGGGCTGGGTGCCTCTTTCTCGGTATTGGTGGTGGCTGAAATGATGGGCGTCAAGGCCGGTCTCGGCTGGTATCTGCAATGGGCCCAGGGTTGGGCCGCTTACGCCAATATGTACGCTGCATTGCTGGTGATGGCACTGCTCTGCTCCGGGCTGATCACCCTGTTGTTCCTGGTGCGCGACCGTGTCCTGTCCTGGCAACAAGGAGCCGTGAAATGGTAAGCGCCGCTGCCGTAGCGAACCGGGCACCGAGCAATGGCCTGGGCCTGGAAGTGAAGAACCTGAGCCACGCCTTCGAGCTAGGCGGAACCAGCCTACCAGTACTGAACCGGATCGACCTGACCCTGCAGCCAGGCGAAAGCGTGGCCCTACTCGGGCCTTCCGGTTGCGGCAAGTCCACCCTGCTGCGCCTGGTCGCCGGGCTGGAAACGCCGCTGACCGGCGAAATCCTTGCCGACGGCCAGCCGATCCGCGCGCCGGACCCCTCACGTATCCTGGTTTTCCAGGACCCAACGCTCTACCCCTGGCGCACAGTCCGGGACAACGTCGCCCTCGGCTTGCAAGCGCGTGGCCTGCTCGGCAGCCAGCGCGAGCGCATCGATGAAGCCCTGGCCAAGGTTGGCCTTACCGACTTTCGCGACGCCTACCCGCGCCAACTCTCCGGCGGCATGGCCCAACGCGCCGCACTGGCTCGCGCGCTGGTCAACGAGCCGCGCCTGCTGTTGCTCGACGAACCGCTGGGCAAACTCGACTCGCTGACCCGGATTGCCATGCAGAGCGAACTGATCCGTCTCTGGCAACAGCAACGCTACACCTCGTTGCTGGTCACCCACGATGTCGAAGAAGCCCTGCTGCTCTGCGACCGGGTGCTAGTGTTCGGCAACCGCCCGGCACGGATACTCGCCGCGCTGGAAGTCGGCCGCGACTACCCGCGTCATCGAAACGACCCGCATCTGGTAGAACTGCGCCAGCGAGCGCTGGAGTTGCTGGGGCTGGGCAGTAGTTGGTGAAGACGGCGCACATGGGCAATGAAAACAACGGTTCAGCCTACCTTCGCCCTTGATATTTATTCCGTCGAAGCCAAGGCCATCCGCATCTCTGCAAGTGCCTCAGCGTGTGTTCGCTCGAATCGCAACGGGGTGACAGAGATGCACCCTGCTGCAACCGCAGCTGCCTCGGTTCCCTCGGCATCCTGTCGGAGAGATCGAGACAACTGCAGCCAGTGATAGTCGATGGCTCTTGGATCTGAACGCGACACAACGTCGACCCCATCCAGCAGGCCGGCACCCTGACAGGTCAGGGTCAGCGGTCCCGTACGATCTGCAGGACAATCGGGAAAATTGATGTTGAGGCAGGTATTCCTCTGCCAATCCATTACCGAGAGACGGCGTATGATCTCAGGCGCCAAGGTCCTCGCCGTCTCCCAGGGGACGGCATTTCGATCACTGAAAGCCTGGCTCAGCGCGATAGAGGGAACACCCAGCAGCATGCCCGTCATGGCGGCACCGACAGTGCCGGAGAAGACTGTCTCCACGCCAAGATTTGCGCCACGATTGACACCGGAAAAAATCATCTCCGGTAATCCACCAGACATCAAATGACGTACGCCCAGCACAACGCAGTCCCCAGGCGTTCCACGGACGGCGAAGCGCCTTTCACTTTTCCGACTGACACGCAGCGAATCATGAAGGCTAAGTGAATGTGAGGTACCACTCTGGTCGTGCTCCGGCGCAACAACCCAGACTTCCCGTGCCAAAGTGGCAGCGACTTGCTCCAACACACGCAATCCCGGCGCGTCGAACCCATCGTCGTTGGTCAGTAAAACACGCTCGAAAATCTGGCCTGCTTTCGGCATGAATTTTCTCCTGGTACCGGTTGGAAATAGATAACTTGACAGATAGCGGCCATGCTCATGGGATTGAAAAAACAATGACCAGCTAATTGCTACTCTATAATAGCTATGAAAAAATAGATAAATGAATTCAGCTAAACCTCTCAATGTCACTCGGCTCCGAAGTCAGCTGACCCACCTGACGCGACGCTTGCGTCAAGAGGCTCAAAACGATCCCGAATCCTGGACTCGCATGCTGGTAATCAGCGCCATTGATCGGCTTGGCGATGGCGTTACACCATCAACGCTCGCAGCGTCGGAAAACATGCGCTCCTCCAATCTCGCCGCGGTGTTACGCGAGCTTGAGGCATCCGGCCTGATTATCCGTACACCGGATGCCCTGGATCGCCGCAAAGTACGTATTCGACTGACGGACGCCGGACGAGATGTTCTGCAGCTCAGCCGTCAACGCCGCGACGACTGGCTGATGGCGGCAATCACGGCATGCTTGACTGACGAGGAGTGCGAGCGACTCGTCGATGCCGGAGAGCTTCTTGAGCGACTCACAGCCCATGCAGACCCCATCCCTATCGATAATGCAGATCCCTAGCATAGCCATGTCGCGACAAGACCACGCTGCCCGATTCCAGCCCTTTTACTATGGCTCGACCAGCTACAGCTTCAGCGCGCCTTGAGCATCGGCAGCGAAATTCGACCTGGTTCTGCTAAACGCCAATAGCTGGCTTAACGGCGCACCTTTGTGTCGCCAGTCGTGAAACAGCGACTCGCCCAGCAGCGCGTAATGCCATGGCAAACCACCACGCTGATCCAACTCAAGCCCGTTGATGCGCTCACACCAGGTCACCGCCGCCCTCAGTTTGCGCTGCACATTCGGATGGCTGATCTGCTGCTGTGCCTTGGTTTCCACCAAATAGATAGCCTCGGCGGTGCGCACCAGGAAATCCGGAAAGTAAAAAGCCGGCAGGCCGTCTTCCTTCACATAGCGCAAACGCACGAAATCATGACGGTTCTCACTGATTTTGCAGAACGCGGCAATGCTCGCATCTGCCTGTGCCCACTCAATAAAAGCGCGTTCCAGCCCACCGCTGTGAGTCGGGAACGGCAGCCGCTCATAAATGCACTTGCCCACCGCCAGCGAGGCGCTTTCACGCACCAATAGCCGCTTTACCTCCGAGAGTCTGCGGTGATGCACTTCAGTGCTGCCGGTCAGCGGTCGTTCTTCTGCGCGTAGCAATGCCAGAGCGAATACCTTGACGATGTGTTCGATCACCGGTTGCAGCAACAACAGCCGCCAGCCTTCATCGCGGAACGGCTCGAAGGCCGCGCCGAACAGCCGTTCGCGGATATAGTCGTCGAGTGCCGATGCCAGTTGCGCGGTGTTCATCTGCAGGTAAGGGTTGGCCAGATGCTGGGCGATCCTGTTGCCTTTGGGCAACGGCTGGCTCAAGGCCTGGCTGATGCGTCGAGTCAGACGCGACAGCAACTCGTTATAACCGTTGACGTTCATCACCACGCCGTCGACCCGATAGTCGCCGAACAGCGTGCTGCTCTGCAGATCCTGAGAGGTAAAAACGTCGCCCTTGCCCAGCAGTTTGGCCAGTGCCGTCCGGCTCATGGCGCTGAATGGCAGTAGCTCGGTGAGCTCGATTCGCGCATGTTCCAGGCTTTCCTCCGTCTCGCGCAGGATGAAGGGAAAGGCAAAATCGTACTGCTCGTAGCCGTCACGCAATTCGGAGGGGATCAGATCGCCGGTGCCGGAGATACTGTCGCCGTCATTACTGGTGACACCCACCAGCCCTTCGTCCACCAGTTCGTCGTAGAAACTCTGGAAGGCTGGATGCTCGATGATGGACAGAATATCGATCAGACTTCCCGGTTCTTCGCCCCGGTTGATGCGTTCGCGGTTCTCGCGTTTGATGTCAGCGTACTCCAAGTCGCGCCACATCAGCCGCAAGCCACGACCTATGGTCTGCTCCAGGAGGATCTGCGCCTGGCTCGAACGCAGCGGTACGATCACGCAGATATTATTGACGTCGAAGCCCTCACGCAGCATCAGCACGCTGACGATCACCCGTGGCTGCACGTGTCGATCCACATTGAACAGCCGCTGGCGCACCGGAGCCCAGCCCTTCTCGCCCAGTTCGGCCTTTTTGCCCGAGTCTACGGTCAGTACATCGTCTTCGTGCAGGCCCTCGTTGTGCAGGAACTGAGCAACCACAGGAGAAACCTTGGTGTCCTCGCAGATCACCAGCATCTTCGGATGGCGGTCGGGATCGAGGCGGACGAAATCCTGTTCCAGAGCACGCAGTTTTCGCAGCCCGGCGCGCAACATAACTCGCTGTCCTTCGGACAGGGCGACATTGCCACTTTCGTCTCGCTCGGCCTTGAACGCCAAGGGCAGCGCGCCGATTTCTTTGCGCTTGTCCAGCACCAGGGATTTCACCAGGCCTCGGCGCATAGCCTCTTTCAGGTCGAAGTCGACAATGATGTGTGGGAAATAGACCTTGCTCTTCTTCCTGCCGCTGCCTACGTCGTTATACGGCGTGGCGGAGAAGTCCACCTGCACGAAGCGTCGCCCCTTGCTTTCGGCGATGCGCGACAGGCTTTTCTGCCATTCCACCTCGCTGGTTTCACCCTCGCGCTTTACTGCATGGATATGGTGCGCCTCGTCGTTGAACACCATCAGATCCGGCAGACTGGCCAGGAACTCCAGCATGTTACCGCGGGCATAGCGGCGGTCCAGTACATCCAGGCTGTTGCCGGTGGCGTGTCCTGGCGTCAGCGGCAACACGTCGTAGGCGACGGTCGAGGGTTCGGCGACCATCGCCAGCGCGTCCATGGTCACGTCCTCGTCGATGTCCTCCACTTCACTCAGCAGGTGCCAATTAGTGATGGCGAGCATCCCGTTGCCGGTGGCCTTGAGACCGATTTCCCGTTTCTCGCAAGTATTGCCGCGGACGAACTGCTGTACCCGCTCCCGATGTGCTGGCGGTACGAACAGCTCGGCATAGCGCACCACATCGGAACTGGCGAAGTCGCGCGATTTGTCGCCTTCTAGCTCTTTGCCGAGGAAGGCGTCCAGCAGTCGCTCGTAGACGATCAGCCCCGGCGCCACCAGCAGAAAGCGCCGGGTGAAGCGCGGGTCGTCGCGTCCTTCGTCCAGCGCCGCGCTCTTGTTCAGCAACTGCCAGACCAGTAGCGCCTGCAGCACCCAGGTCTTGCCGGTGCCGGTGGCCATCTTCAGGCAGTATTTCGGATGGGCGTGCTTGGCCTGGTTCAGCTCGGTCAGGCGATGGTCGTCCAGCAGTGCATCGGGACAGGCTTGCCGGTACAGATCGACCAAACCAGCGCTGGCCAGCACCTCGTGGGCGACCAGGGTATGGAGGATCGCCTGGCGCTGGCCAGGGTGAAAATTCAGGTTCTGGCGGGCCTGGCAAGCTTCCTCGCCGAACCACCAGCGCAGCAGCTCGGCGGTGGTCGGCGTGACCAGCTCCAGAATGTCCGCCACGCCCTGTTCCAAACCGATGCAGAGCTGATTGCTGCGCACGGTCAGCGCCTTGGCAAGAGCCAACTGATCCTGGCTCATGGCTGCACCTGCGCCAGCACCTGGATGACTTCTGCTTCGAAGCCGAACACATCCACCACCCGCACGCAGACGCGGCGTTCACCAGCTTTATACGGGACCGAAAAATGCGCCTCGGCCACCACCCGCCATGAACCTTCATCCTTGGCGGTGTTGCCGCGATAGTCCTGCCAGACTGAGCGAAAGACCTCGCCGTCGTAATCCGGGTCCACCGCCCAGTACTCGATCAAGGCCAATGGTTCCCGGTTCATCACCTCATGCAGCTTTTTCCGGTTCGCTTCATCCAGGTTGATCGCTTCCGGCGACAGCAACACGTAATTGGCCAGGCGAACGTTTAGTCTCTCCTCTCGCGCCTGTCTCTCCTCACCTTCTGCGGGAGAAACTGAGGCTGAGGGTTGCCGTTCGATGGGGTAGACCGTCAGATATTGCAGGCTGGAAAAGCGCACCTGTCCACGCAACTTCTCGATGCTGTTACCCTTCTTTTTCAAGCGATCGAGCAGATCCGGCGGAATCACCAGCACTTCCAGTCGGTCATCCGCCAGCGCGGAGATACTCTCACCGATGGCCGGTTCGAAGTTCCAGCCCAGTACCACCACCTTGTCCCAGCCACCCAGCAGATTGTCGCGCTGGGCGATGGCCTTGTTCAGCGTGGCTACTCCGGTCATTTTGTTCGGCGAATCCACCAGTACCAGCGTCTTGCGTCCGCCAGCGGTCGTCGCCCCCAGGTTGCGCAAGGGATTGTCTTCGGGTTGCAGAGGCCGCGCGCCATAGAGCGACAACACGATGCTGGACAGATCGCCCACGCGAAAGCTGCGACCCAAAGCGCTCTTCGCGGCTTCGACCTGATAATCGCCGATGGCCTGGTAGAGGAAAGGCCTGGCTCCCTGGTCGATCAGTCGTTTGCGCATGATCATGCAGGCGGGCTTGCCGAGATCAGTGGTGATCCAGCGGCGTTCGAGTTTTTCGGCAACGGCGGCGGTGGTGCCGGAACCACCGAAAAAATCCAGGATCAGCGAGTCCGGCTCGGTCGTGGTCTGAATGATCCGCTCCAGCAGCGCCTCGGGCTTTTGGGTGTCGTAGCCGGTTTCTTCCTGCTTGCGCTTGAGCAGGTGATAGGCATAGAGCTGCTTGACGTCCGTCCATACTGTCGAAAGCGGAACGCCCTTGCTTTCATCAAGATACTGGCGCTCGAAGTAGCCTTTCTGGCGTTCGCGCGTCCGATAACGTCGCCCGTTTTCATCCACTTCGGTAAAGCGCTCAACCAGATATTTCTCCGAATAGGGCAAATACTCCTTGCGGTAGATATGCTCGCCGTATTGCTTGGCATACCAGAGCAAGTATTCGTGTGCCTTGACGATCTTGTTTCCCGCCGCCCGGCCGCCGCTGGGCGTGCCATAGGACCAGGTGACTTCAGTATTGAAGTTATCCTTGCCGAAAATTTCGTCAGCGATGGCTTTGACGTAGTGGCTGACCTGCATGCCAATATGAATGCACAAGCTGCCTTTATCCGAAAGCAACTCCCGCATCAGGATCAGTCGTGGCGTAAGCATCGCCAGGTACGAGGCCGTGCCATCCATCCAGGTATCCGAATAGGCGAACTGCTCGATCATTGTCGGCCGCTGTTCCAGCTCTACTCCGGGCAATGCGATCCTGGTCCGGTAATCCGCCTTGGAGTCGAACGGTGGGTCGATATAGATCAGGTCGACTTTGCCGCGCAGGCTCGGCGTGTGTTCGTCACCGGCCAGCAAGGCGGCCATCGCCAGCAGATTGTCGCCATAGATCAAGCGGTTGGCCCAAACCTGCGCAGGCTTTTCGCCAAGCAGGTCTTGCCGGTTAGCCGAAGCGATCCAGTCGGCTTCCCGCGAATCCCGTGAAGGCAGAACCCACTCTCGGGTTTGCAGGCTTACCCGGTGGCGTCCTTCCAGGCTTTCGAGAATCCGTTCGGCTTGCTGCCGCCCACGGGCGACGATTTCGGGGAGCTGTTCGAGCAGGGATTTGACCATGGTGCATTGCCGGCTTATTAGAAAGCTGACAATGAAATCAAAAATTTCAATAAAATTGAAATCAATAGTTCACTTTGTAATGAAAGCGGACTTTAGCGTCCGCTTCCATGAACGAGAAAACCGAATTCGCCGAAAGACTACGCAACGCCATGCTTACCGCGGGCTACCCTGACCGGCCGGCAGTGCTGGAGCGTGAATTCAATTCGCGCTACTGGGGGCGTTCGGTCACCTTCCAGGCAGCCTCTCGCTGGCTGCGAGGCCAGTCCATTCCCTCCCAGGACAAGTTGCAGGTATTGGCTAAATGGCTGGACGTGGAGCCACAGACGCTGCGCTTCGGCGAGCCATCGATACGGTCTTGCACAAGCGCGATCCAAGTGCAGGAAACCAGCGCCAACTATTATCTGGAGCGGGAAACCTTCGAAGCCTTCCTCTCATTGTCCACGCCGCAACGCAAAATTGTGCGAGAAGTGATCCTGGCGTTCGCCAAAGCCAGCCAAGCCGATAAAACAGAATGAACCGGGCCATTCATGCCACGGCTGTGTGAATCGAAGCACAGCGTTTCTGCGGTGAAACGGATGATCGCGTTCGCCACGCCAAAAGCCGGAAAATCGGCTCGTCGCCCTTTATGATGAAAGCCGCTGTTTTATGCTCCTGAATGATCCGGTCACGTTGCTCTTCATCATCACGCCATTCGGGATAATGACAACGCTCGTGCTTTTCCTGTCCTATGTCGGGCTCGGCAAACACAACGTCGCATTGCATTGGTGGACTACCGGGGATGCTCTGCTCGCGGCTTACCGCACCGTCGCGCTGCTACAGCCGGGTCTTCTGGGGGAGCAATATGCCTGGCTGGAAGTATTTTCTCCCGAAGCCGCCCTGATCACCGGAACCACACTTCTGCTGGTTGCCATCGGCTGTCATACACGGGCCTTGCAACACCTGTCCGAATGCGTTGGCGATAGCGTATGGCATGCCAAGGACTTGGCTTTGCCGACTCTTTACGCAGTTGGCGCAATTCTGACGATTCATACCGCGCACATATTCCCCTGGTTCACGTTGATGATCCTGGTGATGATAGGGCTCCAGTTCCATGCCACCAGTACGTTGAAAAGCCGTTATCGAGGCGCATGGGGATTACTCGCTGGGCAGGTGGTATTGATCTTTTTCCATGGCTCGTCACTGCTGATGCTATCGCTCGATCCACCGCCGCCTCTGCCTTTCGATAAACCGGACCTGCCCTCGATAACAGCTCTTGCCATGGATTTCATGGTCTCTTTTCTCTTCACCCTGAGCTTCGCCCTGATGCTGCAAGAGCAGCTTCGCCTGCAGGTCTTGCATCTGAGCATCACCGATACGCTTACTGGAGCCCTCAATCGCCGTGGCGCGTTTGCGCTCCTTGACAAAGAGTGGGCACAGGCGAAACGTCAGCGGTATCCGTTGGCAATTGCCATGATCGACCTGGACAATTTCAAGAAAATCAACGACGAACATGGACACGCCAGCGGCGATGCTGTGCTCCAGACCTTCTCTGCAACGGTCTTTCAGCTCAAGCGGCAAGCGGACGTGTTCGTCCGCTGGGGTGGCGAGGAGTTTCTACTGGTTTTTCCAAGGTCGGATACTCGGCAAGCGCAGCACTTCATGGAGCGTTTGCGCACTGCGCTGCAGCAACAGTCATTGGCAGCGGATTTGCGTTTACGGATCACGTTCAGTGCCGGCCTGGCCGACACCTTTACCATAGACAGCAAGGAAAATTTCGAATCCCTGCTGGGCGCTGTCGACAAGGCTCTCTACCGCGCCAAACGGCATCGAGACAGGGTCGAAGTCGTGGAGCATGCCGATCTTTGACCTGCAAGGCTATGCGGCAATCAGGCGAATGTGGGTGATTTCCGCCGGCGCGGCAAAACGAATGGGCGGCCCCCAGTAGCCAGTGCCGCGGCTGATGTAAACCTTCAGCTTGCCCAACTGCTGAATTCCAGCCACCCACGGCTGCTGCAAGCGAACGAAGTGGACCCATGGCCAGAACTGGCCACCGTGGGTATGCCCGCAAAGCTGCAGGTCGAAACCGGCTTCCAGCGCCGCGTGCGCCGAACGCGGCTGGTGCGCCAGGAGAATCTTGCGGGCGGCTTCTGGCGCTCCGACCAGCGCGGCGAGCGGGTCGCTCCGGTGGGTGTCGAAGTAGCGCCCGGCGGAATAGTCGGTGACGCCGGCAATCACCAGCTCGGCGCCATCGTGCTGGAGCACGAGATGCTCGTTGAGCAGTACTGACAGACCGATGCGCCGCAGTTCGTCGATCCACTGCAGTGCACCGGCGTAATATTCGTGGTTGCCAGTGACCACGGCGACGCCATGGCGTCCACGCAACGCTCCAAGCGGGGCAATATGGCGAGAAAGCTGAGCCACGGTGCCATCCACCAGATCGCCGGTGATGGCGACGAAGTCCGGGTCCAGACCGTTTACCCGCTGGACGATACGCTCGATATAGTCATGCTTGATCGTCGGGCCGACGTGAATATCGCTGAGCTGCACGATACTGAAGCCGGAAAACGCCTCCGGCAGCCCAGGCAGTGCGATTTCCACCTCCTTCACTCGGGCCAGACGGCGTGCATTGAACACACCGAACAGGCTGACCACTGCCACGATGACCAGCACCGCAACCGCTGATCCATGCGCCCAGGCAGAGGCTTCGCCGAAGGGTAGCAAGATCCCCAGCAGCACCAGCCGCAACAGTGAAAACACAGCCAGACTGGAGAAAACCCCCATCGTCAACAGGCTCACCCAGGCCAGCCACGGTTTCTGGATATTGCGCGACTGGAAACCCAGCGGCACCAGCAGAGACGACACCACCAGCAGCGCCCAGCCAATGAGCTGGCCAAGCGGTGGCAGGTCCAGGGATGGAATCAGGGAAAACCCGATCAGCAAGTGCAGGACCAGCAATATCGACAATCTTCGCACACGGGACAGGAGCATCGGTGTCGACCTTCTATGATCAAGAGCATTTCAGCCTATCGGGTCGGCGCTCGATATCAAAGCCCGAGGCAAAGCGCTTTCAGGCAGGATGCGATCAATCTCGCGCCCTTTCGGCAGAAACGGGATATGCCTTTACGAATAGGTTACCTACTGCGGAGGCTCTGATTGGGCTCATTCAAGACCTTGCTTGCCGAGGGACGTAACCGCATCCGATGTAGATAATCATGAAGCCCCGGTCTCTGTTCCAACCATACCGCACTGTCTGGCAGGCGCTGCAAATAATCGAGCATAGGCGTGAGGATAGCGTCAGCCATGCTGTAATCCGCTCCGCAGAAGAACTCCTGAATACCTACCTGTCGCTCCAGAAGCTCCAGGGTCTGGATGACCAGGGGTTCGGCAGCAATCACCGCTTCCCGATCGACAGGTCGTGACGGTTGCATAGGAGAAACCAGCAGCAAAAGATAATGGCGGATCAACCGATCATCGACATACAAGGCCAGGGCGGCCGACCACTGGTCCACTTCGACTCTCTGGGCCAAATTCCTCGGTTGCAAAGAAGACTGGGGAAACGCTTCGTCAAGGTAACGGCAGATAGTCGCAGTCTCAAAAATACGTCGCTCTCCATGCAACAGCACAGGGATCTTGCCAAAGGGATGCAGAGCCAGATGCTCTGGACTGCGTAGAGTTATCGTCTGGCCATTGATTTCGAGGCCGTACGTGTAACTCAGCAATTTCTCCTCGCAATACAGCCGAACACTGCGGACGAAGGTACTGAACCCGGGACCCAGAATATGCAGACTCATGTGGTCATTTCCTGAACAGAGATTGAAGTCAATATACTGCTGGGCATGACTTTATGTTCAAGAACATAGAGTCTGATGTTGGCACACTGTCTCTCAGCGCTCAGCAGCCCGAGGAAAAAATTCTCGTGGGGCCTTCTATCATCACTTTGCATCCAAGGCAGAGCTTTATAACGAAGCCTTTCGAAATGCAGCCCGAGCAGGTGGTGTGTTGCTTGAGCGGGTCGGTGCAAAAGATTTGCAGCAGATAGTGAAAAACTATCTTCAAATGGGCCATCGGGATGGCAATCAGATGCATTGTCCTTTGGCTTTTATGGTTAGCGATGCCTCTCGCCAGGATGAAGCCATTCGAAGCAGCTATACCCAAGTTTTCACGGCATTCATTGCACGCCTGGAGGCTGGACTTGAACCAACGACGACGAATACACGGCAACAGGCTCTGCAAATCGCGGTAGGCATGATCCGCTGGCCCGGGCTATCGATGATAGCAACTGGCGCAAGAGATCCTGATAGCCTGCCAAGCAGGATGTCTACGGCTTATAGAGCCTTGAATGGTAACGCAGCGATCCTGAAAACAGATTTCCAGGCGACCTGTCTGCCTGGATCGCGCCATGATCTTCGATGGACTGCGGCAAGCCGCTAGAGTCGCGTCTGCTTGATGCTGTCGTGAGTTGACGCAAGAGCCGCCTTCAAGCGTCCGACGCGACATGGCTCCAAGGCTTATCCGAGGTCGCCCATGCCTTGGCAGCCATGATGAGCGTCAAACACACCGTTGTCAGACATTCAGCATGGCTACTATTTGTGGATAGGTGCTGAATCTTGAACAGGTCACAGCCTGTTCGCTGCGCAGACCATGCGCAAACAGGCTCGGCAGAAGGCACGTTGATCCACATGGGAGGCACCGTGAAACAACAGGCGCAGTTTCATATCGGCTACTGGTTCATCGCCGTGTTGGGATTCATGCTCATCCAGAACCTGCTGACCGAACGACAGCAGGTCGCGCAGATCCCCTATAGCGAATTCGAGCAATACCTGAAGGAAGGCCGGATCACCGAGCTGGCGGTTTCCGAGCGGCAGATCGAGGGGACGCTCAAGGAGCCACTGCCAGGCGGCCAAACCCACTTCGTCGCGACCCGTGTCGAGCCGGATCTGGCTCAGCACCTGCAGCAGTTTCCGGTTCGCTATGCCGGCAAGATCGAAAGTACCCTGCTGCGCGATCTGCTCTCCTGGACACTGCCAGCGCTGCTGTTCTTTGCGCTCTGGCTGTTTCTGCTCAAGCGCATGGGGAGCGGGCTCGGCAGCGGCATGATGCAGATTGGCAAGAGCAAGGCGAAGATCTATGTCGAGACCGACATGAAGGTGACTTTCGCCGACGTGGCCGGGGTCGACGAGGCCAAGGACGAACTCAAGGAGATCGTCGATTTCCTCAAGGAGCCGCAGGCCTATGGCCGTCTTGGCGGGCGCATGCCCAAGGGTGTGCTGCTGATCGGCCCGCCGGGCACTGGCAAGACCCTGCTGGCACGGGCGGTAGCCGGTGAGGCAAAAGTGCCGTTCTTTTCCATCTCCGGTTCCGAGTTCGTCGAGATGTTCGTCGGCGTCGGCGCAGCGCGGGTCCGCGACCTGTTCGAGCAGGCCCGGGCCCAGGCGCCAGCGATCATCTTCATCGACGAGCTGGACGCCCTTGGCCGTGCCCGCGGCATCGGCCCGCTGGGCGGTGGCCACGACGAGAAGGAGCAGACCCTCAACCAGTTGTTGGTCGAGCTGGACGGCTTCGATACCTCCACCGGACTGGTCCTGCTGGCGGCCACCAACCGCCCGGAAATCCTGGACCCGGCCCTGCTGCGCGCCGGACGCTTCGACCGCCAGGTACTGGTGGATCGACCCGATAAAATCGGGCGCGTGCAGATTCTTCAGGTACATCTGAAAAAGACGCAGTTGGCAGTGGATGTCGATCCGCAGCAGATCGCCGCGCTGACCCCCGGTTTCACGGGTGCCGATCTGGCCAACCTGGTCAACGAAGCAACGCTGCTCGCCACCCGCCGGCAGGCCGAAGCGGTGGCGATGGACGATTTCACGGCGGCCATCGAACGCATTGTCGCCGGGCTGGAAAAACGCAATCGCCTGCTCAATCCAAAGGAGCGGGAAGTCGTCGCTTATCACGAAATGGGCCACGCCCTGGTGGCCATGGCTCTGCCGGGAATGGACACGGTGCACAAAGTATCGATCATCCCACGCGGGATGGGTGCGCTCGGCTACACCATCCAGCGGCCCACCGAGGATCGCTTTCTGATGACCCGCGAGGAGCTGGAAAACAAGATGGCGGTCCTGCTCGGTGGCCGTGCGGCCGAGTGGGTGGTGTTTTCCCATTTTTCCACCGGTGCTGCCGACGATCTGGTCAAGGTCACCGACATCGCCCGCGCCATGGTCACCCGCTACGGCATGTCCGAGCGCCTTGGCCATGTCAGCCTGGAACGCGACCAGCACAGTTATCTGGGGAACGAGCAGATATATGGGCTACCGGCTCGCCACGAATATGGCGAAACCACGGCAACCGCCATCGACAGTGAGGTGCAGGGGATCATCGAACGGGCGTTCCAGCGTACCGTGGCCCTGCTCGAAGAGCGCCGGGCATTACTCGAACGCTGTGCCCGCCGCCTGCTGGAGAAGGAAACGCTCGATGCCGGACAACTGGCCGAACTGACCAGCAAGCCCCGCAGCGAATCCAAAACCCCGACTGCCTGAACGACCCCAGGCTCAAGGCACTTTCCTTACCAGCGCTCTTGCGCAAAAGCAGGCGAGCGAAGCGAGGGCCATAAACGGGCACAGTTTGCATATTAGAATATGCAAAAAATGAATTTCCATCATATCGATTAGCTCTGTAGCCTTCTAAACAACAAGTCGGACAAGATCCTTTTCTTATAAGAGACTGTTCACGATCTCGCGAGCTAGAGCCAGACAAGGCGAAAATGGCTGAGCAAGCGGACCGGACTGGCGTGCGAGTTTACGAGTGGTAAATGAGCATTCCGACCGGGCTGGCGATCCAGGCCATTTTCAACGCCGTATGGCCGACGCGCAGCAGATCGTGAACAGGCTCTAAGCAAATAAGCAAGCTCTTGTCCCTCAAAACCCCACAGGCAGGAGCTTTTGCATATGAGCCTTCAAATTCTCGGCATGATCGGCCATCGTCTTTCCTCGGAAACCATCGCGCCGATAGGCCCGGTATTCGACAAGGACTACATCCGCTCTTTCGCCCAGGCCCATGAGAACGCCGGTTTCGACCGCATCCTGATCGGCTACTGGTCCGATCAGCCTGATGGCTTTCTGGTCACCGCCCTGGCCGGCCTGTCGACTTCGAAGATCGGCCTGCTGCTGGCCCACCGTCCAGGCTTCGTCGCGCCAACGCTGGCAGCCCGTAAGCTGGCTACCCTGGACAACCTGCTCGATGGCCGCCTGGCGCTGAACGTGATCAGTGGCGGCAGCGACGCCGAACAGCGCAAGGATGGCGACTTCCTCGACCATGACCAGCGCTATGCCCGTACCGACGAATTCCTCGACGTGGTGAAGAAAGTCTGGATCGAAGACAAGCCTTTCGATCACGCCGGCCAGTTCTACAAGGCCGAAAATGCCTTCTCGGCGATCAAGAGCGCGCAAAAACCGCACCTGCCGGTGTACTTCGGTGGCGCGTCGGAGGCGGCGATCCGGGTGGCCGGCAAGCATGCCGACGTTTATATGCTGTGGGGTGAATCACTGGCCCAGACCCGCGAGATCGTCGAGCAAGTCCGCGCCGAAGCGGCCAAACATGGCCGCGACATCGCCTTCAGCGTGTCCTTCCGGCCGATCCTGGGTGCCACTGAAGAGCAAGCCTGGGCCAAAGCCGATACCGTACTCGATACCGCCCGCACGCGGCTGGAACGGGAAAAGCTGGAGGTTTCCCTGAAGCCGGAAAGCATCGGTGCCCAGCGCCTGCGAGAAACCGTCGCCCAAGGCGCACGCGTGGACAAAAGGCTGTGGACCGGCATCGCCGGGCTGGTCGGTGGTGGACACAACTCCACGGCACTGGTCGGCACCCCTGAACAGGTCGCCGATGCCGTGCTCGACTATTACGACCTGGGCATCGAGAACTTCCTATTCCGTGGCTTCGATCCACTGAACGATGCCGTTGAATATGGCCGCGAACTGCTGCCGCTGGTCCGCGCCAAGGTCGCCGAACGCGAGCGCCAGGGCAACGCTCGCCGCGCCTGAGCCGTTCCCCTTTCGCAGAAATCCCGCGCAACCGCACGAGCGGAGCGCTCCACCCGGAGACCGCTTCCATGCTCAAGCCCCTGCTCGCCCTGGCGAGCCTCTGCGGCATGCTCCTGGCTGTACCTGGCCAGGCCGCGACCAGTCTCACCATCGGCGATCAGTTCTACTACAGCAGTACGCTGCTGGAAGAGGCCGGAGAGCTGCAGGACCTGCCCTATGCAATCCAGTGGAAACGCTTCAATGCCGGTGGGCCGGTAGTCGAAGCCCTGAACGTTGGCTCCATCGATGTCGGGATCGTCGGTGATACTCCGGTGATCGCCCTGGCAGCGCGGGGCGGACCGATCAAGGTCGTGGCCGTGACACGCAATCGCCTGGATGGCACCGCCATTGTGGTCGGCAAGGATTCACCGATCCATTCGGTCGCCGATCTGGCCGGCAAACGGGTAGCCATCTGGAAAGGTTCCTGGAGTCAGCAACTGGTGTACTCGGCGCTGGAACAGGCCGGTCTGCCTGTCGATGCACCGCAATATCACTACCTGATGCCCACCGAGGCCATCGCCGCCTTGTCCCAGGGTGCGCTGGATGCGACCGCAACCTGGGAGCCCTACGTCAGCATGGTCGAACGCCAGGGCGGACGGATTCTGGTCACGGCCAAAAACCTGATGCCGGCCCCGGTCTACGTGGTAGCCAATACCGCTCACCTGGAAGAACACCGGGCGGCTATCGGCGATTTTGTCGCCCGTCTGCAACGGGCTCGTGACTGGGCGCGCCAGCACGTGGATATCTACGCCAAAGCCTGGGCGCGCAAGAACAATTCCGACCCGGCCATCGCCGAAAGCTGGTTTCGCCGCGATGCCACCTGGGTCGAGCCCATCAGCAGCCAAACACTGAAGGACGGCCAGCGCACCGCCGATTTCCTGGTTCGCGCGGGTGTGCTGGCGGCACCCTACGAAGTCACTGGGCTGTATGACCAGAGTTTCAACCATTACCTGCAACCCCACCCCAGCGAGGCCTCTCGATGAGCCGTCAAATCCACCTGGCCGGCTTTCTGCTCGCCGGCCCCGTCATCCATAGCCACGCCGCCTGGCGGCACCCGGAAACCGTCAGCAACTACCTCGACCCCGAGTACTACGCCCGCAGCGCCCGAGTGCTGGAAGAAGGATTGTTCGACTTCCTGTTCTTCGCCGACCGCTTCGCCGTGGGCGATCAGATGGGTGGCTCACGCGAGCTGGCGCTGCGCCATGGGGCACAAGACGCCACGCGGCTCGATCCACTGCCGATTCTGGCCTATCTGGTTGGCCAGACCAGCAAGCTTGGCCTCGGCGTGACCCGTTCCACCACCTATTACGAGCCTGCGCATGTGGCCCGTGCGCTGGCGACGCTCGATCACCTGTCGCGCGGCCGCGCGGCCTGGAACATCGTCACCTCGATGAACGACAGCGAAGGCCGGCTGTTCGGCAAGGATCGTCACCTGGAACACGACCTGCGCTACGACCGGGCCGACGAGTTCGTCGAAGTGGCGCTCAAGCTCTGGAAAAGCTGGGCACCGGGTGCGCTCAAGCTGGATCGTGAAAACGGCGTGCTGGCTGACCCGGCCGGTGTCCACAACGTCCAGCATCAGGGCGAATGGTTCAAGGTCGAAGGCCCGCTGAACATTCCGCGCAGCCCGCAGGGGCGGCCCGTACTGGTTCAGGCGGGCTCCAGCGGCCGTGGCCGGCGCTTCGGGGGACGCTGGGCGGAAGCCATCTTCACCATCAACCGGGATCTCGCCGCCATGCGCGATTTCCGCGAGGACGTGCGCCAGCAGGTGCAAGCCCAAGGGCGCGCGGCGGACCAATGCAAGATCCTCACGGCGGTCATGCCATTCATTGGTGGCAGCGAAGCCGAAGCCCGCGCCAAGCGCGACCGTCACAATGCCCTGGCGCATCCGCAGATCGGCTTGGTGACGCTGGCTGCGCAGCTTAATTTCGATCTCTCAGGTTATCCCCTGGATAGCCGCCTGGAAGACCTCGCCGCTCGCCCCGAAATACCGCCGGCGGTAGCCGAGAAACTGCTTTCCGTAGGCAACGGCCTGACCCTGGAGGAACTCGGGCGCAGCTTCGCCAGCAGCGTGCGCGTCCCGCAACTGATCGGCACCGGCGCGCAGATTGCCGAGCAGTTGGCCGAGATTTTCCTGGCTGGCGGCAGCGACGGCTTTGTCATTTCTCCCGGCTATCTACCAGGCTCCTTCACCGAATTCAGTGAGAGCGTGGTGCCGCATCTGCAACGACGTGGCCTCTATCGGACGGCGTATGAAGGTTCCACCCTGCGCGAACATCTGGGTCTCGGCCCACTGGAGGATTGAATGAGCTATCCACAAACTGCCGCCGATTGGCTGGCGCTGGCCACGACGCTTGGCCATGAATTCAGCCAGGATATCGTGCAGCGTACCCGCGAACGGACCTCACCGGCAGCGCAGTTGCAGCGGATCAAGGACAGTGGCCTGACCAACCTGGCCATTGCCCGCGAATGCGGCGGCGCCGGACAACCCTGGTCGCTGGTGGTGCAAACCATCCGTGAACTCGCCGCCGCCGATGGCTCGGTGGGCATGCTTTACGGCTATCACCAGCTCAACGTCATCAACCTGCGCCGGGTGCCACAGCCACAGCGCAATGCCCTGCTGGAAGACATCGTCGAAAACCGCTTCTGGCTGGCTGGGGTGGTCAACCCGCTCGATGACGACATCATCGCCACGCCGGACGGCGACGGCTTTCGCCTGGACGGACGCAAGGGCTTCTGTAGCGGCGCAGCCTTCGCCGACCGCCTGAACATCAGCGCCCGCCATGCCCAGACCGGCGCGCGGCTGGTGGCGCTGATCCCTGCCGGCCGCCCCGGTCTGAGCTATGCCGACGACTGGGATTATTTCGGGTTGGAGCGCAGCGACAGTGGCAGCTTCACCCTGGACCGGGTGCGTGCCGACGCGCACGAAATCCAGGCCAACGACCTGGAAGACGGTGACGATTTCTCGGCGGTGATCCGCACGCCGGTCAATCAGTCGGCCTTTACCCAATTCTACCTGGGCAACGCCCTCGGCGCTCTGCGGGCAGCCCAGCACTACGTCAAGGAACATAGCCGCGCCTGGGTGCACTCCAAATTCGCCGAAGCCCATCAAGACCCGCTGGTCGTCAGCCAGTTCGGCGAGCTGTGGATTGCCTTGCAGGGTGCCATTGCCCTGGCCGACCGGGCAGCGCGCAAAGTGGACGAGCTGCTGGCGGCGGACGAAGCCTTCACGGCCGAACTGCGCGGCGAGACGGCGATCGAGGTAGCCAGCGCCAAGGTGCTGGCGGCCCGCACGGCCCTGGACGTCACGGCCAAGGTGTTCGATGCCATGGGTGCCCGCGCCACCCACAACCGTTTTGCCTTCGACCGTTTCTGGCGCGATACCCGCACCCACAGCCTGCACGATCCGTTGGTTCACAAGGTTCTCGAAGTTGGCGAATACGCCCTGAATGGCCGCTACCCGGCCGTGCGGGCCTACACATGACAGCCAGGAAACACGGTATGCCTAAATCCGCCTTCAAACGTCTGCTCGGCATGGCCATCGGCCTGCTCGCCACGACCCAGGCAGTCGCCGCCACGCTGGTGGTAGGCGATCAGAGCTTCAACGCCCGGACCGTCCTGGAGGCCGCCGGCCTGCTGCAGGACCTACCCTACACCCTGGAATGGAAACAGTTCACGGCCGGCTCGCCAGTGGCCGAAGCCTTGAACGTCGGCAGCCTGGACGTGGGCCTGCTGGGCGATGCCCCGCCGCTGTTCCTCGGCGCGCTGGGGGCACCGATCAAGGTGATCGGGATCAGCCAGCAGAACCGCGAAGGCGTGGCGATCCTGGTGCGCAAGGATTCACCCATCAAGACCCTGGCAGACATTCGCGGCAAAAGCGCGGCGATCTGGAAAGGTTCCTGGAGCCAGCAGTTGCTGTTCACCGCACTCGACCAGGCTGGCGTCACGCGCGATCAGGTGGACTTGCGCTACCTCGGCGCGCTGGACGCCTCACATGCCCTGGAAGGCGGTTCAGTGGATGTGATCGCCACCTGGGAGCCTTATGTCACCCAGCAGGAACTCAACGGTGCGCGGGTCCTGGCTACCGCCGAAGGCCTGATTCCGGCCCAGACCTTCGTCGTCGCCACCCACCAGGCCATCGCCGAAAAGCGTGAACTGCTGGGTGATTTCCTACGGCGTCTGTACCAGGCGCGCCAGTGGGCAGCCAGCGATCCTGCGCATAGCGAACGCTATGCCGATACCTGGGCCGAATTGAGCCGCGCCGACCGCGATGTGGCGCGCCGCTGGTTTTCCCGTGCGGCCATCCAGGTGCTGCCGATCACCGAGCAAAGAATTGCCGAAGCCCAGCGGACCGTTGATTTTTTCAGCAGCATCGACCTGATCAAACGCTATCCGGCGAAAACCCTGTTCGATACTTCCTTCAATCAGTACCTGCAAACTCCGGCAAGCGCCGCCAAGGCACAAGCCGCCCGTTGATCAAGGAATCCTTTCATGAATGCCATCACTCAAATCACTTCCGTCAAAGACCGGGTCAGCGCCGCAGAATGGGAAGCCCGCATCAAGCTGGCCGCCGCTTACCGGCTGGCGGCGCGGGAAGGCTGGACCGATCACATCTATACGCATTTTTCCGTGCGCGTACCGGGGCCAGACCGGCATTTTCTGATCAACCCCTACGGCCTGACCTTCGACGAAATCACCGCCTCCAGCCTGGTGAAAGTGGATATCGACGGCACCCTCATCGATGACCCCAGCGGCCTGGGCATCAACCCGGCCGGCTACGTCATCCATAGCGCCATTCACCGCGCCCGGGAGCACACCCACGCCGTCCTGCATACTCACACCACCGCCGGCATCGCCGTGTCGGCACAACGCAACGGCCTGCTGTCGATTTCTCAGCACGCGGCGCGCTTCCACAACCGTCTGGCCTACCACGACTACGAAGGCATCGCCCTCGACCTGGACGAACAGCAGCGCCTGGTCGCCGACATCGGTGACCGAGATGCGCTGATCCTGCGCAACCATGGCCTGCTCACCAGTGGCCGGAATATCGAACAAGCCTTCTACAATCTCTTCTACCTGGAGCGCGCCTGCGCCGCACAGATCGCCGCACAAGCCGGTGGCGCCGAGCTGATCATCCTGCCCGAGCAGGTCGCGGAAAAAGCCGCGCGCGCCTTCGAGAAGGCCGTCGCCAACGAACGGCCACAACTGCACTGGGCGGCCGCGGTCCGGCAACTGGAGCGCACCGATGCATCCTTCCGCAACTAGACGCTTCACGCCCGCAAAGGCGCTGCAAGGCTTGCTGGCGACGGCAGCCTTGCTGTTCGGTCATACCGCGCTGGCCGATCAACCTGTCGATCACGCCAAGGTAACCCTGGTGCTGGGCGATCAGGCCCGCAATCTGCGCTCGATGGTCGAGGCTGCCGGTGTACTGGAAAACACGCCTTACGCGTATCGCTGGGCCAATTTCCAGGGCGCCGCGCCACTGTTCGAAGCGCAGCGCGCCGGGGCAGTCGATACCTCCTATGCCGGTGACCTGCCGGTGCTGGCCGCAGCGGCTGGTGGCGTACCGCTGAAGATCATTGCCACCAATGCCGGTTACGGCAGTGGCAACGGCCTGTTGGTCCAGGCCGACTCGCCACTGCGCCAAGTAAAGGATCTGAAAGGCCACAGCGTGGTGGTGTCCTCTGCCAAAGGCAGCATCTCCCAGCACCTGCTCTACGAAGCACTCAGAGAAGCCGGGCTCAGGCGCAGCGATGTCACCCTCAAATTCGTCCTGCCGACCGATGCCAGCGCGGCCTTCAACGCCGGCCAGATCGACGCCTGGGCGGTATTCGATCCCTATCTGGGGATCGCCGAACGCAATGGCGCTCGTCTTCTGCGCAACGGCGAAGGCTTGACCAGCGCCTTGTCGTTCGTCACTGCGACCGAGTCTTCTCTGGCCGATCCGGCTAAGCGTGCGGCAATCGCCGATGTCGTGCGGCGCTTTGCGCAAGCTCGGCAATGGGCTATCGAGCATCCTCAGGAATACGCCAAGGTTTACGCCGAACTCACTCATTTACCCCTGGATACCGCGGCTTTCATCACCCAACGCGCTTCCAGGGGGTTACGGCCGGTCACCGCCGAGGACATCGAAAAAGTGCAGAAAGTAGCCGACCTGTTTCATGAGGTAGAGGTCCTGCCGCAGCATGTCGATGTCCAAGCCATTACCGATCGCACCCTGTTCACTTCGGATGAAGCACTATGAAGATCCAAGGTTTGCTTGCCCTCGCGGTGATTCTGCTGGTTAACGCCGCGCCGTTACGTGCCGATGAGCCCCTGACTCTGCGGATCGCCGACCAGAAGGGCAACATGCGGGCGCAACTGGAAGCGGCGCAGGCCCTGCAGAATCTGCCTTATCGCATCCAGTGGTCGGAGTTTCCAGCCGCCGCACCGCTGGCCGAGGCACTCAATGCCGGCGTGGTGGATGCCGGGATCATCGGTGACGCTCCGCTACTGTTCGCTCTGGCCGCGGGTGCCCAGGTAAAGGCCATCGCGGTGAACAAATCCAATCCCTACGGCACCGCGCTGCTGGTGAAGAGCGACAGCCCCTTGCAGACGGCCAGCGATCTCAAGGGCAAGCGCATCGCCACCGGGCGCGGCTCCATCGGCCACTTCGTCGCCCTCAAGGCCCTGACCCAGGTCGGCCTGACGGAAAAGGACGTGGAATTCCGCTTCCTCGGCCCGGTGGATGCCAAGACGGCCCTGGCCAACGGCGCAGTGGATGTCTGGTCGACCTGGGAGCCTTACACCGCGCTGATGGAAACCAGCGGCGCCGGACGGGTCTTGGTGGACGGGCGCGGCCGTTGGGCCGGCAACAGCTACCTGGCGGCTACCGACCAGGCGCTGGCCGATCCGGCCCGGCGCGCGGCCCTGCAGGACTACCTCGAACGCCTGGACGCCGCACAGCACTGGGCCTACGCGCATCTCGACGAATACGCCAGGACCCTGGCCCAGATCATCGGCTTTCCCGAGGACGCGGCCCGGCTGTCGTTCGCCCGCCGGGAAATGACCTGGCAGACCGTGGACGACGCCACTATCACCCAGCAACAGGCCACTGCCGATTTCTACCATGCCCATGCCTTATTGGCACGGCCACTGGAGGTTGCCGCCACCTTCGACCACGGCTTCAACCCGGACGCCCGCAGCAAAACCCTGGCGACCAAGCACACTGGCGACTGACAGCCACCAGCGTCTACCAGCGCCTCCACCGAACACGCCCAAGGACATCGAAACATCCCCATGAAACTCTCGTATCTTTTATGCAGTAGCTTGAGTGTGCTGCTGTTGGCCGTGTCGCCGGCCCAGGCTACCGATACCGTGCTGCGCATCGGTGACCAGAACTACTACAACGTACGCGCCTCGATAGAAGCTTCCGGCGCGCTCGAAGGCGCCGACTACCAGGTCGAATGGAAACACTTCCAGTCTGCCGCCCCAGTGGCCGAGGGCTTGGATGCGGGCGCGCTGGACCTGGGTTTTCTCGGTGATTCGGGCTTCATCTTCCTTGCCGCCAAAGGCGCGCCAGTCAGATTGATCGGCGTCTCGCGACAGAATCCCGATACCATCGCCCTGCTGGTGCCCAAGGACTCCCCGGCGCAATCCATCACTGACCTCAAGGGCAAGAAGGTCGCTTACTGGCCCGGAGCCTGGAGCCAGCAACTGACCTTGCGCGCCCTGGACAAGGCCGGTCTGCCGCATGATTACGTGGACTTCGTCAAGCTGATGCCGATCGATGCCGCCGCCGCGCTGCCGCGTGGCAGCATCGATGCATTCCCGGTGTGGGAACCCTATATCTCCCAGCAGATCCTGTTTTCCGGTGCCCGTCCGATCATCACCGCCAAAGGATTGATGCCGGGTCTGAGCAGCATCGCCGCCAATGCCGAATCCATCGGCCCCAAGCGCGCAGCCATCGCCGACTTCCTCGGCCGCCTGCGCAAGGCCCGCGCCTGGGTCGAGGCGAATAAAGACACCTACGCCGATCTCTGGGCGAAGAAGGCCAACCTCGATCCGGCTGTATCTCGCCACTGGATCGGCCAGGCCGGGATGACCATCGAGCCGGTGGACCCGCAGGCCGCCGCCGATTACCAGGACACGGCCGATTTCCTCCATGAAACCGGCGCCCTGCCCAAAGCCTTCAATGTCCGACCGGTCATCGACACCTCCTTCGAGCACGCTTTCCACCCCTGAGAAGCCTCTCGGCGTTCTCTATCGGCGGCACTGCCGCAGACCGCAGTCGCCACAGTGATCATGCCGCCGCCGCACGACAATGCCTGGCGACGGCGATCTGCTGCTGTAGGCGCTCGCGGTCGTCTACAGCAGCATCAGTACCCTGGAGCGATGTGCCCCCATCCTCGTCACCCCCTACTCCGCCACACAACCTTGCACCAAACCAGGCCCCGTTTGTTGAACAGGCCGATCTGCGCTGCCCGCCTCACGTCATGGCGCGCAGCAAAACGAAACGCGTATAGCTTTTCGATCCAACAATAAATATAATCATTCTCAATTAGACGATAGTGAGAGATCCGTCCCGTTCATCATTGAGGGAACAATGAGCGACTCAAAACACCTCTCCGACCTGTACCGCGAACACCGTCCCTGGCTGCACAGCTGGCTGTATCGCCGGCTGGGATGCAGCGAAAGCGCGGCGGACCTGGTGCAAGATACCTTTTTGCGGCTGCTGGCCAAACGCTCCGTACCCGAGCTTACCCAGCCACGCGCCTACCTGACGACGATCGCCCATGGCCTGTTCGTCAATTTGCTGCGCCGTCGCCAATTGGAGCAGGCCTACCTGGAAGCACTGGCGAGCCTTCCGCAGGCGGTAGCCCCCTCGGCAGAGGAACGCTGGCAAGTATTGCAATCCATACAGGCCATCGACACCATGCTGCATGGCTTGCCCCGCAAGGTGCGCGAGGCATTTCTCCTGCACCAGCTCGAAGGGCTGAAACACCGCCAGATCGCCGAGACCCTCGGCGTTTCCCAGAGCTCGGTACGTCAATACATCGCCCGCGCCCTGCTACACTGCATGGCGGTGATTGATCCCCAGACTTGAGCACAATGTCGCATCCTGAACCTTCGCAACGCTTCGTCGACGCCCAACGGGCCGCCGCCGACTGGTATGCCCTGCTTTGCGCAGAAGACAGCAGTGACCAAGAACGGGCGCAATGGCGGGCATGGCTCGCCGCTGCCCCTGAGCATGCCCAGGCCTGGGCATTGCTGGAAACGATCCTGCAGCGCTTCGACGGCCTGCCTGTCGAGCTGACGCGCCACACCCTGGCGCAACCGCGCAACAGCCGCCGCACCGCGTTGAAGAGCCTGGGAGTGTTGCTGGTCGCCGGTGCGGCGGCCTGGGGCAGCCGCACGCGGGAATGGCATGCTCAATGGGCGGATTTCAAGACCTCGACCGGGGAACGGCGGCTCTGGGAACTCGCCGATGGAACCCGCCTGCAGCTCAACGCCAGGAGTGCTGTCGATCAGTTGTATGATGATCAGCAACGGCTGTTGCGGCTGTATCAGGGCGAAATCCTTGTCGATACCGGTCATGCTGCCGGTTACGTCTCCCGCCCCTTCATCGTGGAAACATCCGCCGGACAGATTCTGGCGCTGGGTACACGCTTCATGGTCAGCGAGCAGAATGACACGCTGGACGTCATGCTCTTCGAAGGCCGCCTCGAAATACGACCGTGGCACGGACCGGCTCACTACCTGCAGCCGGGCCAGGGGCTGCGCCTGGGTCCATCCGGGATAGCCCACGCCTACCCGGCTTCCGCCGATGCCACCGCCTGGGAGCGCGGCCTGCTGATTGCCGACGATATGCCGCTCGGTCCATTCATCGAACGGCTGGCTCGACAGCGGCCGGGCATCCTCGGTTATGACGATGCCGCCGCCGCGCTACGGGTTTCCGGCGTCTTTCCCCTGGATGAAAGCGACCGCGTGCTGGCGCAACTGGAAAAAACCCTGCCGATACGCCTACGCCGCCTCACAGGCTATTGGGTACGAGTCGAGGCGCTGCATTCACCGGCGACGAAAAAAGATCGTGCCGAGCCCTGACACTTTTGCATTCTCGATTGGCATAGGAGGTACCAACACCTTTTCCGGAGAACATCCGTGGCTACCGCTGCCGATCACCCTGCCTGCCGCAAAGCACGCCCGAAGCGCCATCTTCTTAGCCCTATCTGCCTGAGCCTGGCCCTCGCCTCGCCAGTCATCGTCCATGCCGAACCGACTTCAAGCGTCCACAGCGTCCGGCAGTACAACATTGCGCCAGGCCCTCTGAGTCAGGCTCTGTCGAGCTTCGCGGCCCAGGCCGGGATTTTGCTGTCCTACGATCCCAAGCTCGCCCAGGGGCTCACGAGCCCCGGCCTGCATGGCACCTACGATATCCAGGCCGGCTTCGCCGCCTTGCTGGCCGGCAGCGATCTGGAAGCCGTCGGCAGCGCTCCGGATTTCCGCCTGCAGAAGAGCGAATCCATGGCCCTGGATGACATCCTGGTGCAAGGCAATGAGCTGGGCAGCATCACGGAACACAGCGGTTCCTATACCACCGGCAGCATGAGCGCTGCGACCCGCCTCCCCTTGTCCATTCGCGAGACGCCACAGTCTGTCAGCGTCGTCACGCGCAAACGCATGGACGACCAGAACATGACCACTCTCGAAGATGCCATGGAACAGGTCACGGGCGTCAATGTGTTCTACGAGACCTCCGACCAGCCACGTTTTTATTCGCGTGGATTTTCCATGGACAAGGTTCAGGAGAACGGCGTCAGCTCCTCTTTCCAGGGCAGCGTGTCAGGAATGGGCTCGGCCGAGGCCTCCAGCGAGTCGGCGGATCTGGCGGTCTACGACCGCGTGGAAGTACTGCGGGGCGCCTCGGGCCTGACCCAGGGCAGCGGCGAACCGGGCGGTACGGTGAACCTGGTGCGCAAGGCGCCGACCCGGGAGTTCCAGGCCTCTGCCAACCTTGGCACCGGCTCCTGGGACAATCATCGCAGTGAACTCGATGTATCCGGGCCATTGAACGATGATGGCTCTCTGCGCGGCCGGTTCGTCTCGGTCTATCAGAACAAGCAATCTTTCATCGACTACATCCAGCGCGAGCGTTATGTGCTGTTCGGCAACCTGGCCTACGACCTCACACCGGATACGACCCTCTCCGGCGGCGTCAACTGGCAGAAAACCCACAGCGTGCCCGATCTCTACGGGGTACCGATGTCCACCGACTACTCAAGCCTCGGCCTGTCGCGGTCGACCTACCTGGGTGCCAGTTGGAACAACATGACCTACGAGAAGATCAACGGCTTTGCAGAATTGACGCACTACTTCAACAGTGACTGGAAGTTATCAAGCAACCTCAACTACACCCGTTCGTCCTCCAATGGCGAATTCATCGGCATCTTCGGCAATGGCACCAATGGCGTCGGCAGCAGTGGCACCGGCCGCCTGAACAATTTTCTCGCCCGCGACAACGAGGGCTATCAATACGGCCTCAATATCGACCTCAACGGCGCCTTCTCGCTGCTGGACCGCCAGCACAACCTGTCGACCGGCGTCGATTACCTCAAGGAACGCTACGACAACCTGTTCGGAAGAGTCATCAATTCATCCACTGTCAACGTCTTCGACTGGAAGCCCTCCAGCCTGTCCAAGCCGGATATTCCCTACACCAACCGCTACCGCTACGACAATTACCAGCGCGGTGCCTATCTGACCTTGCGCGTCGGCCTGACAGACACCCTCAAGCTGATTCTCGGCGGCCGTTTCAGCCAGTTCTATTTCCGTTCGAACTTCAAGAACCTCACAACCGACAGGGAAACAGTGGCCGCCTACCGCGAAAACGGCAAGGCGACCTCTTATGGCGGGCTGGTCTGGGACTTTTCGCAGAATCTTTCCTGGTATGCCAGCTATACGGACATCTTCAAGCCGCAAAACGTCGTCGGCGAGTCAGGCTCGGTACTGAAACCCTTGACAGGCGAGAATTATGAAACCGGCATCAAAGGCGAATTCTTTGACAAGACCCTGAACGTATCCGCCGCCGTTTTCCATCTCATCCAGGAAAATCGCGCGATGAGCAACGGTGATCCAAACTGCGACAACAATTGCTATGTAGCCTCCGGCAAGGTTCGCAGCCGGGGCCTGGAACTGGAAGCCTCCGGGGCGCTGACCAGCAACTGGCAAGTATTTGCCGGCTATAGCTTCACCCGCAGCGAATACCGCAAGGACGAATCGAACTCCATCAAAGCCGGCGATACCTATGCCAAATGGTTCCCCAAGCACCTGTTTCGGATCAGTACCGACTACCGCTTCAGCGGCAAGCTGGAACGCTGGAGCCTGGGTGCAGGACTGACGACGCAAAGCAGCACCGATTCGACATATGACGTCTATCAAGGGGGCTACACCCTGTACAACGCCAACGCGGCCTACCGCATCGGTGACAACCTCACACTCACCCTGGTTGGCAACAACCTGAGCGACAAGAAATACTACATCCCGGTCTCTAACCGGCATCGCGGTGGCAACAACCTCTATGGAGAACCGCGCAACACGATGCTGACGTTGAGATGGCAATACCATTAGGCGTACCAGCACAGCAGATGCGGGGAACGAAACATATCTGCGCCCCTTGGTGAAGCGCGCGTCCCTGAACCGCGCTCACCTTGCACTGACACAAGTCGAGGTCATTGCCGCGAACAAAACTCCCTTTACGGTACTGGCAGTGACCAAACACGGCTCAGGCAGTGAGAAATCCAACATGAAGGCAACGGCAGCTCAGGCAATGCGGTAGCGCCGAATACGGCTAACCGATTCCACCCTGACAAGTTTTAACCTGATTCCAAAAAAGTATTTCTGTTTCATTTTTAGATCGTTCAGCTTTCAAGCAACCGGACTACCGGACGCCTGTTCTTCCCCTCATTTTGAAGTTCTGCCGTTCCGGGACTGCCGTTGTAGTGACCGGAACGTCATTAAAGAGAGCTGCCATGTCGCGTTCCTCCTTACTCACTCGCCGTACCCTGATTTGCACTGGCCTGGCCTTCGGGCTGCTGGTCACCCTGCCCCTCCAGGCCGAGACCCAGTTGCGCATCGGCTACCAGAAATCGTCCACGCTGATCAGCCTGCTGAAAGCCCAGGATTCACTCGAAAAGGCCCTGCGGCCCCAGGGTATCGCCATCAGTTGGCATGAATTCACCAGTGGGCAACCGCTGTTGGAAGCACTGAACCTCGGCAATATCGATCTATCCGCCGATGTCGCTGATACCGTACCGGTTTTCGCCCAGGCGGCAGGTGCGAAGCTGACCTATTTCGCCCAGGAAGCCCCCTCACCCGCGGCACAGGCGATCATCGTGCAGCAGGATTCGCCATTGCACACTCTGGCCGATCTCAAAGGCAAAACGGTTGCGGTGACCAAGGCGGCCGGTAGCCATTACCTGTTGATTGCGGCCCTGGCCAAGGCTGGACTGAAATTCAGCGATATTCAGCCGGCCTATCTGACCCCGGCCGATGGCCGCGCCGCGTTCGAAAACCACAAGGTGGATGCCTGGGTCACCTGGGAGCCTTTCCTGAGCGGCGCCCAGCGCCAGCTCGCGACCCGTACCCTGGTCGATGGCCAGGGACTGGCTTCCTACCAGCGCTATTATCTGACCGGTACTCAGTTCGCCCAGAACAACCCTAAAGTCTTGCAGGCTGTCTTCGACGAACTGGTCAAGACGGGCCAATGGTTGCGGGCGCATCCAAAAGAGGGCGCGAAGATCCTTGGTCCATTGTGGGGCAATCTGGACCCGGCCATCGTTGAACAAGCCAATGCGCGGCGCAGTTATGCAGTCCGTGCCGTGCAGCGGGAAAGCCTGGAAGAACAGCAACGAATCGCCGATGCCTTCTACGCCGCCGGCCTGCTACCGCGAAAAATCGATGCCCGCGACGTTTCCATCTGGAAGCCGGAGAATACCGATGCCCGCTGAAATACCGTTGCTCGAACCGCGCCTGTTTCCGTACGACTTCGGTCATCTGGCCCAACCGGTCGAACAACTGGCGCAGGCACTGGCGGCGACCGCCGTGGAACGCGACAGGCAAGGTGGCAGCGCCCAGGCTCAACGCGAATTGATCCGCGACAGTGGCCTGCTGACCCTGGCCATTCCGCAACGCTATGACGGCCAGGAACTATCTTGGCCGGCGATCTATCGCATCATCCGCTACCTGGCCGCAGTGGATAGCTCTCTCGCTCATCTGTTCGCCTTCCAGCATTTGCAGGTGGCGACCATCCTGCTCAATGGCAGCGAGCAGCAACAGCGTGACTGGCTGACCCGCACCGTGCGCGAACGCTGGTTCTGGGGCAATGCTGCCAATGGTCGTGACAACCGCCTGACCATGACCGAGCGCGGCACGGGCTACGAGTTGGATGGCAGCAAGTCGTTCTGCTCCGGGGCGCTTGGTGCCGATGCCCTGATAGTCTCCGCACCCTATGGCCAGGACCGGCTGTTCCTGCTGCTGCCGACCCAACGTGCAGGCCTGACGATCAACGATGACTGGGATGGTTTCGGCCAGCGCCAGACCGACAGCGGCACGGTCCATTTCAACAAGGTGGTAATCGAACGCGATGAGCTGCTCAGCGCTGGTGCCGGTAGTCCGCGCAGTACCTTACGGGTATGCCTGTCGCAACTGATCCTGACCCAGCTTTACCTGGGCAATGCCCAGGGTGCACTGGATGCGTCCCGGCGCTATGTCCGCGAACAGGGTCACGCCTGGCCAGCGGCGGGCGTGGCCAGCGCTGGCGAAGACCCCTTCCTGCACAAGCGCTATGGTGAGCTCTGGCTGCTCTATCGAGGTGCCCTGCAACTGGCCGAGCATGCCGCTGGCTTTTTGCAACAAGTCTGGGAAAGACCTCAAACGAGCGCAGAGGAGCGCGGCGAAGCAGCGCTGCTGGCCGTCGAGGCCCGGGTCAGCTCGGCTCGCGCGGCATTGGAAATCACGTCACAGATCTTCGAAGCCATGGGCGCCCGTGCCACTGCGTCACGCTATGGTTTCGACCGTTTCTGGCGCAACGTGCGCGTCCACAGCCTGCACGACCCACTGGACTACAAGGTACGCGATCTCGGCAACTGGGTCGTCAACGGCATTGCGCCGACAGTGACTCCTTATTCATAAACGTCGCAGAAGTCGGTGCGGCTAACCCAGCCAGGTAAAACCGGCCGACCGCCATCCCCGCTTTTCTGGCATACCTAGCCCGACAGGCACAGGCTTCTTCCCTGATAGAATAGCCGGCAGCACAGTTCGATAAAAAACCAGCCTGCCGGTTGAATACCAGGCAGGCTTAACAAGTAAAACGGACAAATCTTGAATCGCGATCGATCAGAGCAGACTGATGTTATAGCTCAGCATGACACGGCTCTCATCACGATCGACAGTGCCCGAATCGTTACCACGCCAGGAGCCGTTTTTCCAATCAAGGCCCAGACCTTTCAAGGGGCCATCTTGTACCTTGTAGCTCAAATTGATATCACGTACCCACTCTTCGCTATTGCCTCTTCGGCCATGGACAGTGTCATCGATACCGGAGCCACTGTAATAGGTAGTACCGAACAACAGCCCTGGAATACCGATACTGGCGAAATCATAGGCATATCCGGCCACCCAGGTTCGTTCGCCAGCACTGGCGAATTTTGCTGCCTGAACGTTGGAGTTGGTAATCAGGTAGAGCGAACGGCCTGTACCGGCATCCGGTGCAAGACTTGGGAAATCACTATGCCCAGTAACTTTCTGATAACCAGCCTTGATGGAGTGTCCTGCCAGGCTATATGTGAATAGTGCACTCCATATTCTATTATCAACTTCATAACGATCACGATCACTACTGGACCACCAACCCTGGGCTCGATAACCCTCGGCTCGACCTGACCTGGAAGAGTTGGCACCGGTGGAATTACTGTTGTAATAACGAAGGTCCGTTTTCAACGAACCAATCGGTAACGCCCAGTTATGGATCAAGCCAACAAAGTGCTGTTCATAGAAATCCTGCAACTTACCGAAGTAATAGCTCAGAGCCAGACTCTTGTTGATATTGTAATTAAAGCCGCCATACAGGAACTGGTTACTGAACTGTCCGGTCTTGCGGTTACTTGATCCCTGTATGGAGAGGCTGTCACTGTTACTGGAATTTCGCTCCGTGGAATGTTCAATCTTACCGGCAATGAAGGTCAGGTCTTGTATTTCCCGAGAAGTGACCTGGTACCCTTCATAGGTTTGCGGCAATATACGGGCGTCGTTATAGGTCACCACGGGTAGCCTGGGTTGTAGGGTACCTACATGCAATTCGGTTTTCGAAAAGCGCATTTTACCGGTTACGCCAATACGGCCAAAATCATGCCTCGACTTACCATTGCTTTCCAGAGGGAACATGCCACTGGTGCTCGGAGCACGGTCGGCATCAGTCTTTCCCACACGGCCACCATCATCCAGGCGGACAGCATAGGTACCCAGTACATCCAGACCCAATCCTACGACGCCTTCGGTATAGCCGGATTTAAAGTCGAGAAGGAATCCCTGCCCCCATTGCTCGATCCTGGGAGTATCCGTGGTACGACTATCCTGGTTATGGTAGACATTGCGTAAAGTAAGAGTAGCTTTGCTATCTTTCAAAAACTCTGCGCTTGCCTCTCCGGCAAAGAATCCGCTTACGCCTACAGTGCCAAGCAATAAGCCTATACTGGAAAGTGCTCGATTCATCCCGATGTGCAAGAATTTTCATGGAAGAGGCAGCATGGCAACTGACATTTCTTCCATTACTTATTCTCACTTCCTCCTAATTGTCTGGATAGTTTTACGATATTTCTGATATCCATGATTGATTACAGAGCAGAAAAGACAAAAGCCTTATAGCCACATGAAAAGTTCATATACATGGATAACAGCTATTGATATATAGTCACTCAAGGCAATTTCTTATGACTGCCCTACATGGCATATATAGTTTTGCAGGTATGATTCGAAAGGTTATTGCAAAGCGCTAGAAACCATACACCCATAAATAACTTTATTATATTTAATACACATACCAGCATTTTTATTATAAAAACAAGTATATTGAAGATAAACAAACAAAATAGAAATTTATTATTCACCAAATTGCAACAATTAATAACCTTATCGCAATTTGTAATTAAATGTTACCAGTTAAACTGGCCAGATTACTGGCCAGTTTCGAAAAAATAAGAACTCAATCACAACTATACTCAACTTCCCGGAACAGCTTTTGCCTGTTCGAAAAAGTAATCCTGCCAGGAAGCTGGTTTGTGTTTGATTGCGCCAACCCGATACAGGAAGTCTGCCAGCGGATAAGTGTTCTTCGGCACGGTAGTGAATTCGATTTGATCGTTCTCCAGGATCTTCAGCAGTTTGGCTCGATCAATTTTCGCCCCGGTCACTCGAATATAGGTATCCGCTGCGGCAGCCTTGTTCGACTGGGCGAATTGTGCGGCCTCGTTCAGCGCATCGATGAAAGCCTGGAAGGTCTTGGGGTTTTCATCGCGGAATTTTTCAGTAGAAAACAGCACGGTCGGCGAATTCGGACCGAACAGATCGTAGGAATTCAGCACGACATGTACGTTGGGATTTTCCAACGCCTGATTCTGGAACGGCGGGTTGGAAAAATGCGCGGTCAGCTCCGTGCCGCCGGCGACCAACGCAGCCGTGGCATCAGGATGCGGCACGGCAATGGTGTACTTGTCCAGACGCGCGTATTCCTTGTCCCCCCACTGCTTGGCCGCCGCGTACTGCAAAAAGCGCGACTGAATGGAAACGCTTACGGCCGGCACGGCGATCCGGTCCTTTTCAGTGAAATCGGCGATGGTCTTGACCTTGGGGTTGTTACTCACCAGGTAGTAGGGAAAATTACCCAACGAGGCGACACCTTTAACGTTTTGCCGGCCGTAGGTCCGATCCCAGATGGTGAACAATGGGCCAGTCCCGGCACCGGCAATATCGATCGAACCGGATAACAGCGCGTCATTGACAGCCGATCCGCCAGACAACTGGGTCCAGTCGACTTCGATATCGAGTCCCTGTGCCTTGCCATATTTCTCGATCAGTTGTTGATCGCGTACCACATTGAGCAGCAGATAGACGATGCCGAACTGCTCGGCGATACGAATACGCCCCTCGGCATGTGCCGTTTCCGGCACGGCCAGACCGGCACTGACCAATGTCAGACTCAGCCCAATGGCCGCCAGGCGTCTCGGCAGGAAAAAAGGAAACAAGCGCTTGCTTAGAGACATGTCATGCTCCACTGAATTGTTTTGCCAAGAGAAAACCGGTGATGCCTGGAATGACGAGCTGACGCGAAGAAGATGAATCGAAGCTTATGCACAATTCATCGATTGACCGTTCGTCATAGGGCTTGTGCAATTTATAGGAATAAACAACTCAGACTAAATAACCTTTAAAACTAAGGTTATGGCTCATCAAACATCCTGGAAAGAAGAACCCAGGTAAAGGAAAACAAGCACAGCTGATAGCGTTCCGCTCTCGCAAAAAAGCCCTCCGCAGAGGGCTTTCACAGGGGATGCGCAAATTATTGCTGCAAGTAGATCTGATCGAACACGCCGCCGTCGTTGAAGTGAGTCTTCTGGATTTCCGACCATTCACCAAAAGTCTTTACCACTGGCAGGAAATCCACTTTTGGGAAACGGTCACCAAACTCGGCAAGGATTTTCTCGTTGCGCGGACGCAGGTAGTTCTGCGCAGCGATGCGCTGGCCTTCCTCGGACCACAAGTAATTCAGGTAAGCCTCAGCTTCCTTACGGGTGCCTTTCTTGTCCACCACTTTATCGACAACCGTGACCGGTGGCTCGGCTTCGGCCGATACGCTTGGATAGACCACTTCGAAGCCGCCACGACCAAATTCGCGGGCGATCATCTCGGCCTCGTTTTCAAACGTTACCAGTACGTCGCCGATCTGGTTCTGGATGAAGGTCGTGGTGGCGGCGCGGCCACCGGTATCAAGTACCGGTGCCTGATGGAATAGCTTGCTGACGAAATCGCGGGCGGCTTTTTCATCGCCGCCGCTCTTCTGTACGTAACCCCAGGCGGATAGATAAGTATAGCGACCATTACCGGAAGTCTTCGGGTTCGGCACTATCACTTGCACACCTTCCTTGAGCAGGTCCGGCCAATCCTTGAGCTGCTTGGGATTACCCTTGCGCACGATGAATACCGTAGCCGAGGTGAAGGGTGCGCTGTCATTCGGCAGACGCGTGGCCCAGTCGGCCGGAATCAAATTGCCAAGCGTATACAGTGCGTCGATATCGGTGGCCATGTTCATGGTGATGACATCGGCTTGCAGACCGTCGATCACTGCCCGCGCCTGTTTGCTCGATCCACCGTGAGACATCTGGATATTGAGCGGTGTGCCTCCCTCGGCCTGCCAGTGCTTGAGGAAGGCTGCGTTGTATTCACGATAGAAATCGCGCATCACATCGTAGGAAACATTCAACAGCGTGGCGGCGTGGCTGCTGGCACCGAAGGCAAGGCTGGCAGCCAGCAAGGTGGCAGAGAACAGTCGTTTCATGGATCATCCTTGGAGTTAAAGCGCAGAATCTATCTGGCTTGGAATTATCGTGGCAGATACAAATGGTTCGGCAGGATTTCGTCGTTTTCGCAAACCAGTAAAGCGAAATGAATGCAATTTTCCAACTCTCGGGTATTGCCCGGCCAATTATGGCTTTCCAGCACCGCCCTGGTCGCCGCACCGATTTGCGGTAGTGGCAACTCCAGACGGGTGCAGTAGAGTTCGAGAAAGTACTGGGCCAGCGGCATGATATCGGCCGGGCGTTCGCGCAGCGGTGGCAAGGACAGATGACCGCGATCGAGATAATCGAACAAGCGACGGTTGAACTTGCCAGCCTTGACCGCCAGGCTCAAGTCGAAACTGGTCGCGGCAACCAACCGCACATCCACCGGCAGTGGCCGCTGTCCGCCAACACGCATGACCTGTCCGGTTTCCAGTGCCGTCAGCAACCTTGCCTGCAGGGCGAGCGACAGGTCGGCGACTTCCTCCAGATAGAGCGTGCCGCCATGCGCCGAACCGAACCAGCCGGCCCGGCTACTGGACAGGCTGCTGTGCGCGCCGGCGACATAGCCGAACAACTCAGCCTCGCCATAGGCCTGGCTGATGGCGCTGCAGCTTACTGCGACGAAAAGCCCCGAACGTACGCTGCCCTGGTGGATCTGCCGGGCCAGCAGCTCCTTGCCGGTTCCCGATTCGCCCTGGATCAATACCGGCAGAGGCCCCGCTGCAAGCTCATCGAGCCGTTCGCGTACCTGGCAGGAACGCGGGTCAACGAATACCAGCGCGCGCGCGCGAATGCTCAGCGGACTGCGTTCACTGTCTGCAAAAGCCAACAACGCCGGTGTGCCTTTGTGGGTAAAAGGCATCGAATGAATCTCCTTGCCACAACATTTCTGCAGGTCAGGCACGTCGTCGGGCTCGCTGTTCGATCAGGCTCTGCAGGCGAAACAGGTGGGCAAAACCCTGTTCCCAGCGATGATGGCCTGACTTCACGTTGATATGTCCCGCGCCGGCAAGTATTCCAGCCTCGGCTCCCCAACAGCGCGCCAGTTCGAGCGCCCGCAATGGCGTGGCGGCCGGATCGCTATCCGAGCCGATCAGCAGACTGGCGAACGGCAAAGTCTGCCTGGGAATCGGCGCAAAGCTGCGCAACGAGGGCGGACATTCCATGCGCTCGACGTCCGCTGGAGCTACCAGCAGGGCACCACGAACCTTGTTCAAGGTTGCCGGTGCGGCCTGCGCGGCCCAGTGGGCGACGGTTATACAACCAAGACTATGGGCAATGAGCACCGGCGGAACATCACTGGCAGCGATACAATGCTCAAGCTCATTGACCCAGGCCTGGCGTTCTGGATACTCCCAGTCCGTTTGTTCCACACGGCTCGCATTAGGCAGACAGTTCTGCCAGTGGCTTTGCCAATGCTCGGCTGGCGAGCCTTGCCAACCGGGCAGGATCAGATAGCGAATGGCTTGGCTCCACATGATGGCCTCCATCAAAGGCAACGAAATCGAGTGCTGCAAGAATAAGCCAAAACACATAGCACTCTAAGGAATAAAAATTTATTTAATTATTCCACAAACAACTATTTATTTCTTTTTCGAATAAATGAATTCTTAAATAATATTTTTTAATATATTAAAATCCTTTTATTCTCCCTCTCATCCATACGAATGTATCCACAAGAAAACCGGGAGCAAGCTCATGACAACATCGCTTCGCAGCGTGGATAACCAAGAAGAATCCACGATTCTGCGCGAAATCCAGAGCGCCTTGCGCGACCTGCGTTTTGGTTCAGTCGAGATCACCGTGCATAACGGGCAGGTGGTCCAGATCGAACGTAAGGAAAAATTCCGCTTTCAATCATCCAACACCAAGCATTCCTGAGTCGCGCCCTACTCGCCCAACGCGGGCCGCGCTGGATGAATGTGCATTGAAAACCGCCGTCCACCGTAACCTGCAGATCGGCCAGATAAGCCAGATAAGCCAGATAAGCCAGACAAGAAAGTCACGCCATACGACCGTTTCCAAGGAGCTTCACCTATGTCTTTCCGTCGTTTTGCCCTAGCCACCCTTACTGCTGCGTTGACCAGTGCTTCCATTATCGGTTCCGCAGCCGCAGCGACCGAACTGCTGAACGTGTCCTACGACCCGACACGCGAGCTCTATGTGGAATACAACGCGGCTTTCAATCGCTACTGGCAAGCCCAGGGGCACGAATCAGTGACGGTCAAACAGTCCCATGGCGGTTCGGGCAAGCAGGCTCGCTCGGTGATCGACGGCTTGCGCGCCGATGTGGTGACTCTGGCCTTGGCTGGTGATATCGATGAGCTATACCGGGTGGGCAAGCTGATCCCGGAGGATTGGCAGAAACGCCTGCCGGATGCCAGCACCCCCTATACGTCGACCATTGTATTCCTGGTGCGCAAGGGCAACCCAAAAGGCATCAAGGACTGGGACGATCTGGTCAAGCCTGGCGTGGAAGTAATCACCCCAAATCCCAAAACTTCTGGAGGCGCTCGCTGGAATTTCCTGGCTGCCTGGGCCTATGCCCAACAGAAATACGGCAGCGAGGAACAAGCCAAGGAGTTCGTCGGGAAGCTCTACAAGCAGGTTCCGGTACTGGACACCGGAGCGCGTGGCTCAACTATCACCTTCGTCAACAACAAGATCGGTGACGTACTGCTGGCCTGGGAAAACGAAGCCTTCCTGGCCCTCAAGGAAGAAGGTGGCGACAATTTGCAGATCATTGCGCCCTCGTTATCCATCCTCGCCGAACCGCCAGTTGCCGTAGTCGACAAGAACGTCGAGCGCAAGGGTACCCGGGAAGTCGCCGAGGCTTATCTGAAATATCTTTATAGCGAGGAAGGCCAGCGCATCGCCGCCAAGAATTTCTATCGCCCACGCAACCAGACGGTGGCTGCCGAATTCGCCAAGCAATTCCCCGCCTTGAAGCTAACCACTATCGATGGTGACTTTGGTGGTTGGAAAACGGCCCAGCCCAAGTTTTTTAGCGACGGTGGCATATTCGACCAGATCTACCAAGCGCACTAAAAGCACGACAACAGGAGATGACAAACAGCCGGATCGACCGGCTGTTTGTCGTTCGAGGCCTGGACCTGTGCGACAGCGTTGCGCTCAGCTTATCGCCTTCCCCATGGCATTGAGCGTTTCCGCATTTATAAAGGAGGACAAACAATGTCGCGACGCATCTCCCCAGTCATACCCGGCTTCGGGCTGACCCTGGGCTATACCCTGTTTTACCTTAGCCTGCTGGTACTGATTCCACTGGCAGCCATGTTCATCAAAACCACCCAGCTCAGCTGGGACGAGTTCATCGCCATTATCAGTGCGCCCCGGGTGCTCGCGGCGCTCAAGCTCAGCTTCGTTACGGCACTGATCGCAGCCCTGATCAATGGAGTGATCGGCACACTGCTGGCCTGGGTGCTGGTGCGCTACAAGTTTCCCGGACGCAAGATCATCGAGGCCATGATCGACCTGCCTTTCGCCCTGCCCACAGCAGTGGCCGGCATTGCTCTGACAGCGCTTTACACACCAACCGGCCTGATCGGCCAGTTTGCTGACAGCCTCGGTTTCAAGGTTGCCTATACCCCGTTGGGCATCAGCCTGGCACTGACATTCGTGACGCTGCCCTTTGTAGTGCGCACATTGCAGCCAGTATTGGCGGATATCCCGCGTGAAGTGGAGGAAGCCGCCACTTGCCTCGGCGCAAAACCCTTGCAGGTAATCCGCTACGTGTTGTTGCCAGCATTGCTGCCAGCCTGGCTGACCGGCTTTTCGCTGGCCTTCGCACGCGGTATCGGCGAGTACGGATCGGTTATTTTCATTGCCGGCAACATGCCAATGAAGACCGAGATCCTGCCGCTGCTGATCATGGTCAAGCTGGATCAGTACGACTATGCCGGCGCGACCGCCATTGGAGTATTGATGCTGGTGGTATCGTTCATCCTGCTGCTCTTTATCAACCTGCTGCAGCGCCGTATCTCGACGACTTCCTGAGGAATCCGCCATGACTTCCACAACCCTGGCGAACCCTTCCGCCGCTCGTGTCGCCCAACGTGGCAATGTCTGGGGTCGGCGCTTTCTGATCGCCGCTGCCTGGCTGATCTTCACCCTGTTCCTGCTGCTGCCGCTCTATGTCGTAGTGAACGAAGCATTGAAGCAGGGTCTAGGCACCTTCTTCACGTCCATCCTGGAACCCGACGCGCTCTCCGCACTCAAGCTGACGCTGATCGCCGTAGGTATCTCGGTACCGCTCAACGTGGTATTCGGCGTGGCGGCCGCCTGGTGCGTCAGCAAATACGACTTCAAGGGCAAGAGCCTGCTGGTGACGCTGATCGACCTGCCGTTCTCGGTCTCACCGGTAATCGCCGGTCTGATCTACGTGCTGATGTTCGGTGCCCAGGGCTGGTTTGGCCCCTGGCTGCAGGACCATGATATCCAGATCGTCTTCGCTGTGCCGGGTATCGTCCTGGCCACGATCTTTGTCACCGTACCCTTCGTCGCCCGCGAGCTGATTCCGCTGATGCAGGAACAAGGCACCCAGGAAGAAGAGGCAGCCCGCTTGCTCGGCGCCAACGGCTGGCAGATGTTCTGGCATGTCACCCTGCCTAATATCAAATGGGGCCTGATTTATGGCGTGGTGCTCTGCACCGCCCGCGCCATGGGCGAGTTCGGGGCGGTATCGGTGGTATCCGGACATATCCGGGGCATGACCAACACCCTGCCCCTGCACGTCGAAATTCTCTACAACGAATACAACCACGTCGCCGCCTTCAGTGTCGCCAGCCTGCTCCTGGCGTTGGCGATATTCATCCTGCTACTCAAGCAGTGGAGCGAGAGCCGTATCAACCGTTTGAAAGCCAGCGCCGCCGAGGAATAACCGCATGTCCATCCAGATCAGTAAAGTCAACAAACACTTTGGTGCCTTCCAGGCTCTCAACAATATCGACCTGAATATCCAGAGTGGTGAACTGGTTGCCCTGCTTGGTCCATCCGGCTGCGGCAAGACCACCTTGCTGCGGATCATCGCCGGCCTGGAAACACCGGACACTGGCCGCATTGCCTTCCATGGCGAAGACGTTTCCAATCGCGAAGTACGCGAGCGTAACGTCGGTTTCGTTTTCCAGCACTATGCGTTATTTCGCCATATGACGGTGTTCAACAACGTTGCCTTCGGCCTGCGCATGAAACCCAAGAATGAACGTCCGAGCGAAAAGATAATCGCGGAAAAAGTCCACGACTTGCTCAATCTGGTACAGCTCGACTGGCTGGCCGACCGCTATCCGGAGCAGCTTTCCGGCGGCCAGCGCCAGCGTATCGCCCTGGCTCGCGCGCTAGCGGTGGAACCCAAGGTGCTGTTGCTCGACGAACCCTTCGGTGCACTGGACGCCAAGGTACGCAAGGAGTTGCGGCGCTGGCTGGCGCGTCTGCACGAGGAAGTACACCTGACGTCGGTGTTCGTCACCCACGACCAGGAAGAGGCGATGGAAGTAGCCGACCGCATCGTGGTGATGAACAAGGGAGTGATCGAGCAGATCGGGGCACCCGCCGAAGTCTACGAAAACCCGGCCAGCGACTTTGTCTACCACTTCCTGGGCGACTCCAACCGCCTGTACCTGGACCCGGAGAACCATATCCTGTTCCGTCCGCACGAAGTAGCGCTGACACGGCAGGCGGAAGCCGACTACCAGGCGGCGGAAGTACGCGATATTCGTCCTCTGGGCGCTATTACCCGGATCACCCTGAAGGTGAACAGCCAGGACGAACCGATTGAAGCCGAAGTCATCAAGGATCACGCCAGCCTGAACGGGCTTACCCGTGGCCAGATCCTCTACTTCAAGCCGAAGGCCGTGACAACGGCACATCAGTAAAACAAAGAAAAAGCCGCAGGCGGGACTATCCCGCCTGCGGCTTTTTTGGGTACTGCCGAATCAGGACAACTGAACGAACAGCCAATACAGCGAGCCGGACAGGAGAATCGCTGCCGGTAAGGTCAGTACCCACGCCATCAACAGATTGCGGACCGTACTCATCTGTAGACCCGAACCATTGGCCATCATGGTTCCAGCCACACCGGAGGACAGTACATGCGTGGTCGAGACTGGCAGGCCATACATGTCGGCTGCGCCGATAGTCAGCATCGCCACCGTCTCAGCCGAAGCGCCCTGGGCATACGTCAGGTGTGATTTACCGATCTTCTCGCCAACAGTCACCACAATGCGCTTCCAGCCAACCATGGTGCCCAAGCCAAGCGCAATGGCTATGGCGACCTTCACCCAGAACGGAATGAAACGGGTAGCTTCGTCGATCTTGCCCTTGAAGGCTTGCAGCTTGGCCTGGGTATCGGCATCGAAACTGGCCAGCTTGTTTTTCTCTATCAGGCGGATGGCTTCTGATGTCAGATACATGTCGTTACGCACGTTGGCTACGGCGGCGGCCGGTACTTGCGCCAAGGTACCGTAGTTCTTCACCTCGTTACCGATGGCGCCAGTCAACTGTGCCAGCGCGGGAATCAGTTCCGGTGTAGCTTCCTTGCTACGCATGAATTCACTCAAAACCTGGCGCGAATCCGCCGGTGCCGGTTGTGTCGTGCTCTTGAGCAATGCCTGCTGGGTAACCTCGGCAACTGCAGCGAACTGTACGGTCTGCTCTTGCGGCATCGCCCGGTTCAGTGCATAGGCCATCGGCAGAGTACCCACCAGGATCAGCATGATCAGCCCCATGCCCTTCTGGCCATCGTTGGAGCCATGGGCGAAAGACACGCCAGTACAGGTAAGAATCAGCAGGCCACGGATCCACCAGGGCGGCGGCGCCTTGCCTTCGGGAGCCTTATACAGCGAACGGTTCTTGACCAGCATGCGTAATGCCAACAGCAGCAAGGCCGCGCAGACAAAACCGATCACTGGTGAAAGCAACAGTGAATAGCCCACTTTAATAACCTGTGCCCACTCCACTCCGCTGGTGCCATCGCGACCATTCATCAAAGCGTTGGCAATGCCAACGCCGATGATCGAGCCGATCAGAGTATGCGAGGAAGAAGCCGGCAGGCCCAACCACCACGTACCCAGATTCCATACGATAGCGGCGATCAGCAAAGCGAAGACCATGGCGAAGCCGGCCGAGGAACCGACTTGCAGGATCAACTCCACAGGTAACAGGGTGATGACGCCGAAAGCCACGGCACCACTGGATAGCAGCACGCCAAGAAAATTGAAGCAGCCGGACCAGACCACGGCGACATCGGGCGGTAGCGAGTGAGTGTAGATCACCGTGGCGACAGCATTGGCCGTGTCATGAAAACCATTGACAAATTCGAAGCCCAGCGCGATCAGCAGAGCCACGCCGAGCAGCAGGAACGGAGCCCAGGTAGTTACCACCGTGCCGGTGCCACTCATATCGTTCACCAGACTGTAGACGGTGAACAGCAGACCGATGGCGAGCACGCCGAAGAATAGGATCTTGGTAAGCGGGCTGGTTCTGTGTTCCAGCTTGGGCCTGGTATCGAGGGCAGCCGACGCAGCGGCGGCATCCAGGGTGGGTGTAGTCATGAATCGAAAACTCCAGATTGGGAATCAAGAAAACCTGCTTGCCGCCTGACTCGCACAGCACAATCTGCAGGCCGGCCAGTCCTTGGCACAGGTATATTTCAGTAGATCTGCGGCACGATGAGCTCTGGTGGTGTCGGGTTACGCACGTAGTCCTCGTTACGCTGCCTGGGCGGCAGTTCGATAGAGGGCGACCCCACTTCATCGTAGGGAATCTGCTTGAGCAGATGCTGGATGCAGTTGAGCCGCGCCCGCTTCTTGTCATCCGCCTGCACCACCCACCAGGGGGCTTCGCTGATGTGGGTACGCTCGAGCATGATTTCCTTGGCCTTGGTGTAAGCCTCCCAGCGCCGCCGTGACTCCAGGTCCATGGGGCTGAGCTTCCATTGCTTGAGCGGATCGTGGATACGGCTGAGGAAGCGCAGATGCTGCTCTTCGTCGGAGATGGAGAACCAATATTTGATCACCTGAATACCTGAACGCACCAGCATTCGTTCGAACTCTGGAGCCGAACGGAAGAATTCTTCGTACTGCTCATCACTGCAAAATTCCATGACCCGCTCGACGCCGGCGCGGTTGTACCAGCTACGATCGAACAGGACAATCTCGCCTGCCGCTGGCAGATGCGAAACATAGCGCTGGAAATACCACTGGGTACGCTCACGATCGTTCGGCGCCGGCAGCGCGGCAACTCGGCAGACCCGTGGATTGAGGCGCTGGACGATACGCTTGATCACTCCGCCCTTGCCTGCTGCATCGCGCCCCTCGAAGAGGATCACGACCTTGTGTCCGGTTTTCACTACCCAGCTCTGCAGCTTGACCAATTCACCCTGAAGGCGAAACAGTTCGCTGAAATAACGCCGCCGCGCCAGTTTTTCCTCGTTGAGACCGGCCACATCGTCATTAAACAGCTCATCGAAATTGTGCACATCCTCCAGTAGTTCCAGCTCCAGCTCTTCGTCGCTGTGATCGAGCAACTCACGATGAATTCGCATCAATATCTCGTTTCGCTCCATAGGAACTTCTCGCAAGCAAGTGGGTCACCGGCCAGAGTTTAGAAATAGCTCGTGACAGAACAATGACAGGATCTGGCGCAACACATCCCTTTCTCGCATCCCCGGATCGGCTGGTGCGAGTTTTCCGCCCCATTGTTCAACCCTTTGCGCTGACGGTATTCACTGTTCAATCCCATAGCTGGCCTGACAGTACTCAACCGAAATATCCATAATCAACTGTCTCACTCAAGTAGACAGTATTGCGTAAATAACCCTATTAATTAAATCCAGGAGAGACACTAATCTGTGCTCCATGCGCTGTTCATCAGCAGCGGTTTGGCCAAGGCCACCGCTTCGGATACCACAGGTACTGATCTACCCCCGAATGAGCTACCTCGCCCGCTCTAATCGTGTACTTACAAACCCATCAGTAGAGCTAACTTCTTGACCACTATGGAGAGTTACAACATGTCCATCGAAAAGATTCTGTACGTCGCCCACGCCCAAGCTACCGGAGGCCGCGATGGCCATGCGGTATCATCCGATCGGCAACTTGATGTCAGACTGACCACGCCACGAGAACTCGGTGGGACAGGCGGTGAAGGCACCAACCCTGAACAACTGTTCGCGGCAGGTTACTCTGCCTGCTTTCTCGGTGCGCTCAAATTCGTGGCTGCCCGGGACAAGGTGTCACTACCCGCGGACACGACGATCAATGGCAGTGTGGGGATTGGCGCCATCTCTACAGGATTCGGCATCGAGGTCGAGCTTCGGATTTCGCTGCCCGGTCTGGAACGTACCGTAGCGCAAGACCTGGTGCAAAAGGCACATATCGTCTGTCCCTACTCCAATGCTACGCGCAGCAATATCGAAGTCACACTCAGCATTGTTTGATAACAATGCTGGCTTTGAGCTGAGTGACCTCGATTGGCGCTCAGCGTTATGCCCTGTACCCCATCTGGCTCTCATGAATCGTTTGTAAGAACGAAGCCTTCCCACATCGCTGAAGTGCTATCGGAAAATCAGGGCTTTAATCAATGACGGCCTTACAGCTACTCCTGCGCGTGCGACCAACTTCGGCTTCGCGCGCCAAAAACGCTCACGTCATTAGGAAGAAATCATGAGTATTGAACAGCGCTCTTCCTCGTCACAGGAATCGGTCTGGCCATATATATTTGCTGGTCTGTGTGCAAGCCTTATCAGTATCGGATTGGCAAGATTTGCCTATACCCCTCTCATCCCTTCGCTCATTCAGAGTGGCTGGTTTACGCAATATGAAGTTGTGTATCTGAGTGCGGCTAATCTCGCGGGCTATTTGATTGGAGCGCTAATAGGCAATCCCATCGCCTATCGAATCTCCAATACACGCGCCCTGAAGCTAATGCTCGGCCTCGTTACCCTTTCATTTTTCGCATGCGCGTATCCGCTATCCATTACCTGGTTCTTCAGTTGGCGGCTACTGTCGGGAATTGCAGGCGGAGCCGTTATGGTCCTCGTCGCTTCGGCAATACTTCCTCATATCGCTCCTGCCAAGAGAGGTGCTGCCAGTGGAGCCATTTTTCTCGGCATTGGCGTCGGGATAGCAGGGTCGGGTACCGTCGTCCCGGCACTTCTTTCCCAGGGACTGCAGAATACCTGGCTGGGGTTGGGAGCGATCGCTTTGGTGCTAACTCTCGCGAGCTGGAAAGCCTGGCCTACAGGACATACAGATTCCTCCCCCACCACTCTCGCGGACGGCAGCAATACAGAGGTACAGAGTTCCGGACTGAAGTTGCTTTTTGCGCAATACGCGTTGATGGCAGCAGGGCTTGTACCCGCCATGGTTTTTCTGGTGGATTACGTCGAGCGGGGCCTTGGATTCAGCCACCATGCAGCGGCAATAATCTGGAGCATGTATGGCGTTGGCGCGATGCTGGGTCCGGTTGTATATGGAATGGCCGCCGACAAGCTAGGGCCACAAAAAGGGGTTCGAACCGCCCTGCTTATACAAGCCGCGGCAGTCGCCTTGCTCTGCGGGACAAACAATTCAGTGATGCTTGGGGGACTCGCTATAGTCATAGGCTCGTTCCCGGCCGGTATCGTTCCACTCGCACTTGCCCGCGTACATCAACTAAGAACTACTCACTTTCATCAGCGACTAGCATGGAGTCGAGCAACCATTTCGTTTGCCACCTTTCAGGCTGTCGCTGCTGTCGGTTATTCGATGATTTTCAGTGCCACCCATGGCAGCTACCAAGCTCTATTCACGATTGCAACCGCCGTATTGCTGGCAGCACTATTTTTAGAGCCGGTAGCCAGCAAGTTAAATCGTTCAAGGTCTTTTGGTGGCTAGTACTGCATTGGCCAAACGTGAACGAGGCGCTTATCGGAAGCCAAGCCGGGAGACAAAATCGAACCAAACAGCATCAATGGAGGGAGTAACTGCTTCCGTGATCTGTATTTTTGTCAGAGTGTTCATCTGTAAGCTTTTTTCTCGATACACCAGCCGTTCCCTGGTCATTTATCCAAGACCAAGTCCCATCTTCACGCTGATAGATGTTGGCTCCATCTTGAACGCTGCCACCAGTGAATATACCAGCCATGGCACCTGCCACTGCGCCAACAGGACCACCTGCAGCAGCACCTACCATCATTCCTGAAAGCCCACCAAATCCTTCCCCAGCCTTGGCATCGCTTTCAGGATGCACTTCAGAGGCGTTCACATAATGATTTCCTGCCAGGAGCAGAGAAAAAGTAATGATTCTTTTCATATTGACTAAAGCTCTTTTTTACTCTGGAGGAGCCCTGCGACTGTAGCCAAAAAATGTAAAAGAAATATGTCTGAAATTACTTTCCTGCTCCGCAGGTTTCTTCGGCTGCTAGATCGCCAGTTGCGTATGAGCTTATGTTGGAAAGCATATTTATAGCTGCTCTATTTCGATGGGCTGTTACAACGGGCTGTAGTCGATCATCCCCTGGTAAGTCAGCAAGCCTGGCTCAAAATGATTACTACAAGCCGTAGCCTTAACGAAAAAGCAATACAATCAGAGTATTATTTCGTCGCCAAGCTCTGTAAGACTGCAGAGCCAGCGATCACGACATTGAGGAATCTTCAAGCATGAAGATTCCTTTTTTTTGGAGATTCCAGACGTGAGTGATATTCGGCAGAACAATGCTGAAGCTTCACTAATGACGGTACAGAAAGATTAATGATGATTTATAAGGATTAATTGTTAGCGTCCTGCTTATGACAGGGAATCAGATAGCTTAATACTGTCATCATCAATGTTTCATAATTCGCCCGCTGATTCTCAGCGGTATTTTCGAGCAAGCCTTTCATGCTACATGCATGATCCTGGAAAGCCATGGGGTTGTTGGTTTTCATCACGCTTCCTCAAAGATCGTAAGGATCGTACCCCCGGAAAAGCCTTCCTGAATCTGGGTATTGAATAGGCGCTGGTATTGAGCAGCAGGAGTTGCGAGCGTTGATTCAATTTTTCAGTATGCACCATTGGCTGCGCGTACTCTCCGGTAGTCGTCGTGCTGTGGCGTATAGCTTGTGCCTAGGATTGTTGTGGTTACCGATGGCAACTGTGCTTGCCAACACAGTTGATGAAACATCAAGGCAGACAAAGGACTCGAAAACGGCAGAAGCTGCAGAGGATCGGCTGGACACCTCGGATCGCTTGTTGGGCGACATGGGAGGCTTCCGTACATGGCTTTATCAGTATGGCATTACGTTAGATATCCAGAGCGAGGACGAGATCTGGGGCAACTATCGCGGCGGCACTCGCCGGACGACCAGCTATAACGGGGTAGGAACGGTCGAAATCGGCGCAGATTTGAGCAAGCTGTTTGATCTCGAAGGTGGTCTCTTCAAGCTCAGCTGGCTGAATATCCGTGGCCGCTCACCCACGGCTGACCGACTGGCCGACTACAACCCCGTCAGCGGTCATGAAGCCTATACCTCCAATCGGCTGTTCGAGCTGTGGTACCAGCAGAGCTTTCTGAATGGCGCGCTGGATATCAAGCTGGGTCAACAGGATCTGGATAATGAGTTTCTGATCAGTGACTATGCCAGCCTCTTTCTCAACGCGAACTTCGGCTGGCCGGTAGCGCCGTCCGCCAATCTCTATTCGGGCGGGCCGTCATGGCCACTGGCCTCTCTTGGAATTCGTTTTCGCTATCGATCCTCGGAGCGTATGACGCTGATGTTCGCGGCGGCAAACGACAATCCGACGGGGCATGGTTTTTACAACGAGCATGACCCGTCCAACCAAAGCGTTCATCCTCATGGCAGCAATTTCAATCTGAATACGGGAGCGCTACTTATCTCCGAATTGCAATACACCACCGATTGGAAACCTGCCTGGGCTGGCATGGAGAGTGCCAGTAATGGACTACCAGGGATCTTGCGCGTCGGTGGGATGTATGACACTGCCACGTTCTACGATCAGCGCTATGACAAAGCAGGACGCTCGCTGGCCGCCCCCGATAGCTCAGAAAATCCCCGGCAGCATCAAGGTAACTGGATTTTTTACGGCATTGCCGACCAGATGCTCTGGCAGGCAGCACCTGGCTCACCATGCTCGATAGGAATGTTCGGTCGCGTGACCAGCAACCGGAGTGACCGTAATGTGGTTGATTTTGCCATCGATACCGGCCTGACCTTGAACGCGCCTTTCGCTGGGCGTAACGATGACGTGTTCGGAATCGGCTGGGGCATGGCGCATACCAGCAATCAAGCTCGGAAAGCCGACCGCGACATGCGGCGCTATAGTGATGGCCATTACCCGGTGCGTGGTAACGAATATCGCGTGGAAATCACCTACAAGGCGCAGATCACGCACTCGCTCGATCTTCAGCTGGATTGGCAACATATTGAAAACCCAGGCGGTGGTGTCTTGAACAACGAAACCGGACGCAGAATGCGCGACGAAAGCCTTTTCGGCCTCCATTCAACGCTAACCTTCTAGGAGCCTATGCCAAGCAGAAGCGGAAAATTTCGCTGCTTGAGGAAGGATCTCATGGATAAATTACTCGCCTTGAAAATGTTCGTTACCACGGTGGATACCAATGGTTTCTCTGCGGCAGCGAGACAGTTAGGCGTAGCGACTTCATCAGTCACTCGAATGGTCGATGCTCTCGAATGCGAACTGGGTACAGCCCTGCTCAATCGCTCCACCCGGCAAGTCACTGTGTCGGAGGCCGGAGCTGCCTACTACCTCAATGCACGGCGAATTCTTGAACAAATGGAAGAAGCCGATGCTTCGGTTCGCGACCGTGGTGAAGAGCCTTCAGGCCCCCTGCGTGTTTCGGTGCCGACAGCCTTCGCTCAGCGCTGCCTATGCCCGCATATTGGGAGCTTGCTGCGGCAATATCCGAAGCTCGAACTGGATATGACGCTGACCGACGATATCGTCGATCTGCTGGGCGAACGGGTCGATCTATCCATTCGCCTCGGCTCCGCTGCGCCAATGGATGGGGTGGTGAGCCGTACACTTGGGTGGTTTCAACGATTCGTACTGGCCAGCCCCGTCTATCTGGAAGAACACGGGGTACCAGAGCAGCCCATGGACCTGCTCCACCATAATTGTTTGCGTTTCAATTATGGCAATGTGCAGCAATTCTGGACGTTTCAAGGGACGAGCGAAGAAGTTCGTGTCCCGATACACGGCCGCGTCAAGAGTAACAATGTCGAAGTCCTGCGCGAGGTAGCACTCGCTGGCCTAGGAGTTGCGCTACTACCCGATTGGATCGTCGAGGAGGATATAGCGGCAGGACGGCTGACGAAGTTATTCGCGATGTTTGCGGTAAATCCGAATAACGCCAGCTCAGCCATTTCAGCATTGTATTTACCCAATCAACGTGGCTCGAAGCGGGTTAATGCCTTCATGGATTTTGTCACGCAGATTCTTTGAGCAACGCATCATTGCGTTGGGCGCAAAACCGCGTTGCGTTCCTGACGGATTCTGTAACGTACGGGTCGAGCACTAACCTGCAGGCATTGAAACGTACTGCAGAGAACTCACCATGACCCATCAGCTCTTCGACCCTATCAAGCTTGGCTCATTCATGCTGAAGCATCGTATCGCCATGGCACCGCTCACTCGATCACGGGCTGCACAACCTGGCAATGTGCCGACTGCAATGAACGTCGAGTACTACCGGCAGCGCGCCAGTGCCGCGTTGATCATCAGCGAGGCCACACAGATATCCCAACAGGGACAAGGTTATGCCTGGACACCCGGTATTCACAGCCAGCAACAGATCGAGGGATGGAAGGCCGTCAGCGCTGCGGTTCATGCTGAAGGTGGTCACATGTTTTTGCAGCTTTGGCACGTCGGGCGTGTTTCACATCCGGTTTTCCAGCCCCATGGTAGTTTGCCAGTTGCACCCAGTGCACTCCCGGTACCTGGCAAAACCTTCATCCTGGACGCGAATGGCAATGGCGTCTGGGATGATGTGCCAACGCCTCAAGAACTGGAGCTTTCGGGGATCGCCACGATTGTCGAGGACTACCGCCGTGCAGCCCGTAATGCGCTGTCAGCCGGAATGGATGGAGTAGAGATCCATGCGGGAAATGGCTATTTGCTTGATCAGTTCATCAATAGCAACAGTAACCAGCGTAACGACCGATACGGTGGCAACATTGCCAACCGTGCCCGTTTGCTGCTCGAAGTCGTCGAGGCTGTCACCTCGGAAATCGGGGCTGATCGCGTAGCTGTCCGCCTCACGCCGATGGGACGCTTCATGGGCATGGGAGACGATACGCCAGAAGAGACTTTCGGTTACATCGCGCATGAATTGAACAACTGGAATCTGGCCTACCTGCATCTGGTAGAACCAGCCATGGTCGGAACGGTACTTGACGACAATGTCGATCCTCGCTGGAACGCCATCATCTGGCAACTGCGCAGGGAATACCGGGGAGTACTGATGCTTGCAGGGGGCTACAATCAGGATAGCGCGCAAAGCGCTTTGAAAAGCGGCAGAGCGGACATTATTGCCTTTGGTCGTCCGTTCATTGCCAACCCGGACTTGCCGCACCGCTATCGTTTCCACCTTCCATTAAATACTCCAGAAACCAGTACCTTTTTCGGTGGCGGTGCTCATGGTTACATCGATTATCCAGCCTGGACTGACGATCGGATGCAGGAAAAGGAGGCAGCCCAATGAATCGCCAGTCGACAATTGCAGCGCCCCGTGACGCCGCAGCTTTCAGCAAGGGACTCGTCTTTCTGTTTGCCTTTTGCTGTGGGGTCATCGTGGCAAACATCTATTATGCCCAACCGATCATTGAGTTGATTGCACCCGATATTGGTCTTTCTGCCGGTACCGCTAGCCTGATCGTTTCGTTGACCCAGGTTGGCTACGCACTTGGGCTATTTTTCTTGGTGCCACTTGCCGATCTCCTGGAGAATCGCAAGCTGGTGTTGATCACCATTGGGATCACATGTCTCAGTCTCTTGGGAGCTGGATTGAGCGATAGACCAAGCATCCTGTTGGTCGCTTCGCTACTGATCGGCTTCAGTTCCGTTTCTGTTCAAATGCTGATCCCCCTGGCGGCGCATCTTGCGTCGGAAGAAACCCGTGGCCGAGTAGTTGGCGGAATCATGGGTGGATTACTGCTTGGCATTCTGCTCGCGCGGCCAGTCTCCAGCGTGATTGCCGATCACTTTCACTGGCGAGTAGTGTTTCTGGGTGCGGCAGTCGTCATGTTGCTTATCGCGCTGGTGGTCACCACGCTGCTTCCCAGCCGCCAGCCAGCTCACCAGGCCACTTACTCCCAGTTGCTCATCTCGCTAGGAGAACTGTTTCGGCGTGAACCTGTGCTGCGCGAACGCGCTCTTTATCAAGGGCTGATGTTCGCCGCATTCAGCCTGTTCTGGACAGCGGCACCCCTTGCGCTGGCGCACGAATATGGACTATCTCAGTCGCAGATTGCAGTCTTTGCTTTAGTCGGGGCGATTGGAGCCGTCGCGGCCCCGATTGCCGGACGGCTCGCGGACGCTGGATATACACGGTCAATGTCTGGGTTGGCGATGATACTAGGCAGCGTCAGTTTTCTGCCGGGAGTGTTTTCCATGCCTCGCGGAGTCATTGCCTTGGGGATTACCGGCATCATCCTTGATTTCGCCGTGCAGATGAATATGGTGCTTGGCCAACGCGCCGTTTATGCGCTGGATCCGGTTAGCCGAGGGCGTCTCAATGCTCTGTATATGACCAGCATCTTTGTTGGTGGCGCAATAGGCTCTTCGGTTGCAAGCATGCTCTACGAGCATACTGGGTGGGTGGGGATAGTCGCTATCGGTAGTGCACTTCCAATGCTTGCCTTGTTGATCTTTTGCAGCAAGCACCGTACTTCGCGTGCCGTCTAATATTAGATCCCAAAGAAACCTTTATCTAATCAAGCCGTCGGCTTCATAACGCGCTACGAAGACATTCGTGATGCCGACTCGCTTGGATCGATTGTGGAAAAGCAACAGCGCTCATCGCTTGCCCAGTCTCGATCTTTGCCGTACTTGCTGTTCAGCAAGCCGATGTCAGCCTTATTGCGACAGATCCCAATGACAACCATCGCTCAATCGTCACTGCGCTTGCGAAAGGCCAGATGCCCGGCCAGAAGAGTAAAAGAGGCAACCAGCGCCACCAGCAGCCAGAATCCATGGGCATTCTCTGCCAGCGGGATACCCCCGACATTCATGCCAAAAAAACCGGCCGTGATATTGATCGGCAACGCCAACACCGTGACCATCGTGAGCGTGGACAGAGTCCGATTGGTCTGTTCGTTGAGCTTGGCGGCGATTTCTTCCTGGAGCAGCTTGATCCGCTCGCTGAGGGAGGTGAGGTCATTGATTACCAAGGAGAACTCCTCGGTAGACTCACGCAGTTCCTGCACGTCCTCCTCTTGCAACCATTGCGGTGGTCGATTGAGCAGGCGCAACAGCGATCCCGGCTCCAACGCCAGCAGACGCTGCAGGCGTACCAATACACGACGCATGGCGCCAAGCTCGGCACGATTGTCGGAAAGGCGTGGCGAAAGCAGTTGATCTTCAATGCGATCGACACCGATGCTGGTCTCGCGGACGATCTGGGTGAGGACGTCGCCCTGGTCACGTAGCAGGTGCACCAACAGTTCCAGTGGCGAACGAAAGCATTCGCCGTTTTTCACCGAAGAGCGCAACTTATCCACTGAACGCAGCGGCTGGGCTCGCACAGTGACGATCAGGCGCTCCTGGGCGCAGACCCAGAGCGTAGCGATATCCGAAGAAACCTGGCCGAAGCTGAACACCACATCGTTGACCACTGCCAGCAAGGCCGAATCGATGTGCTCGATGCGAGTGGAGCGGGAACCTTCATGCAGGGTCTCGAAGAAATCCTCCGGCAACTCCAGGCACGTCTTCATCCAGCGCTCACAGGCGGCGTGTGCCAGATTCAGATGCAGCCAGAGAAACCCCTCAGGATCGGGAGAACGCAGACAATCGATCACCATTGCCGAATCGATTTGCCGACCGCGTTCCCCGGCGCGAAAACAGAACCCGTAGAGTAGACCGAACAGATCGGAATCCTGATGCGTAGGGACAATACAGTGGTTCATGCTCACTCGCCGGGACTAAATGAATCGCCGCGCCGCAGCAAAGCTGCGGGACCGGTATTTCTAGCAGGCCAGAATGACAATTGCGTTACATCGGCAATCGCAATCGCGAATCCGAAAGCGCTTGAGAAAGCGCCAATGAGAGCCGGCAAGGACCGGTGTCGCGACACTAAATGGCAACGCAGTATCGAAGCCCTGGATGCTGTAACTGGCTAATCAAATACCGGATTGCCAGAGGAAAGAAGCTTCAATCCTCATCCAGGCTGGAAGCAAGGTGGTCGCAAATCCAGTCGACCAGCGAGGTCAAGGGATCGTTTTCATCCTGCTTTCGCTGCTCAATGGGCAGCGCCTGGTTGGATGCAACAGGCTTGGCGGAAGGAAGGATCAGATTGGGTAGTACTATTTGGCAGCGGCTGGCTTGCACAAGATAAGGAGCCTGCCCGGTGACGACTCTTCCGTCGGTCTTGCGATAACCATGACGAAAACCTTCAAGCCGTCTGGCACGAATTCCCCTGTATGGCACAGGAAGCCAGTTATAGCCAATGGTTATCCGACTGAAACCCTGGCTGCCGGTTCGAACACGTTGCTGAGGACCGGAAAGGATATACGACGATAATGCATCCGCACTACCTCGTTTGAGGCCAGACGGAACAATATCCTGACTACGATAAAGCTCAATGAACAAATTCATGGGTATTCCTTTCCCCTATTCATTTTACTGACGCTTTTGCCTGTTTCATTGGACTATGCCAGTCCATCGAAACCACAAAATATTGACGCATCGCCTCCAACCATCACGATACGAAGAAGCAGAACCGACCATCGAACAGCGCTGGATATTGCCTCCCTGCAGCAGTCTTTCCGTCTTGGACAAATCCGGTCGCCAACGACAAAACCGGTATTCAGAAATATAACGATTTGTTCAGTTAACGACTCTATTTGCATGAACAAATATGCAAAATCGCTATATAAAAATCATATTTTGAGACACGCATCACAAAACACAACGGAACTATTCAACGATTACTATATAACCAGACAATAGAAATCCCTTTTATCGACTCGATAGGGTGGCGCCATGCCTTTGCGTATAATGCGCGCCCATGTCTGTCTCAACTTCCTTCAGCAAACCCTGCGCCAAGTGGCTAGCGGTACTTGGAATTCTTCTGTTGCTCGGCAGCTGCGTGGAAAAACCCACTCAGCTCCAACGCATTCGGGAGGAAGGTGTGCTGCGCGTGATCACTCGCAACACACCGACCACCTACTTCCAGGATCGCAATGGCGAAACCGGCTTCGAATATGAGCTGGTCAAACGTTTCGCCGAAGGCCTGGGCGTTCGCCTGCAGATCGAGACAGCCGACAACCTGGATGATCTATTCGGCCGCCTCGGCCGCCCCGGTGGCCCGTTACTGGGCGCGGCCGGCCTGATCGCCACCACAAGCCGCGAAGGCCGGGTACATTTCACCCGTCCCTATCTCGAATCCACGACTCAGGTCATCTACCACCGCAGCCAGCGACGCCCGAGCACGCCTAAAGACCTTATCGGCAAGCGCATCCTGATCTTGAAGGGCAGTACCCAGGCCGAAGCGCTCGCCAGGCTCAAAGTCGAGCTGCCGGAACTCAAGTACGAGGAATCCAACGAGGTCGAAAGTGCCGACCTGCTGCGAATGGTGGACGAGGGCCAGATCGACCTGACGCTGGTGGAATCCAACGAACTGGCCATGAATCAGTTCTATTTCCCCAACGTCCGCTCGGCATTCGAACTCGGCGAGCAGAACAATCTTTCCTGGGCAGCGGTGTATGGTGAAGATCGTAGTCTGCTGGAGGCTGCCAACGATTTTCTCGCCAAGGCCATTACAGACGGCACCATCAAGCGCCTGAGCGAGCGTTATTACGGCCATGTCGAGACGCTCGGCTATGTGGGAGCCTACGATTTCGCTCAGCATCTGCGTCAGCGTCTGCCACGCTACGAGAAACATTTTCGCGAAATCGGCCGGCAGCACGGCATCGATTGGCGGCTGCTCGCGGCCATCGGCTACCAGGAATCCCTGTGGCAGCCCACGGCTACCTCCAAGACTGGCGTGCGTGGCCTGATGATGCTGACTCAGCGCACCGCCGAAGCGATGGGGATACGCGATCGGCTCGATCCAGTGCAGAGCATCAAGGGTGGTGGCAAGTATTTTCTGGAAGTCCATACCGGCTTGCCGAAAAACATCCTCGAGCCAGACCGTACCTGGTTTGCCCTGGCAGCCTACAATGTCGGCATCGCCCATCTTGAAGACGCACGCGAGCTGGCCAGGGCAGCCGGCCTGGACTCTACCAAGTGGCTGGATGTGAAGCAGATGCTGCCACGCCTGGCACAGAAAAAATGGTACAGCAAGACCCGTTACGGTTATGCCCGCGGCGGCGAGCCGGTGCATTACGTTGCCAATATCCGCCGCTACTACGACATCCTGACCTGGATGACCCAACCACAGCTGGAAGGCCGTCAGTTGGCCCAGAGCGACCTGCATATTCCCGGCCTCAACAAGACCAAGGTCAGGGATGTGCTGGAGAACCTGCCGCCGCTCTAGTTACAAGCTGCAAGACAAGGGAAAAGCGTTACGCGCCGAAGCGTCTGGCTGCAGACCTCGCAACGCCCATCAACTGCGGGCAATGGGCGCAAACGCGGCACCCGTATGACCAGCCAGCACCTGGGCCTTGAGCTCCACTTCCAGCCCGCGCCGACCAGCACTGACGAAGATGCTCGGCAACTCCCGGGCCGATTCGTCGATGAAGCTGCGCAGGCGCTTCTTCTGGCCCAACGGACTGATGCCGCCGACCAGATAGCCAGTAGCACGCTGGGCCTCCTGCGGGTCGGCCATGTCTACCTTTTTCGCCCTGGCGGCCTGGGCCAGCGCTTTCAGATCGAGCGTACCCGCTACCGGCACCACCGCTACCAGCAGCTCGCCTTTCTCGGTTCGCGCCAACAGCGTCTTGAAGACCCGTGCCGGCTCCAGACCAAGTTTTTCCGCCGCCTCCAGACCATAGGAAGCAGATTTCGGGTCGTGCTCGTAGCTGTGCACCCGGTATTCGGCACGGGCCTTCTTCAAGAGATCGATAGCTGGGGTCATGATCGGCATGAGTCGCAAAAAAGCCTTACCTTAGCCGAAAATACCTCGCGCGTTCAGGCCTGCTGCTCACGCAGTGTGCGCGCCGCTGCCACCATGTTCGCCAGTGCAGCCTCGGTTTCCGGCCAGCCACGGGTCTTCAGTCCGCAATCGGGGTTCACCCACAACCGCTCGGCAGGAATATGCTCGGCAGCCTTTTTCAGCAGTGCCAGTATTTCCCCAACCTCAGGTACGCGCGGCGAGTGGATGTCATATACGCCCGGCCCCACTTCATTGGGATAAGCGAAGGCACGGAAGGCTTCCAGCAACTCCATCTGCGAGCGCGATGTCTCGATGGTGATCACATCGGCATCCATCGCCGCGATGGCATCGATGATTTCGTTGAACTCGCTGTAGCACATATGGGTATGGATCTGCGTCTCGTCGCGTACTCCCGAGCTGCACAGGCGGAAGGCTTCCACTGCCCACTCCAGATAGGCTTTCTGGTTCAGCTTGCGCAGCGGTAACCCTTCTCGAAACGCCGCTTCGTCGATCTGGATGATACCGATACCGGCCGTTTCCAGATCCTGTACCTCGTCACGAATCGCCAGGGCCAGTTGGCGTGCCTGAGCTTCGGGAGCGATATCCTCACGCGGGAAGGACCACATCAGCATGGTCACCGGCCCGGTAAGCATGCCCTTCATCGGTTTGTTCGTCTGCTGCTGGGCGTAACCGATCCAGTCCACCGTCATCGGCCTGGGGCGGCTCAGATCGCCATAAATTACCGCCGGCTTGACGCAGCGCGAGCCATAGCTCTGCACCCAACCGAAACGGGTGAACAGATAGCCATCGAGCTGCTCGGCGAAGTATTCGACCATGTCGTTACGTTCGGCCTCACCGTGGACGAGCACATCCAGCCCGAGTTTTTCCTGAACGGCCACTGCGTGACGAATTTCCGCCTGCATCGCCTCCTGGTAGTCGGCACCGGACAGCTTACCCTGCCGAAAGGCCTGACGCGCCTGACGGATGGCAGGCGTCTGCGGGAAGGAACCGATAGTGGTGGTCGGAAACAGTGGCAGCTTCAAACGCTCATGCTGCCGGGTGATGCGCTCGGCAAACACCGCCGCCCGCTGGGCATGGCGAGACCGGATCGCGGCCAGACGCTCCTGCACCTGCGCCTTGTGAATACGGGGCGATTGCTTGCGGCTGTTCTGTACCTTGCCGCTTTCACTCAACGCAGCCTGCACCTCGGCGGATTCCGGCGCATTGACTGCCTGTGCCAGCAGGGCCACTTCCCTGCATTTCTGTACTGCGAAAGCCAGCCAGCTTTTCAGTTCGGCATCGAGCTGGTCTTCTCGTCCCAGATCCACGGGGCAATGCAGCAGCGAGCAGGAGGGTGCGATCCAGAGCCGCTCACCCAAACGCGCTGCAGCATGCCGCAGTGTTTGCAGCGCCTTGTCCAGATCACAACGCCAGACATTGCGGCCATTGACCACTCCCAATGACAGCACTTTATAGGCCGGCAGCCGGTCGAGAATCAGCGGATATTGCTCCGGCGCACGCACCAGATCGACATGCAATCCATCCACCGGCAGGCTAGCGGCCAGGCCGAGGTTGTCTTCCAGTCCACCGAAATAGGTAGCGACCATCTTCTGCAAAGGCGAGCGTTGCAGTAGGTTATAGGCCCGCTCGAAAGCGTTCTTCCAGGCTTGTGGCAGGTCCAGTGCCAGGATGGGCTCGTCGATCTGCACCCACTCGATACCTTGTGCAGCCAGGCGGTCGAGGATTTCGCCGTAGACCGGCAACAAGCGGTCGAGCAGTTCCAGTCGATCGAAGTCGCTACCCTTGACCTTGCCCAGCCAGAGATAGGTCAAGGGGCCAATCAGTACCGGTTTGACCTTGTGCCCGAGCGCCAGTGCTTCATCGACTTCCTCGAACAGCTGCGTCCAGGACAGACTGAATTGCTGGTCGGCGGAAAACTCCGGGACCAGGTAGTGATAGTTGGTATCGAACCACTTGGTCAGCTCGCTGGCCGGACCGCCCTGCCCGCCACAACATTGCCCACTCACCCCACGCGCCATGGCGAACAGCGTATCCAGAGTCGGTTCACCAGTGGCGGGACGAAAGCGCGAAGGAATCACGCCGAACATCAGCGAATGAGTCAGCATCTGGTCATACCAGGCGAAATCGCCGACGGGCAGCCAGTCCAGGCCGGCCTCTTTCTGCAATTGCCAATGGGTGGCCCGCAGATCACGGCCAACCTGGCGCAAGCCGGATTCATCCAGCTCACCTTTCCAATAGGCCTCAAGGGCTTTTTTCAGCTCGCGGTCGCGGCCGATACGCGGGAAACCCAGCGAATGGGCAATAGCCATGGTTTTTCTCCAGTCAGTATTCGACAAGGTTGGAGATTCTCCGCACAACCGTTCAATGAAACAAACTCAAGTATTTCTATTTGATTATCAAAAACCCTCATACTCAATCATTGACCCCATTCTGCAGTCTATGACAACTGCCTCTCTCGACAGCCTTCACCCCCTGCAACAAACTAGCGTCCAGATCAGCTATCCCGGAGCCATGCATGCTGGAAATTCGTCACCTGAAGACGCTTCATGCTCTACGGGAAACCGGCAGCCTCGTCGAAGCCGCAGAACGACTCCATCTAACCCAGTCGGCGCTGTCTCATCAGTTCAAGGAACTGGAGGAGCGTCTCGGCCTGCAACTGTTCGTGCGCAAGACCAAACCGGTACGCTTCACCAGCGCCGGGCTGCGCCTGCTGCAACTGGCCGATACCCTGCTGCCGCAGTTGCGCAGCGCAGAGCGCGACATGGCGCGATTCGCCGGTGGCACCGCCGGGCGCCTGCATATGTCCATCGAGTGCCACAGTTGCTTCCAATGGCTCATGCCGACCATCGATCAGTTCCGCGATGCCTGGCCCGAGGTGGAACTGGACCTGGCGTCGGGGTTTTCCTTTGCGCCATTGCCGGCCCTGGCGCGCGGCGACCTGGATCTGGTGGTGACGGCCGATCCGATCGAACTGCCGGGTATTGCCTACGTGCCGCTGTTCACCTACGAAGCGTTGCTGGCCATGGCCAACCAGCATCCCTTGGCGTCCCGTACCGCTGTCAAGCCCGAGGATCTGCTCAACGAAACCCTGATTACCTATCCCGTGGAACGGGATCGACTGGATATCTTCACGCGTTTTCTGGAGCCAGCCGACGTGGAGCCGGCCCAGGTGCGCACGTCTGAACTGACAGTGATGATGATGCAACTGGTGGCATCCGGACGTGGCGTATGCTGCCTGCCCAACTGGGCGCTGCATGAATACAGCGCCCGAGGCTACGTCACGGCCAAGCGACTGGGCGAAAAAGGCCTGTTCGCCACGCTGTATGCCGCCATTCGCGAGGACATGCTCGATGCGCCTTTCATGCGCGACTTCCTGCTGACCGCCAAGGACACCTCGTTCGCCACACTGGAGGGCGTCAGTGCCGCCATCAGGAGCTGAACCGCCCTTTCGGCAAGTCATCTTTCGCCATTGATCGAACGAACATTGCCAAGCGCCAGCCTAACTGTATAAATCACCAGCCGGAACGAACCCGCTCTTTCGCGATACGAATGTTTGATGCGCCAGACCCTGGATAATCCCTTCTACTATCTCGACAACTTCCGCCAGGTGCTGGCCTGGATCGGCGAGCACCACGGGGACTTGCTGGAAGATGCCGAGCGCACCCTGCTCGATCGCTTTCCACAACTGCCGCAGAACGCCCAGGCCTTGCTGGTACGCATGGTGATGCGCAAAGGCACGCTATTTCGTGCCAGCCGCCTGAGCTACACGGAAATCGGTTGCCCGCAAGCAGCAGCCAGCCCGCTGCTGGCAGAAGGCTGGATCGGCGTTGCACCACAGCTCGACCTGCAGCAACTGTTCAAGCTGCTGACCAAGAGCGAACTCATTCGAGCGCTGGACGAAATCCCATCACCCTTACGCAAAGCCGCGACGAAAAAAACCGAACTGCTGGCAGCCCTGCAACATTTGCAGGATGCATCGCGCCCGTTTGCCGAGTGGTGTCCGGCGCATGGCGAAACGATCTACGAGCTGCGTATCGACGCACTGTGCCAGCGCCTGCGACTGCTGTTCTTCGGTAATCTGCGCCAGGACTGGAGCGAATTCGTCCTCGCCGACCTCGGCATCTATCGCTACGAACAGGTGGCCTTCTCGCCGACCTCACGGGCTTTCCAGAGCCGCCGGGACGTGGATGATTACCTGCACCTGCATGCCTGCCGCGAACGCTTCGAGGCCGGCGAATCACTTGCCGCCTTGCTGAATGACATTCCCCGGCAAGCCTACTCCAGCGCCTGGCTGGAAGGCCGGCGCGGCAAACTGCTGCTGCGCATCGGCCAACAACTCGAACGTGATGGCGAACTCGACCAGGCGCTGTGCATCCATGTCAGCCACCGCTACCCTGGCGCGCGAATTCGCGCCATTCGGGTGCTGGAACGCAGCGGTCAGCTACAGGCTGCGCTGGACCTGGCCCGGCAGGCCGATGCCGAACCGGAAAACGAAACCGAGGCGCAACAACTGCAACGCATTCTGCCGCGCCTGCAGCGAACTCTCGGCCTACCACCTCCAGCCCGCCGAACAGGCACGCCACTGGAAACCATCGAACTGATGTTGTCCCGGCCTGCTGCTGGCACCCGTGTGGAATGGGCCGCGCTCGAACACCTGAGCCAACCGGACGCACCGGTACACTATGTGGAAAACGGCTTGCTCAACTCGCTGTTCGGCCTGCTCTGCTGGGAGGCGATCTTCGCCCCGCTACCCGGCGCCTTCTTCCATCCGTTTCATGCCGGGCCGGCGGACCTGCGGCGCCCGGATTTCTTCAGTCGCCGCGCCGAATTGTTCGCCAACTGTCTGCGAGCTCTGGATGATGGCAGCCATGCCGAGCGTATTCGTCGAACCTGGCGCGACAAGCATGGCTTGCTTTCGCCTTTCGTCTACTGGGGATTGATGGATGAAGCTTTATTGGAGCTGGCCCTGGCCTGCCTGCCAACTACACACCTGAAGATCTGTTTCGAACGCCTGCTGCACGACGTGCCGAACAACCGCTGCGGCCTGCCGGACCTGATCCAGTTCTGGCCAGCCGAACGCCGCTACCGCATGATCGAAGTGAAAGGCCCCGGCGACCGCCTGCAGGACAACCAACGTCGCTGGTTCGAGCATGCCAGTCGCCATGGCCTGCCAGTTGCGGTCTGTCAGGTGCGCTGGGCAGGCGAACCCGCTTGAACTACCGGATCGCGGTCCGCGCACTCTGCGAATTCACCGCCAAACAGGGTGATCTGGATCTGCGCTTCACGCCCTCGCCCACTGCCCAGGAAGGTATCGCCGGGCATGTCTTGATCGCCTCTCGACGCGGCGACGGCTACGAAAAGGAAATCCCGCTCACAGGCCAGTACCTGGATCTGCAGGTATGTGGCCGTGCCGATGGCTACGATCCCACGCGCAACCGACTGGAGGAGATCAAGACTCATCGCGGCGACCTGACCCGCCAGCCGACCAATCACCGTCATCTGCACTGGGCCCAGGCGAAGCTCTATGGCTGGCTACTATGCCAGACACGCAAGTTGGCCGAGATCGAACTGGCACTGGTGTATTTCGACATTGTTGCGCAACGCGAGACGCTGCTTGTCGAGACCCACACCGCCGAGGATTTACGGCGATTTTTCGAAACCTGCTGCCAAGCCTTTCTCGCCTGGGCCGAACAGGAACTGCAGCATCGCACCGAACGCGACCAGGCCCTGGCCACGCTGCGCTTTCCTTATGGCGAATTCCGCCAGGGCCAGCACCAACTGGCCGAAGCCGTGTACAAAGCGGCCTGTACCGGTACGCATCTGCTGGTACAAGCACCTACCGGAATCGGCAAGACCCTGGCGACGCTGTTTCCGCAGTTGAAAGCCATGCCCGGCCAACGCCTGGACAAACTGTTCTTCCTCGCCGCCAAGACTTCCGGCCGACAACTGGCGCTGGATACGCTGTACCTGCTCGATTGCCCGGCTTTGCGAGTGCTGGAACTGGTAGCGCGGGACAAAGCCTGCGAATACCCGGACAAGGCCTGCCATGGTGACTCCTGTCCACTGGCCCTGGGCTTCTACGACCACCTACCGGGGGCCCGGGAACAAGCCGCGCGACACAATCTGCTCAACCAAATGGCACTGCGCGATATCGCCCTCGCCCACCGCATCTGCCCCTACTACCTGAGCCAGGAAATGGCGCGCTGGGCCGATGTGACAGTCGGTGACTACAACTACTATTTCGACCAGAACGGCCTGCTCCATGGTTTGACGCAAGCCAACCAATGGCGCATCGGCGTGCTGGTGGACGAAGCGCACAACCTGCTGGAACGTGCCCGCGGCATGTACAGCGCCGGGCTGGATCAGCGCCACTTTGCCGAAATACGCCACACAGCGCCGGAGCCACTGAAGCAATCACTGGCGCGCATCCAGCGCCAGTGGAATGCGTTGAATCGTGAACAGAAGACGCTCTACCAGGTAGACGCCGAATTGCCGGACACGCTGCTCCTCGCCCTGCAACAGGCCATTGCGGCGATCAACCAATACCTCAACGAGCATCCGCTCGGGCTGGGCGCCGATTTGCAGGGCCGCTACTTCGACGCCCTGCAGTTCGGCCGCATGGCCGAATCATTCGGCCCGCATTCCTTGTTCGACCGGACGCTGCTATCGGAACACAAATCCGGCCGTACACCACGCTCGCTGCTCTGCTTGCGCAATGTGCTTCCCGCGCCCTTTCTCGCCCCACGTTTCACCTCGGCGCGTTCCTGCGTGCTGTTTTCCGCTACCTTGAAACCCTGGAATTTCTACCGCGATACCCTGGGCCTGCCGCCAAACACCATTCACCTGGAAGTGGATTCGCCATTCCAGGCCGATCAGCTCGCGGTGCATATCGCCCGGCGGATTTCCACCCGCTACCCGGATCGCGCCGCCTCGCTGCAACCCATCGCACAATTGATGGCCGCCCAGTACCACGAGCGCCCCGGCAATTACCTGGCCTTCTTCAGCAGCTTCGAGTATCTGCAGCAGGTGCTGGCGGTATTCACCGAGCGTTCTCCAGAGATTGCGTACTGGACCCAAACCCGCGCCATGCAGGAAAACGACCGCACGGACTTTCTCGCGCGCTTCGTCGCCGGTGGCCAGGGTATCGGCTTCGCTGTACTCGGCGGCGCTTTCGCCGAAGGCATCGACCTGCCGGGCGAGCGTCTGATCGGTGCCTTCATCGCTACCCTCGGACTACCTCAGATCAACCCGGTGAACGAGGAAATGCGCCAGCGCATGCAAAAAATCTTCAGCGCCGGCTATGACTACACCTACCTCTATCCGGGCTTGCAGAAAGTCATCCAGGCGGCCGGTCGAGTGATTCGTACCCAGCAGGATCGAGGGGTGATTCATTTGATCGATGATCGGTTTGCTCAAGCGCGAATCCGGCAGTTGTTACCGGCGTGGTGGAGGATCGATAAGCATGACAAGCCTGGTTGAATCAGCCTGCTCGAAATTCCCGATTCGCAGCCTCGAAACACTGCTGGACCGCAGCCGGCGGTGCTTTATCCAATAGACTCACCCCCAGAATTGCCAGACTGGCCAGCGCAAACCCCGGAATGATCTCGTATAGTCCCAACCCGATGAATGACTTCCAGACCACGACCGTTACGGCACCGACCAGCATGCCAGCCAACGCGCCGTTGCGGGTCATGCGCTGCCACACAAGCGAGATCAACACCACGGGACCGAAAGCAGCGCCAAAACCGGCCCACGCATAGGAAACCAGACCGAGCACACGACTGTCGGGGTTGGCGGCAATCCCGATGGCAATCAGTGCGATCAGCAGAACCATGGTACGACCGACCCAGACCAGTTCTCGCTGCGCAGCATGCGGGCGCAGGAAAACCTTGTAGAAATCCTGGGTCAGTGCGCTGGAGCTGACCAGCAATTGCGCGCTAAGCGTACTCATCACCGCCGCCAGCACGCCGGAGAGGATCAGCCCGGCGATCCAGGGGTTGAAGAGAATCCGAGTCAGCTCCAGAAAAACCCGCTCGCCGTTCTGACTGACCGGACCGGCCAGCTCGGGATGTTCAGCAAAATAGGCGATGCCAAAGAAGCCCGTCGCCACGGCACCGCCGAGGCAGAGAATCATCCAGGTCATACCGATGCGGCGAGCGTTCGGGATGCTTTTCAGTGAATCGGCAGCCATGAAGCGCACCAGGATATGCGGCTGACCAAAGTAACCCAGGCCCCAGCCCAGCAGAGAAACGATCCCCACAAAGGAAAGATTCTTGAACATATCCAGCCGCGAGGCATCCTGTGCCTCGATGATATGCAGGGCAGCGCCAGGATCGCCCAGCGCAAGAACGACGAACACGGGTGTAAGCAGCAGCGCCAGGATCATCAGACTGGCCTGTACCGTATCGGTCCAGCTCACGGCCAGAAAACCGCCAATGAATACGTAGAAAATCGTCGCCGCTGCACCCACCCACAGTGCAATGCCATACGGCATATCGAAGGTGGACTCGAACAGCCGCGCACCTGCCACTACGCCGGATGCGCAATAAATGGTGAAGAACACCAGAATCACCAAGGCGGAAAAAATGCGCAGCAGGCGACTGCGATCTTCAAAGCGATGTGCAAAATAGTCTGGCAGAGTCAATGCATTGTGATTGTGTTCGGTATGCACGCGCAGGCGCCCGGCCACGACCAACCAATTGACCCAGGCGCCGATGATCAGGCCGATAGCGATCCAACTTTCCGCCAGCCCCGCCACGAAGATCGCGCCTGGCAAGCCCATCAGCAACCAGCCACTCATATCCGAGGCGCCTGCCGACAAGGCGGTAACCAGACTGCCGAGACTGCGCCCGCCAAGAATGTAGTCGGAAAAATCCCGTGTGGCACGCCAGGCCCAGAAGCCGATCAGAATCATTCCCAGGATATAGAGGCTGAAGGTAATAAAAATTGGATTGTTCAGGGTCATGGCCATTTCCGTTCGGATTCAATTGCGCCCCGGTGAGCCGCAAGACGAAACTGATCCGTACTCGAAGGAGAAAGGACGAAGTGTAACGACCCTGCTGAAGCTCCCCAAAGAGTCGTCAAATCACAAGCGATATATCCCCCCAATCCGTCCGGAAAGGCGAGTTCTTTTGCTGTAACGAAACTCTAAATCAGCACTCCATGCCATAGAGAAACCTGCATGCGCAACAGAAAAGCATTCACCGGCAAAGCAGGCGTCTACCTGCTGCTCACCATGCTCCTGCTTGCCTCATGCAGCCGGATCACCCTGATTTATCGCAACCTCGATACCCTCATTTACTGGTCGGCCCTGGATTATGTGGACATGACCGATAGCCAGAAGCGTGAATTCAAGGCGCGCTTGCAAAAGCATCTGGCTTGGCACTGTACAACCCAGTTGCCACTGTATCTGGACTCGTTGAAAAAACTGCAGACAGAACCGGTCACCCACGCCTCACTGCAACGACGCTACGACGAGGCCAAGGCAGCCGCCACCAGCATCGCGGAGGAAATCACGCCCTCTATGGTTACGCTACTGCAAAGCCTGAGCGACAAACAGGTCGAGGAACTGGGTAAGGCGTTGCACGATAAGCAGCAAGAACGAATCGAAGAGTTCGTCGAACCACCGTTGAACAAACAGATCGCCAAACGAGCCGAGCGTATGGAAGATCGTCTGGAAGATTGGCTCGGCGACCTCAACAAGGCGCAGCGGCAACGCATCCTGCAATGGTCACGCACTCTGGGCGACCAGAATAGCCGCTGGGTAGCCAGCCGGGCGCAATGGGACAAGACGCTGCTCGCTACGCTGAGCAAGCGCCGGAGCCCAGAGTTCCCGCAACAGATCGCTCGGCTACTGCAAACGCCAGACTCCTCCTGGAGCCCGGCCTATCGGGTAATTCATGAGCGTAACGAGCAGGCAGGAATCGATCTGGCGTTCGATCTCCATACCCTGAGCGACGCAGGCCAACACCAGCATCTGGCGGCCAGGCTCGACAGTATTCGCCAGGATCTGGCCAACCTGAAGTGCTTGCAAGAAACCCGTTAAGATCGGTTGACGCGACACCAGACAAAACAAGCTCAGGAGCCTGAGCTCAGGGAAGATTGCACGGATAGTTTTTCGTCCAGCCTGCGACCTTCTAGCGGCTTTCACAACTGCCAGCCATGGGCCGAAGTAAAGTGAAACTCCCTCACCGATCAGGCATTGCCAGTAACGGCCAGGCGAGCTTCGCTGGTGAACTTCAGCATACGCTCGAGCGGCTTGATGGCTCGCGGGATAAGTGCCGGATCGACGGAGACTTCGTTGCTACCCTTGCGCAGGCACTCCAAAACTCGCTCCAGCGTATTCATCGCCATCCAGGGGCAATGGGCACAGCTTCTGCAGGAAGCGCCATTACCAGCTGTCGGTGCCTCGATGAACTGCTTGTCCGGACAGAGTTGCTGCATCTTGTAGAAAATGCCTCGATCGGTAGCCACGATGAAGGTCGAATTCGGCAGAGTCTGCGCAGCCTTGATCAACTGGCTGGTCGAACCCACCGCATCGGCCAGCTCGATCACCGATTCCGGCGACTCAGGATGTACCAGGATTGCCGCATCCGGATAGACAGACTTCATGTCCGCCAGCTGTTTCGACTTGAATTCTTCATGGACGATACAGGCACCCTCCCATAGCAGCATATCGGCGCCGGTCTCTTTCTGGACATAGCGGCCAAGATGCTTGTCCGGCGCCCAGATAAGCTTCTCGCCGTTATCCATCAGACTCTCGACGATCTCCAGCGCACAACTGGAAGTCACCACCCAATCCGCACGCGCCTTGACCGCGGCGGAAGTATTGGCATAGACGACGACGGTGCGCTCCGGATGCGCGTCGCAGAAACTTGAAAAGTCTTCGACGGGGCACCCCAGATCGAGAGAACAAGTCGCTTCGAGCGTCGGCATCAGGATGCGTTTTTCAGGACTCAGGATCTTGGCCGTCTCACCCATGAAACGCACTCCGGCCACCACCAGGGTCTGTGCCGGATGATTACTGCCGAAACGGGCCATTTCCAGCGAATCGGCAACACAACCGCCGGTGCTTTCGGCAAGAGCCTGGATAATCGGGTCCGTATAGTAATGCGCCACCAGAACGGCATTCTGCCGCTTCAACTCAGCCGCAACCTCCTCTTGCAGATGAGCTTGCTGCTCAGGGGTCAAGCTATGCGACTGTCGGGCATCCAAGTGTGCCTGGACCAGTATGCGTTCGGGTATCTGCGTCATCTTTCGCGAGCCTGCATGCGATATTGCACGAGAACAAATTATAACACTGACCGAAAACAGCAGGCTGCCCGGAAGCTACCAATGGACAGTACAGCCAGGATGGCTCCAAAAACGCAAAGAACTGAAAAACACAAGGGGGATCGGCCTATATCTCCGATCCCCCTTGTTCGAGAACGCTTACCGGCAATCAGCGCCAGCAAACTTCAGGCATCACCTGGGCAGCATGGTACCGTGCTCTTCCAGATTGATATGCCAGCTCAGGGCTTCCTTCAGTATGTGCGGGGTCTGTCCCCCCTTGGCACTGGCTGCCTCGAAATAGGCATTCAGTGCGTCGCGATAGGCGGGATGTACACAATTATCGATGATTGCACGGGCACGCTCCCGTGGCGCCAGGCCACGCAGGTCGGCCAGGCCCTGCTCGGTTACCAGAACATCCGCATCATGACCGGTATGGTCGACGTGACTGACCATGGGCACCACGCTGGAGATAGCATCATTCTTGGCGGTGGATTTGGTCACGAAGACGGCGATGTGTGCGTTACGGGCGAAGTCGCCGGAACCACCGATGCCGTTCATCATCTTGCTGCCGTTTACATGAGTCGAGTTCACGTTACCGTAGATATCGAACTCCAGCGCAGTATTGATACTGATGGTGCCGAGGCGCCGGACGATCTCCGGAAGGTTGGAGATCTCCTGCGGACGCAACACCAGACGGTCCTTGTATTCATTGATGTTGCCGAAAACCCGCTCACCACAAGCAGCCGACACGGTGATGGAACTGGCTGAAGCGAATTTCAGCTTGCCCGCATCGAGCAATTCGAAGGTGGAGTCCTGCAAGACTTCCGAATACTGGACCAAATCGGTGAAAGGCGATTTGATCAAGCCACTGGTCACGGCATTAGCAATAGTACCGATACCGACCTGCAAAGGGCGCAGGCTGTTGGGCAGACGACCGTCCGTCACTTCCTTCTTCAGGAAGTCGATCAGGTGGTCGGCGATCGCCTGGGTTTCGTCATCCGGCGGCTGCACATTGGAAGGCGAATCCGACAGATCGCTGAAAACAATGGCGACGATCTTCGAGGGATCGACCTCGATGGCGGTGGTACCGATACGGTCTTCAGGACGTACCAACTTGACCGGCGTGCGATTCGGGCGCTCTTCCGGAATATAGATATCGTGCAACCCCTCCAGATCAGGGCTGAGCGTGGTATTGATTTCAACAATGACCTGCTTGGCGAATTGCACGAAGCTGGCCGAGTTGCCCACCGAAGTCGTCGGCACGATATGCCCTTTTTCGGTGATAGCGACAGCCTCGATCACTGCGATGTCAGGCCTGGGAATCTGATAGTTGCGCATCTGCTCGACGGTTTCCGAGAGGTGCTGATCGGTGAACATCACCTTGCCTTCGTTGATCGCCTTGCGCAAAGTATTATCAACCTGGAACGGCATGCGACGAGCCAGGGCACCGACTTCAGTAAGCTTCTTGTCGATATCGTTGCCGAGGCTCGCACCGGTAACCAAAGTGATCTTCAGCGGATTGGTCTTGGCTTGCTCGACCAACGCCAGCGGCACGGCTTTCGCCTCCCCCGCACGCGTAAAACCACTCATGCCGACAGTCATACCATCTTTGATCAGGGATGCAGCTTCTGCGGCGCTCACCACTTTACTCTGCAGGGAAGCAAGCCGAATGCGATCAGAACTCATAGAGGGCCTCGAGGCTACTGTTGTAGGAAGGACTACAGTCTAACTACAGACTAGATGCTAGTGGTTACTTCGTTGCTCAGACATAGGTCGTATTGGGGCTTTCGTATCTGATAGCAACAGATAACGACAAATGGCAACATCTAGCGCCAAAACATCAATAAAAGCCCAAACGAAAAAGCCGGAAGACACTGATGTCTTCCGGCTTCGATGATAATACTGGTGGGTCGTGTAGGATTCGAACCTACGACCAATTGGTTAAAAGCCAACTGCTCTACCAACTGAGCTAACGACCCTGAACGGGGACGCATGATACTGATTTGATTGAGCAAATCAACCTTTAAGACAAAAAAATCACGAATATCGGGTTGGATCGACCAGTCCCGCCTCAACGAAACCGGCGGCCCGCAAGCGACAGCTGTCGCATTTGCCGCATGCCCTACCCTTATTGTCGGCCTGGTAACAGGAAACTGTCAGCCCATAGTCGACGCCGAGTACTGATCCTGCCCGAATGATCTGCGCTTTGCTCATGCTCTGCAGGGGAGCCTGCACCTTGAATTCATTTCCTTCCACACCAGCCTTGGTCGCCAGGTTCGCCAGTTGCTCGAAGGCAGCGATGAACTCAGGACGACAATCCGGGTAACCAGAATAATCCACGGCATTCACGCCGATAAAAATATCCTGTGCACCCACTACTTCTGCCCAGCCCAGGGCAAGTGCAAGAAACACCGTATTCCGCGCGGGCACATAGGTCACCGGAATACCTTCGGTAGGCTCTTCGGGAACGGAAATTCCAGTATCGGTAAGGGCAGAGCCACCAATGCCATCCAGGGCCAGACCAATCACCTTGTGCTCGATCACGCCCATTTGCCGGGCGATTCGCTCGGCAGCCTGCAACTCCACTCGGTGTCGTTGCCCATAATCGAAGCTCAAGGTATGGCAGGCATAATCATCAGCCTGCGCCATCGCCAACACAGTTGCGGAATCAAGTCCTCCGGATAGCAGGACAATCGCTTTTTTACCCTTCATTGAAAGTCTCCGAAGCCTCAACAGATATCGATGGGCTTGTCGTCACCGCCCGGGTTCGTCTCGCCACAGCAACTTATGCAATTGCAATTGAAAACGTACCGGCAGATTGTCTGCCACGATCCAGTCGGCCAGCTGACGCGAATCGACCTGCCCATGGCTGGGGGAAAACAGAATTTCGCCGACTCGATCACTGAGATGAAATTCGCTCATCTTCAGGACAGCCCAGTCATAGTCTTCACGCGAACAAATGACGAACTTGACCTGATCGTTGTCAGTAAGGTGATCGAGGTTCTCGTAGCGGTTGCGCGACGCTTCGGCAGAACCGGGCGTCTTCAGATCGACGACCCGGCTCACTCGCGAATCAACCCTGGATATATCCAGGGCTCCGCTGGTTTCCAGAGAAACTTCATACCCGGCATCGCACAGGCGTGTAAGCAAGGGCAGACAGTTCGGCTGGGCCAATGGCTCGCCTCCGGTCACACACACATAACGCGGCCGATAGCCAGCCACGCACGTTAGAATATTGTCGATAGATCTGACCTGACCGCCGCCGAAGGCATAGGTCGTATCGCAATATTGGCAACGCAGGGGACAGCCGGTGAGGCGCACGAATACCGTCGGCAGGCCGATGGTTCGTGTTTCCCCCTGCAAAGAATAAAAAACTTCGGTAATACGCAGGGTTTCTTGCATGGTTAGCCACGGGCGTGACAGCGGGACAGGCCATCCGCCTCCGTTGCGGGAAAGGCGGGAATTCTAACCGAAAACCCGAAATACAGGGTCAGTCAATGAGGACTCAGTGCCCTAGCTGTCTCTGCGCCAACTGAGCAGCAGAGGTATTGGGATATTGGGCGACGACCTGACGAAGAATACCCTTGGCCTTTTCGGCATTACCGAGCCGCTGCTCGATATCTGCCAGTTTATAAAGGGAATCAGGCACCTTGGGATGGTTCGGGTAAACCTGACTGACTTTGGCAAAAGCCTGCCCTGCCCCTTGCAGATCACCTTTGGCCAGGTTCACTTCGCCCAGCCAGTATTGTGCGTTCCCAGCATATTGGCTGTTGGGATACTTGTTGAGAAAAGCACCGAATGCCTGGCTGGCCTTGTCGAAATCCTTCGCCTTGATCAGGTCGAAAGCCGCCTCATAATAGATTTTTTCTTTCGCTGGATCACTAGCCAGAGCGCCAGCTGCCTGCTGCGGCTGATGACTGATGGGAGCCTGAGAGGCTCCATTGGCATCAATCGCGCCTGACGGCGCCTGACCCGAGCTGGGCATAGGTGTACTCAGACGTCGATCAAGCTCTTGATAACGCTCCAACCCCTCGCGCTTGAGTTGCTGGATTTGATTCTGCTGTTCTTCGAGCATGCCACGCAGTTGCGTGATTTCATCCTGCATCTGCTGCAACTGCATGAATAGCATGCCTTGCGCAGAAGATGGAGTATTGGCACTACCTGCATAAGCGCCGCTTGTTCCTTGCGTCGATCCGGATGAATAGCCAGTTCCCCCACTTTGCTGGGGTCGGCTGCTGTCCATAATCGGTGCCTGTGCGTTTGCCAGACAAGAGATCGCTGCCACAAGAGCTGGAGCAAGACGGCGCTTTTGCATGATCAATTACTTGTGTAGTTCGACACGACGATTCTGGGCCCAGGCTTGCTCATCGTTACCGAAGGCAGCCGGACGCTCTTCACCGTAGGACACCAGTTCCAGTTGAGCAGGCGATACGCCTTGCAGCACCAGATAGCGCTGGACGGCCTTGGCACGACGCTCGCCAAGAGCCATGTTGTACTCACGCGTACCGCGCTCGTCGGTATGGCCTTCCAGCACGACACGAGCGCCATTGGCTCTCAGATCGCGGGCATGCACATCCAATGCACGCATGGCTTCGGGCTTGAGATCGGAACTGTCGTATTCAAAGTAGAACGAGGTAATGGCTCGCAGGGCGGCTTCTTCACCACCCAGGCTGCTATCGAGACCGCCACTACCGCCTGCACCCGAACCGGAGCCGGAGCCGTAACCGGCATTCGGATCGACACCCAGGTTGCTGCCATCCGTTGCACCTTCCCCGGAAGCATCGCCGCCTTTCGAAGAACAGCCGGCTGCCACGGCCAGGGCAAGAGCCAACAGAGCGACCTTACCAAATTTCAGCGTTTCCATGATTTAACCCCAAAGATACTGTGTGTTCATTGCGTTAAGTGCTTTCTTATAGCCGTTTCAGTTCGGGAAAGGGGACCAGGAAGGCTCACGGATCTCGCCTTGGACAGTCGGAAGAGGAACCCTCACGCGCCCATTGGTGGACACGAGCATCAGGACTCCCCGCCCCTGCTGACGGGTGGCGTAGATTAGCATAATGCCATTAGGCGCAACAGTGGGAGACTCGTCGAGGCTGGTCTCGGAAAGAATGCGCAAGTTACCGCGCTGCAGGTCCTGCGCTGCAACTCTGAAGACAGCATAGCCCTCCTGGCGATGGATCATCACCAGGGTCTTTTCATCGGCGGAAAGCTTTGGATTGGCATTGTAATTACCGGTAAAAGTAACCCGTTCCGCAGTCCCGCTACCAATATTCATCTTGTAGATCTGCGGCTTGCCAGCACGATCCGAAGTGAAGTAGATCGTCTGCCCATCCTTGCCCCAGAAGGGTTCGGTATCGATCGACATGCTATTGGTCACACGGCGAATCTGCTTGCTGGCCAGGTCCATCACGTAGATCTCTGGGTTACCGTCACGCGATAGCACGAAAGCCAGGCGACTACCATCGGGAGACCAGGCCGGTGCGCCATTCAATCCTTCGAAATTGGTAACCTGCTCGCGGCGACCGGTATCGATATGCTGGATGAAGATACGTGGCCGTTTCTGCTCGAACGATACGTAGGCTATGCGGCGACCATCGGGCGCGTAGCTGGGTGACAGGATAGGCTCGCGCGATTGCAACAGCGTCACAGAGCGGGCGCCATCGTAATCGGAACGCTGCAAGGTATAGCGTGTGTTATTGCCTCCCAGGCGTTCGGCAATCACATACAGCAACTTGGTGGAGAAAGCGCCACGGATACCGGTGAGTTTCTCGAACGCCTGGTCAGAAATATGGTGCGCCATGTCCCGCAACTGATCCGGGCTGCCTCCCACGCTACCACTGGTGACCTGCTGCTGGGTCGCCACATTGAGCAACGCGAACTGCACCTGCAAGCGACCACCGGCGGGTGCGATGTTGCCGACCAGCACGTATTGCGCACCCAGGGCCTGCCAGTCACGGTAGACAACATCGGCTGCCTGGGACGGACGACCGATCATATTCTGCGCCGGTAGCGGCTCATACAATCCGGAGTTGCGCAGATCATTGCCAATGATCGTGGCAATTTCCTCGGGCAACGGAGTCCCCCCCTGCCAACCGAATGGAACCACAGCAATGGGGATGGCGCGATTGGAACCGCTGGTAATCAGAATATTCTTCTCCTGGGCCACGGCAATACCGGCGACACAGCAAAGAACCACAAGCAACCCTCGAAGCATGTTGATCACAAATCCAGATCCTCAGGCGTGAATGTCATCTTGAACGAACGGTAGGGATTGAATTCATTTGCCTTCAATCCCTGCATTTCAGTGATACGGCCCACGTTGCGCACTGCACTGACCGCAGAATTGTCGAACATCTTGTCACCGCTGGATTTCATCACATTGGCATTGGTAATGGTGCCATCCGGCAGCATGCTGATCTGTACTGTCACGCTCATGCCGTTGCGCGCCGAGGGCGGACGGCTCCAGGCTTCGGAGACATAGCGCCGGATCAGATCGTCGTAGCTTCCCGTTACCTGGTCGCCCCGGTTATCGGCGGACGCCTGCTGGCGCTGTACATCGCTACCCAGCAATTCGGCCAAAGCCTGGGCCTTTTTGTCCTCCTGCGCCTTGCGTGCAGCATCTGCCGCTGCTTTCTTCCTGGCCTCTTCACCAGCAGCCTTCTTCTTGGCGGCCTCGTCGGCAGCTTTCTTTTTCGCAGCGTCTTCAGCGGCTTTTTTATTGGCAGCTTCTGTAGCCTCCTTCTTCTTCGCAGCCTCCTCTGCGGCAGCTTTCTTCCTAGCGGCCTCGTCAGTCGCTTTCTTTTTGGCAGCTTCCTTGGCTGCCTCTTCTGCCTCTGCTTTTTTCCTGGCCGCTTCGTCAGCCGCTTTCTTCTTCGCCGTTTCCTCGGCGGCTTTTTTCTGCGCAGCCTCTTCTGCTGCTTCTTTCTTGGCTGCCTCCTGTACAGCACGCTTCTTCGCTATTTCAGCCTGTTCTACTACTTTTTTCTGGGCATCGGCTTCTGCCTTCGCCTTGGCTGCCGCCGCCTCTTTCTGTTTCTGGGCTTCAGCCTGTTTTTGAGCCTCGGCGGCCTTCTGGGTGGCAGCAGCTTTTTGTGCATCGGCAGCTTTTTGCGCCTCATCGGCAGCGGCCTTGCGAACCTCAGCCTGCTTCTGGGCCTCGGCAGCCTTCTGCGCCTGATCCGCTTTTCGAGCATCCTCGGCTTTCTTTTGTTCCGCCGCCCTGGCTGCCGCAGCCTGGCGCTGCTGCTCGATTTTTTTCTGCTCCATCTGCTCGATTTCATACTGGCGAGCAGCGGTCTTTTTTGCTTCTCCAGCGATTTTCTGGTTGGTCTGGGTGGTGGCCGGGCTTTGCGATTTCAGTTGATAAAGCGTGGCCTGCACAACCGGTTTCGCCGGTGGCAATTCGGGAGCCTTGGAGAAGCTGACAAAGAGCATGCCGAAGATAACGACATGCAGGGCGAGCGCCAGCAGGGTCGGCCAGAAATAGCTTTCCGCAGAGGAATGCTCACGCTGCTGCATCATGGCGCCTCGGTAATCAGCCCGACATTACCGACACTGGCTTGCTGCAAACCGCCCATGACCGCCATGACCGCACCATAGTCCACAGCCTTGTCGCCTCGCACGAAGACCTGAACCTGCTTACCCAAACTACGGTTCTGGTTCATGATCGCCGTCACCTCGCTGACCATTTCATTGAGCGTCAGCGCCGTATCCTGGGCCGTATCGGTATCCACCTCGCTCCCCATGTTCCAGTAGTAGGTCTTGTCAGCCTTGATCGAGATGGTCAGAACCTGAGCGTTGTTATCCTGCGGCAAAGCTTCGCTGCTGACTTTCGGCAGATCAACCTTGACGCCCTGATTGAGCATGGGTGCCGCCACCATGAAGATGACCAGCAGCACCATCATCACATCGATGTAGGGCACCACGTTCATCTCGGCGACGGGTTTACGTCTGTTGCGGATTCTGGCCATGAGTTAAACCTCAATCGTCCGAGCTGTGGACCTTGCGATGCAGAATCGCCTGGAATTCATCGGCGAAGGTGTAATAGCGGCCGATCAGCATCTCGCCGCGAGCGGCAAAACGGTTGTAGGCGACGACTGCCGGAATGGCAGCGAACAGGCCGATGGCGGTGGCGATCAGCGCCTCGGCGATACCGGGTGCGACCGTTGCCAGGGTTGCCTGCTGGACCTGACCCAGGCCTCGGAAGGAATTCATGATTCCCCATACAGTGCCGAAGAGACCGACATAAGGGCTGGTCGAGCCGACCGTGGCAAGGAACGGCAAGCCGTGCTCGAGTTTTTCCTCTTCACGCGCAATGGCGACACGCATAGCACGATTGACGCCATCCATGATCGCATCGGGATTCACACCCGGTTGTTGGCGCAGGCGCGAAAACTCCTTGAAACCGGCGCGAAAAATCTGTTCCAGCCCCGAATCGGGATCAGGCGTAGTACCAATCTGGCGATACAGCTTGGATAAATCGATACCGGACCAGAAACGCTCCTCGAATGCATCCAGCGAACGCTTGGCGGCACGCAGCATATTGCCGTGCTGGAAAATCAGAACCCACGAGGTCACCGAAGCGGCAACCAGAATGAGCATCACCAACTGTACGACAAGGCTGGCGTTGCTGATCAAACTCCACATGGACATGTGATCGACGTTGGCTTCCACACTTACTCTCCTGCTGTGGATAAACCCGAACCAACCAAGGCGTCTCTCAGCGCGTCGGGGATGGCTCGGGGTTTCAAACTCTGGGTGCCCACGCATGCGATCTGGAAGTGGCCTTCGCAGAGCAGCTTGCCGTCTGTGGCATGCCGTACTTCCTGGTAGAAAGTCAGGCTGGCGCGTTTCATCTCGCTGACTGCAGCACTTACCAGCAACTCGTCATCCAGCCTGGCGGGCGCATGATAGCGCGCCTCACTGGTGCGCACGACGAACAACGAATCATCGATAGCCAGTTGCGACTGGGCAAAGCCCAGACTGCGCAATCGTTCGGTGCGAGCTCTTTCCATGAACTTGAGATAGTTGACGTAGTAAACGATGCCACCTGCATCAGTATCTTCGTAATAGACACGGCAGCGGTAGAAAAACGGCTGGGCTTCATTCGGCGCGGGCATACTCTAGAGCTCGACTGTGAGATTGCCAATCAGGGCAGGAGGAATATTTTCAATCCGGCTCCGGGCCAGAGGGGTCGGCAGTGGGTGAATCGCTCAGTCGCCCTGGCAGATTCAAGCCGAAATGGAGATAGGCATGCCGGGTTACCATGCGGCCTCTTGGCGTGCGCATGATATAGCCCTGCTGGATCAGATAGGGTTCCAAGACATCCTCGATGGTATGGCGCTCTTCTCCGATGGCTGCCGCCAGGTTATCCAGCCCTACCGGGCCGCCATCGAATTTCTCGATCAGCGTCAACAACAGACGACGGTCCTGGTGATCGAAGCCGCGCTCATCGACATCCAGCATATTCAGCGCAAGATCCGCAATTTTGCACGTGATCTCACCGTTGCCTTTCACCTCGGCGAAATCCCGGACCCGCCGCAGCAAGCGGTTGGCGATCCGTGGTGTACCACGGGCACGTCGGGCAATCTCGAAGGCACCCTCCGACTCCATGGGCAAGCCGAGGATCGAAGCCGAACGAGCGACGATGGTCGAGAGATCCGCGTTATTGTAGAACTCCAGGCGCTGGACGATCCCGAAGCGGTCACGCAGCGGGTTGGTCAGCATCCCGGCGCGGGTGGTGGCACCGACCAGCGTGAACGGCGGCAGATCCAGCTTGATCGAGCGGGCTGCCGGCCCTTCGCCAATCATGATATCCAGCTGGAAATCCTCCATTGCCGGATACAACACTTCTTCCACTACTGGCGACAGCCGATGAATCTCGTCGATGAACAGCACATCACCTGCCTCCAGATTGGTCAGCAAGGCAGCGAGATCACCCGGACGCTCCAGCACCGGGCCGGAAGTGCTCTTGATCGACACCCCCATTTCCTGGGCTACGATGTTGGCCAGAGTCGTTTTACCCAACCCCGGCGGGCCAAAGATCAACGTATGATCCAAAGCTTCGCCACGTCCTCTGGCGGCACGAATGAACAGGTCCATCTGCTCGCGCACCGTCGGCTGACCGATGTAATCGGCCAAAGACAACGGGCGAATGGCGCGGTCCAGTTGCTCTTCCCGGTCCTGCCCGGAAGCCGTGACCAATCGATCAGCTTCGATCACTAGACCATTCCTTTCAAGGCACGGCGAATCAGCTCTTCACTACTCAAATCAGACTCCTGGATTGCGCCTACTGCACGGCTGGCCTCCTGTGGCTTGAAGCCGAGGGCCACCAGTGCGCTTACCGCATCGCTTTCGGCAGTCGAGACTGCCACACCCGGCCCGGCTTCGACTACCAGCGGCGCGATGGATGGCATGCTTTCCCAGGCTTTGAAACGATCCTTGAGTTCGACCAGCAGGCGCTCGGCAGTCTTTTTGCCGACCCCGGGAATCTTGACCAGCATCGCTGTATCCTGCGCCTGTACGCAGCGCACCAGCTCATCCACCTCCAGGCCGGACATCAACGCCAGTGCCAGTTTCGGACCGACGCCATTGAGCCGGATCAGCTCGCGAAACAGCTCGCGCTCACGCTTTTCGGCAAAGCCATAAAGCAGATGGGCATCTTCACGCACCACCAGATGCGTATGCAAAGTCAGAGTCTCGCCCAAACCAGGCAATCGATACAGCGTGGTCATGGGAACTTCCACCTCGTAGCCGATACCACCGACGTCAAGGACCAGATGAGGCGGCTGCTTTTCCGCCAGGGTGCCACGTAAACGTCCGATCACAGTCCCGCTTTCTCCCTGTCGTACAGCATCGTCATGCCGGTTGCGGATAAAGGCCCAGGGCCTTGCCCGAAAACATGGCCACGGTCATCACTAATCAAAGACGCAGACGCCCACTGCGACGCCGTGCGCCAAGCAAGCCATGTGGTATCAAACTTTGCCGGTGATGCGCATGGCATAACGCGATAGCCAGTGCATCGGAAGCATCGAGCTGTGGTTTCTGGATCAGATTGAGCAGGTGCATGACCATCAGCCGGACCTGCTGCTTGTCAGCACTACCGCTACCGACAATGGCCTTCTTGACCTGGGTGGCCGTGTATTCGGCAATCGCCAGATCCTGTTCCGCCGCCGCCACGATCGCTGCACCCCGTGCCTGGCCGAGCTTCAGGGCGGAATCGGGATTGCGCGCCATGAACACCTGCTCGATGCCCATCGTAACCGGCCCATGTAGCCTGATCACTTCACAAACGCCGCGATAGACTGCCTGCAGACGCGCCTGCAGTTCGCCACTGCCGGTACGGATGCAGCCGGAAGCAACATACTCACAGCCACGCCCCGTGTCCCGGATGACACCGTAACCAGTCACCCGGGAACCGGGATCGATACCAAGAATCAGCGTCATGGACAGCTTCCGCAGCCGGTTCGCCCAGACTCTGGCTTCCTGCTTTCAACGAATCGTCCGGGGCCAGAGGCTGAAAGCCGATAAGCGTTCAGCCCAATTGCTCCATGACATCGTCCGGAATATCCGCGTTGGAGTAGACGTTCTGGACGTCGTCCAGATCCTCCAGCATATCGATGAGCTTGAGCACCTTCTGCGCGGTTTCCAGATCCAGCGTCGCAGTAGTTGAAGGAATCATGGCGATTTCCGCCTCTTCACCCTTGAAACCGGCAGCATTCAACGCCTCATTGACCGCGATGAAGTCGGTGAAACTGGTAAACACGTCGATTGAGCCATCGTCGTTGGTGACGACATCGTCCGCTCCAGCTTCCAGTGCCGCGTCCATCAAGGCATCCTCATCGACACCCGGTGCGAAACTGATTTGTCCCTTGCGCTCGAACAAATACGCCACCGAACCATCAGTGCCCAGGTTCCCGCCGCATTTGCTGAAAGCGTGGCGCACATCGGCTGCCGTGCGATTGCGGTTGTCGGTCATGGCCTCGACGATGATCGCCACGCCGCTGGGTGCGTAACCTTCATAGGTCAGCTCCTCCATATTATCCGCATCGTTGGAACCGGCGCCCCGGGCGATGGCCCGGTCGATGGTGTCGCGGGTCATATTGGCCGTCAGCGCCTTGTCCACCGCCAGACGCAGGCGCGGATTGTCCGCCGGATTGCCGCCGCCGTGCCTGGCGGCCACAGTCAGCTCGCGAATCAGCTTGGTGAAGATCTTGCCGCGCTTGGCGTCCTGACGCTCCTTGCGATGCTTGATGTTGGCCCACTTGGAATGACCAGCCATAACTCACTCCGTTTCTTTCAAATCAGGTTCAGCAATTAAAGTCGAAGGAGAAAACCGTCGCGAGCCTAGGTCAGGCAAGGCGGAAAGCGGAGAAAGTACAATTTGCCATGGGCAAATGAGCCTTTCGAACCGTTTTCCAGCCCGGCATGGCCAGACGCAGCAGGTTATCACTCGGCCTTGGGCTGCTCGCGCAGACGAATGTGCAGCTCACGCAGCGCCTTGGCATCCACAGCGCCCGGTGCCTGGGTCATGACGCAGGCGGCACTCTGGGTTTTCGGGAAGGCGATGACTTCACGAATGGACTGGGCGCCGGTCATCAGCATCACCAGTCGATCCAGGCCGAAAGCCAGGCCACCATGCGGCGGTGCACCATATTTCAACGCATCCAGCAGGAAGCCGAATTTCTCCTGCTGCTCTTGCTCGGAAATCCCCAGCACACGGAAAACCGCCTCCTGCATGCCTTTGTCGTGGATACGGATGGAGCCGCCACCCAGCTCGGTACCGTTGAGCACCATATCGTAGGCCCGCGACAAGGCCGAAGCCGGATTGGCTTCCAGCTCCTGCGGCAAGCACTTGGGCGAAGTGAACGGATGGTGCAGCGCGGAAAGACTACCATCGTCGTTTTCCTCGAACATCGGGAAATCCACCACCCACAACGGTGCCCACTCGCACGTCAGCAGCTTGAGATCATGACCAAGACGGATACGCAAGGCACCCAGTGCATCGGCGACGATCTTCGCCTTGTCCGCACCGAAGAACACGATATCGCCATCGACTGCGCCGACCCGGTCAAGAATCGTATTCAGGTTGGCTTCGGGAATGAACTTGACGATGGGCGACTGCAACCCTTCCACGCCCTTGGCCCGCTCGTTGACCTTGATGTAGGCCAGCCCCTTGGCGCCGTAGTTACCGACAAACTTGGTGTACTCGTCGATCTGGCTGCGCGGCATGCTCGCCGCACCGGGTACGCGCAAGGCAGTGACACGGCCTTTCGCATCATTGGCCGGACCGCTGAACACCTTGAATTCGACCGCCTTGAGCTGATCGGCCACATCCACCAGCTCCAGCGGAATGCGCAGGTCGGGCTTGTCCGAACCATAGCGCCGCATGGCTTCTTCGAACGACATATGCGGGAATTCGCCGAATTCCAGATCGAGCACTTCCTTGAACAACTTGCGGATCATGTTCTCGGTGATGCCCATGATGTCGTGCTCATCGAGGAAGCTGGTCTCGATGTCGATCTGGGTAAATTCCGGCTGGCGGTCGGCGCGCAGATCCTCGTCGCGGAAGCACTTGGCAATCTGATAGTAGCGGTCGAAACCCGCCACCATCAGCAACTGCTTGAATAATTGCGGCGATTGCGGCAGCGCAAAGAAACTGCCGGCATGGGTACGGCTCGGCACCAGATAGTCGCGCGCGCCTTCAGGAGTAGCGCGGGTCAGGATCGGGGTTTCCACATCCAGGAAGCCGTTATCGTCGAGATAGCGGCGAATGCTGCTGGTAATGCTCGAGCGCAGCTTCAGCTTGGCAGCCATTTCCGGCCGGCGCAGGTCGATGAAGCGATAACGCAGGCGAGTTTCCTCACCGACATCCGAATATTCGTCCAGCGGGAACGGCGGGGTTTCCGCCTGGTTCAACACCTCGAGCTCGTAGCCGAGCACCTCGATGGCGCCGGACGCCATATTCGGGTTCACCGCGCCGGCCGGACGCAGTCGCACCTTGCCCGTGACCTTGACCACATATTCGCTGCGTACGCGGTCAGCCTTGGCGAAGGTATCGGCGCGATCCGGATCGAACACCACCTGGGCCAGCCCTTCCCGGTCACGGATATCGAGGAATATCACCCCGCCGTGATCGCGGCGACGGTGAACCCAGCCGCAAAGGGTGATTTCCTGCCCGTCCAGGCTTTCATTGAGTTGGCCGCAATAGTGGCTGCGCATCATAGTGGTGGTTCTTCTCTCGATTCTGGGGTTCTGGTGAAGCGGCTTACTTGTCGGCTGCGCAAGCACCGCCGCAGCCGCCGCTGGCGCAGGCCGGCGCATTATCGCCACTGGCAAGGTTCTTTTTGGTGCCCGTCTTGAAATCGGTCTCGTACCAGCCACCGCCCTTGAGACGGAAGCCGGGAACGGAAAGCATCTTCTTCAATTGCGCAGACTTGCAGCTTGGACAATCAACCAAAGGGGCATCGCTGAATTTCTGAATGGCCTCCAACTGATGACCACAACTGGCGCACTGATACTCATAAATAGGCATCGGCTTACTCCACCGAAAACGGACCCGGCCACAGGCATTTCACCCGCAGCAAAGCCAGAAATTATATATGGTTAATCAAGCCCGCGCACAGCAGGCTTCACCTGACTCCGGCTGACGAATCGCTTATCAGGCCAACCGGCAACACTCGGCACGTCGTCATGCTCGCGCCTGCTGCTCAATAATGCGGCGGAGGTGCATCATCATCGAGATCCAGTCGCCCCAGCAGCTCTTCCTGGCTGGCGGCGAGCCGATCCAACCGCGCCTGCAAGCGGTCGAGCAGATTGCGTTGCTCGATCAACAGATCACTCAACAGCTGAATAGTGTCATCCTGGAAAGCCAGGCGCGTCTCCAGCTCGACGAGACGAGCCTCATGCTCCTGCTGCATCGCCCTCTCCAAAACAAAAATCCTCGGCAAGCACCAAGGCGAGCTTTTCCCGAATGGCAGCGACTTGCTCGGCCAGATACGGAATGGCCGGCTGCTTGCCCCACACCGGAGCCGGCCAGGCGGCATCGCCATGCTGGCGAACGATCACATGCATATGCAGCTGACTGACCACATTGCCCAGCGCCGCCACGTTCATCTTGTCAGCCGCAAAGACATCCTTGAGCTTTTCGGCCAGTTGCGTCGTTTCCTGCCAGAAGATTCGCTGATCTTCGACGCTCAACTGAAACGGCTCGCTGACATCCTCCCGGCGTGGCACCAGCACAAACCAGGGATAGTTGGCATCGTTCATCAACAACAGACGGCACAACGGGAAGTCCCCGATGGCTATCGTCTCCCGCGCAAGCTGCCCATCCAGCACGAACATCGCATTACTCCCGTTCAATCCAGATTGGAATTCATCGCTCTAGTGTAGCGTCCGGTAGAGGCAAACACTCGCTCCAGATATCGTCTATGGCAGCGGGCTCTATTTCGCCCAAATATAGACCTCGCTCAACAAAACATAGCAATTAGCCATCAAAATTCCGGGAAGCGTGAAACATATCACGCGGCCAAAGCAAAAATTCCGATACCGTTTTTAAGCAGAAAAGTTCAAAAAATTTACCTGGATATATAGATAGCTATTCCGCGCTTCCGATCACTCAGCTCCACCCAGCGCTCCGCCCTCAGCCTCCGTCTCGTTACCTGGATAGATGCCCGCCATGGCCCGATATCGTTCGCCTTTTCATTCCCGCTCCAACACCTTCGCCCTCGAACCCCGCCTGCTCTTCGACGGCGCGGCGGCCGATGCTGCGGCAGACCAGGCAAAACAAATGGACGACCACCACGCCGAGCAGCCAGCCCAACAGGACACCCAACCGGCCATCGACCAAAGCAGCACGCCCGCCAGCGCCCAGGTTGCCACCGTCCTGCTGGTCATCGACGCCCGGGTTGCCGATCACCAAAGCCTGCTCGCCGACCTGCCCGCCAACGTCATGGTTCGCGTCATCGACAATGACGAATCCGGCCTGGAAGCCATCGGCGCAGCCCTCGCCGAGCAGAACGACGTCGAAGCCGTGCACATCCTCAGCCACGGCACCCCCGGCGCCTTCAGCCTGGGCAGCGACCAAGTGAACGACAGCACCCTCGCCAGCCACACCGCCCAGCTCCAGGGCTGGGCCGATCACCTGAGCGCCGATGCCGACATCCTCCTCTACGGCTGCGACATCGGCGCCGGGGACGCCGGCGAGGCATTAATCACCCAACTGGCCGTCCTCACCGGCACCGACATCGCCGCCTCCACTGATGCCACGGGAGCGGCGGACAAAGGTGGAGATTGGGAACTGGAAGCCCGTACCGCCAGCATCGAGGCTGGCATGCCCTTCAGCGCGGCGGCGCTGGCGGGATATGGGGAATTGCTGGCGGATGCCGCGCCCACCGTCGCATTCGCCAACCTGCCCAGCGGTAACGACCATCTGCTCGGCACCGACTTCACCTTCAACCTGGAGTTCCGCAACACCGGCAGCGCCGCCGGCTACGGCCCCTACATCGACCTGTACCTGCCCCGCGGCGCCGACGGCAACACGGCCGACCCCGCGCAGCGCGACGGCATCACGATTGCATCGTCGGGCGCCATCACCTACCTGGAGCAGGCGGTCAACTACCAGGTCATCACTCTGGACGGCAGCAACACCCAGGACCACCCCTACGCCCGGCTGGCCGACGGCAGCGCGGCCAAGCTCACCGGCCAGCAGTACGACCAGGTGGTGGTCATCGAACTGCCCTTCGGCAGCTACACCACGGGCCAGCCGGCGGCCAGCCTGTCCGTCACCGCCCACATCTCCGACCTGGCCGACGTGGGCACGGCCCTCGCCCTGAAGGCGCGGGCCGGCTTCCGCTACGGCGACACCGCGCTAGCCAGCGACGACCCTAGCGCCATCGGCGCCGCAATCAACGCCAGCGTCACTCCCGTCGTCGTCGAGCAGACCTACGTCTATAACGGACCCGAAGGCGAAACCGCCACCGGCCCCAACTTCCCGCGCAGCTTCACCACCACCATCACCGTGGCACCGGGGCACCGGGGCACCGGGGCAGACGCTGACCGACTACGACGTGGTGGTCGCGCTGCCCGACAACGTGGTGTTCAAGAGCGTCACCGGCGGCGTGACCCAGGGCGCCGCGCCCAGCACCACGGCGCCCGCCGCGGGCGCCACGCTCACCCAGCGCTTTTCCACCCTGGGCGAAGGCACCCACACCGTCACGGTCGAATACTGGATTCCGGAAGACCGCGCGGGCGGCAGCGCCGTGCTCAGCCCCGTCAGTGGCGCGGAGAGCACCGCGCAGTTCCAGGTCAGCAGCAGCGGTAACTGGGACCCGAAGGACCCGCGCGATGACGACCAGGTCGTCAGCTTCGACCCAGCGGACATCGAGGTCCAGCACGCAATCCAGTCGATCGCCGTCCAAAAGAGCGTGAACAAGACCACCACGCGCCCCGGCGACACGCTGAACTACACGCTCGACTTCCAAATCTCCGACTACTTCAGCTTCAAGGATATCGTCATCACTGACACCGTATCCGACGGGCAGGTCGTCACCGGCACGCCCAAGCTGATGATCTACCACCAGGGTGTCGCCATCCTGACCGATGTCGCTATCACGCCCACGGATTCCACCGTGGCTGGCGACGACACCCGGCGGGTGTTCGACATCTCGGCGGCGCTGCCCAGCGGTTTCGCGGGCATCCTGGAAGGCGGCAAGTTCGACGACAACGACCTGGGCGGCACCTACGGCGTCATCACCTACCAGACCACCGTACAGAACGAGTTCACTTCGCCGGTCACCCCCGGCGACCCCCAGCTCAACCACGGCGACGTGCTGACCAGCCAGGCCACCATCTCCGGCGAGGTCGTCCAGACCGGGGGTGCGGAGGGCGGCGCCGTCACCGACGACACCGGCACCTCGGTGCCCGTCGTCAGCGGCGGCGTGCGGCTGGTAGTCCACCAGATCAACGGCGTGAACTACACGCCGGGGCAGGGCATCAAGCCCGGCGACACGGTCACCTATCGGCTGGAATACGACTTGGCCACCGGCGACTTCGAGAACCTCAAGCTTGACGCCTACCTGCCGCTGCCGGTGTTCAAGGTCTGGGACTGGGACGACAACATCGTCACCCCCGGCACCTGGACGTACGACGCGAGCACCGCCAACACTTCTCCGGCCGCAGGGGCATGGAAGCTCGTCGGTACGGACGTCACCAACCATGGCACCGCTGACTGGCCGGACACTCCCAGCCTGGACGTCGATCCCACCACCAACGGCTTGAAGTTCAACCTCGGCAGCCGCGAGGACGACGTCAATGCCGAAACCAAGGTGGTCATCCTGTTCTCGGCCATCGTGGCCGACGACCCCTTCGCCGATGCGCTGTACCTCACGGCCCAGGTCCAGGCCACCGAGAACGACACCCCGCACAACGCCATCACCCACCAGGCCATCGACCAGATCCAGCTCAACGAGCCGAACCTGACGATCATTCACGGCATCGTCTCCAAGACCGGCAATGGCGCGATCAGCGGCACCACCGGCACCTGGGGCGTGCCGGGCACCAGCAATGATGTTCCGTTCTCGGCTGGCAGCCCACTGACGTCCATCACCGGCATCGACGGCAACATCACCGACATCGACGCTGGCGACCGCGTGCGTTTCGCCACCGCCATCGCCAACACCGGCGGTTCCGGCGCGTTCGACGTGAGCACCCTGCCGATCGTCGCGCCGGACGGCTTCAAGTTCGTCACCGCCGCCGGTACCGATGCGGCCAGCGTGGCCGATGCCAACCTCAAGCTCTATCGCGGCGACGGCACGTTGTTGACGCTGAACACTGACTATTCCATCAATGGCGGCATCGTCACCCTTCTCGACAGCGACAGCACGGCCACCATCGCCCAGGGCCGCAACGGCGGCACGCCGGTCACCGACGGCAGCAACATCATCGTCATCACCTACGACGCCGTGGCGCTCACCAACATCGCCGCCGGCCTGGCAAGCACCTCCACCGTGGCGGTGGACAGCTATGCCGGCGTCAATGAAGGGGAAAACTTCCTGCCCGTGGATGACAAGGGAACGCCGGACCTTTCGGATGACGTGAATCTCGTCATCTCCGACACCGCTACCGCCACCGTGGCCGCGCCCACGGTGAAGATCGTGTTCAAGGACGGCGCGATCAGCGACGACGACTCCTCCGCCACCCACACCACCGGCAACAACCTGGTGATCGGCGAATCCATGATCTACGACATCGTCGTCACCCTGCCCGAGGGCACCACCCACGACCTGCGCGTGGACGGGTTGGTGCCCAATGGACTGAAGCTGGACACCACGTACAACGGCGACCTCGGCTACGAGTTCATCACCATCAAGGGGACCGGTGCCGGGCAGAGCGATGCGCTGGAGGCCAACTTCGACGGTACGGTCGAGGTGACCGGCGTGACCGGAGTCAGCGGTACGCTGGGCAACTCCAGCGTGGATCCGCGCTTCACCCTCACCGACAACCTGCTCATCGCCGACGACGGCAACAATGCCAGCGACAACAACTTCGTCATCCGCGTCAGGCTGATCGCCGACAACATAATCTTCAACCAGGCTGGGGGGAACCGCGACACCGGCACCCAGTTGATCTACGACGATGCCGGCGACAACGGCGCCGATGTCACCGTCGCGCAGACCGGCGCCTCGGCCCGCATCACCATCCGCGAGCCGCAGCTGACCATCGTCAAGGCGGTCGATACCAACGGCGATAACAACTTCGATTCCTCCGAGCCCGCGGTCGACGACAACGACCCGATCAAGTACCGGATCACCATCGGCAACGGCAACACGGCCAACGACTACGACGCCTTCGACCTGCGTTTCGAGGACACCTTCGCCAGCGTGCTGGACGTCGACACCGAGTCGCTGGTTGTCACCAAGAACGGCAGCCCCATCGTGGCCGCCGACTATTTCGAATGGGTCGGCAACAAGCTGCAGACCAAGGATGGCGTGAATCTGGACCTGCTCAAGGGCGAGACCCTGGTGATCGAGGTTTCCGCCGTCACCCGGCCCGAGGTGGCCGCAGTCGCCAGCTTCGACAGCAATGCGATCGTGCACTGGAGCAGCCTGGACAGCGCCAGCAACGCCACCGGAGACCGCATCGCCAACGAGCGCCACGGCGATGACGGCACCTGGAACCAGACGGGCATACTGAACGACTACCGCAAGCAGGACGGCGCCCTGGTCAGCGTCGCCGCCAACTACGTGCTCTCGCGCGTGGGCGGCCTGGCCGACACCACAGTCCCTGGCGACGATACGACGGCCGACAACCAGCCGGTGGCGGTGGGCGAGATCGTGCGCTTCCGCGCCGTGGTGCAGGTGCCTGAGGGCAATATCAGCGGCCTGGTGATCCAGCCCAACCTGGCATCCGGGTATACCTACCTCGGCGCGGCCACGGTCGCACTGGTCTCCGATGGCGGGCTCACGTCCAACATCGTCACCGCTCCTGTGGCGGATACCAGCACCGGCGTATTCGACGACATCGAGTCGGGCCTGAACTCCAGCAATTTCGGTAGCCGCCCCATTGGCTCGGCGCCCACCCAGGCGATCACTATCGTCGCTGCCGCCGGCGGCAATCCCGCCTATTTCGACCTGGGCAACATCGCCAACCTGGATAACGACCCCGAAGCCGAGTACATCGTCATCGAGTTCAACGCCCTGGTCACCAACAGTGCCGGCAACAATGGAGGGACGGAGCTCGAGTCGAACTTCATCGTCAAGCAGAACGGCATTGGCGGAACGCAACTGGGTACCGACAGCAACACCACGGTGGACATCGTCGCCGAGCCGAACATCCCCAGCATCGACAAGCAGGTCTTCGCCAGCGCGGATGGTGCCGGCGCGCCGAATCAGGCTGCCACCGACACGCTCACCGTGCGCACCACCTTCATCGCCGCCACCGGCACGGCCACCAGCCCGGCAGCCCCGGCCTACGATGCCGTGCTGACCGACAGCCTGACCAACGGCAGCGGCTACACCTTCAAGAGCCTCACCGCCGACGGCACGACCTACACGACACAGGCCGCCGCCGAGGCGGCGGGCTACACGTTCACGTTCGACGACGGCACCGGCGTGACGGTCAACTTCAACGGTAACGCGATCAACCCCGGCGAAACCGTGACCTTCGAATACGACGTCACCGTGCCCACCGATACGGTCGGCACGCCGACCGATGCCACGCTAGTCTGGAGCAGCCTGCCCGATGGCGCTGGGACCATTTCACAGACGGGCTTCGCCGGCTCGTCCGTCGGTACCGACGGCACGACAGGGGGCGAACGCATCTGGGATTCGGCCACCGCATTGCTCAACGATTACCGTCGCCAGGACAACGCCGGCTACAGCACCATCAGCGGCAACATCTGGGACGACACGCGCGACCAGAATGGCGCAAAGGATGCCGGAGAGCAGGCGCTGGCAGGCGTCACCGTGACCCTGACCACAGCGGGTGCCGACGGCCTCTGGGGTACCAGCGACGACGTGGTGGTCGCCACCACCCAGACCGAGAGCAATGGCGACTACATCTTCGGCGCCCTGCCCGTGGGCGACTATCGCGTGACGGCGCCGGCCACGCTCGACGCCACCATCACCGGTACGCCCGACGACACCGATACCCTGGCCCCGCGCTGGGATGCCGATGGCGGCACGCTGGGCAGCATCACCGTGACGCTGGGTACTATGGCAACCACGGGTCGCAACATCGGCTACCTGCAAGAGAACGATGCGCCCACGGTGACCTTTGCCGATACCACGCCGCGAACCTTCGTCGAAGGCGTGGATACGCTGACCGACCGTGACGTGCTGGGCACGCCGGTGGCCCTGGGGACCGTGACGGTGGCTGATGTCGAGATCGCCAACGGCCTGGATACCTACGAGAACACCACGCTGACGATTGCCCGTAGCAACGGCACCACTGGCTTTACCGCCAACGCAGAGGATGTGCTGGGCTTCACGGGCTCCGGCGATACCGGCATCAATGTCAGCGGCGGCAACCTGCGCAACGGCACCACGGTGATAGGCACCGTGACCAATAGCGGCGGGCAGCTTGTCATTACCTTCAATGCCGCCGCCGATGCCAGCATTGTCAATGCGGTGGCCAGTGCCATCACCTACGCCAACAGTTCCGACACGCCGCCTGCCGATGTCACGTTGCGCTACCGTTTCAACGATGCCAACGACAACAGCAAGCAAGGCAGCGGCGGGGCATTGACGGGCGATGCCATCATCCAGGTGAACATCACCGCGCAGAACGACCCGCCCCTGGCCATCGATGACACCAATGAGGTGGTCGAGGACTCCCTCGTCCCGGCTACGGGCAATGTCATCACCGGTGTCAGCACGACCGTCACCGTACCCGACACCGTGGCCGACAGCGATGTCGACAACACCATCGACGAACTGAACCTCTCCGGCATCCGTACCGGTACGGAAATCGCCGGCGGAGCCTTCACCAGCATCACCGCGGGGACCAACAGTGGTACCGGTACCCAGGTCGTTGGCACCTACGGCACCCTGACCATCGGTGCTGACGGCAGCTATTCCTACGAACTCGACAACGACAATCCCGATGTCAATGCGCTGCTGACCGGGGAGACCCTGGAGGAGGTGTTCACCTACCGCCTGACGGATCCGGACGGCGGCACCGACCAGGCGCAGTTGACCATCACCATCCACGGCGTCACCGACGGTGGCAACCTGGCGATCGACCCGGTGGACCACAACGGCGGCGCGGCCATCGGCCACAACACCGTGTACGAGGCCGGCCTGACCTCGGCCGCCGACACCAGCGAGACCGCCGCCGGCAGCATCATCGTCAGCGCGCCGGAAGGCATCGCCACGATCACCGTGGAGGGCGAAGACTTCACCGTGGCCGAACTGCAGGCCCTCAGCACCACCAACCCCTCGGACCCGATCGACACCGGCGAGGGCATCCTGCGCATCACCGGCATCACCGTGCTGGCCGGAGACTCCAGCGTCCCGACCTCCACCCAGGTGCACTACACCTACACCCTCAAGGATGCCATCACCAACGCCACTCCCGCGGAGACCGAAAGCACCGACAGCATCTCCCTGCGAGTGACCGACAACAGTACCAGCGCCAACACCGCCGACGGCACCCTGGTCATCCAGATCATCGACGACGTGCCCGCAGCCAACCCCGATGCCAGCAGCATCACCAAGGGCTCCGCCACGGTAACGGGCAATGCGTTCACCAACGACCGCATCGGCGCCGACGGCGCGGCAACCGTGGGTAGCCCGGTGACGGCCATCGCGGGGGGCACGCTGGGCACGCCGTACAATGGCACCTACGGCGCCATCACCCTGAACGCCAACGGCAGCTATACTTATACACTCGACAACAACAATACCGCAGTTCAGGCCCTGGGCCACGGCCAGACACTGACCGAGACCTTCACCTATACCATCACCGACGGCGACGGCGACACCAGCACCGCCACGGTGACCATCACCATCCACGGCGACCACCTGCCGCTAGCGCTGAACGACAGCTTCACGCTGAACGAGGATACCGTGCTGACCAGCACCCTGGCCGGCAACGACACACCCTCGGCAGACGGCGGCAACCTCTGGGCCAAGGCCACCGACCCGCAGCACGGCAGCGTGGTGGTCAACCCGGACGGCACCTTCACCTACACGCCCGCCCCCGACTACAACGGCCCGGATAGCTTCACCTACACCCTCACCGACGGCGATGGCGATACCAGCACCGCCACGGTGAACCTGACTGTGACGCCGGTGAACGACCTGCCCGTGGCGGTGGACGATAGCGTCACCACCGGCAAGAACACCCCGGTCGGCGGCACCCTGGCCGGCAACGACACACCCTCCGGCGACGGCGGCAACCTCTGGACCAAGACTACCGATCCGGCCAACGGCAGCGTGGTGGTCAACCCGGACGGCACGTATGCCTACACCCCGGACGAAGGCTTCAGCGGCGAGGACAGCTTCACCTATACGATCACCGATGCCGACGGCGACACCAGCACCGCCACCGTCACCATCACCGTATCCCCCACCGACGTGCCGCTGGCTGTGGACGACACCGTGACCACGCCCGGCGGCACGCCGGTCAGCGGTAGCCTGGCCGGCAACGACACCCCATCCACCGATGGCGGCAACACCTGGACCCTGACCGACAGCCCAACCAACGGCACGGTAGTGGTCAACGAGGACGGCACCTTCACCTACACCCCTAACGAAGGCTTCGTCGGCGAGGACAGCTTCACCTATACGATCACCGATGCCGACGGCGACACTAGCACCGCCACCGTCACCATCACCGTATCCCCCACCGACGTGCCGCTGGCTGTGGACGACACCGTGACCACGCCCGGCGGCACCCCAGTCTCCGGCAACCTGGCCGGCAACGACACCCCATCCACCGATGGTGGCAACACCTGGACCCTGACCGACAGCCCAACCAACGGCACGGTAGCAGTCAACGAGGACGGCACCTTTACCTACACCCCGGACGAAGGCTTCGTCGGCGAGGACAGCTTCACCTATACCCTGACCGACGCCGATGGCGACAGCAGCACCGCCACCGTGACCATCACGGTGAACCCGCCCGTCACTGAGCCGGAGCCCGTGAACACCCCGCCGGTGGCTGTGAACGATGGCGTCTTCACTGCCCCCGCAGACACCCCACTGACCAACCTCGACGTGCTGGGCAACGACTCCGACCCAGATGGCGACCCGCTCACCGTCACCGGCGCCAGCGTGCCCCCAGGACAGGGCACGGTCACCATCAACCCCGACGGCACCCTGGACTTCACCCCGGCCCCCGACTACACCGGCCCGGTGGAGATCACTTACACCATTGACGATGGCAATGGCGGTACTGCCACCGCCGTGGTCAACATCGAAGTCGTAACGACCCCGACCCCACCCAGCAGCATTCCACTGGCGGTGAACGATCACGTCACCACCGGCGCGGACACACCGATCAGCAGCAGCCTAGCCGGCAACGATACGCCGTCGGGCAACGGCGACAACACCTGGGCTCTGGAGATCGGTCCGCTCCATGGCAGTGTGGTGGTCAATGCGGACGGCACCTTCACCTATATGCCGAACGCTCGCTTCGAGGGTCGGGACAGCTTCACCTATACCCTGACGGACGCAGTGGGGAGTGTTTCCCAGGCCACGGTCACCATCGTGCTAGTCGATCCAGTGTCGCCGTATGTCTTCTCGCCCGCCACCGGTGCGCAACCGCTACCCCCCCTTGAGCTATGGCCGACCAATTTGCTGCAGGAGCGAGAGAATCATGACCCGAGCGTGTTCTTCGATGGCGGCCGCTTCGACCGAGTGATACGCCTGCCGATCCCGATGTATCCGATCACCTATGTAAACAATGCTGTCGAGCTATCCCAGTTGCAGCGTGGCCTGACTGACCCGCTGCTGTTCAGCCGTCCCGAGCGGGCCGATACCCTGCGCCTTGAGCGCTCCTCGGCCAATCAGGAGTTGGGCTTCGATCCGGCGCTGTTCGTCCAGCATCAAGTACGTGAATCGCAGTCCCTGGCGAATTTCCTGCAACAGATTGTCGAGGGCCGCCTGACCCGGGTTTCCCTGGGTAGTGATCGGCTGATCGCCACGCCCGAGCTGTCGGCTCCCAGCCCCGCTGAACTGATTCCGCCCACGCATGAAAAGGCGGCGAAGAGCGTGGAAAAACCTGACCACGAACACCGGGACACCGGCTCTACGCCATTGTTGCGGGAAAGCGCGGCCACCGACGGAAACGAGCTGCTGCCCAAGGCGCAAACCCGACCTTCGGCCCCATCCTTCACTCAACAATTACGCTCGGCCACCGGTCGTGGCGCAAAACTGCCGGCTTCGGTTGGCGGCTCAAACGGATTTGTCTAACGTGTCGATACCTTCCATGAAAACCGAAACCCCCTTTTGCCATGAACGACACGGCGCAAGCCGTGTCCGTGCCCTGACCGTGCTGTCGTTGTCCGTAGCCCTCGCTTCCTGCGGTTCGCTGGCGCCCAAGTCCTTCACTGACGAGGAAATCCGTTCCCGCGTCGAGCAGGACCGCCAGGTCATGTACGCCGACCAGGAGCCGATCACCGCGCCGATCTCCTTCCACGAGGCAGCGGCACGCGCGCTGAAATACAACCTCGACTATCGCCTCAAGCTGATGGAGGACGCACTGTCCCAGAGCCTGAACGATGTCGCCAACTACGAAATGCTGCCGCGTCTGGTGGCGGGCGCCGGCTATATGGGTCGCACCAACAGCCCTGGCGGAAGCTCGGTCGGCATCAGGGACAACGTCGAATCCCTGCGCCCCTCCACGTCGCAGGAGCGGGAACACACCGTGGCCAGCCTGGGATTCTCCTGGAATGCGCTCGACTTCGGCGTTTCCTATTATCGCGCGCAGCAGAAGGCCGACCAAGTGCTGATGGCCGAGGAACGCCGGCGCAAGGTGGCCCAGAACGTGTTGCAGGATGTCCGTAACAGTTATTGGCGGGCGCTGGGCGCGCAGAAACTGATCGGCCAGGTAGATACCCTGATCGGGCGGGTCGAGCGGGCGCTGGAACGTGCCCGACAGGTGGAAAAAGAGGGCCTGATGCCACAGGCCGAGGTACTGGCCTACCAGCGTGCGCTGCTGGATGCCGTGAACCTGTTGACCCTGCGCCGCCAGGATCTGGAGCTGGCCCGGGCGGAGCTTTCGGCCTTGATGTCGGTGCCACCGGGCGCCCACTACACCCTGGCTACGGAGATCGAACAGAACCTGCCGACGGTGCCTACCGATATCGACAAACTGGAACACATGGCGATGGAGCGCCGTCCGGAGATCATGGAGGAGTGGTATCGCAAACGGGTCACCGAGAACGATATCAAGGCGGCCAAGATCCTGCTGTGGCCCAACATCAGCATTGACAGCCAATTCAACCACGACTCCAACAAGTACAACTACCACTCCCAGTGGATCGATACCGGGCTGCGCGTATCCTGGAATATCCTCAAGCTGGCCCAATACCCCTCGTTGAAGAGAGCCCATCAGTACCAGAACGAGACGGATGATATGCGCCGCATGGCACTGTCGATGGCGGTGCTGACCCAGGTGCGGGTTGGCGTGCAGCGTTATGCACTGTCACTCTCGGAGCTGGATTTTGCCGAGGAAAGCCTGCGCGTCGACCAGCGCCTGCTGGACTACTCCAAGGCGGCGGCGAAGAGTCGTTTCGATTCCGAGCTGGAGGTGATCCGCTCCGAGGCGCGCGCCGTGCTGACCGAATACCAGCGCTATGTCGCCTACTCCAACGCCCAGGCCGCTTGGGGCCGGGTGTACAACTCGGTGGGCCTGGATGTGATGCCCGACACCATCGAAAGCCACAATGTGAAGGCGCTCGCTAGCGCCATGCAGCAAACCATGCAGGGCTGGCAGTCCTCGATATTCGTCGCCAAGGCGTCAACGAATACGCCCCAGGAGCAATGAAGTCCATGTCCCCGATAAAACGCTGGCCCTTGTTGGCACTGGCGCTCGCGCTACCGGCCTTCGCTCAGGAATCCACGGTCGATCCGAACGCCATCCGCGTGCTGATCAGCCCGGAACTGGAGACCACCCTGGGAGCACAACTGGTCGGCCAGATCAGTACGCTGAACGCCAGCCTGGGCCAGCAGGTGACCAAGGGCGAGACGCTGGCTGTGTTCAATTGCGGCGAGGAACAGGCCAAGTTGCGGATGGCCCAGGCCGAATACAAGGCGGCGAAGGAAACCCGCGAAACCAAGGCACGCATGCAGGAGCTGAATGCAGCGGGAGAACTGGAGGTTTCCCAGGCCGCCGCCGCCGCCGAGCGGGCGCTGGCGGCGATCTCGCTGTCACGCGCCCAGTTGGCCCATTGCGTGGTGAAGGCGCCGTTTTCCGGGCGGCTGGTAAAGGTCCACGTCAAGCCGCATCAGGGCGTCAACCTGGGCAACCCGCTGCTGGAGCTGGTCAGCGACAGTTCGCTGAAGGTACGGCTGAACGTGCCTTCGACGCTACTGCGCCAACTGAAGGTCGGCTCGCCGTTCGAGGTGAGCATCGATGACAACGGCAAGACCTACGCCGCCCAGGTAACGGCGATCAACGCCCGGGTCGACGCCGTGGCACGCACGGTCGAGCTGGAGGGCCGGATCGACGGCAAACCCGAGGACCTGCTGGCCGGCATGACCGGCATCGCGCGCTTTCCGCAGACGCCTTGAGGATGCGCACTCGCAAGGTAGGCAAGGCTCCGCTTGCCTACCGATGACGATACGTCGGCTTCTGGCTTTTCTGGTCGATCTGCCTGCCCTCACCCATCCCTGACAAGCGAAAAATAACTGATGACATCCTCTGGCACGCCCTCCGGACTGGCCCCACTCGACCAGCTACTGACCCTGGAAGCTAAGGCTCGCGCAGCCAGCACCCTGACCGAGCTGGTGTTTTCCATCGCCAACGACAGCTTCGCCGCACTTGGTTTTCGCCAGGCACTGGTGTTTGCTTCCGGCAAGGGGCTGCTGGCGATATCCGGCCTGGTGCGCCCGGAAGAGGACAGCCCCTATCTGGTCTGGCTGCGCCGCGCCTGGCCGTGGCTGCACGAGTGCGCGCAGGCGCAGCCGGGCTGGTTCGAGCCGGGTCTGGCGCCGCAGTCGCCACCGTCCGGCGTGACCGAGGGCTGGGAGGAATGGTGGCCGCGCGGACTGTATGCCCTGCCCCTGCGCCGCCGCGACGGCAGCGAACTGGGCTGGGCCTGTTTTCTGCTGGAGGCGCCACCGACTCCGGCACAAGGCTGGCTGCTGGCGCGACTGGGAGAAACCTGGAGCTACTGCTGGGAGATGCTCGCCGGCAAGCCGCGCGCAAGCTGGCGGCCACGCTGGCTGACGCACGGCCGCAAGCGCCTTGCGTTGCTCTTGCTGCCGCTGGCCCTGCTGCTGCCGGTACGCCAGACGGTGCTGGCGCCAGCCGAGGTGATGGCAATGGACGCGGAAGTGGTGGCGGCGCCGCTCGACGGAGTGGTCAAGAGCATCCATGTGCGCCCCAACGAGATGGTAGCCAAGGGCAATTTGCTGTTTTCCCTGGACGACATCACCCTGCGCAACCGGCTCGAGGTGGCGCAGAAGTCGGTCGCGGTGGCCGACGCCGAGTTGCAGGCCGCCACCCAGAAGGCCTTCGACAACCTGCAGAGCAAGGCCGAACTGGCCCTGCTCAATGGCCGGGCGCAGGAGAAGCGAGCCGAGCTGTCAGCGGTGCAGACGCAACTGGCGCGCATCGACGTGACCGCCAGCCGCGATGGGGTGGCGGTGTTCGGCGACCCCGACGACTGGCTCGGCCGGCCGGTGGTGACCGGCGAGCGGATCATGCAACTGGCCGATCCCGGCAAACCGGGCGTGCTGGTGCATCTGCCAGTGGCGGATGCGATCACCCTGGAGCCGGGTGCCGAGCTGCGCCTGTTCCTCACCGTGCAGCCCTTGTCGCCGCTGAGCGCGCGGCTCACCGAGACCAGCTACCAGGCGACGCTGTCGCCGGACAACGTCGCCAGCTACCGACTGCGCGGAGCCTTCGGCAACGCGCAGGAACGAGCGCGTATCGGCCTGCGCGGCACGGCCAAGCTCTACGGCGGCTGGGTCACCCTGGGCTATTACCTGTTCCGCCGGCCGGTGGCGGCGCTGCGTGAGTGGAGCGGCCTGTGATCGGTACCGCGCCTGCGCCGTCGCCACTGCGCGAGGATCTGCGCCTGCACGAAGCCGCCCCGGACCGGGACGGCGCACCAGTGTGGTCCATCCAGGACCCGGTGACCAACCGTTTCTACCGCATCGGCTGGCTGGAATTCGAATGCCTGCTGCGCTGGCCAGGCGACCCGCGCCGCATCGCCGAGGATATTTCGGCGAATACCGCCCTGTATGTGTTGCCCGAACAGGTCGAGGCGTTCGCCACCTTCCTGGCCCGGCACAACCTGTTGCGCGCCGAGGGCGAGCGGCTGCGCCAACTGGTCGCCCAGGCCAGTCAGCCGGGCTGGCGGCACTGGCGCTGGTGGCTGCACCACTACCTGTTCGTGCGCGTGCCGCTGGTGCGCCCGGAACGCTGGTTGGCCGCCCTGCTGCCCTGGATGCGCCCGCTGTTTTCGCCGCTCGGCCTCGGCCTGCTGCTGGCCATCGTGGTGCTTGGCCTGGCGCTGGTGGCGCGCCAATGGGATGTGTTCAAGGCCGGTGTGGTGGATATCCTGACCCCGGCGGGCATTCTGGGCTTCCTGGCGGCGCTGGCGGTGTCCAAGACCCTGCACGAACTCGGCCACGCCCTGGTGGCGACCCACCTGGGCGTGCGGGTGGCGCACATGGGGGTGGCCTTCGTGGTGCTCTGGCCGATGCTCTATACCGATACCAGCGAGTCCTGGCGGCTGCGTTCCTCCCGCCAGCGGCTGGCGATCTCGGTCGCCGGGCTGGCCACCGAACTGACCCTGGCCGGCGTCGCCGCCTTCGCCTGGGCACTGCTCGACGACGGCCCGGCTCGCCAGGCCATGCTGTATCTGGCCACCACCGGCTGGGTACTGTCACTGGCGCTGAACATCAGCCCGTTCATGCGCTTCGATGGCTATTTCATTCTCTCTGACCTGCTGGACTTCCCCAATCTCCACGAACGCTCCGGCGCCATGGCCCGCGCCTGGCTGCGGCGCACCCTGCTGGGCTGGCGCGAGCCCGATCCGGAGCCGGTGACGCCACGGGTCCGCCGGGCCCTGGTCGGCTTCGCCTTCGCCACCTGGCTGTATCGCCTGCTGGTGTTCCTGGCGATTGCGGTGGCTGTCTATCTGTTCTTTTTCAAGGTGCTGGGTATCGTGCTGTTCGCCGTCGAGGTTCTCTGGTTCCTGCTCTGGCCGATCTGGTCGGAGGTCTCCGTATGGCAGCGGCGCTGGAGCGAAACGCGCCCGGCGCGGCGGCGCGGCCTCTATCTGTGCGGCCTGGTGGCGCTGCTGTTGCTGGCGCTGCCCTGGCGCTCGGCGATCGACGCCCCGGCCATGGCGCATTCGGACCGGCAACAGTTCGTCTTCGCCCCCTTCGCGGCACGGGTGATGGAGATCAGCGCGCCGGGCCAGATCCACGCCAGCCAATCCCTGGCGCAGTTCGAGGCCCCCGACCTGCGCGCCCAATCGCTGCGCTCGGAAGTCGCCGCCCAGTCGCTCGACCGGCAACTGGGTGGGCTGATCGCCGAACAGGATGGCCACGAGCGCAGCCAGGCCACCGCCGAGCGGCTGCGCGAGCAGATCGCTTCGGTGCGCGCGGTGGCCGCCGAGACGGCGCGCCTGCAAGTGACGGCCGAATTCGCCGGCACCTGGCTGGACATCGACCCACTGCTGCGCGCCGGCAGTTGGGTAGGGCCGCAAACGCCCATCGGCGTGGTGATCGACCCTTCGCACTGGATGGTGGAGGCTTATGTCGAGCAGCGCGACGTGCACCGCGTCGCACCGGGAGCGACGGCCAGCTTCCGTCCCGACGGTGCCTGGATCGGCCTGTCGGCCCGGGTGGTCGAGGTGGACTCGGTGCGCGCCGGCCGGTTGCCGCATGCCATGCTCGATACCCGCCATGGCGGCAGCATCCCCACCCATGAAACCAATCGGGACAGCGCAGTGGCGACGCCTGCCCTCTACCGCGTCCGGCTGGAGCTACAAGCCCCGCCCGACAACCTTCGCCAGGTACGCGGCCGAGTCGTCATCGACGGCGAGCGCCAGAGCTTGTTGCTCAAGGCCTTCACCCAGGTGGCGGCGGTGCTGGTGCGCGAGAGTGGGTTCTGAACGACCCGGTCGCAGAGGGCGTCGCCACAGCCATGCGACGCTCCGAGGAAGACCTCGTCTTGCGTTGGTGAAGCGCTCGACTATGCTCATCCATCACGGGGTGATCGATGGCCACGACCTCGGAGCCCAGCGGGCCTGGCGCGGTTCCACAGCGATATCCCGTATGGGTAAGAACCCGGTCACCCCGGCAGCCAGGAGGGCTGCCCGGTATCCATGGGAGGATCCAGCATGTCTCAGTTCACCCCTGCCGAACAACCCGCCACAGATGGCTCCAGCCCGAAAGAAGATGACAAGCCGGGCGCCGCCTTGGCAGCGCCGGTCGAGTCGTCCGATAAAGAAGACGATGCGCTAAAAAAACGGTGGGAGCATCTTCGAAAAGCTTATCCCCAAGACACTTTGCCCCCAGAGCTCGAAAAATGGGGCTTGGCCCTTTCCGGGGGCGGCATTCGCAGCGCCACCCTGTGCTTCGGTGTGCTGCGCGGCCTGGCGGAGAATAAGCTGCTGCATCGTTTCGATTATCTGTCCACGGTCTCCGGGGGCGGCTATATCGGTGCCGCCCTGGGTCGTCTTTACCAGGCAGGGCAGGACGCCAAACAGGTCGAAGAAGGCCTGGCCAAGAAGGGCACCACCCTGCTCTGGTGGCTGCGCAGCAATGGCCGCTACCTCAAGGCAGCCGGGCGCCAGGACCTGGGCATGGCCTTCGCCTCGGCACTGCGAGGCTGCATCGCCTCGCTGTTCGAGGTGTCCGTGCTCCTGCTGCTGGTCGCGGCAGTGGCTGTGGCACCTGCTGTGGCGCTTAAAACATTTCTTGGAGACAGATATCCCGAGATAGCAAATTATTTCTGGTGGTGGGCTTGCCTGATACCCATCGCCTATGGAGCCATTGCCATCGCACGCTATTGGTTCTTTGGCCTCAACGACTCCACTGCCGAGTCGGCAAAGAAGCGAACGTCCTCAATCTACCGACATAAGCGCACCGAAAATCTGGCAACATCTCTTTGGTGGCTGCTGATTCTGGCAGGCCTGGCCTGCCTGTATCAGGCCTCGGAATACCTGTTGAAACACGGCCAACAGGAAGACTCTTCCCTTGGGCTCACCGCCGCTGTCACCAACATCACCTCCCTGGTGGGACTACTTACCGTCTTGCGTCTGCAGCTACCGCGTCTTCAGCGGACTTTCGAACAAACCCGCAGCGTTGCCCTTAAGCTGGGAACACGCAACTTCGTCAATGTCTGCGGTCTGCTGGTGCTAGCGGTATTGCTGCTTCTGCTAACGATGCTGACCTTGGATTTCATACAACCTGTCAGCACCTCATCACAGCTACTTGGCAGGCTGGATTTGGCTTGGCTGAACGCCACGGCTCCGGCATTAAGATGGATATTTTTGTTGGTTTTTGTACTTTTATGCTTTTGGGTGCGTCGTACTAACTTCGAAGTAGTCAACTTCAGCTCGCTGCATAATTACTACCGTGCGCGCATCGAACGTGCGTATATCTCCGTTGGGAACTATGCACCGGCCTCAAAGGAGCAATCCCCTCGTTTTCCTGAAACCCCTCTGCAAGAAAGAACGCGCGGGATCACCGAACAGGTGCATCCGCTCCTCCGTCCGGATGGAGGGGATGACACGCCGCTGTCGGGCTACCAGCCCCATAAACATGGAGGCCCCATCCACCTGATCAGTTGTTGTATCAACCAGACCGTCGACGACCGGACCGGAAATTACAATGCCGATCGCAAGGGAATCGCAATGACGGTGAGCGCACTCGGTCTTGAAACCGGAACCAGAAGCCCGATCCCATGGCCGGGAAACACCGATACCCTGTCACGCTGGGTAGCCATTTCCGGTGCCGCCGCCAGTAGTGGCATGGGTTCTCGAACCAGCCCTGGAGCCGCCGTACTACTGTTTCTAACAGGATTTCGGCTGGGTTACTGGTTCAAGGTTCCAGGACACATTACAGATGGCTTGCAGCGGACCAGAAACCCCATTCCCGAGACACTGGGCAAGGCGTTTCTCGATATTGCTTCCAAGACCTTTCCCCGTGTGGCAACCGTCGCATTCGAGCTGCTTGCCCGTTTTCCCGGCCTGCGCGCGCCAGTCTGGTATTTGTCCGACGGCGGCCATTTCGACAATACCGGCGTCTACGCACTGCTCAAGCGCAAGCTCAAGGTCATCGTCCTGGTCGACGCCGGGGCGGATCCGGACTATCGCTTCGAAGACCTGGAAAACCTGGTACGCAAGGCACGTATCGACTATGACGCCACCATCGACTTCAGCGCCGCCCCGACCGATGCCGCCTGCGGCGCGTTCGGCGACTTCGCGAAGGCCACCCCCGGTCAACCGTGCCTGCTGTCGGGGAGGATCACCTACCATGATAGATCGGTCGGCACCTTGCTGGTGGCGAAACCCCGTCTGCTCGCCGATATGCCACTGGATCTGCGCGCCTATGGCGAACGGGAAAAGGACAGCGGTTTTCCACAACAGAGCATCGGCGATCAGTTCTTCGACGAAGCCCAGTGGGAAAGTTATCATCAGCTTGGCCGGCTGATCGGGCTACGGATCACCCGCCAATTGATAGCTAATTGCCATCACCACTGCCAGTGGCCCGGCACGGCCTGACATGATCCATTCAAGGCCCGGTGCGAGGCCAGCCGGACGGCTATTCCGAGCCTTCACGAAACTCGAAACAAGGACCCTGTGCAGGCCGATTCTAAGCCGCAGCGCACCTGTACGCGGCCAGACCCGCGTCTTACAATGCGCAGTTCCAGCCAAAGCGGACCCACCAGCCCATGCGCACCAGCCAGTTCCTGCTCTCGACCCTCAAAGAAACGCCCTCGGATGCCGTGGTAATCAGCCATCAATTGATGCTGCGCGCCGGGATGATCCGCAAGCTGGCCTCCGGGCTTTATACCTGGCTACCCATGGGCCTGCGGGTACTGAAAAAGGCCGAGGCGGTGGTCCGCGAGGAGATGAACAAGGCCGGCGCGCTGGAAGTGCTGATGCCGGCCATCCAGCCCGCCGAATTGTGGCAGGAATCCGGACGCTGGGAGCAATACGGCCCCGAGCTCTTGCGCATCCGCGACCGCCACGACCGCGAATTCTGCGTCGGCCCGACCCACGAAGAAGTCATCACCGACCTGGCGCGCAACGAGTTGAACAGCTACAAGCAGTTACCGATCAACTTCTACCAGATCCAGACCAAGTTTCGTGACGAGATCCGTCCGCGCTTCGGGCTGATGCGCGGGCGCGAATTCCTTATGAAGGACGCCTATTCCTTCCATCTGGATCAGGCCTCACTGCAGCAGACCTATGAGCGCATGCACCAGGCCTACTGCGCCATCTTCACCCGCCTGGGCCTGGACTTCCGCCCCGTGCAAGCCGACACCGGCTCCATCGGCGGTACCGGCTCCCACGAATTCCATGTACTGGCCGATTCCGGCGAGGATGACATCGCCTTCAGCGACAGCTCCGACTACGCCGCCAATATCGAGAAAGCCGAAGCGATTCCGCGGGAAAGCGAACGCGCCGCTGCCAGCGAGGAACTGCGTCTGGTGGATACGCCCGAGGCCAGGACCATCGCCGAGTTGGTCGAACAGTTCAACCTGCCTATCGAGCGCACCGTCAAGACGCTGGTGGCGCATGGCACCGAGCCAGGCACGCTGGTCGCCCTGCTGGTGCGTGGCGATCATGAGCTCAACGAGATCAAGGCGGCGAATCTGGCGCAGGTGGCCAGTCCGCTGGTATTCGCCTCGGAGGCGGAGATTCGTGCGGCCATCGGTGCCGGCCCCGGTTCCCTCGGCCCGCTGAACTTGCCGATCCCGGCCATCGTCGACCGCTCGGTGGCGCTGCTGGGCGACTTCGCAGCCGGTGCCAACGTTGATGGCAAGCACTACTTCGGCCTCAATTGGGAGCGCGACCTGCCGCTGCCGGAAGTCGCCGACCTGCGCAACGTGGTGGAAGGCGACCCGAGCCCGGATGGCCAGGGGACGCTGGTGATCAAGCGCGGCATCGAGGTCGGCCATATCTTCCAACTCGGCACCAAATACAGCGAAGCCATGGGCTGCAAGGTACTGGGCGAGAGCGGCAAGCCGGTGATCCTGACCATGGGCTGCTATGGCATCGGCGTGTCCCGTGTGGTCGCCGCCGCCATCGAGCAGAACTACGATCAGCGCGGCATCCTCTGGCCAGGAGCGCTGGCACCCTTCCAGATCGCTCTGGTGCCGATGAAGTACGAAAACGAAGCCGTGCGCGCGGCAACCGACCGGCTCTATGCCGAACTGACTGCTGCCGGTTACGAGGTTCTGCTGGACGACCGCGACAAGAAGACCAGCCCCGGCGTCAAGTTCGCCGACATGGAACTGGTCGGCATCCCGCACCGCCTCGTGATCAGCGAACGTGGGCTGGCCGATGGTACGTTCGAGTACAAGCAGCGCCAGGCCGAACAGCCCGAAACGGTCGCTGTCGCCGAGCTGCCTGGCTTCCTTCATTCGCGTATCGGCCGGTGACTGCCGGTCATGCCCAACCGTCTCATCATCAGTGGCACGCTCTTCTGGGCGTTGCTGCTGGGCGGCTGCGCCAACCACATGCCACAACGCAGCGAGCAGGAAACCCGCGTCGAGCGCAAGCCGCTGACCCATAGCCTGACCATGGAGATTGGCGAACCGCCGGTACTCGAGCTGCCGCAACGGCGCATTCGGATCAATGAGCAGAGGACCTTCGAAGTCACCGATATCGAAGTGACTCGCCGCTACGACCGCTACACGCCCTACCAGCCGTGGCGGGAGATCTATGAGATCCCCTTCGGCGCAGTGGCGCTGGCCGCCGGCCTCGGTGCCAATGTGCTCGATGTGGCGACCCTGGGCCACATACCGGAAAACGCCACACGGGACTGGGTTCGCTACGGGATTGATGGACTCAATCCGTTCATGAACGTCGAATCCAATGGCCGCTCACAGCAGAACCTTGCCAAGCTCGAGGAGGTGCGACGGGATTCCCGCCTGGAATACAGCGACCTGCCCTGGAGCGATAACCCGGTGACGGTGGTCGTCGGCACGCAAAGCCACGAACTCGACACCAACCGTCACGGCATCCTTGAATTGAACCTGCTCGACGATCCTTTCGCTGAAGATGAATTCGCCACAGTGGATCGGCTGTGGCTCTACGTGGAAGATCCCCAGGACAAGACTCGTGCCGAGGCCACGCTTGGAATCAGCCGCACACTGCGCGGCAAGCTGCGCGAAGCGCATGCGCTGATCTACGACGATCTGGAAAGCGACGATGTGCCGCACTGGGTGCACCGGATCAAACGCCTGGGCGAGCTTGGCCTCGACAACGAGGCTGGCGAACTCCAGCAGAGTCTGATCGAGCTGACCCATAGCGATCCTGAACTGCAGCAAGAATTCCGTAAGCTCCTGCAGCGCCGGACCGGCAGGATAGCGCTCGACCTGCCAGCCGAAGACTGAACGGTCATGCGCCTATCCAGTTGCTGCCTGCTGGTTTGCCTGCTGCTCCCCTTGCCGGTCCTGGCTGAGTTGCGCCAGGCCCCGGAACCGGAGCTGCGCGAGCTGATGCAGCGCACCGTTGCGCAAGCCGACAGTTTTGTCGACCGCTTCGATGCCGAAGTCTGGTTGCTGGATATGTCCACCCGGCTCAAGCGCTATCTGGCCGATCCGCAAGAGCGCCTGACTTTACTGCGCCTGGTCCACCAGGAGGCGCGCCGAGCCGATCTCACACCGGAACTGGTACTGGCGCTGATCCATACGGAAAGCCGCTTCGACCGCTTTGCGATTTCCCGCGTGGGCGCGCAAGGCATGATGCAGGTCATGCCGTTCTGGAAGGCCGAACTGGGTCGCTCGCAAGACAATCTCACCGATAACGCTACCAATCTGCGCTACGGCTGCACCATTCTCAGTTACTACCTGAAAAAGGAAAACAGCGACCTCGACCGCGCCCTGGGTCGCTATAACGGCACCCTCGGGCAGCCGCAATATCCGGCCAGGGTCATCGGCTTCTGGCAGGACATCTGGTTCGTGCATCCCTGAGCTGCTTTATTTCCCGGTCTTCAGTTGTGCCAGCCGTGCGCCGAGGCCGGCTGCCGTCTGCTCACCCATCAGTCGTTCGCGCATTCGCCCGTCGGCATCGACCAAGTAAGTCGCAGGCAGCCCTGCGCTGCGCGGCAAGCCGAGCCGTTCGGCCGGATCATCGGCGAGCACTCGGAATTCGATACCGAGTGCTTGCGCTGCCTTGACCAGTGCCTCGCCCTGCAATCCGTCGAAATTTACCCCTAGTACCACGATATCCGGGTGGGATCTGGCCAACTCGTTCAATTGAGGAATTTCCGTGCGACACGGGCCGCACCATTCGGCCCAGTAATTGATCAGCAGCCAGCGTCCTTCCAGTTGGCGGGCTGCTATTGGCCGACCATGCTGGTCGCTACCCCAGTCTTCGGAACAGCCTCCGAGCAATCCCAGAACCAGCAATAATGTCGCGCAAGGTGATTTCATGAGGTTTTCCCGTCCAGCCAATGGGCGAGACTTCCACCGAACAGCCTGGAGCGCTCTTGCTGCCATTGCTCCAATGCGGCACGGAAGTCGGGATACCACGGCTCGTCAAAATGTTGTGGCAGTTGATCGAGACTGATCAACGGCCAGGGATTGCGCTTGAGCAATTGATCGAGACTGTAGTGACCCAGGTCCCGACACAGGACCCAGCTTGTCAGATTGGTGCGCGTGACCAGATTTTCCCGTTCGAAAAAGCCCATGATCTGGCTCCATTCGTCATGCGGAATCGGCCAGCCAGCCTTGTGCGCATGATGCAAGCGCACGGCATGGCCCAGTTGCTGGCGCTGGTGGAAGATACGCAGAACCGTCAGCATCACCAGCAGGCGCGGTACCCGCCGCTGACGCCATTCGAGCGAGGAAGACAGCCCGCAAACCAGTTCGGCGCAGAGCAGGACGATGAGCCACGACAGATAGATCCACAGCAGAAACAGCGGCACGGCGGCAAAGGCGCCGTAAATCAGTTCATAGCTGGGGAACAGCACCACGTACAAGCTGAAGCCGCGCCTGGCTACCTCCAGCAACATAGCAGCGGCCACCCCACCGATCAGTGCATGCTTCAGGGGTACGCGGGTATTGGGTACGGTGATGTAGATAAGCGTGAAAGCCACCATGTTCAGCAGCAGCGGCACGAACTGGAAGAACATTCCGACGCCCAGCAAGGCATGCGGTCCGGAAATAAGCGACAGCGACGCGATATAGGTCGTGCTGGCAAATCCCGCGCCCAGCACCAGCGGCCCCATGGTCAGCACCGCCCAGTACAGCAGCAGGCGGGACACGCCGCGCCGTGGCTGGTCGATGTGCCAGATGGTGTTGAAGGTGTTTTCGATGGTCAGCAGCATCATCACCGAGGTCAGCATGAGGAAGCCGACGCCGACCCAGGTCAATTGGCGCGCCTGGGTGCTGAAGGTGGTCAGGTAACCCTGGATCGCCTCCCCGGTCGAAGGGATGAAATTGTGGAAGATGTACTCCTGGATCTGTTCCCCGACCCCCTGGAAGGCAGGAACCACCGATAGCATCGCGAAGGTCACGGTCATCATCGGTACCACGGCGAACAGCGTGGTATAGGTCAGTTCCGCCGCACAATTCAGTCCACGGTTTTCGAGAAAGCGGCGAATCAGAAAACGCCCGAACGATGCGCTTCTATCAATGGAAAACTGCATTCCCTCTCCTATTCGGAGGTTATTTATCGACTCAAGTGGCTTGTCTGGGCGATTCGATCAGTCAAGTTCTGACATCCGCAGCTCCAATATTGCGTTATCGCTTATAGCCATAACCCTGTCGCAACGCCTGATCCCAAAACCCCGGTCAGCCAAACTTGAGTAGACCAATCGATCGTATCGGCCACTAGAATAAGCCATCTTCTTCCCGACGAAGGCCTGGCGTATGAACGAACTGAAGCTGTATCACAATCCGCGCTGCTCCAAATCCCGTGGTGCGCTGGGATTGCTCGAAGCCCGCGGGCTGGCTTTTACCCTGGTGCGCTATCTGGAAACGCCACCAAGCGCGGAGGAACTCAAGGATATTCTCGCCAAGCTGGGTATACCGCCACGGGCCCTGCTGCGTACCGGCGAGGACGAATACCGTGAACTCGGCCTGGCGGACCCGGCCCTTGGCGATGCACAGCTGATCCAGGCCATGGTCGAGCATCCTCGGCTGATCGAGCGGCCGATCCTGATCGCCGGTGACAAGGCCGTGATCGGGCGGCCACCGGAAAAGATCCTGGACATTCTCGACTGACAGGAAAAGGGGCGCAACGCTACCAGCCCAGCGTCTCCTTGATGAACGGGATGGTTAGCTTGCGCTGTGCCTGCAACGAGGCATGATCGAGCTTTTCCAGTAGCTCGAAAAGCGCGTTCATGCTACGCACGCCGCGCCCGAGAATGAAGCGCCCGACATCATCGGGCAGGCTCAGGCCACGCCGCGAAGCGCGCAGTTGCAAGGCTCTCAGCTTGTCCTCGTCGGACAGCATGCGCAGTTGGAAAACCAGGGACAGGCTCAGGCGCGAACGCAAGTCCGGCAAATTGATGGGGAGCTCGCGTGGAGACATTGCCGCAGACAATAGCAGGCGCCGTCCGGCATCGCGCAAGCGATTGAACAGATGGAACAAAGCCTCTTCCCAGGCGGCGTCCCCTGCGACGGCTTCCAGGTCATCCAGGCATACCAGCTCGCATTGTTCGAGGTTTTCCAGTAACACCGGCCCGTATTGCGCCACCTCCTCCAGCGGCAGATAGACGGCCAGTTCGCGGCGCTCGCCCATGCGCAGGCAGGCTGCCTGCAGCAAGTGGCTGCGCCCGGCCCCGACCTTGCCCCAGAGATAGATCAGCTCGTCGGTCCAGCCGGCCTGCGGCGAACAAAGACGCTCCACATAGCCAAGCGCTCCGGCATTGGCTCCAGGATAGAAATTACCGAAGGTGGCATCGTCGCGCAGACGTATGCCCAGGGGAAGCTGGATGGGTTTCATGGCTGACCTGGCGGCTCGTCGGCCATGCTGGCGGCCGGCTCTGCATAAAGTCCGGAGAGTTTATAGAGTTCGTGTACGTGGCGCAGCAGCACCATGATCACGGCGGCTACCGGCAAGGCCAGCAGAATGCCGGTAAAGCCGAACAGTTGTCCGCCAGCCAGCACGGCAAAGATTACCGCAACCGGATGCAAGCCGATCCGGTCACCAACCAGCATTGGCGTCAGCAGCATGCCCTCCAGCATCTGGCCGACGGTGAAAACCGCCACCACCCCGATCAGCGGATAGGGTTGCAGACCGAACTGGAACAGCGCCGCCATGATCGCGCTGCCAATTCCGACCACAAACCCCATATAGGGAACGATGCTGGCCAGGCCCGCCAACACGCCGATCAACAGCCCCAGTTCCAGGCCGACCAGCATCAGCCCCCCCGCGTAGATCAGCGCCAGAGCCAGCATCACCATCAATTGCCCACGCAAAAAAGCGCCAAGCACTTCATGGCATTCACCCACCAGCTTGACCACATGGGCTTCACGCTTGCGTGGCAGGAGATTGCGCAAGCGCGCGACCATCAGATCCCAGTCGCGCATCAGGTAGAACCCGACAACAGGGATCAGCGTCAGGTTGCCCAGCCAGACCAGCAAGGCGAGGCCCGAGGCAGTCACCTGGCTGAGCAGTATGCCCAGCAGATCGGTGGTACTGCCCAACTGGCCCGAGAGCGTGTTCTTCAACTGGTCCAGGTGCCAAAAGCCCTCTTCCAGCCCGAAGCGATTCTGAATCCAGGGAAAGGCGGTCGATTGCAGCCAGTCCAGCAACACTGGCATCAACTGATACAGGCGTACCAGTTGCTTGCCCAGCATCGGCACCAGTACCAACAGCATCATCAGGCAGATCAGCGACAGCAGCGTGAATACTGTCACCACCGCCCAGGTGCGCGAAAAACGCCAGGTTTCCAGCCGGTCGACCAGCGGATCGCCGAGATAGGCCAATAGCATGCCGATCAGGAACGGCGAGAGAATTGGCATCAGCGTATGCACCAGCCAGCCGGCCAGGATCAGCCCGACCAGCCACAACCAACGGCTCGAAACAGACATGTTCAGCGATTCCCTCCAACATACGTGCCTGGCTTGCCGAAACCGGATGGCGCCGGGTTGCTACCAGCGATAGTGCAACAGAGTACCAGTACCTTCCGAAGGTGGTGGCAACGGTGCAGCAACTGGCTGTCCACTGGCGTTGACTGTCGGAGCTTGCTGGGCCGGTGGTGGCGGAGGCGGAGCCGGAACCTCCTGCAGACGAGCCATGGCGAGCTGGGTGCGCAGTTGTTCGGGATTGGCTTGCAGGCGATAAACCAACCGGTCCCCCTCAACCACTATCAACTCCCCATTCATGGGTTCGAGCAGGCGATCCAGCTCGGCAAAACGGGAAATATTCGCGCCCCGCACCTCCAGGCGCAACGCTTGCGTAGCTTCCGGTCGAGCGACGAACTGGGGGGCCAGATAACCGTTTACTGCCACCATTACCGCGTCGGCCAACGCCTGGGGATTGGCGGCGCTGACTTCCCCCTTGCCTTCCTTGTTGGCCAGCCAGAGCTGCCAGGTCGCCTGCCAGCCTCCAGTTTCCGCTTCGCGGGCAGCCACCGCCAGCAGTGCATTGGCATCGTAGCGGGAAGAAGCTTCGCGCAAGACTCCGACATTGCCAGTCTGTACGACCTCGGGAGTCACTGCCAACTGCTCGTCGAGATCGGCCAATGGCAGCAGCAAAGGGAGCCCGCGATATTGTGCAGCAGTACGCAGCAGATTACCGCTTTCCTGGTCATCGCCCGCCAGTTGGGTACCCTGCGACGACTCGCTCAGCCACCAGGTCAGCAATGACGGCCGCTCCGCGCCCCAGGTACCCATCCCGGCCTGGCGCAGGCTGCGCTGTACGGTGGCCGGATCGAATTCCACCATCAGGATGTCGTTCTCCACACCATACTGGGTAATCAACTGCTGGGGATTGCTGCGCAGGCTGGCCAGCGCCGGAGAGGTGGCAGCATCAGGGTTGCCGGTCAGGCGTAGCACCAGAGTATCGAAGGCACGCCGCAAGCCTTCGTCATGCGCATTCGGCTCCTGAGCGGAAAAAGGCTCGCGTACGCGATACAGCCCTTCCATGGGTTTGGCCACAGCCGGCACCAGCGGCATCAACGCGGAGCATAAAACCAGATAAGGAACAATCGAACGCATGACGGACTCTCGGTCGGCGGAAGCGCTATACCTTAAACACCGCCCTGTAACACGGCAACCATGCCGCGCAGACGAAACCCTCTACGTGGGCAGCGGGATGGCCGCTCTCCGGCAAGCCTGATAAAATCACTGGTTCCGCGACCGACTACCGTTGCCCAGCATGGGCATGCAGAACAGCGATTGCATCCCGGTCGATCCAGCACTCCCGTCACAGGCCCGCATTTCTATGAGCAAGCAACCTTCCCTCAGCTACAAGGACGCAGGTGTCGATATCGATGCCGGAGAAGCGCTGGTCGAGCGCATCAAGGGCGTCGCCAGACGCACCGCGCGGCCGGAAGTGCTGGGCGGACTGGGCGGCTTCGGCGCCCTTTGCGAGATTCCGGCCGGCTACCGCCAACCGGTGTTGGTCTCCGGTACCGATGGCGTGGGCACCAAGCTGCGCCTGGCGATGGATCTCGGCAAGCACGACAGCATCGGCATCGACCTGGTGGCCATGTGCGTGAACGATCTGGTGGTCTGCGGCGCCGAACCGTTGTTCTTTCTCGACTACTATGCCACCGGCAAGCTCAACGTGGACGTGGCTACCCGCGTGGTCACCGGCATCGGCGAAGGTTGTGCACAGGCCGGCTGTTCGCTGGTCGGTGGCGAGACGGCCGAGATGCCGGGTATGTATGCGGGCGAGGATTACGACCTGGCCGGCTTCTGCGTCGGCGTGGTGGAAAAGAGCGAAATCATCGACGGCTCGACCGTACAGGCAGGCGATAGGCTTATCGCCTTGCCCTCTTCCGGCCCGCACTCCAACGGTTATTCGCTGATCCGCAAGATCATCGAAGTAAGCGGTGCCAGCGTATCCGGCACCGAGCTCGACGGCCAGCCGCTGGCCGATCTGCTGATGGCACCGACGCGCATCTACGTCAAGCCGTTGCTCAAACTGATCGAGGAAACCGGGGCGGTCAAGGCGATGGCGCACATCACCGGTGGCGGTTTGCTGGAAAACATCCCGCGGGTGCTGCCGAAGAATACCCAAGCTGTCATCGACGTAGCCAGTTGGGCTCGCCCGGCCGTCTTCGACTGGCTGCAGGAAAAAGGCAACGTCGAAGAGCAAGAAATGCACCGCGTGCTCAACTGTGGCGTCGGCATGGTCGTCTGCGTGGCACCGGATCAGGCCGAGACCGTCCTGGCCAACCTGCGTGCCTCCGGTGAAACACCCTGGATCATCGGCCACATCGAGGCCGCTGCCGACGCTAAGACAGCGGTCCTGCTGCACAACCTGAAAGCCTGACGATGAACCCGACCTGCAATGTAGTCGTACTGATATCGGGCAATGGCAGCAACCTCCAGGCCCTGATCGACAGCCAAGAGCCCGGCGGGCCGGTGCGTATCCGTGCCGTCATCTCCAACCGTGCCGATGCCTACGGCTTGCAGCGCGCCCAGGCAGCCGGCATCGAGACTCGGATCATCGACCATAAGGCCTTCGCCAACCGTGAAGCCTTCGATCAGGCCCTGATCGAGATCATCGACAGCCAGGCACCGCAACTGGTGGTCCTGGCCGGTTTCATGCGCATCCTCACCCAGGCGTTCGTCGAGCATTACGCAGGACGCCTGCTGAATATCCACCCCTCGTTGCTGCCCGCCTACAAGGGCCTCGACACGCATCGCCGGGTGCTCACGGCCGGGGAAGCGGAGCACGGCTGCAGCGTACACTTCGTCACGGCGGAGCTGGACGGTGGGCCGGTCGCGGTACAGGCCGTCATCCCGGTGCAAGCTGGCGAGGATATCGACAACCTGGTCCGGCGTGTCCATGCCGAAGAGCACCGGATCTACCCCCTGGCCGTGCGCTGGTTTGCCGAGGGACGCTTGCGCCTGGGGACTCGAGGGGCGATGCTGGATGGCGCACCCTTGCCAACCAATGGCCATGTATTACGAAACCAGGTATTACGAAACTAGGAGAACCTGATGCGACGTGCTTTGCTGTTTGCCCTCGCGATGCTGTCCCTACCACTACATGCCTTCGAAATGAAGCCTTTCTCTGTCACTTACACAGCCGACTGGAAGCAGGTTCCGGTCAGCGGCAGTGCCGAGAGAAAGCTGGAACATCGTCCGGATGGAAGCTGGCAGCTTGATTTCAGCGCCTCGATGATGATCGTCAATTTGACCGAAAGCAGTGTTTTTCGCACCGAAGGCAACGACCTGCTGCCCCAAAGCTATGCCTTCAAGCGCGGCGGGCTGGCGAAGAGCAAGACGGTCAATCACATCTTCAACTGGAACGCCAAGCAAGTTACCGGCAGCGACAATGGTGATCCGGTTTCCCTGCCACTCAACCGCGGCCTGCTGGACAAATCCACCTATCAGGTAGCCCTGCAAAAGGATGTGGCTTCCGGCAAGCAAAGCATGAGCTATCAGGTAATCGATGTGGATGAAATCGATACCTACGATTTCCGCGTGCTGGGCGAGGAAAAAGTCGAGACCAAGGTCGGCCAGATCGACGCGATCAAGGTCGAACGGGTACGCGACCCCACCCAGACCAAGCGCCAGACCATCCTGTGGCTGGCCAAGAACTGGAATTACCTGCTGGTTAGCCTTTATCAGGTAGAAAAGGACGGCAAGCAATACCACATCATCCTTGAACAAGGCACCGTCGACGGCAAAGCCGTCAAGGGCAACTGATCCTTTTCGGCGCCGTTCCAAGCGGCGTCTTTCTTTCCTGCCAGGCCGAGTAAGCAATGTCCTTCAGACACGTCCTGTACGCCATGCTCGTCCCTCTTCTGGCCAGCTGTCAGTCCACCTCGCAAGAGGGAAACCCCCACCCACTGAAAACCGGTGACCGCTGGCAAGGTGAGCTTCTTCTGGAACAGGACCGGCTATGGCTTGAACCCTGCTCGGAAGGTCGGCGTTTTCTGGTTCTGGACGGACTCGGGCTCGATCGGGACGCCCGCACCTTGATGGCGAGCCAAGGTACGAACAGCTTGTTCGTCGACCTGCGCGGCAGAATGGCGCCAACCACCGAACCGAAGGCCACCGGGCTGCTGACGCCGACCCGGCTGTACCGCCTGGAAGACCAGAACCCCGGTTGCAAGGATCCCGAACTCAAGGGCTCACTCATGCGTGCCCGGATCGAGCCGGATCTGACGTTGACCATCACCAGCCAAGGCATGTTGCTGCAACGCAGCGGCCAGCCACCGCAAGCGCTGCCGTATCTGGAAGAGCAACTGCCGGAAGGCCAGACCAACTTCAGCAGCGAGGCGAACGGACAGCGCCTGGAGCTATGGATCGCACCTCAGCGCTGCCAGGGCAATACCATCCTAACCCCACTGGCCGCCACGTTGCAGATGAATGGGCGCACCCTGCGTGGCTGCGCTTACCTGGGGGGCGGCCGCGAGTAAGCGGCTTGTATCTATCCTCGGCAAGGCTTTCGCTCGGGCTCATTCCCATGGTTTGCCCTGAGTCTTGTCATTCAGCGGCAGCTTTTGCTGCATAGCGGCCTTGGCCATCATATGCGCACTGACCGGCGCGGTAAAAAATAGAAAGATGGTAATCAGCAGCTCATGCAGGCTTGGCGTCCCGTTTCGCCAACTGAAAAAAACCATCGAAGCGATCACGATACTCCCCACCCCCAGCGTAGTGGCCTTGGTCGGCCCATGCAGGCGCGTGAAGAAATCGGGTAGTCGATAAAGCCCGAGCGCACCGATCAGGGCAAATACGCTGCCGAGAATCAGCAACAGACTGACGATCAGTTCAATCCAGAAAGGCATACAGAACTCCTCAATCGATAATATCGCCATGCAGTAGATGCTTGCTGACGGCCACCGTACTGACGAAACCCATTACCGCGATCAGCAAGGCCGCCTCGAAGAACAGATCCGAAGCCAGCCAGATACCAAACAACACGATCATGGCCAGGCCATTGATATACAAGGTATCCAGTGCCAGCACTCGATCCGGCATATCCGGCCCTTTGAGCAGGCGCAGCGTATTCAGCAGCATCGCTGTACCAAGCAAAGTCATGCACAGCGGAACTACGTACTCGAGCATCGGAAAATCTCCAGCAACGGGGCTTCGTAGCGCGTCTTCAACTCTTCGGCTACGTCTTGCGGCTTATCTGTATCCAGGACGTGCAGCAGCAGTGTTCGGTGGTCCGTGCTGAGGCCGGCCGATACCGTTCCCGGCGTCAGTGAAGCGATGCTGGTGAGAATGGTCAGGATGAATTCATCCTCGATATCCATGGGTACCTCGACAAACGCCGGACGCAATTTCCTTGGCGAGCCGAGTACCAGCCTGGCAACGTGCAGATTGGCTACGACGATGTCATATAGAATCAGCAGCAGGAACAGACAGAGCTTGAACGGCTTGCAGACAGGCGGCACCTTGAGCAGGAAGCGCCCGGCCAACAAGGGGATTACCCAGCCCAGGAACAGCCCCAGCAAGAGTTGGCCGAACGCAACGGTGTTATTCAGCAACAGCCACAGCAGCGTCAGAAATATCGTCAGGAGCGGGTGCGGTAATATCTTCATGCGTTACCTCCTCCAACGATTTGCCGATAGGGAGCCAGATCCAGCAATTGCGCAGCCGTGGCTTGAATATAGGTTTGTAACGGCTTGGCGAGAATTACCAGCAGCAGGCTGCACGACAGCAGAGCGATACAGGCCAGCAGACGCAAGCCATCGCTTTTGGGCGCGTGGATCGATTCATCCTTCGGATCATAGGCGGCGCGCCAGAACAGCAGACTGCCGGCCCGGCTCATGGCCACGACCATCCCCAGCCCGCCAATCAGCACTATCGACCAGAGCGCCAGCGCCGAGTAGCCTGGCTCAACAGCCCGTAGCAGCATCAATTTGCCGAGAAAGCCCGAAAACGGCGGCAACCCGATGACTGAAATCGCCCCGAAGAAAAACAGCGAGCCCAGCAGCAACGGCTGCCGCAGGGCTGCAGCAAGGACCAGCCGTCCACCCTCGTTGCCACGCTGCCGGACGATCAGGTCCGCCAGCAGGAACAGGCCTCCCGCCACCATCGTGCTATGAATCAGATAGTACAGCGCCGCGCTCAATCCCTGGACCGACCCCAGGGCAATGCCAGCCAACAGCGTACCGACCGAAACGATCACCAGCTGCGCCAGCATCTGCCGCAACTCCCGGGCCGCCAGCACTCCCAGGATGCCTATTGCCAGCGTGACCAGGGCCAGCGGCCACAACCAGCCATCCAGCAAATTCGCCACTGCGCCGGCAGTACTACCGAAAATCAGCGTGAAAACCCGCAGGATGGCGTAGATTCCGACCTTGGTCATGATGGCGAATAACGCCGCCACCGATGCAGGAGCAGTTGCATAGGCTTTCGGCAGCCACAGATGCAGGGGAACCATGGCCGCCTTGAGACCAAACACCACCAGCAGCAGAAAGCCCGCTGCCGCGATCAACGGCGCCCGACCGGCATCGGCATTGCCTACGCGCACAGCCAGGTCGGCCATGTTCAAGGTACCGGTCAGGCCATAAAGCATGCTGATACCGATTAGAAAGAACGAGGAACCCAACAGGTTCAACACGACGTAATGCATGCCGGCACTGACCTGCCGCGCGCTATTGCCATGCAGTAATAGCGCATAGGAGGCAATCAACAGAATCTCGAAGAAGACGAACAGATTGAAGAGATCGCCAGTCAGGAAGGCGCCGTTGATACCGAGCAGCTGGAACTGAAACAAGGTATGGAAATTCGGCCCCTGCTCGTCATCGCCGCGGCAGGCATACAGCAAAGCGAAGGCAGCCAGAAAGGCATTCACCAGTAACATCAGCGCGGCCAGCCGGTCCAGGACCAGCACAATGCCGAAGGGTGCTTGCCAACCGCCCAAGGCATAGGTACGCAGTTCACCGTCACCGGCCAACAGCACAAGCCAGATCGCGATGGGCAGCAACGCCCAGCAAGCGAGCATGGATATCGCTCGCTTGACCGTCAGACTCAGTTGATGGAGAACCAACAGCAAGCCGCCGGTGAACAGCGGTAGCAAAATGGGCAGGATCAGAGCGTGCTTCATTTACGCCGCTCCTGGCCATCCACATGATCGGTACGCAGCTCGCCGAGGCCACGCAAGGCCAGTACGAGCACGAAAGCGGTCATGGCAAAACCGATGACGATTGCCGTCAATACCAGCGCCTGCGGTAACGGGTCGCCATATTCGGTGCTCTTGCCAATCACCGCGGGGACTCCGGTTCCAAGCCGCCCCATGGCGAAAATGAACAGATTGACTGCGTAGGAAAGCAGGGTAAGCCCCATGACAACTGGAAAGATGCGCGCTCTGAGCAGCAGATAAACACCACTGGCGGCCATGATGCCCAGGGTAATCGCAAACACAGCCTCCATCAGGCCACCTCCTTGCACTCGTCCTGGCCGACGTGCCCCATATTGGAAAGAATCAGCATGGTCGCACCGACGACTGCCAGATAAACACCCAGATCGAACAACATGGCCGTAGCCAACTCGAATTCGCCGATCAGTGGTAAATGGAAATGCCTGAACGCGGATGTCAGGTAGGTATGTCCGAACGCCAGGCTGCTCAGCCCGGTAAGCCCGGCAATGCAGATTCCCCAGCCGGCCATCCCATGGTAACTAAGCGGCTGGCGCTCCTGGGTCCAGATCACGCCATGCGAAATGTATTGCAGAATCAAGGCGATCGACGTAATCAACCCGGCAATGAAACCGCCGCCCGGCAAATTGTGTCCGCGCATGAAGATGAATACCGAAATCAATAACGCCATCGGCAACATCTGCCTGGCCAGATCGTCGAGGATCATCGGATGGCTGTCGATGGACCAGGTCCGGCCACCGTAGTCTCGCTTTGGAAAGGGCAAGCGCAGCGCATGCAGCAAGCCATAGATGCCGACCCCAGCGATGGCCAACACACAAATCTCGCCCAGGGTATCGAACCCGCGGAAATCCACCAGGATCACGTTGACCACATTGGTGCCACCACCGCCGGACACACTATTTTCCAGGAAGAACGTCGCGATACTGTCATAGGGGCGCGTCATTACGGCATAGGCCAGCAACGACATCATGACCCCACATGCCAGCGCGACCAGCAGATCGCGACCGCGACGGAATCTGGTGGATTCGATTGGTGTACGGATCGGCAGGAAGAAGATCGACAGGATCAACAGAATGATGGTCACCACTTCTACCGACAATTGAGTCAGCGCAAGATCCGGTGCCGAATAACGCAGAAAAGCCAGCGAGACCATCAACCCCACGGCACTCAATGGCATCAGTGCCACTAGCCGATGCCGCTGGAAGACCACCGTCGCCATCGAAGCCAGGGCCATGATGACGAATCCCAGAATCGTAATGCCGTCCAATTGTGTCAGCGCCACAGAGCCGGTGAGTGAATCGAGCGGCAACAAGGCGACTGCAACCAGCGTCAACGCACTGAGCAGGACCAAGACCAGGTAACGCTGCAACGAACCGTTATCCAGCAGCTTGTTGGCTTTTCTGGCCAGGGCAGCCAATGCTCGCTGCACATGCTCGAAGATTTCGAGAGAATTGAGCTGCGGCAAGCTTTCGTGCCAGCGAAACAGCGAATTACGCAGGAAATAGATCAACCCGCCGCCAGTCAGCGCGATAAAGCTCATCAGCAACGGCGTATTGAAACCATGCCAGATGGACAGGCTATAAGGCGGAATCGGCCCGTTCAGGCTTGCCGCCCCTGCGGCATTGAGTAGCGGAGCCACCGTCAGGCCCGGCACAATCCCTACCAATAGACAGATCAGCACCAGCACCTCGACGGGAATTCGCATGTAGCGCGGTGGTTCGTGCGGTGGATAGATCGGCAGATCGACGGGCTTGCCATTGAAAAACACGTCATGAATGAAGCGTAGCGAGTAGGCCACTGAAAATGCGCCAGCCAGCGTTGCCAAGACTGGAATTATCCCGCCGAAACTGCCGAACAGATGCTGCCCCAGGGTCTCGGCAAAAAACATTTCCTTGCTGAGAAAGCCATTAAGCAACGGCACACCAGCCATCGACAGCGAAGCCACGATGGCCAGCGCGGCAGAATGCGGCATGTAGCGCCACATGCCATGAAGCTGGCGGATATCTCGTGTCCCGGTCTCGTGATCGATGATTCCAGCCGCCATGAACAACGAAGCCTTGAACGTCGCATGGTTAATGATATGGAAGATCGCCGCTACCTGACTGAAATCCGAGTCGAGGCCGAACAGCAGCGTGATCAGTCCCAGATGACTGATGGTCGAATAGGCCAATACACCCTTGAGATCATGCTGGAGCAGCGCCATGACGGCACCGAGCAGCAGTGTCGCCATACCGGTCAAGCCGACCAGGAAGAACCACCAGTCCGTACCGGAAAGCGCCGGATACAGACGCGCCAGCAAAAATACCCCGGCCTTGACCATGGTAGCCGAGTGCAGGAAAGCAGAAACCGGAGTTGGTGCTGCCATTGCGCGGGGCAACCAGAAATGGAAAGGAAACTGTGCCGATTTGGTGAACACTCCCAGCAGAACCAGGATCAGCGCCAGCGGATACAAGGCGTGGGCACGAATGGTATCGCCGGCTGCCAACACCTGGGTCAGCTCAAAGCTGCCGACGATATGTCCGATCAGCAGAATGCCGGCCAACAACGCCAGCCCCCCGCCACCGGTGACAGCGAGCGCCATGCGCGCACCTCGACGGGCATCCCGGCGATGATTCCAGAAACCGATGAGCAAAAATGACGACAGGCTCGTCAATTCCCAGAACATCAGCATCAGCAAGAGGTTTTCCGACAGCACCACGCCCAGCATGGAGCTCATGAAAGCCAGGAAATAACCAAAGAAACGCCCTGGCGGATCACTTTCCGACAGGTAATAGCGGGCATAGAGAATGACCAGCAGGCCTATCCCCAGAATCAGCAGTGCAAACAGAAAGCTCAGACCATCGAGACGCAGGCTCAGATCAAGCCCCAGATCGGATAACCAGGGCCAGTTGACAATCCGGACCTGGCCGGAAAACACGGTTTTCCGCTCGGCCAACAGCAAGCCCAAAGCCATAATGGGCGTAAGCGCGGTTCCCAGAGCGCAATAGGAACGCGTCGAACGCATGAGCTGAGAGAAGCAGATGCCAAGAAAAGGCAAGACAATGATCAGCGCAAGCGCCATGGTAAAGCTCCTTGATCGGCTCCGGTAAGATGACAGGGCTCGATTCGCTAATCTGACCGGAAAGAGATGCAACAACAATCATTGACCGATTATCCATATCGATCAAAAGAGCGCTATCGACGGGAATTCATTTCTGAACAAAGCAATAAAACATAATGCTGGAGAAAGCACACCCGGTCGAATCGATTCCAATGAACCAGAAGAGTTCGATTCCAGGTTTCACCAAATCAGCGCAGGCAGCATTTACAGAAAAACCGCACTCAGGGAACCGCCACTACCCTGCTGGTACCCCTGAGCGTATGAATCTGGACCCGTTGCCCAACCCTGAAGACATGCTGGGGACCCAGTTCCTGAACATAGGCCCGGGTATTGCCATCATCCTCGCGCACGGTGATCTCGACCCCTTTCGCCCGGGTAATCCCTTCTTCCGCCGCCGCACCGGCTACACCACCAATCAGCGCCCCGGCAATAGCGGCCACTGCACTGCCGCGCCCGCCACCCACGGAACTACCGGCCACCCCTCCGGCAATGGCACCGGCACCGCTGCCGATGGGCGTTTTCGTGCCCTCGATATTCACCGGGCGCAGAGATTCGATGGTGCCGGTGCGAATGGTTTGTACTGCTCGTGCCTCACTTCTGCTGTAGGTGTCTTCATCCAGATCGGAAGCGCACCCACCAACGATCAATATTGTGGTCATCAAGAAGACTGTGGATAGCGACTGGCGCATAAATGATTCCTTGAATCAACTGACAGTAGAAGTTGCTCTGGACTACAAATCTTGAAACCGAAAGCATTGCTGGTAATAGCCGGTATCGCTCAGGGAGCCAATCGTTCGCGTACCCACTGAGCGGCAAGACGCCGATAGTTGAGCCGGTCATGCAAACGGTTGGGGCGCCCTTGCCAGAATTCGATCCGGTCCGGGATCAGGCGATAACCGCCCCAATGTGGCGGACAATGCGGCGGCTCACCGGCGAAATTGAGTTCGGTACGAGCCAGCAACTGCTCAAGCTCTGCCCGATCGCGTAGCGTGCGACTCTGTGGAGAAGCCCAGGCCCCCAAACGACTACCCAGCGGACGCACCTGGTAATAGGCCTCGGATTCCTCGGGGGTCACACGCCCGACCACCCCTTCGATGCGTACCTGCCGCTCCAGCGCCGGCCAGAAGAACGTCATGGCTGCATAGGGGCAGGCTTCGAGCTGCCGCCCCTTGTCGCTTTCGTAATTGGTAAAGAATGTGAAGCCACGCGAATCCAGTGCCTTGAGCAGCAATACCCGGCAATGCGGCCGCCCTTCGGCATCTACCGTCGCCAGAGTCATTGCATTCGGCTCGACCGGAGCGTGCTCGGTCTTCATCGCATCGACAAACCATTTGTCAAAGAGCATGAAAGGATCGTCGGATGCGTTCGCTTCGCTGAGGCCATCGCGCGCGTAGTCGCGACGCATATCGGCAAGCGGCTGATTCATGGCATGGCTCCTGTATTCATGAGTGCTGCAGAAAGCTTATCCACACAGCCAGCATTCTGGCCGATATGAATCAACGATCAGTGCAGGTGAGCAGCATCCCGATCAGCTTCAGGATCATTTCTTTTTCTGGCGCGGCGTTTTTTTGGACTCACCTAAGGCTACCCGGGTTGTTTTAGCGACTGCAGGCGAAACAGGCGAGATAACCTTGATCGGCTGTGCAGGACTCCGATACTGCGTTACCAGTACCTTGAAGACATTCTTCGGGCTCAAAACCATTTCGACTCGACGATTCAGCGCCCGCCCTTCCTTACTGTCGTTCGCCGAACGCGGCATCAGCGACCCCATGCCCTTGATCAGCAGACGATCACTTTTGAGACCGCTCAGGCTGAAGATCGCTCCAACGGCGCTGGCCCGGTTCGTCGTCAGAGTGTGATTGAGCTCGGCGGAACCGAGGCTATCGGCATGGCCAAGCACCATGACAGCGGTCGTCCGATCTTTTTCAAGCAGCTTGGCGACCTTGGTTATCGGGCTCAGCGAAACCGGCAGAAGCATGCCGGGACGGTCAGGGTTAAACGTACTGTCTACCGGAGCCGTGACTATCAATGCGTTTTCGTAACGTGTTATTTCGAACGAACTACCTGTGAGGGCGGTCTGCAGGTTTGTTTCATAATCGCTGAACCAAGCGGCATCCACTTTCGGTGTTTCGACAGCACCAATAGATTTGCCAGTACCAGCAGAATTATTGCTGCCCGTCTTGTCACCGATCCCAAGCTTGTCAATGAAGCTGCAGCCGGAAACAGCCATGCACAGCATCAGTGTGGTGCTCTTGAACAACTTCATCGTCAAAGGTCCGTCAACAATTTTTCAGTATGGGCTGCCAGTCACGCAAGCCCCTGCAACCAGGGTGAAACTCAAGATTCTATTCTGGATACAAGCTATTATTTATCAAACTAATTTTGTTACAGACGACGAATACTTCAGGCCAGGCAACACCCAACCGCTCGGGCCAACTCTTGCGCACGCGGATCCATCAATACATAAGGGCCGAGCGTGTTGGTGACGTACCCGAAAGCCACGTCTCGTTCCGGATCAGCGAACCCCAGGCAACCTCCCGCTCCAGGATGGCCGAAACTCTGCGGCCCCAGGCCAAAGGTGGCATTGGCTTGTGGCTGATCGAGCCAGCAACCAAGCCCAAAGCGAGTATGCGCCAACAGGGTACGGTCCTCACCCAGGCTGTGTTCGCGAGTCATCTCGGCCAACAACGCACGATCCAGCAGGCGTTCGTGCAACAGAGCATCGTAGAAACCCGCCACGGCCCGCGCATTGGCGTGACCATTGGCTGCAGGCTGGGTAAACCGTAGCCACTCGGGCTTGTTGCCACTGTTCATCAAGCCAGGGGGGTTGTTGAATGCACGCCCGCTCAACGAGGTCGGATCGCTCTGTATGGTTTTCATCAGGCGCTGCGCACCAGCATCGCCAAAATCGTTGCGGCCCCGTACCAGATAAGCCACTCGCGAAATATCCGCATCGCTCAGCCCCAGATGAAAGTCCAGCCCAAACGGCTCTGCGACACGCGCCATGATAGCCTTGCCCGGCTCCTTGCCATCTATCCGCCGGATAAGCTCGCCCAGCAACCAGCCATAAGCCAAAGGCGCGTAACCCTGCCCTTCGCCCGGCGTCCACCAAGGGTGCTCACTGGCCAGCGCAGTGGTCATGGCGGTCCAGTCGAACAGCGCTGCGGCAGGCAGCACCTCGCGCAACGCAGGCACGCCAGCACGATGGCAAAGCAACTGGCGAAGCGTGATCCGCTCCTTACCATTGACACCGAATTCGGGCCAGATACGCGCCACCGGTGCGTCTAGTTCGAGCTTGCCTTCGGCAACCAGTTGCAGAGCGGCTACCCCCGTGAAAGTCTTGGTGCAGGAAAACAGGTTGACCAGGGTGTCACTATCCCAGGCACGCTCACCGGCGTTGTCGGCTGTACCGGCCCAGAGATCGATGACCGTTTCTCCACCGACCTTCACGCAGATAGCTCCGCCGCGCTGCCCGTTACCGTTGAACGAGGCTGCAAAAACATCCTTGACGGATTCAAAACGAAGATCGAAATAACCCTGGATCTGCATGAGCTCCTACTCCTGCCCGGAACTGGGTCTGCATTGTTCCAGTGTTGGTCGCACAAGTGAATCGCCGGACGAAAAATAACCGGCAACCAAGGCCTCCTTGGCGACCTTGGCCAATCGTTTGATCGCATATTCGCGGCGCAACGCAGCGCCTTTATCGGCACACGCTTCCAGATAGACCAGGGCCTGCGCTGGGCTTGAGCGGAAAAACCGTGCGCCCCTGCCCCGACAGTGCTCGGCGAAACGCCGCTCGGCATCGTCGCTGATGCCGCAATAAAGAGAGCCATTGGCAGCCCGTACCAGATAGACAAACCAGGGTTTGCTCCGGGATTGCGTCATAAGTCGCTCCTGACGAATGGGCGCATAGGCAGGTGCGCTACACTACTGCCAGCCATGAAAACGCGGCGGGAGCTTGCATGAATATCCAGATATTCACCACTGGCGGTACCTTCGACAAGATTTATTACGATGCCCTTTCCGATTTCCGGATCGGCGACCCGATGGCTTCGACCATCCTGGATGAAGCACGGGTAACGTTCGATTACACCGTGGACAGCCTAGTCAGAAAAGACAGCCTGGAACTGACCGATGCCGACCGCGAGCTGATTCACGAGCGTGTCGCCGCCAGCCCGGCCCGACATATCCTCATCACCCACGGCACAGATACCATGACCGCCACCGCTGCCGCCCTGAAGAATATCCCCGGCAAGGTCATCGTCTTCACCGGTGCCATGCAACCAGCCCGGATGCGCCTGAGTGATGCACCGTTCAATCTTGGCCTGGCCATCGGAGCTCTCCAAATTCTCCCAGAGGGCATCTATATCGCCATCAACGGCAGGATATTCGAGGCCGCAAATGTTAGAAAAAATCGTGCCGAAGGACGGTTCGAAGAAGATTCAACCGATTGACACCCTGTCCCGACAAGTTACCGGCCAACACCCGATAAAGACTCATTTCGAATCGGACCGAACAAAATTGCTCGACCAATGAAATAAACTCATAAAATTCAGTCAATTACTCTGGAAGAATGCAGAACGCATCCACAAGGTCTTGTAGCGCATGACATTTTCTGTAGAATGCGCGCCAGCCTTCGGAGCGTAGCGCAGCTTGGTAGCGCGTCTCGTTCGGGACGAGAAGGTCGCTGGTTCGAATCCAGTCGCTCCGACCATTGCCTTGTTTCTGGTAGTACCAAGTTGTACCAGAAAGCCTTGAAAGCCCGCCCTATGCGGGCTTTGTTGTTTCTAGTGGTTCACTTGCCAAGCTTGAGCCTGAAGCGGCGGCATACTACGAACATGACGACAACGCCTGTATTTCCAAATCACCTCTACCAGGTAGAAGAACAGGAAGCTCCGCTACCAGAAACCCGATGGCAAATCGGCTGGGTTGGTTGGAGCAATGTCGCCCGATATTCGCCGACGTCCCACAATAGACCATGAGGTAGAAGCGCTATCCACAGCTCCTCCTTTGGTTGTCTTATGCCGCCTCAAGCGCTTGCGCAATCGCTTCATTGAAAGCTGGTAAGTCGTTGGGATTGCGTGAAGTAATGAGATTCCAGCCGTTGGCTGGGCATTGCTTTACTTCAGCGTCAACCCAGTTGGCGGCTTTGGCGTTGATGAGGTCAGTGCGTACACTGGAGTAGGAAGTCAGCGTCTTGCCTGGAATCACACCGGCATCGATCAGTAGCCAAGGCCCGTGGCAGATGGCCGCGACAATTTTTCCCGATTCCACAAATTCCTTAACGATGTGCTGAGCCTGTTTATCTTGGCGCAATGTGTCGGCATTGACTGTCCCACCGGGGATAACCAATGCATCGAAATTCGAGGCAACCAGATCCGACAATTTAAGGTCGGACTTTACCGTTATGTCTTTCTCGGTATCCTGAACAAAGGTCTGGACCAGTCCTCCGTCGCTCGATGCATGAGTCAATGTGGCCCCCAAATCGCTCAAAGCCTCCAGGGGCTTGAGTAGCTCATCGCGCTCGATACCAGTGTTCGAGGTAATGATTAAAATCTTCTTGCCTTGCAGTCGGTTGCTCATGGTTCAGCCTCGTTGCAGCTTAAGAAAGAGATCACCCAATTTCATGCCGGTCTGTTTGAAAGTGGGAGGTTTGCGAGCGGCTGAAAGTTCACTCCAGTTGTTCCTGCATCAGCGAAGCCGCTAGGTTTGGAGCCGCTACCCTAACCTGCCAAAGTGCAGGCGTCTGGCATGCCTTATCTATTCGGAGTTGGAGTCTATAAAGCTTATGTCCATTCATCGTCGTCATTTTATGCAGATGCTTGCAGGCCTTGGGCTTGCGGCTCCCATGCAACGAGGATTTGCGGTTAGCCCACCCACCGGCGTGCTATCCGCTGACCATGCAATGGCAGAAAGACCGACGAAGCAGGTGATCTTTCCCGATGGGCGCAAAGTTCCTCCAATCGGAATGGGTAGCTGGCATCTGGGCCAGGGACGCCATGCCGATAAGGAGGAAATAACTGCTCTGCAACTTGGTCTTGACCTGGGGCTTTCTCTGATCGATACGGCAGAAATGTATGGCGACGGTCAGTCGGAAAAGTTGATAGGTCGTGCCATTGAAGGTCGCCGGGATCAGGTATTTCTGGTTTCCAAGGCGTATCCCTGGCATGCCAATCGACTGATGATAGAGCGCGCCTGTAATGAGAGCCTCTCGCGTCTGGCAACCGATCATCTGGATCTGTATCTGTTGCACTGGCGGTTTGGCTCACTGCTCGGCGAAGCGGTGGAGTCCTTTGAAAGGCTGAAGTCAGCAGGAAAAATCCTCTCCTGGGGCGTCTCCAATTTCGATACGGATGATATGCAAGAGTTATTCGAGATTGGGGCAGGCAACCACTGTGCGACGGACCAGGTGTTTTATAACCTGGGCAGCCGGGGAACGGAATTTGCGCTTCAGCCCTGGTGTGGTCAGCACGGCTTGCCAGTGATGGCCTATTCGCCGTTGGGTGGTAGCGGTAGCCACTTATTGCAGCATCCACTGCTTGCGCAGATCGCCAGGAAACATGCCTCATCGTCGGCAGCGGTGGCCTTGGCTTGGGCTATCCGGGGCGGACAGGTCATCGCCATCCCTGAGTCGGGTACCCCCGCACATATCCGCGAGAATGCTTCTGCGCTCTCACTAAACCTGGATGATGAAGATATAGAGGCGCTTGACGCTGATTTTCCCGCCCCTACGCACCCAGTACCATTAGAGACGCGTTAGCGAAGAGGAATCCTGGATTTGATCTTTTTACGCACACTCTAGAAACAGCCTGATCTGTTCGAAAGATCGCCGGTCAGGCTCTACTGCTAGCCCAAGCCGGCGCGGCAAGTATTCGAAGCCATCGCAAAAGAAACTGCCAAGCTTTGGCCAAGAAGCTTTCTCGATAAAGTTATATTATTGTTCCTTATCATCGAATTTATATTTTACAGCCAATTCCTGAGCTTCTTTAAGATGCATTTCCAATGTTGGCAGCGTAGATTTTACATATTGCTTGACAGCTGCATTTTCGCCATCTCTTAGATATTCATCGTATAATTTTATGCTTTGCTCATGGATGGATATTTGGTTATTCACATAAGCTTTATCGAAGTTTTCACCATCGCGCCATTTTAGAATCATTGCCTTAGCTCTGTCCATTAATGTAGCATCATCCGATACTTCCAAATTATTTTCCCGAGCAAGCTGAGAAAGTTTTATCTTGTTTTTAGTGTGATCATCGATTGCTTTTTGAGCAAAACTCTTTATATCAGGAGTCGTGCTCTTTTGGAGAGCCAATTTTGCCGTTTCGATTTCAGCTATTACCTTGGCTGAAGCTTCATCAACGAAATCCTCCGTATCGACCGCAGCTATAGCCAGGTGAGAAGTCAAACCATATAGGAAAACAAAGAAGCCAGAAAATAATATTTTGGTTATATTTTTCATACGATTTCCTTTTTTCAAAAATAACAAACAAGCTGTAATCAACACAGCACCATTGGCAATTAGCAATATAACCGACACGGCAGTCGAATGCTGGTTGATTAATGAGACCTGAAATCATCACAAGCAGTTCAATCAAATAAACCAAAAACCTAATAGCTCGTATAAAACATTACCCATGATGTTTTTACAAATAGCCACTTCATTAAGAGCTAGTCGAGCAGCGAAATAATCCCTTGACTTCTTTAGTAGAAAATAAACTTCAAGCATCAGTTCATGACGAAAAAAAACAGTGACGATCAGTTACTTTTGCTTAACTCCGTTTCGCTTGCCTGAGTTTTCCTAGAAAAACGCTTCAAGAGTTAGCTTCCGCATCCTGACAGCCATAAAAAAGCAGTATTCTCTTTTTTATCGCATTATTTTTCGATAACTCAATAATCAAGCGGATTTTTCTCGAAAAAATAATAGTAACAACAAAGGGATGGCAGAAAGCCTTGTGAAGTCATTGAACCAACTGTATGGCTCACTCTAACAGACCAACGGAATGAACCATCACTCTCGATCAAAAGTCGTTTGTACAAGCGTTATAAATATTTTTCAGCGTTAACAATAACGTGAAAAATGTTACATCGCTCGACAAACACATCTGATGTTAGGGGTATTATCATGGACAATAAATCTGTTATTTCCGTATTGAATGACCTCATCGAAACCAGTCTGGACGGTGAAAAAGGCTTCCAAGAATGTGCTGAAGACCTGAAAACCCCTGAATACAAAAGCAATTTGATTCGTCATGCTGAAGAGTGTCGCCAAGCGGCGCAAGAGCTTCAACAAACGGTTATATCGCTAGGTGGCGATCCGCAACGCAGCCCAAGTGTTTCAGGAGCCCTACATCGTGGCTGGATCGATTTTAAATCTGCTATCAGCGGCAAAGATGATGAAGCAATCCTGAATGAATGCGAACGTGGCGAAGATGTGGCGATAAGCAGCTATAAGGATGCATTGGCTCAAGAACTACCCAGTGATGTGCGTTCCTTGGTTGAACGCCAATATCAGTGCGTGCAGCGCAGCCACGATCAGGTTAAAGCCATGCGCGATTCAGCACGTGCTTATTGATCCAGTACGACTTCATTACTAATACAGCCGCTGGCTTTAAATGAGCCAGCCAGGGTCTGTTGACGTGATGAACAACTGTCTTACCAGTCAAGCCGTGTGGATGGGCCCATCCCACGGCTTGCCTGTTTTTACGATGGCGTTGAGAATTATTATCAGGCTTCGCATGCAGGTAACTACAACTACTAGTAATTACAGAGGATATTTTTCTGTTCATCCAGAAAGTCGGTAAAGAACCTATATAATTGCCAGTTCTGATTTAACTGAAGCGAGATCAGTAGTGAGCCACCTGCCATCCTGCCCGAAATGCAATTCCGAATACACTTACGAGGACGGCACCCTGCTGATCTGCCCCGAGTGCGCCCATGAATGGTCTGCCGACGCCGCCGCAGAAGGTGATAGCAATGCCAAGGTGATCAAGGATGCCGTGGGTAACGTGCTGCAGGACGGCGATACTGTCAGCGTGATCAAAGATCTCAAGGTCAAGGGCTCGTCTCTGGTGGTCAAGGTCGGTACCAAAGTGAAGAACATTCGCTTGGTAAAGGGCGACCACGACATCGATTGCAAGATAGACGGTATCGGCGCTATGAAACTAAAGTCGGAGTTTGTGAAGAAGGCCTGAGCGACCGCGCCTCAATTGCTTCGCCTATACCGAAGCAATTTCTTCTGCTCGAATTTCTTTTATCAGCCGGTGAGCCTCTAGCCGGTTCTGCATTGGGCAGCCCAACCGGTCAGGATAACCACGCTCATAGGCAATAAGGTTATACGCCGTACTACATAGTAGACAAAAGGTCATCGCCACATGAGCACCGTCAGCAACATTCCCTACGACGCTCTTGAAGTAGGACAAAAAGCCAGCACTCATAGAATCATCGAAGAGCGCGACATATTGCTGTTTGCATCCTTGTCTGGGGATCGTAACCCCGTGCATCTCGATGCTGAGTACGCAGCCCGGACGATATTCAAGGAGCGTATCGCGCATGGCATGCTGACTGGAACCCTGATCAGCGCGGCCATAGCCTGTGAGCTTCCTGGACCTGGCTCTATCTATCTCGCCCAGAAACTGGAGTTTACTCGTCCAGTGAAAATCGGCGACACGCTAACTATCGAGCTGGAAATATTGGAAAAGCTTCCGAAATTTCGTGTCCGTATCGCTACACGCGTATTCAATCAGAAAGGGGAACAAGTAGTCGATGGCGAGGCGGAAGTTCTGGCACCACGCAAAAAGCAGGAAGTCGATCTGCCTGATTTACTGCCGGTTCGGATTGGTTAGTACTGAGGTGCCCGGACGATTTCTCTCACTGCATTGACTGCAGGCAACCGATATTTGAACGAGAATACTTACGCTTGCCTATATAGGCGACCATAAAAAAAGGCGACCGAAGTCGCCAATTGCCTTGCGTGCTCTTTTGCGTAGTTACGTACTATCGAATAATACGAATAAGCGAATTATCTACCGAGAAAAGCAACCATTAGACATGCGGTTGTTACACTTGCAAATAGCATATTGATAGTCACAATCTTTCTCCGTTTCATTAACTTTGCGTTAGCAAGTCACTTAAGCTGTTGGATGTAACGATATAGAAATTCATCCTGGAAAAATTGACTGGAATCAAAAACCATCAAGCATCATCCCCAAGGCTGGAGAAAAACTGACCTGAATCAAAAGAATTAAAATTGGCTTAACGTTATTCAATTAATTTCCGAAAGGCTTTATTGGTGAACATCAAAATGTCACTGAATATCTGGTTTCGCTGATCGAGTAATCCGGCAGCGTGATCGAAGCCGGCTCGGCAACGCAAATAAAGCCAGAGTCCGCTTTTAGAGCCTGTTCAAAGTCTCGCGAGCTAAGGCCAGACAAGGCGAAAATGGCTGAGGAAGCGGACCGGGCTGGCGATCCAGGCCATTTTCAACGCGGTATGGCCAACGCGCAGCAGACTTTGAACAGGATCTTATTCCTTACCAGCAACCCTCTGCCGATCTCTGCAGCCAGCACAGCCAACAACGATATCAGGCAGGAATCGATGCTTTACCATTATGCTTGCGCAAAAAAAAGACGACCGAAGTCGCCTAATTGCCTTGCGTGCCCTTTATCTGTTACGGAAGCGAACCGAGCCAGCTTTCAGGTTTTATGCTCGATAAGAGAAATATATCCGCAACAAAAGAATTATCGCTCAAGAACAGAGATCACCAAGCAGGCTATTATCAACCCAGCAAAAGTAAGATTGATGGCCATGGTCTAATCCTCCAAAGGATTTAATTATCTGTCTTTCGATTACCGCTACTGCATACAAAGATATAGAAATCTGACCTGAAAAAATTGATTAGGATCAAACGCACCATAAAGCATTCAAAAAAACCCATCAAAATCGAATCCAGGGAATAATTCGAAAGATTCGGATATATAAATAGAATAAAAGTTATCCATACCTTTGTTTTACGTCTTGTTAAACGAAATCCGTATGGAATAGATGCCTATGGTTGCCCACCTGAGTCACCGCCCATGCTTCGGGTACACCTATCGGTCTGCATGCACCTTTGCCTTCCTTCCATAAAAGCTCGGCCCGACCGGAACCCTGCATTCAGTCTCTGAGCCAAGACAAGCGATTACCTCGCAAGCAGAGCAATCACCAGGCAAGCTGCAGTTGCTCCTGCAAACGCCACATTGATAACCATAACGTACCTCCAGTGTCACCGACACGCGGCGGAAATGAGAGCGTTCGGTCTTTTGCCAAGGGTCATACTCAACAAGCTAGTCAAAGAAAATCGGCTTCGATCAACGAAAATGAAATTAGCCAGCAAGTATTTATAAATATGAGGAATGACAGCTATCTCGACAACACTGCGCTTACCGATGGGCTTGCAATATCCAGATGCTTGCCGGGGCAGGTTTTATCAAGGCCAATCTATAGGTATTCGATAGCACCGTGCAGGCAAACGGCTCCTATCCAGAGCGGATATAAGAATCTGGGCAACGCAGAGAGGAAGGATGGGGATCAACGCTTTTTCGGCTTGTTCCTGTCTTTCTTCTTTTTTGGTTTACCACTGGCAAGCGGTAGTGCCTGTTCGAACGCATTGCGCATGTCGTTCAGACGCTTGTCATGCGCATCGTGGATACGCTTGCTACGCTCGGTATTCAAATCGATCAGTTTGCCTTGGCTACTCATTGCTTGGACTCGGAATGGATCAGGCGGAAGGTCAGGTTCAGTCGTGCTGTATTGATCTTGCGAGTACGGGCGATCTGGTGTTGCCAATAATGCTGGGTAGAGCCGCTCATTACCAGCAGTGAACCGTGTTTGAGGATCAACGAATGCTGGATGCCTTTACTCTTCGTGCGCCGCAGATCGAAGCGCCGTTCGGCCCCGAGACTGAGGGACGCGATCAATGGATCGGCGCCCAACTCGGGCTCGTCATCGCTGTGCCAACCCATGGCGTCCTGTCCGTTGCGATAGAGGTTGAGCAACACGCCATTGAAATTCCGTTGTAATTCGGCTTGCAGCCGCTTGCGCAGTTCATCGAGCGGTGCGATCCAGGGCAAGGGACTGTGCGCAAGCCCAGAATAGCAATAGCTCGCTTGTGGATCGCCATACCAGGCCACCAACCGCGGCACGGCATGTTCACGACCAAAACACCGTATTCGTGGTTGCGCCCAAGGCGTTTGGGCAACGATTTCAGCCAGCAATCCATCGGCCTCAACGGTACTCAGCCAGTCTGGAAAATAGGCCAGTTCGGCATTCGGCAACCGAATTCGTCCATCGCTAAAGACATCAGGCATTGAAAGTGCGCCGGAACAAGAGAAACATCAGGTTTCAGATTTTTATATCGATCCGGGTCCCTTGGCGCGGTATTTCCTCCATGGCGGCATCGACGCTTTCCGCTATTGGATTCTCCACCATATGCTCAGTGTGCCGATGACCCCGTTGCTCGTTCATATCGTCGGTCATTTCCTGCGATTGGTGCCTACCCTGCGTCACAGCGCTTTGGGCAGCACTTTTCACCACGGGGGTGATCGGGGAAACTTCCGGTCGTGGCTTGCTGCTGTCCTGTTGGGCAGTGACGGGCAGCAGGCTGGATGGAATGGATGGCAGCATGGCTTCTCCCGATTGAAACCGCGTGCGATTGGGTATATCGACCATGAAAAGCTGTTACCTGCTCGAGTATTCGGCAAGTGGCGTCGCCCAGCCAGCAGCATTCCGCTACCATATCAGCCTTTTCCATGTCGGGAGGCATGCATGGCGCAGCAATATCTACCGGGGCAACGCTGGATTAGCGACAGCGAAGCGGAACTGGGGTTGGGAACCATCATTACCCAGGACGGACGATTGCTCACTGTGCTCTATCCTGCCACAGGGGAAACGCGCCAGTATGCCGTGCACAGTGCACCGCTCACTCGTGTGCGTTTCGTCCCGGGCGACGAAATCACCCACTTCGAAGGCTGGAAACTGACGGTTCGAGAAGTCGACGATATCGATGGTCTGCTGATCTACCACGGCCTTACCGCACAGAATGAAGCGCGTACATTACCGGAAACCCAGCTATCGAATTTCATCCAGTTCCGCCTGGCCAGCGACCGTCTGTTCGCCGGGCAGATCGACCCGCTCAACTGGTTCAGCCTGCGTTACCACACCCTCGAACACCAGAGTCGTGAATTGCAGTCGCCACTCTGGGGCTTGTCGGGCGCGCGCGTGCAACCCATTGCGCATCAGTTGCATATTGCCCGTGAAGTGGCCGATCGCATTGCACCGCGTGTGCTGTTGGCGGACGAAGTGGGCCTGGGCAAGACTATCGAAGCCGGCCTGGTCATCCACCGCCAGCTGCTTTCCGGGCGTGCCCGGCGCATTCTGATCCTGGTTCCCGAAACACTCCAGCACCAGTGGCTGGTGGAAATGCGCCGCCGCTTCAACCTGCAGGTTGCGCTGTTCGATGCCGAGCGCTTTGCCGCGAGCGATCCCGGTAGCAATCCGTTCGAAGAAGCTCAGTTGGCTCTGGTCGCTCTGGATTGGCTGAAGGAAGACGAGCGCGCCCAGGATGCTGCCTTTGCCGCTGGCTGGGATCTGCTGGTGGTGGACGAAGCACACCATCTGGTCTGGCGTCCGGAAGGTGCCAGCCCGGCCTACAGCCTGGTCGAACAGTTGGCGGAAGTGATTCCCGGCGTGCTGCTACTCACCGCCACACCAGAACAGCTTGGTCAGGAAAGCCATTTCGCCCGTTTGCGCCTGCTCGACCCGGATCGTTTTCATGACCTCGCCGCCTTCCGCGCCGAGAGCGCCAACTACCAGCCGGTAGCCGAAGCGGTGCAGGAACTGCTCGACGAAGGCAAGCTGTCGCCGCAAGCACAGCGGACCATCCATGAATTCCTCGGGCAGGAAGGCGAAGCCCTGCTGGCCGCCGTAGCGACCGGTGATACGCAAGCCAATGCGCGGCTGATTCGCGAACTGCTGGATCGCCACGGCACCGGGCGTCTGCTGTTCCGTAACACGCGCGCGGCAGTCAAGGGCTTCCCTGAGCGCGACCTGCATCCCTACCCACTCCCCTGCCCCGAGCAGTATGCTGAAGCCACCGGGCTGTACCCCGAAAGCCTGCTTCAGAACCAGCCTGACAGCGGCGAGGAAAACCGCTGGTGGCAGTTCGATCCACGGGTCGAATGGCTGATCGACACACTGAAAAGCCTGCGCAAGTTCAAGATCCTGGTGATCTGCGCCCATTTCGAAACCGCCCTGGACCTGGAAGATGCCTTGCGCGTGCGCTCCGGTATTCCTGCCACGGTATTCCACGAAGGCATGAGCATCGTCGAACGCGACCGAGCCGCCGCCTATTTTGCCGACGAAGAATTCGGTGCCCAGGTATTGATTTGTTCGGAAATCGGCAGCGAGGGCCGCAACTTCCAGTTCGCCCATCACTTGGTACTGTTCGATCTGCCGTCCAATCCGGATCTGCTTGAGCAACGCATCGGCAGGCTCGACCGAATCGGCCAGAAGCACCGCATCCAACTGCATGTGCCTTACCTGGAAAACAGCCCGCAGCAGCATCTGTTCCAGTGGTATCACCAGGCACTGAATGCGTTTCTCGCTACTTGCCCGGCTGGAAGCGCCTTGCAGCAGCGCTTCGGCCAACGCCTGCAAACGTTGCTGGAAAGCCATGACGAGCAGGCATTCACGGCGTTGCTCGACGAGGCCCGGACGGAGCGCGAGCATCTGGAAACCGACCTGCACAAAGGGCGTGATCGCCTGCTGGAGCTCAACTCCGCCGGCGGCGACAAGGGTCGGAAACTGGTCGAGGCAATTCTCGAACAGGATGATCGCTACCTGCTGCCGATCTACATGGAAAAACTGTTCGACGCCTTCGGCATCGACAGCGAAGATCACTCGGAAAACGCCCTGATACTGCGCCCCAGTGAAAAAATGCTGGACGCCAGCTTTCCCCTTGGCGACGACGAGGCGGTCACCATCACTTACGATCGCAACCAGGCCCTGTCACGCGAGGATATGCAGTTTCTCACCTGGGAACACCCCATGGTCCAGGGCGGCATGGACCTGGTGCTGGCCGGTTCCATGGGCAACACCGCCGTCGCACTCATCAAGAACAAGGCCCTCAAGCCTGGCACCATGCTGCTTGAATTGCTATTCGTCAGCGAAGTGGTCGCACCGCGCGCCTTGCAGCTCGACCGTTTCCTGCCGCCGATGGCAATCCGCTGTCTGCTCGATGGCAACGGTAACGACTTGGCAGCAAAAGTCGCTTTCGAGAAACTCAACGACCAACTGGAAAGCGTACCGCGCAGTAATGCCAACAAGTTCGTCCAGGCCCAGCGCGATGTACTGGCCAAGCTGATCGCCGGCGGTGAAGCCAAGGTCGCGCCGCGCCATACCGAACGTGTCGCCGAGGCAGAGCAGCGACTGACTGCGCACCTGGATGAGGAGCTGGCTCGACTGACTGCCCTGCAAGCAGTCAACCCCAACGTTCGCGACAGCGAAATCGAAGCCCTGCGCCAGCAACGCACCGAGGGTCTGGCCATGCTGGAAAAAGCGGCACTGCGCCTGGAGGCAATCCGGGTTCTCGTAGCGGGTTGAATGGATGTGGCTCAACCGTCATTCGCCACGGCTATCAGGCCAGGCATGACGGCTGTCCGGTAAACACAAGATGAAGCGTCTTCTACCTCTTTTCTTCTGCTCCATCGTGCTCGACGTATTCGCCGCTGGCGAATGCGCCAGCCCGTTGGATACCTATGGCAATTACGACAACCAGATCCCTCGAAAACAGATAAACGACGTGAAATCCGAGTACTACGTCCTGTCGTATACCTGGACGCCTCGTTATTGCGCCAAGCTCGGCAAGGATCAGACTAAACCGGGATCGAAGGACTATCTGCAATGCGGTAGCGGCAAACAGTTCGGCTATGTACTCCACGGATTCTGGCCACAGGGGAGAATAAAAGCCTCTGGTAATTATCCCCGCGCCTGCGAAGGCGACCAACAGAAAATCGACCGCAAGCTGCTGGAGAACTACCTGTGCATGACTCCGAGTGTCTGGCTGCTGCAGCATGAATACGAGTACCACGGTACCTGCATGCATGACGAAACCCTGGAAGAGCCCAGGGCCTATTTCGACAAGGCCCTGGAACTGCACAACACACTGAAATTGCCGGATCGGGAACTACCCGGCGACACAGCCAGCATCCAGTGGTTCATGGATAACAATCCTCAGTTCAAGCAGGGTTCGGTGCAGTATTCCACCAACAGCAAGGAATGGCAGTTCTGCTACGACAATACCTTCACCTCCATGACCTGCCCTGCCAATGCACGACCAGCGAACATCGGCCAAGCCGACGACTGCCCGGTGAAAGGAAATATTTCGAGCTCAGGGAAAAAGTATTACTTCACCTCGGCCCATGCCAACTATGCAGCCGTGAGAATTTCCCGGGACAAGGGCGAGAAATGCTTCTCCAGTGCAGAAACTGCAAGAGCTGCAGGCTGGTTGGAAGCCCCTTGAGCCAAGCCTGAAAGCCTTGGCCTTATGGTGCTCTCCAGCGCTCCAGCCAGCCCAGGCCGGTCTCGGTGCCTTTCTCGTCCGGCCGGTATTCCGCACCCAGCCAGCCCGAATACTGCACCTCGGCCAAGGCCGCCAGCGCCGCCTTGAAGTCCACCGAGCCGCTACCCGGTGCGCCGCGTCCCGGACAGTCGGCGAATTGAACATGACCGATCAGCCCCTGCAACTGCCGGATGCAATCAGGAATCTGCAGGCCCTGTCGCGCCATATGATAGAGATCGAGCTGCGCCAGACAGTTTTCATGATCAACCTGTTTTAGAAGCTTGAGCAGGTGCTCCGGCGTGTTGATGAGAAAACCAGGCACATCCAGCGGATTGACCGCTTCGCAGAGCACCTGGATGTTCAGGGTGGCGAACTCCTGGGCGGTCCGACGCAGATTGTCGGCCAGCGTGGCCAGCGCCTCGTCCCGTGTGACGCCCTCGGCCAGGCGCCCGGGCAATACATTGACACAGGCCGGACGCACCATAGCCGCATAGGTCAAGGCTTGCTGCAGGGCGTCGTCGAATTCGGCTTGCCGCTGCGGCACGGCGGCAAGCCCCGGACCACCGTTGCCCAGATCGCCAGCCGGCACATTGATCAGCACCAACGGCGCATCCGCTCGCTCCAACGTTTCTTTCAGTCGAATCGCCGCAAGCTCGTAGGGAAACTGGATTTCCACACCGTCGAAACCGGCCAGACGCGCGGCCAGCACGCGTTCCGCCAACGGGAGCTCGGTGAACAGCAGCGACAGATTGGCGGATATTTTCATGGGGCATTATTCTCCTGAGCGACGCATCACAACCAAGAGCTTGGCCGATAGAAATCCTTGTCGACATGATCGAAGTTCACCGGTTCGCCACAGCGCAACCCCAGCTTGCAGCGAATATCGTCGAACATCTGCTCGTAATCGGCTCGGTCACGCATGATCGGGCTGCGATTGACCGGAAAGCCGTGTCGGGCAGCAATATAACTGGCGACACTGGCGAAGTTGAACGCGGTATCCCGGTGCAGCTCGAAGTCTTCCTCGAAGCTTTTTCCTTTCATGTCGCCACGCATATGAAAACATAGCATCAGCCCCTCGTTCGGATCGTCACGCACCTTGTAGCGCAAATCGATCCGGGCTTCTGGCTGACCAGACGACCCGAATAGAATTCGATTCAGGTGACCAGGCTTGAACATAATGATGAGTTTCCTTGCACAGTCTATTCGCCAGGTGCTCGCTCCAGATAAGACAGCAGCCTGGCCGGTAGCACTAAAAGTCAAAATGTCGCACAGGCGCGGTTTACAAACATAAACGAGCAATCCAAGCGGCTTTCAACTGCCATCTCATCGCCTGATGACCGCCGCTTTCGCGTGTAGCCCGAAGCATTCTCAGCTTAATCCAGCCCATGCTTCTGCGGTTGATCAACATAGGACAGAGTAAAAAATATACCAATCTAAGTGTAACTATTACTCGACTCGCCAACGTTATGCTCCTGCGCCAACACCCAGGGCGCAACCACTACAGCCCAGAGCTGGGGCTCCTGCTCATGCCATTGCTGTGCCTGATCGGGCGGCAATTTGGCTAATCCATCGTTTTCCAGCCAGACAGCGACCCGCGCCTGATCGTTAGCGGCAAACGCCGCCGCCACTTCGATCAGATCGAGCCCCGCGGCAACTCGCAGCAAGGCACCGCGCGCAAAAAAAGGTTGCAGCTCGTGCCAGCTGATGCGAGCCGTTTCCCCCAGCAGCTTCAGGTAGAGATCGCTTGGCGCCTCAGGCATGGAGAACTCCTATTCAAACAATAAATTGAATCTTCAAAGGGTAATTTTGCATTTTGGCATATCAGTCTGGTGAAACTGGCCTGTACACAGGTTATTTCCTGCCGGGTTCAGCCAATCGCTGCTTCGGTTGTAGCAATCCGGCCATAGCGCTTTAAACTGTCGACAGAACGATTCGAGGCAGCCTCTGCACAAGAAGCGCAACGTTCGAACCTTTTTCTGAACGATAAGAAAACGGAGCATTCATGAAGAACAAAAAGCACCTGTCCAGGCTGTTCGTCGCCTTGGCGCTGAGTGGCGCCACCAGTTTCAGTCTGGCTGCCGACACCATCAAGATCGCTTTCGCTGGCCCGGCCACGGGGCCGTTGACCCAGTATGGCGATATGCAGTTCAACGGCTCGAAGATGGCCGTCGAGCAGATCAACAAGGCCGGCGGGGTTGACGGCAAGCAACTGGAAGGCATTGTCTACGACGACGCCTGCGATCCAAAGCAGGCTGTGGCAGTGGCCAACAAGGTCGTCAACAACGAAATCAAGTTCGTGATCGGCCATTTCTGTTCCAGTGCCACCCAACCGGCCGCGGATGTCTACAATGACGAGGGTATCCTGATGATCACGCCCTCCTCGACCAACCCAGCGATTACCGAGCGTGGCTACAAGCTGGTCTTCCGTACCATCGGCCTGGACAGCGATCAAGGCCCGACTGCCGCCAATTTTATCGCCGACCACGTCAAGCCCAAAAACGTCGCCATCATTCACGACAAGCAACAGTACGGCGAAGGACTGGCCACTGCCGTCAAGCAAACGCTGGAAAAACGTGGTGTCAAGGTCGGGATGTTCACTGCCATCAATCCGGGCGACAAGGATTTCTCCTCGCTGATCGCCCAGTTGAAAAAGGAAAACCCGGACATCGTGTATTTCGGCGGCTATCACCCGGAACTGGGCCTGCTGCTGCGCCAATCCCGCGAACGCGGCCTGAACGTACAGTTCATGGGGCCTGAAGGAACCGGCAATACGGCCCTGTCGGCCATCGCCGGCGCCGCTTCGGAAGGGCTGTACGTGACCCTGCCGCCGCCCTACGACCAGGACCCGAGGAACAAGACTCTGGCCGATGCCTTCAAGGCTGCCAATCGAGATCCAAGCGGCCCGTTCGTGTTCACTGCCTATGCTGCCGTTCAGGCTTTGGCGCAAGCCATAGGCAAAGTCGGCGAAGATCCCGAAGAAGTAGCCGAATACTTGCACCAGAACAGCTTCGATACGCCGATCGGCAAACTGGCCTTCGATGCGAAAGGCGACCCGAAAGACTTCAAATTCGTGGTCTACACCTGGCATCAGGACGGTAGCAAGACCGAAATCAAATAAGCTGAAGCAAGCTTGTCCGAAACGAGCCCACTACTTACCAGTGGGCTTTGCTTTAGATTCGTCGGCATTTCTTCAGGAAGGATTCGATGTCCGAGATCTACCACTTCTTCCAACAACTGATCAATGGCCTGACCGTGGGTAGCACCTATGCCCTGATCGCCATCGGTTACACGATGGTCTACGGCATTATCGGCATGATCAATTTTGCCCATGGCGATGTGTATATGGTCGGCTCCTACGTGGCCTTTATCGCCATTGTCGGGCTCTCGATGCTGGGGCTGGATGCCTTGCCAATCCTGATGGCCGGTGCGCTGATCGCCAGCATCGTGGTTACCAGTGCCTACGGCTACAGCATCGAGCGCATTGCCTACCGCCCGTTGCGCAACAGCAACCGATTGATTCCGTTGATCTCGGCGATCGGCATGTCCATCTTCCTGCAGAACTATGTGATGCTGGCCCAAGGTTCGGGAAGCAAGGCCATTCCCAATCCCATCCCTGGCGAATTTGTGATCGGCGACAGCGCCATGAACGGCGTCATCGTCTCCTATATCCAGATAGTGATCTTCAGCGTGACCTTCCTTGCCATGCTCGGCCTGACCCTGTTCATTTCCCGTTCGCGCCTGGGCCGCGCCTGTCGTGCCTGCGCGGAAGATTTGAAGATGGCCAATCTGCTGGGCATCGATACCAACGCGATCATTTCCCTGACCTTCGTCATCGGCGCCGCTCTGGCTGCCGTGGCAGCCGTATTGATCGGCATGCAGTACGGCGTAATCACCCCCAATATCGGTTTTCTCGCCGGAATCAAAGCCTTCACCGCAGCAGTGCTCGGCGGTATCGGCAGCATTCCCGGTGCCATGCTTGGCGGTCTGCTGCTGGGTATAGCTGAAGCCTTTGGCGCGGATCTGTTCGGCGATCAATACAAGGATGTAGTGGCTTTCAGTCTGCTGATACTGGTGCTGCTGTTCCGCCCAAGTGGCATTCTCGGTCGGCCAGAGGTGGAAAAAGTATGAGTGCTCGCCTGCGCCTCGCCTTCTTCAGCGCCCTGCTGGTTCCCCTCGTTGCCTTCCCCATTCTGGGCTTGAAGCTGGTTACCGTCGGCATCAACCTGGAAATACAGGGCGCCGCCCCGCTTACCTGGTGGATCATCGCCGCCTGCACGTTGGGAATGTTCGTCTGGCAACTACTGCGTCGCCGGCTCGCCGCCGGTTGGGCAAGCAGCCCCAACCTGCCACGCATACCGGCCGGAACCGGCAATTTCCTGACCCGCCCCAAGACCCAGCGCTGGGGCATTCTCGCTCTGGCATTGGTGGCCCTGGTCTGGCCTTTCTTCGCTTCGCGCGGTGCCGTGGATCTGGCCACGCTGATCATGATCTACGTGATGCTTGGCCTCGGTCTGAACATCGTGGTCGGGCTGGCCGGCCTGCTGGATCTCGGCTATGTCGGCTTCTATGCCGTCGGCGCCTACACCTACGCCATGCTTGGCGAATACTACGGCCTGGGTTTCTGGACCTGCCTGCCGATCGCCGGGGCCATGGCCGCACTGTTCGGTTTTCTGCTTGGCTTTCCGGTGCTGCGCCTGCGCGGCGATTACCTGGCCATCGTTACCCTTGGTTTCGGTGAGATCATCCGCATCCTGCTGCGCAACCTGACGGAATTCACCGGCGGCCCCAACGGCATCAGCGGTATCGAAAAGCCGACCCTGTTCGGCCTGACCTTCGACCGCCGCGCCCCGGAAGGCATGCAGACCTTCCATGAATTCTTCGGCCTTGCCTATAACGCCTCAAACAAAGTGATCTTTCTCTACCTGATTGCCCTGGGGCTGGTACTGCTGACCCTTTTCACCATCAATCGCCTGCTGCGCATGCCCATCGGCCGTGCCTGGGAAGCACTGCGCGAAGACGAGATCGCCTGTCGCGCCCTCGGCCTGAACCCGACGCTGATCAAACTCTCGGCCTTCACCTTGGGCGCCACTTTCGCCGGTTTCGCCGGCTGCCTGTTCGCGGCTCGCCAGGGACTGGTTTCACCCAATTCCTTCGAGTTCATCGAATCGGCCATCATCCTCGCCATCGTCGTGCTCGGCGGCATGGGCTCGCAGCTCGGCGTTATCCTCGCGGCAATCGTCATGATCCTGCTGCCAGAGCTGACCCGCGAATTCAGCGAATATCGCATGCTGATCTTCGGTTCCCTGATGGTGCTGATGATGATCTGGCGTCCACAAGGTCTGTTGCCCATGCAGCGTCCGCACCTGGAGCTGAAGCGATGAAGCGGCCGATTCTTGAAGTACGCGACCTGTGCATGCGCTTCGGCGGGCTGCTGGCGGTCAATGGCGTAAAACTGAACGTGTATGAACGCCAAGTAGTATCCATCATCGGCCCGAACGGCGCCGGCAAGACCACCGTATTCAACTGCCTGACCGGCTTCTACGAGCCGAGCTGGGGAGAAATCCTCCTCGACGGCGAGCCGATTCACGGTCTGCCAGGTCACCGGATTGCTCGTAAAGGCATCGTGCGCACCTTTCAGAATGTCCGGCTGTTCAAGGACATGACAGCCGTGGAAAACCTGCTGGTAGCCCAGCACCGGCACCTGAACACCCATTTTCTTGCCGGCCTGTTCAAGACACCGGCTTTCCGCCATAGCGAACAGGACGCCATGGCACTGGCCGCACACTGGCTGGAGCAGGTCGAACTGAGCGCGGTCGCCAACCGCCCGGCCGGCACCCTCGCCTACGGCCAGCAGCGCCGCCTGGAAATCGCCCGCTGCATGATGACCCGCCCGCGCATCCTGATGCTCGACGAACCGGCCGCCGGCCTCAACCCTCGTGAGACGGAACAACTGAAGGCGCTGATCGCACTGCTGCGCGATACCCACGGCGTCACCGTGCTGCTGATCGAGCACGATATGAAGCTGGTGATGAGCATTTCCGACCGTATTGTCGTGATCAACCAGGGTTGCCCGCTGGCCGAGGGACGGCCGGATGAAATCCGCAGCAATCCCGCCGTGATCAAAGCCTACCTGGGAGAGTCCTGATGCTGTGTTTCGCTAACGTCTCGACCTTCTACGGCAAGATCCAGGCACTACATGATGTCAGCCTCGACGTACGCCAGGGAGAGATCGTCACCCTCATCGGCGCCAACGGCGCAGGCAAGTCGACCCTGCTGATGACCCTCTGCGGTACGCCACGCGCCGCCAGCGGCAGCATCCGCTTCGAAGGCGAAGAACTGGTCGGCCAGCCAACCTGCGACATCATGCGCAAGGCCATTGCCGTGGTGCCGGAAGGACGACGCATCTTCGCCCGCCTGACCGTGGAGGAAAACCTGGCGATGGGTGCTTTCTTCGGCAGCAAAACAGAGCACGAAGAACAACTGGACAAGGTGTTACAGCTGTTTCCGCGCCTTCAGGAGCGCTACCGGCAGCGCGGTGGCACCATGTCCGGCGGCGAACAGCAGATGCTCGCCATCGGCCGCGCGCTGATGAGCAAACCCCGGCTGCTCCTGCTCGACGAACCCTCGCTGGGCCTGGCACCGATCATTATCCAGCAGATCTTCGAAATCATCGAACAGCTGCGTACAGATAGCGTGACTGTCTTCCTGGTCGAACAGAACGCCAACCGGGCGCTCAAACTGGCCGACCGCGGCTATGTACTGGAAAACGGCCATATCGTCATGCAGGGCAGCGGTGAGGAATTGCTGCATGATTCCAAGGTGCGGGATGCTTATTTGGGAGCATAAAGGCCGATTGAGGGTACCGGATATAGCGCCTATCCACTGAGCCTGCCGTACCGGGCGACGCGCTGACAGGCATGATTCACCTCCTATCCCCCGGATGGATGGAACGGCTGGTGAAACAGCCAGATAGATGGTGTAATTTCAACCACCAAGTGGATGAAATTACACCTATGTACCCGAGAAATATTCGCCAGTTCACCCTGGACGCCTTGAGCGACTCCCCCGTGGTGCTGATCAATGGCGCCCGGCAGACGGGCAAGAGTACGCTGGTTCGCAACCTGCAACCCGAAGCTCGCTACCTCACCTTCGACGATCCCGCCGTACTGGCGGCCGCACAAGCCGACCCCTTCGGCTTCATCGCCGCGCTCAAAGGGCCGGTCTGCCTCGATGAAATCCAGCGCGCGCCCGACATATTCCTGGCCATCAAGGCCGAAGTGGACAAGAACCGACAGCCGGGACGCTTTCTCCTGACCGGCTCAGCAAACATCCTGCTGCTGCCCCGGATGGCCGACTCTCTGGCTGGACGCATGGAAGTACTGGCGCTATGGCCGCTGGCGCAATGCGAGATTGCCACCCACCCCTTCAGCCTGATCGACCGCCTGTTCCAGGGCGATTTTGCTGACCGCTACTCGTTCGACCGCAACGACTTCATCGCCAGGTTGATGGCTGGCGGTTATCCTGAAGCGCTGAGCCGCAGCGACGGACGCCGCCGTGAAGCCTGGTTCGACAGCTACCTGAGCACTCTCCTGCTGCGTGACGTGCGCGATCTGGCGCAGATCGAAGGACTAACCGAGTTACCCCGGTTGATGCAATTGCTGGCAGCGCGCAGTGGCGGCCTGCTGAACGCCGCCGAGCTGTCACGTACCTCCGGCATGGCCCAAACCACACTCAAACGCTACCTCGCCTTGCTCGAAACGCTGTTCCTGATCCGCCAGGTGCCGGCCTGGTCGTCGAACCTCGGCAAACGCCTGCAGAAATCACCTAAGCTGTTTCTCTGCGACTACGGGTTGATGGCGCACCTGCAAGGATTGGGTACAACAACCTTGACGGCGGGACATAGCCTGCCCGGCGATCTGGTGGAAGCCTTTGTGCATGCCGAACTGGCCAAGCACCAGACCTGGGCCGAACTGCGCACGAACCTGATGCACTACCGGACCTCCACAGGCGTAGAAGTGGACTTCGTGCTGGAAAATCGCCGCAACGAACTGCTTGGCATCGAAGTGAAAGCCGCCGCCACCGTCACCTCGAAGGATTTCAACGGCCTGCGCCATCTACGTGAAACCGCGCCACGGCTATTCCAGCGCGGCATCCTGTTCCACACCGGAGAACAAGTGGTGCACTTTGACGAGCAACTAATCGCGGTGCCGATTGCCATGCTGTGGGCAGAAAGGTGAGGGGCTGGTTTATTGGGACACGGGAAGCCTATCTCGGTAGCTGAAGACATGGCATAGCGGGCAGTGCCAAACATCAGATATCACATTCGCGACCTGTAGTAGCCTGATGGTTGCTGCCGATACCGGGGGCGTTATATCGTAACAATGTCCGTCGCAAGGTCTCGCGCATAAAAGCACGTAAGTCTTCGGGCGCTTCCACGCATAGGCTTTCCCCCTGTTGCAACAGCCACCAGCGTAATTGCCAGCTATCGCTGACCGTAGCCTGGAGTCTATAGCCTTCCACCAGCGGCTCCAGTGTCATATCCGAGGAAAACGGCGTCTCCTTGATTAGTCGAGCAAGCGAGCTGCTGATCCAGGCTTGCAGTAGAATTTTCCCCGTCGGCCCGAATTGCAATGCATTACTATCCAGATAGGTTTGCAAATCGAATTGCTCTCCCCCGACTGTCGGAGTCGGTAATAACTCGACTTGGCGGAAACGGTGGATTGCATATTGGCGAACATCTGTATAGGGCTGGGCTGTCGCAATCAGGTAGGTAATCAAGCCGCGCTGAACCAGTGCTAACGGATTGAGGGTCAGCTCCCGTTCCCTATCTTGATGAGCGGCGTAGTAGTGACAGTGTAATTGCTGCTCTTCCAGCAGACCGCGCTGGATCGTTTCCAGCAAAACCTCGTCAATCTCTGGTGCCTGAAGACTCAGCTCTGGTTGAACACTGGCCACCTTGCCAAGCCAGCGAGCCGTCGCGTTCCCTTCCGCCAGCGACTCCAATTTACGCCGCGCCTGTCGAAAACGCGGCTCCAAGCCTTGACGCAAGCCGACCGGCAACATGAAGTGAAGCGCTTTCTCCACCAGGACCAGACTGAGCGCTTCTCCCAGGCCCATGCCAGGCAGCTCTAGCGTTGCTCCCGGTGCCCAGAACCATCCCCAGGGCGTACCGCGGTCATTACATTGCAGTGGAAACAGACCGGAAAGGTTCTGCAGATCCCGTTCTATAGTGCGCTTGCTCACTTGATAGCCCATATCCTGCAAGTACGCCTGTAGCTGGGCACAGGTCACTCCAGGTGCCCGGCCTGGCAAACATTTGAGCAGTTCCCATTGGCGGCTGAGCGTATTGCGCGAAGTACTATCGGGCATATCGAGTTCCTTTCGCCTTGTGGCGGCTGAACATGGGGAAAAGACAGGCGGCCTTTCGTTCATCGGTGAATCCAAGAGCCACAGTGGCGCGACGTATTATGTCGCGCAATAGCAATACGATGGCAAAAGATTCAGCAAGGAGCCATTCCCATGACCGTTTCCGCCCTTCCTCGCCCTAGCCCACGACGCATTGCCAGACGACGTAATCCGGATACCTGCACATTAGCCTTGAAGTGGGCCTTCAGTCTGATGGTCGACTTGCAAGGACATCGCCAACTTCTGGAGCGTGGCTGCATCACTGATGACGAAGTAGCACGTGAGCTCGGATTAGAGGAACTGGTCGACGCCGAACATTACAGCCGGACTTGCGCCCTACAGTGCCTAAAGCGCGAATACCGGCTGTTCACGCGCAACTATCCGGCCCCGGACTATCCCGAGCCCCTGGGCAGCAATTTGCAAGCCCTGGGCCGACTGGTGGGGCTGGATGAAGCCGAAACTCGTGTGCTGGGTTTTTGCGCCTTGCTGCACGCCGACCCGCTACTCAATCGTTGCAGCGATGTATTTGGTGCGGTCGGCTTCAATCGGCTATCGCAGGCTCTTTCCGTGCTATTGGAGCTGTCGGACGAAGAAATCCAGCACTGCCTGGCCACGGATGGGCACCTGACCGCCTGTGGCCTACTGACGATCCAGTGCGACAACGGTCGCCACGACCTTGAAGAAACCCTGAGCTTCACCAGCAGCGATCTGCTGAAACAATTGCGCTTTCATCGAGGAGCGGCCGAAGAGTTGTTCGAGCACTCCTTCCGCCTCAGCGCTCCGGCAAGCTTGACGGTTACTGACTATGAACATCTGAGCCAACCACTGGCCATGGTCATGAACTATTTGCAGAAGGTGGCCAAACAGCAACGCAAGGGTGTGAATATCCTGCTATACGGCCCACCAGGTACAGGCAAGACCGAACTATGCCGCCTCCTGGCGGAAGAACTGGCGCTAGAACTGTACGAAATCGCCTGTACCGACAGCGAGGGCGATCCTATCACCGGATACCAGAGACTGTGTGCGTTGCGTTCTGCCATGAGCGTGCTCAAAGGTAGTCCAGTGCTGGTGATGCTGGATGAAATAGAAGATCTCTTCGTCGATGACCTGATCCCCAATGCCAAGCGCCGCAAAGCACACAAAGGCTGGATCAACCGCATATTGGAAGAAAACGGTCAACCGTGCTTCTGGCTCAGCAATCACATCGGCATGCTCGACCCGGCCTATATCCGCCGCTTCGATATGGTCATCGAAATGCCCAATCCGATCCGTAGCCAGCGCGAACGGATCATTCGCAACCTGTGTGCCGACCGTCTAGGCGAGGAGACGATCCAGCAACTGGCTACCCATGAGTACATGACTCCCGCCGTATTCGAACGAGCCTATCGAGTCGCCCACACCATCAGCCCGCGGGTCGGCAAGAAGCTCAATGGGACCCTAGAATACCTAGTGGACTCGACCCTGAAAGCGCAAGGGCATGAAAGATTAGGACAGCACAAGGGTATCCGCCTACCGACCGTCTACTCGCCAGAGCGGATCAACACCGATATTGATTTGGATGGATTGCTGGAGGGCCTGCGTCGTCACTCGGAGGCACGCCTGTGCTTCTACGGCCCGCCCGGTACAGGCAAGACCGCATTCGCCGGCTGGCTGGCTGAAAGCCTGGACAAGCCCCTACACATCAAGCGAGTGTCCGATCTGGTCTCACCCTACCTCGGCGAAACCGAACAACGCCTGGCCGCAGCCTTTCGCCAAGCAGAACAAGAAAGCGCCGTTCTGGTCCTTGACGAGGTGGACAGCTTTCTACAGGACCGCCGCAAAGCCCAACGGAGCTGGGAAATCACCGCCGTGAACGAAATGCTGACCCAGATGGAAAGTTACTCCGGCCTGTTCATCGCCTCGACCAACCTGATGGCCGACCTCGACGAAGCCGCCTTGCGCCGCTTCGACCTGAAAGTCCGCTTCGGCTACCTGCGACCGGAACAGCGCTTACTCCTGCTTCGCGCGCATCTCAAGGAATTAGGCCTGAAAGATCCACAACACAACGCTGAAGCCGCACTGCAGACAATGGATACCCTGACTCCGGGGGACTTCACCACTGTAGTGCGCCGGGCGCGCTTTAAACCTTTCACCAACGCTGCCGAACTAGTCCAGGCACTGGTCAATGAAGCTGCCTTGAAGAAAGACGGACAAGCAAGGCCGATTGGATTCGTGTACTGAGAACAAATACTGGCGAAGCAAGGAAATTTTACCAGTAACTATAGACATGGCGGCTGCAGGAGCTGAGTGCAACACGGTTATTGGATAGAAGCGGGCGCCTCGTGCCGCATGGTCATGGCCTTGTGCATTACCTCACTCATCATTTCGATCGGACATTTGAAATCGAAGCGTTTACGCGGGCGCATATTCAGTTGCAAGGCAATGGCATCCAGCTGTTCCTGGCTGTGTCCCGACAAGTCCGTCCCCTTGGGCAAGTACTGACGGATCAGACCGTTGATGTTTTCATTGCTGCCGCGCTGCCAGGGGCTGTGCGGGTCGCAGAAGTAAATTGCCACCCCGGTCTGCTGGGTGATTTCGACATGCCGAGCCATTTCTCGGCCTTAGTCGTAGGTCATGCTCTTGCGCATCGCCAGCGGCTGATGTGGCCTAATGATTCTGGACAGCCCGATAGGACGGAATCCAACCGTCAGCCAGAGGAGCCAAGGTGCATAGCTGGGCTTTTTCAGAGTTTCCTTAAAAAGATCAGTTTCAGACAGGAGTAGGTTGTGAAGATTGGTGTTGATTTTGGAACCAGCTTTTCCAGTGCCGCAGTGTTTATCGACGGTCAGGTGCAGCCCATCACCTTTGGCAATGACCGGCAGTTTCGCACTGCGGTATTCTTTCCCGACCGTTATGTCGATTTTTCGCAGTTCGTTCTTACTGCCGCTGATGAACGTGAGATTGACAATGCTATTCGTACTGACACCAGTCGTTTTAATGCGCAACTGCGTCAATATCAGGACGACTTGAGCCAACTGATCCGTGAGGAGAAACGTCGTGCCAGGGAAGGCGAGCCATACAGTCCGGAACAGAGGGCTAAGCGCCATCAGTCGCTGGTTAAGCCCAAACGGCTGGCCGACGACGAGATCCGCCAGTTGACCATCAAGGCCATACGGCGGCGTTGGGGCAGCCAACAGCGTGAGAGCATTGCCCAAGAAGGACTGGATGTTCGCCAAGCCAATGGCGTGTTTGGGGAAGAGGCTATTGAGGCCCTGTATAACGACGAATACGGACGCATATTCCAGTCGCCCAAGTCGATGCTCGGGTACCGGATGGAGCCTCGTCATCGGGATGTCGTCGCCGGGGTGATCACCCAAGTGTTGGGACATATCCGCAGCACGGCTAGTCGGCAATTGGGTCATGACGTCACCGCCGTGGTCTTGGGGCGGCCTGTCGAGTTTCGCGGGCTGGTCGGTAGCCACAACGATCAGGAGGCACAGGGCCTGCTGGAACGAGCTGCCCGAGAGGCAGGCTTCACGGACGTCGAGTTCCTCTGTGAGCCGGCAGCGGCGGCACTCGGCTACCATCGACAATCGCCCCGACAACATGCCGCGTTGATCATCGACATAGGTGGTGGCACCACCGACATCGCTTACGCCCAAGTGGGCGGCAAGACACCGCAACCGGTGATCCATAAAGTCTGGGGTAAAGGCTTTGGCGGCACCGATGTCGATATCGAACTGTCTGTCAGTGCGGCCATGCCCCTGTTCGGAAAGGGCCATGAGCATGGGCTGCCTTTGCATGCGTATCGCAGTGCCGCGCAAATTAGTGACCTTAGCCGGCAACGCGATTTCGTCAAACAGGATGTGGCACGGGTGATCGAGCCGTTCAAGTCCCGCCTGCGGCGGCTCAAGGACAAAGGCACCACGGTCAGACTCAATCGCGACATTGAACAGCTCAAGATTGACCTGAGCGACAATGGCTATGCCAGCCAGGCGTTGGATTACATCGAGCCTGAGCTGCAGGTGGCAGCGGACAGTGGTGTGCTGGAAAACAGCGCTAGACGGTTCCTCGATAATTTTCGTGCGCTGTTGGAGAGGGTTCGCGCCGAGCTGCCTGAAGCCGATCCAGTAATCTTCATGACCGGCGGTATGTCCAGAGCTCCGTATGTGCAGGCTTGCGTGCGGGAGGTGTTTGGCCGGTCAAAGGTGGAAATGGGAGATGCATCGCTGGGTGTGGTGGCGGGGCTAGCTCAGTTTGCCAGGGCTCAATCCACCGATGGGCTCGAAGCCTCGGATGATGAACCGCAACCGCTGGTCAGTGATAACCCGCCGCTGCGCCTTATGCATCACGGGGCCAACGACTGGTTAACCGAAGAGGAAGTCCTGCGTCGCGACCAACGTATAGATGCCGCTGTGGCCTCAATTAAAGCGTTGGAAAAACGCTTCTCGGTAAATTTGTACTCGTGCCAGCATGAGGAATCATTGGTGCCTGGCATGCCCCCATACATGCGCAGTGACAATAAGCATGTGTACGGCGAAGCCTGGCTCGACAAAAGACTGGATTACATTGAAAAGCAGGTACTTGGCTATCTGGCCAAAGAAGTATTGAAGGGGATTGAGTCGCGCCCGCGCAATGACCGAGACTTAAAGGGTAGCGCCTGGTCTATCGCTAAGCGTTTGTGTATCTATCGCTACACCGATTACTACTATGCAGATGAACCCTATGAGTTTGATTGTGATGTATCAGGTCTGCACTTTAGCTTGCATGATCTGATTTACGCTGTGTATGACTTATTAGTCAATGACCATATGACTTATAAGTTGTGGAATGATGAGGCTCTGGATAAGCTGAATCAATACCTACACTACGAAGTTTATGAGTCCAAGTTATTTTTCGAGGGTGCTTTGTTCACGGGCGTCCACGGACGGCCAGCTACCATGACGGAATTCCTCGAAGGCGTCGACGAGGCAATCGCTAAGCTGCCCGTGCTTAACCTGCATGAATGCTGTTTTCCGGATGACCATCCTGAACAGGTGTTGTTCTCTGAATATGTGTCTGCACAGCATATGACGAACGAGCAGAAAACCCGTCTGTATCAGAAGTACTTGGAGGTGTACACCGGGGAGAATGATGTCGAGGTGCCGGTGACCACCTTGATCGAATCAGATGTGCGCGTGCTACTGGAGGCTGTGGAGCAGGCGCAGGTTGTTCAACTTGGCTGGTTTGTGCCGGAGGGGATCCCGGCTGAAAAGGCGATGGATGAGTTGTTGCCAGTGTTGGATAACCAGACCTTGGTGAGGGCACAGCGCAGGGTGCGTAAGGTGTTGGATCAGCATAAGTAGAGAAATTGGGCTGGGAACTCTACTAAGTTGCCACCCGGTGACTGCGATGGCGACCTGATCAACGGGCACAATGCCTGAGGAATCCCCACAAAACTCACCCCAGCTCCAGCGCTTGCCAATGGGCTTCCCGCCGCAAGGCCAGTTCGAGGTTGCGCAGTGTCTGCTGGGAAATGGCTGCCACTTCGACAGCACGCGCTTACCCTTGAGGCTATTGCTCTGGCGCTTTCGCAAGCTGCTGGTTCGCTGCGAAAAGCTCGAACGCAGCTTCCTGCGCTCAACCATTTGGCTGCGGCCATCATTGCCTTTCGGAAGGTGCCACTTACCGTAAATATTATTTATGGATAGGCTCTTAGTCTACTGCTAGGTACCATCGGCTACAGCACGCTCAGCACCTTCATCACCCTCTACTACGCCGGGCGCGGCTGGAATGGCGCCGCCTGGTGCCTGAGCGCCTTCGCCATCGCTTTCATCGGCGCGCGACTGCTGCATGACAGCATCCGGCGCTTCGGCGGGCACCGGGTGGCGGTCGCCTGCCTGGCGCTGTCCTGCCTCGGCATACTGGTGGTCTGGAGCAGCGAGCAGCCCGGCATGGCGCTGCTCGGCTCGACGCTGACCGGCCTCGGCCGCGCCCTGCTCTACCCGGCGCTGGGCGTGGAGATCGTCGCACGGGTCGATGCCGCCAACCGCGCCACGGCGCTGGGTACGTTCGCCATGTTCTTCGACCTGACCATGGGCGTCAGCGGACCGCTGATGGGCGTCATCGCCTCGGCCATCGGCGTCCGCCATACCTTTCTCTGCGCCGCGCTGCTCGGCCTGGCCGGTCTGTCGCTGTCGGTATGGGTGCTGCGACGGGACCGGCAGGGGCCGGCCTGAGAGCCTGCGGCCGATCGATCGACCTGGAGCGGGTAGCCCGCGACCGGATAACGGCCCTCACGCCTTCGGCAACGTCACCCCCCGCTGCCCCTGATACTTGCCGCCGCGATCACGATAGGAAACTTCGCATTCCTCGTCGGATTCCAGGAAGAGCATTTGCGCCACGCCTTCGTTGGCGTAGATCTTCGCCGGCAGCGTGGTGGTGTTGGAGAATTCCAGGGTCACGTGGCCTTCCCACTCCGGCTCCAGCGGGGTCACGTTGACGATGATGCCGCAGCGGGCGTAGGTGCTTTTGCCCAGGCATATAGTCAGCACGTTGCGTGGAATGCGGAAGTATTCGATAGTGCGTGCCAGGGCGAAGGAGTTCGGCGGGATGATGCACACGTCGCCTTTGATGTCGACGAAGCTTCTTTCGTCGAACGCCTTCGGGTCTACCGTCGCGGAGTGGATATTGGTGAAAACCTTGAATTCGTCGGCGCAGCGCACGTCGTAGCCGTAGCTGGATACCCCGTAGGAAATCAACCGCTGCCCTTCTTCGCCGCGTATCTGGCGCTCGACGAAGGGCTCGATCATGCCGTGATCCTGGGCCATGCGGCGAATCCAGCTGTCCGATTTGATGCTCATGCCGAAATGTCCTGAATCTGGAAAGCCTGCATATTAGCGACCCGGAATACATCGGCAAATCCTGTCGCCGTTCCGCGCGTCAATCTTTCAGTTTATTGACTTGAATCAATACTCATTGACGGTAACATCCAGACTCGTCTCCAGCGTCATACTTCCAACTACAAATAAAGAGGGAGCCTCTACGATGGGATTTGAAATTGAATGGTCGCCGGACTTCGAGACTGGCATCGAGATCATCGACGGGCAGCACAAGCGCCTGTTCGAATATTTCAGGGAAGTCGACAACAGCATTGCTTCAGGAGACGAGAATAAAGTCGGGGAAGTGGCCATGGGCCTGATCGACTACGCCATCAGCCATAACGCCTTCGAGGAAACGCTGATGAAGCAGGCCGAGTATCCGCACCTCGAAGCCCATCGCAAGATCCATGCAGCATTCGCCGAGCGGGTCAGGGGATATGCACGCAAGCTGGAGGAAGGCGCTGATCCGGTAAAGGTGGCACGCACGATCCGCATCCATATCGGCCTGTGGCTGATCGACCACATCAAGCGCGAGGATCGAAACTACGTCAGTTGCGTGAAAAAGAGCCTCGATCCCGGCTTTGTCGCCCGGATGATGAGCAAGGTCTTCGGCTGAACAGCTCGGGCGAGAACGGCGAAAAAGGCTCCTTGACCGTGTTTTGTCCTGGCAGTAAGTCTCTTTCGCCGGCTCTCTTTCTTCTTTAGTCCTCGCTGATTTCAATAGTCGGCATCGCCGGTGCCCGGCCCTGATTCTGCGCCAGGCGCGCGCCGACGTTGCGGGCCAATTGCTGGTAGAGCATGGCGAGCGGGCTGTCCGGATCGGCAATGACCGTCGGCCGGCCGGCATCGGCCTGGCTGCGGATGTCCATGGACAGCGGCAGTGAGGCCAGTACGTCGACTCCATACTGCTCGGCCAGCTTCTCGCCACCGCCGGTGCCGAACAGATGCTCGGCATGACCACAATTGGAGCAGATGTGTACGGCCATGTTTTCTACGATGCCGAGTACCGAAATGTTGACCTTGTAAAACATCTCGATGCCCTTTTTCGCATCCAGCAAGGCCAGGTCCTGCGGTGTGGTGACGATCACGCTACCGGCCACCGGCACCTTCTGCGCCAGGGTCAACTGGATGTCGCCGGTTCCCGGCGGCATATCCACGATCAGATAGTCGAGATCATCCCAGGCGGTCTGGTTGATCAATTGCAATAGTGCACCGGATGCCATCGGCCCACGCCAGACCATAGGCGTTCGTTCGTCGGTCAAAAAGGCCATGGACATAAGTTGCACACCATGCGCCTGTAGCGGTACCAGGGCCTGCCCGCTGATTTCGGGATGGGTGCCTGCGGCGATGCCGAACATGATGCCCAGGCTGGGGCCGTGGATATCCGCATCCAGGATACCAACCCGCGCCCCCTCACCGACCAGTGCCAGCGCCAGGTTGGCGGCGGTGGTGGATTTGCCCACGCCGCCCTTGCCGGAAGCCACGGCGATCACGTTCTTCACGTTGGCCAGGGCCGGCGTCTGGGCACTGGACCGATGCGGTTCGATATGCCACTCGACCTGTACCTCGGCATGCTCGACGCCCGGCAGGTTTTCCAGCGCCACTTGTAGCGTTTGCGCCCAGCCATGCTTGAACAGGTCGGCTGGATAGCCCAGTTCGAGGCGCACGCGCACCGTACTGCCCTGGATATCCACCTCACGCAGACAACCGGCGCGAACCGGGTCCGTGTTCAAATGGGGATCGATATATCCACTGAGGGCAGCTTCCACCGCGTCACGGGTGATAGTAGTCAAATTCGCGCTCCGGATAAGGTCGAAAACAGCATTATCCTATCCGAGCAGAGAGATAGTCTGCAGCCATTGGTTTTGTGTGGAATTGGCTGGCGCATGGTTCATGCATGAAAACAGCTCGGGTCGCTCTAAACTTTTCCGTTATGGCGGCGTCCGAGCCTTGAGCCCATGAGAGGGCCTGTGCCATCAACCAAGGATGTGCCGATGAAAACGATCGATCCGATGCATTCGCCTTCCCTTCTCGACGCCTTCCGTATTAGTAATCGTCCCCCTCTTGCCACACTCGGACCGCAGCCAGGCCCTTGTGTAGTACAGCGCCCATCGGCCAAGGCCTACCGACCGGATTTCTTCAGCGGGCCGGAGTGGGCGTTCCTGAACGCAGCCTGTGCATGCCTGATTCCGGCCGGGGTAACCAGCGGCAACGTCACCCATATGAGTGCGGCACAATTCATCGACCGCCACATGCACACGCCTTATGCCCATGGGAAAACTCACTCGCAGCAGGATTTGCCCGGTAAGCGGGAGCACCTGTCGGTTCGCGATCTCTTGCGTACCGGCATGAAGGCCATGGATCGGCACTGTCAGCATACCTTCGACAACCGACGTTTCGTCGAACTGGAACCAGCGCTGCAGGAAAACCTGCTGCAAGCCGCCGGGAACGGTACATTGGCCCTGGATGATGGGTCTGCAGCCGCCTGGTTCGCACAACTGCAAGCCGAGGTGCGCCTGGCCTGTCTGTGCCTGCCCGAGCATGACTGTGAGCTCGGCACCCGGCAGCATGGCCCGAGTCTCACCGTGAGCATCGGTACGGTGCGCAGTTCATTGTCGCAATGACGGCGAGAGTCGTTGCGTAACAACCATTACAACATTGCAAAAGGCAACGTGTCAGTGGGTTCCCATAACGAAAAGGTCCACAGAGGCCACAAGGGATAACCGATGAAAAGTCTCGTCCAGGCCATCGGCCTGCTGCCGGCCCTGCTCCCCTTATCGATTGCAGCCCAGGAACGCCCCGACTTCGAGCTGATCCAGCAAGGCGAATATCTGGCGCGTATCGCCGACTGCGCAGCCTGCCATACGGCGCCAGACGGCGAACCATTCGCCGGCAGACAATCACTGCCGATGCCGCTCGGACGGATATACAGCACCAACATCACCCCCGATCACGAAACCGGCATCGGCAACTATCGGCTCCAGGATTTCGAGCGGGCGCTGCGCCAGGGGATCGCCAAGGATGGCTACACGCTCTATCCGGTGATGCCCTATCCCTCGTTCATGCGCCTCAGCGACCGGGATATCCAGGCGCTGTACAGCTATTTCCGCTACAGCGTGCAACCGGCGAAACAGTGGAACAAGACGGCAGAACTCCCCTGGCCATTGTCCATGCGCTGGACGGTCGGCCTCTGGCGACGCTTGTTCGTACTGAACCCCGAGGAGATCAGCTTCAATGCCGCGCGCTATCCGGACCCGGATACCGTGCGCGGCGCCTATCTGGTACAGGGTATCGGCCATTGCGGAACCTGCCACACGCCCAAGGCATTCACCCAGCAGGAAACCGTACAGGACGATACCAGCCCGCGTTACCTCTCCGGCGGGCGCAGCACCAACGGCCGAGTGGCGCCCAGCCTGCGCAGCGATTCGCCAGGTGGCCTCAGCCAATGGACTGTCGAAGAGATCGCACAGGCCCTGAAAACCGGGCGCAATCCACGTAATCCGGTGGCGACTCCAGTGGATGAAACCCGGGTCCATCGCGGCTGGGACCTGAGCAACGAGGATCTGCACTCCATTGCCGTTTATCTCAAGACGCTGTCGAGGGTTCCTGAAAAATGAGTATTGCCTGAGCGATCAGCGAGCAAAGCTGTAGTTGACGCTCAAAACCAGGCGCTGTAGCGTGCGAAACCTCAATTCGTATCCGCTTGCCGGCGGATATGCGTAAGCGTTCACGTCAACCAACGCGCAACCATCCTTCGGCCCTGCCGATCGGGGGTAAGCGCGTGTTATCGGGCTTCTCCCTGATTCATCGAGGAGACTCCTTATGCCCATTCATTCCAGCGAAGCTTCCCAGGATTGCGCGTCATCGAGCGAACGCGCCTTACTGCTGCTCTGCCTGGCCATCTTCGTCGGCTTTCTCACCATCGGCCTACCCCTGGCAGTCATCCCCCTGTACGTCCACAACCAGTTGGGCTACGGCCCGGTAATCGTCGGCTGCGCGGTCGGCGTGCAGTTTCTCGCTACCGTAGTGACCCGCGGCTATGCCGGACGCATGGCCGACCAGTATGGTTCACGCTTGGCGGTACGCCGTGGCCTGGTTGGTTGCAGCCTGGCCGGTGCCTTTTATCTGCTCTCGGCCCTGCTACCGCTGGCAGCGTTGGGCAAGCTGGCGGTACTGATTATCGGCCGTCTGGCCCTGGGTTTTGGCGAAAGCCTGCTGGTCACCGGGATTCTGGCCTGGGGCATCGGCACGGTCGGCCCGGCCAAATCCGGCAAGGTCATGGCCTGGTGCGGCATGGCCATCTACGGCGCCATGGCCCTGGGCGCACCACTCGGCCTGTTTATCTACGGTCATGCCGGGCTCGATCTTATCGGCACGCTCACCGTGATACTGCCGTTACTGGCATTTCTGTTGATCTGGCGAGTCGCTCCGATCGCTCCGAGCCATGGCCAGCGACGCTCGTTTCTCAGCGTGATCGGGCGCATCTGGCAACCCGCCCTGGCGCTGGCTCTGCAGGGCGTCGGCTTCGCGTCAATCGGTGCATTCGTTTCTCTCTACTTCGTCAGCAAGCAATGGCCCGGTGCGGGACTGGCGCTGACCTGCTTCGGCCTGGCTTTCGCCTTCGTGCGCGTGGTGGCCGGGCATTTGCCGGACAAGCTCGGTGGTCCGCGCGTCGCCCTGTTTTCGCTGATAGTCGAAGCCTGCGGTCTGCTGCTGCTTTGGAGCGCGCCCAATGCCACCGTGGCCTTGCTCGGGGCAGCCATTACCGGCCTGGGTAGTTCGCTGATCTTTCCGTCTTTGGGGCTGGTGGTGGTGCATCGCGTCGAGCCTCAGGTACGTGCCACGGCACTTGGCGGTTTCGCGGCCTTTCAGGATATTGCCTACGGCCTGACCGGACCGCTCACCGGCCTGCTGGTGAACGAGCATGGCTACCCGGCGGTATTTCTTGTTGCCGCTCTGTGCGCCTTGGCTGGTCTTGGCATTGCCATTGACTTGTATCGACGCAACACGGTCATACCAATCTCGTAACAAGGGCGGAGTTGCCCGAAGTGAGCAAGATCTTTATTGTTATAATATAACATTTAGATCGAGCCTCACTCATGAACCTCATTGCCTTGCCGGATATCGCCAGCCAGACCCATTCGCCACAAGCCGTCACGCTGCCGTGGGTCGGCATGCGCAATATCGCGCTGCCAGTCATTTTGGCCGGTCGCAGTGTCGCAGCCTTCGTCGATGCGGGAGTCAGCCTCGATGATCCTGCCGCTCGCGGTATTCACATGTCGCGGTTGTACATGGCGCTCGAAGCACTCGAGCAACAACCGCTGACGCCTACCTTGATAGAAAGCGTGCTCCAGCATTTTCTGGCTACTCACGCCGGCTTGTCGCAGTGGGCATTCCTGGCCATTCGCGGCGCGGCATTGCTGAAACGCCCGGCCTTGATCAGCCCGTTGTCGGGATGGAAATCCTACCCATTCGGCATAAACGCGCGACTCGATGCGACCGGCCTGCGGATAGAATTGAAGGCCGATATCGACTACTCCTCGACCTGCCCTTGTTCCGCCGCCTTGGCCCGGCAAGCAATTCAACAGCGCTTCGTCGAGGATTTTTCCGGCAAGCCCTTGCAGGAAACGGAACTTCTCGCCTGGCTGGGCAGCGAGCAAGGTATTGTCGCGACTCCGCACAGCCAGCGCAGCGTCGCCTCGCTCAGCATTCGCCTGGCTGCCGGCCAGACCGAAATACCGCTTGCGGATTTACTCGATAGTGCAGAGCGTGCCCTCGGCACTCCCGTGCAAACGGCGGTGAAGCGCGCCGACGAACAGGCTTTCGCCTTGGCCAACGGCCAGAATCCCATGTTTTGCGAAGATGCCGCGCGCCGCCTGCACCAGGCGCTGAGTGAGTTTGGTGCAATTCAAGCCTTCCACATTCGCGTGGTGCATGCCGAAAGCCTGCATGCACATGATGCCGTTGCCGAAAGCACCTGGAACTGGAACCAGGCCGACTGCTGACTGGCGCTCTCCCTGTAATGGATTTTCACCGATTTGGCCGATGAGTCTCTGCTCTCGCTCATCGCGTCGACTTTACCAACCATGAGGATAATCAGACATGATCCGTAAAAACCCTTCCGGCGACCTGCCCGTCATCTCCGAGTCGGCTTATATCGACCAGACCGCGATCATCTGCGGGAAAGTAATCATCAAGGAAAACGTTTTCGTAGGGCCTTACGCGGTGATTCGTGCCGACGAGGTCGACAGCAATGGCGCGATGGAGCCGGTCATCATCGGCGCCAACTCGAATATCCAGGATGGTGTGGTGATCCACTCCAAATCCGGTGCGGCCGTGACCATCGGCGAATTCACCTCGATCGCTCATCGCTCCATCGTGCATGGTCCCTGCTCGGTCGGCGACCGCGTATTCATCGGCTTCAATAGCGTGCTGTTCAACTGCCACGTCGGCAATGGCAGCGTGGTGCGGCATAACTCGGTGGTCGATGGGCGCGATCTTCCGGAAAACTTCTATGTGCCGCCGACCGAACATATCGGCCCGAAAACCGATCTCGATCAGTTCCCGCCCGTCAGCATTTCGGCCTCCGAATTTTCCGAAGATGTGGCACGTACCAATGTCGACCTGGTGCGCGCCTACAAATGTCTGCAAAACGAATTTTGAGCCCGCGCGCTCCGCTGATACGCACGACCGCGCACATCCCCATCGCCGCTGCAAATCGACAAGGAAGCTTTCGATGATTTGTATCACCCTGCCTGACGGCTCCGAACGCCGGTACGAACAACCGGTTTCGGTGCAACAGGTCGCTGTCGATATCGGTCCCGGCCTGGCCAAGGCGGCCCTGGCGGCACGCGTCGACCAGCGCCTGGTAGACCTGCAATACGTGCTGGATCGGGATGCTCGCTTAAGCCTCATTACCGCCCGCGACGAGGATGGTCTGGAAATTCTTCGCCATTCCTGCGCGCATTTGCTGGCAATGGCTGTCAAGGAGCTCTATCCGACCGCCCAGGTGACCATTGGCCCGGTGATCGAAAACGGCTTCTATTACGACTTTGCCTATGAACGCCCTTTCACGCCGGAGGATCTGGAAACAATCGAAAAACGCATGCACGAGCTGGCTACCACCGACTATCCGATCAGTCGACGCGAATTGCCGCGCGATCAGGCCATCACCTACTTCGAAACGCTCGGCGAACACTACAAGGCAAAGCTTATCGGCGAGATTCCCGCAGGCGAGACGCTGTCGCTCTACCGCCAGGGTGATTTCGAGGATCTTTGCCGCGGCCCGCACGTACCGGGCACCGGCCGGTTGCAGGCCTTCAAGCTGACCAAGGTGGCTGGCGCCTACTGGCGCGGCGACGCAAAGAACGCCGCACTGCAACGCATTTATGGCACCTGCTGGGCCAGCACCAAGGAGCTCAAGGCCTATCTGACCCGTCTGGAAGAAGCCGGCAAGCGCGACCATCGCAAGCTTGGCGCGCAATTGGACCTGTTCCACTTCGAGGATACGGCACCCGGCTCGGTGTTCTGGCATCCCAAGGGCTGGACCTTGTTTCAGAACCTGCTCGGCTATATGCGCAAGCGCCAAGACGAGGCCGGTTATGTCGAGATCAACACACCGGATGTGATGGATCGCAGTCTCTGGGAAACGTCCGGGCACTGGTTCAACTATCGCGAAAACATGTTCACCACGACGACCGAAGATGAACGTATTTTCGCCCTGAAACCGATGAACTGCCCCGGTGCGGTAGCGCTTTTCGCGCGGGGCCTGAAAAGTTACCGGGAGCTGCCACTGCGCATGGCCGAATTCGGCAAGGTGCATCGCTACGAACCTTCCGGCGCACTGCATGGCCTGCTGCGTGTACGGCATTTCACCCAGGACGACGCGCATATCTTCTGCACACTGCAACAGATGCGGGAAGAATGCACCCGCACGATCGAACTGGTTTTCGCCATCTATCGGGATTTCGGTTTCAACGATGTATCGGTGAAACTTTCCACCCGCCCGGAGAGCCGCATCGGCAGCGATGAGACCTGGGATCTGCTCGAAGGCGCGCTCTATGGCGCCTTGAAGCGGCTCGGGATCGACTATCGCCTGAACCCCGGTGAAGGTGCCTTCTACGGCCCCAAGCTCGAATTCGTCCTGCGCGATGCCATCGGCCGCGACTGGCAGTGCGGCACCCTGCAGGTCGATCTCAACCTGCCGGAACGTTTCGATGTCCACTACATCGACGAGCAGGGTGAGCGACAGCGCCCGGTCATGCTGCATCGCGCTCTGTTCGGCTCGCTGGAGCGCTTCATCGGCATCTTGATCGAACAGTACAGCGGCGACTTCCCGCTATGGCTGACACCGCAACAGGCTGTCGTACTGAATATCAGCGAAGGCCAGAGCGACTATGCGCACAAAGTCGTCAAGGCGCTGAAAGGAGCCGGGCTTCGCGCCAGTGCCGATCTGCGCAATGAAAAGATCGGCTACAAGATCCGCGAGCACACCTTGCAGAAAGTGCCTTATTTGCTGGTGATAGGCGAAAAGGAAAAAGAGAACGCAACCGTAGCGGTTCGTACTCGCCGTGGCGAAGCGCTTGGCACAATGCCGCTCGAAACATTGCTTGAGCGTTTGCAACTGGAAGCACGCCTGCCCTGCGCAGCGAGCGAAGCAGCGACATGCTGATCCGCAAGCTATTCAAGTTCGAAGGCGCGCATATCGTGCGCAACTGCAGTACGCGGCGTTGCGCCCATTCGTTGCACGGCCATTCCTACAAGGTCGAAGTGCTATTGCAAGCCGATGCCCTGGACCACGGGCAGATGGTCTACGACTTCGGCCTGCTCAAGGGCCACGTGCGTGATTTCATCGATGCGTTCGACCACGCGGTCGCGTTCTGGGAAAAGGATGACCCGACCTATATCCAGCAATGCAAGCAATTCTCCGAACGCTGGATCTCGCTGCCGGTTTCACCCAGTGCCGAGCAGCTTTCGCGGGTGTTCTTCCACCTGCTCGACGCGCTGCTGACGAGTACCGACATGGCCAATGGCGAGTCAGGCGTCTGCCTGCATTCGATCATCATCCACGAAACCGATACGGGTTATGCCCAATGTTTTCGCGAAGACGCCTGCAATCCGAACATGGGTGCATTCGAACTGAAGCAGATTCGCTTTTCCGAACCCATCCAGAACGAATGGGCGGATCGACAGATGTTCGCCAGGCTGCTGGCAGGTGAGCGCTTCACCAACGAACCGCCAGCCTGAATCACTGTCCCTGTTCAGAGCTCCCGCTCCGCCTGCTCATACCAGCCGATGACAGCTTGCAGGTGGGGCGTGCCATAGGTTGCAGCGAAGCGCTGCGTTTCATATTCCCCAGGGTCGCGCAGGATCTGCAGGCGCCGCTGAATAAAGTCAGCAGTCAGCGGGATGCCGCACTGCACGGTAATGCAGTGGCGCCAGGCGGCATAGTTTTCAGGGATGGCCGAAGTCGTTTTCATACCGTTTCGATCCTCGCAAGCAGTCGGGCCGGGTGCTGGCGGCAAGCCAGGAGCCTGGCAAGCAGAACCGAGACCAAAGCAGGCAGGTTGTGCCTGGCAGCGCTTTCGATTCATCACTATAGGCGTTACAAGATAACAAAGAGTTCAGATTGCAATGCTTGAGAAAGGAAAGCCGCTGTACATTCCCGCAGAATCGAAAGGGTGCGGCTCGCCAGTAAAAGTGATGATCGATTTCACGGGAACGCGTCAAAATCCTGCTGCCGGCACCGCCGTTCCACCCTTGAAGCCTGCTCCCGGTACGGATGAAAAAAACCGGCCAGGGCTATATAGTTATCGGCTCCCCACAGCAAAACCGATGTAACCGCCATGTCCGAATGTCGTCAGATTCTCGTTACCAGCGCCCTGCCCTACGCCAACGGTTCGATCCACCTCGGCCACATGCTCGAATACATCCAGACCGACATGTGGGTGCGCTTTCAGAAACTGCGCGGCAACCAGTGCCTCTATGTCTGCGCCGATGATGCCCACGGCTCGGCGATCATGCTGCGCGCGGAAAAGGAAGGCATCACGCCGGAACAGCTGATCGCCAATGTGCAGGCTGAACACAGCGCCGACTTCGCCGATTTTCTGGTGGAGTTCGACAATTTTCACTCGACCCACGCCGAAGAGAACCGCGAGCTGTCCACCGCCATCTATCTCAAACTGCGTGATACCGGGCATATCGCCACCCGCTCGGTGACCCAGTATTTCGACCCGGAAAAAGGCATGTTCCTGGCCGACCGCTTCATCAAGGGCACCTGCCCGAAATGCGCGGCCGAGGACCAGTACGGCGATAACTGTGAAAAATGCGGGGCCACCTACGAACCGACCGAGCTGAAAGATCCGAAATCGGCGATCTCCGGCGCCACACCGGTACTCAAGGATTCCAAGCACTTCTTCTTCAAGCTGCCTGATTTCGAGGCGATGCTGAAGCAGTGGACCCGCAGCGGCACACTACAGGAATCGGTCGCCAACAAGATCGCCGAATGGCTCGATGCCGGTCTGCAGGAGTGGGACATCTCCCGCGACGCGCCTTACTTCGGCTTCGAGATTCCGGACGAACCGGGCAAATATTTCTACGTCTGGCTGGATGCGCCCATTGGCTACATGGCCAGCTTCAAGAACCTCTGCGCGCGCCGCCCGGAGCTGGATTTCGACGCCTTCTGGAGCAAGGACTCCAGCGCCGAGCTGTACCACTTCATCGGCAAGGACATCGTCAACTTCCATGCCCTGTTCTGGCCCGCCATGCTGGAAGGTGCCGGTTACCGCAAGCCGGATTTCGTCAACGTACACGGTTATGTAACGGTGAATGGACAAAAAATGTCCAAGTCACGCGGCACCTTCATCAAGGCGCGGACCTATCTGGAACATCTAAACCCGGAATACCTGCGCTACTACTATGCGAGCAAGCTGGGCCGTGGTGTCGATGATATCGACCTGAACCTCGAAGACTTCGTGCAGAAGGTCAATTCCGATCTGGTCGGCAAGGTAGTGAACATTGCCAGCCGCTGTGCAGGCTTCATTCACAAGGGCAACGGTGGCGTGCTGGTAGCGGCTAATCCCGAGCCAGAGCTGTGGAGTGCCTTCCAGAACGCCGCTCCCGGTATCGCCGAAGCCTATGAAGCCCGTGATTTCGCCCGCGCCATGCGTGAAATCATGGCGCTGGCCGACCATGCCAACGCCTGGATCGCCGACCAGGCACCCTGGGCACTGAACAAGCAGGCAGGCAAGCAGGCCAAGGTACAGGAAATCTGCGCGTTGGGGATCAACCTGTTCCGCCAGTTGGTGATCCTGCTCAAACCCGTGCTGCCGAAACTGGCCGAGTCCGCCGAAGCGTTTCTCAACGTCGCACCACTGACCTGGGCGGACCTGAGCGCGCCATTGGCCGATCATCAGCTCAACCCGTTCAACCCGCTGATGACCCGTATCGAACCTGCCAGGATCGAAGCCATGACCGAAGCCTCCAAGGAAGACCTCGCCGCCCAGGCCACCAGCGCCGCGCCAACCGGCAATGGCGAACTGGTGAAAGAACCGCTGGCCACGGAAATCAATTTCGACACTTTTGCCGCAGTCGATCTGCGCATCGCCCTGATCGAGAAATGCGAGTTCGTCGAAGGTGCCGACAAGCTATTGCGCCTGACCCTGGATATCGGCGATGCCAAGCGCAACGTCTTTTCCGGCATCAAGAGCGCCTATCCCGACCCCAGCAAGCTGGAAGGCCGTCTGACGCTTTACGTCGCCAACCTGGCACCACGCAAGATGAAATTCGGCGTTTCCGAAGGCATGGTGCTGGCTGCCGGGCCGGGAGGAAAGGAAATCTTCCTGCTGAGCCCGGATGCCGGAGCGAAGCCGGGGCAAAGAGTGATGTAAGAGGGTTACGGCTCGCTCAGCCTCTGCGTTTCAGCGGTTGCCATGGAGGGAATGGGTCGCAACTAGCTGGTCACCCAATTTTCTATTCGCAACCCCGGCACCCGTTCAAACTCGCGAGTGTTATGGGTAATCAGGATCAAGCCCAGGGAACGGGCGTGTCCCGCAATCATCTGATCGTAGGGGCCGATCGGCGTACCTGCCCTGGCCAGCTCGGCACGAAGCTGACCGGTGTGGGCTGCCGCCGCCTGGTCATACGTCAAAACCTCCAGTCGCGCGGCAAAGCCCTCGATATCAGCCAGATTCCGCTCAGGGCTGGCCGATTTTTCCGCACCGTAGATCAACTCCATCAAGGTCACCGTGCTGATGCACATCTGGCCGTGATGTCTCTTGAACGCTTCCCGCACCTGTTGTGGTCGATTCTTGAGGGTGAAGATGCAGATATTGGTATCGAGCAGGTACTTGAGCATCAAAGCGCCTCACGCTCCTGCTCTGCAGCCTGCTCGCGTTCAGCCATGAAATCGGCAGTTACACCCTCGCCATCAAACCAGCTATCCCATGATTCACCGGCCGGCGTGATGATCCGGGCTCGACCGACGGCGACCACATCCACGCGCTTCACATCATCGGGCAGAGCGACAGCTTTTGGCAGACGTACAGCCTGACTCCGATTGCTTTGAAAAACAGAACCCTGCGCCATTGATTCGCCCCTCGGGATATACAAATTGTCTGCCCCAGCTTAGCGAGACGCCGGGATCTGTCAATGGGATATACCTCTTTACAACACCACCTCAACTCTGCTGTTGACGGGTTAACGCTCACTCTCCACCGCACGTTTGCTCCAACTCCTATACCCTATCCTCATTTTCTTCCTATTCAGGAGCCCAGCATGTTCACCTCCTCGGCGACCCTGACACGCCGCTTTAGCGCACTGAAAAGCGACGCAGATTTCTGGTCCCTGCGGCATGTGCTCGAAACCCATACGGGTTATCAAGTACGCAAGCAGGTGGCCCAGCCACCTCGGTTCAGTGAGGATCAAGGCGCGATGCTGACCGCCCGGGTCAAGGGTATAGAGGCTTACTGCGCCACCAGCGATCTGACTCAGGCCGGTTTGCAGGCGGCGCTGGATCGGGCTGGAGCACTGGCACGGGCTTTGGCGCAGCGGGCGCTGGTGGATACCAGCCAGGCGCCGGTGCCGACGGAACAGATGGACGATGTAATGCCCGGTTATGAGCGGGTACTGGCCGGCCCGGCCGAATGGTTCGAGCTGCTGGTTGCCGAGTCGGTCAAGGTGCCCAGCGATGAACGGCTGGTGAATTCGCAAGTAAGTCTGGAGGTCACCTGTACCGAACAGATCTATCTCAACAGCGCCGGTGCCTGTCTACGGCGAGCCCAGCGCTTTATCTATCCGGCCCTGAGCGTGACCGCCAGCGATGGCCAGGACAGCCAGACGCGTAGCCTCGGCGGTGCCAACTTCGGCCAGCAGGGCGGTGCGGAAATCGTCGAGCGCATCGGCTTGGTCGGCGCCGCGCCGCGAGTCGCGGATGAAGCCCTACAATTGCTGCTCGCGCCGAATACTCCCAGTGGTCCACGCGAGCTGTTGCTACTGCCGGACCAGATGGCGCTGCAGATCCACGAATCCATCGGTCATCCACTGGAACTGGACCGCATTCTCGGCGACGAGCGTAACTACGCCGGGACCAGCTTTATCTGTCAGGAAGATTTCGGCACCTACCAGTACGGCTCGCCCCTGCTCGACGTTACGTTCGATCCCAGTATTCCCGAGGAACTGGCCAGCTACCGGCACGACGATGACGGCACTCCAGCCCAGCGTGAATACCTGATTCGTCAGGGCATTCTGCAGCGTCCGCTGGGCGGTGCGCTGTCACAACTGCGCAGCGGCCTGCCGGGCGTGGCCAACAGCCGGGCCTGCAGTTGGAACCGCGCGCCCATCGACCGTATGGCCAACCTCAATATCGAGCCGGGTGAACAATCGCTGGCACAGCTGATCGGCGGCATCGAACACGGCATCCTGATGAGCACCAATCGCTCCTGGTCCATCGACGATGCGCGCAACAAGTTCCAGTTCGGCTGCGAATGGGGCCGGCTGATCGAAAACGGCGAGCTGAAGGGCGTGGTGAAAAACCCCAACTACCGCGGTATTTCCGCCAATTTCTGGCGCAACCTCAGTGCAGTGGGCGATGCCAGCACCGTGGAAGTGCTCGGCACGCCCTTTTGCGGCAAAGGCGAGCCGAATCAGGTGGTCCGCGTCGGCCATGCCTCACCAGCCTGCGTATTCAAGAACATCGACGTTTTCGGAGGAGCTGCCTGATGGACGCCCGCGATCATTTCACCGCGCTGCTCGCCAACCTGGGCCCCCTTCTGAAAGCCGACGAGGGCTTTACCCTGAGTTATCGCGCCGAGACTTCGGATTTCGTTCGCTTCAATCAGGCCCGAGTGCGACAGGCCGGACAGGTGCAGCAGGTATTCGTCACCTTGACGCTGTTTCTTGGCGACCGCCATGCTGAATTCGAGCTGGCCATGAGCGGCGTGATCGGCGAAGACCATTTGCGCCTGCATCAGGCCCTGGAGCATCTGCGCGACGTAGTGCCGACACTGGCGCCCGATCCCTATCTGCGACTCAACCGGGAACCCTGGCAGAGTGAAGTCGTACAAATGGCAGCGGGGCCGGACACTGCAGCCGTCGTGGAGCAGATTATCCAGGTCGGTAGCGGCCTCGATCTGGTCGGTATTTACGCCAATGGACCGCAATACCGTGGTTTCGCCAGTTCCTGGGGGGCCTTCGGCTGGCACGCGGCGAGTAGTTTCAGCTTTGACTGGAGCCTGTTCCATGACAACGGTCAGGCGGTGAAAAGCACCTATGCCGGTCAGCGCTGGGATAATGAGGCGTTCATCCGGCGCATGGCCTTCGCCTATGAGCAACTGGATTATCTGGGCCGCCCGGCGCGGACGTTGGCCCCTGGCGACTACCGGGCCTATCTGGCGCCGGCAGCGGTGGAAGAGATTCTCGGCATGCTCAGCTGGGGCTTTTCGGCACAGGCACTGGCCACCGGAGCCAGTCCGCTGCAGCGGCTGTTCGGCGGCTCGGTACCACTCAGCCCGCTCCTGAGCATCGACGAGCGGGTTGCTGGCGGACTGGCCCCAGCCTTCACCAGCGAGGGCCCGCGTCAGGCACTGCGTTTACTCGACAAGGGCCAGCCCGCTGAGCGGCTGGTCAGCTCGCGCAGTGCGGCAGAATATGGCCTGACCGCCAATGGTGCCGGCTCTGGCGAGTACCCGCTGGCGCTGGCCATAGCCGGCGGCGAACTGGATGAAGGCGACGTTCTGGCGCACTTGGGGACTGGCCTGTATATCGGCAATCTCTGGTACACCAACTATTCCGACCGGCCAGCCGGCCGCCTCACCGGCATGACCCGCTTCGCCACCTTCTGGGTGGAAGACGGTAAGCTGCAAGCGCCGGTCAATACCATGCGCTTCGACGATTCGGTTTTCAGCTTCTTCGGTCCTTATCTGGAAGCCCTGACCCGCGAGCCGGAACTGCTGCTACCGACCGGCACCTACGGCTCACGCCAGACCGGCTCCACCGCCGTACCCGGTGCGCTGCTCGGGCGTTTTACCCTGACGTTGTAACGCGGCCGGCTTGTCCGGCCCGCAGTGCATCCCGATAATAAGCGCCCTTTTCGCCCGGCGCGTCGCCGGGCTGCTGCCTTGGTATGCTGCACGATGCAAGACGACTCTCTCGCCGACCGGATCGACGCCCTGCTGCCCCAGACTCAATGCGGCAAATGCGGTCATCCCGGCTGCCGCCCCTACGCCGAGGGCATCGCCCAAGGCGAAGCACTCAATAAATGCCTGCCCGGCGGCGAGGCGACTGTACAAGCGTTGGCAATCCTGCTGGAACGACCAGTGTTACCGCTGGCCAAGCCTGCCGTACCGCCCCGGATCGCATTCATCCGCGAAGCCGAATGCATCGGCTGTACCAAATGCAGCCAGGCCTGTCCGGTGGATGCCATCGTCGGCGCGGCCAAGCTGATGCATACGGTGATCACCGCTGAATGCACAGGTTGCGAACTCTGTATTACGCCCTGCCCGGTCGACTGTATCGACATCCAGCCACTGCCCGAAGCAGAAGCCAGGGCGCAACGGGCGCGTGCCGATCACTTTCGGCGTCGTTATCTGGCCCGCAAGGCTCGCTTGCAACATCAGGAAGAACAACGCCAACGCGAGCGGAAGAAACGCCAGTCCGCTCCAGACCAACCAACGCAGATGTCTGCTGCAGTGCAATCGGCACTCGAACGAATCAACGCCCGGCGGACGCCACTCAGCGACGCCCAGAAGCGCTTGAAAGCCAAAGCCAACATGGCACGCGCAGCGTTGGCCAAGGCTGAACGTCAGTTGGCCATACACGCCACAGCCGAGCTGCAAACCCAAGTCGAACGCCTGCGTGGTATCGCCGAATCCGCTGAAAAAGCCCTGCAGCAGGCGCAAGACCAATCGAGCATAGCGCCCCAACAGAATCCGGCCGATCTGAATAAAGCCAAAATCGCTGCCGCCATGGCCCGTGCGCAATTGAGCAAAGCCGAAAAAGCCTTCGGTGAAGTACTCAGCCCAGAGCAGCAGGTACAATTGGCCGAACTACACCGCGCCGCCGAACAGGCGCAACAGCGGCTGGACGCCCTGCAAAAGACGGCTCCAACATCCCCGCCTAACTCAGGCGAGGCAGCGTTGAAACAGGCCAAGCAACACTTTCAAAGCCATCGCGATACATTGCGTGAAGCTGAACGAGCCAAGGCTGACGAGGCCACTCTGCAACCCTTGCGTATGGCACTGCAGCAAGCCGAGCAGGCACTACACACAGCAGAAGCCGCTGCTGGTCGCCCACTGCCCAAGCGGCAACTGGTCGACAAGAGCCCGATGCCTGCCGAGCTGCGCGAACTGAAAACCGAGCTCGTCTACGCCCGTGCCGAACTCAGTCGTCAGCAGCGACAAACTCCGCTGGATACCGTTGCGCTAGACAAAGCCCAAACCCGCTTGAACGAAGCCGAACGCCAGTTGCACACATACGCTTTGCAAAGCCGGTCCGATAACGACTGAAAACACCGCTCGGTTCATTTTTCAATTCGACCGGAACACGCCATGAATGCCGCCAAACGCCGAGAAATCTTCCGTCGCCTGCACGAAGACAACCCAGACCCAACCACCGAACTGAGCTTTGCCTCGCCTTTCGAACTGCTGATCGCTGTAATCCTTTCGGCACAAGCCACTGACGTCAGCGTGAACAAGGCGACAGCCAAACTCTACCCGGTGGCCAATACGCCGGAGGCCATTTACGCCCTGGGTGTGGAAAAACTTTCCGAGTACATCAAAAGCATCGGTCTTTACCGGGGCAAGGCGAAGAACATCATTGAAACCTGCCGCCTCTTGATCGAGAAGCACAACAGCCAGGTACCGGACAATCGCGAAGCTCTGGAAGCCCTTCCGGGAGTGGGTCGCAAGACTGCCAATGTGGTCCTCAATACGGCTTTTCGCCAGGTTGCGATGGCTGTGGACACCCATATTTTCCGGGTCAGCAACCGCACCAACCTCGCTCCCGGACGCAATGTGCTGGAAGTCGAGCGCAAGCTGGTCAAGTTCGTCCCCAAGGAATATCTGCTGGATGCCCACCACTGGCTGATCCTGCATGGCCGTTACGTCTGCAAGGCCCGTAAACCATTATGTGGTAGTTGTCGGATCGAGGATCTTTGCGAATATCAGCACAAGACCAGCGACGATTGATTGGATTGGAAAAAACCGGGCTTGACGATTGAAAAAATCTTTTTTACGCGCATTGGGTTTATCGCTATAAGGAGCGCAAATAGCACTTGGTAGCTATGGAGTACCCAAAATGGCCGACAAAGAAACTATCGACATCGAAGAAGAGTTTATCGCCGAAAGTGATGATGACAGCAGCGATGCTCCAATCGAAGCGGCAAAAACCAACCTGACCAAACGAAGGGTCATCGACAACATGCTGGAAGAGCGCCGCCTGAAGAGACAACTGGCAGACTACGACTTCGACCTATAAAAAAAGCAGATGTAGAACCTTGCGAAAAACCGCTACTGAAATGCCCCGACTCGTTCGGGGCATTTTCTTTGATGAACTCAATCGTTGCGGCCAGGAGACAGCAGTTCGACCTTGTAGCCATCCGGATCTTCGACGAAAGCCAGGATGCTGGTGCCGTGCTTCATCGGGCCCGGCTCGCGGACGATCTTGCCGCCACGCGCACGAATATCCTCACAGGCTTTGTAGACATCCTCGACCTCCAGAGCAATATGGCCATAGGCCGTTCCCAGTTCGTACCGCTCCACTCCCCAATTGTGGGTCAGCTCGATTACCGAATTTTCAGCCTCGTTACCGTAGCCAACGAAGGCAAGGGTGAACTTGCCATCCGGGTAATCCTTGCGGCGCAGCAGGGTCATACCCAGTACTTCGGTATAGAAAGCGATGGATCTGTCCATATCGCCAACGCGCAGCATGGTGTGTAGCAATCGCATAGTCCGGTTCTCCTCGGTGTCATCGATTCATCAGGCCTGGCGACATTGGATGGATGCCGAAGACATTTATTGCTTCGACTTGTCGCTCTTGTGGTCAGATCGGCCGCAGCAACAGATAGAGATGATGCAGGGCAATCTTCAGTGCCGGAAAGCCTGGCGTATGCTCATCGATACGCCAGGCTCAAGGCTCAGGACAGCTTGCGATTCTTGCCGGCGGCGATACGCATGCGCAGCGCATTGAGCTTGATGAAGCCTGCCGCATCAGCCTGGTTGTAGGCGCCGCCATCTTCCTCGAAGGTGGCGATGTTGGCATCGAACAGCGAGTCATCCGACTTGCGTCCAGTGACGATGACATTGCCCTTGTACAGCTTCAGGCGTACTACGCCGTTCACGCTGGCCTGGGACGCATCGATCATCTGTTGCAGCATCAGGCGCTCAGGGCTCCACCAATAGCCGTTGTAGATCAGGCTGGCGTACTTGGGCATCAGCTCGTCCTTCAGGTGCGCCACTTCACGGTCGAGAGTGATCGACTCGATGGCCCGATGCGCTCGGAGCATAATGGTGCCGCCGGGGGTTTCGTAGCAGCCACGGGACTTCATGCCGACATAGCGGTTCTCGACGATGTCCAGGCGACCGATGCCGTTCTCGCCACCAATGCGGTTCAGTTCAGCCAGCACCTGCGCGGGGCTCATGTCCTTGCCGTCGATGGCAACGATATCGCCCTTGCGGTAGGTCAGCTCGAGATAGGTGGGCGTATCCGGCGCGGCCTCGGGAGACTTGGTCCAGCGCCACATGTCTTCCTCGTGCTCGGTCCAGGTGTCTTCCAGCACACCGCCCTCGTAGGAAATGTGCAGCAGGTTGGCATCCATGGAGTACGGAGATTTCTTCTTGCCGTGGCGCTCGATCGGGATGTTGTGCTTCTCGGCATAGTCCATCAGTTTTTCACGAGAGAGCAGATCCCATTCACGCCAGGGTGCGATTACCTTGACGCCTGGCTTGAGTGCATAGGCACCCAGCTCAAAACGCACCTGATCGTTGCCCTTGCCGGTGGCGCCATGGGAAATGGCATCGGCGCCGGTCTCGTTGGCGATCTCGATCAGGCGCTTGGCGATCAGCGGCCGGGCGATGGAAGTGCCGAGCAGGTATTCACCTTCGTAGAGGGTGTTGGCTCGGAACATCGGGAAAACAAAATCACGGACGAACTCTTCACGCAGGTCATCGATGAAGATTTCCTTGACCCCCAGGGCCTTGGCCTTGGCACGGGCCGGTTCGACCTCCTCGCCCTGGCCGAGGTCGGCGGTGAAGGTCACTACTTCGCAGTTATAGGTATCTTGCAGCCATTTGAGGATCACCGAGGTGTCCAGGCCACCGGAGTACGCCAGGACTACCTTCTTAACATCGGCCATTGCCATCCACTCCCGGGGTTTACGGAAAGGGGCGATTCTACTGGTCACGACGGTGCTTTTACAGGGGCGCCGGCAGTCGGGGCAATGGTATTGGTCTTCTCGGCAGTCTTGCCGGCGGCCTCGACCGGCTCACGCTCGAGCTGTACCGTCACCCGGCGGTTTTTCAACCGGTTGGCCTTGCTGTTGTTGGGGACCAGCGGATAGCGCTCCCCGTGGAAGCGCATCACGATTGTCTCTGCCGGAATCCCCTTGGCCATCAGATACTGTTGCACTGCCAACGCGCGCCGACGCGACAGCTCACGATTGGTCAATCGGTCGCCACTATTGTCGGAATGCCCGTCGAGATAGATACGATTGACGCTGGAATCGACCTTCATATACTCCAGGATGGCGTTCAATCTGGTCTTTACCGAATCATCCAGCACGACATCGCTGCTCGGAATTACCAGCTGGACCTGCTTGAGCTGATCGAAGTTGTAAGGCAGCAGCTTGCCAGCGCAGGCTTGATAGTCTTCGTAGGCCCTGGTGAACCTGACCGGCAGCAAACGCACTTCGAGCGAGCCATCACCACTCACGGTCCGATGGCGAACCAGAGGGCTGCGCCCTTCGAGCAGCCCCCCCAGCAACCTGCCGGCCTGAACCTGAGAGCTGTCGAACACGATGTCACCGGAGCGGATCGCCACGTTGCCGAGGGGAATATCCGCCTGACCCGGTTGCCAGGGTACAGCGGCGGCATACAGGCTGGCCGAGCCGTTGCCGAACCAGCGAACCGCTGAGCGAATACGAAACGTGGATTGCTCGCCAGCCTTGCGTACGAACTCACCAGTACCGAAGCCGGTGATCGGTTGCACCAGCCGGCATTCGAACTGGTCGCCTTCGACCTGCCATGTCACATTCTCCAGGCGCGTCTGGAAGGTCAGCGATTGCACGGGTGGACCGACCAGCAAGGCGGCCAGGACGAGCAGACGAAGGCGCACAGCAAACTCCGAAGCCAGGGTTGTCTACCCCTCAAATATCGGAAAAAGAGTAGAAAACTTGAGCTTTTCACGTTTGATCGAGGAGCCTGTAATGCCTTCGGACAAGCCTGCGGCCCTTTGCCGGTTTTTTTCCGGTAGCATTCTTCAAATAGACAAAACCCCGCTTGGAATCCCGCATGACCGACCGACTGATCCTGTTGCGCCCCGACGATTGGCATATTCACCTGCGCGATGGAGCCGCCCTGCCGCATACAGTAATGGACGCAGCCCGCCAGTTCGGCCGCGCCATCGTCATGCCCAATCTGGTCCCACCCGTACGCAACGCAGCCGAAGCCGGCAGCTACCGTGAACGCATTCTGGCGGTACGCCCCCAGGGCAGCCGCTTCGAGCCGCTGATGGTGCTTTATCTCACCGACAGTACCCAACCGGATGATATTCGTGCAGCCAAGGCGACCGGTTTCGTCCACGCGGCCAAACTCTACCCGGCTGGCGCTACGACCAATTCGGACTCGGGTGTCACCCGGATCGACAATATTTTCGACGTACTGGAAACCATGGCCGAGGTGGGTTTGCCGCTGTTGGTACATGGCGAAGTAACGCGTGCCGAAATCGATATCTTCGACCGGGAAAAATACTTCATCGACGAACACATGACCCGGCTAACCGAGCGCTTCCCTACCCTGCGTATCGTGTTCGAGCACATCACTACCCGCGACGCGGCCCAGTTCGTCGAATCCGCCAATGCCAATGTCGGAGCCACCATCACTGCGCATCACCTGCTCTACAACCGCAATCACATGCTGGTAGGCGGTATCCGTCCGCATTTCTATTGCCTGCCGATTCTCAAGCGCAACGTCCATCAGCAAGCCTTGCTGGACGCGGCTACCAGCGGCAATCCCAAATTCTTCCTGGGCACTGATTCAGCCCCGCATGCCCGTCATACCAAAGAAGCCGCTTGTGGCTGCGCCGGTTGCTACACCGCCCATACGGCCCTTGAGCTGTACGCTGAGGCTTTCGACCAGCATGGTGCGCTGGATCGCCTGGAAGCCTTCGCCAGTCATTTCGGTGCGGATTTTTATGGCCTGCCACGCAACACCGAGCACGTCGTACTAGTCCGAGAAGACTGGACCTTGCCAGCCGAACTGCCTTTCGGAGACCGGGAGCTGATACCGCTCCGCGCTGGTGAAACCTTGCGCTGGCGATTGGAGGAGCACGCATGAACGGCGATGCTGATGACGTACTAGACGATGACATGGAAATGGAGTGCGCGATCTCCGGCAAACCGCGTACGCCCATGGCGCAGCGCTTTCGCGGCTATCTGCCAGTAGTGGTCGATGTGGAATGCGGCGGCTTCAATTGCCTGACCGATGCGTTATTGGAAATCGCCGCCGTTACCATCAACATGGACGAGCAAGGGCTGCTCTATCCCGATCACACCTATTTTTTCCGGGTCGAGCCATTCGAGGGTGCCAATATCGAAGCCGCCGCGCTGGAATTTACCGGCATCAAACTCGACCATCCCCTGCGCCAGGCGGTAGCCGAAGCTCATGCACTGACAGAAATCTTCCGCGGGGTACGCAAGGCGGTGAAGTCCAGTGGCTGCAAGCGAGCTATCCTGGTCGGCCACAACAGCAGTTTCGACCTTGGTTTCATGAATGCCGCCATCGCCCGCTGTGGTATGAAGCGCAATCCGTTTCATCCGTTTTCCAGCTTCGATACTGCAACCCTCGCCGGCCTTGCCTATGGCCAGACCGTGCTGGCCAAGGCCTGTCAGGCTGCCGGCATCGATTTCGACGGTCGCGAAGCTCACTCGGCCCGCTACGACACCGAAAAGACTGCCGAACTGTTCTGCGGTATCGTCAATCGCTGGCGGGAAATGGGCGGCTGGGTGGAATGAGAAAAGGTAATTCCTACTGAATGAAAAAGGCGACCTGGGTCGCCTTTTTCATTTGCCCATTACCGGCCCTACTAGCGTGAAAGCGCTTCGATGCGCTCCTCGAGCGGAGGGTGACTGAGGAACAAGCCTGCCAGACGGTTCTTGCCCGCCGAATTGATCCCGAAAGCGGTCAGGCTGTCCGGCATATGGACCGGAACATCCTGTTCGGCTCTCAGGCGCTGCAGGGCATGGATCATGGCCGTATTGCCTGCCAACCGAGCACCGGCTGCATCCGCCCGGAACTCGCGCCAGCGCGAGAACCACATAACGATGATGGTGGCGAGAATACCCAGAACCAGTTCCGCCACGATGGTGGCTATGTAGAAGGCAACACCTTGGCCTTCCTCGTTCTTGAATATCACCTTGTCCACAAAATTGCCGATGATTCGCGCAAAGAACATGACAAAGGTGTTCACTACACCCTGAATCAGTGCCAGGGTGACCATATCGCCATTGGCAACGTGCCCAATTTCATGGGCGAGTACAGCGCGAACCTCATCTGGTGAAAATCGCTCCAGCAAACCCTGGCTGACCGCAACCAGCGCATCGTTTTTGTTCCATCCCGTCGCAAAGGCATTCGCCTCGTAAGCTGGAAAGATACCTACTTCAGGCATCTTGATTCCGGCCTCGCGAGAGAGCTGCTCGACGGTTTGCAGCAACCATTGTTCATGGCGAGTACGCGGCTGGTTGATGATTTCCGTGCGGGTACCCATCTTCGCCATCCATTTGGAGATGAACAGCGAAAACAGCGAACCGGCGAAACCGAATACACCACAAAATACCAGCAGTTGCTGCAAATCCAGGTCAATACCATTGGCGGCCATGAAACCGTTGAAGCCAAACAGGCTCAGCGTAATGCTGGCAATGAACAGCACAGCCAGGTTGGTTGCCAGGAACAGCAATATTCGCATCATGGATAACGCGTCTCCTAAAACAGAGAAAGGCATGTTTCTGCGGGGGTATATAAGGCAGGGATATCGGCTATTCAACTAGATGACTATTTCAATCTGTGTCCTATACCTGCCGCTTCAAAGCGTACTCCCATATAAGGCATGATTCGACAGTGGAGAATAGGTGGATCGAGCGCGACTCCAGGCTCGATTGAGCAATTCAGTCTCATCATGAGATAACTTGGCGTGATCAATTCGTTCCGTTATGGTCAACTGGCGCTCTTCCATCAATCGCAGCCACAGGAAAATCCATGGCAGGCAGTAACCTTCTCGCTCTTATCGACGACATCGCCACGCTGCTCGATGATATCTCGCTCATGACCAAGGTCGCTGCCAAGAAAACTGCCGGTGTGCTCGGCGATGACCTGGCTCTGAACGCCGAACAAGTCACCGGGTTGAAGGCTGATCGCGAGTTACCCGTAGTCTGGGCAGTGTGCAAGGGATCGCTGGCCAACAAGGTAATCTTGGTTCCTGCAGCCTTGCTTATCAGTGCCTTCATCCCGTGGGCAATTACCCCGCTACTGATGATTGGTGGAGCCTATCTGTGCTTCGAAGGCTTCGAGAAAGTGGCGCATAAATTCTTTCACAGCAAAGAAGAGGATGCTGCCCGCAAGGCAGAACACCGCAAAGCCCTGGCCGATTCGAGTGTCGACCTGGTGGCGCTGGAGCGCGAGAAAATCAAAGGAGCTATCCGGACCGATTTCATTCTTTCCGCCGAAATCGTCGCCATTGCCCTAGGCAGCGTTGCGCAGGCGCCGCTTAGCCAGCAGGTCATGGTGCTGTCCATCCTGGCGATAGGCTTGACCGTCGGGGTCTATGGCCTGGTCGCAGCCATCGTCAGGCTGGACGATGCCGGTATCTATCTGAGCAACAAAGGAGGCCTGGCGGCATCCCTGGGTAAAGGACTGCTGACTCTGGCGCCCTGGCTGATGAAAAGCCTGTCCGTAATCGGAACCGTGGCAATGTTCCTGGTAGGCGGTGGCATTCTTACTCATGGCATCCCGGTTCTGCACGAACTGATCGAGCATGCAGAACATGCGCTTGCCAGCCAAGCGGGCATCGGCATCATTGCCTCGGCGCTTCCCATCCTGCTCAATATTTTGTGTGGAGCGGTCGCCGGCGCCCTGGTATTGGCCGTGGTCAAACTCGTCGGCAGTCTGCTGCCTTCCCGAAACAAAGACTGAATCAGCATCACCACCTTGCTGAAATGTTCAAGCAGCACGTTTCAGCAAGCGGTGCCAGATTGAATTGAACATCGATAGCGTTCGTCCCTCCTACAAAGCATCAATCACGCAATTGCACCAGAGATATGAAGGAGGGTACATGCCCACTCCCCAGGTTCGCTTCCCCGCTGGCGCTACCGTGCCTGCCATCGGCCAGGGTACGTGGCATATGGGCGAACAGGCATCACGCCGCGACGATGAGATCAGGGCCCTGCAACTAGGTGTGGATCTGGGACTGACGTTGATCGATACCGCCGAAATGTACGGCGATGGCAGTGCCGAAGAAGTGGTTGGCAAAGCCATTCGCGGACGACGTGACAAGGTCTTTCTGGTAAGCAAGGTCCTCCCCAGCAACGCGCGCCACAATGCCGTGATCGATGCTTGCGAGCGTAGTCTCAAGCGGCTGGCTACGGATCGTCTGGATCTATATTTACTGCATTGGCGCTCCTCGACACCCTTGGAGGAAACCCTCAGCGCCTTCGAGCAACTGATCAAACAAGGCAAGATCCGCCACTATGGCGTATCCAATTTCGATGCCGACGACATGCAGGAGTTGGCTGGTAAGTCATTCGGCCAGCAATGTCAGACCAATCAGGTGCTCTATAATCTGGGCTCGCGCGGTATCGATTTCGATCTGCTTCCGCTGATGGCCGAGCGGCACATACCAGTCATGGCTTATTGCCCCCTGGCTCAAGCCGGTGCGCTGGACGGTACGCTTTGGAAGAATGCCCAGCTTCGATCCATCGCCGAAAAGCATCAGGCAACGGTTGGCCAGATCCTCCTGGCCTGGAGTATTCGTCCACAAGCGAATACCTACCCGGTGCTGGCCATTCCCAAGGCAACCGAACCGCAACATGTCAGAGAAAATGCTGCCGCCCTCGATATCCAACTCGATGCACAAGACCTGGCATTGCTGGATCGCGCCTTTCCGGCGCCGACCCGAAAGGTATTGCTGGATATCATCTGACAGATCGAAATAGAAAATCGGCCCGGCTTCGAACAACCGCTGTATCTGAACTCATCGACCATGATTCATGGAGGTATAAACGCTATCCACATCTCCGCCACTCTTCATTCGCGGCTTGCTACGTTGAAAAAATCAATTAATTGCCATTACTAACAGCCCAAAAAGCGTGCAAATAAAAGGGTAAATTCGCGACAGTAAGCCTACAGCCCCCCTGAAGCGGCTATCATTCAAGACCACCCGTTTCTCTTGAGGGAGAGGTGCCCGATGAAATACCAGCTAATTTCCCCTTTTCATCCGCTGCAGATTCCCGTGGGGCTGCTGGTCTGGTGTCTGTGGTTCATGGCTTTCTATGGTGGATTGTCGGTTGCCTGTTCGGTAAGCCCGCCTAATCCTGCCAATGGCCCCTTCACTTGGCTCAACGGATGCCTTGGTCTGTTCACCCTTGCAACCTTCACATTTCTGGCGAGGATGGCCTGGAAAGCCTGGAGCCTGGCCAGGACATCGGAGGAACTCGACGAACGACAACTGGTTGTCACTCGTCTGGCTGGCTATGTCTATACCGTTGCAGCACTGGCCACTCTGCTCATGGGCGTACCGCTGATCCAGCTTCCCCCCTGCGTTTGATGCCCTTCCATCGAGCTCTCAGAGCGATTACAGCCTTCTCTGAAGTCGCCGTACAATCCTTCAGAAGAAGTACCAGCGCAAGGAAAGCTGCAGTTCGCTGATCGGTTCGGAAAACTTGCTGAACTCGCGCTTGGCCGACAGGCGCAGCCCCAGTTCATCCGTCAGCTCCAGTTGCTGAGTGAGATGGATCCGCCGACGGATTTCACCATTGTGAAAGTAATCGCTATCAGCTTCCAGCAACATATTGCCGAACGTATTACGCCAAAGTAGTCCCGTATCGAAGCCCATGGCCGGGCCAAGAAAAGCACCAAAATCCGGGTTATGCTCAACTCTTGCGGTCGCGAAGGCAAAACCTAGCAGGTTATCGCTCCATTGCCGGCTGAAACCGGCCCCGCCGCTCACATGGGCAACCAGAACTTCATCGTCTCCATCCCCTGGAGCCCGCTGCAAACCTCCGGTGACTTGCCAGGATAGTGGCTTGAGCAATTCGCCACGCGGCGCCAAAGAGCGGATATTGACCAGGTCGAAGCGTTGCAATTGCCAATGATTGTCTTCGTACTGCCGCAGTGCGGCCCGGAACATTTCAATCTGCGCTCCCAATGGAAAACCTTTCAAGTTATCCACCAGATCATGGTAGGCCATACGCAGGCCATACTCGGCGTAGGCCCGATCCTCCCGGCTCCCTACACCAAATTCGAAGGTGCGCGATTTATGTCCGCTTTCCGGCCGCTCAGGACGCTGTATCTCCAGAGGCGGTGGTGAATCGCGATTGATCGCCTGCAGCAGCGAATAGCTGCGCCTGGCGGCATCGGCATCGCGCTCCTTGCTGGTAACCTTGTACCTGATGAAACGATAGGCACCATCCTGAATCAGTGCTCGCCGCTCGACAGGCAATGCCAAAAAAGCCGGATCCTGCAAATAATGCTCGTCTTCCGCCAGCTTACTTACCCACTGCTGTTCGTCGTGATTCAGCGGTTTAATCCGAGTCATCAGTTCCCGCTCGCGGGAAGGACGGTATTTCACTCCAGCCATCATATCCGCATCCCTGACAGCACGAATCGTATCTGTCGGAATCGCCGTGAGCGAAAATGGCCCAGTCAGAGAAATACCTGGGCGAGCCACTTCCAGCAGTTCAAGCAGCCGGTAGGCGCAATTTTCATCGAAGAAGAAGTAGTCGAATCGCGTGTCCTGCAATTCCCAGACATGCTCGATCATGCGGGCCGTTTCGTCAGGTGTCAGATCCAGTGGATACTCCCACAAATCACGGTTTTCGAGCCGGCTGTATTCGGCAATCTTTTCGTAATAGGGCTGGATCACGAACAAGCCCGGATACCCCCCCATTAGTCCCTTCCAAGCATAAAGAAGGCTGTTATCGGCATCATCGATATTGGCACCGAAACTCAGCGAATAGCTTAACAAAGCGCTGCCGCTATCCTTCATTCCTGACGGATCGATTCGCAGTAACGTATGCCCGAAAATGGATGATGGACTGTTGAGAAAAGCTGCGGGGAAAACCATGGCGGCACTATGCGGATCGATGGTGTGATACCACTGACGATAGTTATCGCATGGTAATGCTGGCAGGTCGTCCAATTTCAGATGATTGCGTAACCAGTGGGTACGTGCCGGATAAACACATTGTGGATGTTTGTCGCCCAGCGTCATAGGCTTGTAAAGCCCTTCCAGCGTGGCAAGCAGTTCGGCATATGGATCTTTGGCACCCTGCTCGGCCAGGAAAAAGCGTTTGTCGTTGACATGGCTGTACCATCTGCCCGAGCTGTCGTGCTGATAATGGCCAAGGAGAAGCCAGAATGGGTCTTCGGAAAGGCGTTGAAGAGATGAATCAGGTCGAGGAGCAGCTGAAAGCAGAGTCCAGACGCCCGTCAGCAATAGGGAAAACAAGCATCTGCGCATGGTGTTTCAATTCGATACCAACAGGCCCTGGCACAGCGCCCAAAGAAACGGACCGGGCGCTGTAGGAGTTAAGCAAAGGCAGCTGATCAGGCCTGATCGGCAACGTAGCGGGCCAGACGCTCATCGCCTTTCATCACACTGAAAGTCGCATCGAGAACCTGTTCAGCAGTGACATCGGCCGAACTGAATATTTGCGAGAAGTGGTCGTGGGTAACCGAAATGAAGTGAGCGCGATCCTCAGGTTTTACTCCCAGAACGACGGCGTAGGTAGTCAAGGCTTCGCCTTCCCCTTTGGCCATGTCCTCGGAAAGCTCGTCCATCATGTTGCCGACCAGCAGCATCGGCTTACCACCATAGGTCAGCGCGCCATCGGTACGACATCCGTTGGTACCCGTGGTCATACCGGACGTGGCATTACCGGAAGAACCATTGGTAGTCGAAGCAACAATGTGGGAAGGCAGTCCCCGCTGCCCTTTGAACAGCATATTGCCCCAGCCGCAATCCGGGCCACCAGGTGCCTCGGCAAAAGCGTTCAAGGAGGCAGCGGCAAGCAATGAACCAAGAAGAATCCTTCTCATATTTATCTCTCTTTATATGGGTTTGTCGCTTGAGACAGAGTGTCGTGATGCTTTTGCTTTATAGCCAAAGACTTTCGATAGCGCTTCCCGAAATACACAAAAAAGAACGAGCGGTATCTGGCAAACCATTCGATATTGCGCAGAGGCACTGCAGAGGCACTAATAAATAACACATTAAAAACCCGACGCTGTGTTACACAGGGTCGGGTTTTTGATCTCGATCAAATCAAGCCTTGACGCGAGATTTGTATTCACCAGTGCGGGTATCGATTTCAATGGAGTCGCCGATCTCGCAGAAGGCGGAAACCTGAAGTTCCGCGCCATTGTTCAGACGAGCGGTTTTCATCACCTTGCCGGAAGTATCACCACGCACAGAGGGTTCGGTATAGGCAATCTGGCGCACGATAGTGGTGGGCAATTCAACAGAAATAACGCGATCATTATAGAAGACGGCTTCGCAGACATCAGTCATGCCATCTTCGATAAAGGTCAGCACGCCTTCCAGATCGCCTTTTTCGATCTCGTACTGATTGAATTCGGTGTCCATGAATACGTACAGCGGATCGGCAAAATAGGAGTAGGTCACTTCCTTGCGTTCGAGAATGACCGGTTCGAGCTTGTCATCGGCCTTGTACACGGTCTCGGTGGCAGAACCATTGAGCAGGTTCTTGAGCTTCATCTTGACCACGGCACTGTTACGGCCGGACTTGTTGAATTCGGCTTTCTGGATTATCCAGGGTTCGCCGTTGATATTGGCCACCTGGCCGGCACGGAACTCTTGTGCGGTTTTCATACGAATATCCGATGGGATGGAAAGTGAATCGAGCCGTGTATCATAGCCAATCCGCATGGAAAGAAACCAGTTTTCCTGCCAGATCGCCATTGGCTTCCTGCCTGCGGACCCAGTATTCGGCATGGTCGCCCAATACGGATTCATACTGGCCAAGGCACAACCAGGCTTTACCTGCCCCTTGCCCGGAGTTCCAAGCACACCAGAAATCATAGAGAGCGGATCTGGCTTCGACAGCCAAATTGCTTGAATAAAGCTGGAAGAATGCATCCAGTTTTACCCAGTGCGCGCTCTCATCCTGCGGATAGATATGCCAGACCAGAGGCTTGCCAGTCCATTGGGCACGAACGAACGATTCCTCGCCACGTACGGCATTGAAATCACAGCACCAGAGCAGTTGATCGTACTGATCCTGAGTCAGAAAAGGCAGCACCGTGATATCCAGCGATCCGCGCCGGTAGCTATCGCCAACCCCAAGCTGGATCACGCCTAACCAACCTGCCACATCGTCAAGCACGCGACCGGCCGGAATCAGCAATTGAGTCGGGCGGTCGGCCAGAGACATAGCATCCAACCAATCCGAAATTGCTGGATTTTCATAAGCGAACAACGAAATCAACTGTGCTCCGTCTATCGGAACTATTCCCAATTCGCTCAGAAATACTTCGCGTGCACTGATGCTGTCCTGGAACGCACGCCGCCGTGCCAGCAAATCATGCTCGCGAATTATCGCACCAGTTCCAGATGCGAAGCCGGGAAAGAAAAAATATTTTTGCAGTCCGCCTGACTGCAGAGAGGGCAAACCATGGCAATCGACGATCCAATTCTCCGCGCTGAGATATTCCAGGTTCAGCCAGAGGATACATCGCTCACTGTTCTTCATGGCATCGATATAAGCCGATGGTAATTCGCAGGCAAATGCCTCGATGACTACATCGGCTGGCTCGGTATCAAGCCAGACCTTCGACCAATGGTGAACTTCCACGCCTTCGCAGATTTGCTGCTCGAGTTCGGAGCTTGCCTCTGGATGGAGGGTGGAGAAGGTATCTAGATCGTCCACCCACAATCGAACCGCCACACCATGCTCTGCAACCAGTTGGCGAGCCAATCGCCATGCCACACCAATATCGCCGAAATTATCGATGACCACGCAGAAAATATCCCATGTGGGCTTGTTAGGCACAGCATGACTCCAGGTTGCAGAGGCAAGGGTAGGCATAGCCATTCATGAGCAATTACGAAACCAAGACGATTTATCGCAATCGTTACACGTGCGGCTGATCCGGCAAGAAGAATCCTTCTAACATAAAGCTGTTCGTCATATGCCAACAGCCCGACGTCCTCAGTCATTACCTCTCACCAATAATTTGGTTATGGCAATTCGAAGCCAAGGACGTCTCTGTCTCAATTTATGGGTTTTTCAAGCCGACAGCCAATACAGGTTGGGCAACCTCTTGCTGATCAAGCCCAGGTACAGCAGTCACATCGTCTTTTTTGTAAGCTTCCAACCACACGCGATAATCGGATGACTGCCAGATTCGCAGATGCAGGCGAGCCATCCCGACCGGATCACTCAATAAAGCCCATTGTGCATCATTCGGCTTTTGCGGCCCGTCCTTGAGTACCTGTTCGATCCTCTCCTCGCGCACGACTTCTGCTGCGGAGATAATCTTGGCATGGCGAGCCCGCGCCATCGCGCATGCCAATGCATTGATAATCGGATCGACAGCAGCTTGGAGGAAGCCATGGGTCAGCTCCTTGCTTTTGTTGAGCTGCAGGTATTCATCAGTCGCGACCAGTTCCCGTGGCGGTGAATATTCCTCGGGAATCAGGAAGAATTTACCCCTGCGTGCTGCCAGGCCCAGACTCGTTCGACTGGAAATAACCGATACCGGCACCGACAACATCAGCGAAATCACAATCGGCGAGAGCCACCATAGAAAACGCGGATCCAGCCAGGCGACCCCGGCTGTCCAGACTATCCCCAGCAGCATCTGCAGGCCATGACGGCGAAACGCTTCACTCCAGGAAGTCGCATCATCATCACGCTGGGGTGATTTCCACTGGACCGACCACCCTAGAAACGCGGCAGTTACGAAAACCGTATGGAACAGCATGCGAACAGGCGCCAACAGCATGGAAAATAGCATTTCTACCAGCATGGAAATGAATAGCCGGATCTTCCCGCCATACTCCTTGGCACCTTGAGCCCAGATCAGGATCACACTTAAGAGCTTAGGCAGAAAAAGTAAAATGATCGTCGTGGAAAACAGTGCGATCGCCTGTTCGGGGTGCCATTGCGGCCAAACGGGGAAAAGCTGCCTGGGCTGGAAGAAATACTGGGGCTCCATGAGTTTGTGCACCGCCAGCAAGGCTGTCGAAAGCACCAAGAACAGGAACCACAACGGAGCCGACAGGTAGGACATGACGCCAGTCAGAAACACCGCTCGATGCACCGGATGCATGCCTTTTACCAGAAAAAGCCTGAAATTCATCAGGTTGCCATGACACCAGCGGCGGTCCCGCTTGAGTTCATCCAACAGGTTGGGCGGCAACTCCTCATAACTGCCAGGCAGATCGTAAGCAATCCAGACTCCCCAACCAGCCCGACGCATCAAGGCCGCTTCAACAAAGTCGTGCGACAGGATAGCTCCAGCAAACGACCCTTTACCTGGCAACGGCGCTAAAGCACAGTGATCAATAAAGGGCTTGACCCGAATAATGGCATTATGCCCCCAGTAATGGGATTCGCCCAACTGCCAGAAATGCAGGCCCGCAGTGAACAGCGGACCATAGACCCGTGTAGCAAACTGCTGCAAACGAGCATAGAGCGTATCCATACCCGAAGCCTTGGGTGCGGTCTGGATGATTCCCGCACGAGGATTGGCCTCCATCAGACGAACCAATCCGCTCAGACATTCACCACTCATGACGCTGTCCGCATCCAACACGACCATGTAGCGATACTGGCTGCCCCAGCGGCGGCAGAAATCGTCGATATTACCGCTCTTGCGTTTTACTCGGCGGCGACGACGACGATAGAAGATCTTGCCGTACCCTCCCACGTCCCGGCATAACTCCAGCCAAGCTTTTTGCTCGGCTACACATTTATCCGGGTCATTGCTATCGCTCAGAACGAATACATCAAAATGTTCGATCTGCCCAGTAGCAATTAGGGATTCATAAGTAGCACGCAACCCCGCAAAAACCCGCGGTACATCCTCATTGGCAATCGGCATCACCAAAGCGGTGCGAGCATCGGGCGCAATGACTTCGTCACCGACCGTGCTGGCACTGATACTGTATTTGTCACGACCGGTCAGCAACTGGAAGAAGCCCATGAGTGCAGTCCAGAAACCGGCAGAAATCCAGCAGAACAAGATGGCGAACAGCAGTAGGATGCTCGTTTGCAGGACATAGGGCAGTACCTGGCGAAACGACTCAGCCCACCCCTGCTGCATGACTTCACTCAGGTCGATCAAGGCCCAGCCCTGATAAGGCAGCACTTGCTTCATGTACCAGATCGCCACGACGCTTTGCACAATCATCAGGATCAGCAGGATAAAGCGTCGAAACGACCCAACTTTCCGCCAATGAGCATGGGCATCGGCTTCCTCGGCCGGAGCAAAGCGTTCCTGATGCTTGCGCCCAAGGAGAGAATGCCAAGCACGCGTTACAGGATTGGTCCGCCATGGCTCTGGGAGCATTCGAGAACGAGTAACAGGCGGCATCGATCTGATGCATACCCGCCCCTGAGCATCTGTAGAAAGTAAATCTCCCTCCTCCAGCTCCTGCTTCCACTGCGCTTTCAGACGGGCTTCGACAGAGTCGAGAATGGCGTCGTCGGCAGCACTCGAAGCCGCAGGTGTCTGGCCAGCAATGGCCTGATGAAGCCCAGAAAATCCGGCTTGTCCACAAGAGCCGGCACGCGCCTTGATTGAATCGATTTCGCTCGCTTCGAACGGTAAGCAATCCAGATAGGTATCGTTGGCAGTTGTTTCCGTAGAATTATTCATAGGCAGGCAACTGATAGCTCCAGGTTTCACTCAACGGTTTGTCTCCATTGATCAAGGCCGCACGCATTTCAACCGGCTTGGTGGCGTCCTTGAGCTTCAGACGTAGCGTCAAGCGCCACCCCTTGATGGCCGGATTGTAGCGAACGCTATTCTCGATCAATTCGGCATTATCATTGAGGCTGACCTGTGAAGCGACCGGGGTATCCTCCGGTAAGCTGGCCAAGACAGGCCCCTCGAAATCGATGATATAAGCCATGCTTCCGTCAGGCTGACGAGTGAGATTGGATTGCTTGACATCGCCTGTAGACAGGCGCGTCTGCTTGACCCAGGCCAACTCAGGGCCATGCACGGCAGCCTCGTCAATCGTAAAATGCAGGCGATATTTGATGTCGATGGGTTGCCCCGTTTCAGGAAGCTTTTCCGGCGACCAATAGGCAACGATATTGTCGTTGGTCTCATTAGGCGTCGGGATTTCGATAAGTTCGATTTGTCCATTGCCCCAATCACCCTTGGTTTCAACCCAGCCTGAAGGACGCCGATCGTAACGCTCATCGAGGTCCTCATATTGGCTAAACTTGTGACCACGCTGCAGCAGGCCAAAACCACGCGGATTCTCAATGGTATAGGTACTTACGGACAAGCGCTTCGGGTTATTGAGGGGACGCCAGATCTGTTCGCCATTGCCCGCATGGATAGCCAGTCCGTTGCTGTCATGTAAAGCGGGTCGAAAGTCGACCTCGGAGTTTGGTTTATGCGGGCCAAACAGGAACATACTGGTCAACGGCGCAATACCAAACTTCGCTACCCGATCACGCAGATAAACTTTAGCTTCAACATCCACCGTACTGTCGCTACCTGGGGTAATCACCATCCGATAGGCGCCAGTTGCGCGCGGTGAATCAAGTAGCGCATAAACAACCAGATTGCGTCGATCCAGCTGTGGGCGCTCCAACCAGAACTCTTTGAAGCGAGGAAACTCCTCGCCCGACGGTAATGCCGTATCAATGGCGAGCCCTCGAGCGGAAAGCCCATAAACCTGCCCCTTGCCGACCACCCGAAAGTAACTAGCACCAAGAAACGTGCTCAATTCATCCAACTTGTTGGAATCGTTTAGCGGGTAACGAATCTTGAAACCGGCAAATCCAAGATTCTGTAGGGCTGCCGCATCCACTTTGAACTCACCGAAATCGAAATATTCGGGCTCATACTTGATTTCCTTGACGCCGGTAGCCGTGACTTCGTTGATCACGACCGGAACGTCGAAATGCATGCCCTGATGATAGAAATTGATCTGAAAGGGAGTTTTATCGTCTGCCCAGTATGCTTTTTCTTCTCTGAAGCGGATTTGCTGATAATCCGCAAATTTCATATCGCGAAATATCGCTGGCAAATTGCTCTTTGGCACGACGAAATTTTGTTCAGCCAGTTTCTTTGCCTTATTGGAAACATCGTCAAGACTGAAGCCCCATGCTTGCGCAGCAAACAAGATCAACGTAGTCAAGATGCCTAGTGCGACGGATTTGGCCTTACCTGGCATGTAGCAAGAAAAGGGTAACAACGCAGCCTCCTAAATCAGCAAACAGCAAACGAATCGTCGAGCGGCCTGTTTGACCACGCATTCATCAGCAGTGGTCCGACTTCGAATATTCCGAATGATTCCCATGATAACCCGTTTGAATGGGTCAGCCTGCGCCATCATAGACATCTCTATCGAGCTTGTAAGGATGCAATCCGACACAATCGATAAATTCCACATCCCGGAATAAAAGCCATCAATCCGCAATGTAGCTCGTGCTAGAGACAGGACTGAGACGGTGAATGTGCGAAATATCGAATGAAGCACAGGAAATTCGGAAGAATCCGAATCAACAGATTGGAAAGCTTGATAAACAATAGGTGAGGATAGATGAGCTGGAGGTAACCCTACCAGCCACACCCCGGCACACGACGTCACCGCTGCGGCTGCTTCCTTCCGGACCTGACCGGGTTCACGGTTAATCATTGCGAGGGGACCGGTAGGATCACCATAACAACAAACCTGTCTATAGAGCAGGTCGTTCCATTGTACTGGCTTGCTTGCAAGTTACAACCGCAACGAGATGTCAAACGACAAAATCAATCATTGACTCTGTCACGTAGCTCTTTACCGGGCTTGAAGTGCGGCACGTATTTGCCATCCAGACTGACAGATTGACCGGTTTTAGGATTGCGACCAACCCGGGGTGCCCGGTAATGCAGCGAGAAACTGCCAAATCCTCGAATTTCAATACGCTCACCTGTTGCCAGTGCTTGGGTCATCTGCTCCAGCATGGTTTTGATCGCCAATTCGACATCTTTGGCGGACAACTGCCCTTGATGGCCTACTATGCGCTCGATCAACTCTGACTTTGTCATGAATTTTCCTTTTTTTTCAAGCGGCTAGATGACTTGAACAGGTCTCGTTTTTAGCATGTCGAGTGGCATTTGAACAGTCTTAAAAGATATTGAAAATTTTCCGTTATCTGTACTTACTTCAAAATTGAGATATCCGGTTTTTTCAATCGAAGCCAGGCAAGCAAATACCATTTAGCTATAACCAGCGATTAATTTAGCTCTATTTTTTTAGATGGTAATGCGGTAAAAAATAAGCCGATAACGTCTCCTGGGCCCAAGGCAAGGTGCGCCAACTTAGTAAAAACGGACAAATCGAAACGATAGGCTCGTACTTTATGAATACTCCCACGTTGATTACGCGCCCTAGTCGTTTGTTGCGTACCCTGGATGCAATTGAACGGATTGGCAATCGCCTGCCTGACCCAGCGATTCTGTTTCTTGTCCTGACTATCTTCGTGCTGGCCATATCCGCCTGGCTATCGGGAAATGCCTGGGATGTACTGGACCCACGGACAAAGACCCCATTGGTCATTCATAACCTACTGGATGGTGCAGCGCTGACCAAATTCATGGTAGACATAGTTCCGAATTTTGTCGGTTTTCATCCGCTAGGAGTTGTACTTGTGGCAATGCTGGGGCTGGGCGTTGCGGAAAGGGCCGGATTCATCCATGCCAGCCTGCGCAGATTGCTCTCGGTAACATCTCCAAAATTACTGACCCCCATCCTGATTGTCGTTGCCATACTCAGTCATGTGGCAGTAGATGCTGGCTATGTACTGGTCGTGCCATTGGGAGCAGTAGTTTTCCAGGCTGCCGGTCGCCATCCACTGGCTGGCATCAGCGCAGCATTCGCCGGTGTATCGGGTGGTTTTTCAGCTACATTTATTCCATCCAGCCTGGATCCAATGCTGCAGGGCCTGAGCCAGGCGGCCGCACAGATTATTGATCCGAATGTGATCTTAAATCCGCTCAATAATTTTTTCTTTACGACCGTTTCTGCTCTGCTGATCATTTTACTCGGATGGTGGCTCACCGATCGGGTGATCGAGCCTCGCTTGTTCAGATTGGAAATCGATGGCGACTTGGCCAAGACACCCAGGCTGGAACAGTTGACGATGCAAGAACGACGAGCGCTACGGCTGGCATTGCTATCCCTAGGTATCGGGATGCTTCTGCTTCTACTCAGTGCCATGCCTGCCGGCTCTCCCTGGCGTGCATCCGATGGCCGACTTTCAGCCGGCAACGCACCGCTGATGCAGTCGATTGTCTCGCTGATATTCATACTGTTTCTAGTACCCGGCCTGGTATATGGCTTTGTAGCGGGTACTTTCAAATCCAGTCGAGATGTAATCGGCAGTATGAGCCTGACAATGCAGGGGATGAGTTACTACATCGTCATGGCTTTCTTTGCAGCACAATTCATCTATGCCTTTACCCAATCCAATCTGGGGGCGCTGCTTGCGTTAGAAGGAGCAACCTATTTACAGGCAATGCAGGTTCCCGAAGCCGTTACGATCATCGGCGTCATACTGATGACTGCCTTGAGCGATCTGTTCATGGGCTCCGCATCAGCCAAGTGGGCGCTATTGGCCCCAATTTTCGTGCCGATGCTGATGCAAGTTGGCATTTCTCCAGATCTTACTCAGGCCGCGTATCGTATCGGTGATTCGTCGACCAATATCATCACACCGCTGATGCCCTACTTTCCATTAATCGTGGTGTTCTGCCAGCGTTATGTCAGATCCAGCGGTATTGGTACTGTCATGGCAATGATGCTGCCCTATTCCCTGATTTTCCTGCTGGCCTGGACAGCGCTCCTGCTAGGCTACTGGGCATTGGACCTGCCACTGGGACTTGGGGCTAGCTACAGGTATGAGGGTTAAGCGTTCATACCGTCTTTTAACACTCAAAAAACTTGCATAGATTCCCTTGGATCTCTGGCACTCACCAATACCTGAATGCTCAAGCCAGAAGGCTGGAACCTGCGAGTGCTTACTCCCCGATAACAACACTTGGCAGCGCACTGCATTGAGGAGACTTTTGCCAGAATTGTTTTTGGGGCTGTCCTGGATATAGCACTGCTGACAATGTATATGCTCTACCATGGGAATTTTTCATACGTAATCAAAAGGTTGCGAAACATAGCCAGATGCCAGCAAAGCTTGTTTTGCTATCTCTAGATAAACCCGTTTTCAGCAACGTTGATTTACAGGTGCTGGCTCTCGTATTTAAGAGGAAGTTGTATGCCTTTCGATTCGGACGATTATCTATCTCGCCACTTTCGTACCAACGGATCGGACTTGGCCACTAAAATCGATGAAATTACCGCACTAATTACGCCTGAAACCAGTGAAAACCTGCCGCTTTATCGGGAAATGCTGCTGACCGTCGTCCGCCTGGCACAAGCTGATCGTAGCCGCTGGGATGCCAAGATTCTTTTGCAGACCATGCGCGAAATGGAGCATGCGTTCCGAATGCTCGATCAATTCAAGCGTCGACGCAAAGTCACTGTATTCGGCTCGGCACGCACGCCCGTCGAGCATCCTATCTACGCCATGGCTCGCAAACTGGGTGAAACCCTGGCCCGCTACGATTTGATGGTCATCACTGGAGCAGGCGGAGGCATAATGGCTGCCGCTCACGAAGGAGCAGGTCTGGAACACAGCCTCGGCCTCAACATTACCTTGCCCTTCGAACAACATGCCAATGCAACGGTAGAAGGTACGGACAATCTGCTTTCGTTCCATTTCTTCTTCGTGCGCAAGTTATTCTTCGTCAAAGAAGCCGATGCTCTAATTCTTTGCCCTGGTGGTTTCGGTACGCTGGATGAAGCGTTGGAGGTACTGACATTGATCCAGACTGGCAAGAGCCCACTCGTACCCATTGTGCTACTGGATGAACCTGACGGCAGTTACTGGAAAGATGCCTTGCAGTTTATCAATAGACAGTTAGTAGAGAATCGCTACGTACTACCCAGCGACATGAGCCTGATACGCTTGGTGGATAATGCTGAAGATGCCGTTAAGGAAATCGATCATTTCTATCGTAACTTCCACTCCAGCCGCTGGCTGAAAGACCGGTTCGTCATGCGCTTGAATCACCACCTTTCACACAAGGCATTAGCATACCTGAACGAATACTTTGCCGACCTGTGCCTGAGTGGCGGTTTCGATCAGCAACCATTCTGCGAACTGGAACAGGATGAACCGGAACTACAGCGTTTACCGCGCCTGACATTCATATTCAACGGGCGCGATCATGGACGTTTGCGCGAGCTGACGGACTTCATTAACGACTCGGATAACTGGCAAGCAAAATCGGGCATACAAATGGCCCGATAAGCTTATGTTCTTCAACGAATGAAATCAGCACAACTATCCATTCTTCATCCTTACCTCCAAGCCAAGTATTGACCAGTATTAATGCTCAAAAAAAGGATCTTCACAACATGTCGGAAAGCAGTATCGAGCAGGACTCTTTCGTTCAGGGGCTGAAAGAGCGGCTGCCATCAGATATCAAAGATTCTTTTACCGATGAACAACTACTGGCATTGAAAATTGCCTTCGGCGCACGCAAATGGGGCAAGCATCGCATAGACCTCAGAGGGACGGTTAACCTGTGGCAATGGCGCTATTACTTCGTTCTGTTGATTGGGCGCAACAGGCGTGCCCCATCCAGGCTCCAGGAAGAACTTTCGCTACTGGCCAAGGCCGGGATGATCTCGCTTTTCCTGATGTTTTCAGTGCTGATCGGATTACTGACTCTTTACCTCATCAAGTCCGCACTTGGCATCAACCTGTTCCCCAATTTCTCTTTAGGCATATGGGATTGGTTCAAAACGCTATGGCATTAAAGCAGTCCTACCCCGCAAGAAGCTCAAACTGAATCAGAACGACTCATACTATCGATAGCTGTTCTGCGCAGAAAACCGGCTATCGCTTCTGCACCACGCAGCCCGCTTTGACCTGGCTCGACCTGCCCTAACGTATCGAAAAGATAGGTACGCTGGCGGTGCTCGAACTCTTGCTGCAAATGGATCGCTTCACGAATCGCAGAATCAATGTCATTTACGCTGGATACTACCGGCCCAAGATGCCAGAAGCGGTAATGTGGATCCTGCTGCCAGCAAATATTACGCGGATCGAGGAACACACAAGGTCGGGGCCGGACGATGAACTCGACTACCTGGCTGCTGACATCCCCAAGATAGATATCCGCGCTTCTGGTGTAAGTCATATCCACACAATGCTCACTACCCAGATCGATACGTAGATGTGGATAGTGCCGGTATTCCTCGAAGGCCTGATATTTTGCAGAAGTTGGAGCATCGAACAAACGTATATGCGGTGCAAAAATTAGGTTATAAGCGGTGCTTCTGGCAAAATGGTCAAGCACCTGGCGACCAATGAGATGCCAGGAAGAAAGATCTTCCGCAAAATGCGGGTTGTAGAGAATGGTTGGGCGATCATTGCCAAAAAATCGCACTTTCTCGGCATCGTAAGCCAAATCAAATTTAGCATAAATACCAGAAATAAAATTCCCAGGCCTTATATGGCCTAGCTCCAGCAAACGCCGAGCCTGCTTTTCCCCCGGCAGCAGAAGAAAGTCATACAGAGCTGTTTCCGCAGCAAATCCCACTGCCCGATCACCCGCACCATGCTCTGTTCCGATCAATTTCAATCCATTCGGGCAAATTTTACGCAAGTAGATTGAAGTTCGTTCCGGAATGACAATCACATCGAATCCAGAAAAATATAGTTGATTCGCCCGAAGAATTTTTCGCTTGCTGCCAACGGCTCCATCTTTGTTGCGACGGCGAACCATCCATGGAACATAAAGCGTATCGAAACGAACGGACACGGGCTCCGCTCTATTTTTTCGAAGCAGATTCTGCACAAACAGGATATTGCGACGCGGGCCGGCAATATGTACATCCATTTCCGGATAACGCTTCGCCAAAGATATGGCGATAGGCAATGAATGAAAAATCTGGTGAGTTTGCGCGTTATAGGGAAAACAGATCCGAGGCCGGGCTAATCTGCCCCGCCTCTTGTTATGTTTACCCTTGGCACTTAGCCAACGCTGCAATCTGTCTTTGTGAAGTGCATTGACATCAAGCCTGGACAAGCGTGTTAGCACGAAAGCAACGATATAGCCGAGCAGTGCAAGCAACTGCCCTGTGTCGATCAACATTTCCAGCAGAGGATGAACATCTACAGGGCCATCCAAGAACCCGTCCTGGATGATCCAGGCAACATGCGAAGCCAATTGAGCAACCACACCAACCCACAAGACACCGAAGGCAGTTCGCTCGGTCGAGTAAAAACGGATACACACGAAAATGGGAATCGTAGCCGCGATCCAGATAGAAATAATGAGGCGATAATCGACATAGCCAAGCTTGTCCACTGCAGTCTCGCAAGACCAGATCATCAGCATGCCCAGACAGCCCAACAACCAACGCGTGCGCAGTTGTTGATAGCTCCATCCGGCAACAGCCTGAAATCCTGCAAAGGCCAGCCCTAACGATGCAACCAGATCACTGGATATTTCGACTGGAGAAGTTTCTTGCCATACTGGAGTGTTGCCAACAAGCTGTACGATGATCGTGGCAAGTGCATAAAACAAGGCACCGGACAGCAACCATTGCTCCAATGACAACGGCCACCACACTCGAGTACTTCGATTGCCCTGAGTCATTGCAAATTCTCTTTACAAAGGATGTAGGCATTTTTTTCACTGCAGCTTAAGACGAGCTTAAGTAAGTGGCCGATTCTTTTGCTGATTGCGGAATTCACCGAAACATCGCCGAAACATTTGAAATACTGTTTCAGGCTGACATATTCAGCTGAATATCGTATAAAATTATTGACTGAATAGTCAGGTGTACTCTTCTTCGAAGAGGTAGCGGGAAATAAACTCTTACGATTTCAAGAATGGTATTTATACGATTCGATGCTAGAAGCACTTATTGCCTGCGATTACCATCATGGCACGTCATGAAAAGTTGTGTTGTTAAGCCGTCCGTTTCTATCTGTCTACGCTTCCTGCTGCAACTACCTGCTGAGTATTCGCCACCGCAGCAATCTATCTAGCTGCTGCCGTTTGTTGTGTCTGTAAGCGCTGATATGGCTTGGTATTGCTGCCCCAATCAACGAAATCCGATTTCCAGATTTCATGGCATCTTCACTGATCGAAGATCATTTGGCCTTGGGATTTTCCGTGCTCGAAACAATAAAACAACAATGGTTCTCCAATCTGCCCGCAGACCTGCTTTCCGGCCTGGTCGTTGCGCTGGCGCTGATCCCGGAAGCGATTACCTTTTCGATCATGGCTGGAGTCGATCCTAAGGTAGGCTTGTATGCATCTTTCTGTATCGCCGTAACGATCGCTTTCGCCGGAGGTCGCCCAGCCATGATTTCAGCTGCTACCGCAGCCATGGCAATCCTGATGTCTCCTCTGGTCAAAGATTACGGACTGCAATACCTGCTTGCAGCCAGCCTCCTCTGCGGTGTATTGCAGATTATCGGAGGCTTTCTACATCTGGGATCGCTGATGCGCTTCATCTCGCGCTCGGTAGTGACCGGTTTTGCCAATGCCTTGGCCATTCTGATCTTTATGGCGCAATTGCCGGAATTGACTGGTGTAACCTGGCATGTGCATGCCATGACCGTTGCCGGTCTTGGCATTATCTATCTATTTCCCCATATCCCGGTAATTGGCAAGGTCATTCCTTCGCCATTGATATGTATTTTCCTCCTGACAGCAGCATCCATGACGCTGCATCTCGGGGAGATCCGTACGGTTGGAGATATGGGCAAACTACCGAATGCTCCGCCCATATTTATTTGGCCCGATGTCCCACTGACATTGGAAACGCTGAAGATAATCCTGCCCTACTCCTGCGCTCTTGCCGCAGTCGGCCTGCTCGAGTCGTTGATGAGTGCAGCGGTTGTCGAAGAACTAACGGATATAGCCAGCAACAGGAATCGGGAATGCAAGGGGCAAGGGCTGGCCAATATCGTTTCCAGCCTGTTCGGCGGCATGGCCGGATGCGGCATGATCGGCCAATCGATAGTCAATGTGAAATCCGGTGGCAGAACCCGTCTTTCCACCCTGACAGCGGGAATAATGCTACTGGTGCTGGTGATCTTTTTCAGTGATTGGGTCAGGCAGATCCCGATGGCTGCCTTGGTCTCCGTGATGATCATGGTTTCCATTGGTACCTTCGGCTGGGATTCGCTACGCAATTTCAGGCGCTATCCATGCTCAAGCAATGTCGTAATGCTGGCCACAGTCATCACCGTCCTCGTTACGCACAATCTCGCGTACGGCGTGCTTACTGGAGTACTTCTGGCAGCAATATTTTTTGCCAACAAGGTTAGTCATTACCTGCATATCCATTCGGAGCCGAATGTAACTGAGAATGAACGTACCTATCGAGTGGTCGGCCAGGTCTTTTTCGGTTCATCGGAAAAATTCGTCAATGCCTTCGATTTCAATGAGGCCCTTGCCAAGGTAAATATCAACTTAAGCAAGGCTCACTTCTGGGATATCAGTGCAGTAGCCGCCCTGGACAAAACGATTATCAAGTTTCGTCGTGAAGGAGCAACAGTTGAGATACAGGGAATGAACGAACTCACTGCAACAATTGTCCACAAACATGGCGCGCACATCAGGCTGGATGCTACCGATGAAATTACGGGTCGCTGAACAAGGAGAAGTGAAATGTCCCGAGTTCTGGCCTGTATCGACGGATCACAAGCATCCAGAGGCATTTGCGATGGAGCCGCATGGGCTAGCCAGCGATTGAACGCACCGCTGCTCCTGCTGCATATACTGGAACGCAAGCAGCACCTTGACGGTAACTTGAGCGGCAGCATTGGGATCGGTAGCCGAGAGCATCTGCTAGCTCAACTGGTGGCTCTGGACGAGAAGCACAACCGGCTTGCGCTGGAACAAGGTTGCCAGATCCTGGAAACGGCACGGCAACGAGCGCAGGCCTGCGGAGCTGTATCTGTCGAGAATCGCCAACGCCACGGCAACCTGCTCCAAACGATCAATGAGCTGCAAGAACAAAGCCTTATGCTGGTTCTCGGTAAACAAGGCGAAGACTCCGAAGCCATGGGTCAACCTATAGGAAGCCAGCTCGAACCCATCATCAGAGCCTCAAGTCGTCCGCTCCTGATCACGCCTCCCCTATTTAAAGCACCGCGACAAGCAATGATAGCTTTCGACGGTAGCGAAACCCTGTGTAGGAATCTCGGAAAACCGGCGTTACCTGACCTGCTTCGGGGGTTGCCGGTTCATCTGGTCTTGGTAGGCAATGCCTCGACAGAACTCAAAAAACGGCTGGAATGGGCTTGCGCACTCTTGTTGGAAAGGGGGCTCGAAGCAAAGGCCGTCATATGTCCCGGAGAAGTCGAGCAGACACTACTTGCCTATCAAACCGAAAATCGATTGGATCTGGTTGTGATGGGTGCTTATGGGCGCTCATGGATCCGGCACTTTTTAGTCGGCAGCATCACTACCAATATGCTCCAGCACTTCGAAACGCCATTATTACTCTTGCGCTGATGTCAAAGACAATTGGCGATTTTCTCTTGGAAAGACTGGCTGTAATCCCCCATACATTCTGGCAAACATATAAAAAAACAGCCGCGTAATATTTCGTTTCTTCTTGAGCCATATGTAATCACCATACCAATATTCGTAGAATCAAAAGCTGGTGTATTGGCCAGTGAGCCTTAAAAAATGCCTGAAAACACCCCAAAGTACGCTGAAAACACGATAGCTATAAATCGCCCCACGCGGCCTGCGGTGTGCCGCCGGTTCTCCGTGGCCCCGATGTTGGATTGGACTGACCGTCACTGTCGTTTTTTCTTGCGTCAATTATCCAGACAAACCCTGCTGTATACGGAGATGATCACTACTGGCGCACTATTGCATGGTGATACCGCTCGCTTTCTGCGTCATGACGAAATCGAGCATCCTTTGGCACTACAGCTGGGCGGCAGCGTGCCAGCAGAGCTGGCGGCCTGTGTACGGTTAGCTGAAATCGCCGGTTATGATGAAGTGAATCTCAATGTTGGCTGTCCCAGCGACCGAGTGCAAAACAACATGATCGGCGCATGCTTGATGAGGCATCCGGCTGTGGTGGTCGATTGCATAAAAGCTATGCGCGATGCAGCGACCATTGAGATAACAGTGAAACACCGCATCGGTATCGATGGCCGGGAAAGTTATGCCGAACTTTGTGATTTCGTTGGACAAATAAGTGAAGCTGGCTGCCGCAGCTTCACGGTTCATGCCCGGATCGCAATTCTCGAAGGCTTATCGCCCAAGAAAAACCGCGAAATTCCACCACTTCAATATGACATGGCTGCTCGCTTGAAGCAGGATTTTCCTGGCCTGGAAATTATTCTGAACGGCGGCATAAAAACTCTGGAAGAGTGCCTGATTCATCTGGAAACATTCGACGGGGTAATGGTTGGGCGCGAGGCCTATCAAAATTCTTACCTGCTGGCGCAGGTTGACCAGCAACTTTTCGGATCCGAAAAGCCAGTCGTCAGTCGGGCCAGTGCCTTGCAAGCAATGCGTCCTTACATTGCCAAGCACCTTGCCGAGGGTGGCGCCCTGCACCATATAACCCGGCATATATTAGGATTGGCCCAAGGCTTCCCTGGGGCCAGACGTTTTCGCCAATTGCTTTCCGTAGATGTATACAAAACACAGGAGCCACTAGCCTTATTCGACCAGGCAATCGGATTACTGGAAGGACATTAAAATCGGTTTGCCAACAAAGGAACAGCCAGAACATTGCGCAATCGAAATTCGGTCAACCGGGCCACCCTATTGAAAGGTAAACCGTGCTCGGCCAAGGCTATGATCACTTAAAAGAAGGCACAGCACTCCCATGACTTCCAAGCTGGATCAACTCAAGCAATACACCATTGTCGTTGCCGATACCGGTGACCTGGATGCCATTGGTCGCCTGAAACCAGTAGATGCCACAACCAATCCATCCTTGCTGCTCAAGGCCGCCACCCTACCCCGTTATACCAGTTACCTCAAGGAAGCCATGAGCCGTGCGCAAGGCGATATCGACCTGGCTTGCGATCTTTTTGCGGTGTCAGTAGGACAGGAAATTCTCAAGCTGATTCCTGGACGAATTTCCACCGAAGTCGACGCACGCCTGTCTTTCGATACCAATGCAACACGTCAGCGCGCCGAGCGATTGATCGGCTTCTATGAACAGGCAGGAATTGGCCGCGACCGGGTTCTGATCAAGATCGCTTCGACCTGGGAAGGTATTCGTGCTGCCGAACAGTTAGAAAAGTCCGGGATTCAAACCAATCTCACGCTATTGTTTTCCTTTTCTCAGGCAATTGCCTGCGCAGATGCCGGAGCCTATTTGATCTCCCCGTTCGTTGGCCGAATCTATGACTGGTACAAGAAAAGCGAAGGTCGAGATTATGCTGGAGCCGAAGATCCAGGAGTCAAATCTGTAGCTCGTATCTATCATTATTACAAGGCGCATGATTACCGAACGGTCGTAATGGGTGCCAGCTTCCGCAATCTTGGTCAGATCGAGGCCCTGGCCGGATGTGATCGCTTGACTATCAGTCCGGAATTATTAAGCCAACTGAATACGGAACAGGGTGCACTACAACGCAATTTATCTCCTGGCGAACCGAGTGAGCCAAGAGTATCTCTGAACGAAAGCACTTTTCGCTGGAGGATGAACGAGGACGCCATGGCAACCGAAAAACTGGCTGAGGGTATTCGCCAATTTGCCCATGATCAGGAAAAACTCGAAATACTGCTCAAAGGGTGTATCTGATCAGGTACGCTCCAGTGCACTGACGAGATCACGAAAAGCTTCACGATTGGATTCGTTGAGGCTCATCAATATCTGATGGGCTTCTATTACCTTAGCCTTTACCACTTCTTCGGATTGATCCTGAGTAGGCAGATCGCTCAGGGCTTCCGGCCGCGGAAGCGGTTGATCAACGATATTGAACACTTGATCGAATCCCATGGAATTGAGCAAACGAGTAACGTCAGGATGTGTAGTTACCAGCGTAGGTAGCAGTCCGACTTTCTGCCGGGAAAGAATCGACAACTTGGCCAGCAACCCCAAGGTCGTGCTATCAATACTACGCGTTTCGGTTAAATCGATAACGATGGAAGAGAAGTTCAAGGCAGAAAAGATTTTTTCGATTGTCGCATCCAGTGCTGAACAGAGAGTCAGGCGTATCTCGCCGATAAATTTCAGTACGAAAGTACCGTTCCACTCGGCAAACTGGATTTTACCAGTACTCATGCAAGGTTCCTGCTCAACACCAGCAAGGCAATATCATCAGGCATATCCTTCAAACCATCCAGACCCAATACCTGACGCAACCCATCAAGCGTACCGTTTGCTCCGACAACCAGGCCAGGCAACGCAGACTCTTTATCTTTGAGTGTATCTCCAGGTAAAAGATCCAAAATGCCATCGGACAACAAAGTAAGGCTAAAGGAGTCTGGCATGTTCAGTTGGTGATCGCTATAGGTGGCCTCCTTGAACAAGCCAACCGGCAAACCACGGCCTTCAAGATAATGTGCGACACCATCGGCATACAGTACAGGCATCGGCAGATGTCCGCCGATACTGTAGTGCAACAAATTTTGTTCCAGATCGATCACTCCGCCCAGCATGGTGACGTGCTTACCCAGATTACAATTGATCAGGCCCCGATTGATATGATCGAGTACTTCGGAAGGCTTGAATTCGGGAAGGACGCCATTGCGCCGCGACTCGTAAAGCAAGCGAGTCGTCATGAATTTCAGCAAGACCGTGATGAAGGCAGAAGAAGCGCCATGCCCCGAAACGTCAGCAAGATAGAAAGCTATTCGTCGCTCATCGATACGAAAGTAGTCGACAAAGTCACCAGATAAATAGAGAGAAGGGATGATCTGGTGAGCGAAGTGCAGGCCGTCGGTAACCCAAGGTGTTTCCGGCAGCATGTTCATCTGAATCTGCCGCCCGGCATCCTGATCTTCCTGAAGAAGATGCAGGCTGGCTTGCAAGTCACGATTGGCTGCTTCCAGTTGTTCGCGGTAACGTCGGTTTTCCAGACGAAGCTGGCAGCGATCCAGAGCACGGCGTACCGAATGCTCCAGAACCGCCAGATCCTCAATCGGCTTGATCAAGTAATCGGCCGCTCCCAAGCGCAAAGCCTCCACGGCATCGGTCATGACGCCTGCACCGGATACAACTATTACTGGAATATCGCTACGACGTTCACTCAGCAGGCAGATCAACTCCAACCCATCCATCTGCGGCATACGCAGATCGCAGATGATCAAATCGGGATGCTCGCTTTCATACAATTCAAGGCCGCGAGCTCCACTACCAGCCTGCAGGACTCGAAAACCGCTATCTTCGAGATAAGCTGCAAGGCTGGCACGGACCACATCATCGTCGTCTATGATCAACAGCGTGGCATGTGGCTTGGACATGTTTCTACCAGGCGAGACGCGCCATGATATTGGCAGATATCGTCCCGGAAAATGCCGGGCGACTCGTTACAAGGCGCAGACGGTACTCCCATACGTGAGACGTTTCAAGCACGCTTCCGGCACGCAGAAGCGTCTTGCATAACCTATGGGAGAAGATAAACCAGTACAAGAGGAAGGAAAAGAAAAGAGCTTGAATGATCATAACCACACCGAAAAACGTGGCTTCAATCCGGGTACAGGTGGAAATACGGGAAAAACCGCCGTCCCGCAATAGACAAGAGATGCAGACACTCTGTATTGATTTTTTCGTCAGCGGCCTGCAAACCGACGAGTAGGCAAACATACGGATTGCCTACTCCCATCAGGAATTAAGTGGGCTGGATGCCGCAGCGCAAGCAGTTTGGATCATCCAGCTTGACGATAGCAGGCAGTGTCTAGGATTGAACATTCTCGCAATCCACTGAAGGCCAAACGACCGTTTGCAGCTTATCCCCTCCCCTGTTTCCACATTTCTTTAGAAATCGTCTTCTACCTGGCCGTCTTTGCTGAGGAACTCTCGATTCTGGAGATAGGCATTACGAATGAAAACGTATCTATCGCCTGTAATCAATTTTTCTTTGGAAAGCAGATTCGCACGGGTATCTACCACCTGACCGACAAACAGCGTGGCGTTGACAGCAGTATTATCTATGTAGGGGTATGGTTGCATGAATATGTCGGGAATCTGGCCAACACCATCACGCACAGTGCTTGGACCAAAAAAAGGCAGTACAAGATAAGGCCCGCTGTTGAGGCCCCATACGGCCAGTGTCTGGCCAAAGTCTTCTTCGTGTCGTTGCAACCCCATTGGCGTCGCGACATCAACCAGTCCCAACACACCAAAAGTACTGTTGAACAACACCCTGCTGGTATCGGAGCCTGCGTCCTCGACCTTTCCCTGCAGTAAGTTGTTTACCAGATTCACGCCATCGCCCATGTTGAGGTAAGCGTTGTGAACCCCCGTCTGGATGAACTCTGGTGTGTATTCCTTGTAGGTTTCAGCAACCGGTTTGAGTGCCCAGCGATCCAAGGCATCATTAAACCTGAACATTGTACGGTTGAAGCCTTCCCATGGATCGTCGCCTTCAGCTGCCAGCAGCGATCCCGATCCCATCATGGCTACCGCGAGCGGTATGGCCTTGACAGCATCCAACCATTTTATCCCTAGCTTGAGCATTAAAGACTCCTGTAACAATCCAGTAAGGACGGCCTTGCCGCCAATTGACGAGTGATTATATAGCCATGCAAGGCTTATTCAAAAATCATGCACACAAGTAACGCGTATCGCCAGTAAAAATATTTATCTATACAGAGCAATAAATTGCAATGACAGGTTTAACCTCTTTCCAGGTTTTTTGTCCAACTCTTCGTAACCTGCCATCAAAAAGCATGAGGAAAAAAACATGTCCGCACGTAATTTGCAGACCCAGCTTCAGGAACTACGCAACCAGCTGGAACAAGGCCATCCAATGACTGATGAAGAGCGGGCCTCGCTGGAAACGCTCGTCAACGACATCGAGCTTCGCTTGGAAAGCGAACGTAGCGGTACCGGTAACGAATCCTTGATCGACGGCATCAATTTGGCCGTCGAACGCTTCGAGGCAAGCCATCCCAACACTGCGTCAACCTTGCGCAATATCATGCAAAGCCTGGTCAGCATGGGGGTTTGAGTCGAAAACGGGCACCGGCACGTCATTGTCTGATCACTCGTCGATTGTCCGGTTCGAAGTCCTCCGTACTGCGATAAGGGTTAATGTCAAGCCCACCGCGGCGCACATAACGAGCGTAGACGGTCAGCCGCTCGGGGCGTAGAAGTTGCTGCAGGTCGAGAAAGATCCTTTCCACACATTGCTCGTGGAAGTCGGCATGCTGGCGAAAACTGACGATATAAGCCAGCAAACTGCCTGGATCGAGAGCATTACCACGGTAATCCACCACAATACTGCCCCAATCAGGTTGGCCGGTTACCGGGCAATTGGATTTGAGTAGATGACTGTGCAGACAGGCATCGACCCGCTCGCCGGGATTACCGCGTAATAACTCGGCACGCGGTGAGTCGTAACGGGAAATGGCGACATCCAGAGTATCGATACACTGCCCCGGCAACGCAGCCAGGCCGCTGGCTTGCGTCTCTTGAATCGTTCGAACCCTTGCCTTCACCGGCTTGCCTGCCACTGCTGATAAATCCTTTTCAAGCACATCAACCAATGACTGGAAATCGTGAAAGACCATCTGATTCAACGAGTTCAGATACAGCTTGAAAGATTTTGACTCAATTATGCATGGCGAATCGGCAGGAACGAAAAATTCGCCGATGGCAACAACCGGCTTGCCCGATGGCAATAGCCAGGAAAGCTCATAACAGTTCCATACATCGACACCATAATAGGGCAGCGTTTTGGCAGATAACCCCAACTCTGTCCATTTCGGTGCACGCGGAATGGAAAACAGTAATTGCGGGCTATAGGTATCGGCATATTCGCTGGCTTTACCTAGCGGAGATGATTCGGCTGGATGCTGCATGCTAGACAGGACTCGGAACGGAAAACCCCGGCAGTTTATCCGCTACCGGATGTTTTGCCAGCGTTCAGTGCTGGGAGGTTATTGGCGCATGCCACGGCCACTTCGCAGCAGCCGGATACTGACCGCATACAGGGTCGCACTGGCTACCAACATGAAAGCAAGTGCCACACCGATGCGAATGTCTGAAACGCCGAGAATCCCATAGCGAAAGGCGTTGACCATGTGCAAAATCGGATTGACCAGCGATATCGATTGCCAGAACGGCGGCAGTAGATCGATCGAATAAAACACGCCCCCCAGATAGGTCAAAGGTGTCAGGACGAATGTCGGAACGATAGAAATATCGTCGAAATTGCGTGCAAAGATCGCATTGATGAAACCGCCAAGGGAAAAGATCGTAGCGGTCAGCGTCACCACCAGAACCGTCACGCCAAGATGGTGTACTTGCAGGTTGATGAAGAACATGGATAGCACCGACACGATTACCCCGACCGCCAACCCTCGACAAACTCCCCCCAGGGCAAAGCCGATGAGAATCACATGGGGCGAAACCGGGGAAACCAGCAGTTCCTCGATCGAGCGCTGAAACTTGATACTGAAGAAGCTGGATACGACATTGCTGTACGAATTGGTGATCACTGCCATCATGATCAGGCCTGGCACGATGTACTCGATATAACTGAAACCACCCATTTCGCCAATACGGTTACCGATCAACCGACCGAAGATGGCGAAATACAGCACCATGGTTATTCCCGGAGGCAGCAACGTCTGCGGCCAGATGCGAGCGAAGCGACGGATTTCGCGCAGGACAATGGTTCCCAGTGCGACCAGATTGGCGCGCAATTCGACGTTCATTCCGGATCCTTGTGCAGATTGGATTCCACCAGGGAAACGAACAGCTCCTCCAGACGGTTGGTCTTGTTGCGCAAGCTGAGCACTTCAATCCCCTGTTCGGCCAACTGACGAAACAGCTCGTTCATTCCTCGGCTCTTCTCTACCTGGACTTCCAGGGTGTGATCGTCCAGTAGTTGCGTGCGATAGCCACGAAGATCCGGCAGCGATCGAAGCGACTGCTGCAGGTCCAGCAGGAAGACTTCTTCATGCAACTGCTTGAGTAGTTCACGCATGCTGGTGTTTTCGACGATCCGACCGTGATCGATGATGCCGATGTTGCGACACAGCTGTTCGGCTTCTTCAAGGTAATGGGTGGTCAGGATGATGGTGATGCCCTGGCGGTTCAGCTCGATCAGAAAATTCCACATGGAGCGGCGCAACTCGATATCGACCCCAGCTGTCGGTTCATCGAGGATCAGCAGCCGCGGATGATGGATCAGCGCACGAGCGATCATCAGGCGCCGCTTCATACCACCGGACAGCATGCGCGAGGCTTCGTCCCGCTTATCCCATAGCCCAAGTTGATGCAGATAGTACTCGGCCCGCTCTCTGGCGACCTTCGGCAAGATGCCGTAGTAACCTGCCTGGGTAACCAGGATATCGAAGATTTTCTCGAACTGATTGAAGTTGAACTCCTGCGGGACCACTCCCAGACAACGCTTGAGCCCGGCAGGATCGCGATCCAGATCGTGACCGAAAACACTGACCGTCCCGCCACTTTTGTTCACCAGCGAGGACAGGATGCCGATAGTGGTGGACTTACCAGCGCCATTGGGGCCAAGCAGGGCGAAAAAATCACCTTCCGCCACATCCAGATCGATGCCTTTGAGAGCCTGAAAGCCGTTGCTGTAAGTCTTGGTCAGTTGCCGGATGGATAATGCCGAACTCATGGATACACACATTGGATAATAAAAATGACTATCTACTCCTTGTAAGAACCTGTTCACGATCTGCTGCGCGTCGGCCAAACGGCGTTGAAAGTGGCCTGGATCGCCAGCCCGGTCGGAATGCTCATTTACCACTCGTAAACTCGCACGCGAGCCCGGTCCGCTTCCTCAGCTATTTTCGCCTTGTCTGGCTCTAGCTCGCGAGATCGTGAACAGGTTCTAAGGGTAACCCGAAGAGGTTGCTGACCATAGAAATCTGCGGCTTCGCCATCTTCCAGCGCAGTCGGTGAACCGCTACCGGCTCGCAAAGTCCGAATATTAAGTAAGTGCGAGAAGCTCGCCCTCCTGATACATGCTCCGGTCAGCGTCAGCGCGGATAGCGCATGCGTGTATGACACCGATTGCACAACAAAAGATCGTTTCCGCTACATGCCATCCCAAAGCAGTCGGAGCGAATCGGAGAATATTCGACCGGCAAGGGCGCTCGCTGGATAAGAGCCATTAGGAGCCATGTCGTGACATTGATGAAAGACAGGCCACTGGACAGCTCGCAACTGGATATCCATATGGCTAGCCCGGTGGATATCATCCGCATTCTTACTGTGAACACCCATAAGGGGTTCACAGCACTGAATCGCCGCTTCATCCTGCCCGAATTACGCGAAGCAGTACGTGCCGTTTCCGCCGATGTGGTTTTCCTGCAGGAAGTTCTGGGCATGCACGAGAAGCACGCTCTGCGCTTCCATGACTGGCCGCAGATTCCGCAATACGAATTCCTGGCAGACAGCATCTGGCCAGACTTTGCCTACGGCCAGAATGCCGTCTACCCGGCGGGCGATCACGGCAATGCCCTGCTATCGAAATTTCCCATCCTGAGTCATGAAAACCTGGACATATCCATTGCCGGACCGGAGCGTCGCGGCTTGCTGCACAGTGTGCTGGAAATTCCTGGCCACCCGAAAGTACACGCTATCTGCGTACACCTTGGTCTGCGCGAAGCCCATCGCCAGCAGCAGTTACAACTGCTTTGCGAGCTGGTCAACTCGCTGCCCTCGCAAGCACCGGTAATCGTTGCCGGTGACTTCAACGACTGGCGTATGAAGGCCTGTGACAAGCTGCTTCAGGATGCCAACCTCTACGAAGTCTTCACAAAACGTCACGGTGAGCTGGCCAGAACCTTTCCGGCCCGCTGGCCGCTGCTGCGCCTGGATCGTATTTATGCGCGCAATATCGAGGTCACACGGGCGAAAATTCTCGGCCACAAGCCCTGGACCCACCTGTCGGACCATTTGCCACTAGCAGTGGAGCTCCGGCTATGAAGTTCTCCTGGCGAGACGGCAACAGGCTGCAATTGCTCGAAAACGGTGAAGAATTCTTCCCGGCCGTCTTTTCGGCCATCGAACAGGCGCGCAGCGAAATATTGATCGAGACCTTCATTCTGTTCGAAGACAAGGTCGGACTCGCCTTGTACAAAGTCCTGCTCGAAGCGGCCGGGCGCGGTGTGCGTATAGACTTGACCGTCGATGGCTACGGCACACCGGAGCTGAGCCCCGGATTCGTTGCGTCACTGACCAGGGCAGGTGTTCGCATCCATGTCTACGACCCGCGCAAGCGCCTGCTGGGCAGGCGCATCAACCTGTTTCGCCGCCTACATCGCAAAATTGTAGTGATCGATGGCGTTATCGCCTTTATTGGTGGCATCAACTACTCGGCCGATCATCTGGACGACTACGGTCCTGAAGCGAAACAGGATTACGCTCTGCAGGTCGAAGGCCCGGTCGTTCGCGACATCCACCGCTCCGCCCTGCACACTATTACCCCGCTCACGTACAGGCTTCGCTGGTGGCGCCGTCACGCCCGCCCTCTTGCGGAAGGCTCGCCTGGGCCCATACGCGGAGAAGCGCGAGCGCTTTTTGCAGCACGGGACAACCATCATCACCGCACCGATATCGAGCAGCATTATCTTGAGGCAATACGCAATGCACGCTCGCGCCTGCTGATTGCCAACGCCTACTTTTTCCCCGGCTATCGGGTACTGCGCGAAATTCGCAACGCAGCCCGACGCGGCGTGCGGGTTCGCCTGATATTGCAAGGCCAGCCAGATATGCCGATAGCCCGCTTTGGTGCGCGCATGCTGTACAACTATCTGCTGCGCGACGGCGTGGAAATCTACGAATACTGCCGCCGCCCACTGCATGCCAAGGTAGCCCTGGCCGATTACGAATGGTCCACCGTAGGCTCCAGCAATCTGGACCCGTTGAGCCTTTCGCTGAATCTCGAAGCCAATCTCATCATCCGTGACTACTCGTTCAACAAAAAACTGCATGCCAATCTCGAAAATCTGCTCGGCAATGATTGCCAAAGCATTCCGCTCGAACGCATCGTGCGCGGTTACTGGTGGCGGGCACCGTTGGTTTTCATGATCTTCCACTTTCTGCGCCATTTTCCCGCCATAACGGGAATGATCCCAGCCAGATCCCATCCTCTAACCATACTGAGCGAAGAGCCGGAACAACCACGAACCAATACCGCTTCGCCCTTACAACGAGAGCACCCATGAGGCATCCCTCCAGCCGTTCGGGGCGCTGGCAACGCGCCTGGCCCATGACCAGAAAAATCCTTTCCTACGCCTTTCTCATCCTGATAGCCGGCCTGCTCGTCGGCTTGGCACGCAAGCTGAACTGGCAGGAAATCATGGCCACACTGGGCACCTACCAGGCCCGGACGCTGTGGATGGCCGGTACCGCGGCGCTTGGTAGCTATCTGGTCTACTGTTTCTTCGATGTGCTGGGTAAACACTATGTCCGGCACGCTCTGCCGGTACGCCAGGTCCTGCCGATAACCTTCGTCTGCTATGCCTTCAATCTGAACCTGAGTGCCTGGGTCGGCGGTATCGCCCTGCGCTACCGGCTTTATGGCCGCTTGGGCATACGCCCGGCGTTGATTGCCCGGATTTTCACCCTGAGCCTGATGACTAACTGGCTGGGCTATATGTGCCTGGCGGGAATCAGCTTCACCAGTGGCTGGATCCGTCCCCCGGCGAACTGGGAAATTGGCAACACTGTTCTGCAGCTACTCGGTATTGGATTGGTTCTGGTGGGTTTCGCCCATCTGGCGTTCTGTCACTTCTCCAAACGCCGCGCCTGGACCATCCATGGTCACGAAATCCGGCTGCCCAGCCTGCGCATGGCGGCGTTGCAATTGGTGCTCGGCGCTGCCAACTGGTCACTGATGGCACTGGTGATCTATTACATGCTCCTGCAGAAAATACCCTACCTGGAAGTCCTGGGTATTCTGCTGATCAGCAGTATTGCCGGCGTCATCACTCATATTCCGGCAGGCCTCGGTGTGATCGAAGCGGTATTCGTGACCCTGCTCGCTGGCCAGATGAGCCGCAGCGGTGTCATCGCCGGGCTGATCGGCTACCGGGTCATCTACTTCCTCATCCCGCTGCTGCTCGCCACGCTGGTGTATGTGGTGCTGGAAGCCCAGGCGCGCAAACTGCGCAAGGAAAAGGCAAGCAAGCCCAAAGACATGAAATTCGAATCGGGATAGAAACCAAAACGCTCGGGTTAACCGAGCCATGACCGGCCGCAACACTATTCAAAGAGGAAACACCCTATGGCCACGTTGAAACTCGAAGACGGTACCACTCTCTTCTACAAGGATGGGGGGACGGGCCAACCGGTAGTCTTTGCCCATGGCTGGCCTTTGTGCGCGGATGCCTGGGATGCGCAGGTGATGTTCCTTGGCCAACGCGGTTATCGCGTTATCGCCCATGACCGACGTGGCCATGGACGCTCTGGACAGACCTGGGATGGCAACACCATGGATCAGTATGCTGATGACCTGGCGCAACTGCTGGATACCCTGGATCTGCAAAACGCCGTTCTGGTCGGGCATTCCACCGGTGGTGGCGAAGTAACCCGCTACCTGGGTCGCCACGGCAGCGCTCGCGTGGCCAAGCTGGTATTGCTGGGCGCTGTGCCGCCCCTCATGCTGAAAACCACTGCCAATCCTGGCGGAGTACCAAAGGATGTTTTCGACGGTATTCGCGAAAATGTCCTGCAAAATCGCTCGCAATTCTTCAAGGAATTACCGACGACCTTCTATGGTTTCAACCGTGACGGAGCGAAGTTTTCCGAAGGACTGCGCGATGCATTCTGGCTGCAAGGCATGACTGCCGCCATCAAGCCAGTTTACGACTGCATCGAACAGTTCTCCGAAACCGACTTCACTGCGGATTTGCAGAAGATCGACGTACCGACGCTGATTGTGCATGGCGATGACGATCAGATCGTGCCGATCGATAACTCGGCCAGGCGCTCCGCGGAGCTCATACCCAATGCCACGTTGAAAGTTTATTCGGGTGGCTCGCATGGTCTGGCGCAGGTGGACCCGGATCGCTTCAACGCCGATCTGCTGGCATTCATCGAAAGCTGAGTACTTTTCGACGGCTGCCAATTCTCCAGGAGTACCGGGGCGCTGGTGACGCCGAAGCAGCAGTTCTCGGCCATTCAGCCGCATCGAAGTCACGCATATTCAATAAAAGAATAAATAAATTTTTATTTATTCTTTTTATTTTTCCGAGTTCCTAAGCATAGTCGACCGACAAACGACCATCCCTGTATTCAGGAGAAACGACATCATGAGCATCCGCCTCGGCGATATTGCCCCCGATTTCACACAGGAATCCAGCGACGGCCCTATCCGTTTCCATGAATGGATTGGTGACAGCTGGGCCGTCCTGTTCTCCCATCCCGCCGACTTCACTCCCGTATGCACCACGGAACTGGGGTTCACGGCCAAGTTGAAGAGTGAATTTGCCAAGCGTAACGTCAAGGTCATTGCGCTTTCGGTAGACCCAGTGGACTCGCATCGCCAATGGATCGGCGATATCAACGAAACCCAGGATACCGAAGTCAACTTCCCGATCATCGCCGATGCCGATCGCAAGGTGTCCAGCTTGTACGATCTGATCCACCCCAATGCCAGCGATACCCTCACCGTGCGCTCGTTGTTCGTCATCGACCCGCAGAAAAAAGTACGGCTGACCATTACCTACCCCGCCAGCACCGGTCGCAACTTCAACGAAATCCTGCGCGTCATCGACTCGCTGCAGCTGACCGACAACTACAAGGTTGCCACACCAGCCAACTGGCAGGATGGCGAAGAGGTAGTGATCGTGCCTTCGCTGAAGGATGAGGAAGAAATCAAAAGACGCTTTCCGAAAGGCTATCGCGCCGTGAAGCCGTACTTGCGTCTGACTCCACAGCCGAATAAATAAGGAGAGCAAGCATGCTGGTCGTCTCCCTGGGTGGAAGCCCGAGCCTGGTATCGCGCTCCGATACCGTGCTCGAACATGGCCACCGTTGGTTGCAGCAACGTGGCGTCGAAGTAGCCAGGTATCGGATTCGTGATTTCAATGCCGAAGACCTGCTGCTGGCCCGCTTCGACAGCCCGCAGATCCAGAACCTGCATGAACAGATCACCCGAGCGGACGGCCTGCTGATCGCTACACCGGTCTACAAGGCAGCATATTCCGGTGCCCTGAAGACCGTGCTGGATCTGCTGCCCGAGCGGGCACTGGAACACAAGGTGGTACTGCCGATCGCCACGGCCGGCAGTAGTACGCACATGCTGGCGCTGGATTACTCGCTCAAACCCGTGCTGTCGGCACTCAAGGCACAGGAAATATTCAGCGGCGTATTCGCCGAGGACAGCCAGATCGAACAAGTCGATCAAGCAATAAGACTATCTCCGGCCCTGGAACAACGCCTGGAAGAAGCACTGGAACAATTTCACCAGGCTTTGGCACGACGCTCGACCAAAACCCAGTAACCCGGAAACGACCGCCAGGAAAACCTGCTGCGAGTCGTTTCGCCGTTTCATTAAAAAAGCCAGCCCTTCTGGTCACCCCGAAAATCTACCTTACTGGCCCGCCAACGGGCGAGCAGGTTGCCCAAAGCCAATGTAAAGGACGTTGCCATGCGCACCATCACTTTGCGCCAAGGCCTGGTCGCCCTGCTCGCCGCGACCCTGTCCTTCGGCGCTACCCAGATTCATGCCGACCCCTTGCGGATCGGTTATCAGAAATACGGCACACTGGTGCTGCTCAAAGCCAGAGGAACCCTGGAAAAACGCCTGGCCGATCAAGGTATTCAGGTGCAATGGACCGAATTCCCAGGTGGCCCACAGCTACTCGAAGGCTTGAACGTGGGTGCCATTGACTTCGGCTCCACCGGCGAAGCTCCACCGATCTTCGCCCAGGCTGCCGGTGCAGACCTGCTCTACGTCGCCCATGAACCCCCGTCCCCGAGCGGTGAGGCAATCCTCACTCCCAAGGATTCGCCGATAAAATCGGTCGCCGAGCTCAAGGGCAAGAAAGTCGCTCTGAACAAAGGCTCGAACGTGCATTTCCTGCTGGTCCGTGCGCTGGAAGATGCAGGCCTGACGGTCAAGGACATCACGCCGGTCTACCTGCCGCCAGCTGATGCCCGAGCTGCCTTTGAAAGTGGCCAGGTAGACGCATGGGCGATCTGGGATCCGTTCCAGGCGGCTGCCGAAAGCCAGCTGCAAGCCCGTACCCTGCGCGACGGCCAGGGCCTGGTGGCCAACCATCAGTTTTACCTGGCCGCCAAACCCTATGCCGAAAAACATCCCGAAGTCATCAGTGCGCTGGTCGAGGAACTTCGTGCCACCGGTGAGTGGATCACCCACAACCCAGACGAAGCCACTAAGCAGGTTGCGCCATTGCTTGGCCTGCCCGTATCCATTACCCGTATTGCAATCGAGCGCCAAAGCAATGGTGCCCAGTTTCTCACCCCTGAAGTCACTACAGCGCAGCAGAAGATTGCTGACACCTTCAGCGAACTCAAGCTGATTCCCAAGCAATTGAGCATTCGTGAAGTGGTCTGGACCCCTTCAAAAGAAAAATCCTCAGCCAAACTTGCCCATCAATGACCACCATGCCCACCTCGAGCGGCAGGAGACAATACCAATGAGCCTTAATGTATTCTGGTTTCTCCCCACCCACGGCGATGGCCATTACCTGGGTACGACCGAAGGCGCTCGGGCCGTCGATCATGCCTATCTGCAGCAGATTGCTCAGGCCGCCGATCATCTGGGTTTTGGTGGTGTCTTGATCCCCACTGGCCGCTCCTGCGAAGACTCCTGGCTGGTCGCCGCCTCGCTGATCCCGGTCACTCAGCGCCTGAAGTTCCTGGTCGCCCTGCGCCCGGGCATCATCTCGCCGACCGTGGCAGCACGCCAGGCAGCCACGCTGGATCGCCTGTCCGGTGGGCGCGCACTATTCAACCTGGTAACCGGTGGTGATCCTGAAGAACTGGCGGGCGAAGGACTGCACCTTTCCCATGCCGAGCGCTACGAAGCCGCAACCGAATTCACTCGTATCTGGCGTGGCGTATTGTCTGGTGAAACCGTCGACCTGGACGGCAAGCACATTCAGGTCAAAGGCGCCAAGCTGCTTTTCCCCCCTATTCAGCGCCCCCATCCACCGCTGTATTTCGGCGGCTCTTCCGAGGCGGCTCATGAACTGGCTGCCGAGCAGGTCGATCTCTACCTGACCTGGGGTGAACCGCCAGAGGCGGTGCAGGAAAAGATTGCCGATGTCCGTGCCCGCGCCGCCAAACACGGACGCACAGTAAAGTTCGGCATCCGCCTGCATGTGATCGTGCGGGAAACCACCGAACAAGCCTGGGCCGCTGCCGAGCAACTGATCAGTCACCTGGACGATGACACCATCGCCCGTGCCCAGGCTTCCCTGGCGCGTTTCGATTCGGTCGGCCAGCAGCGCATGAATGCCCTGCACGGCGGCCAGCGCGACAAACTGGAAGTCGCACCGAATCTCTGGGCCGGTGTCGGTCTGGTCCGTGGCGGTGCTGGCACCGCTCTGGTCGGCGATGGCCCGACGGTAGCGGCACGAATAAAGGAATATGCCGATCTCGGCATCGATACCTTCGTGTTCTCAGGCTATCCACACCTGGAGGAATCCTACCGGGTCGCCGAACTGCTATTCCCGCATCTGGATCTGGCTCGTCCGGTTCGCCCGGAAGGCCGCGGCTATGTAAGCCCATTCGGCGAAGTGGTCGCCAATGACATCCTGCCCAAGACTGCTTCGCAGAGCTGAACAACCATTGACAATGGCCGACCAGATCTAGCCGGCCATTGTCGCAAGCAACCGGTAAATCGATATGAGCAAAACCTCTCTGAACAATCTGGCTGTACGCCTGGCGCCATGGGCACTGCCTGTGACACTGCTGGCGGTCTGGCAGATTTCCGTAAGCACAGGCCTGTTGTCCACCCGCATCCTGCCATCGCCAAGTGCCGTACTGGAAGCCGGCTGGAGCCTGGTCAAAAGCGGTGAAATCTGGCAGCACCTGGCTATCAGCGGCCAGCGCGCCGCCATCGGCTTCGGTATTGGTGGCGGACTGGGGCTACTGTTGGGCTTCATTACCGGGCTGTCGAAATGGGGCGAGCGCCTGCTTGACAGTTCGGTACAGATGATTCGCAACGTGCCGCACCTGGCGCTGATTCCGTTGGTGATTCTATGGTTCGGGATCGACGAGAGCGCGAAAATCTTCCTGGTCGCCCTCGGTACCCTGTTCCCTCTCTACCTCAATACCTATCACGGCATCCGCAACGTCGATCCCGGGCTGGTGGAAATGGCACGTAGCTATGGCCTATCCGGCTTCAGCCTGTTCCGCCAGGTGATTCTGCCAGGTGCGCTGCCATCGATTCTGGTCGGCGTACGCTTCGCCCTGGGTTTCATGTGGCTGACGTTGATCGTCGCCGAGACCATTTCCGCCAGTTCCGGCATCGGTTATCTCGCCATGAACGCGCGCGAATTCCTGCAAACCGACGTAGTAGTCCTGGCAATTCTGCTTTATGCCGTACTCGGCAAGCTGGCCGACGTTGCTGCACGCACACTGGAGCGCCAGTGGCTGCGCTGGAATCCGGCCTATCAGCTCAAGGGAGAGCAATGATGAATACCTTGCATGACATCAAGCGCGCCAGCCCTTTGGGCAGCAATCCATTGGGCGGCACCGGCACCCCCGCAAGCGGGACGGCCTTGAACATCGAGAAGATCGGCAAGGCGTTCGGTACCCGCCAGGTACTCACCGATATCGATCTGCATATTCCAGCCGGTCAATTCGTCGCGATCGTGGGTCGCAGCGGTTGCGGCAAGAGCACCCTGCTACGCCTGCTGGCCGGACTGGATACCCCCAGCAGCGGTCGACTGCTGGCCGGCAAGACACCTCTGGCAAAGGTGCGCGAAGACACCCGCCTGATGTTCCAGGACTCTCGGCTGCTGCCGTGGAAACGCGTGATCGACAACGTCGGTCTCGGGCTTTCCGGCAACTGGCGCCCCCGGGCTGCTCAAGCGCTGGAAGCCGTTGGGCTGGCCGACCGCGCCCAGGAATGGCCGGCAGCGCTTTCCGGTGGCCAGAAACAACGCGTGGCACTGGCGCGAGCGTTGATCCACCAGCCACGCCTGCTGCTGCTCGACGAACCGCTCGGCGCACTAGATGCCTTGACTCGTATCGAGATGCAACAACTGATCGAGCGACTCTGGCAACAGCATGGCTTCACGGTACTGCTCGTTACCCACGATGTCAGCGAGGCGGTAGCAGTGGCCGATCGCGTGATCCTGATCGAAGAAGGTCGTATCGGCCTCGACCTGATAGTGAATCTGGCTCGCCCACGCCACCGCGGCTCGGCAAATCTGGCAGCCCTGGAAGCTCAGGTGCTTGATCGCGTGCTCGGTCTGCCAGAGCAACCGCCCCAACTGGAAGAGCCTGCGCAGCCCGAAGCCTCTTTACCTATCGTTGAACCGCGCCGTCAGCAAAGCCTCTGACGCCGATGCACGAAAGAGAGGAACACGAACAGCTTTCTTCCGGCCTTGTGCCTGACGCGATAGCCGGAACTCCGGCTATTCCGCGATCTTGTCGGCAATCGGCGTCGTATCACGCCTATCCTTCCCATCCAGTTGCAGGAACAAGGCAGCCGCCAGCATGGCCAACCCGCCTACGCAGAGAAAAGTCAGGCGGAAAGCCTGCAGTACATCGCTATCCGCTTCCGGCCGGGTAAATCCGCCAAGCAGTGCTCCGGCCGAGGCCACGCCCAGACTCATGGACAGTTGTACGACCACCGATAGCAGACTATTGCCACTACTGGCCTGCTCGTCACGCAAACCGACCAGGGTCACCGTATTCATCGCAGTGAACTGCAGTGAGTTGACCGCACCGATAGCACCTAGATGGAGCGATAGAAAAACCAGGGAAGTGTCCCGATCGACCATCGCCAAACTGGCGATCAAGGCACCGACCAGCAAGGTATTGACGGTCAGGATCAGACGATAGCCAAAACGGTTGATCAGGCCATTGGCCAGGGGCTTGATGGCCATGGCACCAAGCGCCAGAGGAATCATGCTCATGCCGGCTCGGGCTGGTGAATAATCGAGCGCTACTTGCAGCAGCAACGGAATCAGAAACGGCAGCGCCCCGGTTCCGAGCCGGGCAAACAGGTTGCCGAGAATACCTACGGCAAAATTGCGCGTCTGGAACAGCTGCAAGCTGAACAACGGAGATTCGACCCGACCGGCATGCAGCCAGTAAGCCGCCATACAGGCCAGGCCACTGAATAGCAGAAGCATGACCCGCGCATGCGGCATTTGCAGCTCACCCAGCCCTTCCAGAGCAATGGTGATCAGCACCATGCTGGAACCGAAAGCGAGAAAACCAAAGGTATCGAAGTGTGTCCGCGCACCCTTCAGGATTGGCATGAAGTGCTGCGCAGTAATGTAACCCAACAACCCCACCGGCAGATTGATCAGGAAAATCCAGTGCCAGGACGCATATTCCACCAGCCAGCCCCCCAGTGTCGGCCCGATCAATGGCCCAAGCATCCCGGGCAGCGCAACGAGTGTCATCACCCGCACGAACTCGCTGCGTGGATAGACCCGCAACACCGTCAACCGCCCGACCGGCACCATCAACGCACCGCCCAACCCTTGGATCACCCGGCTAACGATCAACTGGTTAAGGGTGGACGACAGTGCACAGAACAGTGAACCCAGGGTGAACAGGACGATGGCAGACAAAAATACGCGGCGACTGCCGAAGCGATCAGCAAGCCAACCGGAGATGGGAATTACAAACGCCACGGTAAGCAGATAGGCGATCACGATGCTTTGCATGCGCAGCGGGTTTTCCGCCAGATCGCGTGCCATGCCCGGCAGGGCTGTATTAAGGATGGTACTGTCCAGGGTCTGCATGAAAAAAGCGACAGCTACCAACCAGGGCAAAACACGGGCAGTACGGGAATCAATCATGACCGACGGCTGTTGTTGCATGACTCATCCTGACAGGAGCGAGCGGACATTCTAGAGGATTGTTAATCCATGCAACCTTCGCTTGCCCGATTGGAAACTCCCGCCAGGTTTGCGGAGCGTAAACAGGCTTCCCTGGTCGCTTATATGCCTTCGTCGCCCTGATATTCCTCCGTGGCCCTGACGACCATATGGCGCCAGGTTCCGGATTCCTCGGCCAGCAGGCGCATCGCTTGCAAGGTCGTTTCGAAGGCATCGCGGTAAAGCTGTGGCTGATTTTCCAGAGCAGCCCGGTCGGCTTGAGTCTGAGCGTGTTTCAACAGGCTTTCGAACGCCTCGAGATCCAGCTTCATGATCGTTCTCCTCAGCAGTGTCATCGCAATTATGACCATGGCTGCCGGCGAGCATTCCACAACATCGTCAACAGACCCTAGCATGAGCACCGCTTCGCGCAATCCATGAAAAAGCCGAAACGGTAATGGAAACATGCCGATCCATAACGGCAAATGGCAAGCTTGACGTGCTGTGCGTTCGGTTGCAGCCTGCCAGGCTGCACCGAGCGGGCAATCAAGTCCCGCCATAGCCTTGAGGAAAAAACCATCATGAAGAACGCACTGGTTTCAACCCTGATTCTGGCCGGCCTGCCGATCCTGCTACCGGCCTTCGCCCAGGCCCAGGATGCGGAAGCCCTGTTCAAAAGCAAATCCTGCGTGGCCTGCCACAAAATCGACAGCAAACTGGTCGGTCCTTCCTACAAGGATGTCGCTGCCAAATATGCCGGCCAGGACGGTGCAGTGGAAATTCTGGCCGGCAAAATCAAAAATGGCGTCATGGGCGACTGGGGCCCGATTCCGATGCCACCGAACGCGGTTACCGAGGAGCAGGCCAGAATCCTCGCCGAGTGGGTACTGCAGCAGAAATAACAACGAATTCGTCCCCACCGGCGACAACCCTCAACTTCACCCGAGCGCACCGAAGGTGGTACCGGTCAGCGCCTTGCAACCACTCCGAAATTTCGTGTCATATCAATGGGCGGACCGGTTGAAGACTACCGTGAACCCGGTGCGTGCCCACTGGAAAACTCCTGGAAAAGACCATGACCGGACATCTCATCCGCTCTGCCCTGTTCGTCCCGGCAACTCGTACCGACCGTATCCCCAAGGCTCTGGCCAGCGGCGCCGATGTCACCATCGTCGATCTGGAGGACGCCGTGGCAGAAGACCAGAAAGAGGCAGCGCGGACCGGCCTGGACGTTTTCCTTGCCGACCACCCGCAAGCCCGCCTCTTGGTACGGATCAACGGCGCCAGCTATCCCAATCAGGCCGAAGATTTGCAGTTGTGCAGCCGCCATCCTGGCGTGACCGGCGTACTCTTGCCCAAGGCGGAAAGCGCTGCTCAGGTAAAGGTTGCAACGGCCTGCGGCAAACCCGTCTGGCCGATCGTCGAAAACGCCAGGGGATTGCTGGCCCTGCCGGAAATGACGCGGGTCGCTGGGGTCGAACGCCTGTCCTATGGTGCGCTCGATCTCGGGCTCGACCTGGGGTTGAGCAGTGGCAGCGCTGCCGCTGAACGCATGCTTGACCAGGCACGCTATGCTCTGCTGCTACATAGCCGTGCAGCCGGCCTGGCCGCACCACTGGAAAGCGTCTTCCCGGCCATCGACGATCTGGAAGGTCTCGCTCTGGTCGTACAGACCGCCCGCGATATGGGGTTCGGCGGCTTGCTGTGCATTCATCCGAAGCAGGTCGAGGTCGTCCATCGGGCCATGCTGCCAACACCGCAAGAACTGGCCTGGGCACAGCACATCATCGCTGCGAACGCAGCCGGCAACGGAGTATTCGTAGTCGATGGCGAAATGGTCGATCCACCGGTGATCGGCCGCGCCCGGCACTTTCTGGAACGCGCTGGCCTTACCGTGCGCTGAGCAAGATCGACAGCATCACAGGCTATTTTCCCAGGAGAACAGCAATGCTCGATTATCTGGATCACCTGGTCCTGACGGCCACCGATGCAGAGGCGACCACTTATTTCTATACCCAAGTGCTGGGTATGGATCTGGAGCGCTTTGGCAACGGCCACCTGGCATTTCGTTTCGGTAACCAGAAGATCAATCTGCACGTGCGCGGCAACGAATTCGAACCCAAGGCGCATCTGCCAGTGCCGGGTTCGCTCGATCTGTGCTTCATCGCTGACCGGCCGCTCGATCAGGTCATACGGCATTTGCAGAACCTGCCCTGGCCAATTATCGAGGGGCCAGTCATGCGTACCGGCGCAACCGGCCCGATCCGCTCGATCTATTTGCGCGATCCGGACCTGAACCTTATCGAAATATCCGAACGAGTGGCCTGATCGGTACCGGTCAGACCACTCATGCGGATCAGGGAGCCGGCGGCAAACCGGAAACCTGGTCGCCGGCGCGGACACCACGCTTCTCGAACCAACCCTGGTTTACCTCCACGGCATAGCTGGCGATGCCGTCGGAGCAATGGATATCCTGGCTCTCGGCCTGCATCTGATCCACGTTGAGAATATAGCCCTGGGCATCGATAAAGGCAGTAGACAGCGGCATCTCGGTATTCTTCATCCACATGCACTTCTTACCGGCCGTCGGGAAGATGAACAGCATGCCTTGCCCCTCGGGCAGTTCACTACGCCCCATCAGGCCGCGTCGCCGCTCTGCCATCGATGCGGCCACTTCCACAGGCAACGCATGCTGACCGAACCTCAGGGTTTCACTGGGTGGTTTCTCCCAAGTACAGCCGGCAACCAGAAAGCCCAGCAACAGCAATGTCGGAAAACGCATGATTTCTCCGTCCGATCAATGAGATGAGGTACCAGAGAAGTACCTGCACATTCATGCAAGTGCCTTTCTATGGCGTTCTGTTGATAAGCATAAGCCCTGGCAAGCGCAGCCATACCCCTGTCAGGTCAAAACCTCGGACGGACATTGCGCACGGAAAGCGATCCATATCAATGAAAATGCTCGTCTTGTTCCCTATAGGTGCAATCACCGGCGGCCAAAGCAATTCATGACAGCCAGCTTGACCAAATTGGCCGACCAGACCTTGGCAACAGAATCATTGGTCATGCCGGATCGCTCGCCCAGGCTGCGCAACGGATTGGGCCACCGTTGCTTTCTGCCTGGCAGGCAGCGTCTCACACTTGGCGAAACGGCTACTTAGGCCAGCCTTTAGCTGACTGCGGGTGGTTTCCCTAACGCTGCCGGCCCGCATAGTCCCGGGCAAATTGCCAGGCGATGCGCCCGGAGCGTGCGCCGCGGGTACGTGACCAAAGCAGGGCCGGCGTGCGGGCCGCCTCGATTCGCGCCGCGTCGAAGCCGAAATGCTGCAGCCACTGCTCCACCGCCGCCAGGTAGTCATCCTGGCTGAACGGATAAAAGCTCAGCCAGAGGCCGAAACGCTCGGAGAGGGAAACCTTTTCCTCAGTGGTGTCACCCGGATGGATCTCGCCGTTTTCACCGAGCCGGCTCTCCAGGTTCTCGCTCATTTTCTCCGGTAGCAAATGGCGGCGGTTGGAGGTGGCGTAGATCAGTAAGTTGGAAGCAGAACCGGTGAGCGAACCGTCTAGCGCCGTCTTCAGTGCCTTATAGCCACCCTCGCCCTCTTCGAAGGACAGATCGTCGCAGAACAGGATGAAGCGCTCCGGGCGATTGCGGATCAGTTGCACCAGCAGGCGCAGGTCGGCCAGGTCGTCCTTGTCGATTTCGATCAGGCGCAGGCCACGCTCTTGAAACGCTTGCAGGCAGGCCTTGATCAGCGAGGATTTGCCGGTGCCACGTGCGCCGGTAAGCAGCACATTATTGGCCGGACGGCCTTCGACGAACTGACGGGTATTACGCTCGATGGCTTCTTTCTGCCGCTCCACATTGCGCAAATCTTCGAAGCGGATCAGTGCCGGTTCGCGTACCGGCACCAGGTGACCACCGCCAAGCAGACCGTGCAGGCGCTCCCAGCGATAGGCCGGTGCATCCTGAGGAAAAGCACTCTCGGCCTGGATACCGGTCGCGCTTTCCAGCGCTACGGCAATCCGCTCCAGCCGTTGCAGCACACCGGGCAATAGCGTTTCCAAGCGGGACGTATCGAACTCTGACGAAGACATGATAACTCCAGGCAAGTAAGACAAAAGACAACCGGGACGGGGAGCGCCCCGCTCAACCGCCAAACTTACCCCAATCACCAGCCAAGAAATATGCGTTTACACTACCAGCTCAATTTCTGCAGGCTGGCAAAGCACCTCAGCGTGCCATCGAGCGGATCGCGAAAACGCAAGCCTTGGGCCAACAACTTGAGTGGCAGGCCATAATCTTCGCGCTCGCGTGCCTCGCGCGCCCACAGAACGGGATAGAACGGATCGTTGCAGATACCTGCGCCAAGTGCGGCCATATGCAGACGCAACTGGTGTTTTCTACCGGTAATCGGGAATAACGCATAGCGCCAGAGATCATCCCGGCGCTCCAGGACCTCGATACGAGTTTCGCTGTTCGGTTCTCCCTCACCTTCGCGCATGAGAAAGAAAGGCTCACCCGCGAGAATGCAGCTACGCCGCCAAGCCGGAAATTGCAGGTCCGGCAAGGGCGGGCAGATGGCTTCGTAGCATTTATCGATCTGCCGCTCGCGAAACAGCGCCTGATAACGCCCGCGACTCGCAGGATTGGTCGAAAACAGCACCAGCCCGGCAGTCAGCCTGTCGATCCGGTGCAACGGCACCAGGTGCGGATTACCGAGACGCCGGCACAGGCGCGCCAGCAGCGTTTGCTCGACATATTCGCCAGCCGGTTGTACCGGCAGAAAGTGCGGTTTGTCGGCTACCAGCAGGTGTTCGTCGACATGCAGGATTGCCTCGCGCAAGGGAATCGGTTTTTCGTTCGGTACCTCACGGAAATACTCCACACGCATCCCGACCCGATAGGGATGCGTCGCCGCCAACGCCTGCCCAGCGCCATCGAGTACCCGCCCGCGCGCCATACGCTCCAGCCAGACATCCCGGCCGATTGCCGGGAAATGCGCACACAGGCAATCGAGGACAGTTGTCCAGGGTCCCAGGGGAAGGTGAAGAATACTTGGACGAGAGAGAAACGCATCGTTAGACATGAAGAATCGGCAGGGTATCGATCTGACAAGGCGAGCATTTTAGCGAAACCACTTGCAGAGGAACGTTATTTGGTCGCACCGATCATTTTCACAGAACATTCAAGCCAGATGGAGCTATTCAGTTTGAATTAAGTCGACACTCGTAATCTGCACGCATCGAATCGATACCTACATGACAGGAGAGATATTCATGAAAGCCATAAGCACTGCCTTCGCCATCGCTATTCTGGCTCTGATTGTCCTGACTTCCGGCCTGAACATGGCCCACGCCCGCGATCTGGGCCCAGATGAGATAATCAGGCTGCATGATGCCAAAACCATCCAGCCGCTCGAAAAACTCAACGCAGCCGCTCTCGCCAAACATCCAGGCGCGACTATTAGCGAAACCGATCTAGAAGAGGAATACGGCCGCTACCTCTACCAGATTGAACTGCGTGATGCCAAAGGCGTGCAATGGGAGCTGGAATTCGATGCCACTTCCGGTGAATTGCTGCGTAACCATCAGGACAACTAATGCGTATAGCCACCGTTCTCGCCCTTGCGCTCTCGCTTCTGCTCGGCGCCCAAGCGGCGTCGGGTCGGGATTTAAACCAGGATGAAGCGCTCAAACTCAAGCGTGCCGGGCGGATCATGCCGCTCGAACAGGTACTGGAAGAAGTCCGCAAATATTATCCTGACGCCCAACTTCTGGAAGTCGAGCTGGAAGAAGAACACCACATCTATGTTTACGAGATTGATCTGCTCACCAACAAGGGTGAAGCTCGCGAGCTCGAACTGGATGCTCAAAGCGGACGACTGCTCAAGGACGAAGAGGACGATTGAATGCGCCTGCTGCTGGCGGAAGACCAAGTAGAACTGGCCGATGAACTGGTCGCCAACCTCAAGCGCAATGGCTATGCGGTGGATTGGCTGGCCGACGGCCGCGATGTCGATTACCAGGGTATGTGCGAACCCTATGACCTGATCGTGCTGGATCTCGGCCTGCCGGGCAAATCGGGCCTGGAAGTACTGACCGGCTGGCGCGAGCACGGCCTGACCACGCCGGTGCTGATCCTTACCGCGCGCAGCTCCTGGGCCGAGCGGATCGAAGGACTCAAGGCCGGGGCTGATGACTACCTGACCAAACCCTTTCACCCTGAAGAACTGCTGCTGCGCGTTCAGGCGTTGCTGCGTCGCGCCAATGGCCTGGCCAACCGGTCATTGCTCGAAGCTGGCGGCCTGGCTCTGGACGAGTCACAGCAGATCTGCCTTTATAAAGGCAAAGAAGTGGTACTGACGGCCGGCGAGTTCCGCCTGCTGCGCTACTTCATGCTGCATCCGGGGCAGATATTGTCGAAGCTGCAACTGACCGAACATCTATATGACGGCGAAACCGAACGCGACTCCAATGTGATCGAAGTCCACATCAACCGTCTGCGTGGCAAATTCGGGCGCCAAGTAATCGAGACTCGTCGCGGGCTGGGCTATCGTTTCACCGGCGTAATGTCGTGAAATCCATCCGCCGGCGCGTCACCCTGAGCCTGGTCGGCAGTCTGCTGATCGTTGGCTTCGGGCTGCTACAGACCAGTCTCTGGCTGTTCGAAGCGGGTCTCAAGGACACCCTGCGCGGCTATCTGCAAGCGGAAGCCGAAGGCCTGCTGATCGCCATGGTCAGGGGTCCGAACGGAGTGCAGCTCGATGCCAGCCGGATCAATCCGCGTTACCAGCATGCCTTTTCCGGCTCCTACTTCCGTATCTCCCTGCCCGACCGTACCTGGCGCTCACGCTCGCTCTGGGACAGCCTGCCAGACTGGCCGGAAAAGCCAGGACTTGGCAGCGATCTGCTGGACGGTCCGCAACACCAGCGCCTGATCACTTATCGCGGCGAATACCGGCGCGGTAACCTGCTGGTGAATATCGATGTGGCACAGAACTACACGCCCATTCTCGACAGCTTCAATCAGGTTCGCCTGGGCAGTCTCGGTCTGGTCGCGGCCGCGCTGCTCATTCTCCTGTTCCTGCAAGGCTATGCCATGAAATCCGCGTTACGCCCGCTGGAACAGGCACGCCGGCAAATTGCCCAGTTGCAGCATGGCAAGCGCCGCCTGCTCGACGATGAAACGCCGGAAGAACTGCAACCCCTGGTCAAGCAGATCAACCATTTGCTGACGCATACCGAGGCGACGCTCAAGCGCTCCCGCCACGCACTCGGCAATCTCGGTCACGCACTGAAGACGCCACTGGCGGTACTGAATAACCTGATCCTGCACGATGAAATAGCCCGGCATCCCGATCTGCAGGCAAATCTGCGTGAACAGCTGACGCACATCGAGAAACGTGTATCGCTGGAGCTGGGACGCGCACGCCTGGCAGCGGAAGTGCTGCCCGGCACCTATTTCGAATGTGATGAGGAGTTACCTGCGCTATTCAAAACGTTATCGATGATCCATGGCCAGGCGCTGGACCTGAGCTGGCAGGCGCACACCGGCTGCCACCTGCCCCGGGATCGCGAAGACATGCTGGAATTGCTCGGCAATCTCCTGGATAACGCCTGTAAATGGGCTAAAAGTAAAGTCATGCTGGAGATCAGCCAGACATCGGACAACTGTCGCATTCTGATCGACGACGACGGGCCCGGCATCGCCCCCGAACTGCGCGAACAGGCCATGAACCGCGGTACCCGCCTGGACGAGCGCCCTGCCGGACATGGGCTGGGCATGGACATCGTCAACGATATCGTCAATGCCTGGCATGGCACCTGGATACTGGAAAAAAGCCCGCTGGGCGGCCTGCGCGTGCGGCTGGAATTACCGTTCAGGCAGTTGGAGAACTGAGCGGCATACCGCTCGAATCAGAAAGAAAGCCATCCATTGCCAGCCCCGGTCGCCCTACTCGCAAAACAGCACAGCTACAGCTGCGAGTATGGGTATGCCGGGAAACAGAATGGGCTGGCTGGCAGCCCAGCCCAGCTCAGTGCGAGCGAGCCAGTTCGTTGCGGATATCCTCCAGCAACGTCTCGACCAACAACTCGTTGCGCACATACTGTCCATTGATCATGCGAGTGGCTTCAGTGCCGTTGATGGGATAACCGACACGCACCAGCAGATAGCCATCAGCCTGAGGTTCTACGCAGGTTTTGTACTGAGAAGTAAAGTTGTCGGCAAGGTATCGAGAAAGAGTTTTCATAGGCATCTCACGCAGCAAGGTCTGATTTCACTTTCGAGACAACGATCACACTTATAGGTCTAGACAAATCGGCGCAAATACTATCAACAACTATAAACACACCGCCAGATTACTTTCAAAGACCATGGAGCCTGCAATGGATTCACCCCACTTATCGGTTTTCGACGAAAATCGAATGACTGAAACGTTATTGCAACTTGCTATCGACGCAGAGTAGCGTGCCCGCCATTCATCCTTTCCCACTGCCACGACTCCCCATGCGCCTGATTCACACCTCGGACTGGCATCTCGGCCAAACCCTGCACGGGCAGGAGCGCGACTACGAGCATGCCTGCTTTCTCGCCTGGCTCCTCGAACGCCTGGAAGAACAACGCCCCGATGCCTTGCTGATCGCCGGCGATATTTTCGATACGGTCAATCCCCCCCTGAAAGCGCAGGAACGCCTCTACGACTTCATCGTTTCAGCCCATGAGCGCCTGCCCCGGCTGCAGATTCTGATGATTGCCGGTAACCACGATTCCGGTGCCCGTATCGAACTGCCCGCCCCCCTGATGAAGCGCCTGAATACCCATGCTATCGGTCGCATCCACTGGAGCACGGATGGCCATCTGGAGCACTCCCGCCTGCTGTTACCCCTGACCAATACCCAGGGCGAAATCGCCGCCTGGTGCCTGGCCTTGCCTTTTCTGCGCCCGGCCGAAGTCACCAGCCGCGACAATAATGGCGACGATTACCTGACCGGCATCCAGCAGGTCCATGCCGCGCTGGTCGCTGCGGCGCAGACGCAGCGCCAGCCCGGCCAGGCACTGCTCGCCATGAGCCATGCACATATGACCGGAGGCACGGTATCGGCCGACTCCGAGCGCAATATCGTTATCGGCAGCGCTGAAACCCTACCGGCCAGCCTGTTTCCAGCAACCATCGGCTACGTCGCCCTGGGCCATCTGCACAAACCACAGCGGGTGGGTGGCCAGGAGCGCATTCGCTACAGCGGCTCACCACTGCCGTTGTCTTTCGCCGAAGAGCACTATACGCACCAGATCTTGCTGGTAACGCTCGCAGGCGAGCACTTGCACAGTGTCGAAAGCCTACCGGTGCCACGTGCGGTGGACATGCACCGTATCGGTCCCGAACCATTGGCTGACGTGCTCCACCAACTCGAAGCCTTGCCGTCGCTAGACTTGCCGCGCGAACGGCAACCCTGGCTGGAAGTGCGGATCCGGCTCGACGAACCGCTGCCGGATCTGCGCCAGCAGATCGAAAACGCCTTGCAGGGCAAATCCTGCCGCCTGGTACGCATTGCCAGCGAATATGCCGGCCGCAGCCACGACGAGAACGAAACGCCGCTCTGCGGGCTTGAGCAGATCAGCCCGCAAGACTTGTTCAGCCGCGCCTGGGTAGAGCGATTCGGCAACTCACCTGATACCCAGGCCCTGGAAGACTTCGCCAGCCTGCTGCAACAGGTCGAACTGGACCGGGTCACGCCAGACCGGGTCGCGCCAGACCGGGAAAAGGCTCGATGAAAATCCTGGCCATTCGCCTGAAAAATCTCGCCTCGCTGGCCGGCGAACAGCAGATCGACTTCACTGCCGAACCGCTGGCCAGCGCCGGCCTGTTCGCTATAACCGGCCCCACTGGTGCCGGCAAGAGTACGTTGCTGGATGCACTCTGCCTGGCGCTGTTCGGCAGCACGCCGCGCCTGGACAAACCCATCGGCTTGAGCAAGGTCCCCGACGGCAAGGACGAAATCGCCACCAGTGACGAACGCAATCTGCTACGCCGTGGTTGCGGCAGCGCTTATGCCGAGGTGGATTTCATCGGCATCGACGGACACCGCTATCGTGCCCGCTGGGAAGCCAACCGCGCCCGCGAACGTGCTGACGGGCGCTTGCAACAAAGCCGCCAGACGCTCATCGACCTGGACCATAATCAATTGTTGGCCAGCGGCAAGAAACGTGAATTCCAGAGCTTGCTGGAGGAACGGCTCGGGCTGAACCTCGCGCAATTCACCCGCGCCGTACTGCTGGCCCAGAGTGAATTCAGTGCCTTCCTCAAGGCCGACGACAACGAGCGCGGTGCCCTGCTGGAAAAACTCACCGATACTGGTCTCTACAGTCGACTGGGCCAAGCCGCGTTCGCCGCGGCCAAAGTGGCTCGTGAAGACCTTGCCGGGCTGGAGCGGCAGTTCGGCAATACCCAGCCACTGGCAGCCGACGCCCGCCAGGAACTGGAAGCACAGCACCATCAACTGCGCCATGAGCTGGAAAACCGGCAACAAACGTTACAATCACTGGAAAAACGGCAGCACTGGCTGCAAGAGCGGTCTCGCCTGCAAAGGAATGTAGAAACGGCCATGGGCCAGCTCACCCAAGCCGAAGCCGAGCACCAGGCACTGGCCGAAACGCGTCAGACTCTCGCCCTGCTGGAAGAGCTGGCACCGCAGCGGCATCGCTTCGCCCGACTGGCCGAACTGGAGCCGCGATTATCCGAGCAGTCAGCCTTGATGGCTCGCCAACAGCAACAGCAGAGCGACTTGCAGCAGCATCTGCTCGCCCTGGATACCTGCTGCAACCAGGCTAGGACGGCCCTGGCCACTGCCGAGCAGACCCGCCAGCAAGCCACTCCACGGTTGGAGCAGGCGCGCGAAGAAGAGCAACTGCAAACCCACCTGAGTGCAGAGTTCGAACAAATCCGGCAAAACACCGAAACAGCACAAGACGCCACAGCAGCAGGAAAAGCTCGCCTGGATAACGTGCAGGCCCAACAACAGGCAACAACCCGGCAACTCGACCGATTGGCTGCTGAGCTGACACACGACAGCAGGCTGCAAGCGCTTTGCGAGAATTGGACGATCCAGCGCCCGCGCCTGCTGCAACTGGAGCAAATAGCGCTGCGTTTGCGGCAGAACCAGGCCGACCTACCGGCATTGGAGCAGGCAGTGGCACAGGCCGAAGCACGTCAGGTCACCGCACGCCAGGCGCTGAATACCCTGCAGGTCGAACAGGGAGATACCAGCAGGCCAGGCGAACAGCTCGAGACCTTGCAGCGGCAGCTGGACGACTGGCGCTGCCACCAACGGGATGGCGAAACCCTGCAGCGTCTCTGGCAGGATTACCAGGCACAGCGCCAACGTCTGCGACACCAGCAAACCGAGCAGACTGCCAGACAGACAGAGCTGGCAACCCTGAGCGAAACCGGCCGACAGGTACGCACCGAGCACGATACCGCCAGGCAGGCACTGGAAGTCATCCTGCAACTGCTGGAGCGCCAGCGCCTGGCCCGCAGCCAAAGCGTCACGCAATTGCGCGCGGCCCTGCAGCCGGACGAACCCTGCCCGGTTTGCGGCAGCCAGGAACATCCCTGGCATATCCAGGACACTCTGTTGGCCGCCCTGAACAAGCAGGACGAACAGGAAGCCGAACAGGCCAAAAGCCGGCTGACCAAACTCGACCAGCGCCTGCAGGCGCTACGCGAACGCCATGTCGAACTGAACACACACATCAAGCAGTTGCAGCAGCGCTACGAAGAAACCAGCCATGCAGTGCAGCACCTGGAAAAGGCCCTGCTCGCCATGCCTGCCTATGCCGCACTACTCGAATTACCAGACGCTGAACGGAGCGAATCACTGGCCCGCTCCGTCAACGAACTGGCCGAGCGCATCGCGATGGCGGCACAGCGCCAACGGCAACTGATCGATCTGCAACAGCGCCGCGAACAACTGCAGCATGACCTGCAGAACGCCAATGAACTCTGCCTCGAAGCGGTTCACCTGCGGGATCGGCAAAAGCAAGCGGTCATGCACGACAACCGGCAGTTCGAACAGGAATTGGACAGCCTCGCGCCCCTCTTGCCGCCAGACTCGCTGCAAGCCTGGCGCGACCAACCGAACCTGGCATTCGCGCCGCTGGATACAGCTGTTACCGCCCGCCGTCAACAACTGGAGCGTCAAGCCACTCTGCAACAGGCCCGGCTTGAATACGAGAGAGCGCTGGAGCGCGAGCACTACGAACAAACTGCTCGCCTGAACAGACAGCAGGATTGCGAACGCCAGCAGCACGAACAGCAAAGCCGCCTGCTCGATTGTCGCCAGCGCCTGCAAGCATTACTGGGCGAGTTTCCCCACACCGGAGCCTGGCAACAGCAGTTGGAAGCCAACCTGCAAGCCGCTCGCGATACTCTTGCCCAAACAGAACATCAACATCACGAAAACAACCGACAACTCGCCGTCGTTGCCAACGAACTGCAGACTCGGCAAAAACGCCTGGATGAATTGCGCGACGAACAAACCGCGCTAATCACCGAACTCGATCAATGGCGCAGCCGCCATCCGCAACTGGACGATGCCACGCTGAATATGCTGCTCGACCGACCCGAAGAGCAGGTCGTTGCGCTGCGCGAAACCCTCACACGCAACCGCGATGCCCTCACCCAATGCCGCACAACCCTGGAAGAGCGCCGCCAGCGGCTCGCGGCCCACGGTATCGAGCCACAACCGCTTATCGATCCCGCCGGTCTGGAACAGGCCATCGGTGAGAACCGGCTGCGTTGTGAAGAAATCGAGCACCAATGCACTGATCGACGCGCCACCCTGCTGGACGACGATCGCCGTCGTCAGCATAGCCACGATCTTTTGCAACGTATTGACCAGGCTCAGGCCGAATATCGACGCCGGGAACGTATCAACATACTGATCGGTTCGGCCGATGGTGCGGCCTTTCGCAAGATCGCCCAGGCGCATAACCTCGATTTGCTGGTACAGCACGCCAATGTCCAGTTGCGCCACCTGGCGCGCCGCTATCGCCTGATACGTGGCGGCAGTCCGCTGGGGCTGCTGGTCATGGATACGGAAATGGGCGACGAACTACGCTCGGTACATTCACTCTCCGGCGGCGAAACCTTTCTGGTATCCCTGGCACTGGCGCTGGGCCTGGCCTCGATGGCGTCGAGCAAGCTACGCATCGAATCGCTGTTCATCGACGAAGGTTTCGGTAGCCTCGACCCCCAATCCCTACAAATCGCCATGGATGCGCTGGATTCGCTACAGGCCCAAGGTCGCAAGGTAGCAGTCATCTCCCATGTGCAGGAACTGCACGAACGCATACCGGTGCAGATCCAGGTACAACGCTTAGGGAACGGACGCAGCAGCCTCACGATCAAAGGCGGGTGAAGAAAAAGCCGCCCCAGCGTTGTGAGAGCCTGTTCACGATCTCGCGAGCTAGAGCCAGACAAGGCGAAAATGGCTGAGCAAGCGGACCGGGCTCGCGTGCGAGTTTACGCGTTGTAAATGAGCATTCCGACCGGGCTGGCGATCCAGGCCATTTTCAACGCCGTATGGCCGACGCGCAGCAGATCGTGAACAGGCTCTAAAGGCTGAACGGCATATAGTTTTTACTTGGTCTTCATCATTCCTGCCAGCCGCTACCGAGCCGATGCCACCCCACCCGAGGATTTCTCCATGTCTACGCCTCTCGACAGTACCAGTCTCGCCCAACTGTTTACCGAAGCCCGCACATTCAGCGTCTGGCAAGACAAGCCGATCTCTGATGCGCAAATCGAACGGCTCTATTCCCTACTGAAAATGGGTCCGACCTCCGCCAACTGTTGTCCGGCCCGCTTCGTCTTCGTACGTAGCGCCGAAGGTAAGGAAAAACTTAAACCGTGCCTATCCGAAGGCAACGTGCAGAAAACCATGAATGCCCCAGTGACGGCCATCGTCGCCTATGACAACGAATTCTACGAAGCGCTGCCGGAGCTGTTTCCGCATACCGACGCCCGCAGTTGGTTCACCGGCAACCCCCAGTTGATCACCGAGACGGCCCTGCGCAACAGTTCGCTACAGGCCGCCTATCTGATTCTCGCGGCTCGCTCGATGGGGCTGGACACCGGGCCGATGTCCGGCTTCGATGCAACGAAGCTGGACGCAGCCTTTTTCGCCGGCACGACCTGGAAATCCAACCTGCTGGTCAATATCGGCTATGGCGATCCAGGACGGCTGCACGACCGTCTGCCGCGCCTGGATTTCGAGCGGGCGTGCCGCCTGGCCTGAACGCCACGAGCCAGGAAGCTCAAGACCCATGCCTCCTGAACGACCGGTACAATGCCGGAAAACACTGCCCGTACTTTGGAACTACGCATGCCGAATTTACTTAGCACCATGCATTTGCCGGGTGAATTGTTCTAAAGTATGAACTCCTCATCAATCAGAGGGAGCTGATCCCCCATGCAGCCCGATACCCAACACGACAAACCCTTCCAACTCACCATGACGGTCCTCATGACGCCGGACAAGGCCAACTTTTCCGGTAACGTGCATGGCGGCACCATCCTCAAATATCTCGACGAAGTCGCTTACGCATGCGCCAGCCGCTATGCCGGCAGCTACGTGGTCACCCTGTCGGTAGACCAGGTGATTTTTCGCCAGCCGGTCCATGTCGGTGAACTGGTCACCTTCCTTGCCTCGGTCAACTACACCGGCAACACATCGATGGAAATCGGCGTCAAAGTGATGACCGAGAACATCCGGGACAAGACTCGCCGCCACACCAACAGCTCATTCTTCACCATGGTAGCGATCGGCAGCGATGGCAAAGCCCTGACCGTACCACCGCTGGACCCCCAGACTCCCGAAGAGAAGCGTCGCTTCCAGCAGGGTCAGGAACGCCGGCAGATCCGCCGTGAGCTGGAAGCTCGCTACAAGGCACTCAAAAAACAACTCTGAATCAACGCCACTGAAAAATAGCGCATGCCATAAAAAACCAATGCAATACCAGGCTGGCGCTGCCTTGCATCCAGGTATCCGGCGGCATCGAGCAATTCGATGCCGTCAGCCTCTTCCAACCGTCACCATTCCTGCAACACTTTTCTCTGGGTCGCTCAAGGCCAACACTGCATGCCTTTCACACTGATATCCCCCTGCGAACACCAGGACATCATCCAGAAAAGCCGCTTCCTGACCAAGGCCGCCCCGGTATCCACGCCAGCCGAAGCTCAAGCCTTTATCCAGGCCGTCAGCGATCCTGGCGCTACCCATAATTGCTGGGCCTGGAAGATCGCTGGGCAATACCGTTTCAGCGATGACGGCGAACCAGGCGGAACCGCCGGTCGCCCCATGCTGGTTGCCATCGAAGGCCAGGATTGCGACCACGTAGTGGTAGTCGTGACGCGCTTCTTCGGCGGTATCAAGCTCGGCACCGGTGGACTGGCGCGTGCCTATGGCGGTTGCACGGCCAAATGCCTGCAAGCTGGCGAACGGATCGAACTGGTGGCACTGGTACGCTGTCGCTGCCATTGCCGCTTCGCTGAACTGGCCTTGATCAAGGCGCGCCTGGCTGACCATGACGTCCGGCTGGAAGGCGAAAACTTCGATGCCGAGGGCGCTACCCTAGAGCTGGCCACCTCCATGGAAAAACTACCTGCCCTGCAGGAAATGCTCGTCCATATCAGCCGAGGCCGCATCCACCTGCATCTGCTCGACGAATAAAGCCCACCCACAATTGCTGTGTACGCAATTGTGGATAACCCTTGGAAGAATGCTGCGAATGCCGATGGTACGGGCCTTTGGCATAATCGTACATTTTTTAACCAATTTTGATCAAAAAAACATAAACCACGAATAAACCATTGATTACAAGTGTTTTTTAATTCAACCACCGTAATCAAAACGCAAAAAAGATCCTGTTCGTCAATCGTTTATTTATACCCAGCAACCCTGGAAAAAACTGTGGATAACCTTGGGAGTAATTTTGCCAGGCCAGACGGCATCTGCATTTGCGCGATTCGTACAGAGCTTGAACAGCCCCATGGACTTACCGGGCTCGTCATGAGACAAATCGGCACAACGAATCCGCACGAGAATATTTTCATGTACGACTGGCTCATCGATATCCCCAAGGCCGAATTACACCTGCACCTGGAAGGTTCCCTGGAACCGGAAATGCTGTTCAGGCTGGCTGAACGCAACAAAATCGCCCTGCCCTGGCCCGATGTGGACAACCTGCGCCAAGCCTATGCCTTCAATAATCTGCAGGAGTTTCTCGATCTCTATTACCGTGGTGCCGATGTGCTGCGTAACGAACAGGATTTCTACGATCTGACCTGGGCTTACTTGCTCAAGTGCGATGAACAGAATGTCATCCATACCGAGCCGTTCTTCGATCCGCAGACCCATACGATGCGCGGTGTTCCCTTCGAAGCGGTACTGGGCGGTATCAGTGCGGCATTGGAGGATGGCCGAGGGAAACTCGGCATCAGCAGTGGCTTGATCCTCAGCTTCCTGCGGCATTTGTCCGAAGAGGAGGCTTTCAAGGTGCTCGAGCAGGCACTGCCCTATCGGGATACCTTCCTGGCGGTAGGTCTGGACAGTTCTGAACTCGGCCACCCACCCAGCAAGTTCCAGCGCGTATTCGAGCGGGCCCGCGCCGAAGGGCTGAAAGCGGTTGCCCATGCTGGCGAAGAAGGCCCGCCGGAATACATCTGGGAAGCGCTGGACCTACTCAAGGTCTGTCGCATCGACCATGGTGTACGGGCGATTGAAGATCCCCGATTGATCGACAGACTGATCGACGAGCAGATTCCACTGACGGTCTGTCCGCTTTCCAATATCAAGCTCCGTGTTTTCGATGACATCCACCAGCACAACATTCTCGACTTGCTGGAGAAAGGCGTGAAAGTCACCGTCAACTCTGATGATCCCGCTTATTTCGGCGGCTACGTGATGGAAAACTTCCAGGCCCTGCATGACGGCCTGGGAATGACCGACGATCAAGCCAGGCGCCTGGCCCGGAACAGCCTCGAAGCCAGGCTGTCGTTTTGAAGACTCATCGCCTGACAAGTATCAAGCGATGAGCGCTTAAAAAGAAATAGATTGCAGTCCCCTTTCCGTGAGAGGAGTTCAACCGTGGATATTCTCGTTCGCCCGTTGGTTTCATCGTATAAGACGTCCTGGCAGGTTCTGATCGGCCGACATCGAGTCACCTTCCGTAATGAAAAGGAAGCCACTGAATTCGTCGCGGCACTGGAAAAACGTTTGTCGGCAGAGCATGTACTACCGCAGACAGCTCTCAGGAATCTGGCTGCAGGCTAGCCTTGGCAGATGCCGAAGCCAGGATCGCCAGCAGCCCGCACGAGCAGATCACACCAGCCAACGGTATGGCGGAAGCAGAACCGAAAGCCCCGACGGAAGCGGCAGCGATAGCCGCACTGGCGAACTGCAGGCTCCCCATCAATGCTGAAGCGCTACCTGCATTGTCGGCTTGCTTAGCCATCGCACAGGCTGTCGCATTTGGAATGATGCACCCCAGGCTGGCGATACAGCAGAACAGCGGTAGCAGTAGCGGCCAAAGCATGGCCGGCCTGGAAAGCGCTATCGCCAGCAAGGCCAGCCCGCTGACGAAGTAGACACAGATCCAGCGCGGCAGCCAGAAATATGGCCCGCGCAAGCGTAGCAGGCGGGCATTGACCTGCGACATGAAAATGAATCCTGCCGCATTGCTGCCGAACAGCCAGCCATAATGCTGCGCCGGGATTGCGTAAAGCTCGATGAAGACATGCGGCGAACCAGCGATATAGGCGAACATTCCAGACATGGCGAAACCGCCGGTCAGGACATGCCCCATAAACGCTCGATCGGACAGCAAACGCCAGTATTGCCGCAAGGCCCCGGACATCGGCGCAGGCGGCAGTCCGGCAGGATAGGTTTCTGGTAGCCAGAGCAATACCGCCAGTCCACAGAGCCCACCGAAGACCATCAACACGACGAAAATGGATGCCCAGCCAAACCATTGCAGCAGCAATCCTCCTATCAGCGGTGCCAGGATCGGCGCAATCCCCATAACCAGCATCAGTTGCGAAAATACCTTGGCTGTAGTCGGTGGATCGCACAGATCACGCACCACCGTTCGCGAAGCGACCATCCCTACGCAACCACCGAACGCTTGCACGAAGCGCATGGCAATCAGCCAGTCGAGCGAAGGCGAAAACGCACAGGCCAACGAAGCCAGACTGAAAATTACCGTACCGAACAGAAGCGGCAGGCGCCGGCCGTAACGGTCGATCACGGGGCCGTAGATTAACTGGCCCAGAGCCAGACCGATGAAATAGGCTGCCAGGGAAAGTTGCACATGTTCTATATCGGTGGAAAAAACGACAGCCAAGGTAGGAAAACTTGGCAGGTAAAGGTCGATCGCCATGGGCCCGAAGGCAGTCAGCGCCCCCAGGATCAAAAGAATTCGCAGAGTCATCTCGGGCACTCGTAACCGGGCTTGCAATCAGCCAGACTTGTATTGATGTTTACAGGAATACCAGATGCTGTTACATACAGTCTCGATTGTAAATATAATCCGTATTTTTCGTCGCCAGATTGCTGCACGAAAACGGACTGAAGCAGCAACCTACCTATAGATGCACACAGTGGCTGACCGCTGGAAAACTCGAATGCGCCGTACCAAAGAAGAAGCTGAAAAAACCCGTGTAGCCATACTGGCATCCGCCGAGCGCCTGTTTCTTGAAAAGGGCGTGGCCCATACCAGTCTCGATCAGATCGCCCGCGATGCCGGCGTAACGCGGGGCGCTATCTATTGGCATTTTCAGAACAAAGCCCATCTGTTCAATGACATGCTTAATCAGGTACGCCTGCCTCCCGAACAGCTGATCGAACGCCTGTGCATCTGCAATCAGCGCGAACCGCTCCAGGAGCTTTATGATTTGTTCGTCGAGGCACTCGCCTCTCTGGGGCACAATGAACAGCGACTGCGGATCTTCACTATTTTGCTGCATCGCTGCGAATTCACCGATGAACTACGCGAAGCAGAAGAACGGCACAATGCCTTTATCGAGTTGATTATCGAGCTCAGCGAAAAACTGCTGGCCAGCGTATCCGACCGCCTCCAACCTGGAGTAACGCCGCGCCTGGCAGCTCTTGCTCTGCATGGGATGGCCGTGGGTCTCTTCACCGACTGGACCCGCAACCCCTCCCTCTACGATCCAGACAGGGATCCTCCCCTGCTGCTGGATACGCTGTTCAACGGGTTGATCCGGGATTGGCGAAGCTCGCCCTTACCTGATTGCCTTGCCTGACAAAGGGCGCGCCCCTGGCAGCTTATTGCACTTGATAGCCTTCTGCCTGAATCGCTTCACGTATTACCTGGTCGTCCAGGGCAGTATCGACCTGGACGACTCCAGTACCCAGATCGACCTTGACCACCGCACTCGGGTCGCGCGACTGGATGGCCTGAATCACGGCCCGCTCACAATGCCCACAAGTCATACCCTTGACATTGAATGTTTGCATGGCAAAAAGATCTCCTGGCTGTTTAATCAGCTGGATTCTGGATCATCCATTCAGGCAAGTCGACAGCACAGCGGCGAAAACCAGATCGAGATAGCCCTTCTGTCGCGCAAGCAGCGCTCTCGATCAAGACCACTCTCGTGACGACGCTTGACTTGCATCGCCGAATCGAAGGAAACGCACATGGCCAACCCCATTTATACCCTGCCGGTCACCGGCATGACCTGCGCCAGCTGTGCCGGCCGCGTCGAGCGCGCGTTGCTGAACGTACCGGGAGTGACAGCAGCCAGCGTCAATCTGGCCAGCGAGCAGGTACGGGCCGAAGCCGAAAAGAGCAGCCTGTCGGCCATGGTCGAGGCTATCGAAAAAGCCGGCTACCAGGTACCCACGCAAACCCTGGAGCTGTCTATTTCCGGCATGACTTGCGCCAGTTGCTCCGGTCGGGTCGAACGTGCCTTGCTCAAGGTACCCGGGGTACGCAGTGCCACGGTCAACCTGACCAGCGAACGCGCTCACGTAGAACTGCTCGACGGCTTGGAATCCACGACATTGATCCAGGCGATAGAAGCTGCTGGCTACCAGGCTGTAATTGATAGACCAGGCATGACAGCTACCCAGGAGGTGGCTCGGACTCACCTGAGCCATGAACGCTGGATGCTGGGTATCGCCTTGTTGCTGGCAACACCTCTGGTCGTCCCTATGCTCGGGGGACTGTTCGACCGACACTGGATGCTTCCACCCTGGATTCAATTCCTGCTGGCCACGCCAGTCCAATTCATTCTTGGCGCACGCTTCTATGTGGCTGGCTACAAGGCAGTAAGGGCACGTGCGGGCAACATGGATCTACTGGTCGCTCTCGGTACCAGCGCCAGTTACGGGCTCAGCCTGTATCTGTGGGCAACCGTGCCTGCCGGGCAGATACCACATCTGTATTTCGAGGCATCCGCCGTGGTAATCGCCCTGGTACTGCTTGGCAAATACCTGGAAAGCCGTGCCAAACACCAGACCAGCACGGCCATCCGTGCACTGCAAGCCTTGCGACCAGAGCGTACCGTGCGCCTGCTCAATGGTCATGAAGAAGAAATCGCCATCGAAGCACTGCGCCCTGGCGATACCGTGGTAGTACGGCCAGGCGAGCGCTTTCCCGCAGACGGAGAGGTAACCGCTGGCGAAAGCCAGGCTGACGAAGCGTTGCTTACTGGCGAAAGCGTACCGGTGCCCAAGTCTCCTGGCTATCCGGTCACCGGTGGCGCTATCAATGGCGACGGTCGATTACTGGTCCGTACCATAGCGGTAGGTAAGGAAACCGTGCTGGCCCGGATTATCCGTCTGGTGGAAGACGCCCAGGCCGCCAAGGCACCCATCCAGAAACTGGTGGACCGGGTCAGCCAGGTTTTTGTCCCGGCCGTTCTGCTGATCGCCCTGCTGACGCTCACTACCTGGCTCTTGCTGGGGGCTTCGCTGGAAACGGCGCTGATCAATGCGGTCGCCGTACTGGTCATTGCCTGCCCTTGCTCGCTAGGCCTGGCGACACCGGCCGCAATCATGGCCGGTACGGGAGTTGCGGCACGCCATGGCATCCTGATCAAGGATGCGCAAGCCCTCGAAGTCGCTCATGCGGTCGACAGCGTCGTATTTGACAAGACCGGCACCCTCACGTCCGGTTCGCCACGTGTCGTCTACCTGCATGCCTTGGATGGCGACGAAGTCAGCTTGCTGCGCCTGGCTGGAAGCTTGCAACGCAGCAGCGAACACCTCCTGGCCAAGGCTGTGCTGGAACGCTGTGCGGAACAACAAGTGCAACCAGAGCAAATCCAGGACAGCCAGGCGCTGGCCGGGCGCGGTATAACCGGGCGCTTGCAGGATCGTCAGTTGGCTTTGGGTAATCGCCGACTCCTAGAAGAAAACGGCCTGTCGACCGGCAATTCAACCGAGCTGGCAAACGCCTGGGAAGCTGAAGGCAGAACCGTGTCCTGGCTGCTGGAAACAGCTCCCGAATCACGCATCCTCGGTCTGTTCGCCTTTGGCGACAGCCTCAAGGAAGGCGCTGCTGCGGCAGTAGCGGCCCTGCACGCCCGGCATATCCGCACCCATCTGCTCACCGGCGATAACCGCGGTAGTGCCAAGGTGGTAGCCGAGGCACTACGGATCGACGATGTGCACGCCGAGGTGTTGCCAGCAGACAAAGCTGCCACAGTCGCCGAGCTGAAACGCAACGGTGCGACCGTAGCGATGGTCGGGGACGGCATCAATGATGCGCCAGCACTGGCAGTCGCCGACGTTGGTATCGCCATGGGCAGCGGTACCGATGTCGCCATGCACGCTGCCAGCATCACCCTGATGCGCGGTGATCCACGCCTAGTGCCGGCGGCTCTGTCGATCAGTCGCCGAACCTACGCGAAAATCCGCCAGAATCTGTTCTGGGCCTTTGTCTACAACCTTGTTGGCATTCCGCTGGCCGCATGTGGCTTGCTCAGCCCAGTGGTTGCAGGTGCAGCAATGGCCATGTCCAGTGTCAGCGTTGTGAGCAATGCACTGCTGCTGAAAACCTGGAAACCGGAAGCAGATCCAGATCGGCAGGATCGATAATGGAGGAATCGCACCTCACCAGCTTGCACGGTCTCCGTGATAGAAGACCGCAAGGCGAGGCTTTTCTACAGCGGGAAACTTACTGGGCCTGCGACTGCAGATAGTTCTGCAGCCCAACGCGATCAATCAGGCCAAGCTGTTTTTCCAGCCAATAGGCATGGTCTTCCTCGGTATCCTGCAACTGCAGTTCGAGGATTTCGCGGGTCTGGTAATCGCCCAACTGCTCACACAAGGCAATGCCTTTGGCCAGGGCATCACGTACCTTGTACTCGGTCGCCAGGTCGCTTTTCAGCATCTCGGGAACCGTTTTACCAGGATTGATCGGATCCGGCGTCATATCCGGCGTGCCTTCGAGGAAAAGAATCCGCTTGAGCAGCGCATCGGCATGCTGGGTTTCTTCCTGCATTTCGTGATTGAGACGTTCGTAGAGACGGGTGAAGCCCCAATCGTCGTACATGCGAGAATGCAGCATGTACTGATCCCGGGCAGCCAGTTCTCCACGCAACAATCCCTTCAGATAATCGACAACCTGTGCTTGGCCTTGCATTGTTTGTTATTCCTCACCTTTGGACTAATACAAAAGAATGGCCATCGATCAGAATGAAATCAAGCGACAAGATGCCACATTTGAAAAAATTGGCCCGCTTCCTGCATTTGAGAATTGATCCGTTTCATATTTAACCGCCTGAGAGCCCTGAACATGAGCATTCGAGTACCTCAAGAAGTCCTCTATTACACGCTTTCTCCATGCTCGCTGGGCCTACTTTTGCTAGCCGCCAGTGATAAAGGCGTCTGCGCGCTGCTACTTGGCGATCAAGAGAACGAAAGGGAACTGATCACAGAACTGAACAGGCGCTTTCCTCATGCAAAATTGCAACAGGATATGACAAGAAAACTCGACACCTGGCTCCAGCAGATATTGAACTGGCTGAACGATCCCGCGCAGGCCAGCGAACCTCCGCTGGACCCGCACGGTACCGTATTCCAGCAACAGGTATGGCAGGCCTTGCGCCGCATACCATGTGGCCAGACTCGCCAATACGGCGAACTGGCGAAAGAGTTGGGCAGCCATGCCCGCGCCGTGGCCAACGCCTGCGCACGCAACCCCATTGCCCTGCTGGTTCCCTGCCATCGCGTCGTCGGCAGCAAAGGGCTCACCGGCTACCGCTGGGGCCTGCAGCGCAAGGCGGCATTACTCGAACTCGAGCGAGCTCAACACGCAAACCTGACGTCTCCGCCACTGCCTCATGTTCAATAGCCGCGACAGTCGAATGACCAAATCCTGGCAAGACAGCCCATGCGCCTGATCGACACCCATACCCATCTCGATTTCGAGCCATTCGATAGCGACCGCCGGCAAGTGATCGATCACTGTCTGGCTTTAGGCGTCAAACGAATGATTGTGCTTGGTGTGTTCGAAGCGAACTGGCAGCGTGTGTGGCAACTGGCGCAACGGGAACCGAGTGTATTTGCGGCACCCGGCCTGCACCCGGCCTATCTCCATATACACCATGACGATGATCTGCAACGCCTGCGCGAGTGGCTGGAACACCGGCATGGAGAAGAAAAACTCTGCGCTATCGGCGAGATTGGGCTGGATTACTACATCGAAGCTCCCGACCGCGAACGCCAGCAATTTTTTCTGGAAACACAACTACAGTTGGCAAGCGAATTCCAACTGCCGGTACTACTCCATGTACGCCGTGCGCACGCCGCCATGATCGCGACGCTTAAACGCCAGAAACTTCCAAGAAGCGGGATCGTCCATGCCTTCAGCGGCAGCTGGGAAGAAGCGCGTGAATATCTGCGCCTGGGCTATAAACTCGGGCTGGGTGGGGCTGGAACCTGGCCGCAGGCCCAGCGGATGCATCGGGTTCTGCAGCAATTACCCCTGGAAGGCATCGTGCTGGAAACCGACGCACCCGACATGCCTCCAGCCAGCCACCCTGGTGAACGCAACAGCCCGGAATACCTGCCAGACATCTGCCAGGCACTGGCGAAGCTCAAAAGAATCGACCCGCAAGAACTGGCAACCCACAGCTATCGCAATAGCTGCGAGGTATTTGGCTGGAAACAAGATTACCAAGCCTGAAGCCACTATCATCAAAGCACGACAGTCCAGATTGCAAGGGCGACATACCAGAGCATGCCAGCGCGAAACAACAGGGACCATAAGCTGTCGATGCGGGCAACACCCTGCTCGCCGCGCACACTACCAAGCGGCTCGACCGAAAGTATCCCGGTCTGCAGCAGCAAGAAGGGAGCATAAACTCGCCAATGCAGCAGATTAGGCAATACGGCTCGCGCGAATGCAGCGAAATTACCCACCAAGGCAAAGGAAATAGCCAGAACCCGAGCCGGTAGCCAGTCAAGGGCATGCCGTAGCTGCCCAGCCAGCTCGCGCACAACCGAAGTTTCAGCATGACGCTCGACAAGGTCCAGCAGGCGATAGGCCAGTGCGATCAGCGGTCCGAGCAAGGCATACCAGAAGATCACTGCGAAGAATCCCTGATAGCCCTGCCAGAGCAGATGCATCTGCACCTGCTCGAACAGCTCGCCACTGTTGTTGGCCGAAATTCCCAACTCTCGCCTGGCTATATGGCTGGCAGCCTCTTCATCGCCCCGGTACCAGGCTTCACAGAAGGTTCCCAGCTCAGCCCTGGGATCACCCCGGCCAAGACTGTAGAACACAATCAGCAAATCCAGGAAAAAGGTCAGCCCACCGAACAGATAATCGAGCTGACGCAGCAGCAAACCCACGATCAGTAGCGGTACCAGCACCGTCCAGACCAAAGTCGCCCAGGGCGATTGCGGTCGTTCGCAACGCCTGAGTAAATCGAACCACCAGCCATCCTGCTGGATGGTATGGCGGATGGTGGAAAATCTCTCCGCCAGCAGAACCAGCAAGAGCAATAGAAAATTCATGGACTTACCCTCTAGGGTCTGTTGGCGTGTGCGATGGCGACCCGGAAACGCGGCCAGTCGAAAGCCGGGCCAGGATCACTCTTGCGCTGTGGTGCGATATCGCTATGACCACAGATTCTTTCGGAAACAAGCTGCGGATAAGTCTGTTGCAACAGCTCCGTCAGGGTTATCAACGCAGCGTATTGCGCTTCTGCATAGGGCTTATGATCAGTACCTTCCAGCTCGATGCCTACGGAAAAATCATTGCAATTTTGTCGTCCCGAAAAACTGGATACTCCGGCATGCCAGGCACGCTCCCGACAGGAAACGAACTGGGTGACCGTACCATCGCGCTCGATTAGAAAATGTGCTGAAACCCGTAGCCCGGCAATTTCCTGAAAGAATGGATGCTCGTCGGCAGGCAGCCGGTTCTGGAAAAATGCCTGGACCTTGCCCGTACCGAAGCAACCGGGTGGCAGGCTGATGTTGTGAATAACCAGAAGTGATATTTCATCCTCTGGCCGCTCATTGCAATTTGGCGAGGGGCAATGGGTAATGCCATCGACCCAGCCGGTATCGGGATTCAGATGCATGATCCAAAAGAGAGCTGAAAGCTTGGGGCTGGAAGCTTAAAGCGAAAAGGCAGTGCTACGCTGCATTTAACTTCAAGCGTTGGCTACACCAAATCGTATCTATTTTCGTCGTGAGGCCAACTTGTCGGCCAGCCGCGTTGGCTCTGGCAAGCGGTAACGGGTCAGGTATGCCAGTACCAGATCGGGCGCGCTGACCAAGCTGACCCGGTGTCCAGGCGAGACGATCAGCGGCAGACAGCGTTCTTTGCTACGCAGCACAGTGCCGATGATCTCACCCCGGCGATCCAGAAGATCGGCCCGGGAACCACGGCTGAGACCCAGCTCAGCATGCGTACCGGTAAGAATCTTCTTCGCTACACCGATGGTCGGCAAACCACTGACCACACCAAAGTGCGCAGCGACACCCAATCGGCGCGGATGGGCGATACCATGCCCATCGACAAAAACCAGATCGGGCGTTTCCGGCAGCGAAGCAAATGCCTGCAGCAGTGCAGGCAATTCGCGAAAAGAGAGCAGGCCAGGAATGTAGGGCATTGTCGTAGGAATCCGGGCAACACATTCGGCGACCAGCTCCAGTGTCCGGGCGTCCAGCAGGACAGCGGCGGCACGCGTGATGTCGCCACCCTCTTCAAAGCCGACATCCACACCGGCAATCAGGCGCAGCTCGGGAAAATCGTCCTCTAGACGCACCTGGGTAGCCAGTTGCTTCTGTATTTCACGGGCTGTTGCCGGACTACCGTCCCAACCGTCAAAATCGTAGGGCACCAAAGCTCCGGTCATCGGTTCCTGCGGTTGATTTCTTCCATCAGGGCTTGTGCGGCCGCGCCAAGAATTCATGCGATTGCATCTCCAGCAAGCGGCTCAGGGTACGCTGGAACTCGAATTCCAGACGCCCACCCGTGTACAAGTCCTTGAGCTCGACTTCGGCAGAAATGATCAATTTGACGTTACGGTCGTAGAATTCGTCGACCAGATTGATGAAACGGCGTGCCATGTCGTCCTTGGAGACCCCCATCTGCTCGACGTTGGAGAGCAGCACCGCGGCAAAAATCTTGCCCAGCTCGATATAGTCGTTCTGGCTGCGCGGACCGTCGCAAAGCTCGCGAAACTCGAACCAGGCAACATCGTTGCAGACCTTGCGCGCATGAATGGCCCGGTTTTCGATCATCAAGGCTTCATTGAGCTGGTACTTGCTGTTTTCCGGCAAAAGACTGCGAAAACTCTGCTCCAGACTCTCCTCAGCCGCCGCATCCAACGGCCAGTGGAATAGTTCGGCCTGTTCCAGAGCGCGCAGGCGATAGTCGATACCGCTGTCCACGTTGACGACTTCGGTGTGCTGCTTGATCAGCGCGATTGCCGGCAGGAAACGGGCGCGTTGCAGGCCATCCTTGTACAGACCATCCGGCACGATATTGGATGTGGCAACCAGACTGACACCGTTGTCGAACAGCTCTTGCATCAAGGTTGCCAGAATCATGGCGTCGGTAATGTCGGAAACGAAGAATTCATCGAAACAGATCACCCGGGCCTCGTCGGCGAAACGACGAGCAATGATGGTCAGTGGATTCTTTTCACCTTTGAGGGTTTTCATTTCCTCGTGTACGCGCTTCATGAAGCGGTGGAAGTGCGTACGCATCTTCTGTTCGAAAGGCAGCGCATCGTAGAAGGTATCGACCAGATAGGTTTTGCCGCGGCCAACGCCTCCCCAGAAATACAGGCCCCTGATCGGCTCCGGTTTCTTGCGGGCAACGGCTCCACCGAACAGCCTGGCAAGCAGACCACTACCGTTTCTGTCAGCCCCCTCACCTGCACCGGAGCTGGTTGCAACGAGATCGTCATAGAGACGCTGGAGATGCCGCACGGCATTTTCTTGAGCCTGATCGTGAAAGAAATCAGGACGTTTCAAGTCAGCCTGGTAGCGTTCCAGAGGCGTCATGGCTCGGCCAGAACGCTCAGGCGAGTCGGCGATCTTGGCAGTGCCTTGGGCCGTCGACAATTCAGTCAGGTCGTTCATCTCTAAACTCCATAGATGTGCATAGCCAGTCCGGGAGCCATCCGGCAGGCAACTCGGTCATTCAGCCAGGGTCGCCAATGCTTCGCGTAACCGCTGCATGGCAGCATCCAGCGCATGAGCATCGGCGAAACCAGGGCTGTCGGCGATGCATTCGCCATCCAGCCATAGGGTGAATCTACCATCTTCGGCGGGACGCAGCTCAAGGCTTGCCGCTCCGTTATCGACTAAACGACGAGTAACGGTACCTGCCGCTTTCGGATCCTGGAACGAGCGTGACAATAGCAATTCTTCACCCTCGGCCGTGAAAAAACGAAAGCGGAAACTGCCATCCTGCTCGCGGAAGCTGGCAAATCGTGCGGCCTTGCCAGTTTTTTTCCTGGACGAACCGGCTTTGAGCTCGGTCCGAAAGCTGCGTAGTCCTACCGCTTCGCGCAACTCGCCGAGAAACGGCGTAGCCAGACGGCGAGCCTTGGCCGCTCCAGCCTGGAGAATGTCTTCCAGTTCACCCGGCTTGGCCACAAGTGTCTGGTATTGCTCGCGAGCGGGTGCCAATTCGCTATCCAGGATGGCGAACAGACGCTGTTTGGCTTCGCCCCAGGCCAAGCCCTGCAGTAAGTCATCGCGAAACGCGGTGGCTTGTTCGACCGAGGCAAAGGCGCGATACAGGGTAAACAGATGGGAGCTGTCCGGATTTTTCGGCTCGCCGGGCAGCCGTGAGTCAGTCACGATCCGAGCAATGGCATCCTTGAGCTGTTTGGCGCTACCGAACAACGGAATGGTGTTGTCGTAGCTCTTGGACATCTTGCGCCCATCCAGACCAGGCAAGGTCGCCACGTTTTCCTCGACCACCGCTTCGGGCAGGGTGAACAGCTCCTTGCCCTGCCCGAACAGGTAGTTGAAGCGCTGGCCGATATCCCGAGCCATTTCCACATGCTGGATCTGGTCTCGCCCGACCGGCACCTTGTGCGCATTGAACATCAGGATATCCGCAGCCATAAGCACCGGATAACTGTACAAGCCCATGCTGACACCCGCATCCGGGTCTTCGCCGATCTCGATATTCTTGTCCACCGATGCCTTATAGGCATGCGCCCGGTTCAACAATCCCTTGGCAGCGACACAGGTCAGCAGCCAGGTGAGCTCCGGGATTTCCGGGATATCGGATTGGCGGTAAAAGGTGACCCGCTCGGCATCCAGTCCACACGCCAGCCAGGTTGCGGCGATTTCCAGGCGCGAACGCTGAATACGCTGGGCGTCATCGCATTTGATAAGGGCATGGTAATCGGCCAGAAAGTAGAACGAATCGACATCGGGAGCCCGGCTGGCGACGATGGCCGGCCGGATGGCGCCAGCGTAATTGCCCAGATGCGGCGTACCAGTCGTGGTGATACCGGTGAGAATGCGGGTAGTCATGGTGTTTCCAAATTTCTATCGGTCGACACAAGTGGGAGAACAAGAGGGCCACATAACTACAAGCGCTGTGCCACCAGTTCTTTCAGTTCCACCAGTTTGCCATGGAAAAAATGGCTGCATTCTGCCACTTTCAACAGCTCGTGCGGGCGCGATAGCCCAGCGGAAAACGCATACACTTGCTCAGGTTCGATGACCTCATCGTTTTCCGGCTGGATGATGGTCAGCGAGCAGCGCTCGGGCGTTTTCTCGTTACCCAGACGCATCACAGCCGGAGCCACCATGAACAGATGCTCCAACGCCTTGCCTTCGGCTTCCAGGCGGGAGGCAAGGCTTGCAGCCACAAAGCCCCCGAAGGAAAACCCCAGCATGCTGAGCGGTAACTGCGGATGCTGTGCCATCAGCCAGCGTACAGCAGCCTCGGCATCATCCACCTCACCAGTGCGCATATCATGCTCGCCGGCACTCCCCCCCACTCCGCGGTAGTTGAAGCGCAGGGTGGAGTAACCGGCATCGCGAGCAGTACGCTGCAAGGTGGCTGCCACCTTGTTCTGCATGGTGCCGCCCTTTACCGGATTCGGATGACAGATAAGTGCCAATCGAGTCGCGTCCGGATCGTTGTAATACAGCCCTTCGAGGACACCACATGGGCCTTCAAGGGAAACAGGATGTTCTTTCAGCAAGGCAAGGACTCCATGGCCCTGATCCGGGCCGTTCATTAGAGGCTGCGGCCAAACCTTTGGCTGGCAAAAAAGGCTTTGCTACCACCATGGATATCGCAACGACAGCGCCTGCCAACGAGCAAGGAAATTGCCACGGCATGCGAAGCGCAAATGAGACCTTAATGTAACAGAACGCTGGAATACTATCGTCCAGGCTCTTGTCATGCTTCTCGACGATCAGGGCAGCGGTCTTGCCTGGGCAGGTCCAGGTCAACCCGTGTGCTCTAGACGATATGCAGGTACATATGAGGAACAGCACATGGAACAGACATTCACGATCTTGCTGGTCTTGACTGCCGGATTGGCGGCCGGCGCCGTCATCGGTTATCGCCAGGGACGCAGTACAGTCTCCAACCTATGCATTCATGCTGATAATAGCGCCTCGGGTGCAGAGATTCTCGATTCCGATCAAAGCGATTTGATCAACCATTTCAACGCCCCTGCCAGCCTGCCGCAGCAAATGATCCCACGTGAAGAAAAGCAGTCATATCAGCCATATCACACACTTTTGCCGAAACCTGCGGAGAGCTTAGAGCCGCCCAAGGATTACGTACCCAAGCATGCAGATGCTTGCGACCCTTATGAAGAGTTCGGGCTCGACGGCGCCTACTGAAACGAAATCCAGTGGGATGTGACATTCACACCCGCAACGCTTCTACTGCCGCAAGCGCATGGATAGATCCACGGCGCGGACATGCTTGGTCAAGGCACCGATGGAAATGTAGTCGACCCCGGTTTCGGCTATTACCCGCAGCGTCGCTTCGTTCACGCCGCCGGATGCCTCCAGCTTCGCCCGGCCAGCCGTCAGCTCCACGGCCGTACGCATGTCTGGCAAACTCAACTCATCGAGCATGACAATATCCGCTGCCGCATCCAGCGCCTGGCGTAGTTCATCCAGATTCTCGACTTCAACCTCCACCGACTTGCCGGGAGCCGTCCGGCGTGCGGTGGCAATCGCTTCGCCGATCCCGCCGCAGGCAGCGATATGGTTTTCCTTGATCAGAAAAGCGTCATACAGACCGATCCGATGATTATGGCAACCACCACAGGTAACTGCGTACTTCTGTGCCATGCGCAAACCGGGCAAGGTCTTGCGTGTATCGAGCAGCTTCACGCCGGTACCCTCAACCAGATCCGCATAGTGTCGGCAGGTCGTCGCTACGCCCGACAAGGTCTGCAGGAAGTTGAGTGCTGTGCGTTCGCCCGAGAGCAGAGCCCGTGCCGGCCCCTCCAGGACGAACAATGCCTGCTCCGGTTCGACGCGCTGGCCATCGGCGACCTGCCAGTGGACCGCAACACGAGGATCTATCTGGCGAAACACCATATCCACCCAGGCCGTTCCGCAGATCACCGCCGCCTCGCGAGTAATGACCGCAGCATGAGCCAAGCGCTCGGCCGGAATAAGCTGAGCCGTAATATCCCCAGAACCGACATCCTCCGCCAAAGCGCGACGGACACCCGCATCGATATCGGCAACAAGATCGGCAAGGACGAGATTGGGCATGATGGACTCCATTTGAACTTCGTCGAGTATAAAGACTCAGAGGCCTAAGCGCAGGTTTACCCATTGATCGTATACCTGCCGGTGGTGGCAGTTCTTCCATGCTCTGACTGCCCATGACAAAAAGAAGCTCAGCCGGCCAGCATCTAGAATCGCCCGCGCTTCTTGGTAGCGATGCTACCCAGTCAGTGATGGAAAAACCCCGAGTACTTCGCTCAAACGGCACAGAGTAAAGATTGCCGTTTTCTGTCGATATAAATATAAGGCAGGAGCAAGCTGCTAAGATCCAGTTTCGAGTGTTGTAGTCGCTTAAATTTCCCGACTACAAATGAGAGAGCCGTACATGCGCACCGACTCGCAAAAGATTGTGCCATTGAAAACAGCCTTATCCGGGGGAAAAAACCACCGGGAAAGACTGCCGGTCCCGCTTGTCGATCTGCGCGACAGATCTTCCCGGCAATTGCGCCACCTGCTTCAAGCGTTGTTCGATAAAGCCGACGATGCACTGTTCCAAATGGCCGATCGAGCTGGCTGCAACACCGAGCAAAATGCCTGTTTCGAGGCTATGCGCGACTTGCGCACCAAACGTCGAGGAATCGAGCGAAGCTTCCTGCAAAAAGTCTTCGATTCCTTCAGCAACCTCTACCGCCTCGAAGATGAAGCCGCCCCCTCGCCGATAAGCGAATCCACCCAGCTAGCTTCGCTTACCCACAAGGAACGACAGCAAGAACAGATCGACATCGATGCAATGATCGAGCGATTCATGCAGCGCACGCCGCTGAATCTGCAGCATCTGGACATGCGCCTGAATATCCTGCTCGGCAAGGCGCAGAACAGGACCGGCAACCCTATCGGCCCACGTTGGCTCATCCAGCATTTCCTGAACACCTGCCAAGAGCAAGGTATAGATCCGGCGATCAAGCCAACCATCCTCAAATTGTTCGAAAGACATGTCCTGACGAATATCGACGAGCTTTACGGAGAAGCCAACAAGCTGTTGAGCAGTAATGGGCTTCTCCCTGAACTGCAGGCTTTGCAGTCGCAACGTCGTCCTGCCCACCCCGAGGACAAGACATCGCTTGATCAGGCCTTTTACATACGCAACAGAAGTGCCACCGAAAATACCGAGGATGTTTTCGAAAAGCTTCAGACTCTGCTGGTGCTCTCTCGCAGCGACCGATTATTGGCAACCCAGCCAGATCACCGGCCAATTCCGCCCGGTGATCTGCTGCAACTGCTTACACGCCAGCAACAGCATAGGATTTTTCGTCGGATCAGCTTGCAGGAGCGTGTTGAAAGGTTGATCCGCCGGCTTGGCAAAAAGATCGGCAATGCCTGGCAACTCGGCAGGAATGAAAGAGATACCGTCATTCTCTGCAGCCTGCTGTTCGAATCCATGGAAGCAGACCGCAACCTATCGGAATTCGGCAGACACCTGCTGGCTCGCCTACAGATTCCCTTGCTCAAAGCTACCCTGCTGGACCGTACTTTATTCAATCGCGCCAACCATCCAACCAGGCGCCTGATAAATGAAATAGCATCGGCAACTCTGGGTATGAATGATCTCAAAACCGCTCAGCGCGATGCGGTCTACCAAAAAATCGATCAGGCACTTGCCAAGCTTGCCGATAATTTTACCAATGACCTGTCGATATTCACGGAACTGCTGACAGACCTTCAGGCGTTCTCCACCGAGGAGCGTCGCCGCAGCAGTTTGCTTGAACAGCGCATGCGTGATACTGAAGAAGGGCGGGCCAAAGCGGAAATAGCTCGCCAGGAAGTAGAACGAATCCTCAATGAACGCCTGTTCGGCAAAATACTACCTGAAGTCGTTGTCCAGCTATTGCAGGAAGTATGGAGCAAGGTCCTCCTACTGGCATTCCTGAAATACGGTAGTCAATCCATACAGTGGCAAGATGCCCTTCGCACGATGGATGACCTGCTCTGGAGCATCGCTCCAAACAAATCTCCGGAAGCCCGTCAGCAACTGCTGGAACTTGCTCCGCAATTGCTGAAGGATCTACGCGAAGGGCTTGCCAGCATTGCCTTCGATGCCTTCGCCACAACCGATTTCTTTGCACAGCTCGAGCAGTTGCAATTGCATGCCCTTCAACAAACGCTACAGCTACTCGATTCGGAAGAAGCCGCCATCGAACCATTCCCACTTTTCGAAGTGACCGAGCGTATCTTCTTGCCAATGCCAGGAGACACCTGCAATCAAAAACAAGAGATAGAGCTACCGAACAGCCATGCAGCGATACTCGAGATCGATAATCTGCATCCAGGCGTCTGGGTCGAATTTATCGGGGATCAGGAACATCGGCTGCGCTGCAAGCTTGCAGCAATTATCAAGCCTGCCGCCAAGTACATATTCGTCAACCGTAACGGAATCAAGGTACTGGAAAAAACCCGCACAGGCCTGGCACTGGACTTTCATCACAAAGCCGTTCGTCAGTTGGACGATTCGCCGCTGTTCGACCGCGCAGTGAAGTCGCTCAAGCAACGTTTTGAAAACACGCTTGAACACAATTGATGTTCTTGGGTGGCTGGACTCACTGAGTATTTATCTACTCTTTTCTTCAGTTGGAAGAAAACCGAGAGTCATGCAGGAAGGATATGAAGAAAAGAATCAATGGTGGGTCGTGTAGGATTCGAACCTACGACCAATTGGTTAAAAGCCAACTGCTCTACCAACTGAGCTAACGACCCTTGAGAAACTGGTCGGGGTAGAGAGATTCGAACTCCCGACATCCTGCTCCCAAAGCAGGCGCGCTACCGGACTGCGCTATACCCCGTATGGAAGTTTGGCTCCGCGACCTGGACTCGAACCAGGGACCCAATGATTAACAGTCATTTGCTCTACCGACTGAGCTATCGCGGAACGTCGTACCTCCAGCCCTGTTGCGACAATGTTTTACAATCCCGCATCAGAGGCGCGCTATTCTACGGACCCATAAAATCATGTCAAGCCTGTATCAAAGAACATCATTAATTATTTTTGCAGCGCAGATGAAGGCTGCCTTGAAATGAAGCGAGGCCCGAAGCACAGCGTCGAGCCTCTGGTCGATCAGGCAAAAACGATATCGTCGCCTTCGATCTGAGCCGTGATGGTCTTGCCTGGCTCGAACTTGCCAGCCAGGATCTGCTGGGCCAGTGGGTTTTCGATCCAGCGCTGGATGGCACGCTTGAGCGGACGCGCCCCATAGACCGGGTCGTAACCGATGGCGATCAACTTATCCAGTGCGCCTGCGGACAGATCCAATGAAAGATCGTGCTCTGCCAAACGCTGGCGCAAGCGACCCAGCTGGATCTGTGCGATGCCGGCAATCTGGTCCTTGCCCAACGGATCGAACACTACCACTTCATCGATACGGTTGATGAACTCAGGCCGGAAATGAACGCTTACCGCATCCATGACCGCTGCCCGCTGTGCATCGGGATCTCCAACCAACTCCTGAATCTGCGACGAGCCCAGGTTGGAGGTCATCACGATAACTGTATTGCGGAAATCCACGGTCCGCCCCTGGCTATCGGTCAGGCGACCATCCTCCAGTACCTGCAGCAACACGTTGAAGACATCCGGGTGTGCCTTCTCCACCTCGTCCAGCAACACGACCGAGTAAGGCCGCCGCCGTACGGCTTCGGTCAGGTAGCCACCCTCTTCATAACCGACATAGCCGGGAGGTGCGCCAATCAGGCGAGCCACGGAGTGTTTCTCCATGAATTCGGACATATCGATGCGAACCATCGCCTCTTCGGTATCGAAGAGAAACTCGGCCAGCGCCTTGCACAATTCGGTCTTGCCCACCCCGGTTGGACCAAGGAATAGGAAAGAGCCGCTCGGCCGGTTCGGATCGGCCAGACCGGCACGGGAACGTCGCACCGCATTGGCTACCGCTGTAACCGCTTCATGCTGCCCGATTACGCGTTGATGCAGCTCATCCTCCATACGCAATAGTTTTTCGCGCTCGCCTTCGAGCATCTTTGAAACAGGAATACCGGTCCATTTGGAAACCACCTCGGCGATTTCTTCATCGGTCACCTTGTTGCGCAATAGCTGGTTCTCACTCTTGCCATGCTGCTCGGCCATCTGCTGACTGCGTTCGAGATCGGGAATCACCCCGTACTGCAATTCGGCCATTCGGTTCAGATCGCCCTTGCGCCGAGCATTTTCCAGATCCAGTTTGGCTTGCTCGATTTGCTGCTGGATCTGTGCCGAGCCCTGCACTTCAGCCTTCTCAGATTTCCAGATTTCTTCCAGGTCGGCGTATTCATGCTCCAGGCGGCTGATATCGTCCTTGAGTTTTTCCAGTCGCTTGAGCGCCGCTTCGTCGTCTTCTTTCTTTAATGCCTCGCGCTCGACTTTCAACTGGATCAGACGTCGCTCCAGACGATCCAGCTCTTCCGGCTTGGAGTCGATCTCCATACGGATGCGGCTGGCCGCCTCGTCGATCAGGTCGATCGCCTTGTCCGGCAGTTGGCGATCAGTAATGTAGCGGTGCGATAGCTTGGCTGCCGCGATGATGGCACCGTCGGTGATAGTCACCTTGTGATGCACCTCATAGCGCTCTTTCAAACCACGCAGGATAGCAATGGTGTCCTCTTCGCTCGGCTCATCCACCAGGACTTTCTGGAAGCGCCGTTCCAGTGCAGCATCCTTTTCGATGAACTGACGATACTCGTTCAACGTAGTCGCACCCACGCAGTGCAACTCACCGCGGGCCAGCGCCGGCTTGAGCATGTTGCCGGCATCCATGGCGCCCTCGGCCTTACCGGCACCAACCATGGTGTGCAGCTCGTCGATGAACAGAATAATGCGCCCTTCCTGCTTGGACAGATCGCTCAGTACAGCCTTCAGGCGCTCCTCGAATTCGCCCCTGAATTTGGCCCCGGCAATCAGCGCCCCCATGTCCAGGGACAGTAAACGCTTATCCTTGAGCCCGTCCGGCACCTCACCATTGACGATACGCTGAGCCAGCCCCTCGACGATGGCGGTCTTGCCTACGCCCGGTTCCCCGATCAGCACCGGATTGTTCTTGGTGCGCCGTTGCAGGACCTGGATGGTACGACGGATTTCATCATCCCGACCGATCACCGGATCGAGCTTGCCATCTTCGGCTCGCTTGGTCATATCGACCGTATATTTATCCAGCGCCTGACGCGATTCTTCGGCGTTGGGGTCATTCACTGCTTCACCGCCACGCAGATTATTGACAGCATTTTCCAATGCCTTGCGCGAGACGCCCTGCCCCAGCAGCACTTTGCCGAGCCGGCTGTTCTCATCCATGGCAGCGAGCAGCACCAGCTCGCTGGAAATAAACTGATCACCCTTCTGCTGTGCCAGACGATCGGCCTGATTGAGCAAGCGTGCCAGATCCTGGGACAGGTTCATGTCGCCGGTGGGATTTTGCAGTTTGGGCAGCTTGTCCAGTTCCAGAGCAAGAGCCTGGCGCAGACTATTGATATCAAAGCCAACTTGCATCAGCAGCGGCTTGATCGAGCTCCCTTGCTGCTCGAGCAGTGCCTGCATCAGGTGCAGCGGTTCGATGGCAGCATGATCCAGACCGACCGCGATGGATTGGGCGTCGGAAAGAGCGAGCTGTAATTTACTGGTTAAACGGTCGATACGCATGGAATCACCCTCGAGTCAGTAATGCAGGCCAGCGCCACAAATTACTCTCAATGACGATAAAGCCTGCGAGATGGCCAATAAGATGAGGGTGATTGTCAAGGATTCAAGGTGAGCGCAATTGACGGAGAACAAACAGCCGCAAGCAAACACGGCAATACAGTATTTACCCTTCTGCACAAACCTTATTTTTTCAGCCAGACCAGACTGGCCAGACGGCCGGTTCGAGCATTGCGCCGGTAGGAATAGAAGCGTGGATCGCTATAAGTGCAAAAACCGCCGCCATAGATAGCCGTGACACCGCGAGCGGCCAAGCGGATGCGGGCAAGCAGATAGAGATCGGCCAGATAGCGCCCCGGGTTGAGGCTGGGCCGGAAAGCAGCGACCGCTTCGGCATGGGATGAAACGAAAGCCTCGAGAACCTCGGGGCCGACTTCGAAGACCTCGGGACCGATGGCCGGACCAAGCCAGACCAACACCTCATCCGCAGCGACTGCGAAACAATCCAGGGTCGCCTCCAGCACGCCACCGGCCAGACCACGCCAGCCGGCGTGTGCGGCAGCAATGCGCGTACCGGCACGATTGCAGAAAAGTACCGGCAGGCAGTCGGCAGTCAGTACGGCACAGGCAACACCATATTCATCGCTCCAGCTGGCATCGGCGAGCGAAACGGCATTCGGGTTGGCCTCGACGACTGAAATGCAATGCACTTGAGAGAGCCAGGCTGGCTGACAGTCTAGCGTCACCTGCAATCGACGACGATTTTCTTTGACGGCTGCGCCCGTGTCTTCAACATGATCGCCCAGGTTAAACGTATCGAACGGTGCCTGGCTTACGCCACCTTCGCGCGTCGTGACACACGCCTGCACCTGCGTGGGAACCGGCCAGTCAGGCCTGATCCAGCCATGTGGCCAGACGGTCATCCAACAAAAGCCTCACGATCCTGTCGCAGCAGGGTCAGTAACCAGACGAAATCATCTGGCAGATCAGACGCCCACTTCATTCGTTCACCGCTGGCAGGATGATTCAACTCGAGAAACCGTGCATGCAGCGCCTGCCGCGGAAACTCACGCAAGGTCTGCACCATGGTCTGGCTGGCAGCCGGTGGAATACGAAAGCGACCGCCATATACCGGATCGCCTACCAGCGGATAGCCGATATGCGCCATGTGTACGCGAATCTGGTGAGTACGGCCGGTTTCCAACTTGATGCGCGCATGTGTATGCACCCGGAAACGCTCCAGCACCCGGTAGTGGCTGACCGCAGGCTTGCCACTGTCTACCACGGCCATGCGCTGGCGCAGCTGACCATGGCGACCGATGGGGGCATCGATCGTCCCACCGGACGTCAGCACCCCGGCCACCAGGGATTCGTAGATACGACTGACGCTGCGCTGTTGCAACTGCCCGACCAGATCGGTCTGGGCCTGCAGAGTCTTGGCCACAACCATCAGGCCGGTCGTATCTTTGTCCAGGCGGTGGACGATCCCGGCACGCGGTACGCTGATCAACCCTGGCGCATGGTGCAGCAAGGCATTGAGCAACGTGCCATCAGCATGCCCCGCAGCCGGATGTACGACCAGACCGGCGGGCTTGTCCAGCACGAGGATATGCTCATCCTCATAGACGATATTCAACTCGATGTCTTGCGCTTGCCATTCGCCCTGGGACTCCAGCTCGGCAAGTAGTTCGAGGCAGGCACCGGTATGCACGGTATCTTTCGGCCGCATGGTGGTGCCATCGACCCGCAGTTGACCGCCCTTGATCCAGGTTGCCAGGCGTGAACGCGAATGCTCGGCAAAGAGTTGCGCGGCAATCTGGTCGAGACGCTGTCCGCCCAGTTCGAACGGCACGTCTGCGCGAAGATGAATGGCTTGCTTGGAAATAATTGACATGGCCCGGACTGGCGAGCCGCAGCGCTTTGGTTTCGGCTGCGGGCTTGTGTTTAAATACGGTATCTTTTAAGCCCCGCCATGGCGGGACGCACATCATATCAGGACGGCCTCGCCCAAGACAGCTAGCCGTTTACAGGAACGCCAGCTGCCGCCATGCATGTGAAACACCTGTTGCCAATCGTCATCCTTGCCCTCGCCGCCTGTTCTTCCGATAAATCCAAGGACGAAAACAGCGTAGATGAGAGTCTGGGCGAAACTGCACTCTATCAGCAAAGCCAGGAAGACTTGGACAATAGTAGCTATGCCAACGCCATCGCCAAACTCAAGGCACTGGAAGCGCGCTACCCCTTTGGTCGCTATGCTGAACAGGCACAACTCGAGCTGACCTACGCCTACTACAAGAACACCGAGCCGGATGCGGCGCGAGCAGCCGCGGATCGCTTCATTCGCCTGCATCCGGAGCACCCCAACGTCGACTACGCCTATTACATCAAGGGCCTGGCGTCTTTCGATCAGGATCAGGGCATGCTCGCACGCTTTTTCCCGCTGGACATGACCAAGCGCGATCCGGGTGCCGCTCGCGACTCATTCACTGATTTCTCCCAGCTCACTTCACGCTATCCGAACAGCCGTTACTCGCCGGATGCCAAGGCGCGCATGATCTATCTGCGCAACCTGCTGGCCGCCAACGAAATCCACGTGGCGCACTACTATCTCAGACGCAAGGCCTATGTGGCTGCCGTCAACCGCGGCCGCTATGTGGTGGAGAACTACCAGGGCACCCCGTCGGTCGGCGACGGACTGGCCATCATGACCGAAGCTTATCTACGCCTTGGACTGCAGGATCTGTCGGATACCAGCCTGGCGACACTCAAGCTTAACTATCCACAGCACCCCACTTTGGAAAACGGTAATTTCGTTCCCAGCGTAAAGGAAACCACCGAGCGCTCCTGGCTATCTCGCACTGCACTACGCTTGATCGAAGAAGAAGCGCCGCCACCGCCGCGCTCCAGCGCCAACCGCGATCTCACCCAGCAGTTCGAACAGGCCAGGCAAGATATTCCTCGTAATCTGCTGCCACCTGAGCAACCAGAGGACAAGAACGGTGCCGATAGCGAAGACGGGACCAGCGAACGCTCTTGGTGGAGCCGTCTGACGTTCGGCCTGTTCGACTGATAACCGTATGCAACATTACAAATTGGATCGGTCAGCACCGAACCAACTTCACCATGATTAGCTCTGTGCCATACGACCCGGGAAGAAAGGAATGTTTCGTCTATTATTCTGGATCGCTCTGATTGCTGCCGCGTTCTGGCTATGGCGCAAACTGAAGCGTAAACGCCCCACCCCGAAAGCCGAACCGAACACCACGCCGATGGTACGTTGCAGCCAATGCGGCCTGCATGTACCGCAAACCCAGGCGCTACAGGCGAGAAATCGCTGGTATTGCAGCCGCGCACATCTGGAGCAGGACAGCCGACATCTTGGCGATTGAGGGGCAGCTTCTGATTGATGACCAGGATCAACGCATTCTGGGGCTGTACCACTTCTATCGCCTGACCATCGCACTGGTAATGTTGCTGCTAATCGCCAGTGGCCTGGATGACGACCTACTGAAAATGGTCGAACCCACCAGTTTTCGCCAAGGCGCCTGGCTTTACCTGACGACCAATGTCCTGAGCGCTCTTCTGGTACGCCAGCCCCGGTATGAGCTGCAGCTCTTCATCCTGGCGCTGCTGGATATCCTGCTGCTACTGATGCTGTTCTATTTCGCTGGTGGCACGCCCAGTGGTATTGGCAACCTCGTCGTAGTCGCCGTGGCCATCGCCAGTATCTTGCTGAACCAGCGTATCGGTCTGCTGATCGCTGCCATTGCTTCACTAGGCCTGATTTATCTGACCTTTTACTTACAGCTCGTTTATCCGGCCGCCAGTCACCAATATGTACCCGCTGGCGTGCTCGGCGCGCTCTGCTTCGGCTCCGTTCTGTTGATCCAGACCCTGAGCCGCCGTCTGCGCATCAGTGAAAACCTGGCCCGCCAGCGCGGCGAAGCAGTCGCCAGTCTAGAAGCCCTGAACGCTTTGATTCTGCAACGTATGCGCACGGGCATTCTGGTCCTGGACTCTCGCCATCGTGTGCTGATGGCCAATCAGGGCGCACTCAATCTGCTGGGACAGGCGGACCTGCCAGGAAAACATCTCGATCAGCGGTGCTCTCGCTTGATCGAGCGCCTGGACCAATGGCGACAGAACCCCAGCCGCCGGCCGGACAGCCTGGAACTCACCCCCAATGGACCGACAATCCAGCCCAGTTTCACACCGCTACAGCATGGCGAACAAAAAAACATACTGATCTTCCTTGAAGATCTTTTCCTGGTAGCCCAGCAGGCCCAGCAAATGAAGCTCGCATCGTTGGGGCGGCTCACGGCAAGCATCGCCCATGAAATACGCAACCCGCTCGGTGCGATCAGTCATGCCGCTCAATTGCTCCATGAGTCCGAAAGCCTGGACAAGCCAGATCGTCGTTTGGCGCAGATCATTCAGGAACACTCGCAACGCATGAATTCGATCATCGAAAATGTGCTGCAACTCTCCCGCCGACGCCAGGCAGCGCCACAATTGTTGAACCTGGAATACTCCTTGACTCAATTCACCAACGATCTACAGAGCAGGCTGGGCCCACAACAGACACTGCATCTGGAGATCATCGACAACTCGCTGCAAACACGCATGGACCCCAACCAACTTGTACAGATTCTCTACAACCTGGTTCAGAACGGTCTTCGCTACAGCGGACAACTACACGAGCAGGCACAGACCTGGCTGAAGCTTCATCGCGATCCGGACTCCGATTTACCAATACTGGAAGTGCTGGACGACGGACCAGGCATAGCGGCAGAAAAACTCCAGCATATTTTTGAACCGTTCTTCACGACCGATATCAATGGCACGGGTTTGGGGCTATATCTCTGCCGCGAACTATGCGAGAGCAATCAGGCACGCATCGACTATCAGGATCGAACGAATGGCGGAAGCTGCTTTCGCATCATCTTTGCGCATCCAGACAAGCGCGGATGAGCCGCTCCTCATAGATGCAGAAGCGGTCACGGCATGCCCGGTCGTCCAAGAAGTAAGATAGCTCATTGCCTGTAGTGCCTGAGCTTTCCGGACCCCATACATGACCGCCCGCCCAAGAGCCTTGATCGTCGACGACGAGCCGGATATCCGCGAGCTGCTGGATATCACTCTCGGTCGCATGAAACTCGATACCCGAACCGCTCGAAATATCAAGGAAGCCCGCAAATGGCTGGCTCGTGAAACCTACGACATCTGCCTGACCGACATGCGTCTGCCCGATGGCACCGGCCTGGAACTGGTGCAGCATATCCAGCAGCATTACGCGCAAACGCCCGTGGCCATGATTACTGCTTACGGCAGCATGGATACGGCCATCAATGCACTCAAAGCAGGCGCCTTCGACTTTCTGACCAAACCAGTCGACTTGAGCCGCCTGCGCGAACTGATCAATAACGCCCTGCGCCTGCACATTTCGACCAGCCAGACCGACAATCGCCTGCTCGGCGAATCTCCACCGATGAAAACCTTACGCAAGCAGATCGCCAAGCTTGCCCGTAGCCTGGCTCCGGTTTATATCAGTGGCGAATCCGGGACTGGCAAGGAATTGGTTGCGCGCATGATTCACGAGCAAGGGCCGCGTGCTACCGGAGCCTTCGTACCCGTCAACTGCGGTGCAATTCCATCCGAATTAATGGAAAGTGAGTTTTTCGGCCACAAGAAAGGCAGCTTCACCGGAGCGACGGAAGATAAACAAGGCTTGTTCCAGACAGCCACTGGAGGAACGCTCTTTCTCGATGAGGTAGCCGATCTGCCGCTACCGATGCAGGTCAAGCTTCTGCGAGCCATCCAGGAAAAAGCCGTGCGCGCCATCGGCGGACAGCAGGAAGTAACGGTCGATGTGCGCATTCTGTGCGCTACCCACAAGGATCTAGCACAGGAGGTCGATGCGGGCCGCTTTCGGCAGGATCTTTATTATCGCTTGAACGTCATCGAACTGCCCGTTCCGCCACTGCGCGAACGACGCGAAGATATCTCGTTACTGACCCAGGCCATACTGCGACGCCTGGCAGAAGAAACCGGCTCGACACCGACCCGACTGTTGCCAGAAGCACTGCAAAAATTGCAGCACTACCGCTTTCCCGGCAACGTACGCGAACTCGAAAACATGCTCGAACGCGCCTGCACCCTATGTGAAGACGGCCAGATCAAGCTTGGTGATCTACGCTTTGCCGACAGCCCGACGCAGAAATTATCGGGAAGTGAATCCACCCTGGCGCAGGTTGATAACCTCGAAGATCACCTTGAGGATATCGAGCGCAAACTGATCATGCAGACGTTGGAGGAGACTCGTTGGAATCGCACTGCTGCGGCACAACGTCTGGGGCTCAGTTTCCGCTCCATGCGCTACCGCCTGAAGAAATTGGGGCTGGATTGAAACCTTCGAAAAACGAAGGCGAGGCGGAAAAAGACGCGTAGGCCTTTTTCCGCCTGGTTAGCTCACATCCTCAACCTTGCGACAACAAGGTACGCAGGTCGACGACCGCCGCATTGGCTCGTGAAATGAAATTGGCCATAACCAGCGAGTGATTGGCCAGTACGCCGTAGCCACTGCCGTTCAGGATGAACGGACTCCAGACTGACTTTTGCGCCGCATCGAATTCACGAATAATCTGACGAATACTGGCACTCGCATTCTTCCTCGCCAACACATCCGCGAAATCCACCTCGACGGCACGCAACAGATGAGACAGTGCCCAGGCTTGCCCACGGGCTTCATAAAAAACGTCGTCGATTTTCAACCATGGCGTTTTCTCGACCTTTTCGGACACTTGAGGAGCAGTGCCGGCCGCCCCTTCGCCAGGAGTTGGCTCCGAGGTATTCAGATCGACCCGGCCGATACTCGCGGAAAGCCGCTGGGACAAAGAACCCATTCGGTTTGCCACATCGCCCAGCCAATGGCTCAGGTTGTCAGCACGTATATAGAACGATGCCTTCGGTTGCTGAGGGTCGGCCAGGCGGGCCAGATAACGATCCACAGCACCGATTCCACGACGGTATTCCGACTCGGTGGCCGGCAGTGCCCAGCTGTTGTTATCGAAATGGAACAGTGGCTCGCCATAGGCGAGATCCGGATCCTCAGCCGACTGGGACTGGGAGCGCGAGAAGTCCCGGCGCAGGGCTCGTGCCATATCCCGCACTTGAGTCAAAACACCGAATTCCCACCTCGGCATGTTATCCAGCCAGACACCCGGGGGAGCGATATCGTTCGACAGGTAGCCGCCCGGCTTGTCCAGCAGAGTATTGGCCAGATGCTTCAGGGTTTCCACGGTGGTATAGCCATTGACGAACTTGCGTCCGGTCAACTCGGCAGCAGCTTTCGCATCCTGTTCGACAGGAAAGGCATCGGGCTCCTGACTCCAATACCAGCCGATGAGCAACGCTATCAGCAAATAAACCGCTACCAGCACGGCAACGATGCTCGTCACCAGCTCCTTCTTTGAAAAGCTCTCTGTACCGCCATAACTTTTTTCTCGCCATGTAAGAAGGCGATTTTTCCAATCCGACATTGTCATCGATCCTTTTTTCCGGATGACTGAGATCGATCGCCCCAGACTGGAACGAAAGACACCAAGAACTATATCGCAGCTTGAGCACCGACTCAGTGTTTGAAAGGCACTAGAGGTTGTAACGAAGCAAAACCAGGACATCGATCGCGATGAAGGTAGCCTCATCGGTTACCGGAACATCGGGACCATCTCATGCGGCATATCGAATGAATAGAGGTGCCCGTTCCTGGCTCAGACTTGAGTCTGGCACGTTACATGAGAGTCATCAGTTTGCCATATGGTGCATTTTTTCCACCGGTCAGTTGCAGCATCCAGCCTGCGCCTGAAAGTTACCGGCTAGTCTCGATACCCGGTTCAGCCTGCCGTTTACCTGATTCCGGCACCGCTCCAGGCAAGACTCGATCCTGCGATGCGAATTTCCCTCAGCGACGCTTGCCGGGTTTGCTGCCAGCCTTGCGCCGCGCTTCTTGCGCCGCAGCCTTGGCTTTTTCACGCTTATCCCAAGGATTGCCATCCTGACTACGCGGTGGCAGCCCGATATGCTGGGTCAGCGCCACCCTCCCCGGCTTCGACTGACCTTTACCAGTTGGGGTGGAATTCTTGCGGCGCGCACTATGGTAACCATCGGTATCGGGCTGATGGGCCGGAATCAATTGATGTTTGCCATTACCAATCAGCTCCGCTTGCCCCATATCCTTCAACGCCTCGCGCAGCAGTGGCCAGTTCCGGGGATCGTGATAGCGCAGGAATGCCTTGTGCAGGCGCCGCTGTTGTTCACTCTTGACGACGAAAATACCATCGCTTTTATAGGTGACCTTGTGCAGAGGATTGCGCCCCGAGTGATACATGGCCGTGGCGGTGGCCATGGGGGACGGGTAGAACGCTTGCACCTGGTCGGTGCGAAACCCGTTGCGCTTGAGCCACAAGGCAAGGTTCAGCATATCCTCATCGGTGGTTCCTGGATGTGCGGCGATAAAGTAGGGAATCAGATACTGCTCTTTACCTGCCTCTCTGGAAAACTTTTCGAACATGCGTTTGAAGCGGTCGTAGGTACCGATTCCCGGCTTCATCATCCTGGAAAGTGGACCTTCTTCGGTATGTTCCGGAGCAATCTTGAGATAGCCACCGACGTGGTGGGTAACCAGTTCCTTGACATATTCGGGCGACTCCACCGCCAGGTCATAGCGCAACCCGGAGGCGATCAGGATCTTCTTTACTCCCGGCAGATCGCGGGCCGAACGATACAAGTGGATCAGTGCCGAGTGATCGGTATTCAAGTTGGCACAGATGCCTGGATAGACACAGGATTGCTTGCGACAGGAGGATTCGATCGAGCGGCTCTTGCAAGCGAGCCGATACATGTTGGCGGTCGGTCCGCCGAGATCGGAAATGATACCGGTGAAGCCCGGCACCCGATCACGGATTTCTTCGATCTCGCGGATGATCGACTCTTGCGAGCGATTCTGGATGATCCGCCCTTCATGTTCGGTGATCGAACAGAAAGTACAGCCACCGAAACAGCCGCGCATGATGTTCACCGAGAAGCGGATCATCTCGTAGGCAGGAATCTTTTCGCCGGCGTAAGCTGGATGCGGTACACGGGCGAAAGGCATACCGAAGACGTAATCCATCTCTTCGGTGGTCATGGGAATCGGCGGCGGATTCAGCCAGATATCCAGATTGTCATGTCGCTGCACCAGTGCGCGCGCGTTTCCCGGATTGATTTCCAGATGCAGCACACGGCTGGCATGGGCATAAAGTACCGGGTCGTTGCGTACCTTCTCGAACGCCGGCAGGCGAATCACTGTGCGCTCGCGCTCCAACCGTGGATGCGGCAGCAATTGCACCGCTTTGACCTCATCCATCTTGTCGACCGGATCTTTACCCTGTTCGATGGCACAAGCGTCAAGATCCTGGGTGTTGACGTAGGGGTTGATGATCTTGTCGATCTGACCCGGGCGATCGATCCGGGACGAATCGATCTCGAACCAACCCTCGGGCGTGTCGCGGCGAATGAAAGCCGTACCGCGCACATCGGTAAGCGTCTCGACCCGCTCGCCTGCCGCCAGTCGTTGAGCGACTTCGACCACCGCGCGTTCTGCGTTGCCATATAGCAGCAGATCGGCAGTAGCATCCATCAAGATCGAGCGGCGTACCTTGTCCTGCCAGTAATCGTAGTGAGCGATCCGGCGCAGCGAAGCTTCGATGCCACCCAGCACTACCGGCACATGGCTGTATGCTTCCTTGCAACGCTGGCTGTAGACCAGGCTGGCGCGATCCGGGCGCTTGCCGGCAATACCTCCAGGCGTATAGGCATCGTCGGAGCGGACCTTCCGGTCGGCGGTGTAGCGATTGATCATCGAATCCATATTGCCAGCCGCAACACCAAAGAACAGATTCGGCTCGCCAAGACGCATAAAGTCATCTTTGGAGCGCCAGTCCGGCTGACTGATGATGCCAACACGAAAACCCTGAGCCTCCAGCAAACGGCCGATGATCGCCATGCCGAACGAGGGATGGTCCACATAGGCATCACCGGTGACAATGATGACGTCGCAGGAATCCCAACCGAGCCGGTCCATTTCTTCCCGGCTCATCGGCAGGAAAGGCGCCGGCCCGAAACACTCGGCCCAGTACTTGGGATAATCGAACAGTGGCTTGACGGCGTGCATGGCGGAAACCGATTGGGTTGAAGCGTGAGGGCGCAAAATATAGCACACAAAACAGACAAATCCCGACCAAAAAGCTAGGACTTTATCCGTATGGAACCGGGATTATCGATAATGACGCGGCACCCGTGGTGTCACCTTGGTCAACAATTCGTAACCGATGGTGCCGCATGCTTGCGCCAACTCATCAACGGGCAGTTGTGCTCCCCAGAGCTCAACCTCATCGCCAATCTGTGCGGCCGGCAGATCGCTCAGATCGACTGCCAGCATGTCCATCGATACCCGGCCAGCCAGTGGTACCCGCTGACCACGGATCACTACCGGTGTACCGGACGGTGCATGACGCGGATAGCCATCAGCGTAGCCGCAGCTGACCGTGCCGATCTTCGATGGTCGCCCGGCAATCCAGCTAGCGCCATAGCCGACACACTCTCCAGGCGGTACGTCGCGTATTGCAATGAGCTGCCCTGTCAACGTCATCAACGGTTTCAGGCCTAGACTTGCAGCAGATCGATCAGCGAACGGTGAAGCGCCATAGAGCATGATTCCCGGTCGGATCCAATCCATATGGGCAGCGGGAAGTGTCAAGATGGCAGCAGAATTGGCCAGGGAGCGCTGCCCGACGGGCAAATCCTGCACAGAGAGAAAATACTCCAGTTGCTGCCTGGTCAATGGATGCTCATGTTCGTCAGCACAGGCGAAATGGCTCATCAGGTTCAGCTCGGCAACTTGTGGAGCCTGCTTCAATGCACCGAAACACTCGCGCAATTTCGCCGCAACAAAGCCCAACCGATGCATTCCCGAGTCCAGTTTGAGCCAGACATTCAGCGGGCGAACCAGTGAAGCTGACAGTAGTGCCTCAACCTGTGCCTCTCCCTGGACAGCCACATCCAGCCTCAACTGGGCAGCAGCCAGGTATTCTTCTGCCGCGAAGCAGCCTTCCAGCAACAGAATGCGCGCCTCTCCATGCACGGCCCGGACCTCGATTGCTTCCTCCAGGCAAGCCACAGCAAAGCCATCGGCAATATCGCGCAACGTTGTAACGGCTTCGCGGACACCGTGCCCATAGGCATTCGCCTTGACTACGGCGAATGCCTTGCGCTCCGGCGCACACTGCTTCGCATACAGGTAATTATGGCGGAGCGCGGCCAGATCGACCGTGGCGACTAACGGGCGCATGCAGGAATCCTTCAAAACCGGACAAGTGTCCGGATGGTACTCCGGCCCCAATCGTTTTGCGCAGACTTGAAGGGCTATTCGTCTTCGAACTGATAGCTGCCGGCGGCCAGGTTATCGAAGCGCGTGTACTTGCCGAGAAAGGCTAGCCGTATCGTCCCGATAGGACCGTTACGCTGTTTACCGATGATAATTTCGGCAATGCCCTTGTGCTCGGTTTCCGGATGATAAACCTCGTCGCGATAGACGAACATAATGATGTCGGCATCCTGCTCGATAGCCCCTGACTCACGCAAATCCGAGTTGACCGGCCGCTTGTTCGGGCGCTGTTCGAGAGAACGGTTGAGTTGCGAAAGCGCCACGACCGGGCAATTGAACTCCTTGGCAAGACCTTTCAGCGAACGGGAAATCTCGGAAATTTCGTTGGTGCGATTTTCTCCGGAAGCACCAGGTATCCGCATCAATTGCAGGTAGTCGACCATGATCAGACCAATCTCGCCATGTTCACGGGTCAGGCGACGAGCTCTAGCACGCATCTCGGTCGGTGAGATTCCCGCCGTATCGTCGATGAACAATTTGCGCTCGTTGAGCAGATTGACCGCTGAAGTCAGGCGCGGCCAGTCATCGTCGTCCAACTTGCCGGTGCGCACCTTGGTTTGGTCGATGCGGCCAAGCGATGACAGCATTCGCATGACGATGGAGTCGGCCGGCATTTCCAGGGAAAACACCAGCACGGCCTTATCGCTGCGCAGCACGGCGTTTTCCACCAGGTTCATGGCAAAAGTGGTCTTGCCCATCGAGGGTCGTCCGGCAACAATTACCAGGTCTGCCGGCTGCAAGCCACTGGTCTTCTCGTCCAGATCGATGAAGCCGGTGGAAATGCCAGTCAAACCTTCCCCGCTATTGAACAGCGAATCAATGCGGTCGATGGTCTTCACGAGAATATCGTTGATACCTATCGGGCCACCGGTCTTGGGCCGCGCTTCAGCGATCTGGAAAATCTGCCGTTCAGCTTCGTCCAGTACCTCTTCGGCATTCTTGCCTTGCGGAAAATAGGCGTTGTCGGCAATTTCGTTGCTGATCGAAATCAGCTGGCGCAAAGTGGCTCGCTCACGGACGATCTGCGCGTAAGCCTTGATATTGGCCACCGACGGGGTGTTCTTGGCCAGCTCTCCCAGATAGGCCAGGCCGCCCACTTGTGACAATGTACCCTCTTTGTCCAACTGCTCGGAAAGCGTGACTACATCGAACGGCTGGTTATGCTCCGCCAGTTTGACGACGGCACGAAAAATCAGCCGGTGATCGTGGCGGTAGAAATCCCCATCGGAAACCTGATCGGAAACCCGCTCCCAGGAATTGTTATCCAGCATCAATCCGCCCAGCACGGCCTGCTCGGCCTCGATGGAATGCGGCGGGACCTTGAGCGCGGCGGTTTCCAGATCGTATTGGGGGGAAGCACTGATATCGTTCATGACGGGCTCGATTCAGGGCAGCAATTTCTGCCCGGAAAAACGAAAGGCACGACACCGCTTCGGCAATGTCGTGCCCTCTTCTCGACAGGCCAGTATCAGAGACCGGCCTGCAAACCAGTTAGCAATAGCCGATTACCATCAACCAGCCGTAACGATCAGCTTGACGATGGCTTCCACATCGGAATGCAAGTGCACGGCTACATCGTACTCGCCGACCAGGCGGATAGTACCGTTGGGCAGACGCACTTCACTCTTGGCTACTTCCACGCCGGAAGCGGTCAGAGCATCGGCAATATCGGCGGTACCGATGGAACCGAACAGCTTGCCTTCGTCACCAGCAACGGCGGTGATGGTTACTTCCAGTTCAGACAACTGGACCGCGCGGGATTCGGCATAGGCCTTCTTCTCGGTAGCCAGCTTTTCCAGTTCGGCGCGACGTGCTTCGAACGTGGCGATATTCTCGGCAGTAGCCATGGTGGCCTTGCCATGCGGCAACAAGAAGTTGCGTGCATAGCCGCCCTTGACATTTACCTTGTCGCCCAGGTTGCCCAGGTTGGCGATCTTTTCCAGCAGGATGATTTCCATTCGGTCTTACCTCTTAAAATTTAACCTTCACCGTCCGTGGGTCCCTCGTTTTTGCCACGAGGGATGCGACCACGAAAATCGAACAGGCTGTCGACAACAGCCAATACGGCCAACAATGGATAGATGAACTGTAAAAACAGCAGCATCGCGACATAAAGACCGACCAGCCAGAAACGGGCCAGACGCCCCTGGGCTACCAGACCATGCACAAGGGCCAGGCAGGCAAAGGCCAGCGGTACACTGCACAACGGTGTCAATATTGCGGCCTGCGGTCCAAAGTTCGGTGCCATCAAGACGATGGCAAACAGCGCAATGGCCAGCATCGGCGAAAAGCGCAGCTCACGAAACTCATGCCCGAACCCACCGGGGTTGTATAGCGTTGCCTGCCAGTAGCGGCCCAGCATCAGGCTGAGCACTGCCAGAGTCTGCAATAGCGCCCCGAGAAGCCCGGTCATTACCGCGATGAAGACCGACAGCAAGTGCTCCTGTTGCTCAGCGGACATGCCATCCCAGACACCCGGCAGGGCTTCGGGCAATAGCTTCTGCACTTCGGCGGCCAAGACCGCAATGGATTCGCCGAATACCGCACCGAGCACCTGCGAATACAGGACGCCAAGGGCGATGCTGTAGAGCAGCACATTGCGCCAGGAAGCCTGTTTTCGCAGAGTCAGCGCCAGAATCAGCGTACCACCCACTACCAGAACGGGCCGCGGATCACCGAAGAACCACCAGGCCAGTGCCGGTAGCAGAGCCCAGGCCACGACACCCAGGCCATCGCTCAAACCGCGCCGCAGCAATACCAGACTACCCGCTGCCGCGCTCAACCAGAACAGCATCGGCGCGGCGGCGGCTGCCACCACAACCAAGCTGGCCTGCAAGCGACCACGCATGATGAAGTCCGCTAGAGCGCGCACGCATCCATCCTTTGCTTTACGTAGCGGCCGTGATCAACGACCGTGGCTGTCGGTGTAAGGCAGCAGAGCCAGGTAACGTGCAAGCTTGATGGCAGAAGCCAGCTGACGCTGATATTTGGCTTTGGTGCCGGTGATCCGGCTGGGAACGATCTTGCCAGTTTCGGAAATGTAGGCCTTCAAGGTATTCAGGTCCTTGAAGTCAATTTCCTTCACGCCTTCGGCAGTGAAACGGCAGTATTTGCGACGACGGAAAAAACGTGCCATAAATCTGATCCTCAAAAAAACAGCGGATTATTCGCCAAGGTTGTCGTGATCGCCGTCCATATCGCCACCTTCGGCGCTTTCGACACGCTCGCGACGCTCACGACGCTCGCTGCGGTTTTCTTCAGCCTTGAGCATCTCGGATTGGCCAGTGACGGCCTCGTCGCGGCGGATGACCAGCTTACGGATCACGGCATCGTTATAACGGAAGTTGTCTTCCAGCTCGGCCATAGCCTTGCCACTGCACTCTACGTTAAGCAAAACATAGTGCGCCTTGTGTACATTGTTGATGGCATAAGCCAGCTGGCGACGCCCCCAATCTTCCAGACGATGGACCTTGCCGCCGTCTTCCTCGATCAGTTTGGTGTAACGCTCCACCATACCACTGACCTGCTCACTCTGATCCGGATGGACCAGAAAGATGATTTCATAATGACGCATGAATGCTCCTTACGGATGGCAGCCTGCCGACCATGCGGTCAGGCAAGGAGTAAATGTTTTTCTGTTCTTGCATATAAAGACAGCAGGCAATGACCTGCCATCAAGGCAAGGGGCGACATTCTAAAGAAGGGCTGACAGGTACGCAAGGCAAGCTCACCCTATCGGTCCTGCGGTGCCGATCATATCCTGCAGGCCATCCAGAAGTTTCCTGACCTGATCAATATCGTAGGGCTTGAGTACTGTAAGAATGCTCTCAAGCCCTTCCGTCTTGGCATCGACCACATATCCCGACGCAATGACAATCCCCAGTTGCGGATGGCTGCGCCTGACTTGACGTGCCAGCTCGAGCCCGCTCATTCCCGGCAGGCCGATATCGGTAAACAGTACATCGAAATGCTGCTCAGCCAGTTTCCGCAACGCAACTTCTGCTGACTCACCAAGAGTGACACTATGCCCCAGTTCAGCCATTACTTCGCCAGTCAGCATGCGCAAGGTAGGATCGTCTTCGACAAAAAGAATCCGTAAACCGGCTGTTTGAATGGCCACGCTCTCTGCCGGTGGAGATTGCGGCACAACACCGGAGGCTTTGGATGGCACGATCGAGGACTGATCGAGACAGCGAGGAAAATAGACCTGCACGGCCGTCCCACCTTCATTCCGGGGCTGCAAGTCGATAAATCCACCACTTTGCTTGATAAAGCCGTACACCACGCTTAATCCCAGCCCGGAAGCGCTACCGTTCTGCTTGGTGCTAAAGAAAGGCTCGAATGCCCGCTCCTGCACCTCGGGAGTCATGCCACACCCCTCATCAAGCATCTGCAAAAGCACATAGTCACCTGGCACTCGATTACCTGCTTCAAACTCATCTAGCGTTCTGTTGTCGAGAAATATCTGGAGACGGCCTTTGCCAGACATGGCATCGCCAGCATTGGTGGCCAGGTTGAGAATGACGCTTTCCAAGTTTCCGACATCGGCCTGGACCGGCCACAAACCATCCTGCATATTCAATTCGATGGCTATACCGCTACCGAGGGAACCATCCAACAGGTCAGACATTCGCTCGATCAGCTCGCCTAGATGAACAGGTTGCGGCTGCAGTGGCTGACGACTGGCGAAAGCCAGCAGTTGGGATGCCAGTCGGGCACTTCTGTCCACACTTACTACTGCGGCATCAAGACGGCGCAGGGTAGTTTCATCGTCGTTCAAGGTGCGACGCAACAATTGCAGGTTACCGCCAATGACCTGCAACATATTGTTAAAGGCATGAGCGATACCACCAGTCAATTTGCCGATTGCTTCGAGCTTTTGTGCCTGAAACAGCGCTGCTTCAGCTGTACGTCGCTTGGCCTCGCTGCATTCCAGCTCCCTGGTCCGCTCGCGTACCACCTCTTCAAGGTGCACACGATACTCTAGCAGTTGCGCCTCACTATACTGCTGCTCCGTAACATCCTGCCCCTGAACGAAAATACCGGATACGCTGCCGTCAGTCTCGATGATCGGCTGGCAGAGAAAATCGATGAACACTTCGTCCAGCGCCCCTTGCCGACGCTGCAGTAGTACACGCATGCGCTTACCAACGAAAGGCTCGCTGCTTTCGTAAACCTGGTCAAGCAACTGAATAAACCCCTGTTGCTCGATTTCCGGTAAACATTCATGCACAGTCTTGCCAATCAGTTGGCTGCGTCCGGTCAGATCCTGATAGGCCTCGTTGACCAGCTCGAAAACATGCTCGGGTCCACGAAGAAAGCACACAAACCCTGGTGCCTGAGCGAATAATCGACGCAGTTGATGACCCTCATCCTGCATCAGCAGGGCACGGCCAATGACTCCCGATTCCAACTGCGGCATTGTAGAATCGGAATGCGGCGATTGGTCCTTCATGCACACCAGTTCCGTGATATCCGACGTGTTTTGCAAAATCGCTGAAACTTCACCCTTTTCATCCAGCAAAGGCGTATGAGTGACGCTCCAGTAACGCTCCTCAAAAACAGGCCCTTCCGGCTTGTTGCAGGTAATCGGATAGCGAATCACCGGCAGGGTATCCGGAATTTTGCGCAGCAATACTCGCGCAAAGGAATCCATCAATTCCTGGCCGGATTCGGAATGTTGAGGATCAGGGGCAAAAACTTCTTGTACGTGTTTTCCGCAAATGTCTTCGAGCGACCGACCAGTCAGGTTCAGGTAGGCCTGATTGGCATCCAGAATGATCAGCTGTAAATCGAGCAACACATAAGCATTGGGTGCGAACCGGAACAGGCTTTCGAACGATGGACGTGGCAACGTGTAAATCTCCATGAGGCCAAAACCGGACCTGCACACCAGCTATCAAGCTGTTGCCTGGGGCAGAATCACGGCGATGCACGCCCCTCTCCCGGGACGCTTAGACAAGGTTGACAACGTATCGCCAGATCCGTTGCTCGCAGAAAACGGTGACAAATTATCCCTGGGGTATGCATCACGCCAGACTCAGCCAATCAACCTCAAACGACGCTGGCGAACTGCCTCGAACAGGCAGACGCCGGTAGCTACGGAGACATTCAGACTGTTGACGCTGCCTGCCATGGGTAGATGTACCAGATAGTCGCAATGATCACGGGTCAGACGGCGCATCCCCTTACCCTCCGCCCCCATGACCAGTGCAATCGGCCCGCTCAAATCCTGCGCGTAGACATTCTGCTGAGCTTCGCCAGCAGTTCCAATGATCCAGAGTCCACGTTTCTTGAGCTTTTCCAAGGTTCGGGACAGGTTGGTGACGGCTACCAGCGGTACCACTTCCGCAGCACCGCAGGCTACTTTGCGTACCGTCGCATTCAGCGTGGCTGATTTATCCCTGGGGATAATCACGGCACGTACACCAGCAGCATCGGCAGTACGCAGGCAAGCGCCGAGGTTATGTGGGTCGGTCACGCCGTCGAGTACCAGCAGCAAGGGTGGCGCACTGTCGCTTTCCAGCAATTCGTCCAACATGTTTTCGCCCAAAACCTGGCTGGGCGTCACCTCAGCCACTACCCCTTGATGCACACCGTCGATCTGTTCATCCATCTCGCGCCGACCACGTGACTCAACGATGACTCGCTCGGCTTTGGCCAGCTCCAATAGCACCTGTATCCGTGGATCGCCACGACCTTCAGCCAACCAGATGCGCTTGATCCGCTTGGGGTGATGGCGCAACAGAGCCTCTACGGCATGTAGGCCGTAGACGTTTTCCAGCTGGCTCATGATTTGACCTTGCGCTTTCTAGGCGTGGAGCCGCCATTGCTATTGAATGTCGAGCGCTTCTTGTTTTTCGCAAGAGCCCCACCACTGGCTGGCCGCTTGTAATTGTCTGTTTCGATAACTCCGCTAGCTTCGGTTTTTTTGTCTTTGCGGTCGCCTTTTTTCCCTCTCTTGCCAATCAGCGCCTCACGAGCTTCGGCTAGTAATGATTTTTTGATTTCACGACTTTTGGTCACTTCCGATAAGGAAGTCTGGTCGGCACTGGGTAAAGCATCGCCAACATCTTCACTCCCCCTTTCCCGCCCTTTCTTCCCAGGATTGCGCTGGCGACCAGTTTTTCTTGCAGGTGCAGGGCTGTTATCAGTGCTCCAAGTGCTGGCTATTAGCTCAAAATCGATCTTGCGCTCATCGAGATCAACTCGCACTACACGTACCTCGACGCTATCGCCGAGGCGGAAGCTACGACCGCTGTGCTCACCGGCCAGTCGATGATGCAAAGGATCGAAATGGTAGTAGTCGCTTGGTAGAGCCGTAACATGTACCAGCCCCTCGACATAGATATCGGTCAGCTCGACGAAAATGCCAAAGCCGGTGACCGCCGTGATGACGCCGGGAAAGGTCTCACCCACGCGATCCTGCATGAATTCGCACTTGAGCCAGTTGACCACATCGCGTGTTGCCTCGTCGGCACGCCGCTCGGTCATTGAACACTGTTCACCCAGTTGATCGAGAGCAGCCTCATCGTAGGGATAGATACGCGCCTTGGGAATGACGGGTGCATCGGCTCGCTGTACATAAGGCGTTTCACGGCGCGAGCGAATCACGCTGCGAATGGCGCGGTGCACCAATAGATCCGGATAGCGCCGGATAGGCGAAGTGAAATGCGTATAGGCTTCGTAATTCAGCCCGAAGTGACCATGATTATCGGCGCTATACACAGCCTGGCTCATAGAACGCAGCATGACTGTCTGGATCAGATGGAAATCGGGGCGGTCATGAATCTGCTCGAGCAGAGCCTGGTAATTCTTCGGCGAGGGGGCACCCTTACCCTTGTGCAGCGACAGGCCGAGCTCGCCAAGGAAGCTTCGCAGGTTATCCAGGCGCTCCGCTGGCGGCAGATCGTGGATTCGATACAGCCCTGGCAATTCGTGCTTCTGCAGGAAGTCGGCAGCGGCCACATTGGCGCACAGCATGCACTCCTCGATCAAGCGGTGCGCATCGTTACGCAGGGTCGGACGAATCTCGACGATCTTGCGATCCCGGCCGAAAATAATCCGGGTTTCCTGGGTGTCGAAATCAATGGCACCACGCTCGTGCCGAGCCTTCAGCAAAACCTTGAACAATGCATACAACTGCTTGAGGTGCGGCAGGACTTCGGCATGTTCCACACCCAATCGCCGCCCTTCGGCCGAGCGCGACCGCTCCAGCATGGCACTGACTTTGTTGTAGGTCAGTCGTGCCTGGGAATGGATAACGGCTTCGTAGAATCGGTAGTCGATCATCCGTCCCGTGCGACTCAGATTGATCTCGCAGACCATCGCCAGCCGATCGACCTTCGGATTCAGCGAGCAAAGCCCGTTGGAAAGAATCTCGGGCAACATCGGCACGACCCGCTCCGGGAAATAGACAGAGTTGCCACGCTTCTGCGCTTCTTCGTCCAGGGCCGAGCCAATCTTCACATAATGCGATACGTCGGCAATCGCAACGAACAAACGAAAGCCTCCCGCTACCAGTCCCTTGAGCCCTGCAGGTTTTTCGCAATAGACGGCATCGTCGAAATCCCGGGCGTCTTCACCATCGATAGTCACGAATGGCAAGTGCCGTAGATCAACCCGCTTTTCCTTGTCGCGCTCGTTCACTTCCGGCCTGAGTCGCCTGGCTTCCTGCTCGACTGCTGCCGGCCAGTCATGCGGAATGTCGAAGCTGCGCAGCGCCACATCGATTTCCATGCCTGGCGCCATGTAATCGCCAATGATCTCGACGATATCGCCCTGGGCCTGAAAGCGCTGGGTCGGCCAGTGAGTGATTTTCACCTCGACGAACTGACTAGCCTGCGCATCGAAGTCACGTCCGGGCGTGATCAGAATCTCCTGCTGGATCTTCGGATTATCCGCCACGACGAAACCGACGCCGCTTTCCACGTAGTAACGCCCTACCACACTTTCGTGGGCACGACCGATTACTTCGACGATCGCGCCTTCGCGACGACCACGACGATCGACTCCTGCCACCCGCACAAGACAGCGATCACCATCGAAGACCAGGCGCATCTGATTCGGAGACAGGAAAAGATCGTCACTGCCATCTTCAGGGATAAAGAACCCGAAGCCGTCCCGGTGACCACTGACGCGCCCCCTGAGCAAATCCAGCTTATCCACCGGAGCGTAGGCGCCACGTCGGGTATAGATCAGTTGGCCATCGCGTTCCATGGCACGCAAGCGACGGCGCAAGGCTTCTATGTCGTCCTCGGATTCAAGCCCGAACTCATCGAGCAATTGCTCACGAGTGGCCGCAGAGCCTCGTTCGCTCAAGTGCTGGAGAATCAGCTCTCGGCTGGGAATGGGTTTTTCGTACTTTTCCGCTTCGCGCGCGGCCTCGGGATCGAGGGATTGCCAATCGGCCATTAAGTCAGGTTACCTTCTATCGATAGGAATTTTCGTGTATTGAAGCGCAAAAGCCCGTCCATGACAGCCTTCTCGAGAACTATTTTCCATCATTTAAGGGGTTTACAAGCCATGAGGTCACCCTTATAGTTCGCGCCCACAACGACGAATCAACTTGCAGCACAACTTCAAGTCGATATCGCCAGTGCCCAGGTGGCGGAATTGGTAGACGCACTAGGTTCAGGTCCTAGCGGTGGCAACACCGTGGAAGTTCGAGTCTTCTCCTGGGCACCATCTATTTAAAGATGGAACCTTGTATACGCAAGGTTTCTTCGAGTCAAAGATTAGCTCATAATCTTCGGCCAAAGTTTATGTAGTAAACATGGCATTTATTCAATGCCATGCAGCAATGCCCAGGTGGCGGAATTGGTAGACGCACTAGGTTCAGGTCCTAGCGGTGGCAACACCGTGGAAGTTCGAGTCTTCTCCTGGGCACCATTTTTTAAAACCGAGCCAATGGCTCGGTTTTTTTTATTGGATTGCTGCATCTTGTTGCTCGGTTTCAGGAGGCTAGCAGTAATCCTTTCCACCCTCAGGCGCCGGATCTGACACGAAAAGACCATCCCTATCAGGGATGGTCCTCGAAGAAAGCAGCAGCCTTCATGCGTAGGGATGGCGCAGGATAATAGTCTCGTTACGGTCGGGCCCTGTGGAAATAATATCGACAGGGGCTCCAACCAGCTCTTCGATACGCGAGATATAAGCCTGCGCATTGACCGGTAAATCATGCAGACTTTTTGCGCCGACAGTCGATTCATTCCAGCCCGGCATATCCTCATATACCGGCACGAGCCCTTCATAGCTATCAGCGTCGCTCGGTGCCTCAATGACATTACCAGCCTGATTCTTGTAGCCAACGCACAGACGAACAGTCTGCAGGCCATCCAGAACATCCAGTTTGGTCAGGCAGAGACCGGAAATACTGTTTATTTCAATGGCGCGCCGCAGGATTACTGCATCGAACCAGCCACAACGACGGGCGCGACCGGTAGTGGAACCGAATTCGTGGCCAAGTTTGGCTAGATGGGCACCGGTATCGTCGAATAGTTCGGTTGGAAAAGGCCCCGAACCGACCCGTGTCGTATAGGCCTTGGTAATGCCCAGTACATAATCCAGATACAATGGGCCGAACCCAGATCCCGTAGCCGTACCACCAGCCGTGGTACTGGAGCTAGTCACATAGGGGTAGGTTCCGTGATCAATATCCAGAAGAGACCCTTGAGCACCTTCGAACATGATATAGGCACCCTGCTTGCGCAGCTCGTGTAAGCGAGCCACTACATCGGTGACCATAGGTTTGAGCTGCTCGGCATAAGCCAGTGCTTCATCAAGCGTCTTCTGAAAATCTACAGGCTCGACCTTGTAGAAGTTCTGCAGCATGAAGTTATGGTAGTCCACCAATTCGCGCAGCTTTTTAGCGAAACGCTCGGCATTGAACAGGTCGCCGATACGCAAGCCACGACGAGCAACTTTATCCTCGTAAGCCGGACCGATACCACGACCGGTTGTACCGATCTTGCCCTCGGAACGGACAGCTTCGCGTGCCTGATCCAAGGCCACGTGATACGGCAAGATCAGAGTGCAGGCCGGACTGATACGCAGGCGTTCGCGCACCGGCACACCTTTTTCTTCAAGCTTGGTAATTTCTCGCAACAATGCGTCGGGCGCAACTACGACGCCATTACCGATCAGGCATTGCACCTTGTCACGCAAGATACCGGACGGAATCAGATGCAGGACGGTCTTTTCGCCATCGATCACCAAGGTATGCCCGGCATTGTGGCCACCCTGGTAACGCACGACGGCAGCCACCTGCTCAGTCAGCAGGTCGACGATCTTGCCTTTACCTTCATCGCCCCACTGGGTCCCCAGGACCACGACATTCTTACCCATAACCCTCAGCCCTCTTCGCGAAGCCTGCCAGCCTGCGCCAGCAAATATAGTCAGTCCGGCGAGGCTGCTGCCAACGCCGAAACATGGACAACTCTCAAGATGCCAGCGGTATCACTGTCCAGGAGCCGTTCTGCATAATCAGTTGGCGATCACAGCCAGTAGCCAGAGCGGACTCCAGCTCTTGCCCGTCGAGCGCCTGCACTACCCGTTCGCCATTCTGGCGAAGTTGGCGGATTTGACGCCAAAGCGTCGAATCATCTACGTGTTGTGCTTGTGGAACCCAGATCCCGGAGGGCAACACATTCAATTGGGCATTACCCAGCGTCACCAACGCTTTCAAATCGGTGGAAAAGCCGGTAGCCGGGCGTGCCCGACCGAAACCGGCCCCGATATCATCATAGCGCCCGCCCTGGGCAATGGATTGGCCGACACCTGGTACAAAGGCCGCAAAAACTACGCCCGTGTGGTAGTTATAACCCCGCAATTCACCAAGATCGAAATACAGCGGCAAGTGCGGATAGCGAGCAGTCAGTTCGTCGGCAATTCGTATAAGCGTAGCCAAAGCTTCGCGCACATCCACTGGAGCACCGGCCAGCAATTCGTTTGCCGCATCCAATACATCGCGGTTCCCACAAAGCCCGACCAGCGCGCGCAACATGTCTGCCAAGGCTGTCGGCAAGTGCTCGGTCAGCCCGGCAACCTCATCGGTAGCCTTACGCTGCAAGGCATCGAACAGGCGCTGTTCTTCATCACCGACAAGTCCGGCTGCACGGGCCAAGCCACGATAAATACCGACATGCCCAAGATCCATATGCACATCCGGCACCTCGGCCAGCTCCAGAACATCCAGCATCAGGCCGATCACTTCCAGATCACTACCAATACTGCTATCTCCATAGAGTTCGGCACCCAACTGGATCGGACTGCGTGATGTGGCAAGAGCCAGCGGCTTGACATGCAATACGCTACCGACATAACAAAGACGGCTGGGGCCTTCACGGCGCAATGTGTGCGCATCGATACGGGCGACCTGGGGAGTTATATCGGCGCGCAGCCCTACGAGCCTCCCGGACAATGGGTCGACAACCTTGAAGGTTCTCAGATCCAGATCCTGACCAGCATTGATCAGCAGAGAGTCCAGGAATTCAACATGCGGCGTGATGACCAGCTCATAACCCCAGCGATGGAAAAGGTCCAGCGCGCGTCGCCGCGCAGTTTCGATTCGCTCCGCTTCGGGTGGTAGCACTTCTTCGATACCATCCGGCAAGAGCCAGCGATCTACCGTTGCCATTTCGCCAATCACCTCTCGATCCGGCAAGCACCTACGAAAACCGGGGCCACAAGGGTCGCGGTCAATACAATAGTTCCGTCATGACCTTGTTGATCATGACGTATCAGGAGCCAAGCCAACCTGACCCCTCAAAAGCAGAAGCTCGCACCAGAGCAGTTATCGATATCAGTGGGCAGGCGCTCGACCACAACCTCGCTTGCTAAAAAATCGCAATCGGGAACGACGCCGACACTATGCCTGCAAGCCTGTCCGGGTTGCCTGAGTCAGTCAAAGACTCGCACCAGAGCGTCTTACCATATCCACATTGAACATGCAGACGCAAAAAAGCCGGGGGCTTCCCGGCTTGCGGATCATAACAATGTTTTGCTATCGGGTCACCCGGCGACATCGCCACCGGGCCCCTCTTCTCATGCTCAATGTGCTTGCGAATTCTCCAGATAACGGAAGAAGTCGCTGTTAGGATCCAGCACCAGCATATCCTCTTTGGATGAGAAGCTTTCACGGTAGGCCTGTAAGCTACGGTAGAAAGCATAGAATTCACTGTCTTGCTTGTAAGCCTGAGCATAGATACTGGCCGTGCGGGCATCGCCATCACCACGTTGCTCTTCCGCCTGACGGAACGCTTCGGCAAGCAGCACACGGCGCTGACGATCAGCATCGGCCCGAATACCTTCAGCCAACTCACGCCCCTTGGCACGATGCTCGCGCGCCTCTCGCTCACGCTCGGAACTCATTCGATCGAAAACGCTGCGGTTTACCTCTCGCGGCAGATCGATACCTTTGACGCGCACATCCAGCACTTCGATACCCAACTCCTTCTGGGCAGCTTGGTTCAACGTCGTGGTCACCTGAGCCATCAGTTCGTCACGCTGTCCGGAAACGGCTTCATGCAAAGTCCGTTTGCCGAACTGATCGCGTAAAGAAGCCTCGAGGCGCCGTGACAAGCGTTCGTCGGCAACCTGGCGCATACCGGACGTAGCCGTATAAAAGCGCTCTGCATCTTTTACCCGCCACTTGGCATAGGCATCTACCATCAATGCCTTTTTCTCCACTGTCAGAAAGCGCGACGTGCTGGAGTCCAACGTCAGCAAACGACCATCGAACCGGCGTACGCTATTGATATAGGGAATCTTCATGTGCAAGCCAGGTTTGACATCGGGTTCGACGATCCGGCCAAAGCGCAACAGGACAGCTCGCTCGGTCTGGGACACGATATAGAAGCTGTTCCAGAGAACCAGCGCCAACAGGGAACCGACAATCAGCAGAATCAGAGATCGGTTGGTCATCAGCGAGCCTCCCTCGAACGTGGGTCACGCATTTCTAGCCCGTTCGGAACCGGAGTTTCCTGCCCGGTCTGAGACGCAGCTCCGGCAGCGCCGCTTCCCTGTTGGGGTGAAACGTTGCGACTATTGATTATCTTGTCCAGCGGCAGATAGAGCAGGCTGTTTTTCCCAGTCTCGCCGGTAACCAGAACCTTGCTGGTATTGCTCATGACTTCCTGCATGGTTTCTAGATAAAGACGCTCGCGAGTGACATCCGGTGCCTTACGATACTCTTCGAGTAACTTGCCAAAACGGTTCGACTCACCCTGGGCGCGGGAAATAACCGCATCCCGATAACCGCTAGCCTCCTCCAGCATGCGCTGGGCCTCGCCGCGCGCCTCCGGCACCACGCCGTTGGCGTAGGACTCCGCCTGGTTTTTCAGACGCTGTTCATCCTCTCGGGCACGAATCACATCGTCAAAAGCTTCCTGAACTTCACGCGGCGCAGTCGCACTCTGGAGGTTGACTTGAGTGACAGTGATTCCGGTCTGGTAGCCGTCGAGAAAACGCTGCAGACGCTCGTGGACCTGAGCAGCCATTACTTCGCGCCCTTCGGTCAGCACCTGGTCCATGGTTGTCGAGCCGACCACGTGGCGCACGGCGCTGTCCGTTGCATGCTGCAGGCTCACTTCAGGCTGATCGACCGCCAGAACGAAATCCTTCAGATTGCTGATCTTGTACTGTACGGTCAGTGGAACCTCGATGATGTTTTCATCCTCGGTCAGCATCTGCCCCTGTTTACTGTAAGAACGCTCCCGTGTCACGTTCTCCTGGGATTTACGATCGATCGGAGGAAAATAGATATTCAGGCCCGGCCCAACAGTTTCGTAGTACTTACCGAAACGCAGTACTATGGCCTGCTCCTGCTCATCGACGATATAAATAGCGTTGTATAGCCAGACCACCAACAACAGCAGCAGCCCAACCCAGAACAGTCCGAAACCACCGCTCTTGCCGGAATCACCACCAGGTCCGCCGCTACGTTTTTTACCAAATATACCGCCCAGACTATCCTGCAATTTGCGAAAAGCCTCGTCGAGATCCGGAGGTCCCTGCCGATCGCCACCACGACGCCCGCCACCACTACCCCAGGGATCCTGGTCGTTCGAGTTGCCACCCGGCTCGTTCCAAGCCATAGCGATCTCCATTCCAATACACAAAAGACGCGAAACGCGTACAGCGTGCCGCCAATACTATCCAATGCGATAAAACTGCTTTCAACAATCGAAAGCCTGCTTTATTGCAAAGTGTTTTGTTCAAGAAACTCATCAGACTGCAAACCTTCTCTACTCAGCAGCTTTTCGAGCTCTATTCGCGGCAAGCGAATCTCCAATAAGCTGTCGCCTTGCTCGTCGTGAGATTCCTTTCGCACGGCACCAGCCGAGAACAACTGGGCTCGTAAACGGGCAAACCGTTGAGACAGACAAAGAATTCCACTGAAAAGATCCTCACTCAGCAGCTCGGCAATTGCCTGCCGCAATAAATCAAGGCCCATTCCATCACGTGCTGAAATCCATACGCGCACCGGCCTGCCATCGGTATTGCGCTGGATTCTGGGGCCAATGCCCTCCAAAAGATCGGTCTTGTTGTAAATCTCTAACATGGGGATATGCCGGGCACCTATTTCCTCAAGCACTGCCAGCACCTGCTCGACCTGCTCATCGCGCTCAGGTTCGTGAGCATCGATCACATGTAGCAACAAATCCGCATTACTTGATTCCTCCAAGGTAGCCCTGAAAGATTCGACCAGCTTGTGGGGCAAATGACGGATGAAGCCTACAGTATCGGCCAGGACCACTGATCCAACATCATCCAACTGCAAGCGCCGCAAGGTCGGATCAAGTGTGGCAAATAGCTGATTAGCCGCATAGACATTTGCCTCGGTCAGTGTATTGAACAAGGTCGATTTGCCTGCATTGGTATAGCCGACCAGGGAAATCAAGGGAATATCCGCACGCCTGCGTCCACGTCTGGCCTGCTCCCGCTGGCTACGCACCTTTTCGAGACGCTGCTTGATCTGGCGAATACGAACGCGCAGCAACCGCCGGTCTGTTTCCAGCTGGGTCTCACCCGGACCGCGCAAACCGATACCACCTTTCTGTCGTTCCAGATGGGTCCAACCGCGCACCAACCGCGTACTCATGTGCTCGAGCTGGGCCAGCTCGACCTGCAGCTTGCCTTCATGAGTCCGGGCCCGCTGGGCGAAGATATCCAGGATAAGCCCTGTACGATCAAGTACACGGCATTCCAATTCACGCTCCAGGTTACGCTCCTGACTGGGAGTCAGGGTGTGATTGACGATGACCAGCTCTGCCTCGTCCAACTTGACCAAGTCTCGCAGCTCTTCAACCTTGCCACTGCCGATCAGGAATTTCGCCGTGGGTTGATAACGACCGATATTAACGAAACCAACCACATCTGCACCCGCCGAACGGGCGAGCTCCTGGAATTCGTGAGGATCCTCGCGAGCAGCAGGGTCCTGGCTATCCAGATGAAGCAGGATGGCCCGTTCCCCACCACCGTGGCGTTCAAAAAACAAATGACTGCCCTCAGGCGTTGCCCGAATCGGATTGCTCGGAATCGCTCGCAGTAGGCAGGCGGACAGGACGGCTCGGCACGACAGTCGAAATGGCGTGCTTGTAGACCATCTGGCTGACGGTATTTTTCAAGAGAATCACGAACTGGTCGAACGACTCGATCTGGCCCTGCAGCTTAATTCCATTGACCAGATAGATAGAGACCGGAACACGCTCCTTGCGCAAGGTATTCAGGTAAGGGTCTTGTAGCGAATGCCCTTTTGACATGTGCCGCACTCCTTAAAAAGGGTTTTAAATTCATTGGGGATCGGAAGAATTTTCGATGAAGACTTCGGGTCTCTCCCAGCAGACCGTCAACTCGATATGGTGAGCGAACCAACATATTTCAATGCGTGCGACAGATTGTCGCCAGCCAGGCTATCCAGCCAATGCAACTCCTTCCAACTACGCAGCCACGTAAACTGCCGCTTGGCCAACTGCCTAGTGGCAATGATACCGCGCTGAAGCATTTCCGGTTTTTCCAGCGCGCCATCCAGATACTCCCACACTTGCCGGTAACCTACTGCTCGCATGGATGGCAAGCCAGCGTGAAGATCACCTCTACTACGCAGGTTCTCGACCTCCTCGACAAAGCCCTGTTCAATCATGCGACCGAAACGCCGTTCGATTCGTTGATGCAGAATGGCTCGCTGAAGAGGCGCTATAGCTATTTGCACCACAGTATAAGGTATGTCGGGAGCTTCTGGCGTTCCGCTGTCACGCGATATTTGTTGATGTCGGCGATGATCGGTCATGGAAATTCCACTGGCGCGATAAACCTCGAGCGCTCTGACCAACCGCTGCGGATCATTCGGATGAATACGTGCCGCCGATTCGGGATCGACCTCGACTAGCAAGCGATGCAAAGCTGCCACCCCTTCCGCTGTAGCAAGTGCTTCCAGCTCTTGGCGAATTTCGGGAGCCGCACGAGGCATATCGGCCAATCCAGCGAGCAATGCCTTGAAATACAGCATGGTGCCACCGACTAGCAGGGGAATTCGTCCCGCCGCAGTGATTTCGGTCATCGCCCTCAAGGCATCCTTACGAAAATCAGCGGCAGAGTAGCTTTCCAGCGGATCGCGAATATTCACCAATCGATGCGGAAAAACTTCAAGAACTTCAGGCGCTGGCTTGGCTGTACCGATATTCATGCCGCGATAGACCATCGCTGAATCCACACTGACTAACTCACAAGGCAACACTCTGGCCAGTTCCAGCGCAAGGTCAGTCTTACCGGAAGCCGTAGGCCCCATGAGAAAAATAGCGGGAGGTAGTTGCAGCATGAACAGGCTCGACCAAAAGGCCACATAGTTTCAGGAAACAGGATCGAAGCCGCAAGTGTATAAATATTCATGCAGACTTCAGCGACCACGCAAAAAGAGTTTATCCAACTCGTCCATATTCAGTCGGGTCCAAGTCGGACGACCATGATTGCACTGCCCACTCCGCTCGGTGTGCTCCATATCACGCAGTAAAGCATTCATTTCCGGCAGGGTCAGTTGCCGGTTGGCGCGTACCGAGCCATGGCAGGCCATGGTGGCCAGCAGTTCGTGTAGATGAGACTGGATACGATCGCTGCTGCCGTACTCCAGAAGGTCCGCAAGTACGTCGCGTACCAGTTGCCCTGCTTCAGCTTGCCCAAGCAACGCAGGAACCTGACGGATTGCTAGGGTTTCCGGTCCCAGTCGCTGCAGTTCGAAGCCCAGCTTACGGAACCATTCGGTATGTTCTTCGGCACAATCAGCCTCGCGCTGGCTCAAGGCGATGCTTTCCGGCATCAATAGCGGTTGGCCACACAATCCTTCGCTGGCCATGGCTGCTTTCAAGCGTTCATAGGTGATTCGCTCATGGGCCGCATGCATGTCGACCAGAATCAATCCCGCGGCATTCTCGGCCAGGATGTAGATACCTTTCAGCTGCGCCAGAGCGTAGCCAAGTGGCGGCACATCGCTCTGTGTTGCTGGCAAGGGATCCACCGCTGAAATGGTGCCGACTGACGAAACACTCCCGACCTGAACCTGCTCCAGAGGCGCAAAAAACTCCCGATAAGCGCCACCGGCCTCGCCAATATGGCTCTTGCGAGGCTGCCGAGACTGATAACCGGCACCACTGCCGCGCCACCCAGGCAGTTCAGTAACCGGCAATTCGCTTCGGGCTGCAGGCAACGATATTTCGTTCTGTCCCTGGAACTCGCCGGCCACGAGACCGCTTGCCATAGGCATAGGTGGCTTGTCCTCGAGTCTGACCGGATCGCCTGGCCGGACATCGGCAAGGGCACGATTGAGCATGCCATAGAGAAAATCGTGCACCATGCGGCTATCGCGGAAACGGACTTCGTGCTTGGTGGGATGCACATTTACATCCACCGCTGCAGGATCGACTTCGAAAAACAGCACGAAAGTCGGATGCCGACCGTTGAATAGCACGTCGCGATAAGCTTGGCGTACCGCATGGGCAACTAGCTTGTCGCGTACGGCACGACCATTTACATAAAAATACTGCAGATCCGTCTGGCTACGGGAAAAAGTCGGCAAGCCGATCCATCCCCATAGACGCAATCCGTTACGCTCCACATCAATGGGCAATGCCTGCTCGAGAAACGCCGGTCCACATACCGCTCCAACCCGGCGCGCCCGCCCACCTTCATCGTTCGCTTCATGCAGGCCGAGCACGACTTTGCCGTTATGCCGCAGGTGAAATGCCACATCGAAGTGCGCCAGGGCTAGGCGTCGGATAATTTCTTGCAGATGGTCGAATTCGGTTTTCTCAGTACGCAGGAATTTGCGCCGCGCCGGAGTATTGAAAAACAGATCGCGCACTTCCACCGAAGTGCCTATCGGATGCGCTGCAGGCTGGACTCGAGCTTCCATTTCGCGTCCTTCGCTTTCTACTTGCCAGGCCTCAGAAGCGTCGACCGTTCGCGAAGTCAGTATCAACCGCGAAACTGAACCTATCGAAGCCAACGCCTCGCCACGAAACCCCAGGCTCATCACGCGTTCAAGATCCTGCAAATCACGGATTTTGCTAGTGGCATGCCGCGCCAGCGCCAACGACAGGTCCTCAGCGGCAATGCCGCAGCCGTCGTCACGTACCCGCAACAGCTTGACGCCCCCTTGTTCCACATCCACGTCGATGCGCCGGGCACCAGAATCGAGGCTGTTCTCCAGAAGCTCCTTGATTACCGAGGATGGGCGCTCAACGACCTCCCCCGCAGCAATCTGGTTTGCCAGTCGCGGACTAAGCAGTTGGATTCGTGTTCTCGAAGTCATTGCTGGGAGGCCAGGGTTGATGCTGGAATGGTCAATGTTTGTCCGATCTTGATGATATTACTGTCAAGCTTGTTGGCTCGACGTAACGAATCGAGAGTTACTTGATAGCGCTGAGCAATCAGCGCCAAGCTCTCTCCAGAGCGTACCGTATGCTCGCGCATACCGATGCTCACCTTGCCGGAATCACGCAACCAAGCGATGTAGGTTCCTGGCGGTGGACTCTGCTGGAAGAACTGACGGATACCCGTGTGGATAGAGCGAGCAAGCGCCTGTTGATGGTTGGCACTGCGCAACTTGTTGGCCTCGCCCGGATTAGAAATAAAACCGGTCTCGACCAGGATCGAAGGAATATCCGGCGATTTCAGCACCATGAAGCCAGCCTGCTCGACCCGGTCCTTGTGTAGCGGAGCAATACGGCCCATGTTACGCAATACCCTCTGCCCGACATCCAGACTAGAAGACAGAGTAGCGGTCATCGACAGATCCAGCAGTACACCAGCAAGCATGCGATCCTTATCGTCCAAGCTGACATTACCGACGCCACCAATCAAATCCGACTGGTTTTCCGTATCGGCCAGCCAACGTGCGGTCTCCGAGGTCGCGCCGCGATCAGAAAGCGCATAGACGGAAGCACCATAGGCAACCGAACGCGGAGCAGCGTCGGCATGGATGGAGACAAACAGGTCGGCGCCCTTCTTGCGCGCGATCTCGGTACGCTTGCGCAGCGGTATGAAATAATCACCGGTACGGGTCAACTCGGCCCGGTAGCCTTTTTCGGCGTTGATCTGCGTCTGCAAGCGCTTGGCTATCGCCAGCACCACGTCCTTTTCGCGTGCATTGCCCGGGCCGAGAGCACCGGGATCTTCGCCACCATGACCGGCGTCGATGGCAATCACGATGTCGCGACGAGCACTCGGGCTGGTTGGCCGCTTGGTTGCCGGCAAGGTAGGCGCCACTGGCGCAGCCGGAACCGAAGGTGTGACTGTGGCCGGAACACTGGGCGTATCGACGTCACTGCCCTTGTCGAACAAATCTACCACCAGACGATGACCGTACTCCTGGTTGGGGTCGAGAGTGAAACTCTTGGGTGTAACCTCGGCAGAAAGATCAATGACCAAGCGTAGTTCGTCCGCAGTGCGCTGCGCCGCACGCATGCCGGTGATAGGAGTATTTTTCAGCGGCAACTGCTCAATAGACGTCTTCAAGGCAGCATTGGAAACATCAATGACGATGCGATCAGGAGCAGCCAAGGTAAAAACGTTGTGTTGAACGGGTCCGGACAGATCAAATACCAGGCGGGTGTTGTCCGGTGCGCGCCACAAGCGAACCCCACGAACATCGGACGCGGCCCAGGCTTGAGCCATCACGAGCAGTACCGGCAAACCGACTACAAAAAACGCGCGCCTGCGCATACCCAACCTCATGTCTTGTCAATTATTTCCGCCAGCCAGAACGGCACACCAGGAATCGGCGCGAATACTATGCGGTTGCAAGATCAGGACGCGACCGTCCTGTTGCTGCGTAATGGTAATATCCAGATCCGCCTTTGGCAAAATGCCGCGCCCGCGCTCCGGCCATTCCACCAAACAGAGCGCATCCTCTTGAAAATAGTCGCGAATACCCATGAACTCCAGTTCCTCAGGATCGCCTAGCCGATACAGATCGAAGTGGAATGCGCGAATCGGCCCGATTTCGTAAGGCTCGACCAAGGTGAAGGTCGGGCTCTTGACCTTCCCTCGGTGACCAAGCCCCTGAAGCAAGCCACGCGACAAGGTAGTCTTGCCGGCACCGAGATCACCATGCAGATAGATGACACCCTCACCTTGGCTGAGCCGGGCAATCCGGGCACCGAACGCCAACATTGCGTCCTCGCCCTCGACAAAGAGGGTCAACGCAGACATGGCGAATGCTCCTCGAGAATTTGCCGAATCAACGGTATCAGGTCGCAGGCAGCCAGACCGCGCCCCTGCACTCCTGCATGCTCGCCAGCTACAGCATGCAACCAGGCCCCCAGGCAAGCTGCATCGAACACCGCCATGCCTTGCGCCAGCAATGCACCGGTCACACCAGCCAGGACATCGCCCAGCCCGGCACTGGCCATAGCCGGATGACCACGGTCGCATAAGACCAATCGGCCATCAGGAGCGGCAATCAGCGTACCAGCCCCCTTTAGCAGGGCGACGCAGGAATAGCGCGCAGCCAGGGCATGTACAGCTCCTGGTCGATCGTTTTGTACATCATCGATTGAGCAACCAAGCAACCTTGCCGCTTCTCCCGGGTGCGGCGTGATCAGGCAATCGGGCGGTAGGGTCACGGCACCATTTGCCAGTAGATTGAGCGCATCGGCATCCCAGACCTGTGGTATCCGGCACTGGTTGGCCAGTGTCAGCAGGCTGCGCCCCCAGGAGCGCAGCCCCAACCCCGGCCCGACGACCAGCACTGAGGCAGAATCCTTTAAAGAGTCCAACTCAAATGTGGACTCCACGCCCATACACATGATTTCCGGTTGGCGCATCAAGGCGGCCGCGACATGCTCCGGGCGGGTTATCAGCGTTACCATGCCGGCACCGGTACGCAACCCGGCCTGCGCAGCCATCAAGGCGGCACCACCCGTCCCGAAATCACCACCGATAATTAATAGCCGGCCAAACTGACTTTTATGTGCGGTACGCGAGCGCGGTGCCAGTAACGGCAAGTTTTTCAGCGTCAGCCGAACTGCGTCGAAGGCTATCTGGCCCATAACTGCAGAATCAGCCTGCAAGTCATCGAAGATGAGTTCACCAGCCCGGGTCGGCCCTTCGCCGGTAAAAAGGCCAAGCTTCAGACCAATGAAAGTTACCGTAAGATCGGCACATACCGCCTTGCCCAACACCCGACCGGTATTGGCACAAAGCCCGGAAGGCAGGTCGACCGCCAGTACCGGAAGACCGGAATCGTTGATCGCCTGGATCGCCTCGGCATAGGGTGAAAACACATCACCGCTGAGCCCGGTACCCAGTAACGCATCGACCAGAATACCCTGCAAAGGCGCACCAGGCCGCCAAGGCTCGATAGGCACGCCGATAGAGGCAGCATCGTCATGTGCCAGAGCTGCATCGCTTTGCAGCATATAGGGCTCGCCGACCGTCAGAACCCGTACCTGCCAGCCGGCACGCCAAGCGAGAGCGGCAATCAGGAAGCCGTCGCCGGCGTTGTTGCCGCGACCGGCCAGTACGGTCATCTGCGCAGCCTCTGGCCAGCGTTTCTGCAAATGGCGCCAGGCAGTGCTGCCAGCACGGTGCATCAACTCGAAGCCGGGAATACCGGCAGCGATCAATCGAGTATCCAATTCACGGATCTGGGCCGCAGTATAAAGAGCAAGAGGGAGATCGGCAGTTGTCTGCAACATGGAACATCCAATTTCGATGAGGGCGTAGAATTGCAAGCCCTGCAAGTACAGTCGCCGTAGTCGCCAATGTCCAGTCCCACTTTCGACCTTGCCTCTATAGTCTATGCCATCAAGGATTGGAGCCGCGAATTAGGCTTTCAGCAGGCTGGTATCGCCGGCTTATCGCTGGACGAGCATGAAGCCTACCTGAAGAACTGGCTGGCTGCTGGCTATCAGGGCGAGATGGACTATATGTCCGCCCACGGCAACAAGCGGGCTCGCCCAGCGGAGCTGGTTCCCGGTACCCTGCGAGTAATTTCCCTGCGTATGGACTACCTACCCGGCGATACCCGGATGAGCCAGCATCTGGCTGAACCGGAAAAAGCCTATATTTCGCGCTACGCTTTGGGCCGTGATTACCACAAATTGGTCCGCAAACGCTTGCAACAATTGGCCGAGCGCATCCAACAGGCAATTGGTCCGTTTGGCTACCGCGCTTTCGTCGACAGTGCGCCAGTATTGGAAAAGGCCCTAGCGCAACAAGCTGGGCTGGGCTGGATAGGCAAGAATACCCTGCTGCTCAACCGTCAGGCCGGCAGTTGGTTCTTCCTCGGCGAGCTATATGTCGACTTACCGTTGCCTATCGATGAACCGAATATGCAAGATCATTGTGGTCGCTGCAATGCCTGCCTGAAGGCCTGCCCGACTGCAGCTTTCGTTGGTGAACGCTTGCTGGATGCGCGCCGCTGCATCTCCTACCTCACCATCGAACTCAAGGGATCAATCCCGCTGGCATTACGCGACAAAATCGGCAACCGAGTATTCGGCTGCGACGATTGCCAGATTATCTGCCCCTGGAATCGCTTCGCCCGCCCTACCGAGGAAAAGGATTTCCAACCCCGTCACCATCTCGACAATAGCGAGCTGGCGATACTGTTCCGTTGGAGTGAGGAGGAATTTCTTAGTCGCACCGAAGGCTCACCGCTACGTCGCGCCGGTTATGAACGCTGGCTACGCAACCTTGCAATAGGCCTGGGCAACGCCCCCTCCACCGTTCCGGTTCTCGAAGCCTTGCAGGGGCGACGTAACCATCCATCGGCATTGGTACGCGAGCATGTCCAATGGGCCTTGCAGCAGCATGCTATGCGATAGCCAAAAACATTGTTTCAGTAATCACCCATGAGGCTGTGGCTCCATCGCCAGACATATCGCTAATATCTACACTATGAGCAGATCGCTAGCCCTGACTCCAACAAACGCAAACTGCCGTTTTGCCACCCATTCCCACCAACCCAGTGCGACAATGATCACTAGCCCGATTAATCCTCCCATCCAGCGCCAGCCACCGCGAGTCACAGGGTTTCGACCTTGCGTAACTCGGTGGTGCTCGGACGGTTCAGCCCGCTTGGCTACACCGGAGATACGTCTGCGATGTCATGCTCGAAGCCGTCGAAAAGCGCTTCGGACAAGGCTTGCCCGTTACGCCAATTCAGTGGCTGAGCGATAACGGCTCGGCCTACACAGCCGAGCAGACATGTGCGTTTGCTCGCTAGATAGGTTTATTGCCGCTGACGACCCCGGTGTGCAGCCCGCAGAGCAACGGCATGGCCGAATCCTTCGGAAGACGATGAAACGTGACTACATCGCTCACATGCCCCGATCGGATCGCCTAACCATTGCCTTCGGGCACTACAACGAACAGCATCCGCACAGCGCGTTGAAATAGCGTTCGCCTCGTGAGTTCAGGCAGCTGACTGTAACATCAACCTAACAGGGTTGTGGTGTTCGGTTTGGGAGGGGCAAGTCCATGACGTCTCACAACCTGACAATACAGCAGTGGCTGGACGAGATCGCCAAGACCTGCTGAATACAAGACTCTAGAGGTGCTGACCGAGGAGTTACAGCTATTGGCCACTAATAAACGGGACACGATCAGCGGTGGGGTTGTGGGTATTGCTCATTGTGGTAATGACCAAGCGTATTCCAGCCATTACGATCGCCAGACAGTACTATAAGCATCAGCGAATCCGCTCTGTTACAGGCAATAAAGTACACACAAGGAAAGGGTATTCAGCCTGCTGATGGAAGCGAGAGCCCAGTCGAGTGAGTCGTGTTGTGGAATCCAGACGAACGAACCCCCTGGCACGTGCGTACCAGGGGGTCGGGATAGGTGCTTGACGATGACCTACTCTCACATGGGGAAACCCCACA
>NZ_JACHXI010000003.1 GCF_014191985.1 Azomonas macrocytogenes
GGCACCAGTGCGAACAGTCCGATGGCATAGCCGAACTGAGTTGCAGTGGGTACAAAGCCCGTTAGCTCCCCAGGTAGATCTTGCTCCAAAATACCCAGCATGGGTTGGTTGTAATAGATGTTCGCTACCGCAAGTCCCGCGGAAGCGGCCATCGCGAAGGTGAGCCCCGTGCTGATCTTCGACGAGACGCTTACTTCTTCCTGAAGCACAGAAATGTTGCTCATAATTTGCCCCTGCGCGAACACCCATTCCACCAGCGTCAGACATTGATGCTGTGAGGGAGCCGTGATTGCGGAGCTAATATGGAGCCATAACGAATTTTGCTGTAGACGTACAAATTGATACGGCAATCTAACGGAAAACGGGATAATGAAGCTTGAAGACATTGAGGTTTTCGTGGAAGCCGTGCGCGTCGGCAGCTTGGCCGGCGCCGCGCGTAGGCTGTCCCTCAGTTCAATGGCAGCATCCCGAAGCCTCAACCACCTCGAAACGGAGCTCGGCGTAAGGCTGGTCCATCGGACCACGCGAGCTCTCTCACCGACGAGTGACGGGGAGGTTTTCCTTCCTCATGCGCAAGCCTTGCTGGAAGGTAAGGCGAATGCTCTGGCAGACTTACGGCCAGACGGGAGCGGCCTTTCGGGTCATCTGCGTATCACCGCTTCCGCGGCCTTTGGCCGAAAAATCGTAGCGCCGATGCTGTCCTCCTTCATGCTCCAGCACCCAGCACTACATGTCGACTTGCTGACGACTGACGAACAGGTCGACATTGTTGGGCTCGGGATCGATGTGGCGATCCGTATTGCCCCACTTCGGGATAATCGATTAATCGCGCGACGTCTCTCTGACAACCCTCGTGCGCTTTGCGCAACACCGGCCTATCTCGCCGCACATGGACATCCCAAGACGCTTGGGGACCTCTCATCTCATAACTGTCTGCTCACGATGGGAACATCGCATTGGTCGTTCGTGCACGACGGAAAGAGTCTGAGGCAGAAAATCACCGGCCGCTTCTCCGCAAGCTCAATCGAAGCCCTCTATCAGGCTTGTCTTGGCGGCCTCGGCATCGTCAACCTTTCGCGGTGGTACGTTGATCCAGCCCTCAACGAAGGACGCATCGAACAGATCCTCCTGGAGGACGCTGAACCCGAACCACTGGGAATCTGGGCGGTTTACCCTACCTCCCGCATGGTACCCCCCAAGGTTCGTGTGTTTGTGGAAGCCTTGGAAGGCTACCTCAACAAGCAACCATTATGGCGTGTCATTAACTGAGGCAAACGGGTTCTACTCCGTTAGCACGGACACTTTCGAATAAGCTCATGCTGACCTGAAGGAGGGTTCATGTCCAAGTGCAAGAAATACAGTCCCGAGTACAAACGGGAAGCCATTGAACGGGTTCGTCGCTCAGGTACCACTTGCCAGCTCACCTTGAACATTGTCCAGATCGAACTCGATGCCTGAAGGCCGCAGTGCTATGTAGCGCACCAGGAAAACCACCGGCCCACCGGGGGGGCTTTTCAGCGTTCATGACGAGCTCGTACGGTGACCGGATACGCCAGTGGACTAGCGCTGCCGAAGCGTGCCGTCAGTTTTTGCACCTCGTGCAGCAATGGCTCATGAGCCGTACGGCACCCCATAAAGTCGGCGAAACCGAACAGGCCGGCGGAGCAATGACGATCATCGTCCCAGCCAGGGTAATCGAGCACGGGATACAGGCAAATCCCTTCGATTGGCACGTTTTGGGCCATAGCCTGCATGACCTGCTCGCTCACGTACGCCAGCCAGGGCACGCGCAAAGAACCTTCTGCACCGGTTTCGGATAACAAAATCGGCCGTCGATAACGCTGATAAATCTCACTGAGCATGCCCGCGAACGGCCGGTAGTAGGGATCCCCTAGCAGAATCCGTTCGCCGCCGTGGAACCACTGGTTATGGGGGTAATAATTGACCCCAATAATGTCCAGGAACTCGGGGCGTCCTCCTAGGCCGGGCCATTGCATTCCGGCCAGCAAGTCCCAGGCTTCGTACTGCGCAAGTCTATAGCGCTCGGCATTTTCGATTTGGTCGGCGCGCTTGTTGGGGGCGATGACATGAATGGCTGGATCGGCCTGGACGAACCGGGCCCGATTATCCACGGCACGGATCTCCTCGATAGCAGCGATGCTGGCGCGCACCAACTGATGCTTGAGCTCCATAGTCCTGCCGGTAGTCGTCGGGTTGAAATAGGCAACGTCACCACCCGCCCAGGCCCAAAAAGAGATTTCGTTAATAGGGGAATAGAACGGCACCGCCGGGCTTTCCGCGCGAACCAGCCGCGCCACGGCACCAGCGTAACGCGCAAAGCGCTCAACGAAGGCCGGACGCCAAATATCGATGTCATCCGGCAGGCCGTAGTGGCATAGATCCCAAATCACCTGCACCGACTGGGCATTGGCCGCCCGGAGCATGGGCAGGAAGCTGCTCCAGTCATAACGGCCCGGGCGCTGCTCAATCAGGTGCCAGCGTAACCCGTCGCGCACGCAACCCAGTCCGACACTGGCCATGTTTACGTAATCCTGCGCGACCCAACGGTCATGTCCTGTAGCGGCGATGAGGTCCAGGCGTCGTTGATCGTTGCGACGATGGGTCGAGCACTCGAAGCCGCCCATCATGAAGCTATCGAAGATGCTTGGAATATGCATTCACTCAGGCCCCGTCCGGTACAGCCGTATTGGATTGCTCTTCGCCCTGTGTTTGCTCAGCCTGCTCCAGGTGTTTATACAAGGCTAGCGCCTGCCCCACTACCTGATCCATGTTGTAGTACTTGTAAGTCCCCAACCGCCCCAGGAAGGTCACCTCTGGGATTTCATCGGCCAACGCCTTGTAACGGTGATACAGCTCAGCATTCTCCGCTCGGGGAATGGGGTAATAGGGATCGCCATCGGCACAGGGGTATTCGTAGGTCAGGCTGGTGCGCGGGTGTCGCTGGCCGGTCAGGTGCTTGTATTCGGTGATGCGTGTATAGGGCACTGCCTCGTTGGGGTAATTAACCACTGCGACTTCTTGGAATTGCTCTTTATCGACGGTGGTATGCTCGAAGCGCAGTGAACGGTAAGGTAAGCGGCCAAGGCGATGGCCGAAATATTCGTCGATCGGCCCGCAATAGACCAGGTGGGCATAGCGCAACTGCGGGTCCAGCTTGGCGAAATCAGTCTGCAACAAAATGTCGATGCCGGGTTGATCCAGCATCTTCTCGAACATTGCTGTGTATCCGTGCAAAGGCATCATCTGAAAGGTATCGGTGAAATAGCGATCGTCGCTGTTGGTACGGGTCGGCACTCTGGATGTCACCGACTTGTCCAGCTGCGAGGGGTCCAGCCCCCATTGTTTGCGGGTGTAGCCGCGGAAAAAAGTTTCATACAGCTCGCGGCCAATCTGATTGACCACCACGTCTTCGGAAGTACGGATGGATTCCACCGGTTCGGCTTTGCTCTTCAGGAAAGCCTCGGCCTGGGTCGGATCCATGTCCCGCCCGTACAACTTGTTGAGGGTAGTAAGGTTGATCGGGATCGGCAATTGCTGCTCGCCCACTTGGGCCAACACCCGATGCTCGTAGGGACGCCACTCAGTGAACCGCGATAAATAGTCGACGATGCGCTGGGCATTGGTGTGAAAGATGTGCGGACCGTAGCGGTGCACGAGCACGCCCGCCTCGTCCAGGTGATCGAAAGCATTACCGCCCACATGTTCGCGGCGGTCGATCAGCAGCACGCGCTTGCCCAGGCCGGTGGCCAGCCGCTCGGCCAGCACGCTGCCAGCGAAGCCAGCGCCAACAATCAGATAATCGTAGCCCTCAGCCCTGTCCTGGGAGCGTTCAATAGCCGTATTCAGTGTTACCTGAGGCATTCGATCAGATCCTTCATGGTCTTCCAGGTACCGTCCCAGGACATGCCTTGCAAAACAGTATCAGCGCGTTGGTGCAACACATCGAGGTCTTGGCGGTCGGCAAGCGCGGCCCGGATGGCTTCGGCAAATTCGAGGGTATCCTTGGCAATACGCACTACTCCCGTCTGTCCATACATGCGCACCACATCGGCAATGGGTGTAGAGACTACTGGGCAGCCACCAGCCAGGTATTCAGGGGTCTTGGTGGGACTGATAAAGCGAGTCGACTCGTTCATGGCAAAGGGTATTAGCGCGACGTCCCAGCCGGCCAGGTACTGTGGTAGTTGAGCGTAGCTCTTGCCACCCAGATAATGAATATTATCCAACTGTGGCAGAGTGGCCGGGTCGATCTTGACCACCGGGCCGATCAGCACGATATGCCACTGTGGATTGGCTTGGGCCAGTTCGGATAAAAGCTGGACGTCCAAACGTTCATCGATCACGCCGAAAAAGCCCAACCGCGGATGAGAGATGTCGCGCTGATCCTTTGGCTCGGCATCGGTCCGACGAGCAGCGGCAAAGTGGTCGATGTCAACACTGCTGGGTATGGCGTAGGCATTGCGGTGCTGCTTGCTTTTCGCCTCCCAGAGGCTGTAGCCGCCGGTAAAGACTACGTCGGCGCGCTTGAGTAGCTTTTTTTCCTTTTCCAGCAGATCGGACGGCGCGTCTTTAAAGGCTGACAGTTCATCCATACAGTCGAAGACCGTCACGGTGGCGCGCAAGTGCTCGGTGAAGTCTAAGCTCATGGGAGTGAAATACCAGGTCATCAGCTCCGCTGGTGGATGAGCCGCCAGGTAACCATCAAGCAAGACGCGCTGCTGCTGGCTGACCGCTTCGGGGGACAAGCCGGGGCTGACGTAGGGTACAAGCACAGTCACGCCGCTGGGCTGAGCGGTTTCCTCGAGCCAGGGCGCTCCCCTGTCCGACACCAGCGGCTCCTCGAAAAACAGCACTATATAGTCCCGGGCAAAGCGCGACATGATGTGCTGAGGCCGTTGGTAAACAAATCCCCATCGTAGATGAGATAGGCATAAGAGAGTGGGACGTTGGGCAAGCGATTCTGTGTAGTGGTGGATTTCGAAGGTGCCAATGGCAGCCTTATCGTTTTGCTGCTTCTCAACACGGGTCATACACGGTCCTTATTATAAAAATTTCCACGCGGCTACCCTTCGGGTTACATCATCCCATTCTGTCTAAACTTGAAGTCCTCCCACTCAGTCAAGTTCTATAACCTCGTTGAATGTATGAGCCAAGCACAACGTCGCTCGTTCCAGTTAGTTGCCTTTAAAGGCGACGGAATGCGCATATCGCAGATGAACCTGCCGGAACTTGGCCAGCGCCGGCGCTTTCCTTACTTCATGAGCCGTTATTTTTGCGACCCGACGCTACGCCTGGAAGAGCCTCGGATTACGGCTTCAGCTCGACCGAAGCCTTACGATCCGTAGGACTTCTGACACAGGCATTCTCTTTTCAGGACAACGGACATGATTCTAGTCACGGGGGGGGCAGGTTACATTGGCACTCATGCGGTCTTGGCGCTCATGCAAAGTGGGCATGACGTGCTGGTGCTGGACAATTTGTGCAACAGCACACGGTCGGCACTGGATCGGGTGGCCAGCCTGGCAGGGCGGCGACCGCGTTTCGTTTTGGGCGATATACGCAACCGTGCCTTGCTGGATAGCGTCTTCGCGCAATTTCCCATCGAAGCCGTAATGCACTTTGCCGGTCTCAAGGCGGTCGGTGAAAGTGTTCGGGAGCCGTTGCGATACTACGACACCAACGTCGGCGGCAGCGTCAACTTATGTCAGGCGATGGCTCAGGCCGGCGTCTTCCGCTTAGTCTTCAGTTCCTCCGCCACAGTCTACGGGCAGTCGAAGAAGATGCCCATCAACGAACACTGTGCCTTGGGCCAGCCCACCAATCCGTACGGACAGTCGAAACTAATGGCCGAACACGTCATGCATAGCGTGGCCGAGTCGGACCCGCGCTGGGCCATCGGTCTGCTGCGGTATTTCAACCCGATCGGGGCCCATGCTTCGGGCCTGCTGGGAGAGGCGCCGAAGAGCGTTCCTAACAATCTGTTGCCGTATCTGCTGCAGGTCGCCACCGGCCAGCGCCCGTCCCTGCCGGTCTACGGCACCGACTATCCGACCCCGGACGGCACGGCAGTTCGGGATTATATCCATGTAGTGGATCTGGCGGGGGCGCATCTCAAGGCACTGGACTACCTAATGAATCACACCGGCATCTCGGTGTGGAACGTAGGCACAGGGCTGGGCTATTCGGTGCTTGAGTTGGTGCATGCCTTCGAACATGTAAGCAAGGTCAAAATTTCCCTGAGCTTCGAACCCCGCCGTCCAGGCGATATCGCTCAATGCTGGTCTGACCCGACACGGGCGCGCCAGCAGTTGGATTGGGTGGCTACCCGCGACCTGAACTGCATGCTTGAAGATGCCTGGCGTTGGCAATGCAGAAATCCTGAAGGCTATGTGTTGGATACCCTGGAGCTAAAGATCAAGCTTGCGGACAAAGGCCACTTCTACAAAAGCAGCGCCTTCAAAAGGGCAGTTGGTTCTGCTCTGTTCCGATGACAGGCAATCACCTCTTACGTGAGGATCCATGGCTCAAGTTTTTATAAACGAACCACAACCACGTACGTCATCCGAGCAGAAATACAGTGATCGAAAGTTTCCATCAACGGCGCTGAGTGGGCGCTATAACCTCAAATTTTAAGATGTTACGCAAATAGCGCAGCCTTAGTTGCTTTCCATTTATCTGCTTTACTTGAACTATTTAAATAAAAAATTTCTCTATTTTTATATTCCATACGGAGAAAAGAAATGACTAATAAAAAAGATAATTTGCTGGATTGGCTGCGAGATGCACATGCCATGGAACAACAGGCAGAAAAAATGCTGCAAGGTCAGGCATCTCGTCTTGAACATTATCCTGATCTAAAATTGCGCATTGAACAACATATCCAAGAAACTAAAGGCCAGATACAGCTACTGGAAAATTGCCTCGATAGGCTCGGTAGCAAGCCCTCTATATTCAAAGACATGGCAGGTAAACTCACTGCATTTGGCCAAGCAGTAAGCGGTATGACGGTAAGCGATGAAGTAGTTAAAGGTGCAATGAGCGGCTATGTGTTCGAAAACATGGAAATAGCTGCATACACCGTTCTGATTGCCGCTGCAAAAACGATAGGTGATCAAGAAACGCAACGGACTTGCGAACAAATCCTACCGCAAGAAGAAGCCATGGCTGACTGGATTAAAGCTCATCTACCAGAACTGACAGAGGCCTTTCTCAATCGCTCTGCTTCTTCTGATCTCGAAGCTAAACGATGAACATACCTTTAAAATATTAACCGGGGCAGAAGGAGACAACCCATTACAATCTTCATGGTAATGGATTGCTAAAGTGGCGCGATGTTTGTTGAAGGGTGAAAGGGTCGCGCCGCCTTGATTTAAAGGTTTTTAATCAATAAGGAAGTTCATGCCTGATTGACTATCAGCTATCACTGATAAGTATTTATCTGGAGACAGATAATGAGGCATATGCAACCCAGCTATTTGAAGGAAAATGCTTAATTAAAAGGACACTCTGAGTAATATCAGATAGGAGACAATAATAATGTTTGTCCACAATAAGCAGCTTCAATATACCGTCCGTGTGGCTACTCCTAATCCAGGGTTGGCCAATCTCATGCTGGAACAGTTCGGCGGAGCACAAGGCGAACTAGCCGCAGCCATGCGTTACTTCACTCAAGGTCTGGCCGAAGACGACGCCGGCCGCAAAGACCTGCTGATGGATATCGCGACCGAAGAGCTCAGCCACCTAGAAATCATCGGTTCGATCATCGGTATGCTGAACAAAGGTGCCAAAGGCCAAATGGCAGAAGGCGTGGAAGAAGAGGCGGATTTATATCGATCGCTGACCGACAATGGTAACGATTCGCATATTACGTCTCTCTTATACGGCGGTGGTACTCCATTGATCAATTCAGGTGGAGTGCCCTGGACATCGGCTTATATCGATACTATCGGCGAACCGACTGCCGATCTGCGCTCCAATATCGCGGCCGAGGCTCGCGCTAAAATTGTCTATGAGCGTTTGATCAATGTGACCGATGATCCTGGAATCAAGGACGCGCTAATCTTTCTGATGACCCGTGAGATTGCGCACCAGAAATCTTTCGAGAAAGCCTTACACTCCATACAGCCGAATTTCCCGCAAGGTAAGCTGCCCGGTAAGGCTGAATACGCCAATATCTATTACGACCTGTCGCAAGGTGAAGAAAATATACGCGGTCCATGGAATGAGGGCGCGGAATGGCAATTCGTCGACCATCCCCAACCCGCCGTAGATGGCGGTGACGGTCGCGCAACGGTTCAACTGGCTGACCGGGATTTTCAAGTCGTACAGCAAATGGCTAGCCGCACCCTGTCGAATCCTTTGAGCAATCCTGTTACGGGTGCTGATCTTGGTTCAGATATAGCGAATCAACAACATCATTAATGATGACGGTAATTTAATTCAATTACCGATGCAGGATGCAGATAGTCGATTTATCTGCCTCGTGAAGTAAATACGAGGCAGTAAATTAAAAACTATAGCTACTCAATCGAGTAGCTACTTATATTGGCTATTGATTTAAAGTTTTTATCATGCAGAGGACTTCTATGCGAGCTCTGACTTATCACGGCATACGCGATGTTCGTGTAGATACCGTACCGGACCCCATCATTATTGATGCAGATGATATCGTGCTTCGAGTGACCGCCACCGCTATTTGTGGTTCGGATCTTCATCTCTACCGGGGTAAAATACCTACCGTTGAACAGGGTGATATTTTCGGTCATGAGTTCATGGGGATTGTCGAAGAGACCGGTCCAGATGTGACTGCCGTAAAGAAAGGTGACAGAGTGGTGATTCCCTTTGTCATTGCGTGCGGTAGCTGCTTTTTTTGCCAACAACATCTATATGCTGCCTGTGAGACAACCAATACTGGTCGCGGCGCCATTTTGAACAAAAAGACCATTCCACCTGGCGCAGCCCTGTTTGGCTTCAGCCATTTATATGGTGGAGTGCCGGGTGGCCAAGCTGAATATATCCGCGTACCTAAAGCCAATACCGGACCCTTTAAAGTGCCGGGTACCTTATCCGACGAGAAAGTTCTATTTCTATCCGATATCTTGCCTACGGCTTGGCAAGCCGTAACCAATGCAGAGCTTAAGCAAGGCTCGAGCGTTGCTATCTATGGTGCTGGCCCTGTAGGACTGCTATCGGCAGCCTGTGCGAGAATGCTTGGCGTAACGCAGATTTTCATGGTTGATCACCACCCTTATCGACTGGCCTATGCGCAACAGACCTATGGCGTCATTCCTATCAACTTCGATGAAGACGACGATCCGGCAGACACCATTATCAAACAGACTTCGGGAAGCCGAGGGGTGGATGGAGTCATCGATGCGGTAGGATTTGAAGCTAAAGGCAGTACAACGGAAACCATACTCACCAACCTCAAACTGGAAGGAAGCAGCGGTAAAGCCTTACGGCAATGTATAGCCGCTGTACGTCGGGGAGGCGTAGTCAGTGTACCTGGTGTTTATTCAGGCTTCATTCATGGGTTCTTATTTGGTGATGCCTTCGATAAAGGCCTGACTTTTAAAATGGGACAAACTCATGTTCAGCGCTTTCTTCCCGAACTTCTGCAATATATCGAGCAAGGCGCTTTATCGCCCGATGCTATCATTACGCATCGTCTATCACTCGAACAAGCTGCAGAAGGGTATAAGATTTTTGATAAAAAAGAGGAAAATTGCCGTAAAGTAATTCTTATACCCGGATTAATTTAAGAATTATTTATATTAGATATTACTAATTATCTTGGGTTCCACCTCGTAACATGGACACTTTTGAGTAAGCTCATGCCGAGCCGAAGGAGTGTCATGTCCGAGTGCAAGACCGCCAGGATCGCCAGAATGCGTCGTAGAGTCGCTCGACAAGATTTGAAGTCTTCAACTCTTTCAAAACCGCCCATGAAAATGGGATAGAACCCAACGACGGTTGCAGCTAGATGGATGGTGCCAAGGAAGTTGCAGGCAGTCTTGTCATAGCGAATGGGGCGGCAGTGTGATCTGGAACAGCGATGACGACCTGGAGCTGGCCGCCGACTGACGCCGAACAGCACCGCCGAAGCATTGGGCTCCGTCGCCGAATGCTGGCTTATTTAGAAATACTTGTGCACTTGAACGACTCTGGCCCATTGCAACACTGCACTTTATTTGTAGTTGGCGTTTGTGCAGTGGCTGGGAGTTTTAGTATCGCGGGATAAAAGCATTCCCCAGTTTGATGAGCGTTAACATAATCAGGCGGCGAGCGTAAGTTAACTTTTAACGTTGTATCAGATCTTTATCTGAGATCCCTTCCATTGCGTGAGTCATGTTCAATATATTTTTCAGGCTTTCCAAACCCTCGCTAACCGGAGAGGCCAGCATCTGATTTGGTAGTTGTTGTAATACAGCAAGAGGCATGAGGCTCAGTGTCTGGTTGCTCCAACTACAGGCTGCTGGCGAGCCACCTATTCGCTCGGCCAGGTACAGACGGGTCCGCGTGACTATCTGGTCAAAATCGCCAAGCCAAGCCGTAATCCGGATTTGCAAACCAGTCTGTTCCCAGGTCTCTCGTGTTGCGACAGCCTGTAGTGATAGTCCTGTTTCCTGGCGGCCAACAGGGAAACCAAGCCGAGCTGAGCTATAGAGTTCAGCTTGATGGATCGCCCAGATGCGCAAATCAGGTTCAAGAATAAGCACACCTGCCGCTGGCTTTCGATTCTCCAGATGTTTCATTGGAGGTTCGACAAAGCCTCTGTTCATGATGGAAAAACGTTCCCATTCCAGAGTGGTTTGCGGATGGTCTTTCCAGGGTATCAGTGGCGGAGTGTCGAGCTTTTCAGAAGGCTCTTGGCCCAGTGTAAAGGTGATCGAAAGGCCAGAGACAACAGAGATCGATTTCTCAGGTTCGTTCGAACCGCCTTTCCGAATGAAATTACTCATGAATGACCAGCTTTAAAGAATTAATTCATTAGTTCGATTCTAGACAGGCCTGGCTTTGATAAAGCTGTCTTTAAGATAAATCCGATTAATGATTTTCGATTTGTGACGGATATCACAGTGTTATCGGTGTTGCGGTCGTCCCACGATGATTCTGAAATTGCGCCAGTAGGCTATATAGCGCAGTACCGAATGCCATCGGAGGTGGGTTGGCCTCGGTAAAAAGTAGACAGACGTTAGCCGCCGCCCGGCATAGATCCGGCAGCGATCCATGGAACACGAAGGCATCGTCTAAAGTCGTGACAAATCCTTAAAGAAAGCAGTTGCGGCCGGCCAACTCTGCCAATTGGCATGCCAGCGAGCCAGCGCCCAGGCTGCAAGCAGCATTCGTCACTCTCTAAGGGATATAAGGCCTTCAATTCGGGGCAAGGCGATACATACCGGCAAAGCCTGAGTGCTGGAAGTAGAGTAGGCGCTCGCGTCAGCCATTACACACTAGACGAGTGATAACGTCGCGAGCGCGATGCAGGGTCTGTTGCGATGTACCGAGAACTGTTTGCATCTCGCGGTTGAAGGCATTGATCCATTTCGTTCTTTTGAACGGAGTAATTCATAGCCATCTCCTTGCGACTCGATATGCCTGATTCGATTGCCGCATCAGGCATGGAATGTCCCGGTGCCAGAGTCCCCATTCTGGCTTTTTATCGATGTGGTGTCAGGATTAGATCTTCCAGTCAGTCGAATACCTCGGCTTCGGCCAAGGGTGGACCCAACTGATCCTTGCCGGACAAGCAGGGTGTTTCAGCGAACGGCCAATCGATACCGATAGCCGGGTCATTCCAGGCGATACAGCGTTCGCAGTCGGGTGCGTAGAAATCCGTGGTCTTGTAAAGGAATTCCGCCGTCTCGCTCAGGGTGACGAAGCCATGGGCGAAGCCTGGGGGAATCCATAGCTGGCGCTTGTTGTCAGCAGAAAGGATTTCCCCGACCCAGCGCCCGAATGTCGGTGACGAACGGCGAATGTCGACAGCCACATCGAACACCTCGCCTTGCACTACACGCACCAGCTTGCCCTGGGGGTGAGGCGGCAACTGGTAATGTAGCCCGCGCAGCACGCCACGCACGGAGCGCGAGTGGTTATCCTGGACGAAGTCGGGTTGCAGCCCAGTAGCCTGCGAGAAGGCCTGGGCGTTGAAGCTTTCATAAAAGAACCCACGCTCATCGCCGAATACCTTCGGTGTAAAGAGCACCACCTCAGGAATAGTCAGTTTGTCGGCTTGCATCAGTACACCTTCTCTTTCAATAAGCTCAACAGATACTTTCCATAGCCGTTCTTGACCAGCGGCTGGGCCAATCGCTCGAGTTGGGTAGCGTCGATCCAGCCGGACCTGAAGCAGATCTCCTCCGGACAGGCGACTTTCAAACCCTGGCGTTTCTCCAGCGTGGCAATGTATTGCCCGGCTTCGAGCAAGCTATCGTGCGTTCCCGTATCCAGCCAGGCATAGCCGCGGCCCATGATCTCCACATGTAAGGCCTGCTGCTGCAGATACAGACGGTTCAGGTCAGTGATCTCCAGCTCGCCACGCGGAGAGGGCTTGATCTCGCGAACCAAGTCCACCACCTGCGCGTCGTAGAAATACAGGCCCGTCACCGCATAGCTGGATTTCGGCACAGCCGGCTTTTCCTCCAGCGACAGTACCTTTCCGCTATCGTCGAACTCCGCTACGCCATAGCGCTCGGGATCATGCACGTGATAAGCGAACACCGTAGCGCCGGATTCACGCTGCGTCGCACTTTCCAACAATGTTTGGAAGGCGTGCCCATAGAAAATATTGTCACCCAGCACCAAGGCTGACGGGTGGTTTCCGATGAAGTCCGCTCCGATCACGAAGGCTTGCGCCAATCCATCCGGGTTGGGCTGGACAGCATATGACAGGTTAATACCCCACTGGCTACCATCACCGAGCAGTTGGGCAAAGCGTGGCGTGTCCTGTGGGGTGGAGATGATCAGAATGTCGCGAATTCCCGCCAGCAACAGAGTGCTCAGTGGGTAGTAGATCATCGGTTTGTCGTACACCGGTAACAACTGCTTGGAAACCGAGAGCGTAGCCGGGTGCAGGCGAGTACCGGACCCGCCAGCGAGGATGATGCCTTTGCGTTCCATCGAGTGAATATCCTTATTTAGCGAGAATTTCATGCAGCATGCGCTGAATCCCGGATTGCCAGGGTGGCATGCGCACATTGAAAGCCTGCTCCAGCTTGCTGGTGACCAGGCGCGAATTACGAGGGCGGGGCGCCGGGGTTGGATAGGCCTCCGAAGGAATCGCTCCGAGCTTGTCAGCAGAAACGCGCAGTTGCATACCGGCCCGCTCGGCCTCACTCAGCACGAAGCGGGCAATGCTGTGCCAGGAGGTTTCGCCGGCTGCCACCAAGTGGTAAATGCCGGACAGGGCCGCCCCAGCAGCATCCGCTTGAAGTACTTGGTGAAGCGCCAAGGCGGTCACATCCGCAAGCAGATCGGCACCCGTAGGGGCACCGACCTGATCGGCGACGATATCCAGCGTCTCGCGCTCCTGGGCAAGTCGCAGCACGGTTCGGACAAAGTTGTGACCCCGCGAGGCATAGACCCAACTGGTACGGAAAATCAGTGCCCGCACCCCACTGGCCAGGATCGCCTTTTCACCTGCCAGCTTGCCGCGCCCATAAGCCGACAGCGGCCCGGTCGGCGCTTCCTCTGTCCAGGGCTGCGTTCCCGAGCCGTCGAATACATAATCGGTCGAATAATGCACCAGCCAAGCATCCAGGGCTGCCGCTTCACGGGCCAGCACAGCCGGTAATTCGGCATTGAGGCGCTGTGCTTGCTCTACCTCGGTTTCCGCCTTGTCCACTGCAGTATAGGCCGCCGCGTTGACGATCACTTGAGGCGCCAGTTCACGAATCCTGGCGACCAGCCTGTCGGTGGTAGCCAGATCACCCGTCTCCTCGCGGCCCAAGGCCAGCAGCTCACCCAGCGGCGCCAAGGCTCGCTGCAACTCCCAGCCGACCTGCCCATTCTTCCCTACCAGCAGAATCCTCATTCCCGTGGCTCCTCATACTGCCGCTGTATCCAGTCGCGGTAGCTGCCGTTCTGTACGTTGGCCACCCAATCCTGGTTGGCCAGGTACCACCGCACCGTCTTGCGGATGCCTGTCTCGAAGGTTTCGGCCGGCTTCCAGCCAAGTTCGCGCTCGATCTTGCGCGCATCGATGGCATAGCGGCGATCATGTCCGGGACGGTCGGCGACGTGGGTAATCAATTCGGCGTATCGCTGCAATGGCTTGCCAGTGACGGAATGCTGTACATGGCGCGCAGGGGCCGGCGCCAGCTCATCGAGCAAGGCGCATACGGTATGCACGATGTCGATATTGGCCTTCTCGTTCCAGCCGCCGACGTTATACGTCTCACCGGTTCGACCAGCCTCCAGCACCCGGCGGATGGCAGAACAATGATCCTTCACATATAACCAATCGCGAATCTGCTGGCCATCGCCATACACCGGCAATGGCTTGCCGGCCAGGGCATTGACGATCATCAGCGGGATCAGTTTTTCCGGGAAATGGTAGGGGCCGTAATTGTTCGAACAATTAGTGGTCAGCGTGGGCAAGCCATAGGTGTGATGGTAGGCGCGTACCAAGTGATCGCTGGCGGCCTTGCTGGCCGAATAAGGGCTGTTCGGCGCATAAGGCGTGGTTTCAGTGAAAGCCGGATCGGCTGGCCCCAGGGTGCCGTATACCTCATCGGTGGAGACATGCAGGAAGCGGAAGGCTTGTTGCTCCTCGGCCGCTAAGTCGTTCCAGTAGGCTCGTGCCGCCTCCAGCAGGCGGAAGGTGCCATTGACGTTGGTATGCACAAAGGCTTCCGGGCCATGGATCGAGCGATCCACATGGGACTCCGCAGCAAAGTGCACGACTGCGCGTGGTCGGTGCTCGGCAAATAGGCGCTCGAGCAGCGTTGCATCCGTGATATCGCCATGTACGAAAACATGCCGTGAAGAATCGGCCAGCGAACGGAGATTTTCCATATTGCCGGCGTAGGTCAAGGCATCCAGGTTGAGAACAGGCTCGGTAGTGCTGGCATGCCACTGCAGGACGAAATTGGAACCGATAAAGCCGGCTCCGCCGGTAACGAGGATCATAATGTGCTCTGTCGTTGGTTAATGGGTTGTTTTTAAAATCAAAAGATCAGGGTGTGTCATCGATTATTCCCACGTTGCAACAGGGAAATAATCGATGACACGCCCTATAGCGCTCACAATGGCTCCACATATCCATTGCCCAGTACCACTTCCTTGAGCAAGTCCAATTGGGCTTCCGCGCGTAACAACTGTTCATGCATTTGCTGCTGCTTTTCCTGCAAATTCTGAATTTGCTCTGCCTGGGCTGCGATAAGGCAGTTTTTGTCATTGAGAGAAGAAGGTTTCTCTATCTGAGCGAGCAGATATGGGAGTTGGCTGGCAAGGGAGCAGGGAGTGATATCCAGCACTAGCGCGCAGCCCGGTTGAATGGAGGCCAGAATGTCGTCAGGCAGGGCGATATCGAATCGTGGATCGTTATTCAAAGTGAAGAGAGTATGGGGCTCGGCATTCTGCTCGCGGAAAAAAGCCACGCCGACTATATCGGTAAAAGAATCTTGATCTCCTGACCATTGCCAAAGCACATCTTCCTCGGCGTTGAGCAGATACATGCCGTGCAGGGTGATAGCCAGTGGCCTGTTCGCGATGTCCAGGCGCAGACGGGTGACTGGCTTCAGGTCATCCGGAAAGTAGAGACGAAGCCTCTGAGTTTTGCCCTCAGATGAATACCAGGCTTTGGTACTGCGTGCTTCGGAGTATCTTAGGGGTGTATCTTCTTGCTCTTGTTTCTCGCTCCAAAATACCTGAGTATTTATATTGATGTCGGACTTTACATATAAGTCGGTATAATTTTCACGATAAAGTTCAGCATGTTTATTCGCAATATATAATTCTCTAGACTTGGCTTCATTGTTTTTTATGTGAGTGTCAATAAGGGAGCCTCTTCTGATTCTGTAATGAAATAGTTTCTGATTGATAAACTTAAATTTCCAACCTTTTTCATACAGGCTTAACCAGAAATCCCAGTCCTCATGGGTGAAAATATCTTTTGATTCATCCATTCCTCCAACACTTTGCCAAGCCGTTTTACGTATAAAAGAGCACATATCTATATAGTTTGAGGCTAAAAGCTTTTGAATGTTGAATCCATTTGTTATAAACCCAGGGCGGCTCCCATCACCAAAGAAAAAAGCATCCGCATACACAATGCCTAATTCAGCATCATTCATCAATAAGTCTAGAGCTATGTCTATGTATTGTGGTGTGATTTTATTGTCGCTATCCAAAAATAAAAAATAGCTTCCACTGGCTGCTTTGCAGCCTGTATTTCTAGCAGACGCAGGACCTTTGTTTTCTTGGTGAAGAACTTTGTATAGCCCGGTATCTTCAATTGATTTCAAAATCTGCAAAGAATGATGGTCAGTGGAGCCATCATTTATGATGATGATCTCGTACTCATATTTGCCTGAATAGGCAAGAATACTATCAATCCCTTCATGTATATATAGTTCAGCGTTGTAGTATGGTATTATTATTGAGATGTCAACCATTTTCTATATGTCCAAGAGTGTTCTGAAAGCCCCAAGGGTTTCGCTGTTCCCTATAATTTACAAGATATAGGTTCCATGTTATTTCGCTTGAATACTTGGGGCACTCTACTCTCTCCTTACATTGAATGTGTAAGGGTCTGTGGCTGCAGAATAATAGTAAGATTCTGTCAGATTAATTCTAATCTTACAGTTCAATCCTGCCCGAACAGGTCCCGGGTATAGACCTTGTTGCGCACATCCATGATTTCCTCTACCAGCCGGTTAGCCACTACCACGTCGGCCAAGTGCTTGAACTCGTCGAGATCGCGGACGACACGAGATTGGAAGAAGGTTTCTTCCTGCAGGACGGGCTCGAAGACGATGACCTCAATGCCCTTGGCCTTGATCCGCTTCATAATTCCCTGAACCGAGGAGGCACGGAAATTATCCGAGCCGGCCTTCATTATTAGCCGGTAGATACCTACTACCTTGGGTTGACGCTTGAGAATTGACTCAGCAATGAAGTCTTTGCGTGTGGTGTTGGCGTCGACGATGGCACTGATCAGCGTTTGCGGTACATCGTAATAGTTGGCCAGCAACTGCTTGGTATCCTTAGGCAGGCAATAGCCACCATAGCCGAAAGACGGATTGTTATAGTGGCTGCCGATGCGTGGGTCCAGCCCAACGCCCTCGATGATTTGTCGCGTATCCAACTTATGTATCTCGGCGTAGGTATCCAACTCGTTGAAGTAGGCCACCCGCATCGCCAAGTAAGTGTTGGCGAACAATTTGATTGCTTCAGCTTCGGTAGGGTCGGTGAACAACACCGGCACGTCCTTTTTCACGGCGCCTTGTAGCAGCAGATCGGCAAAACCCCGCGCCCGCTCCGAGCGTTCGCCTATCACGATACGCGAGGGGTGCAGGTTGTCGTACAGTGCCCGGCCCTCGCGAAGAAACTCCGGAGAAAAAAGAATGTTGTTGCACTCGGACTCCTGTCGCATCCGTTCAGTGAAGCCCACCGGAACGGTCGACTTGATCACCATCAGTGCCGTCGGGTTGATCGACAGCACGTCATGGATCACCGCCTCGACCGACCGGGTATTGAAGTAGTTGGTTTCCGCATCGTAATCCGTGGGCGTGGCGATAATTACACAATCTGCATTCCGGTAGGCATCCTCCTTATCGAGCGTGGCACGTAGGTTCAGCGGTTTATCGCGCAGAAACTCTTCCAGTTCCGGATCAACGATGAGGGATTGACGTCTATTAAGAGACTCGACTTTTTCTAGAACGATGTCCAGCGCCACGACTTCATTGTGTTGGGCGAGCAGTACGGCGTTTGAAAGGCCGACATATCCTGTGCCGGCGATGGCTATTTTCATTCTTAACTCCATAGATATAATGATTTGCTATAAAAGGTTTTATATAATTTGACTTATAGATGAGTGATTGTTAGACAGCAGGACCGATTTTTTAATAGCTTTGCTGAGGCTACATATATATAGCCACCACGATGCGCATAGCGCTCACTAGATATTATAATTTCACTCACACCGCTGCATGAATAGCGAATTTGGTGACCTTTGAAGGTTAATTCTAATGCATTTTTACTTAAGGATAGTTTGGATTCGTCTTGTCCATCTCCCTGAAAAATAGGCCAACGGAGTTCAGTATTTTCGATGGGGCCATTAATTTCGTATTGGATATGTACTTGACGATTACTAAGTTCGTAATCTTCTGTAATTGAGATGGAGTTTTCTTCTTTTGACTGATATTCGACATGTAATCTGGTTATTTTCGAGTCTACTACGCTTGAGTATGCCTTGGTTTCAATTTGGGATGAGTCTGGGTTAAAGAAACTTTCTTCTTGTTTTAGGCGTTTCCAAACAAGACCGAATGCAAGGCTGCTGCTATCTGTATTATCTAGATGATAATGTCTAGATTGAACGGAGCCTTCAGAGATTGGTAGTGATGGATGCAGTCCAAGAAACTGAATTCTGACAAGACCTCGTGGAGTTTGATGAGGATAACCCTCTTTAGTAATTTGAATAGAGGTTCCAGAGGAATTGGCAATGATGCTGTTAAAAGGCTTTGGTAGATTCAAGTAATAACCGCCGTATTCAGTTGGGGTTATTCGCTCCTCTATTGATTCAGTTTCTAGTCCATGCTCGTATGCATAGCCAATAATGGTAAGAAGTAGAAGATTGTATTGAGAGTGAGACGAGTAGGCTTCATAACCATGCCGAAGCAATGGGTCTACTTTATTCTTTACAATCCAGTATTCACCAGTCGGGCGCTTCCATTCTTTCAGTGAGGAAAAAGTCCTTCTGGCGGCTCGTTTAAAAACTCCTGCAATTAGCGGTAATCCCCGTCGTGACCAGCGTATTGCAGCTATTTCAAATATTAATATCTGTAAGGCGTCTCCCCATAGGTGTAATCCGCTTCTCCCTCCAATCGGTAGTGCTCCAGTAGGGCCTTGCATAAATAGACTAGTTATAGCACCTCTATCCAAACTTTCTTCTATGGCTAGCTGGTTAGGGCCACTAAATCCAGCTTGTAACATGTCATATAGCCAAGCTCGTGGGAAAATATCGTAGACAAAAGGTCCTTCTGAGTATAGACCAAACTCGTTATCAAAAAGGCGGCCTTGTGCAAGCAAGGAGCTCCATATAAATTCTGACGAGTCTCTTAAGCCTTGCCGAACAAATAAATATTCACCTGCAAGAGCTTTACAATTCCAGTTTGAACCAGGTCCGGCTGATCCGCCTACTACGTGTCGGTATATATCAAAGGGATCCATCGCAAGTAGTCGAGATTGCCAACGTTTTTGAGTCTCCTGATCAACTTTATCTTTCAGAATTGCATACGCATGTGCAAGCGGCGATGGATAAAAATCTTCATGGGCAGTTGCGGCTTCTCGTTTAGCAAGTGACTGACTAGCCCACTCAAAAGCTTGGATAGCAGCGTTGAGAAGTTTAGAGTCATTTCTCTTGCTAGCGATTAGCCCAGCTGCAAATGCAAAGCAAGGAGTTGCATATTGGAATTCTTTTTTAAGATAAGGGTCGATTATTGCGCCATACTCGTTTTGATAGTTTATAAAAAATCGTATACCTTCCTCAATCGCTTGGAGATAGTCTGTACATCCTATATTGGTTGGAGAAATATATGGTTTTGGTGTGGGGTTACTAATAAAATTAGAAAGTAGTGAATGCGGGCCGTTCTCTGACTCTGGTAATATTTTCCATTTGTCTTTAAAGTAACAGTCCTTATTCATTTTTATCGGTTCTAATTCATCGGTTTGCTCTATCTCAATCCTATTAATTATCCAGTTGTTGCACGGAGAGCTAAATTTGAAATCTATATGGTTCTCAGTGCTCTGTACACAAAAAGATATTGTATTGTATACATCCAGTCGTGTTTTGATGGGGGGAATTGAACTGTTGAGTCCAGTTACTTCGATGATAGTTATATGGTCAGCGTATAAGTTATCTCCTATTGTTGCTATGATTTTATACAGTCCAGGTTGGATACGAAGCCGAAATGTTGCTGGTTCAAGACCAAGAGCAAAATGACGTAGCTCTGGTGAGGGCTCTTGGCGGTCACGATCAAAAATTTGATCATAATTCTTAATCCAGCCATATGATTTTATTTCATCAAGTATTGTTTTCTTTGAAATAGGAAAAATGTTTGAGTTGAGTGTTTTTTCGCTGCCAAAGCGAAAATCATACAGCTTTTTTCTAGAAGTCATATTGCCTGCTTGCTTTACTTTGGAAGTTATGATTTTATGTAATATGAATTTAATTTTTGAAATTAAATAGTATCTCTGCAATATTCCAGTTAATAGCATCTGAAAATTTCAATAGTATAGTTTTTGGTTGCTCCTCGAATATGCATTCAGTAGTCATTGTAGTCTATTATGCTAAAATGCTTTTAGTGATTGAAATCCTCTTTGATTATTATGCTTCCTGAAGTATCAGGGATGTTTTATAAGCCCTGAAATCCTTGGCTAGCTGTAACTAGCCTAGTTTTCTTGAAAGTTATAAAGTGTCTAATGCTTTCAATATGTTAGACTTTTTAAGTTAAGTAGCGCCTCTTGACCTAGGTGAATACTATTCCCGAGCGAGGTATGATTTTGTGTGGCATAAATTTTAATATCCTTTATTGTTGATGTGAAGGACATTATCTTTGTTGTAGGGATTTCTAGCTCGAACCCACAATTAATTTCTAAATTGGCATGATGCTTGATTACATCAGGTCTGTTAATGGTCTTGATGTCTTTGATAATGATGAGAGCTTCATTATTTATTACGATCCTGAAATGCTTTAGGGTATTACCGAGATTGTCAGCCCCCCATCCAGATAGTCTTAGGGTTTGGTTCTGAAGTGAAATATGGTCTATATTCCCTTTAACGTATTCGTGTGAGGAGGTTAATGGCTGTAGTCCGAAGGCTTTAGCAAGTGCTTCTAATCGCGAATAATCTTCAGAAAAAATATCTTGTGCTGCTACGAGATAAGACTCATATGGCCAAGCTAATCCAAGTTTTTTGAATCTTTTTTCTAGGCAATTTATTTTCTGATGAGATATTTTTGTGAACTCTGATAGATAGTCTTTTTCGGTTGCTAGGAAGTATTTGATCATGTGAAGTCCGGGGCCATCGTAGTTTTTAAGTGAGTCAGGCTCAAATGATTTTACTCTGAGTTTTAATTTTTCTTTGGCGTGCTCGCGTAAAATTTCGAATGGTTTATTGTGAAAGTGGAATTGGATTAAGGATGTATGATGCTCTCCACCGCTTAGTCGACTTTTACCCCAGTGAAACCCAACATCCATACTGTCAAATGTTTTTGATCTAAAAAAGCACTTTCTAGTAGATTGTATTTGAAACGAGTTTTTATTTATTGGTGAGTTAAAGCATTGCCATTTAAATAATAAGACATCTTCTGATTTTATATGATATGCAAGTTCTTTATCGATATCTTCACGCTGACAAGAGTATTCTCCATTCGCATTTAATACGCCGACAAATTCATCGCAGTCGAGTGGTATGAAGAAATCATATTTTTCTTTACTATCTAGCTCGATTATTTTTCTGCCAATAATTTTTCCTTTATTTTCGAAGTCGGTGGGTGTGTTAAAGTCAAAAAAGAAATTTACTCCTTTTTTGGTGAATTCATTAGATATTATTTTTATTTTTTCATCTGTAGAGCCGTTGTCGAATATGTAGAGATTTTCAAATCCAAATATGTCTCCATGATGAATTATCCATTTTTCTAATAGATCTATTTCGTTCTTTTGCATCATTAGGCAGGCAATGCGCATTTATAGTCCACCTGTAAGTGTTTGGTGAGATATTTTTTGGGTTCTAATATCTGCTATTTTTTGATAGGTTGTGGGGTTTTTTAAGTTGAATAAATTGAAGGCTTATGGTGGATTTAATTACAGATTTATTTGGATATTTATATCATCCTTTTTGAGCATAAGCATATTCACTTATATTGGTTCCTTTTGAGTCATTATTATCTGTATCGATTATTTTTAGATTTAAAGAGATCATTAAAATAGGAAATATCCTTTCCATCGCATGTGCAAAAGTTCCATCGGTTTGTCCGGCTTCCAGCTCGAAATCATCCTCTGCCACCAGCTTGTAAAGCGGTAGGAGGGAAATGGTACGGCAAAAGAACATCGTGCCAGCAATAAATGGAAGGTCGAATACCTGCTCCTGACTTATACCAAGCCTGGCGGCAAGTTTTAGAACATTCTTCTCGTTCGATCCCCAGTAGGAGTCCATGGGAAGGATATGGCCTGCCGGGCCGATCATGCCAATTTCTGGCACTTCTTTGAATAGGTGTTGGGCACCTGTCATGCTACTTATCAGTTTTTCATAAAGATCGTCGCGCCATTTGTCGCCATCATCTCGATGCTTGGATTTTTTTGTATGTAGTTTGAGAATGGTACGGTGATGGCCATTGAAGATGTGGGGAAGTATCTTGAAGAAAGGAAGAACATCCCGTCCTCTGTTTGTCGTGGGAAGAAGCAGATGCTCGAAGCCCGATCTGGCAAGAATATTTTCAACTTCCGACGCTTTATCTTCAGGACATGTGACAAACAGCTTTAGCTGGGTATTGCCTGTCTTTTTCAGTCGTTCGATGATTTCTTCCAGAATATCTGGATAAAAGGAGTGAACCACTACTGCAAGCGTATCGTTATCGACGGACGGCTTGTGCTGTTCCAGGCATAGGCTTGCTTTGAGCAAGGCGTTTCGTGTGGCTTCCAGATAGGCGAAGCCGTAGCGAGCATCCGGCTCAAGGTGCGCACCTTCGGCCCATTCATTCCAGGCATTGACAAACACCAGGCGGTCTGTGCCCTTCCAACGTTTTGAGGTATCGGCAATCGCATTGAATAGCCAGTTCTGATATTGGCGTGGAGAGCTTCCGTACAGGATCGAGCCTTTCTTTTTCTTTCGCGCGGTATTGTCCCAAGAGGGGCACACTCCTCGGAAAACCGGATACTCAGGCGTTATATAGTCTTCGCTGCGTTTGACCAAGGTGCCCCAGTCATAGATGCTGCCGGCAAAGTCTTCGTTTATGCCTTCGATTTGGGCGGTAATGTTTGGTATTCCAGTATTATTTGGTGGGAACTCGACAACTGAGTCATAACCATATTCATATGGAGGGGTTTTTTCAAAGGAGTGTGTCAACGCCAAATGGATTTCGCCTATGCCATTTTCACGGCACCATTGCCTCCAGAATTTCCCGGTTCCCATTGGGTCAGGGAAAAGACCGGGACGATAGATAATCACGAGCGGTTTTCCACCAATCCTGATGTACCGGCTATCTTTCAGGTACGGAGCCAAGCTCTTGATAAAGGCCAAATCATCTTCGGGACAATGGTTCTGCCCCATCAAAATGTCATTCTCCAAGCCATCCCAGCGTCTGCTCCAGTTTTCATTAGCCCAGCAAAGGCAGAAGGGAAGATTGAGAGACTTGTCGTTGAGATAGTTTTCCACGGGCTTTTCAAGCAGGCGTTTGCCACCGAACCAATAATAGTAGAAGCAAAAACCTCCCACTCCATAGTTTTTGGCAAGCTCGACTTGTTTCCGCTGGACCTCCGTATCAAGCAGGTTGTAATAGCCAAACACATCCGGCTCGTGTGGCTGATAATGACCTTCGAATTGTGGTTGTGCGGGTTTTACGTTTGTCCATTCAGTGAAGCCTGTACCCCACCATTTATCGTTTTCTGGTATCGCATGAAATTGCGGAAGGTAAAAGCAGATAACCTTCGCGGGAGTTTTGACTTCAATGGAGTCAATTTTGCGATAGGGGACGTATTGTTGATCGATTATTTTTTGCTCGGTGGATATTTGGGCGAGATCCAAGGGAAGTGGAAGCCTGCCTTCATTCACTCCTTGTACGGCATAATGAATAAATGGGTTTGCACCGAAGTTCATGACATCAGGATTCGAGCGCTTATAGTAGCGTGTGTTGAATTTATTGCTTGGATTGAAATTTTGTTCGATGCCGAAGTTGAGGTAGTGGTCAAGTGCCTCGTTGGTAGTTATGTTTAAGGAGTATTCATTAATATACCAATTCGCATCAAATAGATTCAGCGTGTTAATTTTTCCCAGTGTATAGTCATCCAGCTGGGCTGAGTAACTTTGAGATGAGCCACTATTGGATAGCGCAACGGTGTTTTCTATAGGCAGTGGCTGTCTACCCTCGTTGACGCCTTGCGTAGCATAATGGATAAATGGATTTACGCCGGAGCTCACGATGTCTGGATTCGAGCGCTTGTAGAAGCTTGTATTAAACCTGTCACTCGGGTTTAGGTCTTGCTCGATACCGTGGATAAAATAATGCTGAAGTGCTTCTTGCGTAGATATATTCAGAGAATATTCCTTGATATACCAGTTTGCATTGAACAGGTTCAGCTTATTTATTTTTTCCAGTATATGTTTATTGAGTTCGAATTTAACTTGAGGTGGTTCTACAGCGCTAGTAATGAGCTCTACGGTAGCACTATCACTCAAAGTTTTCTGGTTTTCCGGTCTATATTGAACGAGCGTGTCACTTTCTAAGTGATATAGGCTGGGATTTTTTTGTTCCTGCAGTAATTGAGCAAGCTGAGGTATAAAAATGCTGGCCAATTTGGCCATGGCCTGTGATAGAGATCTGGAGGTAGTATTTTCGATGCTATGTTTAAGCTTCAGAATATTTTTTTCTTCCAAAGCGTGACTGATAAGTTCTCCGCCAAATCGTTGCTGTACTGCCGTACTGGATGCTGTTATACCATCAAATTCTTTGGCAAAGTTGAGAGAGATTTTTAGCCACTCTTCGCTTTTCAATGATGACAGACTAGGGTAAGCCTGGTTCTCGTGGGTGTATGTATCAAGCACACCGGTCAATTCTAAATCTTCAAGTAGAAGAGCCTCATCATCGATATCGATCAATACCTTCGCATTCCAGATTATTTTGTATAGTGTGCCAATTAGCAGTGTTCTGACGCAAGGATTGAAAAGGTGCAGACTATCGAATGGAGAGCTGGAAATGAAGTCTATGACTTTATTGAGAGAATTATTATCATCAAGTATAGCCAAGAACCGATTGGGCTTCGATGCACTACCTGCCCGTGCGGCCTCTTCTTCGGGATGGCCTAATTGGCTGGAGATACCAATCAATTCTATATCGGCGAAGTCATTATAGATATTGGTAAATGCATGAATTCGGCCCGACCTGCCATCTACGAGTGATGTACTGCATATGGCAATACGCAGCCTGGATACCTTGTCCCGCTGGTGGCGGTACTTTCGTTGTGCCATGCGGATATTACAGGTAAGTATTTTGGCAAGTTCAGGTGTGTTGCGCGCAGCGTACATATAATGCGCAATAGCTGTTACATAGTCTTTGTTGCGTGCTGCGATATTACCTTGGGTTAGTGAAGAGAGTGTTTGAAGTGTGGTCATGAGGTTCCGAAACTCAGATAAAGTTATTCTTTGCGTTATACATGGATATTTATCAGTGGAAGTGGATCTACGGCAGTTGTTAGATTTCTCGTTAGAAAGTAGTCGTTTCTTCCTGTGTATTTTTGGAAGGTAACTTAAGGTCGAGATGTAGCAGTTCGGTGGGCGAGTGGCCGAGTTGGGAATATTGTTCGAGCGTCCGGGCTCGGGTGACGAGGCGAAGATCGCTTCCGGGGGTGACCAAGGATACGGCATTGCCGAAGTGGGCCATGGCTCGTTCCTTGTCGCTCATGCTTGCTGCTGCACGCCCCAGGCTGTTATGTACGCCGGCGATTAACACTTGTCCGAGTAGATGCTTGCTGCAGCCCCAATTTTGGGCCAACTGGATGAGTTCTTTAGCCACGGCGACGTTACCTTGCTGGAAGTGTCCCGAAGCTGCCAGCAGAGCGAGCTTTGCTCGGTCTGGATGGTGCTGCAGCGTGCTATGTTCGAGCTTGACGAGGCTCTCCCAATCACCGAACTGCCATTGACTACGGGCACGTTCGAGCAAATTCTCGTCATAAGGGACGACCCTGATGTTCTTTTCGGCAAGTGCCGTGACCTTTTTGTCGGTTGAAGATGGTTCTTCGGAGAACACAAGTGCATCGACTTCATCTTGCTCGGGCTCATGGGGCCTGGAGCCGAAGAGATGGCGAATCCATTTTGTTAATCCATTCAGCATGGTCAAAGTCCCGGTTCGCGAAGCAGGAGGTCCTTGATGAGCTCGATCTGAGCCTCGCCTTTCACCAGTTCGTCCTGCATCAGCCGAAGTCTCGCGAGGTTCTCGCTGTGTTCGGCTTCGAATTGGTAGAGTTGGCTATTGCGCTCAGAAAGAAGCAGGGTCTGGCTGTCCTGGGTAAGGAGAAGCGCATTGGTTTTTTCTGTTTGCTCCTCAAGCTGGACGCTGAGGGCTTCGATGCGGACCTTGTGCTCGTTGGCGAGCTTGGCCTGTTCGTCACGGGCCGCGACGAGAGCGGCTTTCTCCTTGGCCAGGGCGTCGCGAGCGGCGGTGAGGTCGTTTTTTTCCTTGCTCAAGGCGTCACGGCTGGCGAGCAGGTCGGCCTTTTCCTTGGCGAGCGCATCGGCTTGGGCCCTGCGCTCGCTGGCGAGCTTGGCCTGTTCGTCACGGGCCGCGACGAGAGCGGCTTTCTCCTTGGCCAGGGTATCGCGAGCGGCAGTGAGGTCGTTTTTTTCCTTGCTCAAGGCGTCGCGGCTGGCGAGCAGGTCGGCCTTTTCCTTGGCAAGAGTCTCGGCCTGGGCCTTGCGCTCGTTGGCGAGCTTGGCTTGTTCATCGCGGGCCGAGATGAGAGCAGTTTTCTCTTTAGCCAGGGCGTCGCGAGCGGCAGTGAGATCGGTTTTTTCCCTGCTCAAGCCGTCGCGGCTGGCGATCAGGTCGGCCTTTTCCTTGGCAAGAGTCTCGGCCTGGACTTTGCGCTCGTTGGCGAGCTTGGCCTGCTCGTCACGGGCGGCGACGAGAGCGGTTTTCTCCTTGGCCAGGGTATCGCGAGCGGCGGTGAGAGCGGTTTTTTCCTTGTTCAAGGCGTCACTGCTGGCGATCAGGTCGGCCTTTTCCTTGGCAAGAGTCTCGGCCTGGACTTTGCGCTCGTTGGCGAGCTTGGTCTGCTCGTCACGGGCCGCGACGAGAGCGGTTTTCTCTTTGGCCAGGGTATCGCGAGCGGCGGTGAGATCGGTTTTTTCCTTGTTCAAGGCGTCACGGCTGGCGAGCAGGTCGGCCTTTTCCTTGGCCAGAGCATCGGCCTGGGCCTTGCGCTCGCTGGCGAGCTTGGCCTGTTCGTCGCAGGCCGCGACGAGAGCGGCTTTCTCTTTGGCCAGGGTATCGCGAGCGGCGGAGAGGTCGATTTTTTCCTTGCTCAAGGCGTCACGGCTGGCGAGCAGGTCGGCCTTTTCCTTGGATAGTACGTCGAGCTGGACCTTGCGCTCGCTGGCGAGCTTAGTCTGTTCGTCGCGGGCCGCGACGAGAGCGGTTTTCTCTTTGGCCAGGGTGTCGCGTTCGGCTTGGAGTTCAGTTTTTTCCTGATAGAGCGTGTTGCGCTCAGTGAGCACCCCGTTTTTTTTCTCTATCAACACATCGTAGGACGCTCTGAGTTCAACTTGGCGTTTCTGAAGAACATCACGTTTTTTGGCAAGGCCAATATTGATTTGCGTTAGCGTGGTCCGTTCGGCTTCGAGAGCGCTTTTATCTTGGCGCAATACTGTGTGCTCATCAAACAAAGTTAGCTTTTCCGCATCCAGTGCAGTACATGCGCTAGCAAGTCGAACATTTTCTTGTTCGAGCAGTTTCTCGGTATCCTGCAGGAAGATGGCTTGGCCGATGTGGGGATGGTTTTCTTCGAACCAACCGATGCAATGGTAATTGTGGTCGGCAAGGTAATGTTTGATCTCTGCCAGGGTCGTACCGGGCTCGTCATCTTCGAGAGGGACGAGCAATACCCGCACCCATAGAACTTTCCATTGCTTCAGCAGGGAGCCGGCACCCTGCAGGATGCGTAATGCCGGCAGGCAATTGATGACGAGCCAAGTGTTCTTGACTGAGACGAGCGAGGTTAGCTTCGGTTCGGAAAAAAGCGTTTGCAGTGTTTGAGTTGCACAGACCTGTTGGCCTGTAGTGCGTAGATTCGCCCAGAATTTGGTGAGCTTCTGAGGATGGATAAGACCATCTTCGCTGGGATTGCTGGCGTAAAAGAACGAGGCCTCTCCCGAGCTTTCGGCAAGCACGGCGTTGCGCATTTGCCAACCGGAGGCGGGGCTGGCGCTTTGCTTGATTTCTGTCAGTACTTCCTGGCTGGCATCAATCAACAGGACATTTTCAGGTTGAATGTTCTGCCAGTCGAGTCGGTGCGGGTTGCTTTGGTTGGCACCGACGAGAATGACCGACTGAGGTGGAAAAATTGTTTGCAGAAGATTAACAGTTTGTTGTTGGGGAGGCATTTGCCTGTTTTCGTTCATCATTCCGTGACTCCTGCAAGAGTAGAATTTTTGCGGGTGACCATGCTGGCCAGGATGTTTTTGAGTGTGTCAGCCAGGGTCTGCCAGTCTTGCCATGGTCTGCTAGCGTTGGGGATGGCCTGTCTGAGCTCTTCGAGCTGGAGGGGAAGGACCTTGATCAAGGCGCTAATCAGCTGTTGATCGTTCTGACTCAATGCCCCCCATACACGGATATCCATAGCGTTTGGTTGGGCGAAGCGTAATTCCAGGCGAGGGCCGTGGCTATCGTCGCTTTCCGCAAACCAGTTTTGTAAGACATCCCGAGCGCTACCGTCGGGAAACTCGAGGCGGGGGTTCTGGCCGAAGGGGTATGGCTCGATGTCGACAGTAGCAAGGCGGTAGTCGAAGGCGGGCCAGTGATGATGGCCGAGGCTCAGATTGCTGAGGCTAATCACCAGGCGTTCATAGCCTTGGGTGCGAAGCGTTTCCTGGAGCTGGATACTATCGTGGCGAAGCATTATGGGCCAGCCGGCTAGGGTCTTGGCAAAGGCGAGCAGCCCGTTGCGCAGGGCAGGGGCATTCAGTTGCTTAGGTACCCGGCCATCTGTCGGTTGCGCGAGAAGTCCGGCCAGTTGCTTCGCAAGGTGTTGGAGAGTATTCCAGTCGGAAGTGCTTAGCCCGCTCAGTATGGCATTGTTGCCTTGGGTAGCTAGACCTCGAGTCGGGATACACGGTAGCTCTTCCGCTGTGGCGAAGCCGTTCGGCCAGCGCAGTAGTGGAGCAGGTGAGGCTGTACCTTCTGTCCGCTGGATGACAATACTTGCAAGACCATTGGCGAGACAGGTCTTGAAGCGAATTTCGGAAATCAGCCGTCCGCCAATATAGAGTTCGGTCAAGCGCCACTGGGCGACTTGCTGGTTGCCGTCGCTTTCCAGTACGTTGATTTCGAGGGTGTCGAAGTCCCAATAATCAGGCTGCTGCTTGAGCATTTTTTGCAAACGTGCTCGTTGTTCATCCAACTGTGATTGGGCGGCTTGATATCGCAAGAGGTAACCCTCTAGCTCTTCCTGGGTCTGATGGAGCTGGATGAGCAGTCGCTGATTTTCGTTTTCCGACTCATCAAGCTTGCTATGCTGTTGCTTGCACTCTTTGTCCAAGGTATGCCGTTTGGCAAGGAGATCGCTATTTTCTCTAGTGAGTGTGTCAATCTGGACCTTGCGTTCGTTGGCGAGCTTGGTCTGCTCGTCATGGGCCCCGACGAGAACGGTTTTCTCCTTGGCCAGGGCGTCGCGAGCAGCGGTGAGGTCGATTTTTTCCTTGCTCAAGGCTTCACGGCTGGCAAGCAGGTCGGCTTTTTCCTTGGCGAGAGCATCGGCCAGGACCTTGCGCTCGCTGGCAAGCTTGGCCTGTTCGTCGCGGGCCGCGACGAGAATGGTTTTCTCCTTGGCCAGGGCATCGCGAGCGGCGGTGAGGTCGGTTTTTTCCTTGTTCAAGGCGTCGCGGCTGGCGAGCAGGTCGGCCTTTTCCTTGGCGAGAGCCTGGGCCTGGGCCTTGCGCTCGCTGGCGAGCTTGGTCTGTTCTCCGTATTTGGCAGTGAGAGCGATATGTTCTGTACTCAGTTTTTCGAGCTGCAGGTTCTTGGCCTGGCCTTCCAGGATTTGTTTTTCGAAGTCCTCCTGGGTTTGATGCAGCTGGGCGAGCAGAAGCTGGTTTTCTTTCTCACTGATTTCCAGTCTACTGCGGGCTTCTAAAAGTTCTTGTTGATACTGTTCGGCTTGTTCTTGGGTCTGAGCCAGCTGCCTATGGTTCGCATCCATTATCTGACGCAGCGAGGCGTTGTCCGCTTGTTCATCCAGGAACCGGCTGCGCGCTTCGAAGTAATCAGTGAATGCGATGTTTAAATCGAAAGTTGGTGTTGGAGGCTCATCAACGCCAATCAAAAACAGACTGGCTTGAACTTCGTTGTGTAGGCTGAGCGCCTGAGGGCAACTTTTCAGAAACTTGTCGACCAGATAGATGGCCACTGGCGCATCGTCGGCATGTTGGTGATGCTCAATGGCGTAAATTTCCAGTGGTAACTGCCAGCGCTTAGCGAGTGCTTCGAGATAGGCGCTGGTATGTGTAAATACATTACTGCTGTCGAGCAGAACACTGGATGCCGGATGGCGTAAATGAAAGCGCAGGATCAGTTGGGTACGGGTGTACCAGTCATCCAAAGTAGTCTGCAAGGCTTCGAGGTTATCAGCTCCCTGCCTGATCGCGCCTAGCAATGCTTCATGAGGAGAGGTATGCAGGAGTATGAAAAAGATGTTGGGGTCGAAGTCGAGCCAGAACTCCAGGACATGAACGCTATTGGCATCGGCCCAGTACCAGAGCGGTTCGTTATGATTAGCTAGGAATATGTCTTCGGCTAATTGCTCCCACACTTGATCAAGCGTAATCAAGGAAGTGTGGTTCGCTCCTCCGACTGGCTCAATGGCAAGCACTTTTTGGTGCCATGCGGTGAGTGACATTGCAGGGTCACTAGTGGCAGGAAGCGCGGCTGTGGCACCTGCTTTGCCAAGGTCTTGGGCGAACCTGTCGAGGTTTTGTTGAACGCTGCCGGTAATGCACAGGCTTTTCATAGGCGGTCTGTCACTAAATAACAATTGAGGGGGTTGGCAGCGGTGATGAGCGCCGAATGCCGGCATTAGTGAATAATCATGTTTCAAGCAGCTATCCGAGCTACTGTCCAAAGATCAAACGACTTCCCTGACATTACCCGTACCTCCTCGAATCCTGCCTTGGTCAGTTGATTGCCCAGGCGCTCGGCAGTGAACCCCGTGCGATGCGCCATGTAATGGTTGCCCCGAGAGATCGATACTTGGTGGCCGAACAGCATGTCCAGTGGTGTGATTGGACCGGCGGGTGAGGTGTAGAGCACGGTTTCCAGTTGGCCATCTACGATCAGTTGGGCAATGCGTTCCAGGTCAGGCAGCGTGATCAAGGCGAAGCCACCGGGTTTGAGTACGCGGTGGATTTCTGCCAGGGCTTTGGGTACTTCGAAGCTTTCCAGATGCTCCAGATTATGCGACGACCAGACGGCATCGATTGTGGCATCGTTCACAGTTTTCATATCAATAAAGCTGGCCACGACGTCAGGTTTGACTCGCTTGTCGATATCCAGACGAATCTCACGCCATGAGGATGATTTGAAGCATTCCGGCAGGCGTTCCGGGCCGACAGTGCCACAGCCGATATTCAGCAGGGTTTTTTCGCCCGGTTGGTGCAGGCTGGGAATAAAGCTGGCCAGATCGTCGTAGGTAATTTTCATCGGGTTGCCTTTATCGAATGGCTTTGCTGCGCGGTGTGGTATCGCTTGGTGGCAGGGCGAGTCCGCCATAGGGGCCGGCCAGGTAATCGGTGCTGAGGCAGGGGTGGTAGTAAGGGTCGATCTGGCCTGCCTGGGTCCAGCGCTGGATAAAGTGCCTGTATTCACGCCCGGCACGTGCAGCTTTGGTCGGTGTGTCTTCCTTGCCTCGGCTGGCCGATTCGGCATGGATCAGGTTGGCGAAGGGGGTCCATACCAGGCGCTTGCCCGTTTCGCCCAAGCGCAGGCATAGGTCTACGTCATTGAAGGTAACGGGGAAGTGCTCCGGGTCCATGCCGCCCAGATGCAGGTAGTCGGTCTTGCGCATCAGCAGGCAGGCGGTGGTGACGACGCTCTGCTCGCGAGCGATCTGGTTGAAGCCGAGATAGCCTGCGTCCTGGCGCATCAGGTTGTTGCCGGTATGTGCGGCCAGGCCATTGATGCCAACCACGACGCCGCCATGCTGGACCATGCCGTTGGGCCATATGAGTTTGGCGCCCACTGCGCCGATGCCGGGGCGCAGCAGGTGGCTGAGCATTTCCTTCAGCCAGCCGGGTTCGAGAATTTCGACATCATTGTTGACCAGGCCGATGATGCTGCCGCTGGCGTGTTCGACGGCCCAGTTGTTGATGGCCGCATAGTTGAACGGATACGGATAGGGCAGGACGCGCACGCCACGCGCGGAAACCTGCTCGAAGTAGGCCAGGGTTTCCGGTACGCATGAATCGTTGTCGACGATGATGATTTCGAGTGCCGGATAGTCAGTGCCTTCGAGCAGCCCCTCGATGCAAGGACGCAGCAGTTGCAACTGGTCGCGGGTCGGTACGATCAGGCTGATCAGTGGCAGCTTTTCAGGGAGTGGCCATTGCACGCGGGTCAGGCCCGGATAGTCACTGACGGCTGCGATAGTGGCGCCAGGCATGCGTTGCCGGGCCAGCCAGTCGAGCGCGGCATGGCGCTCGCCATCCGGTAAGGTTAAGTGTGGGCTGGCGGGTGCATCGGCGCGGCGGTGGTAGAGCACTTGCGGAATGTGCATGACCGGCCCGCTATCAGTGGCAACGATACTGGCCAGCAACAGGTGCCAACCGGGCTGGATCGCAGGGCGGGTTTTCCGCAGATGGGTAATCGCTTGCAGCACGGTGGTGCTGGTGAAGGCCGCGCCAGGGGTGACGAGATCGGCCCCATAGAACAATGTTTCGTCCCAGCCGGGCTTGAGCCAGGGATTGCTGCGCGTGCCGTCCGCTGCGTCCTGGTCACAGTCGGCATAGGCCCAGGCAGCAGCGGATCCGGCCAGATGGGTAAGCAGGGTATCCAGCGCATGTTCGGGCAGGCGGTCGCCACGTTGCAGCGGAACGATGATGCTTGCCGCGGGAGCTAGTTCTGCAAGCGCGGTCAACAGGTCGCTTGCTGTGGGTGCAATCACCCGAATCTGCGTTTGGGGCAGGCGCTGCCGGTTGATGCTGGCGCGACTGACCGATTCCGCCTGTTCGCTGCCATGGCCGATCAAGACGACAAGCACTTGGCCGACTGTTTTTGGCAGCGCCTTGGGTTGCTGGAACAAGGCGTGCCAGGCTGGGTAATGGTTAAAGCCGGCGCTGCGCGGGAAATGGATATCCTGGGTTCGGGCAAGCTGCTGGAGTAGCGCTGGAGCCGCAGCACTTGCCGCTTCTTTCGGCCAATAACTGCGTAATAGTGCTTCGAAACCTTCCAGATGCAGGCAGAGGCGGATCGGGCTACCGGTGAGCGGAATGCCCTGGTCGGTTTCGATATGGATGTCGTGGGGTTGGCCGTCGGCCAGCGCCCACGGTAAATCCAGGTCGAAACCGTGGTCGGAAGTGGTGCGGTAAACCAGGGCTGGGTGAGGCTGATCGGCTTTGGTGCTCGACAGCCAGCGCTCACTTTCACGCGCCTGTACTTGGATATGGCGACTGGGTGCTGCCGGGTCCCAGGCCCAGCCTTTTATCTTGAGTCCACCGGTGTGCCAGGCTTGTGTGGCTGCAGGCATCGGTTTGGCACTGTGTTTTTCCTGTGGTAGTGCGAGGGGGCCGCCTAGCCAGGGACCCTGGTTGGCAATACGGGCAGAAATATGTCGGGCGTTGGTCAGCCAGTTTTCGCGTAGGTGCGCGACAAAACCATGGAAGCCATCGCCTGCGACATCCAGCGGCTGTTCCTGATCGGCCCGGACCAGGGCGACAAAAATGTGGTCAATGTAGATTTCCACCGCCAGCCGGAGGTCGGGTTGGCTTGAATCCATGGCCCAGCCTTGCAATACATCACCGTATAGGCCGGTAATTTCGCCAAGATATTGAATGGGCGCAGGGTTCATAATTGTATCCATGGCTCAGGCGATAAGGGCTTCAGGAATGAAGAAGTTCAGTGCGTCCAGGCCAAAGGCACCCTGCCGGGTAAAGCCGGATGTTTGAGGTGCAAATAGCGGCAATTGATAACGCTGAGCCAACTGCAGAGCCTGCCGGGGATGTACCCCGGTGGCGGGTGACGTATCGTCCAGGCTGAGTGCGAGAGTGGTATCGCTCAGGGCCAGGATTTCCATTTCGCTCAATCCGTCGATTTGTGGCAGGCGGACTACGTTGCGACAGGTCAGCAGTTGTTTTTCCCAGGGGCTGCTTTCGCTCAGTAGCAGGGTGATGGGCTGCCGTTGCCGGATCAGGTGGCGGGCGAGTTGCAACCAGCGTTCACCGATCCTGGCATGGTCGAGGCGATCGGCTATCAGCCAGCAGCGACCCAGCAGTTCGGGTGCATTGCTGACCAAGGGTTGCAAAATAGTCTGCGTGGAAGTCGCCTGGATCGATGGTTGTTCGTCGAGCTGTCTGGCCAGTGCCTGCCGGGCTGGTGCCAGTGGATCGCGGGCGACAAAGGTATCGAAACGCCGTTCGGCATCCGGGTAGCGGCGGCGCAGGATAGCGTTGTTCTGGTAGACGCGCAGAGCCTTTTCCGGGCCAAAGGAGTGGCCACCGGCATGGGCCACGAACACATTGGTCGCGCCCATATGCCGCCAACCCTTGCTGCGGGCACGCAGGCACCAGTCCGTTTCTTCGCCATAGCCACGCTTGAGTTCTACTTCGTCCAGGTAACCGACGGTGTTCAAGGTATGGCGCTTGATATAAAGGCAGAAGCCGCAACCGACTTCGAGCTCCACTGGCTCCTGGTTAGCTTGGCGCGCCACGCGGTCCAGCTCGGTATGGCGTTGTGGGCTGGGCATGGGGTGGCAAACGCGGCTTTCAGGAAAACTCATCAATTCGCCATTGTTGCTGAACGGTGCGACCGAGGCGATATCGTCCGCTCCGTAGGCAACCGTACGCAGGCGATCCAGCCAATCACCCTGCACCAGCGTATCGGCATTGAGCCAGAGTACGTCGCGCTCAGGGTGCAGAGCCATGCCGCGATTCATGTTGCGGATAAAGCCAAGGTTGGCTGGCCGCCGGATGTAATCGAGCTTGCCTTGGCTGGCTAATTCCTTGACGGTGTTGACCAGTTCCTGTTCCGGGCTGCAGTCGTCGAGCACGATAATCCGGTGTGGGGTGCGATTTTCACGACTGGAGCGCAGCAGGCTCGTGAGGCAGGCGAGCGTGGCTTCGACACCTTTATATATCGGTAGAAGAATATCGACAGGCTGGCTTGCCGGATCTTGTTCGCTCGGTGTCGGGGTGATGAAAGGGGGCAGGGCGGCGAGCGGACTGCCAACCAGTTGTTCCCCGGTCTCGGCGAAACATACGTGTACGCTGTCCAGTGGTTGCGGCAGGCGGATCAGGATTCCGCCATGCGTTGCCGGAAAGCCTACCCGGGTGAGCAATGGACTGGGAGCGCTGGCTGGAAATTCGCCACGATTGGGGCCGCTGCTGAATTGAAGGTTGAGTGTTCGCGCAGGGTCCTGCAGGTCGATGGCCCAGCCGGTAACCGTGTTTTGGACAGGATCGTGATGGACGACCCCGACAGGCTGGCAGGTAGCAGGATCGCTCGCGAGCAGTTGCAATACCTGCTTGAGTTCCTTGGAGTCCTGGATATCGGCCAGTTGTGCACGGATACGCGCATTCAATCTCTGGGGTGAGCAGCTAATGCGGCAGTTGTTCCAGTACTGCTGGCGTAGATTTGGCTCAGTTGGAAATGCCCGGAGCGCTGCATGCAGATAGCTTTCCGTAATAGCGCCCGGTGCCAGTTTTTGCAGACACAGGCCAAGCAGGGCTTTGATATCTGTTCGTTGTGGCAGGTTCTCGCAGGCTTTGGCCAGCGCCAGGAAGGCTTCTGCAGCTTTTCCTTCTTTGAGGAAGGAAATCCCTTGCCAGATCAGAGCTTCGTTTCGGTAGGCTGGCGTTTGCAAGGCAAGCGATAGCGCCGCCAGCGATAATGCCTTATCTGCAGACCTGATGCTTTCTGGTAGGGAGGTGGACAGCATGGAGCTTACCGCTTGGCTGACGCCTGGAAACATGAATTCAAGTATTTCCTGGCTGCTCTGTTCATGTATCAAAGCAGCCAGGAAATACTCCGGCCTTGCGGCCGGAGTATTTTTATTGCACTAACGTGACAGTAACGTCAGAGGTTATCAGGCAGTACCTTCACCATTGTCAGTGGTGTCCTGACCGGTAACGATGATGACGTTATCGATGGTGATGGCTGCTTCATCCGAAACGGCGAAGCCAGCGGCAACATCGGCACGGCTTGCGCCTTGGTCAAGCTGGTCGAGCCAATATGCCACGCCGTTGTAGTCGCCCTGGCGACCAAACGCATCCTGGTAGAGTGAGTTCAGGAACTCTACATTGTCCGTTTCACCTTGAGCCTGATATTCAGCCGAGCTCAGGAAGCTGTTGGCTATATCATGCAGAGAAACGCCGGCATCGTACTGTTCGAGCCAGAATTCAGCACCCGCTGTATCGGCCGAGCGGTCGAGCAGAACTTCGTAGAGACGAATGACTTCAGCATGCGCTTCATCACCCACGATGGCGACTGTGTCACTGCCATCGCCGAAGGTTAGGATTTCAGCACCTTTGATGAGGGTGGTCGAATCGACGGACGTGGTAGTGGTCGTGGTGGTGGTATCACCGTCGGTTACCGTGTCGCTCGTCGTTACGCTCCGGGTTGCCGTCAGGACGCCATCCTTGACTTCGAAGTCGTAGTCGGATGCGCTACCCGAGAACTGTACGGTATCGAAGCCTGCACCGGCGTCGATAGTGTCGTTGCCTACGCCTGCCACGATGGTGTCGTTGCCACCGCCAGTGGTGATGGAGTCGTTGCCGGCGCCACCTTCAACAACAACGTTTGCATCGCCAAATACATTGATGGAGTCGTTGCCGTCTCCGCCAACGATGACACGGTCATCAACGGCAATCAGGTCGATGTTCAGATCGGCCTTGCTATCGAATATCCAGGTATGGGCAGTGTAAACAGCCGCGTCAGGCAGGTTGAGGTCGACCGCGTTGCTCGAAGCCACAGCAGCTTTGAAAAGTGCGGGGCTTTCATCGGCGGGAGAGGCAATTTGCGCGATTACAACGTCTGGATTGGCCTGACTGGTTCCTGCACTTTGGCCATCCCAGGAGCTTATTGTCACGGACTCGCTATCGCCCAAAAGTGCGTCGATAGCACTCTTGGTTTCGTCGCTGATGGCAGTGTTGGCTGCCAGATCTTTAGTGAATTCTGTTGCGGATGTGGGTTGATCGTACTGCATGATCGTTTTTTCTCCTGCTCGAATGGCTTATAAGCAATCCGAGGAAAATATTGAAAGTTAGCGATTGCTGAATATTTTCGTGGTTTTTAAGTCGTCCCAGGGAGATGCAGGAGGAGAAGCCTGGGCAGCCCTGGGGGTTATGACTATGCGTATTGCGACTAGCTGTTCGGTACCACTTTTACCGGACAGCTCCTTGTCGGGAGCGATAGCGAGCGGAGAATGGCCCGCGAAAACTACCTCTCCCGATAATTCATAGTTACCGGCCTGTGGTCCGCTAAGCGTAAAGGCCACGGCTGTAACGGGTTTGGCCTGGCGGCGGGTACCGACATACTGGCCGGCGAGCCCAACCTGCGGTTCGCCGCCTTTGCTGCTGCGGCACAGATAGGCAAGGTCGAGCCCCTGGGGTTGGTTGTCCCAGGCAATGGAAAATCCTTCCAGGCGCAGCAGGCTGTTGGGGTTGCCCAGCCAGGTATTTTCTACGGTGACGTCACCACGCGTTTCGATATGGCCCAGCAGCTTCAAACTGCAAGGCCGTGGCGCTTCGAAGGCCTCTAGCTGGACTGCCTTGCCGGCATGTTGGCGAGGCTCTGTTTTGGCAGCAGTACCGATCTGCTCTATTTGCAATTGCACACTGTTGGGGGTGCCCCCCTCGGGATGATATTCGGTAATCAGTACGCTGGCTTGGCTGCCTTTGACGCGGACGATGACGCAATCACCTTGCTTGGTCAGCGTATTGCGGCTGATCCCCTCTCCCGGAAAAAAATCGACAGAGCCCTTGCCTATGGGCGAGTGATGAAGGCTGATACAGCCTCTGAGCGGGTCGCTTCTCAGAGAGGCATAACGGAAAATATACATGCCTACATTAAGCATGGCGATTCTGGAAGAAATCTTTAAATTGGCTATGGAGGGGGACATGGCTATTTTCAAAACTCTGTTGGGGACTGTATATCAGGCTTTAAGTCGGCATGGCTTGATAACGGCATGTCCCTGAAATGCTTTTAGGAGCGATATGTGACATATGGCTCAAAAGAAAATATTTAAGTTGGTGGGCAATCTAGCGTTCAGCGATTAATAGAGTCCAGAATGAGTTTTAATTTAATTGACAGGGTCGACAAATTTTTAACATTTCGATTGAAATATGAAGATTTTATTTGTTCACCAGAACTTTCCGGGCCAGTTCAAGTCTCTGCCGCGTTTTTTTCAGTCGCTAGGGCACGAGGTCCTGGCGCTGAAGCATGGGCAGGCCGTACCCATGGAAAATATTCGTGTCGTTGGCTACGAAGCGGCGCGTGGCAATACGCCAGGCGTTCACCCCTGGGCGCAGGAATTCGAAACCAAGGTGATACGCGGTGAGGCCTGCGCGCAAATGGCGAAGCGTCTTCAGGATGCCGGCTTCGAGCCGGATGTGATTTTTGCCCATCCTGGCTGGGGGGAAGTGCTGTTTTTGAAGGCTGTCTTCCCGAAAGCCAGGCTTGTCTGCCTGATGGAGTATTTTTATCGGCCGCAAGGGCAGGATATGGGCTTCGATCCGGAATTTTCCGCTCCGGATTTTACAGAGCAGGCGCGCCTGATCAGCAAGAATGCCAACTTGCTGCTGGCGATGGAAGCGATGGATCATGGGGTATCGCCCATGCCTTGGCAAGCTTCCACCCTGCCTGTCTGGGCGCAGGCCAAGACAAGGCTTATCCATGATGGAATCGATACCTCTGTATGTCGCCCCGATTCAACGGCGCAGCTCAGTTTGCCGGATCGAGGTATAACGATTCGTCCTGGCGATGAAGTGCTGACTTTTGTCGCGCGAAATCTCGAACCTGTTCGCGGTTATCATATTTTCATGCGGGCGCTGCCGGAGATCATGGCAACCAGGCCGAACCTGAAAGTATTTATCGTTGGGGGGCAGGATGTAAGTTATGGACACAGGCCACCGTCTGGTTCATACCGCGAGCGCTATTTGAATGAAGTGGTCAGCCGCCTTGATCCGAGTCGCGTTTTCTTTCTGGGCAAAGTCTCGTATCCCGTTTTTTTGCGCTTGATGCAGATTACGCGTTGCCATGTATACCTGACTTATCCTTTTGTCCTGTCGTGGTCGCTGCTGGAGGCCATGAGTGTGGAGGCGGTGGTGGTGGGTTCCAGGACTGCCCCGGTTCTGGATGTGATCGAACACGGTAAAAATGGTTTATTGGTGGATTTTTTCGATGTGGCCGGGCTGGCGAAGCAGGTTTGCGACGTGCTGGCCTACCCCGAGCGTTATAGCGGAATACGCCAGGCTGCCCGGCAAACCGTGCTGGAGCGCTTTGATCTGCAGGATGTGTCTTTGCCTGCGTATGCCGAGTTGCTGAAGGAGTGTTATTCAACCCGCTAGGTCGGCTGTCTCAGAACTGAGCGAATCATGGCTGCGTACGTGACCATGGCTACTGTGCTGCGAGGCATTATGGCTTTTTCTGCGGGCCCTTTTTCTCTACTACTTCCTTATAAAGCTGGGCCATCTCGGCGCACATGCGGCGGGCGGTAAACATCTGTTCGAATCGCCTGGCCGCATTGGTTCCAAATTTATGCGCTTCGTCTTCCTGTTCCCATAGGCGACGCATGGCTTCGCGCAAGGCCACTGGATCGCCAGGTGGTATTACTAGTCCGGTTTCCTCGTGCTGATTGACGAAGGTGGTGCCTGTGCCGATTTCGCAGCTGATCATGGGTTTGCCATACATGCAGGCTTCCAGCAGTGAAATACCAAAGGCCTCCGAGCGAAGATGAGAGGGAAAGACCATGGCATGGCTGAGTTGGAGCAGGCAGGCCTTGTCCTCATCATCAAGGCGTCCGAGAAACTGGACGTGATTCAATTCGAGGCGTCGAGCCTGGGTTTTCAGTGCTTCTTCCTCGGGGCCAGAGCCGATAATAACCAGTGGGTAATCCATATTCTTCAATGCTTCCAGGGCATTGTGGAGCCCTTTGTAATAGCGAAGCACGCCGACGAACAGAAAGAATTTTTCTCCAAGGCGCTGCCGCCAATAAGCTGTTTTGTCTGCCGAAACCTGTGGGTAGTCCTTGCGATCCAGGCCGAAGGGAATGACCACGGTCTTGTCTTGGTAGGCTTGAAGTACCTCGCTGGTGCGTTGGTAATTCGGCGATGCCACGACGATCCGATCCATGCTGTCCAGGAAACGGCGCATCAGTGGCCGGTATAACGTAAGCAGCAGGCGTTGGCGGACGATATCCGAGTGATACGTCAGTACTGTGGGGCGCCCATGCCGAGCACAAAAGTGCACAAGATCCATCATCGGCCACGGATAATGGAAATGTACGATATCGGCTTCGGCAGCCATTTTCTTGAACAGGCTGAAGACCTGAAGAGAAAAACCAGTGGATGCCAGATATAGATCCTGTCTTGCCCGTTGCACAGGGTGATCAGCCACTTTCAATTGTGCCGGGTGCGGGTTGGAGCTGAGGGTGAGCACCTGGCTATCGATATCGAACTGCCGCCCGCCTTGGCAGAGTTGGAAGATAACTTGTTCGATTCCGCCGGTGGTGTCGGGCAGGTAGGTCTTGAAAAAGTGCAGAACACGCATTGTTTCTAATGCTCGTCATGAAGGTGAAAGTTATTGAGACTGGAAAATAAACTGTCTGGATATATGAGATGTTGCTTTGATATTGCTCATGCATCCTGCATTTAATGGCGTAGCGAATAAGCTGGGAGCTTTATTTTTTGAATAATTAAATTGTCGCTGGAGTTGTCTATCTGGTTCAGTTTGTGACGCTGATAACACTATTGTTTTTTGGGGAACGGTAAGGTACGCAGTCTTGTTGGGTTCTTCGGTTTTCAAGCATATGCGTACGACACATGAAAATAGTCTGCAGGTCGCGCTGAAAGCTTGCAAAGGCAGTTTTATCTCGGTCGGGTTCTTCAGCTTTTTCGTCAACACCCTGATGCTGGTTCCTTCCTTCTATATGCTCCAGGTCTACGGCAGGGCCATCACCAGCCGCAGTGAAAGTACGCTGGTCATGCTGACGCTGATCATGACGCTTCTTATGCTGACCATGGGGACCCTGGAGTGGACCCGCTCACGCATCATGGTGCGGATCAGTACCCGGCTGGATGTACTGTTGAGCCGTAGCGTCTATCGGGCAAGCTTCAAGCGGGCACTGGACAGCGGGGGCATGGATGCATCCGCTCAGCCACTGAGCGACCTTACCGGGCTGCGCCAGTTCCTGACTGGTAATGGGCTCTTTGCCTTTTTCGATACGCCCTGGTTGCCGGTTTATATCGGCATGATGTTTCTTTTCCATCCGTGGTACGGCTGGATTGCGATTGCCAGTGCTCTCGTGTTGCTCTGCCTGGCTGCAGTCAATGAAAAACTGACCGGCAAGACTTTGCTGGAAGCCAACAAGGAAAATATCGCGGCCAGCCTTTACACCACCAAGAGCCTGCGTAACGCCGAAGTCATCGAGTCCATGGGGATGCTCCGTTCGCTGATGGATCGCTGGGGCATGCGCCAGAAGAAAGTGCTGCAACTGCAAGCGTCTGCGAGCGACCGGGGAGGGCTGATTACCTCGCTGTCCAAGATCTTTCGCATGCTGGTTCAGTCGTTGATCCTGGGGGTGGGCGCCTATTTGTCCATCGAGCAGGAAATTACTCCAGGTCTGATGATGGCAGGCTCCATTCTGCTGGGACGAGCCCTGGCGCCAATCGATTTGATGATCGGTAGTTGGAAAGGCTTCATCAATGCCCGTTCGCAGTATGCACGCCTCAACGAGATACTCGACGAGCAGAGGGACGAACAGCCGCGTATGTCGTTGCCCGCGCCTGAAGGCCATGTGTTTGTAGAAAATCTGATTGTCAGCGCGCCTGGCTCTCGTATCCCCATCATCAAGAACATCAATTTTGCTGTTCCAGCGGGTTCCGTGGTCGGCATCATCGGCCCCAGTGCATCGGGTAAGTCCACTTTGGCGCGGGCCTTGTTAGGGGTTTGGGCACCACAACATGGCGTGATTCGGCTCGATGGTGCCGACATCAATAACTGGGACAAGCAGGAGCTGGGTCCGCATGTCGGTTATCTGCCCCAGGATATCGAGTTATTCGAAGGGTCGATCAGTGAAAACATCGCGCGTTTTGGTCCGTTAGAGGCGGAAAAAATCATCGCGGCCGCGAAGATTGCCGGGGTTCACGACATGATCCTGCAATTGCCCGAGGGCTACGATACCGTGATTGGTAGTAGCGGTATCAACCTTTCCGGAGGCCAGCGCCAGCGTATCGGTCTGGCTCGCGCCATTTATGGCAGTCCGCGGCTGATTGTGCTGGATGAGCCCAATTCCAATCTGGACGATGTCGGCGAGCGCGCCTTGGCGCGAGCCATCCAGCAGCTCAAGGCGACCAAAGCCACGATTTTCATCATTACCCACCGTACCAGTGTCCTCGCCCAGGTTGATCGCCTGTTGATGTTGCGTAACGGCAGCATTGCCTTATATGGCCCGCGTGAAAAGGTATTGGCCGAACTCGCCAAGCAGCAACAGCAGATTGGCCAGGCAGTGGCCTCCCCGACCCCCGCCCAAGCCTGAGATGCCCCTGATGACGACTCCAACCGTTTCGATTGACGATAGTTTCGCCGACCTTCCGGTTTCCGACCGCCGTGTGCGCACTATCGGGCTGGTAATTGTTTTTCTCACCTTTGGGGTTTTCGGTACCTGGGCGGCGGTGGCACCGTTGGATAGTGCGGCATTGGCTACGGGTGTGGTGACCGTGCAGACTTATCGTAAAACGGTGCAGCATTTGGAAGGTGGTATCGTCAAGGATCTCCTTGTCCGCGATGGCGATGTGGTCAAGGTCGGTGATCCTCTGATCATCCTCGACGATACCCAGCTTCGCGCCGAATATGAAATGACTCGTAGCCAGCTCGTTGCCGCTCAAGCGATTGAAGCGCGTTTGACGGCCGAACGTGACGATTTACCCGCCATCAATTTTTCCAAAATGCTTGAAGTCGATAGTCTGCGGGCGATCGAGGCTCGTGAAGGCGAAACCCAGGTATTCAAGGCTCGCCGTAATGCGCGTCTGGGCGAAATCTCCGTGCAGCAAAAGCGTATCAGCCAGTTGAGCGAGCAGATCAATGGCTTGGGGCAGATTATCCGCACTAAAGGTGGTCTGGATAAATCCTATTCCAGCGAGATTGGCGAACTTAACGAACTGCTTTCAGAGGGGTTTGTGGACAAGCAGCGTTTGTTGGATCAGGAGCGCAAACTTGACATGCTCAAGTCCGAAATGGCCGATCACCGCTCCGAAATCACCAAGACCAAGTTGCAGATCAGCGAGACGGAGTTACAGATTCTCCAACTTAAAAAGGACTTCAATTCCGAAGTTGTCACTCAACTGGCCGAAGTACAGACGAAAGTATTCGACCTGCAGGAAAAAATGGCTGCCTTGAAGGATCGGATAAACCGATCGGTGATCAGTGCGCCTGAAAATGGAATGATTTTGGGGATGACGGTACACACTATCGGCGGCGTGGTCAGTCCGGCGACGCCTTTACTGGATATTGTCCCGTCCATTTCCGATTTGGTTGTCGAGGCTCAGGTTTCACCCATCGATATTGATCGGGTAAACGCTGGCAAGTCGGCGGATATCCGTTTCAGCTCATTCAGTAATGCTACAACGCCCGTGATAGATGGAGTGGTGCTGCATGTCTCGGCAGATCGCCTGATCAACGAGCAGACAGGCAACCCATATTACCTGGCCAGGGTAGGGTTGACTGAAGAAGGCTCCAAGCGACTCGGTTCGCTCAAGCTGTTGCCGGGCATGCCCGCCGAGGTTCTGATCAATACCGGCGAGCGCACCATGCTGCAGTATTTGATGCAGCCGGCCACCAATGCTTTCGCCAGATCCTTGATCGAGGATTGATGGTGCGTACTACTATTATCAGCTTTGGTCTCTTCTGTAGTTTGCTGGCCACACCAGTACACGCTGCTCGCTCGGAACCCCACACTAGAAGCGTTTCGGCTTCTTCTTATACATCGGATCTGGTACAGCTCTATCGCGAATCACGTCTGGAAGATCCACGTGTGCTGGCTGCATACGCCCGGGCTCAGGCAGGCAAGGATTATGAGCGCGAAGCGCTCGGTGCACTGCTGCCACAAGTGAATGCCAATAGCAGCCGCAACCGCATTACGCGTGACACCAAGATAAGCCGCGATTCCTACGATACCGAGCTTTATTCGCTGTCCTTGACCCAGCATCTCTATAACAAGCCGGTCTGGGAAAAATACCAGAAATCCAAGAGCCTGGCCCTTCAGGCCGAGTCCGAGGGTGAAGATGCCCAGGCCGAAGCTGCCGTGGATCTCGCCGAGCGTTATTTCGTTGCACTCGCAGCGGATGATGAACTGGAGCTGGTCATGGCCGAGCGCCGCACCACCCAGAAGAATCTTGACCGGATCAATGCGCTCTATACCAGGAAGATGGCAATGGTCACGGATGTGCTCGAACTGAAGGCGCGCGTGGATATGCTGGCTGCCTCGGAAATCGAGGCACGCAATCAGGTGCGTATCGCACGCGAGGCTTTATCCGAGATCGTTGGCCGATCGGTGACCGAAAAACTCAGCCGTGTCCGAGAAGATGTCGCCTTGATGGCTCCAAGCGAGGCACTGGATAGCTGGCTCGATAAAGCGCTTGTGGCGAACCCGGCCCTGGCAGCGCGCAAGGATGCGCTCGATGCTGCCGAGGCCGCGGTACGCGAAGGCTGGGGTGGTCATTATCCTTCGCTCAGTCTCAACCTCTCTGCCCAGCGCACCGACCAGGGATTCCAGAATACCCAGTCGGCGAAAGCTGACAGCTATGTTGCCAATCTCGGTGTCCAGGTGCCTATTTATAGCGGTGGCTCCACTTCTGCACGAGTAAGGGCGCTGAACAATGAACGCTTTGCTGCAGAGCAGGATCTTGAAATGCTGCGGCGCCAAGTGATCAGGGAAACCACCAGCTCTTATTTGACCGCCCAGTCCGGAGCGGAAAAGATCCGCGCTTCCTTCAAGGCTTTGGAGTCTGCCAAACAATCCAGTGTCGCGTCACAGAAAGGCTTCCAGTACGGCGTGGTCAATGCGGTAGACGTATTGACCAGCGTCCAGAAAGAATTTGAGGCACGACGCGATCTGCTCAAGGCTCAGTATGATTTTGTGAACAATCTGCTGGTGCTCAATCGTTGGGCAGGAAGCTTGAGTGAAGAAAGTATTGAAAGCGTTAATATCTGGCTGGTTCGTTGATGCTTGAAGCTGCCTTGCTTTAAATATCCAGGTTTTATGTTCGACTTGTATCAAGAGAAAGTGGGATAAATCATCTCCGATAGGCAAGCGGGCTAAGCACTGCCGAACGACGAGCTGCCCGCTATCACTTCGTGGATAAAGCCGTTATCGATGACTGACCCCGATTTCCGGCTCTATAGTCTGGGCTTTATTGGATAACGCGCTACATGCAATGGTATCCATCACATCGATACAGTTCGTAATTTCCTGTTTTGTAGCGCTTGTAAACAATACGTGCTTGAGTTGCTCTGCACTTTCCTTCCAGGTCAGCCAGGGCATCGTGCCGGAAGTTGGGTGCTGCCCTTTCTCGTATAGCCGCAACCAATCCTCGATTGCCGTTGCCAGTTCCTCGGCAGTTCGTCCTTCGAAGTAATAGGCATGCTCGCCAGCTACTTCACGGAATACCGGAATATCTCGAGCAATGATGGGCAGCTTGTGCTGGGCGGCTTCGATCAGGGGTAATCCGAAGCCTTCGCCTTCGGATGCAGCGATCAGGCAAGTAGAAGCCGCATAGGTTTTTTCCAGGTATTCGTCACTGATGCCGTCAAGCCAGAAGAGACGTTGGTTACATTCGGGATGGCTGCACAGCTTTTGGGTCAATTTTTCTACCATCCAGCCTTGCTTGCCTACGATAACCAGATTCGCATTTGTATCCCGTGCCCATAAATATTCGAAGGCTGCCAGGGCTTGGCTGTGTCCTTTTCGGGGCTCGATAGTACCCACTAGCAGGAACGTTGGTCTGCTACGCAGGCTCGTAAGTACTTTGGAAGCTCCTGTGGGTAAGCCTGCCGTAGGGGCAGAGCGACTGAGATCACCTCCTAGATGAAACCAGTTCACGCTGAATTTTCGCTCACGGACTACTTCATGCGTTTGTAACCAGGCTTTCAGTTCATTTGCTACGGCTTTTGAGATACAAATCGCACCATCCGATTCCGTAATTATCTGTAACCAGTTTTCCAATGCTTGAGTGAGTCCTTCAGGAAAACAGTGTGGAAGCTGAAGTAGGAGTAGATCGTATACAATGAACCGTACGCTCACTCCCTGGCGGCGCATGGCCTGATATACCTCTCGTTGTACGGAAGCGACTTCAGGTTGAAGATCCAAGCCGAGAAACACATCACCTGCATAGTAAGTAATTGGCTCGTCATGCAGGATATTATCGGGGCATTGCAGAAAACCAAGGGTGAATTGGCGGGCGTAGCGATAACCGGGCTGATCTATGGTGGCATATACCGGTTCGATCCTGTAATCCTGTGGTGGATTCAGTAGCCATTCCTGCAGGATGCTACGCACGACACGCTGGATGCCGCTTTTAGCATCGTGCTGTACTAACTCGGAAATATCGACCAACAGTTGCCGTTGTTGGAGCGGCGGGATGATAGAGCGGTCGATAGCTTCAGCTAAGGCCAGGCATTGCTGCGAATTGCTTGATACGTCTGTATGCTGTGCTAGGGCGCTGGTCAGCCTGTGAACGCTGCTTGCTGACTTACAGTGAAAGTATTCAATCGTTTCGAAATATTGATTGGCACAGGTGCTGGGGGCATGCTGAGTGCGGATGATTGCCCTGGCCTGTTCGCCGAGTCGTTGCCGTGCTTTCACATCCTGCCACAAAGACTGCAGCGCATAAATTAGTTGTGCATCTGTGAACTCGTCAGGCAGTTTCCAGACACCATCATCTGGGAGATCGGCCATGCTGCCGTTGGCATTCACGATCGTGGCCAAGCCATGATTCATGCAGTCGAGGACGGCGGCGGATGTTTCTCCACGTGAAAGCGTGCGTAGTTGCACGCCAACATCGGCGGCAACCAAGTAGCGCCGGAAAAGTATGCTGTCTGCCCAGCCAGTGATTCGGATCCGAGAGCTGCCCGGACTTGCGGATATTGCCTTGACAAGGCTTTCGCCATATTCGCTAGCAGTGTTGTCGCCAACGAATACCAGTATGCATTGCTCGTCCCGAGCCATTGGCGAACGCAGCCAGACATCCAGTAGGCGGTGATTGAGCTTGCTGGGGCCGAGTAAACCGAAGCTGCACACGAGAAAATCGTCTGGTCGCAGTCCCAAGGCTTCACGTGCCAGCTGCCGTTCCTGTTTCGAAGAAAAATCCGGTACCCGAAGAAGAGGAATCAATGCCCAGTCCTGGCCCGCTTTATCGCCATACCACTTCCGAGCCAGCCGTCGCGAGTTCTCCGAGTGGACGATAATGCCTTGGGCTTGCTCCAGCACTTTCTGGTTACACGGATAATACCAGACAGTCTCCATATCATCCTTGGCGAGGAAGCGGTGATATGGTGCCAAATAACCATGTGCTGTATACAGCGCTCGAGTCCAGAAGTTAGGTTCGTATCCACACCATTCCATGTGACGCACAAGACTGGAAAGGAAAAAGTCGTGCAGTATGACGACGCCAGGAATTTCCTCGAGGAGTGTCAACATATGCTGGTGGAAAGCGGAATTACCAACGTGGTAGAGGACGCGATCAAACGCCTTGGGATGGAGACGGAACCACTCCACTGTACGGATTGGGCAGTTTGCCCTGATCCAAGGCGTTGAGACAGACTCCTGCGCCACTATGACCTCAATATCATAATGGCGGGCCAGTTCAGGTAGTAGTTCGGCGCTGTAGTCGCTGATGCCGCTGTGTTCCGGCGGAAGCGGCGATACATAGGCCAGCCGTGGGCGGCAAACTGGCCTGCTTGCCATGTCGTCTTGTTCTTCTTGGCGGGCGATGCAGGCTTCGAGTGCATCGATCGCCAACTTGGCGCTTTTATCCCAGGAAAAGTTTTTAGCCTGCTCGATGCCTCGTTGTTCTAGAGTTTGGCGAAAATCTTCGTCTGTCAAAACCTGCTCTAGCTTCCGAGCGATGGAATCGTCGTCCAGCGGATCGAACAATGCCTCGTCACATCCTATGACTTCCGGCAGGCTGGAGGCATTAGCGGCAATCACTGCCCGGCCACACGCCATAGCTTCTAGGGCAGGTAAACCAAAGCCTTCATGCCAGGATGGGAAAACAAATATCTTGCACAGATTGTAGAGCGTAACTAGGTCTTCTTCGGAAACGAAACCTGTCAGAACCAGTTCCTTTCGTTGCAGCCCATGTTGTTTAGCAAGTGCTTCCAGGCGGATACGATCTTCCGGTCGAATAGAGCAGACGATGGCCAGTTGATGATTGTTTCTTAGATGGGCCGGCAGCCTGGCATAGGCTCGAACCAGACCTTCAATATTTTTACGATGGTCAATACCGCCCGTATACATCACGAAAGGTTGTTCGAAACCATATCGTTGAAGCACGCTGGCCTGCCGTTCAGAGGTGATAGGTTGCTTGTGAAAGTGCGCATCGGCAGCAGTCGAAATATTGACAACCTGCGCTTCACTAAAGCCAAGGTATCGTATGCCTTCCTGACGGGAAGACTCAGAGATGGCAAGCAATAGGTCGGCTCGGCGCAAATGGCCTATTTTATTCTCATACCACTCGGCCACCGACGGGTTATCCAGATAGGGGCTGCGATGGATCAGTGGAATCAGGTCATACAGGATAACGGCTGTTGGTATCGTTTGGTTCAGGCTGCCAATGCTGCTAACTGCATCATCTCCAAGACCTTCGAAAAGGCTGGTGACCAGCACCACGGAAGGGTTGAGGCTGGCAAGAAAAGCCTCGCGCAGGTATTCGGCTGCCTGACGAGCTCCGATATTGTTGTGATCCAAATAACCTACTGGTCCCGGAGCGTGCCAGACACGAATATTTTCGTGCGGCAGGAGTCCCTGAAAAGATGCGCGGATAGGCTCGATGGTATCCGGGAAAAATCCGCTGAGTGCTAGTAAGACCTCGTGTTCACCTTGACTTCTGATGATTGCCTCTACTAGAGAAGAGGTATAGCGGCCAATGCCCCGGTGGCGAGAGCCAGTTGATTGCGCACCCTGCAAATCAATAACAATACGCATCAAGGTGCATCCTTGTCCTGTATGGTTTTTTTCAACTGCGTGTGAATCCGGCGAGCTCTGGACGTCAGCAGCGAGAGGTCTTCAATGGGGTCGTTTTCCATTCCTTGCGGACTCGAAGCTTGTATTGGAACTGGTCCCAATAGACCGCGATTTAGAGCAAATAGCTTGAGATGCTGAAAAAGAATGGGATGTTGTCGCAACCTGTTGAGCAACTGCCGTTTCAACTCTGGCCTTGCCATGATCCGGCGTATGATTCGGGTGAGAAGAGGGCGTAGCAAGCGCCTCGTTATCTGTGACGACCAGCCCTTCACTCGTCGTAGGCTGGTTATCACCAGACGTAGCGGTTTGGTGATGCGCCAGGAGGTACTGTCGAGGAGGTTTTTTGCCTGCGTTTCATAAGCATTGGCTTGTAGCTGCCAATGGTGGGCACGTTGCTGTGCTTCATTGAGCTGCTGTCGGCTTTGCTGCAACTGTAGCTCAAACTGGTGAGTTTGTGCCCGTAGGGGGATTAGCTCTTCCGTTGCCTGCTGAGTTTGTTGGCGTAGCGTTTCGTTGGCGCTCTCCGCAGCGGCCTGCTTTATTTCAGCCTGGATAGTTCGGGCAATGCTTCCTCTTAAGGCTGCTTCGATTTCTCTGTCACGGCTTTCCGCTTTTTCGATACGTGATCCAGTATTTTCGAGTTGTAACCGAAACTGGTTGAGGATTACATCCGTATTGTCAGCCATTTCCTGCAACTGCTTCGTTTGCGCTTGTACCTGTTCCAGTTGCCTGTACAGCACCGTTTCAGTTTCGCTCGTGGTTTCTTTCAATCCTTGAAGTTCTCGTTGCAGGTCATTGTCGTAACGATTGGCTAGCGTATCGAGCGATAGGCCGCATTCCTTGTCGAAAGGTTGGTCGAAAAGCGCCATCTGTTTTGCAGGTGCTTCTTTCTGAGCCACTATTGCGTAGTCAGGGCTGACTCTGGCCAGTACATCCATCAGCGTAATGCGCTTGGCTTTCGCCAGTTCCGGAGGCTCCTGCAAGCGTAGTAGCTTGATTCGCGCAAAGCCGGTGTGTTCAGTAAGAAAGCTCAACAGCAGGTGGGGGATGGGACGCTCATGGGTGGGATCCAAGTAGAAGTTGTTGGTGCCGACCAAAAGATTTTCTGCATTGGGCGATTCCAGAATTAACAGGCCCGCAGGCTTTAGCACTCTCAGTGCCTCGGCTACCAGTTGTTGGAGATTTTCGAAGGGCATGTGTTCGGCAATATGAAAGCCGGAAACCAGTGCTTGGCTCTCGTCTGCCAAAAGCCTGAGGGTATCCACAGCCTCGCCTTGCTCTGCTGGCAAGTGCAAGGCGTTGCAGGCCTCCAGCATTCCCTGGTCAAGGTCAATGCCCCGTGCCTCGAAGCCACTTTCTTGCAGGATTTCCAACCATTCTCCACGGCCACAGCCAAGATCCAGTGTTGGACAGCTGGTATATAGCGTTTTCAATGGCTCGATAAAAGGCAGATAGACTGTCTGACGCTCTTTTATCAATTCTCGTGAACCACGAAGACATTCCTCAAAAGCGCGATAGAAGTGTTTTGTCATCGGTGAGACTCCATGACCAGCAATATCCGGAGCAGGGCGGTGAGTGCCTCTTTGAAGACTTCGAGTATGTTGAACACCGATATCAAGCCGTGCCACCTATGGTTACTGATATTGGAGACCGATCGGTCAAAACAATCCTTGATCATATAAACAACTCGTTAGTTTTTATCTATACGGTCTTGCTGTCGCACAATCCGCGTGGAGATTCCTGGCGGAAAAGAAGCTCTTTTTCGGTATTGGAGCATTCAGGCTTTCTCTGCATCGAGTTGAAAATCGAGTAGGGCACGCTTGAGCTGTTCCGCACTTTCCCTCCACGTTAGCCAAGACATATTTTCGGAAGATGGGTGCCGTCCTTCTCTGTACAAACACAACCAGTCGGCGATTGCTCTTGCCAAGTCTTCCGCCGCCAGCCCCTTGAAATAATAGGCATGTTCGCCGGCGACCTCTTGGAATACTGGAATATCACGAGCAATGATGGGCAATTTGTAGCGAGCAGCTTCAGTCAAGGGCAGGCCAAAGCCTTCGTCTTCGGAAGCGGCGATCAGGCAATTCGAGGCGGTATAGAGCTTTTCCAGAAATTCGTCACTGACACCGCCGAGCCATAAAAGACGCTGGCCGTGCTCTGGATGGACCGCCAATTTCGTACAAAAATCGGACATCATCCAGCCTTCCTTCCCTACAATGACCCAGGTCAGATCGGAGCCAGTCTCCCACAGCATTTCAAACGCTGACAGGATTTGTGGATATTGCTTACGCGGTTCTATGGTTCCTACCGATAGGAAGCATGGCCGATGACTTATCAAGTCTATTTTCTCTGCCCAGTCATCCGGTAATCCGCGACTAGGAGAAGATTTGATTAAATCCGCGCCAAGATGGAAAAAGGAAATCTTGAATTTTTCTCCTTTTAAAATGGCAGGAAGCATTTCGAACCAGTGTCGATAGTTGACTGCAACAGCTTGCGATATGCATAAGACACCGTTGTTTTCCGATGTAACGCCGAGCCAGTCGAGATACCCGGCTATGTCTTTTTCTGCAAAAAAAATCGGCAATCTGACCGGTAACAAATCGTAAACAACGAAATATACGGCCGCCCCTTTTTCTCTTATGCGGCGGTATAAACCTTGTCGAGAGGCAGGCACCACATAGCCACCTGCAAGATCCAGACAGAGCAGGATGTCTCTTGCTGAAAAGTCTATTTCACAAGATGGTTGGTTACTATCAGCAACCAGTTCTCCATGCTGCAAGGAGATATAGGCTTTTTCATAGCGCCATCTTGCATTCTCATGTTCGAGATAGACCGGAATGATCTCAAAAGAATCCTCTTGATCCTCCAGCAGAGCTGCGAGTATCGCCCTGACAACACGCTGAATTCCGGTCTGGAAGTCATTTTTGTAAACGACGGATATATCGACAAAAATCTTGGCTCGTCTGTTTTCGGACAGTACCCAGGGATCAACCCTACTTTCTGTTTCGTCGCTCCTGGCTGCGTGAAAAATGGCGGAAAAAATTTTTCTCGCACTTTCGCTCCAGGTAATCCATTGCATATTTCTAGATAGTGGATGAGCGCTTCGGCGATACAGCTCCAGCCACTCCCTGATCTTGTGGCCGAATTCTGTCGAATCTGCTTCTTGAAAATAGTAGGCACACTCTCCGGCAATTTCTCTAAAAACCTGAATATTTCGGGCAATGATGGGCAGATTATGCTGTGCCGCTTCGATGAGCGGCAGCCCGAATCCTTCGTCTTCGGAGGCGGCAATCAGACAGGTAGCGGTAGCATATATCTGCTCCAGGTACTCATCACTGATGCCTTCAAGCCAGAAAAGCCGTTTCTCCCGCTCTGGGTGTGAGTGCAGGCATTCGATAGTTTGGGGAATGGTTCTGCGCATTTCATCGGGAAGCCCTATCCAGCCTTCCTTGCCGACGATGATCAGGTTGATATCCACCCCTGCACGCCAAAGCTGTGTGAAGGCATCCAGCACAAACAGGTAACCTTTGCGTGGCTCGATGGTACCGACCATGAGAAATGTTGGTCGTACCCTGCATGCGTCCAGCACGCCCAATGCATCTTCAGGAAGCCCTTTGGTTGGCGCGGAATTATTTATATCGGCACCAAGGTGGACAGCTATCACGTGAAACGGGTGCCCGTTTCTTTTGACATGTTGTGAGCACCAGGCATGCAGCTTATTGGCAACCGACTGTGTGATGCATACGGCTCCGTCCATGGCTGCAACAGCAGACAGCCAGCGTGCATGCCCTGTATCTGCTCCTGGAGGAAAGGTATGCGGATGTGATAGCGGGAGCAGGTCATACACCATGAAATAGACTTGAACACCTTTCGCGCGCAAGCCGTCGAAAAAACCTTCTCGCGAAGCATCGATAAGCAGCCCCCCGGATATGTCCAACCCCAATACAATATCGCCGCATGCAGGGTGAGTTATTTCATCTTCAAGAACATTCGAGGCAATACCAAGCATCTCGGCTGTATAACGCCTTGCGTAAAAATAGCGCCAGGCACAACCTTTCTTGTCCAGATAAACCGGTTCGACTCGGTATCCAGTTGGTGGGTTTTCTATCAGTGCAATAGTTAGTGCCCGAGCGACACGCTCTATGCCGGTTTTCAAATCGTTACGGTGCGTGGCCGAAAGATCCAGATAAAGAACGTTGATCGGGTTCTTTCTTGATATCGAGGTACCCAACTTCTCTTTCAACTCCCGAGATTCTGCTGCATGCAGGCTGGTATCACGGCCAGTTTGTTGAGTGCTAAATCGCATTCATTTCACGGCCTCTTCAAAAAGATCGTTTGCCAGAGCGAGCTGTGCTGGCTATCGATAGCACTCTACGGTCGGAGGAATCCAGGCCAGGCCAACGAATGGTGTCTTTGAGGCATTGATCACATTGAAGACCAATGCCAGATCGCACCATTCATAATTGCAGGAGATGTGGATGTCAGTGGTATGCAAGGCCACTGCGATTGAATAGGAGCCGACGCCTAGGTTGGCTGGAAAACTGAAGCGGTATTCAAGCGTTTCTCCGGCGCGCAAGCTTTCGAGTTTGCAACCCAGGTGATGGGTATTGGTGCCGAAAACCGGCTGACCAAGCCGGTCCTTGATCATATAGCCCATTACCAACTCAGGGATATCGCTATTGATACGGGTGATGATGCGCAGCGAAACAGGTTCTCCCACCGATACAAATTCGATCGGCTCGGCCTTGGCATTATATAGGCCGACCGATTCAATGCTGGCTTCTCCCGTGCCGGAGCGAGTTTGTACGCTGCCGTCTTCCAGTTGCCGGGCTTGGACCTTGGTATTTTCCTTCTCAGCAATGATGGCATTGTAGAAATCCATCACTTCTTCAGGGGCGCCATCCTTGATGATACTGCCGTGTTCCAGAAGAAGTGCACGATTGCAGAGCGACTGGATCGAGCCGCGATCATGGGAAACGATCAGCAGTGTCGTACCCTGTTCCTGAAACTCGCGGATGCGGTTGAAACTCTTGTGCTGAAAATAGCTATCGCCTACGGATAGCGCTTCATCGACGATCAGGATTTCTGGACGGAAAGCGGTCGCCACCGAAAAGGCTACCCGCATTTGCATGCCACTGGAGTAGGTGCGTACAGGCTCGTCGAAGTATTCGCCGATTTCGGCGAAGGCTTCGATTTCCGGCATGGCCTGTTCGATCTGTTCGGCCTTGAAGCCCATCAATCCCGCGGCGTAATGAACGTTCTGCCGACCGGTGAGCTCTGGGTTGAAGCCCATGCCCAGTTCGAGGATGGCGGCGATGCGTCCGTTGATCTGTACGCTGCCTTCGGTGGGCTGCAAAGTGCCGGTGATCATTTTCAGCAGAGTGGATTTGCCAGCACCGTTCTGACCGACGATACCGATGGCTTCGCCCGGTTCGATGGAGAAGCTGATGTGCTTGAGAGTCCAGTGCTCTTCCTGAGGTTTGACCGGTAAATAGAACCAGCGCGCGATGCGCTGCCATTCCGAGCTGTAGCTACAGTAGGCCTTGCCCAGATTATTGACCACCAACAGGCTCATAGGGCGTCCACCATTTCCGGTGCGGCACGGCGGAACATGAAAAGGCCGAGCAGCATCAGGCCGATCGCCACGAGGACGGTAATGGTGACTTGTTGCAAATCCGGCACCTTGCCGTAGACCAGGATGTCGTGGTAGGCACTGACTATGGAATACATGGGATTGGCGTTCACTGCGCTCTTGAGTTCTTCAGGAATGATGGTGACCGGATAGACGACAGGGGTGAACCAGAACCATATCTGCAGCAGGATAGGTACGACCTGGCCAATATCACGTACGAAAACATTGAGCACGCCAAGGATTAGACCGATGCCCATGGCCAGTGCTACTACGGCCAAGGTCAGTGGCAGCAGCCAGACCATTTGCAAATTCGGTGTTTGGCCGAGCAGGGCAAATACCACCAGCATGGCGATAAACAGCAGTAGGTTGTTGAGCAGGGCGGAGCCCATCACGATTACAGGTAGAGTAATCCGTGGAAAGAGCATCTTCTTCATCAGGTTGCCTTGTTCGATGAACAACGTCAGGCAGCGACTGATGATCTCGGAAAAGAGGTTCCAGGCCAGCATGCCGGCCATCAGATAAAGCGCGTAGGCGTATTTATTGTCGATTCCCGGCAATTTGGCCGCCAGTACATTGGAGAGAATCAGGGCATAGATCGCCACTTGGCTCAGTGGGTGGATGATCATCCACAGACCGCCGAGGCGACTGCGAGCGAAGCGGGCAGCAAACTCGTTGCCAATGGATGAAATGACGAAGCCTCTGTAGTCCCAGAGGCATCTCAACATACCGAACATTTTTACTCCTGGCTGAGGCGGTGTGATTCGGGCAATCCGCCAAAGCCTTCTTCACTGCCTTTGTGGGGCATGAGCTTTTTGCGAAAGCACGAATTTGTTCCGCAGGTATCCACTGCTGCGATGAGCTTGTGGTGCAACTTGCCGGCTACTGACAACATGATACGCAATACGTGGCACGGATTTTTGCTTCTTGCGTCTTTAGCTAACTATCGCTCGATAGACGTCGAGCGTTTCCCGGGCGCAACGTTTCCAGGAAAAATTCCGCGAATGACGCAGTCCGGCAACTGCCAGAGTATTCCGGTGGGCATCGTTTTCCAGTAGGGCTTGCAGGTGTTCGGTTAATTGTTCGCGGTTACCTGGCTCGACCAGTGAAATGCTGTCCCCGGCAAACTCAGCCATACTGGTTTCGTTGGTGCTGATTACCGGTACGCCGGATTGCATGGCTTCGAGTACCGGCAGGCCGAAGCCTTCATACAGCGCCGGATAGACGAATACGCTGGCACCGGCGTACAGGGCAGGCAGATCTTCACTGGGGACGAAGTTCAGACGACGCAGACCGTGGCTGACTTGTAGGCGCTCGATGCGTTTCAGTAGCTCCCGGTTTTTCCAGCCGGGTGCGCCAGCCAGCACCAGTGGCCAGGTGCGGCGCAGTGCATCGGGCAGTGCGCACCAGGCATCCAGCAACACATCCACACCCTTACGGGGTTCCAGGCTGGCAACGAACAACAGGTAGCGGTCGTGTTCGAGGCCGTAGCGTTGCAGGATCGGCTGGCTCTGTTCAGGGGCGTGCGGCCGGAAGCAGTCGGCAGCACCATGGTAGATGGCGCGTACCCGGTTTGCGGCGACGCCGTGATCGGCTATCAATTCCTGGCGAATCGTTTCGGAGGGTGTGATCAGCAGATCGGCACGCGCCAAGGTGCGCGGCAGTTGCCGTTTCATCCAGGCAACCCGTTCTGCCGGGTGGTGCTGGGGATAATGAATGAAGGACAGGTCATGGATGGTGGCGACGCTCGGCCCAGCGTGGTTCTTGAGGATAAAGTTCGGCTCATGATAAACGTGGGTTCGGTAGCGGTACGCCCGGCTATGCAGTTTGAGGTCATATAGCCAGGTTCGCGTGCGGTAAGCCAAGGGTAGCCCGCGAATGAAGGTACGCAGACGCGCCTGGGGCAGGCCTGTCGGGCGAGCTGAGGTTTTCCGATCTTGTGCAGCGTAGCGGGCCAGGGTTTCCCGGGCCGGGCTGAAGGCGCCCAGGGAGAAACAATCGATAGCTTCGATTTCGTTCTCTTCACACAGGCAGCGCAGCAGGTTGAGTGTGTAGTTGCCGATGCCTGTCAAGGGAGGAAGCAGGGATTCGGTATTGAGCAGGATTTTCATAAATGGCCGGGTTGTGAGCGGGGCAGGCTTCGAAGTACGTCTTTGTTATAGGTGTATCGGTTTATCATCAAGCGCAATGGTTCGCATGGTATGACGGCTTGCAGTGTATGCGTACATGGCCGAGGTTTGATGAAGCTGCTTAGCCATCCCCCCCCCTATATTCCGACCGTATCACGCCTTCCAGCTTCGCGTAGGGGATGTTCAGCTCCGGGTGGCCGTCGGCGTAGGGGGCGATGGTGGCGACGTCGTATTTGAGCTGCACATGGTTGCGCAGCAGGGCGATGTTGAGCGTGCGCTGGAAGGGCCAGGTTTCCAGGAAGGTAAGTGCCTGGTCGGCATGGTTTTTCCGTACCCATTCGCGGTGGGCTTGCTGGACGATGCGCCAAAATTTGCCTTCTGTGCCGGGAACCAGCATGTCCTGCAGTTTCAGTTCGCGATTCTGTTCCAGTTGATAGTTGATGAAGCCGCGGCCGGGGTGGCCGTGGGCGCCGCCTTCGAACAGGTAGCTGGAGAGTTCGATCACCAGTACCTGGCCATGCCAGTCGCGTACTTTGGCTTGCAGCCAACTGCCCCAGCCGGGTTCGGCGCTGGTCAGGAAGCCGTTCTGGTAGACCGTCAGGGTCGCCGGGATCGGGTCTTCCGGGGCATAGCGGGTCATGCTGCGCAGGCGCTCGTCGATCAGCCGGTCTAGTGCCGGTTCGGTGGGGAACTGCAGCAGGTCCAGGTTCACCAGCGCGCAGTTATCATCCTGGCAGCCGTCTTTTTTCTTTTCGACGAGGCTGCGGCGGAACTCGACGGGAGGGGGATCTTCCGGGGTCAGGCTCTGGCAGGCACTGAGCAGGGTGATGATTGCCAGAACGGCCGTTCCGGCGAGATTTCTTGATGGCCTCGATGGCATGGGGCTTGCCTTGAATCGGAAAAACGAGTTTGAGTAGCAGTGATCCTTCCGCTTCGCAGCGGACCGGTCAAGTGTTTCGAGGTAAATCGCTTGATCGACGGGGCTGCACCGGAGCGGGTAGCGCGCTAGGATGATACCGACAGGCCGCTTGTTCCAGAACGGCTATTGTCTCAATTGCCTGTGCGCTGTTTTGGCGCAATTACAAAAAGCGAGTACCCATGAGCGATACCTTCAAGCCTGCTGCGGACGATGTACAAATTCTGCAACGCGAAGAATGCTTCAGCGGTTTTTATCGTCTTGATCTTCTGCGTCTGCGCCACCGGCTGTTCAACGGTGACATGGGCAAGCCGATCAGTCGCGAGGTGTTCGTTCGCCATGATGCCGTTTGCGTGCTGCCCTACGATCCCATTCGGGATTGTGTGGTGTTGAATGAGCAATTCCGGATCGGTCCATTGGGCAAGACAGACAATCCCTGGATGATCGAGATGGTGGCCGGACTGATCGACAAGGACGAGCTACCCGAAGCGGTTGCCCATCGCGAGGCGAGCGAAGAGGCCGGGCTGGAGCTGAGCGCGCTGTGGCCGGTATCGGTGTACTTTCCTTCGCCGGGTGGCAGCAATGAACAGGTGCACCTGTTCGTCGGCCGCTGCGACAGTGACGGCGCTGGTGGTGTATTTGGCCTGGAGGAGGAGGGCGAGGATATTCGCGTCCACGTCTGGACGTTCGATCAGGCGTTGCAGGCGGTGCGTGATGGCGTCATCGCCAACGCCGCGAGCATCATTGCCTTGCAGTGGCTGGCGCTCAATCGCGAGGAAGTGAGGAGAACCTGGACATGAAGCAGGTTCGTGAACGCTATCGGGTCGATCTGCTGGGGCTGCAGTGCGCCTGCGAAGCCAATTATATGCACCTGATGCGCCTGTTACCCGGCATGCGTAACAAGCCTGAGTTGCGGCGCATCGCCCTCAGTCAGGGTGACCTGCAGTTGGGTGTGCTGGCGCTGGAGGTGCTGGAAGCCTGTCCCTACACCACTACGCTGCAAGTGCGCCACGAGCATTGCATGTCCTGGTTGCCGGTGCCGAAGATGGAGGTGCGCGTCTATCACGATGCGCACATGGCCGAAGTGATCAGTGCGCAGAATGCCCGTCGCCTGCAGGGGCTCTATCGCTATCCGAATGTGCAGATGTACCAGCCGGACGAGAAGACCCAGCTCAATCTCTTCCTCGGTGAATGGCTGAGTCACTGCCTGGTGTTCGGGCATGAGCTGGAGCCGGTAATCTAGCCGGTCGTTGCAAACTACTGCGCTCAGCCAGCCATTTGGACGATTCCCTTTTTCCCCGGTCTATTGCTCAGTCAACACTGCTGTGAGCGTATTTTTTCGGAGCGAACGTTTGTAAATGTGACACACGTCCGCCTGGCCTGTTTACCCAGCGTATTCACCCGGGAATAATTTGTCCGACTGGTTATCTTTGGGGAGAAGCATTGTGCCGGATTCGGCCATTGGAAGGGTCGATCATGCGCTGGAGGTGGTGCAGCTTACCGATAGCCATTTGTTCGGTGAGCCGCAGGGGCAACTGTTGGGGCTCGATACCTACGATAGTCTGCAGCGAGTGATTGAGCTGGTGCTGGCAGAGCGTTCACGCATCGATTTGGTGCTGGCGACCGGGGATCTGTCGCAGGATGGTTCGACAGACTCCTATCGTTACTTTCGCCAGTTGAGCGAGCGGATCGCGGCGCCGGTGCGCTGGTGTCCCGGCAATCATGACCAGCGGGAAAACATGCACGAAGTCGCGCGAAGTTCCGGGTTGATGAATCCGGTCCTGGATCTGGGCAACTGGCGGATCGTCCTGCTCGACTCGCTGATACCCGGCAAGGTGTTCGGTCGCTTGCACGCTGCTCAGTTGGCACTGTTGGACAAGACGCTGGGCGAAGCGCCGGAGCGCCATTGCCTGGTCTGCTTGCATCATCATCCCGTCGTTATCGGCAGCCGCTGGATGGACAGGCTCGGTCTGCGTAACGCTGCTGCTCTTTTCGACATACTGGCGCGCCATGCGCAGGTTCGAGTGTTGCTCTGGGGGCACATTCATCAAGCGTTCGACCAGGTACGCGACGGCTTGCGCCTGCTCGCTTCGCCATCCACTTGCGTACAGTTCGAACCGGGCAGCAAGACTTTCCAGGTTTCCAGCCAGGCACCGGGGTATCGCTGGCTACGCCTGTATGAAGATGGCCGCCTGGATACGGGCGTGTCGCGGATTACGGGGTTCGAGTTCCAGGTCGGCGCGGACATCAAAGGTTACTGACCGATATCCTGCTGCTGGTCCGTTGCGCTTGCGGCTGCGGGCCCCGGTCTGTAGCCTTCCCGCTTCCGTTGCCCCGCAGAGTCCAATGTCCAGCGCGCAGCCTTCCATCCTTTATATCCATGGCTTCAACAGCTCGCCGCATTCGCTGAAGGCGCGCCAGCTCGGCGCTGTGCTTGCGCGATTGGGGCTGGAGGAGTATTGGCGGGCACCCGCGCTGGACAACTGCCCGCGCCAGGCGATCGGCCAGTTGCAGGCGTGCATCGCCGAGCTGGGGCAGCCATTGCTGGTTGGGAGCTCGCTAGGCGGTTACTACGCGACCTGGCTGGCCGAGCGCCATGGCTTGAAGGCATTGCTGATCAATCCGGCGGTCAACCCGCATCTGCACCTGTTTGAAGGACGCCTGGGGCCACAAACCAATTACCATACTGGCGAACGCTGGGTGCTTACCAAGGCGCATGTGACCGCCCTGGCTGCGCTGGCCATAGCTCCCCCCCGCGACTCCAGACGCTACCAGGTCTGGCTGCAGACCGGTGACCAGACGCTGGATTATCGTGAGGCCCTGGCGTTCTATCAGGGCTGTACGCTGCATATCGAGCAGGGCGGCGACCACGCTTTCCAAGGGTTTGCCGAGCGCTTGCCGCTACTTTTGAGCTTTGCCGGCTTCGCACCGTCGCTCTGGCGAGCTATCGACTTTTCCGCTTTGTAAGGACCGACGAGGCGCCATGTCCTATACCGCAGAAGCCATCGAAGTCCTTTCCGGACTCGACCCGGTACGCAAGCGTCCGGGAATGTACACCGACACCAGCCGCCCGAACCATCTGGCGCAGGAAGTCATCGACAACAGTGTCGACGAGGCGCTGGCCGGGCACGCCAGCGCCGTGCAGGTGATCCTGCATCCGGACAATTCGCTGGAGGTCGTCGATGATGGCCGTGGCATGCCGGTCGACATTCATCCGGAAGAAGGCGTTTCCGGTGTGGAGCTGATCCTCTCCAAGCTGCACGCCGGTGGCAAGTTCTCCAACAAGAACTATCAGTTTTCCGGTGGCCTGCATGGTGTCGGCATCTCGGTGGTGAACGCGCTATCCACGCGCGTAGAGGTGCGCGTCAAGCGCGAAGGCAGCGAATACCGCATGGCGTTCGCCGATGGCTTCAAGGCCAGCGAGCTGGAAACCATCGGCACTGTCGGCAAGCGCAACACCGGTACCAGCGTGCACTTCTGGCCGGACCCGAAGTATTTCGATTCGCCGAAGTTTTCCGTCAGCCGCCTCAAGCATGTGCTCAAGGCCAAGGCCGTGCTCTGCCCCGGTCTCTCGGTCAGTTTCGAGGATCGCGGCAGCGGCGAGAAAATCGAGTGGCATTACGAAGATGGCCTGCGTTCCTACCTGGCCGAAGCCGTTGCAGAATTTGCCCGTCTGCCAGACGAGCCCTTCATCGGCAGTCTGGCTGGCAGCCGGGAAGCGGTGGACTGGGCGTTGCTCTGGCTGCCGGAAGGTGGCGATGCAGTGCAGGAAAGCTACGTCAACCTGATCCCTACTGCCCAGGGTGGCACCCATGTCAACGGTTTGCGCCAGGGGTTGCTGGATGCCATGCGCGAGTTCTGCGAATTCCGCAATCTGCTGCCGCGCGGCGTGAAGCTGGCACCGGAAGATATCTGGGAGCGGATCGCCTTCGTTCTGTCGATGAAGATGCAGGAGCCGCAGTTTTCCGGACAGACCAAGGAGCGCCTGTCGTCCCGCGAGGCGGCGGCCTTCGTCGGTGGGGTGGTCAAGGATGCTTTCAGTCTCTGGCTCAATGCCAACCCGGATCGCGGCTTGCAACTGGCGGAGCTGGCCATCAGCAATGCCGGCCGCCGGCTCAAGGCGAGCAAGAAGGTCGAGCGCAAGAAAATCACCCAGGGGCCGGCGTTGCCCGGCAAGCTGGCCGATTGTGCCGGCCAGGACCCGCTGCGCGCCGAGCTGTTCCTGGTCGAGGGGGATTCAGCCGGGGGCAGCGCCAAACAGGCCCGCGACAAGGAGTTCCAGGCGATCATGCCGCTGCGCGGGAAGATCCTGAATACCTGGGAAGTGGATGGCGGCGAGGTACTGGCCAGCCAGGAAGTACACGATATCGCCGTGGCCGTCGGGATCGATCCCGGTTCCAGTGACCTTACCCAACTGCGCTACGGCAAGGTGTGCATCCTGGCCGATGCCGACTCCGACGGGCTGCACATCGCTACGTTGCTTTGCGCATTGTTCGTCCGGCACTTCCGGCCGCTGGTGGAGGCCGGGCACGTTCATGTGGCCATGCCGCCCCTCTACCGCATCGATCTAGGCAAGGAAGTACATTACGCCCTGGACAAAGCCGAGCGCGACGGCATCCTTGAACGTCTTCTTGCCGAGAAAAAGCGCGGCAAGCCTCAGGTCACCCGCTTCAAAGGATTGGGCGAGATGAATCCCTTGCAACTGCGCGAAACCACCATGGACCCCAACACCCGGCGACTGGTGCAATTGTCCCTGGACGATTTCGAGCAGACTCGCGAAATCATGGACATGCTGTTGGCCAAAAAGCGCGCCGGTGACCGCAAGAGCTGGCTCGAGAGCAAGGGCAACCTGGCCGAGGTCATGGTGTGATTCGGATACTGGCATGTTGCTGTCTGCTGGTCGCATCATTCTGGGCGGCCGCAGCCGCAACAGCGCCCGCCGAGCTGAAGCTGCTTGATGAGCATCCTGTGGCAGGCATGGTTGGCGGCAACCTGTCCGGCCTGGCCCTTTGCGGCGGCACTCTGATGGCCGTGTCGGACCGGGACGATGATCGCCTCTACCGGCTGGATACACGAGAAACCCTGTGGCAGGCGACGGCGGAACCCTTCGTTGCTCCGGCACCGCCCGCTACTGATCTGTCCTGGCGTATTCGTCTGCTGAGTTGGGTTGCTGGTTTCGTCCGCGGCGGCTGGCTGGATCTGGAGGGAATCACCTGCGATGCGGCGGGCAACCGCTATCTGCTTAGCGAAGCCTATATTAGCGTGCTACGGGTCGATCCGGCGGGGCATGCCGAATGGCTCGAATTGCCCGATTACCTGCTTGCTCAAGCCCAGGCCAGGAAACTGCTGCTGGCATTCAACGCCCTGTATGAAGGGCTCGCCATCGATCCGCAGGGTGAGCGCCTCTGGCTGGCGGCCGAGCGCCAGCAGCGTGGATTGTTGCGGGTGCAATGGCAGGGTGATCGCTGGCAGTGCCATGGCCGTTGCGTACTGCTGTCCGAGAGCAAGCGGCAGTTACCGCCGCCCATTTTGGGCAAGACCTCCTGGCAAGCCGACTTCAGTGATCTGGTTTTTTTCAGCGGCAAGCTATTCACTTTAGAACGTGCGGCCCACCTGGTCTGCCGGCGTGATGCCGGCACGGGGCGCGCCGAGCGCTGCTGGTCTTATGCCGATACCGCCATGGCCGAACCGCGCCGCTACGCAGAATTCAATGGCGCCGAGGCTCTGTGGATCGATGCCGACGGGGCCTGGGTCGGCGTAGATAACAATGAGAATAGGCGCAACGACGGTGAAGATCGCCCGATAGTCTGGCACTTCGCCGTGCCTGATGGCGGCTGGGGAGCCAGGCTGTGAGCCTTTTGCCGAGGCCTGGCATGAGTGCCGCGAAATCCATCGAATTCATCCTGTGCGCCGGTACCCGGGTATCGCGCCAATACGCCACGGAACGACCATGAGCCCATCTCCGCAGCTGAGCCTGGAAGGCGTGGAGCGCCGCTCCCTTGCCGACTTCACCGAACAGGCCTATCTCAACTATTCCATGTACGTGATCATGGATCGCGCCCTGCCGCATATCGGTGATGGCCTCAAGCCAGTGCAGCGGCGCATTATCTATGCCATGAGTGAACTGGGCCTGGACTTCGAGGCCAAGCACAAGAAGTCGGCACGCACCGTCGGCGATGTGCTTGGCAAATACCATCCGCACGGCGACTCGGCCTGCTATGAAGCGATGGTGCTGATGGCCCAGCCCTTCTCCTACCGTTATCCGCTGGTGGACGGCCAGGGTAACTGGGGGGCGCCGGACGATCCCAAATCGTTCGCTGCCATGCGCTATACCGAGGCGCGGCTGTCACGCTATTCCGAGGTACTGCTGGCCGAGCTGGGGCAGGGCACGGTGGACTGGACGGCCAATTTCGATGGCACCCTGGATGAACCGGCGACTCTGCCGGCGCGCCTGCCGAATCTGCTGCTTAACGGTACCACCGGCATCGCGGTGGGCATGGCTACCGATGTACCACCGCATAATCTGCGCGAAGTGGCCGCAGCCTGCGTACGTCTGCTGGACGAACCGCAGGCGACGGTGGCGCAGCTCTGCGAGCATATGCCGGGGCCGGATTTTCCCACCGAAGCGGAAATCGTCACACCGCGCGCCGATCTGCTGAAGCTCTACCAGACGGGACGTGGCTCAGTACGCATGCGGGCTGTCTATCGGGTAGAGGATGGCGATATCGTCATCACCGCGCTGCCGCATCAGGTTTCCGGCGCCAAGGTGCTGGAGCAGATCGCCGCGCAGATGCAGGCGAAGAAGTTGCCGATGGTAGCCGATTTGCGCGACGAGTCGGATCATGAGAACCCCTGCCGTATCGTCATCATCCCGCGCTCCAACCGTGTCGATGCCGACGAACTGATGCCACACCTGTTCGCCACCACCGATTTGGAATCCAGCTACCGGGTCAACACCAACGTCATCGGCCTGGATGGCAAGCCGCAGGTCAAGGATCTGCGCACCCTGCTCGGCGAATGGCTGCAATACCGTATCGGTACCGTGCGCCGGCGCCTGCAGTTCCGCCTGGACAAGGTGGAAAGGCGCCTGCATCTGCTGGAGGGCTTGCTGATCGCCTTCCTCAACCTCGATGAAGTGATCCGCATCATTCGTACGGAAGACCAGCCCAGGCCGGTATTGATGCAGACCTTCGGTCTCACCGAGACCCAGGCTGACTATATCCTCGATACTCGTTTGCGCCAGCTGGCACGCTTGGAGGAAATGAAAATCCGTGGCGAGCAGGACGCCTTGGCCAAGGAGCGCGAAAAGCTGCTGGCGCTGCTCGGCAGTGAGCTCAAGCTGAAGAAGCTGGTGCGCAAGGAATTGCTGGACGACGCGAAAACCTATGGCGACGACCGGCGTTCACCGATCGTCGAGCGGACCGAAGCGCGGGCACTGGCGGAAAACGAACTGTTGCCGGCTGAACCTGTGACCGTGGTGCTCTCGGAAAAAGGCTGGGTGCGTTGCGCCAAGGGCCACGAGATCGATGCTGCCGGGCTTTCCTACAAGGCTGGAGACGGGCTCAAGGGTACGGCGCCCGGGCGCTCGAACCAGTTGGCCGTTTTCATTGACAGCACTGGGCGCAGTTACTCGCTGGCGGCGCACTTGCTGTCCTCGGCCAGGGGGCAGGGGGAACCCCTCACCGGGCGCCTGACGCCACCGCCGGGAGCCACTTTCGAATGCGTGCTGATGCCGGATGACGACGCTTTCTACGTGATTGCTTCCGATGCAGGCTACGGCTTCATCGCCAGAGGTGCGGATCTGCATGCACGCAGTAAGGCCGGCAAAGCCTTGCTGAGCCTGCCGGCAGGGGCTCGAGTCATGGCACCGAGGCTCGTTGCCGAACCTGAGCGGGATTGGCTGGCAGCCATCACGAACGATGGCCGGCTTTTGGTGTTCCGGATCGCCGACCTGCCGCAACTAGCCAAGGGTAAAGGCAACAAGATCATCGGTGTTACGGGTGAGCGGGTGGCCGGTCGCGAGGAATTCCTGCTCGATCTGGCTGTACTGGCCGAAGGTGCGACCCTGACCTTGCAAGCCGGCAAGCGCGTTCTCTCCCTCAAGCCCGCTGACCTGGAACACTATCAGGGCGAGCGGGGGCGGCGTGGTAACAAGCTGCCGCGAGGCTTCCAGCGCGTGGATGCCTTGGTAGTGAATCTATGACTGGTAGCGAAGCCCAGGGTCAGGTAGGCTCCGGGCGGCCTTTCTTGTCTTGATGATCAATGTATGACCGCTGGATATAGACCGGCCATACAGGAGTAAGTTCCGATCACTGGACAAACCAAGCGACAAAATTCGATGGTCCGGCATAATCCGAAGCAGGATAATCAACGAATTACTTGATATGGCTTGACTGGTAACGTTGTCTTGGCACTACAAGTTGCCCAGCCATATCCCGAGGCGAACACGCTGTTCAGCATGGCCTCGCCGCGAATCCTCGAAAAGCTTTCGAGCATGTGCCAATAACTTTCATTCTTGGCGAGCAATGGTGATTTTCTCATGCGCTTTTCGCATCTGGCCGTAATGGGTCTTGTTGGTGTATTCAGCTTGACCGGGTGCGTATTTTTTCCGCAGGAGCAGCTTTATCAGCTGCAACCAACCACCGCTACAGAACTGCCCCGCTCGGGAACAGGCGTGGAGGTTCTGCTAGGCCCTTTCAAGCTAGCCGATTATCTACAGCGGGAAACGCTGGTTCAGCGTCAGGGAGATGGCACGCTGGTCGTCAACGATAAGGCCCGCTGGGCGGGGGATCTGCAAAAGGACATGGCCCAGTTGATACTGCGCCAACTGGCCAGCGATCTCGACAGCAGTCGCCTGGTGCTGTACCCGGACGATACTGGCTTCAAGCCGGAACTCCAGATAACGCTGGAAATCAGTCGCTTGGATTCGGGGCCTGAGCAGCCTGCCGTGCTGGAAGCCCAGTGGCGCTTGCTCGACAGCCGGGGCGAGATGCAGAACGGCCGGATTCTGCACTTGCGGCAAAACCATGACGGCTCGCTGAGCGATCAGGTGCATGCCCAGGGTTTGTTGCTGCAACAACTGAGCGATCAGATCGCCAGCTCTACTCGACCGCTGGTAGCAAGGCTGGAGGCCGAGAAAGCACGGGCGGCAAGAGCAGCAAAGGAGCAGGCGGCACTGGCTGCCACCCGCAAGAAAGAGAAGGAAAAGATATTCAAACTACCTGCTTCGGTTCCGATTCGCACCGATATGGAAGTCTTTCGTTTCTGATTCTGGCCCGCGAGCGGGCCATCCATCAGGCTCGCAAATGTTCTTCCTGCAGGTGCGCCAACTGCCGTTCCAGCAATCCGGGGTAGGGGTCGCAGAGGCTTTCGACGCAGCAGGCACCTGTCGGTTTGGCGACGGGACGGGTGCGTACCCGCTGGCGAATCAGACTGTCCTCGGCTACCAAACGCTCCACCAGTAGCAGATTGTGGCTGTGCTGGGCCAGTGTCAGTGCGGATTGCGCGGGCTCACTGAGCAGCAGGTCGATCTGGCTCAGGGCTCCCAGGCCTTCACCCTGGGTCAGCCCGAGCTGCAGTTGCAGGGTCACTCCGTTGTTCATGCCCATTTCCGCCTGCAAGCCATGGTTGAGCGAGCGCAACAATTCACCGCAGCACAGGGCGTGGGTCAGGTAGTTCTGCTCATTGCCGCGCTGGTGAAATAGCATCAGGCTGCTGCCATCTCTGAGGGTATGCAGCTTGGCCCGATAGAGTTGGGCGACCTGTTCCAGATAGTCGGCATGACGTTGCAGCAGATCCAGTTGCCGGGTACGGGCGAGATGCCCGGACGGATCCTGGACCACGAGCCGCACGGCCAGCACGGCGCTTTTGTCGGAAGGGTGGGCTGTTGCTGTGGTTGGAGTGATTCGTTCTGTCGTATCACGCAGGCCGGCCGGCGAAGAGGGGTGATCGATATCGGCGGCGGACAGATCGAAATCCAGATCGTCTTCGTCGAGCGTTTGTTCGGCGCGCAGCGAATGCGACTGTTGCGTACGGGAGTGCCGTGGCTCGTCGTTTTTATCGGAAGTGCCGGTTGCCGACATCTCTTCCTGGCCGAAATCCGGCTCGATATCCTGGCGTGCCGCGGATTTCGCGGGTGCCAGGCGTAATTGCAGCTGGCGCGCTAGTTCGCCTATCTCGTCCTGGCGTTCGGTACTCGGTGCTGGATACTTCGGATCGCGCAGCCACAGGCGCAACTGCAGTAACGGCATGCTGATCTTGCGCCCCAGGCGCACGCTCAGCCACAGCGAGAGAATCAGCAGAGCCAGCATGAGTAGCCCCAAGTTTTGCTCGCTGACGGTCACCGGTTGCTGGAACTGCTGCATGTCGAGATCGATGCTCAGGCGGCCTTCCGGCACATCCTGGATGACGATAGGCGCAGCATACGAACCCTGGTTGTCGTCGCCCAGGATGCTCCGCCGGGGCGTCACGGTGCCGGCTTCGGCGAGCAGGCGGTTGTCCTTGCCATGAATGGCCGCATGGGCCACCAGCGGATTCTCCACCAGATCGGTCAGCAAGATGTTCAGGCTCAGCAGATCCTTGGCGACCAGCAGTTCGCTGGCCGAGTTCGTCGTCTGCTGCAAGAAACTCTGGCCAAGTGCATCGGCATGCTGGCGCATGGCGTACTTGAATTGCATGCCCATCGACCAGGCATGGATGAGCAAGGCGAGCACAACCAGCAACAGGGTATGGCAAACGATGCGTAAAACCAGCGGTAGGCGCCGTTGGCGCAGGGCACGATAGGGCATGAGGATGATGTTGTCGGGTCTGACCGATGCGGGCCGCTTCATGGAGCGTGGCTCTTTTGAAGTGGGATTGCGTTGCAGTATAGCGAGCAGCCAGTGGCTGGCAAAGCGGGTAGAATCATCAGCTTTTAATAAGGGAGTTGCGCCTTGCGCGAAATTGTCCTGATTAACATCACCGGGGAGGATCGCCCCGAACTGACCGCAGCCATTACTGGCATCCTGGCTGAGGCCCGGGCGAACATCCTCGATGTCGGCCAGACGGTACTGCATAAGGTTGCGTCGCTCGCCATCCTGGCGGAAGTTCCCGACTGCATCGACGAATCGCCACTCCTGAAGAAAGTGCTGTGTGTCGCCCATGAATTGGGCATGCAGGCACATTTCACGCCGTTTTCCGCTGCCGATTACCGCCAATGGATGGATGCTCAAGGCAGGTCTCGGCATATCATCACGCTGCTGACCCGGCAGATGACGGCGGAACAGTTGCAGCAGGCCAGCGCTGTGGCTACCCGCCATGGCCTGCATATCGAGCGCATCGAGCGCCTGTCCGGCCCCGTGATCGCAGGCTCTGCCGAGGCCGGCCGCACGGGCTGCGTCGAGCTTACGGTGTGCGGCGAACCGGCCGATCCGCTGACCATGCGGACCGAATTCCTCCAGGTGGCGCAGGAGTCGCAGGTCGATATCGCTTTCCAGAGCGATTCACTCTTGCGCTGCAATCGTCGCCTGGCCGTCTTTGATATGGATTCGACGTTGATCGAGGCCGAAGTGATCGACGAGCTGGCCAAGGTAGCCGGTATCGGCGAGCAGGTGGCGGCGATTACCGAACGGGCGATGCGCGGCGAGCTGGATTTCCAGGCCAGTTTCAGGGAGCGCCTGGCTCTGTTGAAAGGGCTGCCGGAGACGGCCCTGGCCGAGGTCGCGGCCAGCCTGCGGCTGACCGAGGGCGCCGAGCTGTTGTTCGCCGAGCTGCGCCGGCTCGGTTACAAGACGGCGATTCTTTCCGGTGGCTTCAATTATTTTGCCCGTCAGGTGCAGCAGAAGCTGGGCATCGATTATGTGTTTTCCAACGAGCTGCAAATCGTCGATGGCAAGCTGACTGGCGTGGCCGTGGAGCCGATTGTCGATGCCCAGCGCAAGGCTGATTTGCTGTGCAAACTGGCGGAGCAGGAAGGCCTGTGCCTGGAACAGACCGTCGCCGTCGGCGACGGCGCCAACGACCTGCCGATGCTGGGATTGGCTGGGCTCGGTGTGGCCTTCCGGGCCAAGCCGCTGGTCAGGCAGTCGGCCAGGCAGGCGATTTCCACGCGAGGGCTGGACGGTATTCTCTATCTGCTCGGGTATCGGGACCGCTACCGTGATTTCGATAAAGACTGCCGATGACCGTGTGGGCGGGCCTGCCGTTGGTCAGGTTCGCCTTTGCGCTTGCGGCTTTCGACAGGTATGGCCGATCTGGCCGGCGGTCATCGATTTTCGGCACCGAAGTCATAGTTCATCGAATGACTGGGTTCCTGTAGGTAATATCCCTGGATGTAGTTGACGCCGGACTGCCAGAGCGTAGTCAGGACGGTAGCGCTTTCGACGCAGGGAACAATGCTCCGCTTGCCCTGTTCATGCAGGCTGCCCAGCAGGTTCTGCAAGGCTTCCTTGTTCTCGGGGTTCGCCAGGTCCTGTATGTAGGCACTATCGATTTTGACGAATTCGACCGGCAGGTGCCTGAGGGTATTGAAGGGATTGAACTCCCGGCCGAAGTGACTCAGCGTGATCCGGCAGCCGAGCTTCACCAGGCTTTGTACCAGGGTTTGTACTTGCCTGAGATAGGTTGTCGCATCTGCTTCGTCTATCTGGAATACCAGTGATGAGGCAGTCGGTTGCACATTGTTCAACTGATCTTCCAGCCAGCCCGGAAACGTCTGGTCCTGCAGGCTGGCGCCGGATAGGTGCAGAAACAGCTGAGGGTCATGTCCCTTGGATAGCTGCTCTGCCAGATGCTGGAGCGAATGGCGGATTACCCAGCGATCGATGGTCGTGAGCATGCCGGTTTCACTGGCTGCGTCGAGGAATTCGGCCGGAGATATTTCATCTCCTTGCGGATTGATCAGGCGCAGCAGTACTTCGTAGCGTTCGCGCTCGTCGTCGCCACGAAGGCTGATGATCGGCTGGAAGAGCAGGCGGAATGCGTTGCTCTCCAGGGCCTGCTGGACTATCGCCTGGAGGTTGCCGCGACTGGCTGCGGCCGCGAGCTCATGGGCCGGATCGTAGCGCATGAGCGCATTTCCCGCCGCCTCATCACAGCAGCGATAGGCACGATCGAGGGCTTCCTGGAGGCAGGTATTCGTCTTGTCCAGCCCGGCAACGCCGATACTCAGGGTGATCTGTATCGTACGGCCGGATATGTCGAAGAGATGGCCTTCGACCTTTTTCAGCAGTTCCTTGAGTATCGGCTCTGCCTGCCGGGTGGAGGTATCCGGTTGCAGGAAAGAGAACAGATCATCGCCGAAACGGCCCAGCAAGATCTGTTCGGGAACATGCTTGCGCAACAGCCCGGCCAGGGCAGCAAGCAGCGAATCGGTATCGCGCATACCGATTCTGGACTGCAGTGCGCAGAAGCGGTCGATGCGAATGAGCGCCAGGGTGATTGCGTGATTCTGGGCAAGCGCTTGTTGCGCCACGTCGATGAAACCATTGCGAGTAGGCAGGTCGGTTACTGGATCCCGCTTGTCGCCGATCGTCGGCGGTTGCTCTTCCAGTGTCGCTGCGTTGTCTGCATGCGGACGAATCACGATCTGAGTGCAGGGTTCGCCGTCGTAGTGGGCCGAGGAAAAGTGCATCCTGACCGTGGGTCGGGTACCGTCTGCCCTGATGACGGCACACGCCAGCTCGCCGGTATTTTGCTTGCCGCTCTGGTTTTTCAGGTGCTGCTTGATTTCCCGGTGGGCTTCCGGCGCGATCAGGTCAATTACCGGCGTGCCTGCCAGTTCTTCGGTATCCAGGTGGCCGAACAGCTCCAGATAGGTGCGATTGGCATGGATATGCATGCCGTCATGGACATAGGCGATGGCATCTACGGAGCTTTCCAGCAGTAGTTGGCAACGTGCCCTGGCTTCCTGCAAGGCTTGCTCGGCGGCGTGACGAGCCCGGTATTCTGCCAGATTGGCCAGTTCACGGTTGGCTACCAGAATCAGACGTTCGTCCTCTCCCCTGGGGAGCGCATCTTGCGCGCCTTGCAGCAAGGCACCGGTGATGAGTTCGGGGTCGTTGCTGGCAGCAAGTTCTATCAGCGGAGTCTCTTGTGTGGCATGCCGGACCTGGCGGATGGCCTCGGCAGCGGCGATATCCTCGCAGCTGGTGACGAGGATCAGATCCCAGTCTTGCCGGAGTGCCTGCTCCAGTTCCGCTCCCGAAGTCGAGCGCTGTACTCGGGTTGCATAACCGGCGTTACGAAACAGGCCTGCCAGCCGCTCTGCCTCATTCTGAGAGTCTTCGACGATCAGCAGGCGCAGGGGTTTTTTATCCAAGGTAATTACGCGCCTGGCCGGAAAAATCCATGGGTGCCGGAAATCTACAAGCACTTGCGCAGTGAGTCAAAGCCTTCGCTCTGGCTTGCCAGCTTGTCTGGCAAGGGTGTGATCGGTGTCTCTTGCCATGCCTTTCGGTTCGCTGCAATTCGGGGTGACATGGCACAAGGCACCCTGTTTCACCGGCTGGTATGTCCCATGCCTTCGCCCATGCGGACGGGTTCGAGAGTCGCCAGTTTTTCGGCCCAGGCCACTTGCTCGGCGCCGAATAGCAAAATGACCGTCGAACCGAGCTTGAAGCGACCCATCTCCGCGCCTTTTTCCAGGTGAATCGGCGCTCGTGCAGCTTCATCGTAGCGGACGCTTTTGAGGATGCGCCTGGGCGGTGTGACCAGCCCGGCCCAGACGGTCTCGATGCTGGCGACGATCATCGCCCCCACCAGCACCATGGCCATCGGGCCGTGCTCGGTATCGAATAGGCAGACGACTCGTTCGTTGCGGGCGAACAGTTCCGGGACATTATCGGCGGTCACCTGGTTGACCGAGAAGATGCGTCCAGGGACGTAGACCATTTCGCGCAGCGTGCCTGCCAATGGCATGTGTACGCGGTGGTAATCCTTGGGTGACAGGTAGATCGTGGCGAAGCTGCCGCCCATGAAGGGCTCGGCGAGTCGGTGATCGCCGCCGAGCAGGTCGGTCAGGCCGAAACTGTGTCCCTTGGCCTGGAAGATGCGCCCCTGCTCGATACGGCCGATCTGGCTGATCGCGCCATCGCAAGGATTGAGGACGGCGCCGGGCGTTTGATCCAGCGGTCGGGCATCTTCCTTCATGGGGCGGGTGAAAAAGGCATTGAAGTGTTCGTAGCCGTCGGCATCCTCGATCAGGGCTTCATGCATGTTTACCCGGAAGTAACGGATGAATGCCCTGATGAGGATGTTCTTCAGCCAGCGTACCCGGCATTCTGCCAGGCCGCCGACCAGGCGCGAGATCAAGTGGTGGGGAAGCACATATTGGCTGAGGATGAACAAGCGATCTTTCATGCAGGGGGTCATTGCTCGATGGGTGTGTCGGCCATATTACCCCATTCGCCCCAGGATCCGGCGTACCCCTTGACTCGTGGATAGCCGAGGGCCTTGGCCACCAGGTAGGTGAAACCCGAGCGGTGGTGCGTCTGGCAGTGGGTGATGATTTCCTTGTCCGGCGTGATGCCGAGGCTTTGCAGCTGTTGTGCGATATCCGTGCGGATGCGCATGGCGCGAGCCGGGTCCATGCCGGCGGTCCATTCGAAATTGATCGCACCGGGGACATGTCCGCCGCGGGCGGCCAGTACCTTTTCCCCTCGGTATTCCTGTGGCGAGCGGGCATCCCAGATCGCCAGGTCGGCGGCGCCGAGGCGTGTCTGCAGGTATTCGCGGGTCGCAGTGGGCTGCTCGTGCAGGGTCAGCGGTACGCTGGAAGCCACGGCAGGCGGGACTTCCTGGCTGAGTGGACGATTTTCGGCGAGCCAGGCATGCAGCCCACCGTTCAGATAGTGGTAGTGGCGGTGGCCGATTACGTCCAGCAGCCAGATGAAGCGTCCGGCCCAGCCGCCGCCTTCGTCGTCGTAGACGACATAGACGGCTTCGGGGCGATGGCCAAGGGCGCCGAACAGCGCTTCGAGGTTTTCCCGGGAGGGCAACAGCCCGGGTGCCGGAGGCTGGCCCAGCTGGGTTTGCTTGGGGTCGACGAAACGTGCGCCGGGAATATGCCCTTCTGCGTAGCGGGCAGCGCTGGTCAGGTCGACAAGAATGAGTTCGGGAGCATCGAGACGTTCGGCCAGGGCGGCAGGCTCGATAACCAGTGGCAGATCGGAAAAGACGGACACGGCAGGCCTCTGTTCAGTCTTGCTGAAAGTAATCGGAGTGTAGCTAAAAAATCGGGCCGGGAGTTTGCCGCCATCGCTCAAGACGCGTTCGAGCCATTACGCGATTCGGGCGAAAAGCTACCCATGAGATTCGCCGATAGCGGCGTTCGGTCAGCTTTTCATCGGAATGCTCTTCAGTCTGGCGCACAGCGACCGATAACGCAGGGATATCGTTCGAGTCGGGTAGTCCGGATGGCAAAAATCATAGGCATCATCGTCATATTCGCTGCGGTGCTGGGCGGCTATGTGCTTTCCCATGGCAAGCTTGGCGCGCTGATCCAGCCTTTCGAGGTCATGATCATCGGCGGCGCTGCGCTTGGCGCTTTCCTGCAGGCCAATCCTGGCAGCACTTTCATGCAGGTCTTCAAGAAGTCGTTGAAAATGTTCGGCCACCGTTTCAGCCATGCCTTTTATCTGGAGGTGCTGAAACTGATCTACGACATTCTCAACAAAAGCCGTCGCGAAGGCATGATGGCCATCGAAGTGGATATCGAAGACCCCAAGGCCAGCCCGATCTTCAGCAAATATCCCACTATCCTGCAGGACGAGCGGATGATGGCTTTCATCTGCGATTACCTGCGCATCATGTCTTCCGGCAACATGGCTCCCCACGAGTTGGAGGGGTTGTTCGACATGGAGCTTGCGAGCCTCAAGGAAGAGTTGGAGCATCCTGCTCACGCTGTCACGCGGATTGCCGACGGCCTGCCCGGATTCGGCATCGTCGCAGCGGTACTGGGGATCGTGGTAACCATGGCGCTACTCGGTCAGGTAGAACAAGCCGAACTGGGCGTGCATGTGGCGGCGGCATTGGTGGGGACCTTCCTGGGGATTCTGGCGGCCTACGGCTTTTTCGGCCCCCTGGCGACCTGCCTTGAGCACGATGCCAGGGAGGAGCTCAATCTGTACGAGGCGATCAAGGCCAGTCTGGTGGCTTCCGCTTCGGGCATGCCGCCGACGCTGGCGGTGGAGTTCGGGCGCAAGGTGCTGTTTCCAGCCCACCGCCCGAGCTTCAGTGATGTCGAACAGGCAATGCGTGGCAACTGACGGCCATGGACAATACGCAACCGATCATCGTCAAACGTATCAAGCGCTATGCTGCAGGCCACCATGGCGGCGCCTGGAAGATTGCCTTTGCCGATTTTGCTACGGCGATGATGGCTTTCTTCCTGGTGCTCTGGCTGATGTCTGCGACGACTCCCGAGCAGAAGAAACTGATTTCCGGTTATTTCCAGGACCCCATCGGCTTCAGCGAAAGCGGCTCGCCCTATGTCATCGATCTGGGTGGCACGCCGGTTCCCGCGCCGGATCGTACGCTCAACCCGCAGGCCGATGTGCCAAGTACGGGCCAGTCGCTGGATACACGCAATGCCGAAGCCATTGCCGAAAGGCTCGAGCGTGAAAGACTGGATCTGGTCTTGCAGGAATTGCAGAACAAGATCAACGAAGATCCTGAACTGAAGAAGTTCAAGGATCAGATTCTCATGGATATTTCCCGGGATGGCTTGCGGATCCAGATCCGCGACGCGGCCAATCGGCCGATGTTCGCGCTGGGCAGTGCCCAGCTACAGCCTTATTTCGAGGACATTCTGCTGGCCATGGTGGATACCCTCAAAGGGGTTGCGAACAAGATCAGTATCAGTGGCCATACGGACGCCAAGCCCTATGCCGGCAACGGCCAGTTCGGCAACTGGGAGCTGTCTGCCAACCGGGCCAACGCTGCGCGCCGGACGCTGGTGGCCGGTGGTTACCCGGATGCGCAGATCGCCCGTGTCGTAGGCTACTCATCCACGGTGCTGTTCGATCGGCAGGATCCGTTGAGTGCAGCCAACCGGCGCATCGAAATCCTGGTGCTGACCAAGAAGGCGCAGGAGTCCATCGAAGGCGATTCATCCAGGCCGGATGCGTTGCAGCCAGGCAACCCGTCTCCTGCCGTTCCCGCCAAGCCCGCAGCGGGATCGGTTCGACCGGGAGAGGCCGGGCCACTGTCGGCGACGCAACTGCGGGAGCAACTGGACATCTTCGAGGATGGCGTGCTGAATATGCAGGAGCAGCAATAGCCGTGCGCCTGCGGTACGAGATAATCGTTCTGCAGCCTCAGTATTCCGTTTGCGGCAGGCTACTGAGGATATGCCGATAGCTTTCCATGCGTTGAGGATGGATGCGGCCTTGCTCCAGCGCTTTGAGCAGGGCGCAGCCGGGTTCATGCTCGTGATGGCAATCACGGAAGCGGCAGCGCCCGAGCAGATCGTCGAACTCGCGAAACCCCGCCTCGATTTCGGCGCGGGTCACATGTCCCAGGCTGAATTCGCGAATTCCGGGGGAGTCGATCAGCTCGCCGCCTCCGGGAAAGTGGAACAGCCGCGCCGTCGTCGTGGTATGGGTGCCTTTGCCGGTCAGCTCCGACAGGGCGCCCACGCGGGTATCCAGGCCTGGCAGCAGGCTGTTGACCAGCGATGACTTGCCTACCCCGGATTGACCGACGAAGACGCTGACATGCCCGTCCAGTCGAGCCTTGAGCTCATCCATGCCGCTGCCTTGCCGGGCCGAGACTTCCAGCAGGGGATAGTCCAGCGCTCGATAAACGGCGAGCAGGGTTTCCAGCCGTACCTGGTTTTCCGCTGTTACCAGATCGGCCTTGTTCAGCAGCAGCAAGGGCTGGATTCCGGCGTGTTCTGCTGCAACCAGGTAGCGATCGATCAGATTGGCATGGGGCTCGGGCAGTGGGGCGAAGACAATGACGATTCGATCCACATTCGCGGCCACCGGTTTGAGCTGGCCGCGGCTGTCCGGTCGGCAGAGTTCCGTACGCCGCGGCAGTTGCGCGACAATGACGCCGTTGCCCTGGTTACCGGGGCGCCAGACGACCTGGTCGCCGGTGACCAGCGCAGGCAGGTTCGCCCGTAGATGGCAGCGGAATATTTGCCCGGCCAGTTCGTCCTGGCGGGCTTCCACTTCTACTTGGACCCCGAAATGGGCAATGACCAGCCCTTCCTGTTCGCGGCCAAGGTCACCGCCTTCCAGTTCATCGACAAGGCGCGATTCGCGGCGGGCGGCACGGTTCGCGCGTTCTTCCTGGATCTTCTCGATGCGCCAGCTCTGGCGGCGGTTGAGTTGACGTTTGGCCATGATTGATAGTGGTCGGCTGGAGCGGGAGGCGAGTCTAGCATGGCGGCGCGTTGGATAACGGAATCGGGCACATGGGCTGCTGAGCTACAATGCACCATCACGCCAAGGAGTATCCGCCATGCAAAATCCGCAGAATCTGATCTGGATCGACCTGGAAATGACCGGGCTGGATCCGGACCGGGATGTCATTATCGAAATGGCGACCATCGTTACGGATAGCCAGCTCAACGTCCTGGCGGAAGGGCCGGTGATCGCCGTACACCAGAGTGACGAGATTCTGGCCGGCATGGATGAGTGGAACACTCGTCAGCATGGCGGCTCCGGCCTGACCCAGCGGGTTCGTGAGAGCCGTATCGAAACGGCCGAAGCCGAAGCGGCGACCCTGGCTTTCCTGGAGCAATGGGTGCCGGCCAGGAGCTCACCCATCTGCGGCAACAGCATTTGCCAGGATCGCCGCTTCCTCTACCGGTATATGCCGAAGCTGGAAGCCTACTTCCATTACCGCAATCTGGATGTTTCCACCTTGAAGGAACTGGCTGCACGCTGGGCGCCCCATGTGCGCGATGGAGTCGAGAAAAGCGGCAAACATCTGGCTCTGGATGATATTCGCGATTCGATTGCCGAATTGCGTTATTACCGCGAGCACTTCATCAAGTATTAACTTCAGGCTTATTTCCCAAGCTTTCGCAATTCCTCGGACTCGACGATTCTGGTGCCTTCGCTTTCTTCCAGAGCGAGGCGCCAGAGGGCGCGAGCCAGGACGCTGGCTTCGATGCCCTGGTATTTTCCGGGCAATAGACGCAACAACGGCGCTGTCAGGCGTTCGGTAATACGCAGCTCGCTGCGCGGGCCGAGCAACTGTGCCGGGCGGGTTATGGTCAGTTGCGGCCAGCCCTGTGCTTGTAGCGCCTGTTCCATTGCGCCTTTCACCCGGTGGCAGGGATCGGTGCTGTGCGGGTCCGCCCCCGGCGCGCTGATCACCACCAGATGCCGGGCACCCAGTTTACGGGCGCGGCTGGCAAAAACCCGTACCAGATTGGCATCCAGATCGATCAAGGTTTTCTGGCTATCGGTCTGTCCGCAAGTACTGGCTAGGCAGCAGAATGCCACGTCGACCGGTCCTTCGAGCTCGGCAAGCAGCGCCGCGAATTCTCCGACCGGATTTTGCAGGCGTGGGTGTTCGGCCAATGGCATGTGGGTCGGGGCCTGCACGCGCTGGATGGTCGGCTCGCTGAGCAGGCGGTCGAGTAGTTGTGCGCCGATCAGGTCAGTGGCTCCGGCCAGCAGGATTTGCCGTGGTGTCAGATACATGGTTTTACTCCCGGCAATGGACAGGAGCCGGAAAAGGCCGTGTCTTGCTGCAAACTGCGCCAGCGCCCGAGTACTTCCGGAGGGGCCCAGAGTTGCGGGTCGGATGGAGAGTACCGGGCGGCCTGTTCTCGTTCGGCAATCTTTTTGCGGGCCAGTTCGAAGGCCTGTTTCAGATCTTTCGTTTGCTGCAGTGCCTCGGCGAACAGCGCCTGGCCGAAATAGGTGAGATTGCTGGTTTCCGTGCAGCCAAAGGAGGCACGGTCGGTGCGGGCGGAAGTCATGATCAGGGTATGGCGGTTTTTCAATGGATTGATGAAGCCGCCGGAATAGCAGGCCGAGACAATGATTACCTTGTCCCGGTCGGCCAGTGGTTCGAGCAGGCGGGCCAGTCCGTTTGCCGGCAGGTTTTCCAGCGCCAGACGGGGTTGCTCCAGCGTCAGTTCGTGATCTTCCGAGCCATGGCTGGTGAAGTAGAGGAAAATCAGATCTTCTCGTCCGCTGCGCTCGGCCAGAGCCTGGATGGCTCGCGCCAGGCTTTGGCGGGTTGCCATCGGCCGGTCGGCCAGGTGCTCGCGATGGTTGATCAACGTGATCGTGCCACGGGCGGCGAAACGCTCATGCAGGAGCTTGGCGACGTAGTCGGCTTCGCGCAGAAATACGCTCTGTTGCCCATCGCCAGCCAGGGTCAGGGCATAGAGTTCGCGAGCCGGCGTTGAGTGTGGCAGCCTGGCGATGGCTTCTTCGAGCAGGCGGCCCTGTACCAGCAGGCCGACTTCCAACGGGTCGGGCAGAGACTGGCCGCTGGCATCGGCAATGCGCCGGCCGGCGCGCCATTGCCCTTGCTGCGCGGTGCCGTCGGCGAGCTGGAGTTCGCCGAACCCATCGAACAGACCGTCGCGGAATTCGCCCTGGTAATGGCTGCCATCCGGCAACTCCAGATAACCCTGGCCGTGATAGCGCCATTGGCGGAACTGGCCCTGGTAGAGCGTACCGTCCGTTCCCTGATGCTGTCCTGCGCCATCCAGCGTACCGTCGCGAAAGACCCCGGTCCAGACGTCGCCGTCGGCTCCTTCATAACGGCCCTGGCCCTGGAAGCGATCATTCGCGAAACGACCTTGATAATGGTCCCCCGCAGCGTTGCGATATTCGCCTTCGCCATTGAGCACGCCGACGACGAAATTGCCTTCGTAGCTTTCGTCGCTGTATTCCAGCCGGCCATGGCCGTGGTAGCGGTCTTTCCTGAATTCGCCGGTGTAGCGGACTTCGCCTTGTCTGAAGGTACCCAGGCCGTACATGTGCCCTTCCTGGAAATCACCTTCATACCAACTGCCATCGGCGTAGGTGAAACGGCCATGCCCATGGAACAACCCGTTGCGGAATTCGCCGGTGTAGCGGTCGCCGGTCGACCCTTGCCAGTGGCCCTGGCCGTGCCAGTGGCCGTTCTGGAAGTTGCCCCGGTACCAGCTACCGTTGGGGTAGTCGATACGGCCGACCCCCTGCAGCAGTCCGTTTTCCACAGTGCCCCGGTAGCGGCCGCCATCCGGTAGGATCGCATCGGGCAGGCTCAAGGGCTCTGTGTCGCCGCAGGCGCAGAGCAGGCAGAAGAAGATGAACAATAAAAGATGGTGCCGCATAGCGCTCCCCGAGACATGCTCGCAATGAACGGGGTTTCGTTGAACACGCCCGCGTAACTGTCGGTCGCAGTATGCCGAATAGGGAGCGTTCCCTGCAGTCGCCATAGGTTGGGTCGCATCCTGCGACGGACCTCTGCTATAAAACCACCCATGTCTCAGGAGGCGTGCCATGTTGCTACGCGGTTTGTCTTTGCTGGTGCTGTTCCAGTTGCTGGGAACGGCAATCAGTGTGTTATTCATCCCCTTGCTGCCAGGGCCGATTGTCGGAATCCTGCTGCTGTTCGGCTTTCTGCTATGGCGTGGCCGGGTCGGCGAGCCGATGCAGCAAGCCGCTACCACTCTGCTGCGCTTTCTACCCTTGTTGCTGGTTCCGCCTGCAGTCGGGGTAATGGCTTATGCGGCGGAAATCCTCGACCATTTCTGGGCGATTGCCGGCACGATGACGCTTTCGCTGATCATCTCGCTGGTCTTCACCGGCTGGCTGATGCAGTTTCTTATCCGGCGTCAGGCAAACCGTCGGGGGCAGGCATGACTCTCCAATGGCAGGCGGCCTGGGTGGCCGTGACGACTCATCCCCTGTTTTCCGTGGGGGTTACCCTGCTGGCTTATCAGTTGGGTATGACCATTTACGAGCGCGCCCGGAAAGTCTATTTGCAACCGTTCCTAATCTCGGTCGTGACAGTGATCAGCGTGCTGCTCGCCTGTGGCGTTCCCTACGAGCTCTATCGCACCAATACCACGTTGCTGACTCTCCTGCTGGGACCGGCGACGGTCGCGCTGGCCGTTCCTCTGTTTCTTAATCTCGAGCGTATCCGGCAGTTGTTCGGACCGATCATGCTGACTTTGCTGGTGGCCGGTACCGTCACTACGCTGCTGGGTGTCGTGCTGGGTTGGTTGTTCGGCATCTCTGAGCAGCTGTTGATGACCCTGACACCAAAATCGGCGACTTCCCCCATTGCCATGCTGGTGGCAGAAGAGATCGGCGGTATCGCTGCGCTGGCGGCGGTTTTCGTCCTGCTGACCGGGGTGTTGGGAGCCATTCTCGGTCCGGTGCTGTTGACGCGTTTCGGCGTTCAGCATCCGGCAGCAAGAGGCATGGCACTGGGGCTGACCGCCCATGCCGTGGGAACCGCCCAGGCACTGCAGGAGGGTGAGGAGTGCGGCGCCTTTTCTGCCCTGGCCATGAGCCTGATGGGCGTAGCCACCGCAGTTCTGCTGCCATTGGTCGTCACTCTGCTGCGTTGATGGAGCTTTCTATGTCGCTTCCCCTGTTTGCGCTCAATACCGTGCTCTTTCCCGGTTGCATGCTGGACCTGCAGGTTTTCGAGGTGCGCTACCTCGATATGCTCAAGCGCTGTTTCAAGGCTGGACATGGCTTCGGTGTGGTGTGCATCCGCGAGGGCAGCGAAGTGGGCGAAGCGGCACAGTCCTTTGCGTCGATCGGCTGCGAGGCGCTGATTGGTGACTGGCAGCAGCAGCCCAATGGGCTGCTCGGCATTCGTGTCGAGGGTGGGCGGCGTTTCGAGGTGGTCAACTCGAAAGTGCAGGACGATCAACTGATCGTCGCCGATGTTCGTTGGTTGCCTGCCATCGATGAGTTGCCGCTGGAGGACCGGCATGCCGATCTGGCTGCCTTGCTGGATGCACTCGGGCAGCATCCGATGGTCGAGTCCCTGGGCCTGGGTGGCTCGGTCGGTGGGCAGGATGCGCTGGCTAATCGCCTGGCTTATCTACTGCCGTTCTCGCCCGAGCAAAAGCTGTCGCTACTGGCAACCGCCATGCCCGGTGAGCGCCTGGAAACGATACAGGCACTGCTCAAGCGGTTGAAGGATGGCGAACCCTGAGATCTTCAAGGCCAGTCGGTTAATTCTGCAAACTGAATTATTGGGCACTTTTATTGTCCAACGATGCCCGTTGTCTTTTAACGAGACGGAGCAAGCAGATTGGAGGATCTCAACCATGCTTAAACGACTATTTTTAGCATTCTTGCTGGTCTCGCCGCTGACATTGGCAATTTCCCTACCGGTTTATAGTGCAAGCGCACAAGGTAATTCACCAGCACTTGCCACCTCTAATAACGCGACGACGCTAACCACGCCCTTTACCCCACAGATCTGTACCACGCTGCTGGGCATTACCTATGAGATGAGCCAGCAATGGCAGATCACCCCAGACCCTGAAATGCTCAAATCGCTGGTCGATGAGCATTTGGCCATGGAACCTGAACAGAGCACCTATTTCTGGGCGGCGACCTTCGCGCGTGACTCGGTAATCTCGGCTATCTATGAGCGCGATATCGAGAGGCCGCATACGCCCGAGCAAGATATCAAGGATGCCCAGAAGCTATGCAATAACCTACAGCAGTCTGGTAAGACCTATACCACCACGCTTTACCGTAATCCTGCCCAATGAGTAGGGCCAACGGGAATGGATAGCCATGCTTTATCGGCAGACGAGCTATCGCAGCCAACGGCCAGAACCTTGAGGTAATACAGCCTGAACTTGGGGGGGTTGCCCCGCCAGGGTGTACTGCATTTTCTGCATGGATAACAACGTCTTTGGGGCTGTCTTGGATTAAAGCTCAACGTTCCAACCAATCCCGTAGCGTAGCCAGTTGCTGTTTGGGCGTTCCGTCGCTGAATCGGAACTCCCATTTTCTGAGTCGACAACGACTTAGTTGCCATCTTGGATAATGTCAGTGATCCAGGACAACCCCTGAAACACCAATGATCATCCATGCGCCAGCCGGAGCGGGTCAGGGACTATCTGCTGCGCATCGAGCGTAAACCTGTAAAGGATTTGGGCCGCTGCTTGATGAGTTTATGCGTGCTAAGTGCGAGCGCTATATATGCTATTGCGGTTATAACCAGTCGGGCTGAAAACATTTCAGAGATTGTTGTTATTTATTAGTAAAGTTTTTATATATCAATTAATTATGATTTATTTTTCTGGTTGAAAAAACATCGTAAATCCTTACTTATCTATTCTTTATAAATCAATTAAGGATGGTATTTAGTTATATCGACCTGCTTGGCTATTCCTCAAAGTATCTAGTGTAAAGACTGTAAATGCATCTTTGGATCATTTGATAGTGCTTATCATTTAAGTTATTTTTGCGCCTCGCCTCTGCATGGATGCTGGTTCTGTCGGATGGAGAGATGGAGTCTGAAGCCAAGCGCTTTTTCCTCTTCTCAGGCAACACCACCTCCTCGTCGCAGGTTGTCATCGTTCAGCGAATGGATCGAGGTAAGGATCATGTATTTGCGCTTCAAACTTAATCATCTGACTTTGTCGCTTCTTACAGCATCCTCGCCAGCCATGGCTCAGATAGTTGTTGAAGAAAAGAAAGATGATCCCCTGGTCGAGAAGACATTAGAGATAACCAATGAGCAGTCCAATAATTCACTTGAAATAGGACAAGTAGTGGTAACTGCTCAGGAGGAGCTTAAGCAAGCTCCCGGGGTTTCCATCATCACTGCCGATGACATCAAGAAGCGCCCACCGGCTAACGATTTGTCCGATATCATCCGCAAGATGCCGGGTGTGAACCTTACCGGCAACAGCTCCAGCGGCCAGTATGGTAACAACCGCCAGATCGACATTCGCGGGATGGGCCCGGAAAACACCTTGATCCTCATCGACGGCAAGCCGGTCCGCTCGCGCAACTCGGTGCGCATGGGGCGCAGCGGCGAGCGGAACACTCGTGGTGATACCAACTGGGTGCCTGCGGAGCTGGTGGAGCGCATCGAGGTGCTGCGCGGTCCGGCGGCGGCGCGCTACGGCTCGGGTGCGATGGGTGGTGTGGTCAACATTATCACCAAGGCACCCACCGAGAAGACCAGCGGCTCGCTTTCCTGGTACACCAACCAACCGGAAAGCGAATACGAAGGCTACAGCCGGCGCTATAACTTCAGCTTGTCCGGCCCCATCGTCCGCAGTCTTTCCTATCGTCTGTACGGCAATATCAACAAGACCGATGCCGACGACCTGAAGCTGAACCAGGCCTATGTCGCCGACGGTGCCACTACCGCCCCGGCTGGTCGTGAAGGGGTGCGTAACCGTGACTTGGGTGCCATGCTGCGCTGGGACATGACGCCGAACCAGGTCTTTGAACTGGAAGGTTTCTACAACCGCCAGGGCAATATCTATGCTGGTGATCGGGCGGTTTCCGGTACCGGCTCGGAGTTGCTGACCACCTTGGCCGGAGGCGGACGGGAAACCAACATCATGTACCGCCGGGGCTTTTCGATCACCCATCGCGGCACCTGGAGCTGGGGTACCTCGAACCTGATCTACGCCTACGAGAATACTCGCAACCGCCGCCTGAACGAGGGGTTGGCCGGTGGCAGCGAAGGCAGTATCAACTCGAGCGACATGACCACTTCCGAGTTCGACAACTATTCCCTGCAGGGCGATGTGAACATCCCCTTCAAGTTTCTGTTCGACCAGATCGCCACCCTGGGTTTCGAGTACACCAAGGAGGTACTGGACGATCCTTTCTCGATCACCCAGGGAATTTCCGGCAACCAGACCATTCCCGGCTTGTCCGGTGAGCGCAAGCGCGAATCGACCCAGGAGAATGGTGCTCTTTTCGTCGAAAGCAATATCAGCCTGACCGATCGCTGGACGCTGACTCCCGGCATACGCTATGACAATCACAGTCAGTTCGGGATCAACTGGAGCCCGAGTCTGAATACCACTTACAAGCTGACCGATGCCGTCTCGCTGAAAGGCGGTATTGCCCGGGCCTTCAAGGCACCCAACCTGTACCAGTCCAACACCAGCTACCTGTACTACACCATGGGTAATGGCTGCCCGACGGATTATCCAAGCCTGAATGGAGGCTGCTACGTCATGGGTAACGACGACCTGGATCAGGAAAAGAGCTGGAACCTGGAACTGGGCGTTTCCTATGTCGATGCCGGCTGGAACCTTGGGGTCACTTACTTCCGCAACGAATACGAAGACAAGATTCAGGCTGGCTATGTTCCGATCGGCACCACTACTGGGGGGTCGACCACCGGGCGGATCCTGCAATGGGAGAACGCCTCCAAGGCAGTGGTGGCGGGTTGGGAGGGCACCATCAATATCCCGCTAATGGGGAATGAGGGGGACGTGCTCAGCCTGAATACCAACTTTACCTACATGATCGAGAACAAGAACAAGAGGACCGGGGAACCGCTGTCGGTGATTCCCAAGTTCACTGTCAACTCGATCCTGGACTGGCAAGCTACCCAGGCGCTCAACCTGAACCTGAGCATGACGCTGTATGGCTACCAGGACCCGCGTACCTTCAGCAGCCAGTCCGGCTCGTCGGTCACCAGCGAGGATGCCTTGAAACAGCGTGGCGGCTACACCCTTTGGGCGGTCAACGGCAATTATGAGCTGACCAAGAACTGGAGCTTTGGGGCTGGTATCAACAACATGTTCGACAAGGAGCTCAAGCGTGAAGGCACGAACGCCGGGAGTGGCGGGGCGGGTACCTATAACGAGCCGGGCAGGTCTTACTATGCTTCAGCCAAGTTTACGTTCTGAGCTGATGGTGGCGAATTGCCCGACTTATCGCCGGCGATTTTCGCATGGACGCGGATCCGTTTCAGCATGAGCCGACAAACCGGATATATACAGGATGTACCTTATCCCCATCACTATCAGCGGGAGTCCACGCCACTCTGGCTAAGCTTCATCACGGCTGCCTTGGGCATTCAGGGGCCGGATATCACTCGGCCTTATTCATGGTGTGAGCTGGGTTGCGGGCAGGGGTTCGGCGCGGTAATCAATGCCGCGACCAATCCGTTGGGGCAATTTACGGCCATCGATTTCAACCCGCAGCATATTGCCCACGGTCGCGATCTTGCGCAGGCGGCCGGGCTCGATAATCTGGCTTTCATCGAAGCCGATTTCTCATCCCTGATCCAGATCGCACGCGAGCAAGGGCCGCAGCACGATTTCATCGTGTTGAACGGAGTGTATTCCTGGATTTCCGCCAGTGACCGGCAAGCGCTGCATCAATGCATCGAACACTGGCTCAAGCCGGGCGGCATTCTTTTTCTGGGCTATATGTGCCAGCCCGGCATGGCGTTTCTGGCCGGCGCGCAACGTTTTCTGCGTTGCCATGCCGAGCATGCTGCCGGCGATGCGGTGCAACAACTGCTGGCGGGCATGGCAATGCTGGAGCGTATGGAGCAGGGGGGGGCCGGATTTTTCCAGCATTACCCGCTGGCCGGGCAGTACCTGCGCCTTGGAAAGACACAGGATCCGCGTTACCTGGTCCATGAATTGCTCAACGAGCACTGGGAGTCGCTGCACGTTGCCGATGTCATGGCAAACATGGCAGCGTGCGGCTGCGACTATATCGGCACGGCTACGCCACTGGAGAACATCGACGCCTTGTCCTTGCCGGGCAATCTGCTGCCTATTCTCGACGCATTGCACACGCCAGCCGAGCGGGAAACCTTCAAGGATCTGGCTCGCAACCAGTCCGAACGGCGCGATCTTTACCAGAAAGGTATCCGGCGGCTGGATAATGAAGCCCATCGTCAGGTATTGCTCGATCAAGTGGTTTCGGTCCTGCCCGGAGCACCGTCGAACGGCGGTCTCACGTTCGATACGCGGATCGGCCCAGTCCAGGGGGATGCGAGCCTGTTCGGCCCGTTGCTTGAGAGTCTGGCGACAGGCCCCTGTGCATTTGCTGAACTGCTGCGCCTGCCCGCGTTGCAGGCGCAGGCCAGCCTGATCAATCCTGCATTGCAGATGCTCGCCTGGGCAGGTTATCTCCACCCGCTGTTGCCGGGGGAGGTTGCACTTGAGCGTTGTCGGGTCTTGAACCGAGTCATCGCCGGGCGCGCCATGCGTGGCGAAAGCTATGCCCATCTGGCCGCGCCTACTTTGGGGAGCGCATTGGGCGCTGAGCCGTTGCACATGGTCGCTATGCGGGTGGTGCTGGAATATCCAGAGATCGGCGGCCGCCTGCTACGGGAAACGATCCTGGCAGTCTTGCGGGATAACGGTATCGCTGCCGGCGATGATCTTCAGGCACGCCTGGATGCTTTTGTACGGATAACCCTGCCGGCCTGGCAGCAAATGGGGATAGTGGAGATACAGCGATGCGAGTAGTTCTGTCCGCTCTGCTGGGCGCGTTGCTGATCCTGCTAGCCGACGCCTTTTGCCAGGCGAAGCCTGACCTGGGACGCAAACTTGGTCCGACCATCGCCGATAGCGGTTCGGCGGTGTACCTGTTCACATCGCTGGATTTCACGAGCAGCGATGGTGAGCGCAGGTATCGGGTGAGTGTGGCCATTCCTCGCCGGACCGCTCCGGAAAAAGGCTATCCGGTTATCTACATGCTCGATGGCAATGCCGTGCTCGCTGCTCTGGACGAGCCACGTCTGCGGGCCCTGGCTGCCGACGAGCCACCGGTCATTGTCATGTTGGGCTATGAGACCGATCTGCCTTTCGAGGTGCGGGCCCGGGCTTTCGATTACACGCCAGCGCTGGCGGACGGTCGCCCTATGGAGGACGCACTGGCGCCTGATCGCAAGAATGGTGGTGCCGATGATTTTCTCGCCTTGATCGAGCGGCGTATCAAACCTGCCGTCGGTGAGTTGGCCAGGCTCGACCCCTTGCGCCAGACTTTGTGGGGGCATTCGTATGGCGGACTGTTCGTGCTGCACGTTCTGCTGTCCCAGCCGCACGCCTTCCAAACTTACGCTGCCGCCGATCCGACACTCTGGTGGCGGCAGGGCGCGCTGATCGAACGCGCCCGTGCCATGTTGGACGAATCGTCCGAGCTGAAGGGCATTCGCCTGTTGGTCATGCGCAGTGGTGAGGGGCGTAATGGTCCGCCGCCACCGAATGTCGATCCCGCCGTACTTGCCGCCCGGCAAAAGGCTATGGCCAGTGTGCCGGAAGATGCGGCTTTGCAACTGACACGCAGTTTGTCCCATGCCCCTGGCATCGCGATTCAATACCGGGAATATCCCCAACTGACCCATGGTCCCTTGTTGCCGATGTCCATCGGTCCGGCGCTACGGTTGGCCATGGGTCACTGGGTTGATTGATCCATTTCTTGTCGATGAGGGAATTATCTTGATCCGTCGATTGCGCGACAATCCAGCCTGGCAAGCCCGGCTGGATATCGGTTTGCGGGTTGCTGCGGCGACTATCGGAGGTTATTTTTTCACCTATGCCTGCACGGCTGCCATGGCTCGCCTGCTGCCGTTGGCCAGGTTCGATGCCGTGATGGTTTCGTCGCTGCTTGCCTTCGCTGTCTATACCGCCGTGATTGTCTGGGTGTTCGCCGCCGCTTCTGCCTGGCGGGCTTGGCTTGGGATTGCGCTGGCCTTGCCCTTGGCCATCATCGGCTTCTGGCCGGGCCTGTTCGGGAGCGGAGCTTGATGCCGAGAGTCAAAAGCTTTACCCAATCCATGGCCTGGTTGCATTCCTGGGCGGGGTTGATCCTGGGCTGGCTCTTGTTCGCCATTTTCCTGACCGGCACCTTGACGATCTTCGACAAAGAGATCAATTGGTGGAGCCAGCCGGAGCTGCGCGATCAGCAGGTGACTCAACAGGAGGCGGCACGGGCCGCCTGGAACTGGCTGGCGCGTGAGCATGGCGATGCCGAGGTCTGGAACATCTCCTTGCCTACGGAGCGCGCGCCGGTGATGAGCGTTTCGATTGGCGACAATCGGCGCAGTGGCGGCAAGGTGCTGGACCCGCACAGCGAAGCGTTGGTGCCGGTGCGGGAAAGTGCCGGTGGCAATTTTCTGTACCATTTCCATTACACGCTGCATATGCCGCGTACCTTCGGGATCTGGGTGGTGGGCCTGGCAGCCATGGCCATGTTGACGGCCCTGGTTACCGGCATCGTCATTCACAAGCGAATCTTCAAGGATTTCTTCACCTTTCGGCCAGTCAAGGGCAGGCGTGCCTGGTTGGATGGGCACAATGCCTGCGCCGTGTTGATGCTGCCGTTTCATCTGATGATCACTTATACCGGGCTGGTGATCTTCGTCATGATTTATATGCCGGCGGCGGTGGATGCGCTCTACGACGGCAATCGTGAAGCCATGTTCCGTGAGGCCCGGCCGCTGGCGGAGAAAGGAGCTGAACCTCGTCAGGGCAATGAGCGGCGAGACGGCGGGCGTCAGGGCAATGAGCGTGGACCGCGTATGGTTGAGCAAGCGCCTGCGGCTGAAATGCTGCCATTGGAATCTTTTATCGGCAAAGCTGAAAGCGTGTTTGGCCCGGGCATGGTCGCGTCCATGACTATCAGTCATCCGGGGCGAGCGAACGCCGTTGTTTCGCTGCGGCCCTTACTGGGTAGCCGGATCGCGCTTACCAAAGGTGTGGAGGTGCGCTTCGATGCAGTGAGCGGCAAGTTGTTACAGGCTCCGCTGGAGCCGCGGGCCAGTGCCTTGACCCAGCAGGTAATGACTGGGTTGCACTTTGCCCAGTTCGGCGGTTATCCGATGCGCTGGCTGTATTTCCTCTGCAGTGGTGTCAGTTGCGCGATGATCGCGACCGGGCTGGTGCTGTTTGCCATGAAGCAGCGACTCAGAACTGCCGAGGTGAACCGGGGCCACACGTTCTTGCGAGTCGTCGACGTGCTGAATATAGCGGTGGTGGCCGGTCTCGTGCTCGGCTGTATCGGTATGCTCTGGGCCAATCGCCTGCTACCGGTTGAGCTGGCTGGGCGTGCCGGTTGGGAAGAAAGCCTGTTCTTCGGCATCTGGGGAGTGTCCTTGCTGCATGCCGGGTGGCGTCAGCCAGGGGCGGCCTGGCGGGAACAGTTGGGCGTTGCAGCCCTGTTGTGCCTGGGATTGCCATTGCTCGGTTTCCTGACCCAGGATGCTGGCGCGATGGATACGACTCGCCTATCACTGGCACTGGTTGCCGTGCTGATCGGCCTCATGCTGGCCTGGACAGCCTGGCGGGTAGGCCGACCGGCAGCCACCAATGGCGTGCCCCATGAACCCACTCAACATCTGGCAGGAGCAGGCTGATGCTGGCAGCATTCACTGCGGGCATGACGCTCGCCTATACGGGCATGCTTGCCCTATGCCTCGGGTTGGAACGCCATTACCGACAAATCTGGCGGGAGACGCCACCAGTCTGGCTGCGTCGCGGGCTTCGCGTGGGCGGCTGGATGGTGTTGGTCATGGCATTTCATGCCTGTAACCTGGCCTGGGGCGCGGCGATGGGGGCGGTTGGCTGGTTCGGGTTGGTTTCCCTGACCGGCTTTGTCCTGTTGCTGCTGTTGCCCTACGCGCCGCGCCTGGCCGTCTGGTTGCCCGTGGGTGGTGGATTGCTCTGGATAGGGGTGCTGGTCACTATGTAGCTATGGCTTGTGGGTTGCCATGGCTGCCCATGCGCAACCTCGGCAGGCCATGGCGAAACCCGATGCTGTCGAGGCCTATTCTGGCTTGCAGCTCTTTATTTATACCGATATAGCTCTGCTCCCGTCGGCAGTTGCCACAGCGCATAGGCTACCAGCAGCCCCAGGCAGGCCGGCAAGATCAGCGACCAGGCTCGGTGGCTCGGTGGTGGCAGAGGGGTACGCCATTGCAGCAAGGCGAGGGCAGTAGCGCAGAAGGTGGCGGACAGTAAGGCGCCACCGAGAATATCGGTGGGCCAGTGCACGCCAAGATAAATGCGTGAAAGGGCGATCAGGCAGGCCGGCAGACAGGCCAGAAGCAGGCAGATCATGCGCAGGCGGGTCGGTTGTTCACGCCCGGCAAGAGTCCCGAGTACCAGAAAGAAGGCAAAGGATGCCGAGCTGTGACTGCTGGGAAAACTGTAGCTGGTCAACGGGTCGAGCAGGATCTCCGGGCGGCTGCGGGCGAAGGTATGTTTCAGCGCGCTGTTGGCCAGCGCCGAGCTTAGCAGCACTATGCTCGCGAACAGGGCCGGTCGCCATTGCCGCAAGGCCAATAGCAACACCGCCAGCAGGATGCCGGCAGTCATCTGAATGTTGCCATCCCCGAAGCGGGTAATAAAAATCATGACTCTATCCAGCGTGACAGTGCGCTCCTGCTGGATGACGGCCATCAGCCCCTGGTCAAACTCGGTCAGGTGAGGCCAACTGATGGTCAGCACCAGCAGGCTGCTGCCACACAGGCCAGCTATCAATAGCGTCACCCTGCGTAATTTGTGCAGGCTGCAGTAAAAACTGATACCTATCAGGAGCACGAGAACGGTGGCAATGATACCTGCCTCGCGCCAGAAGCCTTCCGGCAGCGGCAGGCGGATCGCCGCTCCTGTTGCCCAGCCGGGCATCAGATAAATCAGAGGCCAGCCGGCGGAAGCAACCAGGGACGCTGCCAGGAAGCGGCCGAACGACATGTCCAGCATGCCGGCGGCCAGTGGCAGCATGGGGCGCAGGGGGCCGATGAAGTGTCCGACGATCAAGCTTGTCGCGCCATACCTGTCGAGATAGAGCTCGGCGCTCAATAGCCATTCGGGGTGATCGCGCAGCAGCGGCAGTTGCCGGATTGTCTGGTGGTAGCGCCGCCCGAGGGCGTAGGAAACGAGAACGCCTGCCAGGCTGCCGATGAAGGCCAGGAGCAGGGCAGTACTCAGATTCAGGACACCGCTGCCGGCCAGTGTGGTAACCGGGAACAACAGCAGCGTACCGGGAATCAGCAAACCAACCATGGCCAGGCATTCGCCGAAGCAGATCAGCAGCAGGACCAGCCCCAGCCATTGCGGATGACCGGCCAGCCACTGACTGATCGCATCGAACCATTCACTCATGTGTGTTTCCCTTACGGTGGCGAGCTGTGGATGATAACAATAGCTGTATGGTTCCGATGTGTTCGCAACGGTGCGCTGGCTGGCCGGGAAGGCTATAATCGCGTGCTTTTCCCACAGCAGGGTCGCAATCCGATGACCGAGTCCGTGCTTGATTACATGACCCGCCTGGGCAAGGGCGCGCGTGCGGCTTCGCGTGTGCTGGCCCGTGCCACTACCGCGCAGAAGAACATCGCCCTGCAGGCCGCTGCCGAGGCGCTCGACAAGGCGCGCGACGAACTCCTCGCCGCCAACCGGCTGGATCTGGAAAACGGCCGCGCCAATGGTCTCGACGAGGCCATGCTGGATCGTCTGGCGCTGAGCACGAAACGGGTGGATGAAATGATCGAGGGGTTGCGGCAGGTTGCGACGCTGCCCGATCCGATCGGTGCCATCCGCGATATGCGGTTCATGCCTTCGGGTATCCAGGTGGGCAAGATGCGGGTGCCGCTCGGTGTGGTCGGCATCATCTACGAGTCGCGGCCCAATGTGACCATCGATGCTGCCAGTCTGTGTCTGAAGTCCGGCAATGCGACCATCCTGCGTGGCGGCTCGGAAGCCATCCATTCCAACCGTGCCATCGCCGTCTGCATCCAGCAGGGGCTTGCCACGGCGGGACTGCCAGCCGCCTGCGTACAGGTCGTCGAGACCACCGATCGGGCTGCCGTGGGAGCGTTGATCACCATGCCCGACTATGTCGATGTGATCGTCCCGCGCGGTGGCAAGGGCCTGATCGAACGCATCAGCCGTGATGCCCGGGTGCCGGTGATCAAGCATCTGGATGGTATCTGTCACGTTTATATCGACCAGGCCGCCGATCTGGACAAGGCGATCCGCATTGCGGACAACGCCAAGACCCAGCGCTTCGCACCTTGCAACACCATGGAAACCCTGCTGGTGCACGAAGGGATTGCCGCGCAGGTGTTACCGCCGCTGGCGCAGATCTATCGTGAGAAAGGTGTCGAGCTGCGTGGCTGCGCGCGAACCTGCACGTTGCTGGGCAATGCTGTCCTGGCGGCAAGCGAGGAGGATTGGGCCACCGAATACAATGCACCGATTCTGTCGATCCGCCTGGTGGACTCGCTGGACGAGGCGATCACCCATATCAACCGCTATGGCTCGCAGCATACCGATGCCATCGTCACGGAAAACTTCACCGATGCGCGGCGTTTTCTGACCGAGGTGGATTCCAGCTCGGTGATGGTCAACGCCTCGACCCGTTTTGCCGACGGCTTCGAATTCGGCCTGGGGGCGGAAATCGGCATCTCCACCGACAAGCTGCATGCTCGTGGTCCGGTCGGCCTTGAAGGCCTGACCAGCGAGAAGTATGTAGTCTTCGGTGACGGCCACGTGCGTACCTGATGAGTCGACCCCGGCGCATTGGCATTCTCGGCGGCACTTTCGATCCTGTACATATCGGTCATCTGCGCGCGGCGCTGGAGGTGACCGAACTGATGGAGCTGGATGAGCTGCGCCTGATTCCCAGTGCCCGTCCGCCGCACCGGGACACACCCAGCAGTTCGGCGCAGGACCGCCTGGCCATGGTGCGCTGCGCGGTACAGGATTTACCCCTGCTCGATGTGGATGCCCGCGAATTGGCACGCGACAAGCCTTCCTACACCCTCGATACGCTGGAATCCCTGCGCGCAGAGCTGGGGGCTGAGTGCCAGCTTTATCTGCTGCTTGGCTGGGATGCCTTTTGCGGCCTGCCGACCTGGCATCGCTGGGGAGAATTGCTCGATCACTGCCATATCCTGGTGCTGCAACGCCCGGACGCCGATAGCGAAGCGCCGGAAGCCTTGCGTAACCTGCTGGCAGGCCGCAGTGTGGCCGATCCACAGGCGTTGGTGGGGGCCGGTGGGCAGATCGCCTTCGTCTGGCAGACGCCCATGGCTATTTCGGCTACGCAGATCCGCCAACTGCTGGCCAGCGGACGTTCGGTCCGCTTTCTTGTTCCAGATGCCGTACTGGCCTATATCACAGCGCACGGACTCTACCGGGCCTAGCACAGAGGTTTCTTCCTGATATGCACAATGAAGTATTGGTTCAAATAGCGGTGGATGCACTCGAGGAATTGAAGGGCAAGGATATTCTCACGATCGATGTGCGTGGCAAGACCAGCGTTACCGATTTCATGGTGATCGCCAGCGGTACTTCCAGCCGGCACGTCAAGTCACTGGCCGAGAATGTCCTGGAGAAAGCCAAGGCGCAGGGCAAGCGCGCGTTGGGTAGCGAGGGCCTGGATGGCGGCGAGTGGGCGCTGCTCGATTTGGGCGATGTGGTGGTGCATGTGATGCAAGTCCCGACCCGCCAATTCTATGATCTGGAGCGCCTCTGGCAGGGGGCCGAGCAGAGCCGCTCCCAGCATGGCCTGGATACGGAATAGGCCAGCCTTGTGCGCATCAGGTTGATCGCTGTCGGCTCACGGATGCCGCGTTGGGTGGAAGATGGCTGGCAGGAATATGCCAGGCGCCTGCCACCGGAGCTTGCGCTGGAGCTGGTCGAGATACCGCTGGGGACGCGTGGCAAGAATGCCGATGTAGCGCGTCTGATGCGCCAGGAGGGCGAGGCCATGCTGGCCAGGGTGCAACCAGGCGAACGGATCGTCACACTGGAAGTGAACGGCCGTGCCTGGAGTACCGAGCAGCTGGCTGCGCAGCTGGAGCGCTGGCGGCTGGATTCACGTACCCTGAATCTGATGGTCGGGGGGCCGGAAGGCCTGGCGCCGGAAGTCTGTGCCCGCAGCGAGCAGCGCTGGTCGCTATCGCCTTTGACCTTGCCGCATCCTCTGGTCCGTATCCTGGTCGGTGAGCAGCTTTACCGTGCCTGGACCTTGATTTGCGGTCATCCCTATCACAAGTAGCGCCATTCGCCGCAGTACGCGGTCCGCGTCAACAGACCTTAACGATGCCACAACCGATACCGCTCAAGGATCACGAGAAGGACGCCCGCCTGGTGCGCCAGCGCGCCCTGGTCGGCAGTATTGTCGTGCTGGTACTGGTGTTGGTGCTGATTGCCCGGATGTATTACCTGCAAGTTATCCAGTATGACCATCACGCCACACTGTCGGAAAACAACCGCGTTCATGTCCAGCCGATTCCGCCCAGTCGTGGGTTGGTTTTCGATCGCACAGGGCGGATTCTGGCCGACAACCGCCCCAGCTTCAGCCTGACCGTTACGCGCGAGCGCACCGGCAACCTAGCGCAGGTACTGGATACATTGGTCGAGTCGCTGGGCATGACCGAGGAAGATCGGGAGTTGTTCGAGAAGCGCGTGCTGCAAGGGCGGCGGCCTTTCGAGCCGGTGCCCGTGCTATTCGAGCTGACTGAAGAACAGATCGCCCTGGTAGCAGTCAACCAGTTCCGCCTGCCGGGGGTCGAAGTTTCCGCCCAGTTGGTGCGCCATTATCCCTACCGCGAGCATTTTGCCCATTCGGTCGGCTATGTCGGACGCATCAACGAGCAGGAGCTGAAGACCCTCGACCCAGTGGACTACAGCGGTACCCATCACATCGGCAAGACGGGCATCGAGAAATTCTACGAGGCCGAACTGCATGGCAAGGTCGGTTACGAAGAGGTCGAGACCAATGCCCGGGGCCGGGTATTGCGCGTGCTCAAGCATACCGACCCGAAGCCGGGAGCGGATTTGGTACTGACGCTGGATCTGGGCCTGCAGCAGGCTGCTGAAGCAGCGCTGGGCGATCATCGTGGTGCAGTGGTGGCGCTGCAACCTGCGACCGGCGAGGTACTGGCGATGGTCAGCCTGCCGAGCTACGACCCCAACCTGTTCGTTACCGGCATCAGTTTCAAGGATTACAGCATGCTGCGCGATTCCATCGATCGCCCGCTCTATAATCGCGTACTGCGCGGTCTCTATCCGCCCGGTTCAACCATCAAGCCGATGATGGCCATCGCTGGCCTGGATGCCGGGGCCGTCACCCGGACCAGCCGGGTATTCGATCCAGGTTTCTATCAGTTGCCTAATGTCGACCACAAATACCGCAACTGGAACCGCCGTGGCGATGGCTGGGTAGAGCTGGAAACGGCGATCATGCGTTCCAACGATACCTATTTTTACGATCTGGCCCATAAGCTGGGCATCGACCGCATGCATACCTACATGACTCGCTTCGGCATCGGTCAGCATGTGTCGCTGGACATGAATGAAGAATCTTCCGGGTTGATGCCTTCGCGCCAGTGGAAGCGTACTCGCTACAAGCAGGCCTGGTATCCGGGGGAAACCGTGATCCTTGGCATCGGCCAGGGTTATATGCAGACCACTCCGCTGCAACTGGCCCAGGCTTGCGCCCTGATGGCCACTCGTGGCAAATGGATTCGTCCGCATCTGGCGCACAGTATCGACGGACGTTCACCGATCGACCCCAACCCGGTGCCGGATATCCAGCTGCGCGATCCGAATTTCTGGGAATACGCCCGTCGCGGTATGGAAATGGTGGTACATAGCCCGCGCGGCACGGCCAAGCGGGTCGGTGACACAGCGGCCTATCGCATCGCGGGCAAGAGCGGTACGGCACAGGTGGTTGGCATCAAGCAGGGCGAGCGCTACGAACGCGGCAAACTGGCCGAGCGGCACCGGGACCATGCCTTGTTCATCGCTTTTGCCCCGGTGGACAATCCGCAGATCGCTGTGGCGGTAATGGTGGAAAACGGCGAATCAGGATCCGGTGTGGCTGCTCCGATCGTCAAGAAGGTGATGGATGCCTGGTTGCTGGATGCGAATGGCAAACTCAAGACCGAATACGCGATGCCAGTGGAAGCGGAGGTATCCCGGCGATGATGATGACGGCGAATTTCGACCGTACGCTGTCCGACGAAGATGTATTTCGCCGGCGTGCCACTTTCCTGCAGCGTATTCATGTCGATGGCCCCTTGCTGTTGCTGCTGCTCATTCTTGGCGCAGTGGGCCTGACGGTTCTCTATTCGGCCAGTGGCAGGAACTGGGATCTGGTAAGCAAGCAGGCCATGTCGTTCGGCCTGGGGATCGGATTGATGCTGCTCATCGCCCAGATTGAACCGCGTTTCATGGCGCGTTGGGTACCCCTGGGTTATCTGGGGGGCGTTGTCCTGCTGATTGTCGTCGATATCATGGGGCACAATGCCATGGGGGCGACACGCTGGATCAACATTCCTGGGGTGATTCGTTTCCAGCCTTCGGAGTTCATGAAAATCTTCATGCCGGCTACCATCGCCTGGTATCTGTCCGGGCGCAATCTGCCGGCCAGCCTGAAGCATACAGCCATTGCCTTGGCGCTCATCCTGGTGCCTTTTGTATTGATCGTGCGCCAACCCGATCTGGGAACCTCGTTGCTGATCCTCGCTTCCGGCGCATTCGTACTGTTTATCGGCGGTCTGCGCTGGCTCTGGATCGGTGGGGCGGTGGCAGCGGTGGTGCCGGTGGCCATCGGCATGTGGTATTTCGTCATGCACGACTACCAGAAACAGCGAGTGCTGACCTTCCTCGATCCGGAAAGCGATCCGCTGGGCTCGGGCTGGAACATCATTCAGTCCAAGGCCGCCATCGGTTCCGGAGGCATCTTCGGTAAAGGCTGGTTGATGGGCACTCAGTCGCACCTGGATTTTTTGCCCGAAAGCCATACGGACTTTATCATTGCCGTATTGGCTGAAGAATTCGGTATGGTCGGTGTCAGTCTGCTGGTGCTGCTGTATACACTGCTGATCGCCCGTGGCCTGATAATTACCGTGCGAGCCCAGACCTTGTTTGGCAAGCTGCTCGCGGGGGCGTTGACCATGACATTTTTCGTCTATGTCTTCGTCAATATCGGCATGGTCAGCGGGTTGCTGCCGATTGTGGGTGTACCATTGCCCTTTATCAGTTATGGCGGGACTTCTTTGGTGACCCTGTTGTCAGGGTTTGGGGTTTTGATGTCGATCCACACCCACCGCAAGTGGATTGCGCAGGTTTGACGAGAGAGATTTTCTTGACTGGAATAGGGCAAAGCTGGAGGAAGCGAGTGCTGTTGGCGGTGGGCATCATGGGTGCTTTCGCCTGCACCGGAACGGCACTGGCAGGGTATCAGGGAGCTGCGGTCGACGAGTTCATTGCGGAAATGACTCAGGAGTACGGGTTTGCCGGGGAGCAGCTGACCGAGTTGTTCGACCAGGCACAGCGCCAACAGGCGATACTCGATGCGATTTCCCGCCCGGCCGAACGAGTCAAGCCCTGGAAGGAGTACCGGCCGATATTCCTGACCGAATCACGCATCGGACAGGGCGTGGATTTCTGGCGCCAGCATGAAGAGGCGCTTGCCCGTGCCGAAGTGGAATTTGGCGTGCCGGCCGAATTCATTGTCGCGATCATTGGCATCGAGACTTTCTACGGCCGTAATACCGGCAATTATCGGGTCATTGACGCACTTTCCACGCTGGGTTTCGATTATCCGCCACGCCAACCTTTCTTCCGGCGCCAGCTCAAGGAATTTCTGCTCCTGGCTCGCGAAGAACAGACTGATCCGCTGGCCGTCAAGGGCTCTTATGCCGGTGCCATGGGCTTGCCGCAGTTCATGCCGAGCAGCTTTCGAGCCTATGCCGTGGATTTCGACGGGGATGGTCATATCGATATCTGGAACAACCCGACGGATGCCATTGGCAGTGTGGCCAACTACTTCAAGCAGCATGGCTGGAAGACGGGAGAGAAGATCGCCGTGCAAGCTGGCGGCAATGGCGAGCGCTTTGCTGAGGGTTTGACCCAGGGGCTCGAGCCGGTGAAGAATGCCGGCGAATTGAAGGCGCTCGGCTGGAATGCGCGCGAAACCGTGCCTGATACGGCTGCCGTGCTGGCCTTCAAGCTTGAAGGCGCCGAGGGTGACGAGTACTGGATGGGGCTGCCCAACTTCTATGTGATCACTCGCTACAACCGCAGCGTAATGTACGCAATGGCAGTGAACCAGCTCGCCGGCAAGCTGGTGGATGCTCGAGGCACGCCAGCCCGGGGCACGCCAGCCCGGGGCGCGAAGCAATGAAGCTGGAGCGAGTCGCTCACCGCCTGCTTCTGTCCGGCGTGGCGCTAGCCATTGTTGCCGGTTGCTCTAGCAGCAGCCGTGCCCCGCGCTCGGATGCAACTGTCAACAACACCGGCAAGACGGGCAACTATCAACCTTCCCATCGCGACGGTGCGCCCTGGTGGGATGTGGATGTCTCGCGTATTCCGGAGGCCGTGCCTACGCCCTATTACGGCCAGGTGAAAGCCAACCCTTATACGGTGCTGGGGCAGACTTATTTTCCGATCAGCGATGCCAGGGGATATTCCGCCGTAGGTACCGCGTCCTGGTATGGCACCAAGTTCCATGGCCAGGCGACTGCCAATGGCGAGGAATACGACCTCTATGGCATGACCGCTGCGCATAAAACCCTGCCGCTGCCCTGTTATGTCAAGGTGACCAATCTCGATAATGGCCGCAGTGTCATCCTGCGGGTCAATGATCGTGGCCCGTTCTATTCCGAGCGTGTCATCGATCTTTCCTTCGCCGCCGCGAAGAAGCTCGGTTACGCCGAACGTGGCACTGCCCGGGTCAAGGTCGAAGGTATCGACCCGCAGCAATGGTGGGCCGAGCGAGGGCAGCCGGTCCCCATGGTTCTGGCGCAGCCGCAACGAATTACCCAGCCCGCGACGATCGTCGCTGCCAGCCAGCCGGTAGAGTCCTATACGCCCCCGCCGCAACAGCACGCGGCAGCTATATTACCCGTGGAGGTACACAACGCAGCCGCCCAGCCGCAGTCCGACGGCCTGTTCATCCAGGTGGGAGCCTTTGCCAACCCGGATGCAGCAGAGTTGCTTAAGGACAAGCTCAGTGGCATGGTCAGTGCTCCGGTTTTCATCAGTTCGGTGGTGCGTAACCAGCAGGTTTTTCACCGGGTCCGGTTGGGGCCTGTGGATTCGGTCGCCCAGGCGACTCAGCTGGAGAACAGTGTACGTCTGGCCCGGCTCGGTGAGCCGCATCGAGTGAAATCCGACTGAAAACCATTCCAAGCCCGAAAGGGCTGTCAGCCCATCGACAACTTGAGACACGATGAATATCAACCTTTTTGCGAAGCGCTTCGCTCTTGTCGTTCTATTCGCTGCCGCACCGACCGCCTGGGCCGATACGGTCATTCCTTCACCGCCGCAACTGGCAGCCAAATCCTATGTCCTGATGGATGCGGCCAGCAGTCAGGTCCTGATCGACAATAACGGCGATGAGCGTCTGCCGCCCGCCAGCCTGACCAAACTGATGACAGCCTATATCGCTACCCTGGAAATCAATCGGGGGCATATCAAGGAAAGCGATCTGGTCACGGTCAGCGAACACGCCTGGCGTACCGGTGGTTCGCGGATGTTCATCCAGGTCAATACCCAGGTTTCGGTCGGTGACCTGTTGCATGGCATCATCATCCAGTCGGGCAACGATGCCAGCGTGGCGCTTGCCGAACATATCGCCGGTAGCGAAGACGCTTTCGCCGATCTCATGAACACGACGGCACAGCGCCTGGGCATGACCAACAGCCATTTCATGAATGCTACCGGCCTGCCGCATCCGGAGCACTATTCCTCGGCTCATGACATGGCCAAACTGGCGCGCGCGATCATCTATGAAGACCCGGCGCACTACGCCATCTACGCGCAGAAAGAGTTCTTCTGGAACAATATCAAGCAACCCAACCGCAACCTGCTGCTATGGCGCGATAGTACTGTCGACGGGCTCAAGACCGGGCATACCGAAGAAGCTGGCTATTGCCTGGTGGCTTCTGCCCTGCGTGAAGGTTCGCGCATGATCACGGCGGTCTTTGGCACCCATAGCGAGCAAAGCCGTGCGGCGGAAACCCAGAAGCTGCTGACCTATGGTTTCCGCTTCTTCGAAAGCCGTACCTTCTACAAGAAAGGTGTGGAACTGGCAAAATCCCGAGTCTGGAAGGGGGCCTCCGACGAGGTCCAGGCTGGATTGGCCGAAGACCTGACCGTGACCCTGCCGCGGGGTCAGCTGGACAAGCTGGAGGCGAGCATGACCCTGAATCCGCAGTTGATCGCGCCCATCCAGCAGGGCGATGTGATCGGCCGGGTCGACATCAAATCGGGTGAACAAGTGGTAAGTAGTACTGGCCTGATCGCCCTGCAGGCTGTCGAGGAGGGTGGCCTGTTCCGCCAACTCTGGGATAGCATCCGCCTGTTCATCTATGGTTTGTTCAACTAACGATCTTTTGAGCGTGCTACGGCTTACCTGGCTGCGGTGCGCTTGCGGATCACGAGTCCGCTGCTCATGACTGAAGATATCCAGGCCCCGAAAATAGAATTTCCCTGTCCACGCTATCCGATCAAGGTGATCGGCGATGCCGGAGTCGACTTCGCCGATCTGGTGATCGACGTGGTTGAGCGCCATGCACCCGATCTGGATCGGGCGAACCTGGTCGTTCGCGACAGCCGCAACGGCCGCTTTCTCTCCGTCCAGGTCATGATCACCGCTACCAGTGTCGAGCAATTGCAGGCGATCCACGTCGACCTGCGTGCTACCGGCCGTGTGCATATGGTGCTCTGATGGATGAGATAGGCATACGCGAGCTGGGCCTCGTGGACTACCAGCCAACCTGGCAGGCCATGCGCCATTTCACCAATACGCGCGATTGCGCGACACCGGACGAAATCTGGTTGTTGCAACATCATCCCGTTTTTACCCAGGGCCAGGCTGGCAAGGCTGAGCACGTACTGTTTCCCGGTGATATCCCGGTGGTGCAAGCTGACCGCGGCGGACAGGTGACCTATCACGGCCCTGGCCAATTAGTGGCGTATCTTTTGCTTGATGTCCGTCGCCACGGTATCGGTGTGCGGGAGCTGGTCAGCCTGATCGAGCAGAGTCTGGTAGAGTTGCTGGCAGGTTATGGCGTCGCGGCGTATGCCAAGCCGGAGGCGCCAGGCGTCTACGTCGATGGCGCGAAGATCGCCTCGCTCGGCCTGCGTATTCGCAACGGCAAGTCCTTTCACGGGTTGGCGTTCAACGTGGATATGGATCTAGAGCCGTTCCGGCGTATCAATCCCTGCGGTTATGCCGGTCTGTCCATGACCCAGTTGCGCGACCTGGTCGGGCCGGTAGACTTTTCCGAGGTGCTTGGCCGGCTGCGCGAACAGCTGGTCCGGCGTCTGGGTTACGCAGTACAGAAGACCCTAGCGGGCGGAATCGAAGCATATGAGCACTGAAACGGTAAGCAAGGGCCCGGGCAAGGTCGAGGCAGGCGTCAAGTTGCGTGGCGCCGAGAAGCTGGCACGGATTCCGATCAAGGTCATTCCCACCGAAGAGCTGCCGAAGAAGCCGGACTGGATTCGTGTGCGCATTCCGGTTTCGCCCGAGGTCGAGAACATCAAGCAGCTGCTGCGCCAGCACAAACTGCACAGCGTCTGTGAGGAGGCTTCCTGCCCCAACCTCGGAGAGTGTTTCTCCGGCGGTACTGCTACCTTCATGATCATGGGCGACATCTGTACCCGGCGCTGTCCGTTCTGCGATGTCGGCCATGGTCGACCGCAGCCGCTGGATGCGGACGAGCCGAAGAACCTGGCCATTGCTGTCGCCGATCTGCGTCTGAAATATGTGGTGATTACCTCGGTAGACCGCGACGACCTGCGCGATGGCGGTGCCCAGCACTTCGCCGATTGTCTGCGCGAAATTCGCCAACTGAGCCCGGGTATCCAGCTGGAAACCCTGGTTCCCGATTACCGCGGTCGCATGGAAATCGCTATCGATATCACCGCTACGGAACCGCCGGATGTGTTCAACCACAACCTGGAAACGGTACCTCGGCTGTACAAGGCCGCACGCCCTGGGTCGGACTTCGAATGGTCGCTGGATCTGCTGCAGGCGTTCAAGAAGCGCGTGCCTGCGGTGCCAACCAAATCCGGCCTGATGCTTGGCCTTGGCGAGACCGATGATGAAGTGCTGGAAGTGATGCAGCGCATGCGTGAGCACGAGATCGACATGCTGACTCTTGGGCAGTACCTGCAACCATCGCGTAACCATTTTCCTGTGCAACGCTTCGTCCACCCGGATATCTTCGCCATGCTGGCCGAAGAGGGGACGAAGATGGGCTTCAAGAATGTGGCCTCAGGCCCGCTGGTACGCTCTTCCTACCATGCTGACCAGCAGGCACATGGCGGTAAGGTTGGCAGTTAATTGAGTGTGGCAATAAGGCAAAAGGCGACCTGCGGGTCGCCTTTTTCATGGTGTGTTACAAGGTTTCGCTACGCACATAACCGGCTGTTGAAAAGCGCAGGCGGTTTTCAACGGCCGGTCAGAGAACTCAGCCGCAAGCGTCCAAGCAATTCCTGGGTAGGATAGCCATCGGCTGGCCAGCCTTGCTTCTGCTGGTAGGCACGAATGGCCTGACGGGTATTGGCCCCGATGATGCCATCCGGAGTACCAGGGTCGAATCCCTGGTCGGTCAGTCGCTCCTGCAGTTCCATACGATCCGAGCGGCTCAGCGGCAGTTCATCGCGCGGCCAGTTGCCACGTATTTCGCCGCCACCCTGGAAGCGATCGGCCAGCAGGCCGATTGCCAGGGCATAGGATGACGAGTTGTTGTAGCGCAGTACGCTGCGAAAATTGTCCAGCACCAGAAACGCTGGGCCACGATAGCCGGCTGGCAGCAGCAGGCTGGCCGACGTGTTGTCGTAGCCTGGTGGGATGCCGCGTAGCCCCAATTGACGCCACTGTGCAAGCGGCTTGCGGATGGCTTGATCGGCCTGGGCGTAATCGAAGCTTTGCGGTAACTGGACTTCGAAACCCCATGGCTGGCGACTCTGCCAGCCGGATGCCTGCAGGTAATTCGCCGTCGAGGCCAGGGCGTCGGCCGGGTTGTCCCAGATATCGCGGCGGCCGTCGTCATCGAAATCGACGGCATATTCCTGATAGGTTATCGGAATGAACTGGGTCTGCCCCATGGCTCCGGCCCAGGAGCCGAGCATGCGCTCGGGGCGCACATCGCCATGCTGGAGAATCCGTAGTGCCGCCAGCAACTGGTTCCTGGCGAAATCCGGCCGCCGTCCTTCGTGGGCAAGGGTAGCCAGGGAGCGGATCACCGATTTGTTACCCGTGATCTGGCCAAAACTGCTTTCCATCCCCCAGACAGCGACCAGGGCGTAACGGTCGACGCCGTAGCGGTTTTCCAGTTTCTGCAGCAGGTCTGCATGTTGGCTCAGCAACTTCTGGCCGTTAGCCACACGCTGGCTGGACAAAGCCGTCTCCAGGTATTGCCAGACCGGTCGGGTGAACTCGGGCTGGCTGCGATCGGAGTTGATAACGCTGGGGTCCGGTGTAACGCCGGCGAACGCCTGGTCGAAGACTTGTGCAGATATCCCGGCGGCCAGGGCTTCGGTCCGGAAGCCATCTCGCCACTGGTTGAAATCCGGTTGGCGCAACGGGGCCGGAACTGCCATCACGGCTTCGACGCTAGCGGTTGGTGGTACCACCGAAGAGGGTTGTGGAGCACTGTTCTGGAGCGGTTCCGCGGAACAGGCCGCTACGAGAGTGAGCGTTGCGCCGGCGATCAGGGTACGTTTGGGCAGGCTGGGGAAATCGATGTGGAGCATGAACCGCTCTCGATAGTGGTATCGGTCTGCGACCTTAACATGCTTTGGCCAGCTTGGCTTTTCAGGCACATAAAAGAACTGAAGCCTCCCGGTCGTTGGACCGGAAAGCTTCGCGGCGGTAGCTGCCTTTACCCTTGCCGGGTATTTCCAGGCGGCTGCGGAACAGTGGCTGTGCCACCAGGGATTTGGCCTTGTTCGGCCTTTTCTGCTTCGATTTTTTCGCCATGCTGCGTCCTCGATAGCGAACAGGGACGAGAGAGATGATAGGGGTTGTACAAAAAATGTCCAGAGCCCTGTCGAACCGTTTGGCAGCGGCTTGATAGGCCTATGCAGATGATCTTCAGAAGCTGATTCTCTGCCCGGCTATCCGCAGGCAAAGACTGGTGAGACCGGCCCAGGCGTCGCCTTCGGCTTGCCCCTTGATTTGGGCATCAATGGCCTGGGCATCCACCAGTAGCTGGCTCCAGCGTGAAGCAGAATGACGCTGCAAGGCTTTGCCTAGCGCCTGGCGACGTTTCTCGTGCAGCGGTGGCCGGGCCTGGCTGAAGACGCGCTCCAGCGGGATACCCTGAGCATGTTGCTGGGCCAGGTTGGTCAGTAGGCGTAATTCACGGGCCAGCGCCCAGAGGATAACCGGCGGTTCCACACCTTCGCTGCGTAGTCCGCCGAGCATCCGCAACCCATGTGCGGCTTGTCCGGCCAGGATTGCGTCAATCAGGCCAAACACGTCGTAGCGGGCGCTTTCCGCAACGGTGGTCTGCACCGTCTCGACGGTGATCTGGGTACCTTCCGCCAGCAATTTGAGTTTTTCGATTTCCTGTGCGGCTGCCAGCAGGTTGCCTTCGACACGGGCACCAATCAATTCGAGTGCCTCGGGCGTGGCAGTCAACCCAGCCTGGGCCAGACGCTGGGCGATCCAGCGGGGTAGTTGGTGATACTCGACAGGCCAGATCTGGACGAATTGCACCTGCGGGCTTTCGAGCAGGGTCTTGGCCCATTTGCTCTTCTGGGTAGCACCATCCAGCCTGGGCAAGTTGATCAATAGCAGATCGTCTTCGGCGGGCCGCGCCAGATATTCGAGTAGGGCACTGGCACCTTTGTCGCCTGGTTTACCGTTGGCGATCCGCAGTTCGATCAGGCGTCTGGATGAAAACAGCGACAGGCTGGCACCCGCTTCGTTCAGTTGATTCCAGTCGAAACTGGCATCGGCGTTGAATACCTGACGTTCGTCGAAACCTTGCTGCCGAGCGGCCTGGCGAATGGCATCGCTGGCTTCCTGGGCCAGCAGTGGTTCGTCACTGCTGATGACATAGATGGGTGCCAGCGTCTCTTGCAACTGCTTACCGAGCTGGGCCGGTGGTAGTTTCATAGAGTATGGGCCGTGCTGCCGCTCATGGCATGGGCGGTGGTTCGACCGGCGACTGCTGGGGCGTACCCTCCCGGAGTCGGCGCTCCGCTTCCTTGGCCTGGGCTTCGGCCTGGGCCTTGGTTTCGGCATCCTGATGCAGCTTGTCAAGCTGCTCCGGGGTCACGCGCTGCAGGTGAGCCACCATCTGCTGGACCAGTTCGCGGCGCATTTCATCACGCAGCAGGGTCGCTTCCTGGTAGGAGCCGATGATGTTGTTCTCGTCGAACGATTGGATTTTCCTGGCTTCGACGCTGTCCTGTAACAGCTGTAGGCCGTTGCGGTCGCGGAATTCATAGGTAATGGTACTTCTCAGTTGGTACTCGGCCGTTCGTGCCGAGCTGGTATAGCTGGAAGTACGCCTGCTGGTTTGTTCGTCGAGCAGATTAAAGGTGTATTGAGCACCGGGGTTGATCTTGACGCCATTACTTTCCAGCAGCGTTCTCAGTTGGCGAAGGGTTTCGCCATAGGTGTCCCGTGCTTCCAGGTTGAGTTCCCGCAACGAGAACTCGTTGGTGCCGGTGCCACGCAACTGGAAGCCGCAAGCCGTCAACAACAGGCTGAGGCCGAGTATCACCAGGTTTCGTCTGAACATCTCGTTGTCGCTTCTGTGCTGAACGTTTGCGCGGCCATGCTCAATTCGCCACGATATTGACCAGTTTTCCCGGAACCACGATGACCTTGCGAATGGTCAGGTCTTCGGTGAAGCGCAGGACGTTTTCATTTTGCCGGGCCGTCTTTTCGATCTCTTCCCGTGACGCCGTGGCCGCTACGTCGATATGGCCGCGCAGCTTGCCATTGACCTGCACGACCAGACGCAGCGTGTCCTGTACCAGTGCTGTTTCGTCGACTACTGGCCAGGGGGCATCGATGATTGCCCCGTCCTTGCCCAGGTGTTGCCAGATCGCGTGGCTGATGTGCGGTGTGATCGGGGCGAGCAGCAGGACGACGGTTTCCAGGCCCTCCTGCACCAGCGCACGGTCTTCAGGGCTGTCCTGGGCCGCTTTTTCCAGGGCATTCATCAGGGTCATGACTGCCGCGATGGCCGTATTGAACTTGTGATGCTGGCCGATATCCTGGCTCGCCTGGCGGATCGCCAGGTGAATGGCGCGGCGCAGTTCTTTCTGCGCATCGTTCAGTGTCGATATCAGGGCATCGGTGAGCACCGCTTCGGGTTTTCCTGCCGAAACATGGGCATGCGCCAGGCGCCAGACACGACGCAGGAAACGACTGGCACCCTCGACGCCGGCGTCAGACCACTCCAGGCTCATATCCGGCGGCGAAGCGAACATCATGAACAGACGACAGGTATCGGCGCCGTAGGCATCGATCATCGCCTGTGGGTCGACGCCGTTGTTCTTCGACTTGGACATCTTCTCGGTGCCGCCGACTTCCACCGGCAACCCATCGCTCTTCAGCCGGGCGCCGATCACCTTGGCCTTGGCGTCGCGCTCGATTTCCACATCGGCTGGATTGAACCAGTCCTTGCCGCCGTTTTCCAGGGTGCGGTAGTAGGTGTCAGCGACCACCATGCCCTGGGTCAAAAGGTTCTTGAACGGCTCGTTGGAGGCGACCAAGCCCTCGTCGCGCATCAGCTTGTGGAAGAAGCGCGCATACAGCAGGTGCAGGATGGCGTGCTCGATACCACCGATGTATTGGTCCACCGGCAGCCAGTGATTGGCCGCGAGCGGATCGACCATACCCTGGTCGTAGGTCGGCGAAGCGTAGCGAGCGTAGTACCAGGAACTTTCCACGAAGGTGTCCATGGTGTCGGTTTCGCGCTTGGCCGGGGCGCCGCACTTTGGACAGGTGCATTCGTAGAATTCCGGCATCTTCGCCAGCGGGCTGCCGGCACCGTCCGGCACTACGTCTTCGGGCAGCACCACCGGCAGTTGGTCTTCCGGCACCGGCACGTCGCCGCAGGCGTTGCAATGAACGATCGGGATTGGGCAGCCCCAGTAGCGCTGGCGGCTGATGCCCCAGTCGCGCAGACGGAACTGGGTCTTGCGCGCACCGTGGCCAGTGGCTTCGAGGTCGGCGACGATGGCGTCAAAAGCGGCTGTGACATCCAAGCCGTCGTACTGGCCGGAGTTGGTTAGCTCCATATTTGTGGAGTCTTTAGAGGCATACCAGTCTTTCCAAACTGTCGGATCTACATATATAGAGTTGTCCCTAAAATCTCTTGGTGCGCCATACGGCTCATCGACAGGCAGAGGGTTAATTTTATAAACGCCCCGAATAGGTAATCCGTACTTGTTGGCGAACTCGAAGTCGCGCTCGTCGTGGGCCGGCACGGCCATCACCGCGCCCTCGCCGTAGCCCCAGAGCACGTAGTTGGCGACGAACACCGGCAGTTTGTCGCCGGTCAGCGGGTGGATGACGAACTGACCGGTGGAGATGCCTTTTTTCTCCATCGTTGCCATGTCGGCCTCGGCCACCGAGCCGGCCTTGCATTCGGCGATGAAGGCGGCCAGTTCGGCATTCCGCGCGGCGGCGCGCTGGGCCAGCGGGTGTTCGGCAGCGACGGCGACGTAGGTGGCGCCCATGAGGGTGTCCGGGCGGGTCGAGTAGACTTTCAACTGGCCGGCCTCGCCGATGCTGGCGAGGTCGTAGTCGAAAATGATGTCGGCGCCGAAGCTCTTGCCGATCCAGTTGCGCTGCATGGTCTTGACCTGCTCGGGCCAGCCGGGCAGCTCGTCCAGCGAGGCGAGCAACTCTTCCGCATAAGCGGTGATGCGGAAGTAGTACATCGGGATTTCGCGTTTCTCGATCAGGGCGCCGGAACGCCAGCCGCGACCGTCGATGACCTGCTCGTTGGCCAGCACCGTCTGGTCCACCGGGTCCCAGTTGACGGTGCCGTTCTTGCGATAGATCACGCCCTTCTCGAACAGGCGCGTGAACAACCACTGCTCCCAGCGGTAGTAGTCGGGCTTGCAGGTGGTGACTTCACGCGACCAGTCGATCGCCAGGCCCAGGCTTTTGAGCTGGGTCTTCATGTAGGCGATGTTTTCGTAGGTCCACTTGGCCGGGGCGACCTTGTTCTTCATTGCCGCGTTTTCCGCCGGCATGCCGAAGGCATCCCAACCCATGGGTTGCAGTACGTTCCTGCCCTGCATGCGCTGGTAGCGGGCGATCACGTCGCCGATGGTGTAGTTGCGCACATGCCCCATGTGTAGCTTGCCGCTGGGGTAGGGAAACATCGACAGGCAGTAGAAGGTGTCTCTGTCGGGCTGTTCGTGCACTTCGTAGGAATTGTTCTGTTCCCAGTGAGCCTGGGCGGCGGCTTCGGTTTCGCGGGGCTGATACTGTTCGTGCATGGCTACTGGTGTCGGCAGGAGGGCTGGCTATCGCGGAGTACCATCGCCGTGTTCGCCTCTCGCGAGTAAAACGACCGAAGCGCTGTGGCGGGCTCAAGCGGGAGCATGGAAACGTCGTAGCATACATGAGGCGAATCGACCGAGGGAAACCTGTTTTTGCAGGCTGAATGCCATCCATCTGTCGCGGTATGCGACATTCCTGGAGTAAACGGCTAGCCTATTCCTAGTAGTATCCGCGATGCGAGGTGGCGCATGAGGCGATTTCGGGAGGATAAATTGGCTGGATTGTACGGGCATGTATTGCAGCAGCTTTCCCTGGCATTGACGCAAAGCGAACGCGATGGTCATGCAAATGAGGAGGGGGAGCTGGATGTCAATGGTTTGAGCGCTGCCGAAATCGGTCTGCTCCAGGCTTATCTGCGAGGTGATGCGCAATGGCTGTCCGGTTGGCACGCGGCAGCCAGGCAACATGCATTGATCTCCCGACGGCTGCAGGATGCCGACGCCATGCTCCCTCCGGCACCTCACCGACAGCAAGAGCCTCTGCTGGAGCAGCATATTCTGGAGTGCGCATTGTGCGGCTCTCCCGTCGACTGGCCGAAGGAGTCTGGAGAAGCGATCTGCCCGACTTGCGGCTCGCAGTTGCTGCGAGCGCGATATCGGCCGCAAGGACGCTCTCGTCACTGAGCGGTAATCCGCCATCCAGATGATCGGGTAGAGTCTGCGCTGTATTTTCCAGAGGCCAGGACATGCCCATCCGCTATATCCTCAAGCAACTGCTTCTGCCGCCGGGCGCCCTGCTGCTCCTCTTGCTCCTGGCCTGGTGGCTGCGCCGACGGGCTCCGCGTCTGGCGGCCTGCTGTTTTGCCGTGGGTCTTGGTGGGCTCTGGATCATGGCGATGCCGATCACTGTGGAGCTGGGCGCACGTTTGCTGGAACGGGAACCGGCCCTGCCGCCCGAGCGCTGGTCCGGTTTACACACTGAAGCGGGAGCCATCGTCGTGCTCGGTGGCGGCCGGGAAATGGCCGATCCGGCCTGGGGTGCGGATCAGCCCAGTCATATTGCTTTGGAGCGCCTGCGCTACGCCGCACGCCTGGCGAAAGCTTCCGGCTTGCCGATCCTGGCCAGCGGTGGCCTGCATTTCGGCTTGCCGCCCAGCGAGGCCCATATCGCTGCCGAAGCGTTGCGCCAGGACTTCGGGACGCCGACGCGCTGGCTGGAGGAGCGCAGCCGGACCACATGGGAAAATGCCCTGTTCAGTGCACAGATACTCAAGGCTAACGGTGTAGATCGGGTGGTACTGGTCACCTCTGCCTGGCATATGGCCCGCTCACGCTGGTGCTTCGAGCAGAACGGCTTGCAGGTGATCGCCGCTCCCGTAGGCTTTATCGGCGTGCCCAGTGCCCGTCCGCTGGGTGGCTGGCTGCCGGAAGGCAAGGCAGCCTGGCAGAGTGGCCAACTGCTCAACGAGGTGGTGGGGCTGCTCGCATATCCGTGGGTGTATCGGGCAGAAGGCAAGCGATGAGCTTCAGACTCTTGCCGCTTGTTCCTTTTTCCGGCGAACGATTGCCCAACCCAGCAGGACCGTGCAGAGCAGTGCAAGCGGCCAGGATTTCCAGCGGAGATAAGGCGTCAGTCCCTGCATTGGCTCGACGTCACCGTAGAGCACTGCGCGCTGAAACGCCGGAACCTGCTCTGTGATTCGGCCGAAAGGGTCGATCAGCGCAGTGACGCCGTTGTTGGTTGCACGGATCATCCAGCGTCCCGCTTCCAGGGCGCGCATCCTGGCCATTTGCAGATGCTGTAACGGGCCGATGGAATGACCGAACCAGGCGTCATTGCTGATGGTGAGCAGCAGGTCGCTGCGTGCGGCCATTGTGGCGACGAATTCGGGATAGACCACTTCGTAGCAGATATACGGAGCGATCCGGTAGCCTTTGGCTTCGGGCAGCGGCTGGTCCGCTTCGCCACGAGCGAAATCCGACATGGGTAGGTTGAAGAATGCGATCAGGCCGCGCAGCAGATCCTGCAGAGGAACGTATTCGCCGAAAGGCACCAATTTCTGTTTGCGATACTCGCCCTGGCCCTTGCCGACAACGGTCAGGCCATTGTAGTAGCGCATTTCTCCGCGCTCGTTGGGCTGGCGAATCGGCACCCCCGTAATCAAGGCGGCGTCTCGCCCGCTGGCGAAGTGGCCCATCATCGGCAAATAGCCTTCTGCTTCCGCTCGGTCCTTGAGCATCGGTATGGCGGTTTCCGGCCAGATGATCAGATCTGCCGGCCGGCTGGCGAAGGTCAGGTCGCGATACAGCTGCAATTGCCTGTTGCGCTGGTCCTGATCCCACTTCAGTTCCTGCTCGATATTGCCCTGGATGGCCACGACTCGTAACGGCTCGCCCTTGCTGGTTGTCCAGGCGTGGTTTTTCAGCATTGGCGCAATGCTCCAGGGAGCAGCCAGTAAAACCAGGGCGATGGCCAAGCCCTGACGGCGTACTCGCAGGCGTGGCAGGTTGGCCAGCAGGGCGGCATCCAGTGCCAGAATGAAGCCGATCAACCAGATGCCGCCAAGCGGTGCGAAGCCCCCGAGTGGGCCTTCCAACTGGCTATAGCCTTGATAAAGCCAGGGAAAACCGGTGAGGAACCAGCCACGAAAGGCATCCTGGGCTATCCATAACGCCGCAAAGGCTGCGGCATCGGTCAGCGGCGAACCGCTACGACGAATCCAGCGGGCCCAGACCCAGGCCGGCAGACTGAAGAACAGCGCGACGGCGGCGACGAAGGCGAGGATGAGCAGAGCGGCCAGGACCGGTGGGGCCCCACCGAAGGTTTGGATACTGACATAGATCCAACTGGTGCCCGCAGCGTACAGGCCGAAACCATAGAACCAGCCGCGCAGCGCGGCCTGTTTCGACGTCAGCTCGCGCAGGCCAAGGTAATGCAAGGCCATCGACAGGATAGCCAGTGGCCAGATATCGAAAGGTGCCAGCGCCAAGGTAGTCAGCGCACCGGCAGCCAGTGCCAGCAGGTTGCCCGGCCAGCCGGGGCGAAACATCCGATTCATTGAGGGCTCAAGGACAAGGGATTGGTCATGGGGGCCATACGCTACAGACCACCGGCTCCCGGCAAAAGCAAGAACAGCCTGATAGGTCGAAGGCCGCTAAAATGCTGGCTTGCAGCTTAATCTTCCAATTTCGTCATCCGCAGCAGATGTATCCGTCGATTGTCGGCATTGAGTACACGCAGGCGGAATCCGTCGATTTCCGTGCTTTCATTACGTTTGGGCAGGTAGCCGAAGAGGCTTGTCACCAGGCCGGCGACGGTATCGAATTCCTCGTTGGAGAAGTGTCCGTCGAAGAGTTCGTTGAGTTGTTCGATCGGCGTCAGGCCCTTGACCAGATAATCGCCGTTCGGCAGTTGGCGAATCCAGCTGTCGTCCTCGATATCGTGTTCGTCCTCGATATCGCCGACGATCTGCTCGAGCACATCCTCGATGGTGACCAGGCCGGCAACACCGCCGTATTCGTCGATGACGATGGCCATGTGATTGTGGTTGTCGCGAAATTCGCGCAGCAGCACATTGAGGCGCTTGGACTCGGGGACGAAGGTCGCCGGACGGACCAGTTCCTTGAGTTCGGCGCTGCGGTAATTTTCCTGCAGGATCAGGGGCAGCAGGTCCTTGGTCAGCAAGACGCCGAGCACTTCGTCGAGGTTCTCACCAATGACCGGGTAGCGTGAGTGTGCAGCTTCGATGACGATCGGCAGGAGTTCCTGTACGGTCATGCTGGCCTTGATGCTGATGACCTGCGAGCGCGGCACCATGATATCGCGGGCCTGCAGATCGGCGACCTGGATGGCACCTTCCACGATGGACAGCGCGTCGCCGTCCAGCAGTTCGTTGTCATGGGCGTCTCGCAGCAGCTCCAGCAGCTCTTCGCGATTCTTCGGTTCATGGGCAAAAGCCTGGGTGATCTTCTCGAACCAGGATCTTCGCCCGCCAATCGATCGATCTTCACTCATGTCTGTCGACTCGTAGGTCCTCAATGGTCCGCCGATGCTTCATCGGCGTAGGGGTCGGAATGACCTAGTTCCGCCAGCAGCAGGCGTTCCAGGTCTTCCATTTCTTCGGCTTCTGCATCTTCCTGATGGTCATAGCCAAGCAGATGCAGACAACCGTGAATTACCAGATGCGCCCAATGCGCCTGTAATGGCTTGCCTTGTTCGGCCGCTTCGCGCATGACCACCGGCACGCAGATCACCAGATCGCCAAGCAGCGGAATGTCCAACAGCGCAATGCCGCCCGGCCCTTCCGGCACATCGGCCGGGAAGGACAATACATTGGTCGCGTAATCCTTGTGCCGCCAGGTGGCATTCAGTTCGCGCCCTTCGGGCTCGTCGACCAGGCGGATGGTCAGCTCGGAGTCCGCCGTGCGCTGGCGCAGGGCCAGTTCGCACCAGCGGCGAAACTCGCTATCGCCGGGGGCAGCGGCCTGGGTGGCGCGCTGCAGGTCCAGTTCAAGCACGATCACCAGCCTTTTCGGATTGGTGGTTTTCGAAAGCCTCGTAGGCTTCGACGATGCGCTGGACCAGTGGGTGGCGCACCACATCCTTGGGCTGGAACTTCGTGAAGGAAATACCCGGCACTTCCTTCAATACCTCCATCACATGGGCAAGACCGGACTTGGTCCCGCGCGGCAGGTCGACCTGGGTGACATCGCCGGTGATCACGGCGGTGGAGCCGAAGCCGATCCGGGTCAGGAACATCTTCATCTGCTCCAGCGTGGTGTTCTGGCTCTCGTCGAGGATGATGAAGCTGTTGTTCAGCGTACGGCCACGCATGTAGGCCAGTGGCGCAATTTCGATCACCTGCTTTTCGATCAGCCGGGCGACCTGCTCGAAGCCAAGCATTTCATAGAGAGCGTCGTAGAGCGGGCGAAGGTAGGGGTCGATCTTCTGCGCCAGATCGCCAGGCAGGAACCCCAGCTTTTCCCCGGCCTCGACCGCCGGGCGCACCAGCAGGATGCGGCGCACTTGCTCGCGTTCCAGTGCATCCACTGCACAGGCGACGGCGAGGTAGGTCTTGCCGGTGCCGGCCGGGCCGATGCCGAAATTGATATCGTTGTCGAGGATCGCCTTCACGTAGCGCTGCTGGTTGGCGCCGCGCGGGCGGATATTGCCCTTGCGCGTACGCAGGGCAATGGTTTGCTCGGGCCCGCGCGGGTTGGCCAACTCCTCCATGCCGGACTCCTGCAGGTACAGGTGAACCAGGTCTGGCGACAGTTCGGTGCTTTTGGTATCCCGGTACAGGCGATGCAGAAGGGTTTCGACGGATCTGGCGATCTTGTCCGGGCCCAGCACTTCGAACTGGTTACTGCGGTTGCGAATCTCGATGCCGAGGCGTTGCTCGATCAGGCGCAGGTGTTCGTCGAACTGCCCGCAAAGGTTGGCGAAGCGCTGTGCTTCGAAAGGTTCCAGGGTGAAGCGATAGGGTTCTATAGGTGTGTTCAATGTCGTCGGAATGGCCACTAGGCGGCTTGGTTGATGGATAGAGGATAACCCCATGCCTGTAGCGGTGAAAGCGCGGGATTCTCTTTTTTAGTGGGCAAAACCGTTCAGACGACTGCCGGGCATGCTTGCAGGTCTTCGACCAGTATTCCACGCAATGAATGCGGTAGCGCTGCCTCGATCCGTAGTTCGACGAATTGTCCGATCAGGGTCGGATCGAGCGAGTGGAAGTTGACGATCCGGTTATTCTCGGTGCGTCCCTGAAGCATGCCAGGATCTTTCTTGGAGAAGTCCGTGACCAGGATACGCTGAGTCGTACCGACCATGCGCCGGCTGATTTCGAAGCCTTGCTGGGAAATCCGGTGCTGCAGGATCTGCAGGCGCTGCTTCTTGGTTTCTTCCGGGGTGTCATCCGCCAGATCCGCCGCTGGAGTACCGGGTCGAGCGCTATAGACGAAAGAGTAGGAGAAATCGAAACCGATCTCCTCGATCAGCTTCAGCGTCTGTTCGAAATCCTTTTCGGTCTCTCCAGGAAAGCCGACGATGAAATCTGAGCTGATACAGATGTCCGGCACCGCTGCCTTCAGCTTGCGGATGCGTGATTTGTATTCCAGGGCCGTGTGGTTGCGCTTCATCGCCGCAAGGACTCGGTCGGAGCCGGATTGCACTGGCAGGTGCAGGAATTTCACCAGTTCCGGCACTTCGGCGTGAGCCTGGATCAGGGCGTCGGAGAATTCCAGCGGGTGGGAGGTGGTGTAGCGGATACGGTCGATGCCGTCGATGGCCGCGACCACACGGATCAGTTCGGCCAGATCGGCCAGCCGGCCGTCATGGGTCCGGCCACGATAGCCGTTGACGTTCTGCCCAAGCAGGGTGACTTCGCGCACGCCGTTCTCGGCCAGGTGCAGTACTTCGGCGAGCACATCGTCGAGCGGACGGCTGACTTCCTCGCCACGGGTATAGGGCACTACGCAGAACGTGCAGTACTTGCTGCAACCTTCCATCACCGAGACGAAGGCGCAAGGGCCTTCGACGCGTGGTTCGGGCAGGTGGTCGAATTTCTCGATTTCGGGGAAGGAGATATCCACCTGGGGTTGCCGGGTGCTGCGCGCGGCATCGATCATTTCCGGCAGGCGGTGCAGGGTCTGCGGGCCGAACACCACATCGACATAGGGCGCTCGCTCGCGGATGGCGGCGCCTTCCTGGCTGGCCACGCAGCCACCGACACCGATCACCATATCCGGCCTGGCTCGCTTCAGCTCGCGCCAGCGGCCCAGTTGGGAAAACACCTTTTCCTGGGCTTTTTCGCGAATCGAACAGGTATTGAGCAGGATCACGTCGGCTTCTGCCGGGTTCTCGGTGAGTTCCAGAGCCTGGTGTTCGCCCAGTAGGTCGACCATGCGCGAGCTGTCATACTCGTTCATCTGGCAGCCGTGGGTTTCGATGAAAAGCTTGCGGGTCATGTGCTAATCGTGATCGCTCAAAAAATGACCGGATATTATAAGCGGCGAGCCTGGCCTGGGGAAGCGGGCCAGCAGTATGGTCGCGGTGCAGAACGTCGGCAGACCTTAGAGCCATGCCTTTCAACGTCTTTCATCGGTCTGTAGAGTGGAAAACTCGCGTAGCGATTTTCCACCAGGGATGGCCGGGCGACTGTTCTGCTTTCCCGTGCCTCGTCCTGGCCATGAGCCGAATCGGTAGACAAGGCTACGCCGTTGTCCACCCTACCCCTGGAAAATCCGCGTTGCGGTTTTCCATAGCTAGCGGGCACTTTTCGAAGACGTTGAAAGGCATGGCTCTTAACGCATGAGATCGGCAGCCTGTAGGTCCGTCAGGTAATCGCGGAAGATCTGCCCCAGTACCTGGGTGGCGATTTCCAGTTCATCGCCGCGCATCTGAGCCGATACCCGGTCGGCAGTATCGAGGGCTTCCTCGTCGCCGTTCACCGCGGCCATCTTCAATACCACATAAGCCTGGACGTTGTTCGCCCGGACGCCTTCGCCGCGAAAGTACATGACGCCGAGGCGATGCTGGGCCTGCGCATGGCCATGCAGGGACGCCTGTTCGAACCAGTGCACGGCCTTGACCAGATCCCGCGGCGTCCGCTGGCCGTCATACAGGAATTCACCCAATTCATAGGCAGCCTGGGCATCCCCCTTGCCGGCAGCCTGGCGGCAGAGGCGCAGGGCTTCCTGCAATTGGTCGGGGGCGGTATTGAGTGTGCAGCGGGCCGTGGCCGGAATCAGCAGGGAATTGCCTCCCGCCAGAACCAGCAGGGGAAGAAGAAGCAACAAGCAGCCAAGTGATAGCTTGCGGCCGGCGCGAATCATGGTTCGAGGAGCCTCGAATGCCTGGGCGAGTGAGATGGCCAGTCGCGGTGCGACTGGCTCGGCCTATTATGAATAAGGCCCAGGCTGCTTACAAACAGAAGGCAAAGCGTTTGTTGCCATGCGGTCAGCTTTTCGTCTGATTCTGCGGCACCCGTCGTGTTTCTCCAACTGGGTGCGCCGTTCGTCGGATCAGCTTGTAGACTGCTTCAGTTGAGCGAAAGCATGCTCGGCGGCGTCCAGGGTTGTCTGCAGTTCGGTCGCGCCGTGAGCAATGGAAGTAAAGCCCGCTTCGAAAGCGCTCGGAGCCAGGTAGATGCCGCCCTCCAGCATCAGGTGGAAAAAGCGCTTGAAGCGCTCGGCGTCGCTCGCCATCACGTCCTGGAAGGTGACGATGTCATCGGCGCCGCTGAAATACAGGCCGAACATGGCCCCGACCTGGGTGGTGACGAAGGGAATGCCGGCGGCATCGGCGCGTTCCTGCAGGCCCTGCAGCAACTGGCTGGTATATTCGCCGAGCTCCTGGTGAAAGCCGGGACGGCTGATCAGTTTCAGGGTGGCAAGGCCCGCCGCCATTGCCAGCGGGTTGCCGGATAGCGTGCCGGCCTGGTAGACCGGGCCGAGCGGGGCGATGAACTCCATGATCGCGCGCTTGCCGCCGAAACAGCCGACCGGCATGCCACCGCCGACGATCTTGCCGAAGGTGGAAAGGTCGGGGGTGATCTTGTAGTACGCCTGGGCACCGCCCAGGGCTACGCGAAAGCCGGTCATCACCTCATCGAAGATCAGCACGATGCCATGCTGGTCGCACTGTTGGCGCAATCCTTCGAGAAATCCCGGAGCCGGCGGTACGCAATTCATGTTGCCGGCTACCGGCTCGACGATGATGCAGGCTATTTCCTGGCCAACTTCCGCCAGCGCGGCCTTGACGGCGCCAAGATCGTTGTAGGGCAGCGTCAGGGTATGAGTGGCGAAGGCGGCCGGCACGCCGGGCGAGCTGGGGACGCCAAGGGTCAGGGCGCCGGAACCGGCTTTCACCAGCAGGCTGTCGGAATGGCCGTGGTAGCAGCCTTCGAACTTGATGATGGTGTCCCGGCCGGTATAGCCACGCGCCAGGCGGATGGCGCTCATGGTCGCCTCGGTACCGGAGCTGACCATGCGCACCATATCCATGGAGGGCACCAGGGAGCAGATCAGGTCGGCCATCTCGGTTTCCAGCGCGGTCGGCGCGCCATAGGATAGGCCGTGCTCCAGTTGGCGGCGGACGGCGTCGAGGACCTCGGGGTGGCTGTGACCGAGGATCATCGGTCCCCATGAGCCAACGTAATCGACATAACGCTTGTCGTCCTCGTCGATGACGTAAGCACCTTCAGCATGCTTGAAGAACAAGGGCGTGCCGCCGACGCCCTTGAAGGCGCGCACGGGCGAATTGACACCGCCGGGAATGTGTTTCTGGGCGTCGTTGAACAATATTTCGGAGCGGGACATGGGAGGATACCTCTCGAAGCCGTGATGGAAAGGCCGAACCCTTCTATCGAACGGAGCTCAATGGGTGGCAAAGAGTTCGCTGAAGGCACGGGCGCGACGTTCGACTTCGGCAGCAGACGATACGGAGAACAGCTCGTGGATCACCGCGAGCATGTCGGCGCCATTGGCGATCAGCACGCCGGCGTTCTGCTGGGTGACGCCGCCGATGGCGACGATCGGCAAGTTGAAGCGAGCCCGCGCCTGAGTCAGGAGTGCGAGGCTGGCAGCCGGCGCATCCGGCTTGGTCCTGGATTTGAAGAAGCGGCCGAAGGCCAGGTAGTCGGCGCCATCCTGTGCTGCCTGTTCGGCCAGTTCCAGTTGCGCATGGCATGTCGCGCCGATAATTGCATCCGGGTCAAGCTGGGTGCGGGCGGCAGGTAGCGAGCCATCTTCCTGGCCGAGATGCAGGCCGACCCGCAGGCGCGCCGCCAGCTCGACATCATCATTGATGATCAGCCGGGCTGTGTAGTGTTCGCAGAGATCGCGCAAGGCCTGGGCCTCATCCAGACGCCGCGCCGCGTCGGCAGACTTGTCGCGGTATTGCAGGATGCGGGCGCCACCTTTCAAAGCCGCTTCGACGAATGGCAGCAGCCGTCCGTCCGCCAGCAGCGTGCTATCGGTAATGGCATAAAGGCCGCGTAGCCGGTGCGTCATCGACGTTGCTCCGTCAGGAAATGTCCAGTGGCAGGCGCCGCGGCAGGTACTGGCCGCGGCCCGGTGCTTCGGCGTCGCGCAGGGTGCGCCAGGTGTAGTCGAGGGCTGAGCGCACGGCGCTGACCCAGGCTTCACCCAGCGCCACGCGGCCAGCCAGAGCGCTGGCCAGGGTACAGCCGGAACCGTGGTAGCTGCCCGGCAGGCGCGGACAGCTGAAGCTGTGCTGGTCGCCATCGCGTGAATACAGGCGATTATGTACTTCGGTCTCGTCGCCGTGGCCACCAGTGATCAGGAGATGCTCGACGTATGGCAGCAGTTTGGCGGCGCATTCGTCGGCCGTGCCTTCCGGCAATTCGGCGAGCAGGCGGGCTTCCGGCAGGTTTGGCGTGGCGATGCTGGCCAGCGGCAGCAGGCGTTCGCGCAACGCGAGCCCGACCTCGTCACGACCCAGCGCACCGCCACCACCGGCGCGTAGCACCGGATCGCAGACTATCGGCAGGCCGGGCAGTTTTTGCAGAATTTCCTGCACGACCTCGACCATTTCCAGCGAACCGAGCATCCCGAGCTTGACGGCAGCGATGGGCAGGTCGGCAATCACGGCGTTGGCCTGGGCCAGCACCCAATCGCGCTCCAGAACACGAAAATCAATGACGTTGACCGTATCCTGCACGGTCAGGGCCGTGATGGTTGGCGCGGCGTGGCAGCCTTGGGCGAGCAGGGCTTCGATATCCGCCTGCAGGCCGGCACCGCCACTGGGATCGTGACCGGACAGGCAGAGGACGACGGGGCGGGACGTGTAGGTATTCATGGCTGGCGAGCTTACCATCAAAACCCCGCAACGGCTGCCGGCACTGTTTCAGGGAATGGCGTTGCGCTGGCGTGCCAGCTCGGCCAGCAGACGCAGGGACGCGGAATAGTAGTCTTCTTGTTCACCGTCGATCGGTGCGATGCCGGTGATCTGCCCATCCAGCAAGTTGGCGATGGATTTCACTCCGTAGGACGCCGGATAGGGCGACAGGGTGCCATTGTCCAGAGCGACCCAGGCATGGACCTGCCCACAACAGGACCAGAAATTCCGGAAAGGGGACAGCAGCGGGCTGTCTGCCGGCATGCCACCCCAGACCAGATAAAGCGGTACGCGCACGGCATCGAAACCGAAGCGTTTGGGCCAGCCCTCGGCGGGTTGCAGGCTGCCATCCTGCTTCAGGGCTAGCCAGTCGGGCGGCAGTTGATAGGTGCCGAAGCGTGCCTTCAGCAGCAGGGTCTGGCTATCCTGGAGCACATCCCGCCAGCCTTCCGCTGGAGCCTGTGCGGCGAAGGCTTGGAGCGCCGGATAGACCAGATAGGATGGATTGAGGATCAACTGGTCAGGTCGCTCGAAACCGTTCAATCCCGGCAGCAGCACAGTATAGCCCGCGTACTGGCGGATCAGGTTCCGGGCGATGGCCTGGCGGATCGCGCTGGCAGCCTGTGCGTAAGTGTCGTTATCCCAGCGCTCGGCAGCGCGCAGCAAGGCCCAGGCAATCAGCAGATCGCCGTCGCTGGCATTGTTCTGGTCCTGCACCGGCGGTTTTGCCGCTGGATCGTAGCGCCAAGCGAACAGGGCGTCGTCCTTGCGCTGCAGATGGTGGCGAGTCCACTGCCAGAGGCGGTCGAAGGTCTGCCGATCGGCGTTGGCTTCGGCCAGCAACATCCCAAAGCCCTGGCTTTCCGAGTGGCTGACATTGTGATTGCCCGTATCCACCACGCGGCCGCCAGCGATGTAGTGCTGACGATAAGCCGGCCAGCCCTGGTTTGACGCGGTGCTGGCACAGGCTTGCAGGCAGTAGCAGCAAAGGAGTAGCAAAGGCAGGAATCTTGGCATGGAAAGAACTCAACTACCGCACCGGAAAACCAGGGCACCGTTCTTGCTCACGGCGATACATTGCACTTGCAGCAGGGATTCCCCGCTGCCTTGTACCTGGAACCATTGCTGATACATGCCTTCCAGCACGGCTGCCATGGCCTGTCCCCAGTAGTCTGCCGTTTCCATGATTCCCGGATAGGCGCCATGTACGATGCGGACGGACTGGTTGTCCACTGCCAGGCGTACCCAGCCCCACTCCAGTTCCTGCAGAATGCCATTGAGCGAGGCCTCGAATGCTTCCAGTGTCGGTTGCTCATCCAGCGGTTTGGCTGCGGCAACACGCGAACCGACATGGCGCAGGAAGTTGCCGGCATCGACACTACCGGCCGATTGATACATTTCGCCGATCAGCGTCAAGACAAAATCCCGCCACTGGCTGCTGCTGCGGCAATTGCCGTAATAGGCCAGGTTTTGCGCCTGGATGTCGTTTTCGGAAATCAAGGAAGATCCTCCATCGAGTGTTTCAGGTAGATCGCACCGGTCGCTTCCGAATATTCCCCGAAGCTGTCATAACCGACCGTCCCGCCCACCTTGGTCTGCTTGCCCAGTTTGTATTCCAGGCTGGCACCGCCATTGAAGGCGATCCCGCTGTCGCTGTTGGAGCTGTAGCGGGTTTGCATCGTCGGGGCGCTGAGCCCGGCTTCCTGATACAGCGCAGTGCTTGCTGACGACACCTGCTCCAGTTGCGATTGCAGCGACTTGTGGCCCGGAAAATAGGGTGCGCTGTCCTGGTTATAGGATTGGTAGCCGAGCGATGCTCGGGCCTTTATGTCCCAGCGCTTGTTGGTGAACGAATATTGCACGGGCAGGGAGACGCCGACGAAGCTCTGGGGGCTGAAATAGCCGCCATGGCCTAGGGTGAATTCACCCAGGTTCTTGTCGTAGCTCATCCAGTTGAGGTTGAAGCCGGTCTGGAGCTCCTGGTTCTTGGTGCGGAGCGGGCGTACATAGGCGCCGGCGTTGGCGCCGAACGAGTGGTTATCCTTGACGTTTTTGCCACGGTAGACGTTGACGTCGTTGCCGGCATAGAAGCCAGCGGTACCGTTGTCATAGGAATACTGGACGTTCACCCCGGTCCTGGTCACGCCACCCCAGGTCTTGCCGGTGAGCGGGTCCTTGGTTCCAGCGTAGGACAACAGGCTGTCGGTGACCGGCCGGCGCTCGGCACCCAGCGATACCTGGCCGTTTTCGCCGACCTTGGGCATCCATTTGAAGCCGCCGACGAGATTGGTCTTCTCGAAGCCAAGCGGCGTAGTGCCGATATCGGCCTTGAGCGAATCCGACGTGTAGGCGAGGTTCAGGCCGAGACCGGCGTCATCCTGGGATTTGGGGCGGTAGGGTTTGAGCGCATCATTGGCAGTGGAATTGCGTAGCGCATAGACTAATCGATCACCCTCGGCTTCTGTTATCCACCCTTTGTCGATCAAGGCTTGGCGCACTTTCTCTGCTGCATTGTCTCTGGCTGTTGCGATTGCTGTAGCGCGGTCTTCTAAGCTAAAGGGCGCATCTTTGGCTGCCTCCATTGCCTGCCGCAGTTCTATAGCGGACTGTATGATGAACTGCTCGTTATACAGTCCGAACGCCATCTGTAATTGGTTACCCTTTATCGCATTGCTGCCAAATCGACTGGTATCGCCACTCTTGAGCGTTCCCGCATCCACATAGGTTGGCGTGGCGCTTAGTTCGATGCGTCCGTTTTCCAGCGGCACCATCGACAGTTGCAGCGGTGTCTTCACTTCGTTCAGTTGCGACAGACCCTCGTCGCCTTCGCGTGAGCGCAAGGCAATGCTGCCTTGCACCTTGGTCGCGGTCTTATCCTTGAGAACGGCCAGGTTGCGTTCTATTTCGCTGGTCAAAGGATCTGCCGGAATGTGACTGGGCGATCCCTGGGCAAGCAGGAACGGGACTTTGGCAGACGCGCTATCCTCGTCATCTTCTTCGTCGATGAATGGGTTGCTGTAACGCGGCCTGGGGTTGGCCATGACCAGCGGGATGCGTGGATCGTCGCTGTCGCGGAACGGATTATCCTGAGCCATGAGTGGCGTCAAACCGCCGATGGCAACCCCCGGTTGGCCGCTCTTGGCCAACTGGCGGCGCCTGGCCAGTTCCAGCAGCCTGATCGCCCGGCGGTTTTCGCCGTTGGCAGCAGCGACCCGAGCGGAAAGCACCAGCGAGGTGGTTTCGTCGAGCGCATGGCCGACACGGTTGAGCAACTGGGACGCGCGTTGCGGATTATCGCTGGCCAGGGCGGTATCCACGGCGCCGCGCACGGCATCGGGGTTGTCCGGCGACTGCTGCAGCACCGCGTCGTAGACGGCCGTGGCTTCCTTGTTCATCTTTCCGGACTGGTAAAGCCGCCCCATGGCCAGCAGCAGCCCATCGTCGCGCGGCGTGCCCTGCAGATTGGCCATCAGCGTGTCGTAGGCGCCGGCCAGGTTGCCGCGGGTCCGCTGCTGATCCGCCTGGGCGACGGCGAAGCCATTGCGCAGTTCCTGCAGGCCTTGCCTGTCCTCCGTGCTCAGATCGCTGCGCCGTTCGAGCTTGCGCATCAAAGTATCGGCCTCGGCCGCCTGACCGGTTTTGGCCAGTACGGCGACGTGCGAGAGGTAGGCAGCGGCGCTTTGTTGCTCGTCGGTGTCGCGCAAGTCAGCGCGAACCATGGAGAGAGCCCAGGCCGGTTCGCCCAGATCCGCCAGCGCTACGGCCACCTGCCCGCGGCTGGCGAAATCCTGCGGGGTGTTTTCGTGCAGAGTGCGCAGGGCCTGACGGGCAATCACCTGGTTGCCGCTGGCTACCGCACTGCGGGCCTTGGCGATTCGCTCGTTGACCTCGACCCGCTGGAGCAGCGCCTGGATTTCGCTGGAGCCGCGTCGGCCCGGCGGAATGCGCTGCAGATAGCCGGAGGCGTCTTCCCAGCGCTCCTGGTCAATCGCGAACAGCGCGGCGGCCTGCAGTGCTTCGGCATCCACGGCGCCCTGGGTCTGCGGCTCGACCATCAGGCGAGCCTGCTGGGGCTCGTTGCTGGTGTTCAGAAAGCGTGCGTAGGACAAGCGTACCCACGGATTCTGTGGGGCCAGCGCCAGGGCTTCGCCGAATGCCTGGGCAGCGCCTTGCGTATCGCCTTGCTGACGTAGTGTTTCGGCGCGATCGCGTAGCGCCAGGGCTTCGGTTTGCTGCAGGTTGCCAAGCGGTCTGGCCGCGAGGCCGGGATGACTGCGCAGCAGATCACCGGCCTGTTCGCGCTTGCCCAGGCGCAGCAGGCTGCCATACAGCCCGAGCAGGGCCGGTTCGCTGCGCGGGTCTTCGGTCAGCACCTGCCGGTAGGTTTGCTCAGCGTCGGCCAGTTTCTGCTGGCGCAGTTGAATGTCACCCAGCAGCAGCCGGGCTGAGCGTGGCCGGTCACCGGCTCCCTGGGCCAGGCGCTGGGCCAGGGTTGCGGCAGTATCCAGCTGACCCGTATCGCGCTGCCGTCGGGCTGCCTGCAACTGTTCGTAGAATTCGGCATTGGCCAGGGCGTCGGCCCATTCGCTCCGCCGCTTGGGCGCCAGCGCGATGGCCTTACCGAGGCTGGTGCGTGCCGCGCCGTAGTTTTGCAGGCGCAGTTGGGCGATGCCCAGGCCACTCCAGGCGTCGGCATCCTTCTCGTTATGACGCAGCGCCTGGTCGAAGTTGGCCAGGGCTGCCGAGTTCCTGCCGCTGCGCAGATCATTGAAGCCTGCCAGGCGCGTCGTATCGCCGGGGTTGACCTGCCGGCTAGCCTGAACGCTGGCGAAACGGGCCGGTATTTCCGCATCGGCTGGATAGACTTCGCTGTAGTGAGCGTAGAGTGCGGCATCGTTGCTGCCGGCATTCAGCCAGAGCAACGACTGGCGCCAGTCGGCCTGGGCTTCCGGCAACTGCCGGGACAGCTCGGCAAGCATGCCGATGGCTTCCCGGCGGGTCGGTTCGCGGTAGCTCAGCACACGTGCCAGGGCGAGCTGGACACGCGGATTGTTCGGCTGCTGGAGCTTCAACTGTTCCAACCCTTTTCTGGCCTCGGTCCAGGTGTTTTCCTGGCCCGCCAGGGTTTGGTAATACTCCAGCGCCATGTCCGGCGGCGGGGTATCCCCACCGAAGAGTTCCCGATAGGACTGGATGGCACTACTGGTATCGCCACGGCTGGCCAGCAGACGAGTCTGGCTCAGTTTGCCCCGGTCCATAGTCCGGCTTTTGGAAGCCTGCTCCAGCGCCTCGATGCGCGGGCTGTTCGGATGGCTCTGGCGCAGGCGCTGCAACCAGCCCTGGGCAGCTTTCTCGTCGTTCTGCAGTGACATCAGGGCCAGTCGGTACAGCACTTCTTCCGAATCGGGTTGCACTGACAGGGCGCGATTCAGGGTTTGCACCGCCAGTTCCGGGCGGTTGCGCGCTTGCCAGAATTCAGCCTGCTGCAGCAATGGTTCGATACTGCTCGGCGACGGTTCGGCTGCCAGGATAGCGGGTACGGAAAACACGCCGATCTTGCAGTAGATGGCCAGGGACAGCGGCTTCAGGATTTTCGCGGCCATAAGGGGTGTTGTTCCTTTGCTAGCCCAGGCGTTGCGCGGCATGCGCACGCAGGAGCGGATAGAGGCCGGCGGCGACCAGCACGGTGGATACCAGCAGGAGTGACATCAACAGCAATGGGCGCTCACTGAAAAGCCAGCGGATATGGATCGGCCAGGGTAGATTGCCGTAGGCGAACAGAGGGCCGACGCGAAAGCTGCTGGCTTTTTCCGTACTTTCGAAATAGGTCAGGTCGCCGCGAATTTCCGCGTTGATTGCCGGCGTTCTCAGCGTTTGCACCATGCGCGGTAGCCAATCCTCCTGGGTGGCCAGGGCCATGACTACGACGCGAGTCGGGTCGAAGGGCGAGCGCCGGCTGAGCAGGCCCTGGAAGCGACCCGTACCGGATAGCTGGCGGTCAGCCGCACTTTCCTGGCGATTCCAGTCGCCCTGCAACAGCGTCCGTAGCTGTTGCAGAGGCTGTGGTTGGGCGACTCGCAGGGCCTGCCCTTCCAGCCGGTAATCGGAACCGGCCAGTAGCGGCGCCAGGTCCAGTCGCCCATCCAGTCGCCCGACCACCAACAGATCACGTCTGTGCAGCGGCGCGAGCTGGGCGCTGCCCTTGACTATTTCCACGTTGACTGCCGGATAGCCGGTGGATTCGCCGAAGCGTCCGAGCAGGCCGAGCATCGCTTCTATTTCGCCTGGCTCCGGCATGTCCGGCAGCACCACTCCGGTTTCGGCGAGGTCGGCCAGGCGGGTAAAGGGAAATCCCGCACCGACGAAGAAGGAAAGATTGGGTAGCTGAGCGAAATGCTGGGTGTGGCTCAGGTCGATGACCGATTCGCCATCGATCAGGCTCAGGGCTCGATCGGGCAATTTCAGGGCGCAGGTCGGATCAGGCGCATGCTGGATATTGAAAAAGAGGTCCAACTGATTATCGCCAAAGATCAGGTAAGGCGGGATTTCGAGCCGTGCCTGTTCCTGGCGCGTTGCATAACCGAAGTGGTTCCTGATTTTTTCCAGAACACCCGCTTTCAGCACCGGCAGAGACCCCAGGTAGCGGCCGTTGAGCGTGAGATCGAGATGAGACTGGGGGGCGTCGAGCCATTCGCCATCGGGGAAGCGATAGCGTATCTGCATCGGGATATTACTGCCGTCCCATAGAAAAGCGTCCGGTGCGGCCCGGAAGCCGAGCTTCATCAAGGCCGGGGAGGTACTTTCACTGAGCAGCGGTTCTTGGGCCAGCTCGGCGAAGCGAACCGGTCGGTCGTTGGGTATCCAGCGTGGGGCATCGTAAGGGCGGCGTGGTGTCACCATGACCGGCGCGACCTGCATGCTGCTGCCGCTCAGAGGGGCTGGCCTGAGCACCAGGTTCAGCGTCGCTGTACGCAGCTCAGCGGGGGTGCGGCCGGTTACCAGGAGTAGTTTGGCGAGTGGGTCGCGCGGGTTGTCGATGATGCTCAACCCGGGTCCATCAATGGCTGGCAGCGTGAGGCCGGCGATGGTTTCTCCGGCCTGGGCGAAGACGACGGCATGACCCATGGGCAACTCGTCGAGCCATACCGGGAAGCGCGTGCCGCGATAACTGGCCAGTGAACCGAAATAGGAGGTCATGATGGCCGCGTTGCGCAGTATGGTCGTGCTGGGATTGGCTGGCATCACCACCGGCAGGTTGAGCTGGCCCATCTGCGCTTCGTCGAAGAAGGGGCCGGGCAGCGCGGATAGATCGCTCGCCAGTGGCAGTCGCTGTAGGCCCAGCGCAACGGTCGAATCCTTGCCCACAGTGACTTGCAGTGGCGAGTCGGCGGGGTTTTCGCAACGTTCGGCATGCGCATGCAGTTTCAGGTTCAGGCGGTTATGCGGCAGTAACAGAAGCGGGTTGACCGGTATGTCGAAGACGGTGTCGGTAGCCGTGCCGGAAATCAGCTCGATCATGCTCAGCTGTTCGCCGTTGAGCAGTACTTCGAGTCGCGTGCCGCTGGGCAGCCGCTCGGTATACTGGACATGCAGATCGAGGCGTGCACCGCTGACGATCTGCTGCTGGCTGATCGAGAAGGGCAGACCGGCCTGTGCCTGTGCGCCTCTCAGGGTCAGGGCATCCTTGATCCCCATCTGCTCGAAACGCAGTACTTCGAGCATGGCCGTGGGGTCGGTGAGGTAATCGTTGCGGGGCGTTCCCTGACCCTGCCCCTGAACCGCCACTGGCGGTGGCAGCGGCGGCAGTTTGAATTCTTGTGCCTGCAGGGTAGACGCCAGGGTGGTGCAGATGATGAATAGCGCCAGGCAGAGCAGCAACTGGGGATTGGCCTTGCCGCTCTGGGTTTGCGCCGTCAGGCCGATGGGCGCCGGCCGGCTGGCGCTGGGTTTCTTCCGGCGCGCGGTCCAGCGCAGGACGGACAGGGCGTTCTTCAGGATTCCCCAGAACGAGCGGAGCGGCCTGTCGGTCTGCACTGGCGAGTCGTCCAGCCAGGCATCGGCGCGCCCCATGACCAGGCGCACCAGGTTGCGCCGCTGGGAAATGTCCAGTGGGCTGAAGCGCAGACGGATCTGGGTTTCTTCCGCACTCATGATTTCAGCTGGAAGCACTACGATGCGATCTTCGTAGGTCAGCTCGATTTCCTCGAGTACCCCAGGCAGTTCTCGGCCATTGCCGGTATGGGTGATCCGCACGCCCCCAATGGAGATGTCGCGTGTCACGCCTTGCAGAGTTCTGCCGCTGGCGAAATGCAGGATTACCGGCAGTTTCACTTCCAGGCGAGTGGCGGTGCGCAGTTGGCGGGTTTCCATGGCCACGGCGATGGCAGCCAGCAACATGATCAGGCTGAAAGTGGCCCAACTGATGTTCAATACCAGTACGTTCGGGTCGGAAGGAATCCAGTCGACCCAGAAGTGCCGGACCAGGCCGATGGCAATTGCCAGCAGAATCAGAGCGACGGTAACGATTTGGGGCCTGACCATCCGGTAGTCGAAGAAGCTTTCACTGAGCAGGCCGCCCTTGTCCGTCACGTTGAACTTGCCACGCTTGGGGGCGAGTAGGGTGATCAGGGTCGGCTTGAGAATGTGGAAAGCCAGCACCGTCTCGTAGATTTCCCCCCAGAACGAATAGCGATGGCGTCCATGAATCCTGCCATTGGTTGTGAGCGAGTGAACGAGGTGAGGCAGCGCGTAGGAAAAAATCGCGGCAGCCGACGAGGCGACCACGTTCTGCCCGAGCATCAGGTAGGCCATCGGTGCCGTCAGGAAGATGATGCGCGGCAAGGCGAATTGGTAGTACAGCATGGCGTTGAGGTAGCACAGCCGCTGCGTCAGCTTCAGGCCGCGGCCGAACAGCGGGTTGTCGCGGCGCAAGATCTGCGTCATCCCGCGGGCCCAGCGCATGCGCTGGCCGATATGCAGGGATAGCCGCTCGGTGGCCAGCCCTGCAGCTAGAGGAATGGCAATGAAGGCGGTATTCCAGCCCATGCGCTGCAATTTCAGTGCGGTATGCGCATCTTCGGTGACGGTCTCTACGGCAAAGCCATTGGTTTCTTCCAGTGCGGTTCGGCGAATCACGGCACAGGAGCCACAGAAGAACGCTGCGTTCCAGTAATCGTTGCCCTGCTGGATCGGGCCATAGAACAGTTCGCCTTCATTGGGGACGTTTTCCCCGGTGGACAGGTTGCGTTCGAACGGGTCTGGGGAATAGAAATGATGGGGCGTCTGTACCAGCGCCAGTTTCGGGTCCTTGAGAAACAGCCCGACCGTGGCCTGGAGGAAGGCTCGGGTGCTGACATGATCGCAGTCGAAAATGCAGATCAGCTCGCCATCCGTCCGGCGCATGGCGTTGTTTAGGTTGCCGGCCTTGGCATGGTTGTTGTCGCTGCGGGTGATGTAGCCGGCTCCCGCTGCCGCGGCGAAGGCACCGAATTCGGAGCGGCGTCCGTCGTCCAGGATGTAGACGCGCAGCTTGTCCGCCGGGTAGTCGATGTTCAGGGCGGCGAGAACGGTATCCTGCACCACGTTCAGGCTTTCGTTGTAGGTCGGTATGTAGACGTCCACGGTCGGCCAGGCCGAGGTGTCTTCCGGTAACGGTTCGATAGGCCGTTTCAACGGCATGATCGTCTGGACATAGCCCAGCATCAGGATGAGCCACACCCAAACTTCCGCCAGGTAGAGGCCGGCGCCAAAAAAGGCTTCCACGCCATTGTCGAAGGCCAGGGTTTCGGTAGTCCGCCAATACATGTATCGGGTTGAGACCGCCACCGACATGACGACCATGACCAGGGTCATGCCATAGGACTTGAAGCGATTGAGCAGGAGCATGAGCACGATCATCGAGATACCCATGAGAAACTGCATGGGCACGCTGAGCGGAACACTGATAAAGAGCAGCAGAGCGGGGCTGGCGGCTACGAACAGGAGAAGCGCCGATAACCGTTGCAGGCCGGACAAGGCAGGCTGTGAGTTCATGAAGTTACCCCGGACGTTGATCGAATGAGGGGCGCTTGATGGTTTCGATCAGTTGCCCGAGCTGTTGGGCGATCCGGTCGATGTCATAGGCGGAGGCGGAGGCGGATGTCGAGTCGAAAGTGAAAATCGAAACCTGCATGGCCAGTGCTTCTGCCAGGGCTTCGTCGCGATGCACGAGGCCGAGCAGGGAGGCACCCAGACGGGACTGGAGGAATTCCGTCGAATCGAGGTTGAGACGGCGGCGGCGATCCACTTGATTGACGATATAGGTCACGGGCAGCAGGCTTTTGGCATCCTGCGGGGAAAAGAAGCTGCCCCGTTCTATGGTCGGGATCAGCGCGGTGGACGCCGCATCGGCCAGCAGGACCGCAATGCGGATGTCAGCCAGCCGATTCAGGGCATTGAGTGCCGGTGACGGGCCGGGTGGCGTGTCGGCCAGCACGACCATCTGCGGAATCGACAGCAACCCTTGCAGGGCCTCGGCGAGAAACATGGGGTCTTCGGCCAGCCGGGTTTCGAATTGCAGTCGTTGTGCTTCATCGGCCTGGCCATAGGGGAGCAGCCTGATGCCGGTCGGAGTATTGATCGCGAATTGTTGCCAATCGGCATATTGCCCGGCCTGGGCAACATAGCCGCGCGGGTCGTCCAACGGCATGCCGAAGTGCAGGCGCAAGGCATTCTGTACGTCGAAATCGATGACGGAAACAGGGAGGCCGAGGCGTTGCATGGCGAACGCCAGGTTCGCCGTCAGCATGGTCTTGCCTACACCGCCCTTGGGTGAGCCGAGACAGATCAGCGGCATGACCCGAGGCCCTTTAGAAGCGACTTCAAGGAACCTGTCGGCTGGCTTTCCTGGGATTGCCCGGTTGCCGACTGGCTACGGAAAATTCTTCCGAAGGGGTTGTCGGAGGCTGTTGTTGCCGGTACCTGTACCGGTGGCTGTGCAGCCGCCTGTTCCTGGTGGCTGGTGAAAAACGGCTGTGGTTGCGGGTCTCGATGGGTGAAGAAAGGCTGCTGCGCTGGAGCAGGGGTAGCTGGCTGGGTGGCTGGCGGGTGAGTCGTAGTGCCAAAGGACTGCGGTGCAGACTCTGCTGGCGGATAGGGTGCAGATACCTGAGTTCGAGCGACTGGGTGCGGCGTTTCTTCGAAAAAGGGCATTGACGTGGCCTGGCCAGTCGCGGCGTTGTCCACTGCTTCCAGCAGTTTCCAGCGTGAGGCCTGGTGATTTAGATTGGTCGTACCGAATTCCTTATAGGAATCGGGGGTGCTACCCGAATGCTGCATCAAACGGCGTACGTCGTCTTTCGGTTCCACGGTGCGATCTCTGGAGTACTCAGTGGGTGGTGTCAGTGCGATATTATTAGGGGTTAATCCTTTTTTATCACTGGCGGATAGCCAATTTTTTATCACTGATCATTCGTGCGAAGCGAATCGGCTTTGAGTTTGCGTGACGTACTTCCTACTCTCTTACCCGGTGCTGCCTATATCGATAGAAATTGTCCGTCTGGACAGGGTTGGCTCGTGGAGTTTGCCAGGACATTCAGTGTCTGTTCGATATTGCAGGCAGGTTTTCGACGATGCGCGAAATGGCCCGGGAAGACTGGCAGAGGTCGTTGGTATCGTCTCGTTTTCGCCAGTCCTGTTCCCCGCGCAGGCATGCAGGCAAGATAGGCACCCGGTGCATGAACGGAAAACCAATAAGTGAAGAACCATACTGAAGCCTTTGTCGCCGCACATTCCGCAGAGCAGGCCGTGAACCTGCTGGCAGGCCTGCACGAGCGGGCCACCACGGCGCTGAGCCAGGCGCTCAAGCGCTACCTGGCAGAGCGTATCGAACCGACGTCTGCCGAGCGCAATCTGTTCCGCTATCCCGAGTTGCGTCTGACTTATCGCAGCCATGGCGAGGTTCCGGTGTTCACTCGTGCTTACGCCAAGGTTCAGGTGCCGGGCTCCTACAGTGTCACCGTGACTCAGCCGACCGCCTTTCGTGGTTATCTGCTCGACCAATTGGTCCCTCTGCTGCGGGATTTCGAGGTGGGTCTGGAGGTTGGTCCGAGCCAGCGCAACATTCCCTATCCCTATGTGGTGGAAAAGGGCGATGAGTTGGCCGGCAGCGGCGTGACCGCTGCGGAGCTGGCGCGAGTTTTTCCCAGTACCGACCTGTCCGCTGCCTCGGATGATATCGCCGATGGTCTGCACGACTGGGCGCATGACGAGGCTTTTCCGCTGGCGCTGTTCGATGCGGCGCGGGTGGATTTTTCCCTGCGGCGGCTGGTGCACTACACCGGTAGCGACTGGCGCCATGTGCAGCCCTGGATTCTGCTGACCAACTATCATCGCTACGTCGATCAGTTCGTTCGCCACGGCCTTCTACAGTTGCGGGAGGATCCGCGTTTCGTGCGCATGGTGCTGCCGGGCAATGTGATCATCGAGGACGGCACTTCCGAAGAAGATGCCCAGGCAATCGCCGACGCGGTGGTCTGGCACCGTTACCAGATGCCGGCCTACCACCTGATTGCGACTGACGGCCATGGGGTTACGCTGGTCAATATTGGCGTCGGTCCTTCCAACGCGAAGAACATCACCGATCATCTAGCCGTGTTGCGTCCGCATTGCTGGCTGATGATCGGCCACTGCGGCGGCCTGCGCCAGTCACAGACTATCGGCGACTACGTGCTGGCGCATGCCTACATGCGGCGTGACGGCATTCTTGATCGGGTCCTGCCCCCGCATATCCCGTTGCCGGCGTTGGCCGAGGTACAACAGGCGTTGCAGGAGGCCGCCGCGCAGATCACCGGCGAGCAGGGCGAAGCCCTGAAGCGCCGCTTGCGCACCGGCACTGTGCTGACCTACGACGACCGCAACTGGGAGCTGCGCTGGGTTCAGGAGCGGCCGTTGATCAACCTTTCCCGCGCTGTGGCGGTGGATATGGAGAGCGGCACCATCGCCGCTCAGGGCTATCGGCTGCGGGTGCCCTACGGCACACTGCTGTGCGTCTCGGACAAGCCGCTGCACAGCGAGATCAAGTTGCCCGGGTCGGCCAATGCCTTCTACGAGCGTGCGGTAAGCCAGCATTTGCAGATCGGTATCCGGGCTCTCGACCTGCTGCGCAGTCAGCTCAATTCATTGCATTCGCGCAAACTGCGCAGCTTCGACGAGCCGCCGTTCCGCTAAGACAGTGGATGCACTTCCCTCTGCCAAAGGGCGAGGGCGTGCTGCAGGCGAGTCAGGGGCAGGCCAGCGCCAGCCCGACGAAGACCAGATCCGGTACGGTTCGCGCTCCGGGCAGCACGGGCAAGACGAGTTCCGCATCGCCACCGGTCAAAAATACCTCGAAGTCGCTACCGAAATACTGCTGTGCCAGTTGCTGCTGGGCCTGGGCAAAGCCTTGCAGCATCAGCAGGCAGCCGCGCTCGACGGCTTCCGCTGTGCATTGTCCCGGCGAAAAATCGTGCAGGGCCATTTGCGCTTCCGTGTCGTCATAGCGAATCCGCGAGGTGTGGATGCGCAGCTGTTTGCGCATCAGTGGCATGCCGGGGCAGATGTAGCCGCCCAGGTGCGTGCCGTCGTGTGTGACGAAGTCGGCGGTGATCGCGGTGCCGAGATCCAGCACCAGGCAGGCGCGATGTTGCAGGTGATAGGCACCGACCAGCGCCAGCCAGCGGTCGAGGCCGAGCTTGTGGTAATCCCCGTAGCCATTGCGCACGCCGGCCAGCTCCCGGGCCGGCTGGGCACAGCGCGGTTCTATCGCGAAAAGCTCGCGCAACGTGGCGACCAGCGCAGCGGTTTCCTGCTCGGTGCGTACGCTGACCAGTCGACAATCGCGCAAGGCAGGGGCCAAGCCTTGTAGATCTGTCACAAGCTGCGTGGCCGATTCGGTCGATCCGGCCTGGCGGACGCTGCCATCGTGCTCGATGAGGCGCCATTTGATCAGGCTGTTGCCGCAGTCCAGTTCAAGCATCATGACTCAGCCTCAGGCTCAATTCGCCGCCGCTGAAGGTTTTTTCAATTCCGCCGACCAGCAGACGCAAGGCGCCCCGTTCGTTGACGCCCATGATCTTTCCTTCTATGGCTTGGTTGCCGCTGGTGAGCCGGACATCACGGCCTTGCCAGGCGTGGGCGGTTTCCCATTCCTGGCGCAGTGTCGAAAACCCTTTGGTTCGGTGCCGGGAAAGCCAGTCGGCCAGGGCATCGCACAATCTGGCGCAGAGAAGGTTTCGGTCGATCTGTTCTGCTGTCTCCATGCACATGGAGGTCCAGGGCTGGTCAATGGTTTCCGGGACCGCATGCATGTTTACGTTGATCCCGATACCGATGATGACATGGCAGGTGTCGGCCGGATCGCCGACGAGTTCGAGCAGGATGCCGGCGATTTTCTTGCCATCGATGAGTACATCGTTGGGCCATTTGAGACCCACCCGTACCAACCCGAAACCTTGCAATACGTGCCGCACGGCCAGCCCGACCACCAGGCTGAGGCCCTCCAGTTCACGGGCGCCGCGTTCGACTGGCCAGGCCAGGCTGAAATAGAGGTTGCAGCCGAACGGGCTGACCCAGCGTCGACCGCGTCGGCCACGTCCGGCGGTCTGGCGTTCGGCCATGATGACGAACGGCGGGCGTAAACCGCCTTGCAATTGGCGCATGGCTTCGACATTGGTCGAGTCCGATTCCAGATAAACCTGGACTGGCCAATCCACCAGACTGAGCTCGGCGTGCCTGGCCTCGTCCAGCAGGCTCAAGGGTTCGGCCAAGCGATAGCCCTTGCCGCGCACCGAGTGCAAGCGAAGGTCCAGTTCCTGCTCCAACTGCTGTAGGCGCTTCCATACGGCCATCCGGCTCAAGCCCATGGCTGAACCCAGTACCTCGCCCGAATGAAACTTCCCATCCTGCAATAGCTTGAGCAACGCGTACATGTCATTCGCCCCGAAAGAGGCGGCTATCATATCGGCGTATGCTGGCACTGCAAAGAATCGGGTGCTAGCGTGGCGATGCCGTCATTCATGCATGATTGACGAGGCCGCTATTCGCTATTGCTCCGGCGCTTGCTCAGAACAAGGGATGTTCGATCTTGAAAGTCAGCGTTTCGTCGCAGCGGGAGTTCTGCCCGGAGTAGGCGGCGCAGCTGTCGCCGGTGAGACTCGCGCCGCTGTAGGTCAGGCCGAGGCGGGCGCCGCCCCAGGGGCGCGAAAGGTTTAGCGACCAGTCGTTGAAGGTACGCACGGAGCCTCCCGAAAAATAGACGGGTTGGTCCAGGACGTGGTTGGCGTACTTCACGCTCATATCCAGGTTCAGTGGGTGCAGCAGGCCCAGATCAAGCAGCACGGTGCTGTCGCTACGCCCGGACGCTAGGCTCCAGGCAGCGCCTATGCGACTCCCCGGGAAGGTCAGGCCGGCATAGACTTCGTGCCGGTCGCGAGCATCCAATTCAGGAAAGTTATAGTGGATCAGACCGACTTCGTAGCCCATGTTCTGGTCGGCTTCGAGTGGACGCATGTAGCCCATATAGGAATCGACTTCCAGGGCACTGCTGTGGGCCACGCCGATGCTTGGCGACCACTGGCCAAGATACCAGCCGTTGGCATGGGACAGGTCGAGGCCACCATGGAAGGTGCCAAGGCCGATTGGTTTCACCAGGCCCTGGGCCATGCTGCGGCTTGGCGTAGTGCTCAGCCTCAGGGAAAAATCGCCGAGTTCGCGCTCCATCATTTGGGCATTGGCACTTGTCGCCATGCCGGCGAGTAGTGTCAGGATGAATGACTTCCCGTAAGACATTCGTTTTCCTCCTCCAGCAGTGCCGAGCGACTCCATGCCGGCTTCGGCAGATACAGCAGCCTTGTGCTCTCGAAGCGGCTGGGTCTTCACGAGGCGTCGATCTTTCATGCGTTCTGCAGGATAGCCAGCCTCGGCTGGCAAATTTGACCGTTCGTCGCTTGATAGCACAATAAATGAACTTTTCCTATTTCCTTTTTTGCGTTGAGCGCTTGCTCTGCAAGCGTTGCATTACAGGTGTGACGAATGCTTTGATTGCACATATGATTAGGTTGCTAACAAATAGTATTAATTGCTTGCACTTCTCTGATCTTGCGCTCGATATTTTGCGACTGCGCCAGTCGGCGCTGGTTTCCTTAATCAGACAGAATTATTGCCGATCGGTCCGTGACCGCCATCGGTTTGGCCAGCGCTATTAGCTGATTATTTAGGATGATAGTTGCTGAAGGTCGGGCGTGCATGAATCTGATCGATAACCACAGGGCGTTTCTATAATGAACAAGCGATTTTCCCATCACAGCCTGCGTAACGATTTTCGCAAACTCCTCGAATCCGATGGCTGCTTCCATACCGCCTCGGTCTTCGACCCGATGTCCGCCCGCATCGCCGCCGATCTCGGCTTCGAGGTCGGCATCCTCGGCGGTTCGGTCGCCTCCCTGCAGGTACTGGCTGCCCCGGACTTCGCCCTGATCACCCTGAGCGAATTCGCCGAACAGGCGGCGCGCATCGGCCGGGTCACCCGCCTGCCAGTGATCGCCGATGCCGATCACGGCTACGGCAACGCCCTCAACGCGATGCGTACGGTCGTCGAGCTGGAGCGCGCCGGTATTGCTGCGTTGACCATCGAGGATACCTGGCTGCCGGCCAAGTTCGGGCATAAGTCCACGGACCTGATCGAACTGCCCGAAGCGGTCGGCAAGGTGCGCGGTGCGCTGGAGGCACGGATCGATCCGGCGCTGGCGATCATTGCCCGGACCAACGCCGGAGTGATCAGCACGGAGGAAGCCATTGCCCGTGCCAAGGCCTACCAGGCGGCCGGTGCCGATGGTATCTGCCTGGTCGGCGTCAAGGACTTCGGCCACCTGGAAGAACTCGCCGCTCACCTGAGCGTCCCGCTGATGCTGGTGACCTACGGCAACCCGCAACTGCGTGACAATGCACGCCTGGCCAAGTTGGGTGTGCGGGTGGTGGTGAATGGCCATGCGGCGTATTTCGCGGCGATCAAGGCGACCTACGACTGCCTGCGCGAGCAGCGGCAGATCGAGGCGTCGGAGCTGACGGCCTCAGAGCTGTCGGTGAAGTATTCGACAGCCGATGAATATCTGGTCTGGGCCGAGGATTTCATGCGCGTCAAGGAGTGATGGGCGCTTTATCCGACAACTTTATTCGTCAGCTTTGCTCTGTCAGTCACACTTGGTTAGCCGCATTGTATTCCCGCGGTTAGCCAAGGCTTTGCCTTCACTTTCTCTCGTGCTGCCGGTGTCGGGCGGATTTCCGCCATCTCTTTTCAGGTGCCTGGCATTGTCTGGCGATATTCCGCCAAAAGCTTCTTGCGCTTCGGTCAGCAAATGTGTGCATCGATTGCTGCAGGTCATTGATACCGGAGCTCTCAGGATCGCTGGCATATCGCTTGCTAAATACCTGATGCCTGTTGCGATACAGGCTGTCTTCACAGGTATGCCCTTGTCGACCTGTCCTCACAGGTGCGTCCCTGGACCCGAACAATAAAGCCCTCCGATCATGGGGGGCATTCTGTATCGATTCGCTCGGAGTCGATATGGATCGCACAAGAGCCGAGCCCGAAGAGCAAAGGAGAAGTAAGCCATGATGTCCGATTCCCAAACGATCGATACGTTGCCTCTAACCAAGCCACCGATCTACAAGACCTTGTATTTCCAGGTTTTGGTTGCCATCACCATTGGCGTTCTGGTCGGGCATTTCTATCCCGACGTGGGCGCTTCGCTGAAACCCCTGGGCGACGGTTTCGTAAAACTGATCAAGATGGTCATTGCCCCTATCATCTTCTGTACGGTAGTGACGGGTATCGCTGGCATGCAGGATATGAAGGCGGTCGGCAAGACTGGTGGCTATGCCCTGATCTATTTCGAGGTGGTTTCGACCATTGCCCTGATCATTGGCCTGATCGTCGTCAACCTGGCGCAACCGGGCGTTGGCATGCATGTCGATCCGAACAGCCTGGATACCAAAGGGATTGCTGCTTACGCCGCCGCTGGTGAAAAACAAAGCACCATTGATTTTCTCATGCACGTCATCCCGAACACTGTGGTGGGGGCGTTTGCCGAAGGTGAAATCCTGCAGGTGCTGTTCTTCTCGGTGTTCTTCGGCTATGCGTTGCAACGCCTGGGTGACTATGGCAAGCCCGTATACAATTTCATCGACCAGATTTCCCACATCTTCTTCGGCATTATCGGTGTGGTCATGAAAGTCGCTCCCATCGGCGCCTTCGGTGCCATGGCTTTCACCATTGGTAAATACGGTGTGGGTTCGCTGGTGCAACTGGGCCAGTTGATGGTGTGTTTCTACGTTACCTGCGTGTTGTTCGTGCTGCTCGTGCTGGGTTCCATCGCCCGTTTTCATGGCTTCAGCATCGTCAAGTTCATCAAGTACATCCGCGAAGAACTGTTGATCGTACTGGGTACTTCTTCTTCCGAGTCCGTGCTGCCACGCATCCTGGCGAAGATGGAAAGACTGGGGGCGCAGAAATCCGTGGTTGGCCTGGTCATTCCGACCGGCTATTCCTTCAATCTGGACGGCACTTCTATCTACCTGACCATGGCGGCGGTGTTCATCGCCCAGGCTACTGACACGCCCATGGACATCACGCACCAGATCACCTTGTTGCTGGTGTTGCTGGTGGCTTCCAAGGGCGCTGCCGGGGTGACGGGTAGCGGCTTCATCGTACTGGCCGCCACGTTGTCCGCTGTCGGTCACCTGCCGGTTGCCGGTCTGGCGCTGATTCTGGGGATCGATCGCTTCATGTCCGAAGCCCGCGCGCTGACCAATCTGGTCGGCAATGGCGTCGCTACGCTTGTCGTCGCCAAGTGGTGCAAGCAGTTGGATGAAGAAACCCTTCACCGTGAACTGGCCAAGGGGCCGGCCGTTACCGAGATTGCCGAGGCCAAGGAGGCCTGAACCCGGTAAAGCCTGCTGTCTGCCGGTACTCTTCGGGGTGTCGGCGGATCGAGGCGGGGATGATGTGCTTTCCCTTTTCCCTCATTGCATGGTGATTCCATGAATAAAAGATTTTCCCATCACAGCCTGCGTAACGATTTTCGCAAACTCCTCGAATCCGATGGCTGCTTCCATACCGCCTCGGTCTTCGACCCGATGTCCGCCCGCATCGCCGCCGATCTCGGCTTCGAGGTCGGCATCCTCGGCGGTTCGGTCGCCTCCCTGCAGGTACTGGCTGCCCCGGACTTCGCCCTGATCACCCTGAGCGAATTCGCCGAACAGGCGGCGCGCATCGGCCGGGTCACCCGCCTGCCAGTGATCGCCGATGCCGATCACGGCTACGGCAACGCCCTCAACGCGATGCGTACGGTCGTCGAGCTGGAGCGCGCCGGTATTGCTGCGTTGACCATCGAGGATACCTGGCTGCCGGCCAAGTTCGGGCATAAGTCCACGGACCTGATCGAACTGCCCGAAGCGGTCGGCAAGGTGCGCGGTGCGCTGGAGGCACGGATCGATCCGGCGCTGGCGATCATTGCCCGGACCAACGCCGGAGTGATCAGCACGGAGGAAGCCATTGCCCGTGCCAAGGCCTACCAGGCGGCCGGTGCCGATGGTATCTGCCTGGTCGGCGTCAAGGACTTCGGCCACCTGGAAGAACTCGCCGCTCACCTGAGCGTCCCGCTGATGCTGGTGACCTACGGCAACCCGCAACTGCGTGACAATGCACGCCTGGCCAAGTTGGGTGTGCGGGTGGTGGTGAATGGCCATGCGGCGTATTTCGCGGCGATCAAGGCGACCTACGACTGCCTGCGCGAGCAGCGGCAGATCGAGGCGTCGGAGCTGACGGCCTCGGAGCTGTCGGTGAAGTATTCGACAGCCGACGAGTACCTAGTCTGGGCCGAGGATTTCATGCGCGTCAAGGAGTAACGGCAGTGCCGTACTCCTGTTTGTTTGTGACGGCTGTTCAGTCGTGGGTGAGGGACTTGGTGGTGAACAGGTAGTCCTTCAGCTCCTTGTCAAAGGTCGTATCTCGCCGGCGGATCCACTCCAGGACCATGGCAGCATGCTCTTTCTCCTCGTCGCGGTTATGGGCGAGGATCGCCTTGAGCTCCGGGTCTTTGCAAGCATCGACCCGCTGGTTGTACCAGTCGACCGCTTCCAATTCTTCCATCAGCGATACGATAGCCCTGTGCATATCGCGCGTTTCGTTACTGAGCTCGTCGATAGGCTCGTGATAACCCTCGCTTGCCATTACTGCTCCCTCTTCATTTACCATATTTGTCGATAGAACCAGGCCGGTGACGCGTAGCTCTTGGCTTTGGCGAAGTTGGCAGGTTTATCAGCTGTATCGACAGGTGGACTACGGCTTGGTTCTTTTCCGGGGCGTTTGCTATCGCGTCATGGCTCTTGCACTCGGAAAATAAGCTAGCCCTTGGCCGGCAGTTAGCAGCCCGAAGCCGGTAGACGGTGCCCATGAGTACCAAGACAAAGGCACTGCTGAGCCTGCTTATCAAGAAGCGGGCCAGTGACGCTTCATCACCGGGGAACCTCCTCACCGATAAGCCAGGATGCTGGCGATCCAACGCCACAGCCTGCGCCGGCCTTCAACCATCTGTAGCGGCTCAAGCGACATGAGGGCCTTTATATCCGTCTATCAGGATTACCCTCTCGAGTTGTATTAAGTTACAAATTTTTTTTAAGGCTTAGTGTCGCATTCACTGTGAAGCCAATGACTTGCTGGGTAGTTGTGCAGACAGCGGACAGAGGCATGGACGCGTGGCCGAGCGAGACAGTAGGGCACGCATGGGGATCAGCAATAGCGAACTCATGAGCTTAAGGCAGCATGCCGTTGCTTCGGCTTTTTGCCAGGTAGCTGTTTCCTTGCTATGGAGCGCCAGGTTTAAGGAATCAGGACGATGCTTTTCAACTCTACGGTGTTCATTGCCGGGTTCCTTCCGGTGGTGCTGATTGGTTTTTTCCTTCTGAGCAGCACGGGTCGGCAGCGCTGGGCTGTGATCTGGCTGACCGTTGCTTCCCTGGTATTTTACGGCTGGTGGAATCCGGCCAATGTACCCTTGTTACTCGGCAGCATCCTGTTCAACTACCTGCTCGGTGGCTATCTGCTTCGTCGTCCGTCGCGGGTCGTGTTGGTGCTCGGCATAGCCGCCAATCTTCTGCTACTCGGTTACTACAAGTACACAGGCTTTCTTTTTGGCACGCTTGATGACGTGTTTGGCCTGGGTTGGACGGTGGGGGACATTGCTTTGCCGCTGGCCATCTCGTTCTTCACTTTCCAGCAGATCGCCTATCTGGTCGATGCTCATGATGGCGAGGTGGTCGAGCATGATTTTCTCAACTACTGCTTGTTCATCACCTTCTTCCCGCACCTGATCGCAGGCCCGATCACCCATCACCGCGAGATGCTGGAGCAATTTCGCACACACGATAATTTCAAGCCGCGACTGGATAACATTTCCATCGGTACCACCGTGTTCCTCCTTGGCTTGTTCAAGAAGGTGATCATTGCGGATCCTCTGGGCGAGAAGGCTTCACCCGTGTTCGCCCTGGCGGCAGGTGGAGTGATTCCGCAGTTACACGACAGCTGGATCGGGGCACTGACCTACACGCTGCAGATTTATTTCGATTTTTCCGGCTACAGCGATATGGCCATCGGCCTCGGTCTGCTGTTCGGCATCAGCCTGCCGGCGAATTTCAACAGCCCATTCAAGGCGCGTAACGTTATCGAATACTGGTCGCGCTGGCACATGACGCTGACTCGCTTCCTGACTGCTTACCTCTACAACCCGATCGTCTTGCGCGTGACTCGCTCTCGACTGGCCGCGGGCAAGCCGCAGCCGCACCGTGGAAAGATGACAACGGGAACCTTCTTCGCGTTGGTAGCGTACCCCACGGTCTTTACCATGTTCATTTCCGGCATCTGGCACGGTGCGGGCTGGCAGTTCGTGGCCTTCGGGTTGCTGCATGGTTTCTATCTGGTGATCGCCCACGGCTGGCGAGCCTTCAAGGTGAAACAGGGATGGAAGATCGATAGCAACAACCGGTTGCATCAGGGAATAGCCGTGCTCCTGACCTTTCTCTGTGTCGTGGTGGCCATGGTGTTGTTCCGCGCGTCCAGTGTGTCGGCCGCGCTGACGCTACTCTCCGGCATGCTGGGCCTGGGCGGCGTGGCGGCTGATCTGCATCGCTCCGATTTCCTGTCGTTTCTGTTGATCGCGGCGTTGCTGGCATTCGTCTGGGGCTTGCCGAACATTCAGCAATGGATGTGTCACTTCCGCACGGCCCTGGATGCCCGGACGCGAGAGGGCTGGATCGAACGGTGGCTGCCCTTCACAACGTGGCGTCCTACACCAGTCCTTGGCGCCGTCCTTGGGGGGCTCGGTTTCTTCGCCCTGGCGTGCACCTTTTCTGCCGCACCGACCGAGTTTCTCTACTTCCAGTTCTGAGCCACGAAACAGGAGTAACCCCCGATGGAGCAGCTTCTCTGGCTTCCCTCGCACGCGGATCTTGGTGTCGCCATCGGTGCTGCCAAGCAGGAAACCGACCCGGCCAGGCGCCTGGCCCTGGCCGCCATGCTCGCCGGCTACCGCCGCGATGTCACGCTGACAGCTCGTCTGGACCGACTGGCGACAGAGGGCCTTGGCGATTGGACCACGGGCGAAACACTATCGCCCCAAGGGTTCACGCCTTTACGTGTTGCTTTGCTGTCCTCGCATACAGTGGATCATCTGGTGCCGGCAATCCGGGTCGCCGGGTTGCACCGTCGGCTGGCGCTTTCGGTATACGTCGCACCTTACGGCATGTACCGGCAAGTCCTGCTGATCGATGACCCGCAACTGGCAGCCTTCGCACCGCAAGTGGTGGTGTTGGCACTCGATGCCCGGGACGCGCCACTGCAATTGTCACTGGACGCATCGGCGGCGGAGGTTGCGGCGGCTGTCGAGGCCAAGGTCGAAGAGTTGCGTCTGCTTTGGCGCCGGGCACGGGAACGTTTCGCTGCACAAGTCGTACAACAGACCTTGGCGCCGGTCGATCCACCGCTCTTCGGCTCCTTCGAAGCGTTGGTGCCGGCTGCGCCTTATACCGTGACAGAACGCCTGAACAGCGCGATTCGTGCTGCTGCTCGCGAGGACGGCGTGCTGTTGATGGACCTTGCCTGGCAGGCTGCTCAAGGCAGTTATGGATCTGGTCTGGGCGACCCGGTCCGCTGGCATCAGGGCAAGCAACTGGTCAGCCCTAACCTAGCCCCCTTGTATGGCGATCAGCTGGCACGGGTGCTTGCCGCCAGTGTCGGCCTATCGCGCAAATGCCTGGTCCTTGATCTGGACAATACCTTATGGGGCGGCGTGATCGGTGATGATGGAATCGACGGCATCAAGCTGGGGCAGGGCAGCCCGACTGGCGAAGCTTTCCTGGCCTTCCAGCGCTACGCCGCACTCCTGGCCCAGCGTGGCATTATCCTGGCCGTGTGCAGCAAGAACGATCTGGCGGTTGCGCAAGCAGCCTTCAATCATCCGGAAATGGCGCTCAAGCGTAGCGATATCGCTGCCTTCGAAGCCAACTGGGAGGACAAGGCCGGCAACCTGCGGCGAATCGCGACAACCCTCGATATAGGCCTGGACAGTCTGGTATTTGTCGATGACAACCCGGCTGAGCGCGATATTGTGCGGCGCGAGCTACCCGAAGTCGCTGTGCCGGAACTGCCTGAAGACGTGGCCGACTATCCAGCCCGCGTGGCGGCAGCCGGCTATTTCGAAACGGTCTCCTTCACTGCCGACGATGCCACACGTGGCCGCAACTATGTGCTGAATGCCGAGCGTAAAGCTGCCCAGAGCCAGGCCACCGATATGGAAGGTTATCTGCGCGGCCTCGCCATGATCCTGAGCGCAACGCCGGTGGGGCCGGCCGAGCTGCCGCGAGCTACGCAACTGATCAACAAGACCAACCAGTTCAACCTCACCACACGCCGCTATAGCGAAGCCGAAGTACAGCGCCTCGCCAGTGATCCGCGTGCCGTGGCGCTTGCCTTGCGTCTGCGCGACAAGTTCGGTGACAACGGACTGATCAGCGTGGTACTGGCCCGACCCGACCCGAACCTGGCGCCCGACGAACTGCTGATCGATACCTGGCTGATGAGTTGCCGTGTACTCGGTCGGCAAGTCGAAGAGGCCGTGCTGGGTGTCCTGGTGACATCGGCGGCTGAAGTTGGCTGCCGAGCACTGGTAGGCGAGTATCGACCGACACCCCGCAACAGTATGGTGGCCGAGCATTATCCACGGCTCGGTTTTTCCCATCGACAAGCTCCCGAGGGTGCTGAACCCGATGCGAGCTTCTGGCATTACGACCTGATGTCCTCCAATTCCGCCAAACACTTCATCGAGGTTGCAGGCCCATGACCGAAACAGAAATCCTCACAGCGCTGACCCAGGTATTTCGCGATGTATTCGATGATGACGCGATCCTCCTCACCGAGGAGACGACCGCCGAAGATGTCGACGGCTGGGACAGCCAGGCGCACATCCTCCTGATCGTCTCGGTGGAAGAACGCTTTGGGATCAAATTCAGGACCGCAGAGCTGGAGTCACTGCATAACGTCGGCCACTTCGTTCAATTGATCAACGCAAAGCTCGAGAGGCGTTAACGCCATGAAGCAGAGTGCAGAATCTGCCAAGAAGGAAGGCACTACTGACCCGGCCAAAGTGCCTCCTGGTTATCTCCTGTCATTGTTCGGTGGCATGTTCGGTGCTCTGGCAGCGTTTTGCCTGCTGCTGTTTGGGCTGCAGGCAACCAATAACCTTCCGCCACCCGCTTTCTCCAACAGTTTGTGCCTTGATGAAAAGCTCGATTTCTTGCGCGAGCATCCTGTCACTGCACCCGATCTGTTGGTTGTCGGCTCATCGGTTGCATGGCGTCACTTCGACGGTGCGGCCATTGTCGAGCATTTTCCGGGAGCAAAGCCGCTCAATGGGGCCTTCTGCGGCTTGCACGCCAACCAGTCGGTGTATGTGGCCAACTGGTTGCTCGACCGTGAACCTACTGTCAGGCAGGTCCTGATGATCGTTGATCCGCAGGACTTCACCGGCTGCTGGAAAGCATCGAATGCTGTGTTCGATCGCAACGATGTGGACCAATACGTATATGGCCACGCCTCGCGCTGGGGGTATTACATGCGTTATTTCGCCCCTGGCTCCCTTATGCGCAATGCGCTGAACGTCAAGGATCAGCGAGCCAACCTGATCGAATTCGATCCACTGGTCTTTGACCGCTTCGGAGATGGACCACTCGACACAAAAAACAGTCGTGGCCTGCTTTACGGCCAACCTGAAGAACTTGACCCTGGCTGCTTCAATGCACTGCAGTCCCTGGCAAGCCGACTGAACAGGGAAGGGCGGCCATTTACAGTCGTCTCGACACCGCTACACCCCGACTGGAAGGCAAAAGAAGACCCCAGCGGAGTATTTCTCGAAAAATTCGATAGTGAGCTCATCGAGGCTCTGAAAACCACGCAAGCACAGTATTGGAACGCAGACAAGGAGTGGAGGACCGCTCGGACGTCATTCATCGACGCCATTCATTTGCGCTGGTCGGCGGCACAGGCGTTCTCGACAGCCTTGGCGCAGCGACTCCACGTTGGGCAAGTGAATCAAGATAGACCGCTTACCTCGCGTTGATAGATGACGGCTTACTATGAAATCACTGTTGTCGCAGAAAAAGCTGCTGCAACAGTGAGCTGGATAATTCTTTACAGGCCGAAGATCAGGATTCTGTTTCGCTTGAACAAGTCGGCGGATATTCAGCCAAGTAGTGCTTAAAGGTGGATTTCATCGTCTGGCCGGATGATTATTTGCGCTCACAATGATTGCAAATCTTGACGCAAGGATTGGCTGGGGATGCCACCCCTGGCCCGTAGGCTGGATGGTTGATGTTGGCGATCAGGGACTGCAGGGTTGATTCAGTGATCGTGTGCATTGCTGGCTCCAGCTGTTCATGTGCCGCCAGTATTGCGTCATGACATAGGAAAGCCTCATAAGCCTGCCGACGACCAGCACTGAGCTGCCGCCAGAAAAGAAGAAAGCCCCCGCCGCCGCAAGGCAGTGAGGGCTTTTTCGTTTTTTCAGAGAGTGACCGACAACTTCAATCTTGCAGTCACTCAACTGTCGCATATCAGATCAAGTTTGTTTTTTTTGTGCGCACAAAAAAATTGGTTGATTGCTCTTTTGTGCATACAATAAAAATTACGAAATATGAATTTGATCCCGCAAAATCCGCCACAAACCTCGAAAAACACGGGGTAAGCTTCGATGCAGTTGAAGATTTCGAGTGGGAAAATGCGATGGTCGAAGAAGATAACCGCAATAGCTACGGCGAAAAACGTTACATCGCATACGGTCCTATCCGTGACCGTTTATACGTTCTAGTCTTTACGCCACGTGCTGACCGGTTCCGAATCATAAGTTTGCGAAAAGCGAATCGCAGAGAACAACTTAAGAGAGGAAAGCCATGAGTAGTAAACGGAAATTTATCCTTCCAACGCCAGAAGAGGATGCCGATATCAATGCAGGGATTGCACAAGATCCAGACAATCCTGAATTGATCGATGAGAATTTCAAAAGAATGCGTCCTGCGTCCGAAATTTTTCCTGAGATGGTCATGGCTCACATCGAAAGCAAAAAAGGCCGAGGCCCACAGAAAACGCCAACTAAGGAGCGCATCACCATTCGCCTAGATTCAGACATCACTGAATACTTCAGAAGCTACGGCGATGGCTGGCAAAGCAAACTGAACCAGGCATTGAAAGAGTACATTCGTGATCACTAACAATAAAAAAGCCCCCACCGCCGCGAGGCAGTGAGGGCTTTCTCGTTTCAATTAAGCGGCTTCAACAGCAAGCGCCAGGCGCTTGCCCAGGGCAGCCAATGCCCGTTCGATTTACTCGATTTTTGATGTATGTAAAAAATCCACGAGCCGGTCAACCACTACCTGCTTGGTATCGAGTAGGCGACACAAATCAGCTTTGCGCATTCCACGCTCGACTATCGGGCCCGAGCGCAGCAGAACAAGAGCTCGCCAGGCGGACCGCACCGGAAGTGCGTGGGCCAGCAGAGAAGATTTCAGCAGGCAGCACCAATCGCCTGCAGACGCCGACAGCCACCTTGTGATAGTGCTCGGTCAAAATGCTGGGCGCGCTTCGACCTGAACCGCTCCGAGTTTCCCGCAGGCTCCTACTCTTGAGGGGTGGAACGAAACACATCGATAACGCTATGAGGCGTAGACGCGCAGAGCGTGAAAAATATGGACAGATAGCCAACAAAGGCTATGACGCAGGCAAGAAGGTCTCGGGCATCAAGCGCCACATCACAGTGGTATAACAGGATCTGCCTCACGCGCTACACCTGTGCTATGTGCTGCAGCCTCTAATGCGGACCATTTCAACTTTTATAACGTTTTGTCCATCTATTCCTTCAAATTCTTCAGCTCGAACCTCATTGACAACAATAAAGCCAAGCCTGGCGAAGATTTGGGAATTACCCGTTTCTTTGATGGTGCTCAAGGTAAGTTTTGGCTTGTTTTCGCGGATAGCGATTTCTTCAACAGCATTAATGAGTGCCTGTGCGATTCCGCGCCTCCGATGTTGTGGATGGGTAGCAAGTCCTTGAATATAAAGAGAATCAGGTTTCGTATAATACTCAGCTACACCGAATATGAGTTCCCCGTCGACAGCTACAAGCATCTTGGAAATGTATTTTTCTTCAAGAATGGCTCGCTTCATAGGCTTGCTTACAGGTCGATAGACACGACGAAGATCAGCGGTTGCTAGGGTAATAACCTCAGCGACAGCCGCACTATCGTTGATGGTTTTCTCTCGTATATGGACCATGCTATTCCAAACCAACGAACAGTATTAATGCTTAAACAATAAAAACGACTGCCAGCGGTAATGCTATAGATGTTAGGTATAAGCACATGCTTAGGCATATATCTAAGCATCTTGCGGAAGCCTGGCAGCGACTGTCCGTCTCTAATGTCCTGTTGAACGCTGAGTGGCACACGTTTTTTCAGATCACCTTTGAGCAACTGCAAACGGAGCAGGACTGAAATCGGTCTGGGTTGGGATCGTTACGCAAAATTCAGAGATTTTTTGCGTTGAGCTCTGTGCCTGGAATTGCGAGAGATTTCCCGCTTGAATCTGCTACTCTCCTGTCTTTCAATTTTGTTCCGCCGCTTGTGGGTGGAACTATCAATGACAAAATTCGCGCCGATGACTAACGATATCCCCGATCCTCAGCCCGTCTGTAATCCCATTACAAGCAGTGCGATTTTTATCGTCGCGACGTTAACTCCCGGTAGTGATCCTACCGATAAAGTGCGGGCTTGGTGCGCAGACGTTGCAGCCCTCACTCGTTCCATAGGCAAGCGTGTTCCCTCCGGGAATTTGTCGTGCGTATGCGGTTTTGGTTCCAGTGCTTGGGACACCTTGTTTGGCAGCCCGCGCCCTGCCTCACTGCACCCGTTTCGCGAGTTCGCTGCAGAGGGGCGCCGAGCTGTTGCAACGCCCGGCGACATTTTGCTGCACATCCGTGCAGATCAGATGGATCTCTGTTTCGAATTGGCGACGCACTTGCTCTCATCTCTTGGCGATGCGATCTCGGTCGTCGATGAAGTTCAGGGTTTCCGTTATTTCGACATGCGCAGCATGATCGGTTTCGTGGATGGCAGCGAAAATCCAACCGATCGAGAGGCTATCGACTTTACGATAATTGGTGATGAGGATCCGTCGTTTGCCGGAGGTAGCTATGTGCTGGTACAGAAGTACCTGCACAACATGGCTGCGTGGAACGAGTTATCCGTTGAAGCTCAGGAGCGCATTATTGGACGAAAAAAATTGTCCAATATCGAACTCGATGAATCGGTTAAACCGACCTATTCGCACAGCGCTTTGACGACAATTGCCAAGGACGGACAGGAAGTGAAAATCCTGCGCGATAACATGCCGTTTGGCCGGCCAGGTGCAGGAGAGTTTGGTACTTACTTCATCGGGTATGCACGTTCGCCAGAACCCATTGAACAGATGCTTGAGAATATGTTTATCGGGCGGCCGCCGGGCAATTATGACAAATTGCTGGATTTCAGCACGGCTGTCACCGGAAGCTTGTTCTTCGTTCCTTCAGCAGATCTGCTGGAAGCGCTCGCTGATCGGAAGCCTTAGGCTCTGTCGGCGTAAACCCAGTGCGAAAACTGGGTTTTCACCATGATCAACGGAAGCTGCCTGAGCCATAGTGAATGGGGCCGCATACAAAGCCTGTTGATGCCACAAAGAGTATTCGGCTCGACTATCGCGGCTTCGTCGAAGCGGTGCTCTGGATACTGTGCAGCGGCGCGGGAAACTTTTTCCCGGCTGGCTTCCCGCCCGATGCCTCGGTCGTTCAAGGTTTGGCTATGTGCCAGTTGTCGCCCTTGCCATCGCCGGTGGTATCTCCAGCTTTTTTATCCTTGGCATAGGTGTAGAGCGGCATACCTTCATAAGCCCACTGCATGCTGCCGTCTTTACGCTCGACTATGGTCCAGTCGCCGGAAGGCTTGCTGTTCTTGGTCGCCACCAGAGGTGGCCAGTTCTTCGCACAATCGTCATTACAGGCAGACATACCTTTCGAGTCCTTGTCGAAGGTGTACAGCGTCATGCCTCGCGAATCGACGAGTTTGCCATCTTTCTCCATGGCCGGAGCAGCGGCGAAAACGGCAGAGGAAGCAACAAGGGTGGTGGCAATAAGAAGATGAGAAAGGCGCATAAGGGCTCTCCTGATTTTTTTGACAAAACTTATGCATATTTACTACCTTGCATAGCTTTGACTTCACGTTGGAGAAAGCTGTTCATCTTTTCCGACTATCGGATCTTTTTCTTCTATGCCCTGATGCTCAACGAATAAGAGCGGGTAATGGTGGGTAATTGTAGCTGTCGAGCTGATTGGCGAAAGATTCCGCCGACCCCGAAGAGGAACCGTTACCCGGCCAACGTTGCCTGGCCAATTTGCGAGGCTACGACACACTCAGCCTGTGTGGAGCTTGCGCAGCAAGTCCAGCTTTTCAGTGACCCACTTGTCCAGGGGGATAGGCCACTCGTAGGCCCCATCGGAAACCGTGCCTCTGGCCTTGTTGAGAATGCCCCAGGCGGAATGAATGGCGTCGGGCTGCCAGCCAACCGCTACCGGCTCGGGCGCACCGGTTATGTCATCTTCGATGGCAACTTGCCAGCCAACGATATCCAGTTCGGCAATGGCGTGGGTTTCGCCATCGCCCTCATCAAAATAGGTGATTTCAATAAGCGCCAGGTCATGATTCATGTTCGGGATGGTGTGGAAAGATCGTTTCATGTCCAGTCGCCTCTCCGACTTGATTGGGTAGCTAAGTATGTTATTGGCGTTGTAGCCAGGGTCCCTGTACGGATTTGTAGATAGCGTTGCAGGGCTCGGCTCCCGACTCGGAAAGAATCCCGATGACTTTGCCGGTTGCCTGGCTCGGTTGGCCATTCTGGTTTGGTAGATCGACTGTAACGATATCGCCGACATTTACCGTCTGAGCGTCGAGGGTGCCTACGACGTCGTTTGTGAGCAGTACAGTGAAAATAGCCATGATGGTTCTCCGCTTCATGCAAACAGGGGACTCAGTCGGTGGACAACATATCTTGCTCTCTTTATTTATCGCGACTGAAAAAAGACTCGAAAATCGAACTGGAACGCACTTTATGTGATGCATTGCCTGGGATGCGCCGGAACGGCTCGGTAGCTGCTGCTCTTGCGGCCAGGGAGGGTAAGGCGCAAGGTGGTGATGGCTCCCCTCTGTTCGGGTGGCTATTGCTACGGGGGTTCTTTACTGGATTTTGGTCGATTCGTACTTATTTACTGTCTCAAAATATGCCTTGAACTGAAACATATCCTCTCTGGCTATTGGATACGACGGCCTGCTTCGAAAGGAGGTCAGCAATCGTTGAAACGAGGGAGGGGATATCTCCTCTGGTGCCGGGATACACGTACAACTAATCCAGAATGGCTGTCTGCGTACAGTCAACCTATCGCATCCCTCAAAGGGCGAGGAGAATCCATGATCGAATCTCTTCTACTGTCTGCTACGCGCATCATGACCTTCGAACAACAGCAGCATCTCACCAATGCCAGCGGCTTCTTTTTTGCACGGGAGGAGCGCTTGTTTCTGGTCACCAGCCGGCATGTGATGTTCGATGAGCCGAGCAAGCATTTTCCTGATCGTATCGAGATCGAGCTGCATATGGACCCGGACAATATGGCTCAGTCCATCGGGTTTTCCATCCCGCTTTACCGTGATGGGAAAAGCCTGTGGCGCCAAGGTTTCGATAGGGCGGGTGAAATAGATGTCGCGGTGATCGAGCTGGAGCGTTCAGCGTTTCCGCAAACAGCCGTTTATCATCCTTTTACACCTGACCATCTACTGTCTTCCTCCGGCTACATCGAGGTGGGTGCCCAGCTCTTGGTCGTGGGTTTTCCGCTCGGCTTTTATGACACGTTGCATCATATGCCTGTGGTTCGTTACGCGATAATGGCTTCGTCTTTCAACCTTCGTTTCCAGGGACAGGGCTATTTTCTTACCGACGCGCGTACTCACCGGGGGACGAGTGGTGCGCCCGTGGTCATGCGCGATCCCACCCGGGGGGAGCTGCCCTGGTTGCTCCTGGGTGTTCACTCGGCCAGGCTCGATATCGGTACCCGTGATCTGCAGATAGACGAAGCGCTTGGGCTCAACTGTACGTGGTATGCCGATATCCTGTTGACGCTTACCGAGCATTGATCTGCGCTTTGCCTGGCCCGGCGGTGTGACAGACGCAGGCTCGGTTGAGACGCCGGTTCGAAGACCTGTCAAAGATAAATGAGCAGGCGATGCCTGCGGTCGTCGAGCGGCACACGGATATGACGCTCAGTGATGGCCAGGTCTTCTCCATCGAGGCTGGCATGAGGGATGCCCGGGGTGCTTCCCGATGAGACCGTTATCTGAATTTCATAGTGGGTGGTGTCCAGGTTCACCACCATTTCGCAACCTGGCCAGTCCTCCGGCAGACAAGGATCGATGATCAGGTTATCGCCCTCGCGGCGAAGGCCGAGAATCCCTTCAGTGCCCGCTCGATACATCCATCCGGCAGCACCTGTGTACCAGGTCCACCCGCCGCGTCCGACATGTGGCGCAACGGAATAGATATCGGCAGCAACGACATAGGGTTCGACCTTGTAGCGTTCGGTTTGCTCCGCTGTGGTGGCGTGGTTGATCGGGTTGAGCAGGGCGAAGAGCCGGCCGGCTTCCCGACCGGCTCCCAACTTGGTAAAAGCCAGCATTGCCCACATGGCGGCATGGCTGTATTGCCCACCGTTTTCGCGCAGGCCGGGTGGATAACCCTTGATATAGCCGGGATCGTGCGGCGTTTTATCGAACGGTGGCGTAAACAGCAGCGCCAGCTTTTCCTGTTCCAGGATCAGGTAGCGGCTTACGGATGCCATGGCCGTGGCTGCCCGCTGGGGATCGGCAGCGCCCGATAGCACGGCCCAGGACTGGGCAATGGAATCGATCCGGCATTCTTCGTTTTCGCTGCTCCCAAGCCAGGTGCCGTCATCGAAGGTTGCCCGGCGATACCAGGCTCCATCCCAGGCATGCTGCTCGATTGCCTCCCGGATCGCCGTGCCTTGCGTACGCCAGTTCTGTGCCCGCCGGGTATTGGTGTCTTTCTCTACGCTATCCCCGCGCGCCTCGGCTATGGGGGCAAAGAGGTCGATGCTGCGCACCAGCAACCAGCCCAGCCACACGCTTTCACCCTGGCCACCTTCGCCTACCCGGCTCATGCCATCGTTCCAGTCGCCAGTACCGATCAGCGGCAATCCATGAACGCCGTTGCGTTCGAGGCAGTGCTCAAGACCCCGCGCACAATGCTCGAATAAGGATGCCGACTCAGTGGCGATCATCGGTTGGAAAAAGGCGTCGTGCTCATCCGGGCGTAGCTGCGGTCCATCGATGAATGGCACCGTTTCATCCAATATCGCAGTGTCGCCGGTGCAGGCGACATAGTGGGCGGTTGCAAAGGCCAGCCAGACCCGATCATCCGAGATATGGGTGCGCACGCCCATGCCTGACTGGGGAAGCCACCAGTGCTGGACATCGCCTTCGACAAACTGCCGTCCTGCGGCACGCAGCAGATGGGCGCGGGTCTCGGCGGGACGGGCCAGGACCATAGCCATGCCATCCTGAAGCTGGTCGCGGAAACCATAGGCTCCACTGGCCTGGTAGAACGCCGAGCGGGCCCAGATACGACAGGCCAGCGTTTGGTAAAGCAGCCAGCCATTGAGCATGATGTCCATTGCCCGGTCGGGAGTTTTCACCTGAATCGTGCCGAGGAGGGTCTCCCAATGTGTCGTCACCGTTTGCAATACGGCATCCAGATCGGCCTCGCGGTAGCCTGCGAGTAGCGTCTGGGCCTGTTCCAGCGAGGCGCACTGGCCAATGAACCAGACGACTTCGAGGGTTTCGCCAGCCTCGAGCTCGACCATGCGTTGCAACGCGGAGCAGGGGTCGTAGCCGGCGCCAGTCGTGCCGGACAAGGTAACTCCTCTGGCCAGTGCGGCAGGCGCGGCCAGCGTGCCGTTACGGCCGAGAAACTCCGTACGATCGGCTGTCCAGGCGCTTTGCAAGCCACCCAGGTCAGCAAAGGCAACACGCTCGGCAAACGTATTGCTCCAGGGATTGCGTGCCAGCATCGCCCCTGTTTGCTTGTCGATCTCCGTCATGATGAACGGTGCTGTAGCGGCTCGCGAAGTGCCCATTACCCATTCGGCGTATGCCGTGACCGACAATTGTCGTGGACGGTCGGAAAGGTTGCGCAGGGTCAGCCGTGAAACCTTGATCGGGTCCGTAAGCGGCACGTATTGCAATAGCTCAAGTTCGAGATCGCCGGTTTGGTGATCGAACCGGCTGTAGCCGTGACCATGCCGGGCTCGGTAAAGCCCATTGCTCCGAATCGGTTGTGCCGTGGCGGTCCACAGTTCACCGGTTGCCTCATCGCGGACATACAGGGCCTCGCCGGCGGGATCGACTACCGGATCGTTCGACCAGGGCGTGAGCTGGTTTTCACGGCTGTTCTCGGACCAGGTGTAGCCACTGCCTTCGGCCGATACCTGAAAGCCGAAGCTGGGGTTGGCGATTACATTGATCCAGGGCGCCGGCGTCGTTCGACCGTTGTTCAGCATGACCACATATTCACGGCCATCCTGGTCGAATCCACCCAGGCCGTTGAAGAACTCGAGATCGACTGGCGCAACAGCGGGTGAAGACCAGTGATGGGGCGGCCTGGCTGGCGGGTTCGGCTTCCTGATTAGCGAGACAGATCTGGCCGGTGACGCCAGGCGCACAAGCTGGTCGGTGAGCAAGCCACGGCGAGCGAACAGCACTACGTGTGCGATCGATTGCAGTAATTCACGAACCTCAAGCCCCAGAAGATCCGCGCGTAACACATGCACTGAGCCAAGCGCAGCCGTATCGCCGATACGTGGCCGCGATTGACTGCTGCGCACCGCCGTATCGATGGCTTCCTGCAACTCTTGCAGATAGGACGGCGCATGCTCGTTGATGATGACCAGATCCACCGCCAATTGCTTCATGCGCCAATACTCGTGGGCTTGCAGCAGTTGGCGTACCTGGGGCAGATCCACTACATCGTCGATGTGCAGAAGAACGATCGGCAGGTCGCCGGATATCGAATAGGGCCACAGTTTGGACTGCGCGCCGGCACCTCGCCGAATGCTCTCGGACGGTGCCCTGAAGCGCGAATGAGCGTACAGGATCGGCATGGTCAATCGCTGAAAGTCAGCCGCTTCATTCCCGCCGATGCCCAGATGGCGGAGCTGGACCTGGGCTTGAGTCCAGGCCAGGGTCCTGGCTCGTTCGAAGGCGCTGCGGTCATGATGCTTGTCGACAAGATCCAGCATTGCCTCTCGCGAGGAAGCGACAACGGTCCAGAACGAGACCCGTGCATGCTGGCCTGGCATGATCCTGATCCGCCGCCGGAGCGAGAAAATAGGGTCGAGGACTGCGCCGGCCGTATTCGAGAGTGGCCTGTGCTGGGTCAGGGCGAGCGCTTGGCCAATATGGCGGCCGCGTCCGATAAAGCGCGCCCGGTCAGATTCATACTGAGGATCGGCAACGGTTTCGGCCTCTACTACGGCGAAGTGAGCCGACCACACTTCGGCCTCCTGCGGCGAGCGCCGGCGCCGTGTCGCCGTCAGTGCGCCAAACTCTGGCGCATAGTCCGTCTCGACGAACAGCTTGCTAAAGACCTGATGGGCATTGTCGGTGCTTGAAGGGGCAAGGACTACTTCTGCATATGAAGTCAGTTCGATCGTGACTGCATGCGTACTGTCATTGGTCAGTGATATTTGACGCACTTCGCAGTCGTCTTCTTCGGAGACCACGACTTCCATGGCCGTGGTCAGCGTGCCGTGGTGACAGACGAATTCTGCATGGTCTTCGCTAAAGACCACCTCGCGGGTAATCGGACCGACCTTGGCGCTATCCGTCAATGGCTGACTGCTGGCGCACCAAACAGCGTCGCTGCGGACATCGCGTAGAAAGATGAACGTTCCCCAGTCATCGCGCGTCGTATCCTGTCTCCAGCGAGTCACGGCAATATTCTTCCAACGACTATAACCACCGCCTGTAGCGCTCAGCATGACGGTATAGCGTCCATTGGAGAGTAGATGCGTAATCGGTACGCTATTACGCGTTACCTGGTAGCGGCGCGCCATTGCGTCTTCTACATGCTCTCTGAGCGTGACGGTCTTTGCGGTCTCGATAAAGGTACTGACTGCTGCGATTTCTGTGGGTAACCGCTCCTGAAGCAACAGTTCGCTGGCCCGGATCATCGGCTCTCGATGGAACCGCCGGCGCATCGAACCGTCCTGCAGGACATTGGCGATAGCGACGATACTCATGCCCTGGTGATGGGCCATGAAGCTCTGCACAAACGCGAAGTGCTTGCCAAGCGGAACGCGCGACGCGGTGAAATCCAGCGCTTCGAAAAAGCCGTACCGACTGAGAGCTCCCATATCGATGAGGCGCGTGTAGTTGCGAATCGCCCCGACCGGATCGACCATGGCAGCCAAAGCGGTGGCATAGGGTGCGATCACCAGATCTTCGGATAATCCCCGTTTTAGCCCCAGGCCGGGTACGCCGAAGTTCGAGTACTGGTAAGTGAACTCCAGGTCGCGGGCATTGAAAGCAGACTCCGAGATACCCCATGGAACACCCCGCGAGCGCCCGTACTTCTGCTGCCTATGGACGGCACCGCGCGTCGTTTGCTCGATCAGGCTATCGGTTGGCGCACGCAGCACTAGCGATGGCATCAAGTATTCGAACATGGAGCCGGACCAGGACAGCAACACCGAGCTGCTTCCGAGCGGCGCCGAAATTCTGCCTAGGCGCAGCCAGTGACGTGTCGTTACGTCGCCTTTGGCGATGGCGACAAGACTTGCCAGCCGTGCTTCCGAAGCCAGCAGATCGTAGCAAGCAGGATCGAGGCGGCCATCGCTCACGGCATAACCGATGGACAATAGCTTGCGCTGCGGGTCCAGCAGGAACGCGAAATCCATGGCATGAACCATCTCCCGTGCTGTGTCGGCGATTGCCTGTAGGCGAGCCTGCAGGGCAAGCGGCGCAATCCGCATTTCGTAATGGTCGCGACCATGTTCAATGGCCGACTTCATCAGTACCTCGCTCCAAAACACCAATTCCGGCGTGCTTTTGTCTTTACTGACCGGATACAGGGCGCGGGCGGCCTTGGCCGCCTTGCTGGCGAGCCGCTTGAGTGCTGGAGACAAGGCCTGGATCGTTTGCGGGCTGTTCAACTGGCGCCGGCTTTCCTCGAATAGCGCTGCGATCTGCCGGCCCTGTTCGTTGGCGGCCAGAGATTCTTCATCCAGCGACTGGCTGGCCAGCAACAGGTGATCGTCCATGCCGTCCCGGGCATTTAGTGCAAGTCCGTTTGCGATCCATTCCTCGCAGGCATTGGCGAGGGCGAGCAGATGCCCGGCCAGGTTGCCGCTATCGACGGAGGATACATAGGCAGGTGCCAGCGGCTGGAGATCCTGGGTTCCATACCAGTTGAAAAAGTGCCCTTTGAAGCGGGCAAGCGCACGCATGGACGTTAATGCCGCTTCCAGTCGCTCAATGGTTTCCAGCGTGCCTGTCCAACCGAAGTCGCGGGCGGCCACGGCAGCCAGCAGATAAAGCCCGATATTGGTCGGCGATGTCCGGTGGGCGACAGCAGGCTTCGGGGCTTCCTGGAAATTATCCGGTGGCAGCATATGCTCTGCCGGGGTGACGAAGGTTTCGAAGTAGCGCCAGGTACGCCGTGCGATCAGGCGTAGCGCGAGGGCTTGCTGCGCCGGGAGTGCTTGCCGGCTGATATTTTCCGGTGTCCTGCTGGCCCACCAGGCCAGCACGGGGGCGGTCATCCACAGCACGGCAAAAAACCAGGCGAGCGGCCAGGATGACGGTGTGATAAGGGTCGCGCCGGCGGTCACGCCGAGCCCCAGCAGCGTACCGCCGGCCATCTGTCGATAAAAGCCGGGAATGTCCGGGGGCGACTCGCGGGCCAGTTGCTCGGCTGTCGTCCATTCCAGCAAATGGCGGCGTGTGGTGTATAGCCGGTTCCAGGTCCGGACGATGGCATCACCCATTCGCCAGGCTTGATCGGCGAGAAAGGCAATCGAGAGCAGAATGCGCAGCACGGCGAGCCAGGCCTGGGCCAACAACCTACGAAAGTGATAGCGCCAGTGAGTGCTCCAGCCATGCGGAATCAGCGAGAAAAGTACCGGGAGCAGCATGGGCAGCGCGAGGGTGGCGACAACGAACAGGGTGCCCTTGACTGCCGAGGTTAGCGGCAGCATCCAGCAGGTGGCCAGTGCGAGCAGTGTGCTGGGAGCCAGTAGCGAACGCCGCAGGTTGTCCAGGATCTTCCAGTAGCCGACTCCCGGTATGGCCTGCTTCGGCTCGGGACGGCCGAGCAGCCATGGCAGCAGTTGCCAGTCGCCGCGTGTCCAGCGGTACTGTCGCTTGGCTGCAAGGTCATAGCGCGATGGTGCATCTTCGACCAGTTCGATATCGGAGGCCAAACCTGCCCGGGCAAAAATGCCCTCGAACAGATCATGGCTGAGCAGTGCGTTTTCGCGGATACGCCCGGCCAGCGCCGCTTCGAACGCATCGACATCGTAGATGCCTTTGCCGGTATAGGAGCCTTCACCGAACAGGTCCTGGTAAATATCCGAAACGGCCGATGCGTATAGGTCGATCCCAGCCGCCCCGGAAAAGACTCGCTGGTATAGGCTGCCGCGACCTAGCGGCAGGGCAAAGGTCACTCGCGGCTGGAGAATGGCATAGCCGGTCACGATCCGCTGCAGTGCTTCGCTGAAGCGGGGACGATTCAATGGGTGTGCCATCTTGCCAATCAAGCGCAAAACGGTCTCCCTGGGCAGGCGGGTATCGGCATCGAGGGTAATGACGTAGCGGACATCTGCCGGCACGCTTGGTGGCCGGCCTTCGACGGCGACGAACGTGGTGTCGGTCGCTCCACGCAATAATCGATTGAGTTCGTGTAGTTTCCCGCGCTTGCGTTCCCAGCCGATCCACTTGCCTTCACTCTCGTTGAAGATGCGCCGCCGGTACAGCAAGAGGAAGCGCTCGCCTGTCGATCCGGGAAAAGGCTGCGGTCCATAGCGGCGGTTCAGCCTGGCGATGGCTTCTGTAGCCGTTGCCAGCAGAGCGGCATCGCTGTCCAGCACCTCTTGATCGGCATCGGCTCCGTCCAACAGAAGGGCAAAGCTGAGATCGCCACCGATTCCTGCAAGATAATGAGCTTCCAGTTGCTCGACCTGCTTGAGCAGGCCAGCTTCGCTGGTTAGTAGCGTCGGTACCACGACCAGCGTTCTGAGCGCCGTCGGTACGCCTTGAGCGAGCTCAAGGCCAGGTAACGGCGTCGCACCGAGCCGCAGGGCGAAAGTCCGATTGGCCAGTGCCGTCGCCGCCTCGGTTGCAGGCAGGAACATGAACAACGTAAACAAAGCCAGCCAGCCAAGCCCGGAGCCGGGCAGCAGCAGAACGTCCAGCATGAACACCAGCCCTATGATCGCTGTCAGGAGGATCGAGCCGATGTAGCCATTGATGTTGAGAAAAGCACTGAATCGATGGCAATACCCCAACAACGAGGGGCGAAACCCAATCCTATGTTCGAACGCCGGGCGGCCTTCGGCTATCAGGTGATAGCCTGGATCGGCAACCCGCAAGGCCTGCGCAGCATCGGGGTTCGCTGTCATGGCCTCCTGGGCCGCGAGAAGCGTCTGTTTGGCCACATCGAGCTCGGTATATCCTGAACCGCGCGCCAACTGTTCGATGGCACTGCGATAGAGATTGCGCGTCGCGAAATCCATGGTGGCAAAATTGCTACCGTTACGCAGTCGCTCATCCACCAGGCTCACGTCCTCGAACAGCTCGGCCCAATCCAGGTCGGAAATCAGTCGCATGCTGGTAATGACGTTGCGTACGCTGACGTTCGATGCGCCTAGTCTTTCCTGGACATGCTGGACCGCATCCTCGACGGCTACGTTTTGCTTTTCGAGTCTACGTTCCAGCCATTCAAGGGCCGGCATCGTGCGCGGATCGCAGCCTCTGAGGCGCTTGGCCAGTTGCGCCGCGAAGAGCTCGGGCAGCGGAGCCGGCGAGCGGGTCGCGATGTCCGCGTCGAGAACCGCGCGAGCGTTCTCGGCGGCAAGCAGTGCATCGGCCAGTGCATCGGCATCGGCCCGGATGGCTCTGTCCGCCATGATCTGATCGGTGAGGCGGCGCAGGTTCTCGATCAGAATGATGCGCAGCGTAATCGCTACGGCCCAGAGTTCGCCAATCGTCAGCGGTTGCACCTGCTGATAGGCCGCGATGAACTGGCGCAGCGCCTGCGGATCGAGATGGCTGTCCGTATGGGCGACGAAGGCCCATGCAATGCCCAGAATGCGTGGGTACCCGGCAAAGGGACCATCGGCCAGCTTTGGCAACTGCCGATAATAGCCAAGCGGAAGATCTTTATGGATCTCGCGGATCTGATTTTCGATGAGATGGTAATTGTCCAGCAGCCACTGCGCTGCCGGTACTACCGGTAGCTCATGAGCCGCGTCTGTCGCACATACCTGATAAGCCGTGCGCAGCGATGTGGTGTTGCTGGCGAGCCGTGCGTGCAAGGCCAGAACCTTGGGCGGCTGCGTCGTAACAGGCTGCGCCGATGCCAGCGTAATGGCGTGCTGTTCCAGGCGTTCGACACTGAAGCGCTCTGCACGTATCGGCGTCTTGTCGCTCCAGGGCAAGAAGGAAAAATGGGCTCCGAACAGACGGTACAAGATCGATTTCATGGTCACCTTTCATGCCGTCATCGGCTTTTTCTTTATTGAGGTAGCATTAACGCTCCCACACGCGGTGACGTTCCCTGTCCGAAGCGCAACCAGTACTACGGCGATGTGCAGTGACCAAGGTTCGTCCTGCTCTTGCAGGCCCGACTCGCACCTGATGTAGGGTTCGACCGTCTATCACTGAGCCAGTGCTACCGATACAGAGTTTCTTGAACGAGGGCCTGGGTAAGGGTTCCGTTTTTGCGCTGTGTATGCCGGGTTTCCACGAAGGGTTAATTCGGCCAACCCTGCACTGCAGGCCAAGGCAGAGCTTGCGGAACATTAATTTTCAAGGCGTGAAGCGGCATTAGGTGGATACTCGAAGATGTCGAACCATCCAAGGGCACATGAAATGACCAAACACCCATGTGTGAACCGATGCACACCATCCAGCAAGGCATGCAAAGGCTGCCTGCGAACAGCGACCGAGATACGAGACTGGGACACCTACACAGTCGAGGAAAAGCTGAAGATCCTGGAGGATTTGGAGGTGAGAAAAAGAAGGTATGTGCCTGATCCGACTGCCTGTTCCGAAGTCGAATAGCAGGCAGGTGCTCATTTGCATCTGCATCTGGACGAAATCCCCCGCGATCTGATCGACGACATCATTCTGCTGGCTGGCATCGATAAGATTAACGATCGCAAGCGCGTACAAGTCTGGCGTACGCCGGGCGACACCTCTGGTAGCATCAACCTCTAAGGTTAAGTGGGTAAATCGATACCAACGCTTTTGCTCAAAGACGGTTTCCGCGTCTACTTCTACAGCAACGAACAGGGTGAACCTGCTCACGTGCATGTTGATCACTCTGGACGTACTGCGAAAATCTGGCTGCATGACTGCAGCGTGGCCCGGAATATCGGTTTCTCGGCTAAAGACCTTGGCCGCGTTGTTCAGTTGGTGCGTGATCACAGCAACCAGTTCCAGGAGGTTTGGAATGGCCTTTTCAGTGCCTGATACAGATACTCGGGTGATGAATGTCACCCTTGACGAGAACCTTCTGACTGTCGAATTAATGGACGGTCGACTGATTTCAACGCCTCTTGCGTGGTATCCACGCTTACTGAACGCTACACCAGCGCAACGCAGCAATTGGGAGGTTTGCGGAGCTGGCCAAGGCATTCATTGGCCCGATCTGGATGAAGACCTGAGCACCGAAGGCATGTTACGAGGCTTGCGGTCTAAGGCATCGGCTCAAGATTTGCGCGTCTAACTGTGGACATCAGCAACACAGCCAGCCGGTCAGGTCATGGAATTCCGTTATGTTACGCAAAACGATCAAAATTAGGCGCGAACACTGCCAGGTCAAGTGCGAAGCGCAAGCCGCAGCCCGCGCAACGAGGAACGAGGAACGAGTGAGCAGGAACGGGTGAGCATTCGGCGAAGCGCACACTTGACCCCACACTGACTAAAAAATCTCTTGGCTTTGCTCTGGTCCCCACGGGATCGGAGCAGATGCTGCCCGGCGAGGGATGCTTTTGCTCTTTGCTAGACTTCCCGGCTCCTTTGCAGTTTGGGAGTACTACCAATTGTCGAAGGCACGCCGTACATGGAACGACGCCGCTGCTCGCTGGGTGCGCGAAACTCAGCACAAAGCCGACCACGCCAAAGACCAAGCCAAACCACGCTGGCTCTCACCGCACCTTTCACAACGCTACTTGGACGAAATCACTCGCGACCTGGTCGACGACATCGCTCAATTCAAGCTCCAGGACTCAACACCCGCCACCGTCAACCGCTACCTCGCCCTGATACGCGCCATCCTGCACATGGCCCGCGATGAGTGGGAATGGATAGCCCGCGTACCGCGCATACGGCTCCTACACGAACAAACGAAGCGAGTCCGATGGCTAACCCCAAAAGAAGCCGAACGCCTCATATACGAGCTTCCAGAGCACCTGGCCGCCATGGCTAGATTCACCCTCGCCACAGGATTACGCCAACGCAACGTCAGCTACCTGCGTTGGGACCAGGTCGACCTGGAACGATCCATGGCCTGGATTCACGCTGACCAGGCGAAATCGCGCAAAGCCATTGCCGTGCCATTGAATACCGCCGCGATGCAGGTACTCAGGTCACAGAAAGGCAGAAATCGAGAATGGGTGTTCGTCTACAACGGCAAGCCGGTGGATCGAACCAGCACGGCAGCATGGAAGAAAGCGTTGGAGAGGGCGGGAATCAAGAACTTCAGATGGCATGACTTGCGCCACACCTGGGCGTCATGGCATGCCCAGGCAGGTACATCGCTACACGAGCTGATGGAGCTAGGAGGCTGGTCGTGCATGGAGATGGTGCTGAGATATGCCCATCTTGCGGGTGAGCATCTGAAGCGACCGGCGAGCAACATTGAACAGTTGCTGAAGTAAACGACGGCGACCTACGTGAGATGGTGCCCAGGGACGGAATCGAACCGCCGACACGGGGATTTTCAATCCCCTGCTCTACCAACTGAGCTACCTGGGCAACGGGGCGCAATTAAACGAGTTTGCAGGCTGGGTGTCAACCCGCCGGATTAAATTTTTTCAGGGTTTACCGGCGGTTAGGGGCAAGGTGTGGATTAGGTCATTTCACGGGTGGCGGAACGTAGCCTTCGGCCTGGGCGTAGTCTTCGCCGGAGAGAAATTTGTCCATCTCGCTCTGGAGGAATTTGCGATCCTCTGTGTTCATCATGTTCAGACGTTTTTCATTGATCAGCAGGGTTTGGTGTTTTTGCCATTCCTCCCATGCCTTTTGGGAGACGTTGTTGTAGATGTCTTCTCCCTTGGGGCCGGGGTAGGGCGGGCGGTCGAGGCCGGGGAGTTGTTCCTTGAATTTGCGGCAGTTCACGGTGCGGGTCATGGTATGTCTCCTGCGTTGAGCGCTTCAACCGCGTGCTTGAGCAGTTTTTTGATCGGGGCGGCGAGGCCCAGGCGCGGCGGCGAGGCCAGGTTATACCAGAGCCAGTCGGCCTCGGCCATTTGTGGCGCGGCGTTGTCGACTCTGATCAACCAGGGTTCTATGGCTAATTGAAAGTGGCTGAAGGTATGGGTGATAACGGGCAGTTCCTGACTATTGCTCAGTTGTAGTGCATGCCGTTCGGCAAGCGGTTCCAGAGCAGACAGGTCATCGAGCTCCGGCAGGCTCCACAGGCCACCCCAGAGCCCGCTGGATGGGCGACGGTAAAGCAGGACGTCACCCTGGTCATTGATCATCAACGGCATCAAGGTGCGTTTTTGCGGTAGCGTCTTGCGCGGTTTGGCGGTAGGAAAATCGGTTTCGCGGCCTAACCGATGCGCCTGGCAACTGCTTTGTAGCGGGCAGAGCAGGCAACTGGGCTTGCTGCGTGTGCAGAGTGTAGCGCCAAGGTCCATCATCGCCTGGGTGTAGTGGGCTGCTCGTGCTACGGGCATGAAGCGCTCGGCGGCCTCCCATAGACGTTTGGCCACTTTGGGTTCGCCAGGATAGCCGTCGATGGCGAGGTAGCGAGCCAGTACGCGCTTGACATTGCCGTCGAGAATCGGTGCGCGCAGGTTCATGGCGATGCTGGCGATGGCACCCGCAGTGGAGCGGCCGATGCCGGGGAGCTCTGCCAACTGTTCGACCGAGCAGGGAAATTCGCCAGCGTACTGCTCCACGACGATCTTCGCCGTCTTGTGCAGGTTGCGGGCGCGGCTGTAGTAGCCGAGCCCGGTCCATAGATGCAGGACTTCATCTTCCGGCGCGCCAGCCAATGACTGCACGGTCGGCAGCGTGGCCATGAAGTGTTCGTAGTAGCCGAGCACGGTAGCGACCTGGGTCTGCTGCAGCATGATTTCCGAAACCCAGACCCGATAAGGGGTGATGTCCTGCTGCCAGGGCAGGTCCTTGCGGCCGTGGCGGTCGAACCACTCCAATACCGCCGGGCCGAACGCTTCAGGACTCATCTATTGAACAGCCCCTTGAGCTTGTCCTTCAGCTCGGGGCTGACCTTGTCGCCCAGTTTTTTGTCGATTTTCTCGTCAAGTTTGTCCTGAAGTTTATCGCCGGCGAGCTTGGTAGCAATCTTGGTCAGGCCGTCCTGGTCCAGACGGCAGGCCTTGGCGCCCAGTTCCAGTGGTCCGCGGCAACGCAGTGGCAGTTCGATGCCGGTGTAGCGCTCGTTGATCTGGCAAGCCGGGTCGGGCATGTCGCTCTTGTCGCCTTCGAGAAGTACGCCAATGCGATAGTCCATGCCCAGCACACGCAAGTCCACGTCGCCATTTCCCTTGACGGTGAGCCCCGGAATACTGGCCTGGAGATCGCGGTTGCTGGCTACGCCATTGTTGAAGGTCAGGCTGCCGCCGAGCTTGCGGAACGGAGTGTCCTTGGCCCGTGGTTCGCTGCTGAGCGCCTTGCGGTTGAGCGTGGCGATGGCGCGGCAGATTTGCTGTTCGAGGTTGGCCTGGACCAGGACGCCGTTCTTGAGAGCGAAGTCCAGGGTGCCGTCGAGGGCGTTGACCCAGGCTCTTTGGCTGTTGCCTTGTGTGCGCAGCTTGGTGTTCAGATCGAGCAGGCCTTTGACGATGTCTTTCTGCTGCTTGGCTTCGAGCATTTGCTCGACCGGCACGTTGGCGATATGGCCCTGGAAGCCGATCTGTGGATTGTCGCTGCGGGCGTCGAGGCTGGCGTTTGCCCGGATCTGACCGCCGTGCAGGTTGCTGCGTAGCTCTTCAAGACGCAGTTGTCCGGCCGCACTGCGCGCCTTCATGCTGAAGTTTTCCAGTGGCAGCCTGGCCAGGGTCAGTTGGCCTACGGCGAAGGAAAGCTGGGTATCGAGGCGGCGCAGTTGTTCGAGCGGCAGGATTTTTTCGTTGCTCCAGCTCTGCTGGGTCGGTTTGTCCGGCAGGGGTGTAGTGCTACCGGCTGCGATGCCCGCTTCGGTTTTCTGGACTTCGCTCTTGCGTGCCGCGCTGGCGGTCTGGTCTTTCTGGTCAGCCGGGGGCAAGTAGCGGTCGAGATCGAGACGGTCACCCTTGAGGTCGACTCGCAGGGCCTGGGTGGCGAAGTCATCGATGGCCAGGCGGCCGGTCAGGGTGCTGCCATCCAGCTTGAGATTGAGTTTTTCCAAGGCTAGGCTTTTCTGCGTTCCAGCCAGTTGAGTGACCAACTCGACACTGTCCAGCGCCTTATCGTCCGCCATGGCCGGGAGCTGTTGGCCAATGCCTTGGAGAAAATCGCCGAGATTGAACTGGGCAATGGACAGGGTGCCGGAGAATTTCGGTTCGCTTTGCAGATCGTGAGCTTTCAGTTCGCCAAGCGTGCGCAGTTGATTGATATCGAGCTTCATGGCGTTCCATTCGGCGGTTTGCGCGGTAAGGTCCGCCAGCAGTTCGCCCTGTGCGCTGAAGGTTGCGGTTTTGCCCTTGAGTGGCTCGCCTGACGCTTCTCCGGTGAGCTTCAAACCTTCGAACTGGTAACGCTTGAGGCCTGTGTCGAAGCGCAGGTTGCCTTGCAGTTCGCTCTGCACGCGCATGACCGGCTGGTTGGTGCTGAACAGGGCATTGAGTTTGAGCGGGACCGGAGCGCCTTCGCGAATGGTTCCGGTGGTCAGTGCGATGTTTTCGGCGCCGAATTGCTGGCCGCTGCGGGCGTCGCGATAGGCGATGCTGGAGTTCTTAACGGTCAGGCTGTCGATATCCAGGACCAGCGGTTTGGCTGCACTGTCCGGTTCGTCGCTGTTTCCGGCCGGGGTTTCAGGTGTTTGCTCCTGTGCGGTCGTGGCCTGATCCTGCGTGGTGGCCGGCGGTTGGCCTACGCCCTCCCAGTTGCCTTTGCCTTGCTCATCACGGGCAAGCGTGAGGGCAAGGCCATCGACGGTGATATCGCTCATCTGGATCTGGCGCTGCAAGAGCGGCAACACGCGTATGGAAAGACCAAGCATGCGTAGGTTGGCGAACGGCTGGTCGGGCGTGCGCACGCTGGCCAGACGGGTGTCCTGCAGTTCCAGGCCGAGCCAGGGAAACAGGCTCCAGCCGATATTGCCGTCGATACCGAGTTCGAGCCCGGCTTTTTCGCGTGCCAGCCGGCGAATCTCGTCTTTGTAATCGTTAGGGTCGAACAGGTGGGTCAAGGCGAAGCCCAGGCCCACGATGAGCAACAACAACCCCAGGACGACTAGCCCCAGGATTTTGCCAAGCGCTTTCATGCCAAATCCTTATGTGTATCTTGAGGAAGTGACTGAGTATAGCGCGGTGCTTTCAGAGTGCAGGATCGCTCAATGTCTGCTGCGCATAAGCCATACGGCGTAAAAATAGCTTCGGAATACTCATTCTGATGCCTACCGGCCGTCCAGCGGGCGTAAATAACCTGCTGGAACGAGACTTCACGGCTCTGGAACCCGAGCGTAAATGGATTACGGACATCACGCAGATTGCCACTTTGTAAGGCAAGCTGTTCCTGTGCGTGGTACTCGACCTGTACAGCAAACTGGTGATCGGTTGGTCGATGCATCACCGCCAGGATCGGCAGAGGGTAATTCGAGCTGTGGAGATGGCGATCTGGCAACGTCAGGGTGACTGGTCGGTGATCCTGCATTCGGATCGCGGCAGCCAGTGCTGACTATCAACGATTTCTGAGTCGCAACACGTTGGTTTGCAGCATGAGTGCGGTTGGTCGTTGTGGCGATAACGCTGCCTGCGAAGGCTTCTTCCGGATGCTCAAGCGAGAGCGTGTTGCTCACCAATCGTATCGGACACGTGATGAAGCACGAGCGGATCTATTTGACTACCTTGAACGGTTTCACAACCCAAGAATGCGTCGTAGAGTCGCCCGGCAAGATTTGAAGTGTTCAACCCTTTCAAAACCGTCCGTGGAAATGGGGTAGAACCCCATATCGCACCCTGTGTAACCTAGATCCGCATGCACTCGTGGTAGAGAAACCTATTCACTCGCTCACCCACCCCGAGCATAAACGATGTCGCCTGGTGACAACCCTACTTACTCGCCTGAGATGTGTTCACTTTGTATGATCCGACTCCAGTAACAGGCCGTGGCGCCCCTGCGGGGGTGCCGAGAGCGGCACTGCCACGCGCCTCGTTTCCGCGACCCGGGATGCGCGCGCCACTGAGCCTGCCAGTGCCCGCCAACGCGAAAGGAACACGGCGGCCGAACCGAGGTTGGAAATCAGGCCCACGCGAAGGCTACCGAAACCCGCAACGAAACCACTGGCGACACCCAGCAGGTTTGCCAGGTAGACCGTTCGATAGTCGGCCTGTAACCGATTGAGATGCGTAATAGCACCCGCTCGCGGCGCCAGTAGCGCGCGAAGATCATCACGCAACAAAACGATATCGGCCGTGTCGCGCGACAGGTTCGCCAGACCGGCGAGAGAAATTGAGACAATGCTCGCGGCACTGACCACCGCCGCCTCAGGATCGGTTCCATCGCCAAGCCAAGCTGTGTGCGCACTGAGCGAACGAATCGTCGACGCTTTGGCTTGCGTGTCGAGACCGCCAAACACCGCATCGAAGCCAATGCCCTCCGTGCGCGCTTCGGCCTCGTCTTGGGGCGCGCCAGAAACATGCACGAAGCGCGCCTCGGGATGTTGCGCGCGTAAGGCTGTGACGATCTCGGCCACGCGCAGAGCGCCCTGCCGCTCAAACTGAATGACGCCCAGAATGCGGCGATCACGCGTGACGACTAGCGGCCGTACAGCCGGGTCGTCCAAGGCTTGCGCCGCGAGCCGCTCCACCAGATTCAATATCTTGCTTGAGGGTGCCACGAAATGCTCGGCCAATGCCCGCGCCGGCGTCGTGACGACAATCTCGGCACCCGAGCGATCCCAGAAACTCACCGCACCGGCATGCTGACGTCGGCTACGCGTCAAAGACGGCGTACTGTCCTCGTCGAGCTCCTGATGCAGGGCGATGGCCCGGGCGTCGTCGTGTCCTGCAAACGCAGAGGCGGCGAATACAAGCGCTTCGTACCCAGCCGCACGCGTTACCGCATTAACTTTCGCAACATTGACGCTACGCTGGACAAAATCAACGCTATCGTCGAATACATAAACGTCGACGGCCGACAACTGGTCGAGCGAGGCCGGGTGTCGAATCAAGACACCTTGGCTCAACAGCTCCGCAATCGCGGTCAGCGCCGATACGTGCGCGCTCAGGCGCGGCGCAGTCGCATAGTCCGGCCGAATCACGACTTGCGACAAACGTGGAGTGCGTGTCGCAAGCAACAGCAAGGCTGCTGCCGCTAATGCGGGTTTGGCGTTGCGGTTGGCAATCCGTTCTGCTTCGGCGCTCGAAGGCAAAGCCGTCAACACACCACGAGGGAGTGTGCCACTCAGTACGGCCAGCGTGGTATCTACGCCCACGCGCTCGACCCGCACCGTCAACGAGCCTTCACGCACAAACGTACCGGCGTAAACCCAATCGCCAACGGTCTTGTCCGCCGCACCACGTGCGCCGGTCAGAATGTCTTCGTCAATGGACGCGTTACCGTCGATTACCACTCCATCGGCGGGCAGAAAATCGCCTGCGTGCACTAGGATCGCAGCACCAGGCTTCAAGTCTCCCAAATCGATGGAGATTTCACCGTGGCGCGTGTCCTCGAGACGTGCCCATGCCAAGCGGCGGCGCTGTTCGGCAAACAAGCGTCGTTCGGCGTTCGCGACCAGCCGATTGGCCAGGGACGGCCACAATTGGCGAAAAACCGACATTACGCCTGATGCAAACGGCAGGCGATTCCAAAGCAGGAAGCCAAGGCCGGCCGTATATAGCGCGGGTAATCCGATCCGGCCGCGCGCCAAATCACGCAGAGCGGCAAACAGGTTTGGCAGCGCATAGAGGGCCGCCGCCGCAGTAGCCCAAGGGAGTAGCACAGGCCGCAGGAATTGGGCGGTAAACGAAAACGCCAACAGGCCCGTGGCCACAATGAGCTTACGTGGACGAGGCACTAGCGGCTCGCCATCCACGACTTCTGGCCAGGCGCGTTCGGCCAAGCGTAGGATCTGCTCGATGCCGATCAAGGCTGAGTCATAAACAATCAGCACGCTTGCCCCGAGCCTCACCGAGCGTACTTCCGTTACGCCATGCACGGATCGAAGCAGGTCCTCGAAACGCTCGCGTGTCCCATGCTGCCGGAGCAACGGGTGGCCGATTAACAGATGCGCCTCAGCCAGCACCCGCGTGCGGAAAGTGGTCAAGGTGTTGCCGGCTCGGGTAACACGTACCGGCAGTCCGTATGCTGGACCCGCTAGGTCAAGGGCAGCAGTGCGTGGTGCCACCGCCTGCGTCACCCCGTTGCCCACTTCGCGCAACAGTGCTGCCAGCCGTTGCCAGACCGCTGTGGCATCGGCCGACGGCGCAAGATCGATCGTGACCTTACTGTGTTCGCGCCGCACCACGATCGAGCGCACCTCGTCCAACCCAAATGCTTGATCGATCAACCAGCGGGCACGGCGATCATCGTCAAGGAAGAGATCTCCATGGATCAACTGGAGACGTCGTGCATTAAGACGTACCTCAAAAGCCCCACTGCCGCGAGGCTGTTGCCGGGCCCGGTCAAGTACGAGGTAATCCGAGGTGTCGCGCCTCGATACGACGTGCGTACCCAAAACCATACCCTTCTCCTTATTGATAAAAGGAATTTCATTTGTCAATAAGGGTATTTGACCACCAGCAGCGCCGTCTAATAATCTCGCGCCATTAGTATATGTCATGTGAATGTCATGAGTATTTTTGAAGGAGCCGATATGACGCGGGAGTTAATAGCGCAGTCCCCCATTGGAGATGCCGATCATTCAGATCAAGGCCATCCGCAGCCCGGTGACGCTTCAAGTCAGTCGAGCAGTACGCGAATCACAAATGTCTTCGGCGAACTGTATGCGGCAATTGCAGGGCGGGCTCTTGTATTTATCGAAACATTGGCCGATCAACGCGCAGAAGTCCAGGCTACCCGCCTGACCCAACTTCGTGCCCTTAAAAAATCCAAAGCGATTGAAGCACAGCAGGAAATACCCAAACCAAAATCTGCCCGCAGTCAGTCTCGGTAACGATCGCCTCAAACCAGGGTTTCAGCGAGAAGTGGCCTTGCCTTAATGGTGAGTTGATTTATCTACACACTTACACACCCCAACAGTCAGACGTGGAATGCCATCTTTGAATACGCCTATCAAGACTCGCCAACTGGCGGCAAGTGCTGAATTAGCGTCACACTCTTTGTCTTCGCGCACTGCACTTATACGTCAGCCGTCCGGATCAGCCACACCATACGTCGATGTCTCCCAGGCAGGCTTGATCAAGATCGTTGGCGCACCATTCATCGCCGATCCAACCGGCTTGCTCGCACGCAGTTTTTTCGAGCGCGCATTCGGCGATGCCACGGTCGATAGCGTCTCTATCGATATGCAGAAGGAAACGGTAGAAATTCGTTATTCTGCGAATGACAGCAACCTAGCCGGGCAAATCGTGCGATTATCCCGGCTGATTGCTGGTGCAATCAAAACGGAGAAACCCGTTGCCCTACCCGTAACCTGGGGGCGCGGGGGCGGTACACGAATACGCCTGCACCGCTATGGCAAAATTCTGTCCGGCTGGGCCGTCAAGCACGAAATCCAAGGACGTATCCGTTTCGAGAATCCGGTACTGCTTCGGCGGCGTGCTTTGCACCAAGCCTTGGAAGCTGAGCTGATCAATGCGCTCGGCGTTGACAAATTTTCTATCCAGGAATTGACTGGTTCGGTCCTGATTCACTACAACCCCAAGCAAATACAGAAACACCAGATCGTCGAATTGCTTGATACCGCGCTCGAAAAGACCGAGGATTTTACTCTTTCCCCGATCGATCTCGATCTGCCTGTGTCGGCTGCCTCCATCATCGTTTCGGCGGCCAGCCAGTTCTTGTTCCCGCTACTGACGCCCCTGAGCGCTGCGCTGTTTATTTATTCAGTCATTCCAAGCTTCAAGGGTGCATACGACGTCGTCGTGAAGGAGAAACGCCTAGGCGTGGATTTGCTCGATGCGATCGTCGTTTCCGCGTGTTTGGCGACCAACCAAATTTTTGCCGGCTCGGTGCTGGCAATGACCTTGAGTATCTCACGTAAATTGGTCGAACGAACTGAGCGTGATTCCAAGCGCATGTTGCTCAACGTATTTGGCAAGCAGCCGCGCTTCGTCTGGCTTGATGTCGATGGCACCGCAGTAGAAACGCCGCTCGAAAAAATCAAGAATGGCGACGTCATCATCATTCATACCGGAGAATCGGTACCGGTAGATGGCGAAGTCGTCGATGGCATGGCGATGATCGATCAGCATGCGCTGACAGGTGAATCTGCTCCCGCTGAGAAGATCAAAGGGGACAAGGTACTGGCCTCAACCACGCTGATCGCCGGCAAGGTTCGCGTCGCTGTAACGAGCGCGGGTCAAGATACGACGGCCGCTAAATTGGCGAAAATCCTCAATGAGACTTCGGGGCATACCCTGAAAGCGCAATCTAAGGGCCAAGCGCTGGCCGATCGGGCAGTCGCTCCAACCTTGGGCTTGGGCGCATTGGGTTTGGTGACACGCGGTGCCAACAGTGCGGTCGCCGTGGCGAACTGCGATCTCGGCACAGGCATCCGCATGGCGGCACCGATCGCCATGCTATCGTCGCTGACGCTGGCTGCACAACGCGGGATTCTGGTGAAGTCAGGCCGCGCATTGGAAACCATGAGCGAAATCGATACGTTTCTGTTCGACAAGACTGGTACTTTGACGCGTGAACGGCCCGAGGTTGGTCGAATCCTGACCTTCGACAAGCACGATGAGAATCAAATTTTGGCGTGGGCCGCCGCCGCAGAGAATAAATTCAGCCATCCAATCGCGAAGGCGGTGCTTGATCGCTTCAACCAACTCGGCCAGCCGATACCCGAAACCGACGAGACCAAATATGCAGTCGGCTATGGCATCACGGTTGGAGTGGAAGGCCACCTCGTCCACGTCGGCAGCGCGCGCTTTTTGACGCACGAAGGTATCTCGCTGCCGACTGAGCTCGATCGGGAAATCGAGCGCGTGCATGACGAAGGCAATTCGCTCATCGTGATCGGTGTGGATGGCGTGCTGGGTGGCGCTCTCGAACTAAAGGCCGCGCAGCGCAACGAAGCACAATTTGTAATCGACGGCCTGCGCGCGCGCGGTGCCAAGCATTTGGCAATTATTTCCGGCGATCATGAACAGCCCACGCGCAACCTTGCGCATAAGCTCGGTATGGATCGTTATTTCGCGGAGGTGTTGCCGCAAGACAAGGCACGTTACGTCAGGAAACTACAGAAAGAAGGCCGCCGAGTCTGCTTCATCGGCGACGGCGTTAACGATTCGATCGCTTTGAAGCAAGCTGATGTCTCGATCTCGCTGCGTGGTGCCTCAAGCATCGCCATCGATACGGCACAGGTGGTATTCATGGAAGAGGATCTCGAGAAACTCCTTCAACTATATGATGTGGCCGACGCTCTTCAGCGTAATATCAAGCGTAGCTGGCGCATGATCGTGGGTGCCAATGCAGCCTGTATTGCCGGCGCACTATTTGGCAATTTTGGCGTCATGCACTCGATGGTATTCAACCAGATCGGCGGCTTACTGGCTGTAGGTAATGGCCTGCTGCCCTTGCGCGAAGCTGCAAAGCTACAGCGCGAAAAAGATGAACTTGCATATTTTATTGCTGCACATAGCGAGAGCATAGTCTCGAACTAAGCGATTGAACGCAGTGCCCTTTTTTAGTGGCCTGCCCAGCAACGAATCAGGAGATGAATTTGCCGCAACATTATGGTCGAATTCAATATCTGAGAGATGCGGCCCGGATGGGACTCGCTTCCGACGCTGCCTTCTCGCGAGAAAAATTACGGCAGCGCCGGAATCGATTGATGATCGATTATCACCCCGATCATGGTGGGTCGAACCATATAGCAAGCGAGATCAATGTTACCTACGCGCGGATGGTTGCTTGGCTAGATAAACGCGATGCGCGGGATCGTGCGCGCCAACGTCTCAGTGCGCAGTTGCCTGCAACTTCTACTTCCGGGAAGGTCGCACAACATACAGAGACAGAGCCGACTCGCTCGGCGCTGTCGGAAACATTGCGAGCTGGAGCAAGTCAACTCTGGGCAGTGGCACTGGTGGTGGTAGCGACCTATGCAGCACTTCGCCGAGACAAGAACGAGTGAGTTTGCAATACTTCAGGCCGTGGTTTCCGAAATAAAGCCTGCGCCGCGCAATACCGCTTCAAGTCGCTCTTTCAACTCCTCTTTGCGAGCCTTCGTAAATAAAAGACGCGCCCACGCTGGAGCTGCACCGTATACCTCAATTCGCTCGTTGAAGAAAACGATCTCGATCGTCACTGGATCGGCCAGGATGCGCAGAAATTTTTCCTCACCGCGCTTGAGCCATTTGTAGGAAACCTCTCGCTCGAAAAGCGCTGCATTTTCGTCGAGTTGTGCTTCAACGGCGTGTCGCTTTTGGGACGTCAAGGTTGAATTGACTGGGAATACGTAAATTTGTTCAAGATCCATGATGTTGGGTATATCTCTAGCAGTTAGGATTGGTCTGCGCGGTCTACTGGCATTCTCGCATTGTGGATACGTGCTCGCAGTATCGAAGGAAGTAGCTGAGCCAGTACGGCTCGTCCGGGGCGGACCCGCCGGTACAGGCCCCAGCATCATCAGCAGTAGCTGGCTCCATTTAAGTTGGACCAAATCACCCAACCCGTAGCAGCAATGATCCAGCACGGCAGCTAGCGCATTGAGGCGTAACTGGCGCGCGCACCCCAATAACCATGCTTTAATCTTTGTCCAGAGCTTCCTTCCCGAGGCAATGCTGAGTGCCGCGACAGCAAGCGATGCGATGCCGGCAATTGCGCCGGTCATCACGGCCAAGCCGTCGCGCTCCGCCAAGCCGAGCGCAACGAGAAAAGCCGATGCCGCATGCTGCACACCACCGCCAATAATTGGAGCCATGCTGGCAAGGCCAAGCAGAAACAAAATCAACCCTAGGACGACGTTCATCGCTGGATGAAACACCCAGCTCCAACGCTGGCATGTAGCCTGCTCGGTACCTTCGATCAGATTCGAAATGCCGTGAATCAAAAGGCTGAGCGAATTTCGGGGAATCTTCCGACGCAGCAGACAACGTGGTAAATTGATACGACGACGGCCCAGCATCATATGGGCTCCAAGCGCGGCGGTCACACCGCCAGACAGCGGCTTGACATTGGATATGTCAAACACTCCAGCAGCCGCAAAAAAGGTGATCGAAGAAGCCGGGGAGTCCTTGCCCAACGCTTCAATGATATGATGAACCGTGAAATGTCGTCTCTGCGGGTACTTCGACAGCACGTTCCGCAAGCGTGCTGAAAACCTCTCCCGGTCATGTGAACTACTCGTATCAGACAGCGACGCGGCACGCGCAAGACGAGCTTGGCCATTACGCTGATTAGCGCGATGGGCTGTATTACCATCTGGAGTATGAGTCGCCATAAAAAATAACGCATAAGGAATGAGAATTAAGTAATAAGAGCCAAAAACAATCTACCTCACATTATAAATAAACCGTGCTGCCTACCAATTTCATCTCTTCTTTCAGTAAATCATACTCTCCCTCCGGCATTATCCGCAAAATCCAAAACACGAAAATCTTATATTAAAAACGCATATCATAAACACGAAAACCCTATTGCTAATAAAGCCACAATCAATGTTTAATTAAACCATAATGTGTAATTCATACGTTTGACATATAGGTTATGGCAAGGCAGCAGTCAGCCAAAAGGTACGGTTATTTTATTTGTAAAAGTACAGTCATGCTGGCCTATAAATATCAATCGGTAAGTCTGGCGAACAACGATTTTTCTGCTCGAGTCTCCATTCTTAAACATAAATGGGAGTCTCCATTTTTAAACATAAATAAAGGGATGTTATGACGGCACAATCTATAAGTGATCCTGATGAATCAGCGATTGCCCCTGCCGCTAATCCGGGACTCAAGGCACAGTGCCTAAGTTATGCGGAAGTACTGGCCCAGTCTGTATCGGTTATTGCACCATCTACCGTACCCGCCGCTATTCTAGGACTTATATTTGCTACGTCGGGTAACGGTGCCTGGCTCAGTTTTCTGCTCGGAATGGCGGGGCTCGTTCTGGTCAGCATCAATATCAACCGATTCGCCCAGCGATCAGCTTCGGCCGGATCGCTCTACAGCTATATCGTTCAAGGCCTAGGCCCGACGGCGGGTGCGCTTGGTGGATGGGCCTTGCTGTTTGGTTATGTGCTGACAGGGATGTCGACTCTTTGTGGTTTTGTGATCGTCGCGCAAAATCTGCTGACAGCACTCGGTTTGTCCATTCCCGTAACGATCCTTGCCAGCGCTGCACTTGTGAGTGCCGGTTGGCTAGCGGCACGCGACGTACAGTTTTCCGTTAAAGCCATGCTGGCGTTCGAGAGTGCTTCAATTGCCGCTGTACTCATACTGGGTATCGCTGTCTGGCAACACCAGGGATTTTCGCTGGATCATGCGCAGCTGACCCTCTCGGGCGCGACGCCTGGAGGGGTTCTAATGGGGATTGTGCTGGTAGTGTTCGGTTTCTCGGGGTTCGAGAGTTCGACTGCGCTGGGCGAAGAAGCCAAAGATCCCCTCAAAACGATCCCACGCTCCGTTACCCATAGCGTTATTGTGTCCGGGCTGATCTTCATCTTCATGACCTACGTGGTCGTTCTCGGTTTTCGCGACCTCCCCGACAATCTCGCTGAAACCGATTCGCCACTATCCCTTCTCTCGAACAAATTGGGCCTCCCATGGCTCGGCACATTCATCGACATCGGCGTTCTGCTGAGCTTTTTCTCGTGCACGCTCGCTTCGATCAACGCGACGGCTCGAATCGTTTACTCCATGGCGCGGCAAGGTCTTGCGCCGCGTGTATTAGGTCGCGCTCACCGCGTCAACAAAACGCCTCATGTCGCGATTGCCTTCGCATCTGGCTTGACGTTGCTTGCGGTCATTGCACTGATTCTGTCCGGTGTATCAGCATACGATGGACAAGGCTATTTCGGGACCTTGTGCAGTTTTGGCTTTCTTTCCGTCTACATCTTGATCGCCATCGCTGCACCGGCCTATTTGAGAAAAATAGGCTCGCTCACCAAGAGCGCAGTCCTGATTGCAATTTTCGCCGTCGTGTTCATGGCCATTCCTTTTCTTGGCGTCATCGGTGTCCCCGGCAGTGCATTGTTTCCCCCACCAAGCTATCCCGACAATCTATTGATCTGGGGGTTCGTGGCGTACATGGTGGTCGGCGCGAGTTGGTTGATCACGCTGCGCCGCTTACGCCCGGAAACTATTACTCATGTATTCGAGGCCAATGACCGCTTGCATTGAGCCGCGCGAAGCAAGGTTTTTCCCCAACGGCCGAACTGCCGGCATAACTCTGGAGATCATGTAATGTCTACTATCCAACAAGAAGCGGTGCAACCCGACCCTCTCGTCAGTCTGGGCGAGGCGATCGAATCGGCGGCGGGTTCCGTCAGTGGGGTCGCGGCTAACGCAAGCGTCTCAGCCAAGGCTGCGGCTCGCAAAGTCAAAGCCACGGCCAATTCCGGTGCTTATCATGCAGCCTATGGTGTCGCATACGGTGTCGTATTCAGTGCGGTGTTCCTCGTCGAACTGTTGCCGGAGAACAACGTTCTCCGTCGTGGTCTCGAAAATGGCGCGGAAGAAGGCCTCGACGCGGCCATCACAAAATCTGCCGCGCGCCGTGCCAAGCATCGTGTACTCATCGAGGCAGAGGAAGAAGAGCTTGAATTCGATCAAGAGGATGACGCAGTTCCTCATGTAGAGGAAAAGACCGCGCCGTCGAAAAAGAAGAGTACCGATAAATCTAATTGACTCCCCCTATAAAGGGAGGGGGAGGGGACTCCTGCTTCAATGAGGATAGGGATCAAGAATAGAGCTTCAAGAACTATTTTCGAGAATGCAATGCCTTGATTCCTTGAGTCTGTCAGAAATTCTGTGTGTGAGCCGGTTGGTTAATCAATCAGTCAGCGAGGATCTTTCTCCGAACTGGATCGCGAACTGAGCCTTGGCCGCATGCCAGGCTATGGGGGACTCTTCCATTTTTCTGTAATCTGGCGCAGTGCCAGCCAAATCAGCTTGGTAGCGGCCGCGGCCTGGTCGCAGGGAAAATGCCTTTTGTTGCGCACGGCTTTGCCTACCGAAGCATTCAGGCTCTCGATGGCGAGGTGGTGTAAATGATCTGGCGCACCTCGGCCTGGAAGGCGAAGAACGGTGTCATCGCCTTCCAATCACCCCGGCATCCGGGCCTGATAGACTGGCTTGAGCGCTGCGCTGATCGCCTTGCGTTCCTTTCAAGAGGCAAACTGCATCGAATAACGGATCAGGTGCACGATGCAGGTTTGCGCCACTGTTTCAGGGAACACGGCGGTGATGGCTTCGGGAAACCCCTTCAGGCCGTCGACCACGGCGATCAAGATCTCGTGGGTGCCACGCGCGAATCTCATTCATTACCCGCAGCCAGAATTTGGCGCCCTCGGTTTGCTCGATCCACAGGCCCAGCACTTTCTTGCCACCACAGTGGGCAGAGTGAAGGCAGATAGATCTGGTCGAACACTCCCATGCGGCGGAACGATGTAGCCATGTGAGCTTGTTCCCCAAATTTTTTATTGATGCATGCGTATGCGTGGAGTAGAGAGTAGAAGGAATCAAATGTATTTAAATATCATTTAAAACCTCAATTATTCAGACTTTAAATAAATGTTTCTGGTGTTTTTAATATAAGAAGATAATTTATTATTATTTTATATACTAATTATTGTGGCTTATCATAGCTCTCACCTTCTTCAACTTATTCGCGGGAGATTGCATGTAGGGTCAAACTAGCGGAACTACACCGTAATCGTGAATCCCTCGTGCGCGATCGAAAAAAGATCGTCAACCAGATACACGGCTTTCTGCTCGAATTCAGTATCAGCCTACCCGTTTAGTTAACCTCATGCTGTGAGTCATATATAGATAATCATGGGCATTCCGATTGGTACCAGACAGTATGCTCTGGTTATTACGTTACTTGCATTGTTACTAAATTCGCATTCCTGTCATTCAGGAGAAGCTAGAGAAGACCAAGACTGTGATTTTTATTCAAACCTGTTTGGTAGTTTAGGCGGAGCGCGCTCCTGGTTATGCCAGCATGGAATCAATGTAGAAGCTCAAACGGATGATGAAACTTGGCGTAACCTCCGTGGTGGCAAGCGTGAGAGGACTACGTATAATGGGGTCTTGACGATCAATATAGTACTTGACACAGAAAAACTATTTAATCTTAAAGGCGGATTATTCAATGTCAGTTGGATGAATATCCGCGGTCGCTCGATCAGTTACAGCCAACTGGCGGACTACAACACTATCAGTACCTGGGAAGCCTATACATCCAATCGACTGTTTGAGCTCTGGTATCAGCAAAGTTTTCTGAGTGAGCTGATGGATATAAAAATCGGTCAGCAGGCGTTGGATAGTGAGTTTATTGTCAGCGATATGGCCAGTTTGTATCTTAATTCAAACTTTAGCTGGCCAATGGGACCTTCAAGCAACCTGTATTCAAGTGGTGGTCCATCTTCGCCATTGGCGGCGTTGGGGGTTCGTTTTCGCTACCGACCTTCAGAGCAAACCACGCTGATGTTTGCTGTTACGAATGACAACCCAACCGGCCACTCTTTTTACAATGAAAAAGACCCTTCGAATCAGAGTGTGCATCCCCATGGGGACAATTTCAATTTGAAAACAGGTGCTCTGCTAATTGGTGAGCTGCAACATTCCATCGATTTACTTACGGAGCGGGAAGAGGGATTGCCGGGGACCTATAAACTTGGTGGCATGTATGACACGGCATACTTTCCAGATCAGCGCTGGGACAAAACAGGCCGTAAGCTAGCCGATCCCCAAAGCTCAGGAGATCCGGCATACCACCAAGGTAACTGGATCCTTTACGCCGTCGCCGATCAGACCCTCTGGCGGTCCTCTGTTGACACCGCCCGTACGCTGGGAGTTTTCGGACGGGTGACCAAGAACCGTAGCGACCGTAACGTCATTGACTGGGGTGTGGATGCGGGATTCAATCTGACCGCGCCTTTACCGGGGCGTGATGAGGATTCATTTGGAGTCGCTTGGGGCATGGGACACACTGGACGCCGTGCTCGCCGAGCTGACCGAGATGTCCAACAGCTTTCCGGGAGTTATTATCCCATCCGTAAAACGGAACACCACATGGAGATAACTTACCGAGCGCAGCTCGCACCCTGGTTAAGTATCCAACCAGATATCCAGTATATCTGGAACCCTGGTGGCGGTGTGCTCAAAGAAAATACGGATCGTCGAATGCACAATGAATTCATAGTAGGAATGCATTCTCAAGTTGTTTTCTAGCGCTACAGTTGCATATTTGCAACTGTAGCGCTAACGATCCGGCGCCAGGGGACGCTCCTCCCCAGCCAGCAGCCCGCGCAGGTGCAAAAGCAGCAGCAAGAGATACAGCAGTGCCAAGCCCCGGAAGCCGGCGAACAAGCCGAAGCGATCACTGAGCAGCCCGCCGAGCACCGCGCCAGTCACACCGCCGGCCATCCGGCCCCGCCTGAACACCCTGGTCAAGGCGGCCTCGTGAGATTTTGAACAAGTTCTCAAGTCGGGATCAGCTGCAATTGCATCCGTGCGGCGAAAGCCTGGACTTCGGGTCGATCCGCTGCCATGAGCGACAATGGCAGGCCTGCCTCCCGGGCCAGGCGGCAGGCTTCGTCCAGCAGGCGCTTGGCCACGCCGCGCCGCCGGGTGATCTTGCGCACGCACAAATGCGACAGTTGCCAGGCTTGCTCGCCACGCTGCAGGAGGGCGGCACCCAGTAGCCTGCCATTGAAGCGCCCGGCAATCAGGCTGCCCTGGCTCATACTGGCTTCGATCAAGGCTTCGGCGTTTGCATGGGGGGCCAGTAGCCAGGCCGGGGCGTCGGCGAAGATCTGCAGCAGATCGTTACGATCCTGTGCGCAAGGCTTGGTGATGGTTTCGACGAGGACGGGCATGCTGGCAGCTCCGGAGTGCGGGTCAGTCAGTGTAATGCCGGCATACATGCGTCGGTAGCCGGTCCAGGCTGGCATGCCTATAATGAGTGTCTTTTCCCGTTCGTTTTTGTGGAGCAGCAGGTGATGGCCGAACGTACGGCATCCGTCGAGCGCAACACTCTGGAAACCCGGATCAAGGCCACGGTCAATCTGGATGGAACCGGCAAGGCCCGGTTCGCCATCGGGGTGCCTTTTTTGGAGCACATGCTCGATCAGATCGCTCGCCATGGTTTGATCGATCTGGATATCGAATGCCAGGGCGATCTGGAGATCGATGATCATCATACCGTCGAGGATGTCGGTATTACGCTGGGCCAGGCATTCGCCAGGGCGGTCGGCGACAAGAAAGGCATTCGCCGCTATGGGCATGCCTATGTGCCGTTGGATGAATCGCTGTCGCGGGTAGTGATCGATTTTTCCGGCCGCCCAGGCCTGCAAATGCACGTTCCCTACACACGCGCTCAGGTTGGCCGGTTTGATGTGGACTTGTTTCAGGAGTTCTTCCAGGGCTTCGTCAACCACGCCCAGGTGACCCTGCACATCGATAATCTGCGCGGCAGCAATACCCATCACCAGATCGAAACCGTCTTCAAGGCCTTTGGCCGTGCGCTGCGCATGGCGCTGGAGCTGGACGAGCGCATGGCCGGGCAGATGCCTTCCACCAAAGGATGTCTCTGATGCAGACAGTAGCCGTCATCGACTATGGCATGGGCAATCTGCATTCGGTAGCCAAGGCGCTGGAGCATGTCGGCGCCGGCCGGGTGCAGATAACCAGCGATGCCCGGGAAATCCGCGAGGCTGACCGCGTCGTGTTCCCTGGTGTGGGAGCGATCCGCGACTGCATGGCCGAGATTCGCCGCCTGGGCTTCGATGCGCTGGTTCGCGAGGTCAGCGCCGACCGGCCGTTCCTCGGTATTTGTGTGGGTATGCAGGCGCTGCTGGAGCACAGCGAGGAAAATGCCGGCGTGGATTGCATCGGCCTGTTTCCTGGCCAGGTGCGTTACTTCGGCAAGGATCTGTATGAGAACGGCGAACACCTGAAAGTGCCGCACATGGGCTGGAACGAGGTCGGGCAGGCAGTGGATCACCCGCTCTGGCACAACATCCCGGACAAGGGCCGCTTCTATTTTGTGCACAGCTACTATATCGACGCCGGAAATCCGCGCCAGGTGGTCGGTCACGGACACTACGGCAGGAGCTTCGCCGCAGCGCTGGCCGAGGGTTCGCGTTTTGCCGTGCAATTTCATCCGGAAAAGAGCCATACCCACGGCCTGCAATTGTTGCAGAACTTCGCTGCCTGGGATGGGCGTTGGTAAATGGGTAAAGTCCGGCGGAAACCATCGATCCTGACCCTGGATACCGCCCAGGAGCAGGCCGCAGTACTGGTCCTCAAGCGCTTCTTGGCCGACCGCTTCGAACTCGAACGGGGCTCGTTCGAGGTGCAAGAGCTGCTGGAGCTGTTCAGCCGGGAAATCGCTCCTCACTACTACAACCAGGCGATCCTCGACGTACAGGCGCACCTGAAAGACAGGTTCGAGAGTATCGAAAGCGACCTGTGGGCGCTCGAAAAGAGCTGATCTTTACACCGATTTCAAAGAATTGAGCAGGTTCAACTGATGCTGATCATCCCCGCAATCGATCTCAAAGACGGCGCTTGCGTGCGCTTGCGCCAGGGCCGGATGGACGACTCCACGGTATTTTCCGACGATCCGGTGAGCATGGCCGCCAAATGGGTGCAGGCCGGTTGCCGGCGGCTGCATCTGGTGGACCTGAATGGCGCGTTCGAAGGCCAGCCGGTCAATGGCGAAGTCGTCACGGCCATCGCCAAACGCTACCCGCAATTGCCGATCCAGATTGGCGGCGGTATCCGTTCGCTGGAAACCATCGAGCACTACGTCAAGGCCGGGGTCAGCTATGTGATCATTGGCACCAAGGCGGTGAAGCAGCCGGAGTTCGTCGGTGAAGCCTGCCGCGCCTTTCCCGGCAAGGTGATCGTCGGCCTGGATGCCAAGGATGGTTTCGTCGCTACCGATGGCTGGGCGCAAGTCAGTCATGTGCAGGCGACTGATCTGGCCAGGCGTTTCGAGGCAGACGGTGTGTCCGCCATCGTCTATACCGACATCGCCAAGGACGGAATGATGCAGGGCTGCAACGTCGCCGCCACCGTCGCACTGGCCAAGGCTAGCCGGATCCCGGTGATTGCCTCCGGTGGCATCCACAATCTCGGCGATATCCAGGCGCTTCTGGATACCAACGAGCCCGGCATCATCGGCGCCATTACCGGCCGAGCGATCTACGAAGGTACGCTGGATGTGGCCGAGGCCCAAAGTCTGTGTGACCGTTTTAACGCCTGACCAAGACGTAGGGGCGACAACGGCAGCGCCTTGTCCTCCTTTCCGGTCATGCACGGTGGATAAGCGCGTTGCGCGTTATCCACTCTACACACCGAGGATACAAACATGGCCCTGGCCAAACGCATCATTCCCTGCCTGGACGTGGAAAACGGCCGTGTGGTCAAGGGTGTCAAGTTCGAGAATATCCGCGATGCCGGTGATCCGGTGGAGATCGCCCGGCGCTACGATGAGCAGGGTGCTGACGAGATCACCTTTCTCGATATCACCGCCAGCCATGAAGGGCGCGATACGACGCTGCATACCGTCGAGCGCATGGCCAGCCAGGTCTTCATTCCGCTCACTGTCGGTGGTGGGGTGCGTAGCGTGCAGGATATCCGCAACCTGCTCAATGCCGGTGCGGACAAGGTCTCGATCAATACGGCGGCGGTGTTCACCCCGGAATTCGTCGGCGAGGCGGCTGAGCGTTTCGGCTCGCAGTGCATCGTCGTCGCTATCGATGCCAAGCGGGTTTCCGCGGTTGGCGAAACGCCACGCTGGGAGATTTTTACCCATGGTGGCCGCAAGCCGACCGGGCTGGATGCGGTGCAATGGGCGCGGAAGATGGAAGGGCTGGGCGCTGGCGAGATCCTGCTGACCAGCATGGATCAGGATGGCATGAAGAACGGCTTCGATCTGGGCGTCACGCGCGCGATCAGCGAGGCGGTCGGAATCCCGGTGATCGCTTCCGGTGGCGTCGGCAATCTCGAACACTTGGCAGCTGGAATTATCGATGGCAAGGCCGATGCGGTATTGGCGGCGAGCATTTTCCACTTCGGCGAATACACCGTGCCGGAGGCCAAGGCCTATCTTGCCAGTCGCGGTATCGTAGTGCGCTGACGGCGGACGAGCGCGCCTAGGCGCGCCTTCGATATTTTGCTGCAGGACGTGGTCAGATAGGTATCCGCCAGGGAGCAATGCCATGTCGATGCGCTCGTACTGTTTCGCTGCTGTGGTGTTTTTCCTGGGCGCCTGTCATCACAGTGTGCTTGACGATCCGGCGGCAACGCTTGACGAGAAACTGACTGCGCTCGGCTTTCGGCAGGGCGAGAAGGTGGAGCAGGCCTGGCGCTATGACTTCGATGGCTGGCAGTTTCTGGATAATCGCCATATCGTGCTGGGCCGCTGGCCGAGTCGTTCCTATCTGATCGAGTTTTCCAATGAGTGTCGTATGAAATCCAGCAGTCGTATCGGCTATTCGACAACGGTCGGTAACCTGAGCCGCTTCGATCAGATCTTTTTCAGCGACACCGGCAATATTCCGGAGTTTTGCCGTATCGGGGAAATCTACCGGCTGGAGAAGGCGAACCAGCCCGCCAGGAATTGACAAGAATTCATCTGCTTTTTTTGCCATCTCAGTCTCCATCATCTCCCGGACTGCCCGCATCCGCAAAGCTCAATCCATGTTTGCGCAGCTTGTCGTGCAAGGTCTTGCGTGGCAGGCCGAGGGCTTCGGCTACGCTGCGCAGGGAGCTGTGCGGACGGGCCAGTTCAGCGGTGATCAGGACTCGCTCGAAGGCTTCCACCTGCTCGCCGAGGGTGCCGCCGGTGTAACTGACCGAGCTCGCTACCGTGCTGCCTGGCACGCTGTCCAGCTCCAACTCCAGACCGAGAGCGAAACGCTCGGCGGTGTTTTGCAGTTCGCGGACGTTTCCCGGCCAGGAGTGCTGTAGCAGCGGCGCCCGCTGGGCGGGTGTCAGGGTGCGGATGGGCAGGCCATGACGGGTGGCTGCGGTCTCGGCAAAATGCTGGAATAACGGCAGCACATCTTCCTGGCGCTCGCGCAGTGGCGGGATGCGCAGCGGGGCGACGTTCAATCGGTAATAGAGATCGGCCCGGAAGCGCCCCCGGTCGGCGGCTTGGCGCAGGTCTTCCTTGGTGGCGGCGATTACCCGGATATCCAGCGGGATCAGTTGATTGCCACCGAGTCGCTCGACTACACGCTCCTGCAGCAGGCGCAACAGCTTGACCTGTACGTCCATGCTCATGCTTTCGATTTCGTCGAGAAACAGGGTGCCGCCATTGGCGAATTCGAATTTACCGATGCGGCGCTTCTGCGCTCCGGTGAAGGCGCCCGGTTCGTGGCCGAACAATTCGCTTTCCACTACCGACTCGGCCAGGGCACCGGCATTGATGGCGACGAAAGGGCCATGGCTGCGACTGGAGAGATCATGCAGGGCACGGGCTACTACTTCCTTGCCCGAGCCGGTTTCACCAAGGATCAGCACATCGGCCTGGAGCGTGGCCAGGGCGGCGATCTGTTCGCGCAGCCGCTGCATCCCCGGCGACTGACCGATCAGTCGGGTTGCCAGTTGCTGGCGGTCGGCAAGTGCCAGGCGCAGGCTGCGGTTTTCCAGTACCAGGCGGCGCAGATCGAGGGCTCGGCGCACGCTATCCAGCAGGTGTTCACTGGGGAAGGGTTTTTCCAGAAAGTCGTAGGCGCCGGCCCGCATCGCCTGTACTGCCAGCGGGACATCGCCGTGCCCGGTAATCAGGATAACCGGCAGCTCGGCATCCTTGGCATGCAGTTGTTCGAGCAGTTCCAGACCATCCACGCCCGGCATGCGGATATCGCTGATCAGCACTCCCGGCCAGTCGTCCGGTAGTCGTCCGGGCAATCCTCGTGCATCGCCCAGGCTGACGACTTTCAGGCCGGCGAGATCGAGCGTCTGGCCGAGTGCCTGGCGTAGATGGGCATCGTCATCGACCAGGACTACCTGGATGTGGCTGTCGATCGAAATGTCGCTGCTCATCAGTGATGATCCTCATTGGAAAAGTCGCTGCCATTATCGGGGTCGGCACGGCGCAGATGCAGACTGAGCTGGGCTCCGCCTTGGGGGTGGTTGGCTATGCCTAGTTTGGCGCCGAAACCGCGTACCAGGCTATCGCAGATGGCCAGGCCAAGGCCCAGGCCTTCGGCCCTGGCCTTGGTGGTGAAGAACGGTTCGCGGGCACGTTCGAGTGCTTCGTGGGTGAAGCCTGGGCCATTGTCGCGAATGGTCAGTACCGTTTCATCTTCCTGGCGTACTGCGCTGATCCAGATGCGCCGCGGTCGAGGTGTTTCATTCAGGGCATCCAGGGCATTGCTCAACAGATTGGCCAGTACCTGGCGCAGCCGGGTTTCGCCGGCTTGTACCCAGAGCGTAGCTTCCGGCAGATCGCGAATCAGCTCCACGCTCATGCTCTGGCGCTGCCTGGCAAGCATGGCCAGGCTGTCGTCCAGCGCGGGTTGCAGGGCCACCCGTTCCGGGGCGTGCTGGTCGCGGCGGGCAAAGGCGCGCAGATGGGCGATGATCGAGGCCATGCGTGCGGTCAGGCCGCTGATCTGGCACAGATTGGCGCGGGCATCTTCGTTACGCCCGTGATCGAGCAGTACGCCGGCGTTATCGGCATAACTGCGGATCGCCGCCAGTGGCTGATTCAACTCGTGACTGATGCTGGCGGACATGGTGCCCAGCGCCGACAGTTTGCCCGCCTGCAGCAATTCGTCTTGAGCGCGTACCAGTTCCTGCTGGGCCTGTTCACGTTCGAGGACTTCTTCCTTCAAGCGCTTGTTCAGGGCTTCCAGGTCGTAGGTCCGTTCCTGTACGCGTACTTCAAGATCGCGCCGGAGCTGGGTTTCCAGCGCCAGTCGTTCGAGAAAATGCCGGCGGCGCTGCATCAACAGGCCAAGCCAGAGTAACAGCGCCAGCAAGGTCGCGCCGCCGATGGCCACCACGGTACGCACCGGGCGTTCGATCATGCTTTCCGGCGCGAGAATGCGTACTGTCCAGCCGATTTCCGGCAACTCGCGACTCTGGATCAGCCAGGTGTCGAAATTCAGGGTCAGAGGCGGTGGGTTGGTGGTTGGATAAGCGCGGTGCAGGGCGATTTGCTCGTGCTCCTCGGGATTCAGCGGACGGGTGGCACGAAAACGCCAGTCCGGACGCGAGGTGAGTACTACGACGCCGAAGCTGTCGGTCACCATCAATTGCTCGGGGGTCTGGCCCCACAGGTTTTCGGTATGGTCCAAGTCTAACTTGATCACTAGAACGCCAAGAATCCGTTCGCCTTCGCGTATTGCTGCGCTGAAGAAATAGCCACGTTTGCTGGAGGTGGTGCCGAAGCCGAAGAAATGACCCTGCTCGCCTCCCATGGCTTGCTGGAAATAGGGACGGAAGGAGAAATTGCGGCCAATGAAATTGTCCGAAGCCGCCGAATTGGATGCGCTCAGGGTCTTGCCCGTCGAATCCATCAGGTAAATCACATCGGCGTTGGTTCGCTCTCTCAGTTCATATAGCAGCTGATTGGCTTGCGCAACCGTTTGCAGCTCGTCTGGTCGATACAGCGCGTTGCGCAACACCGGCAGGTCGCCAAGGATGCCAGGCAGGACTTCATAGCGGCGCAGGGTGCCGAGCAGGTTGGCGACGTAGAGATCCAGGGTCTGCCGGTTCTGTTCGGTCAGTTCGTTGGTGTAGTAGCGTCCGGCCAGGTGCTGCAGCGGCCAGAGCAGCGGAGTCAGAACCAGTGCCAGGATGAACAGGCTGTGCCAGCGGGGCCGGCTCTCGAACAATCGGATCATGCGCATGCACCTGAAAGCCAGGCGCAATTATGCCTGTTCCTGCCGTCAAGACGGAGTCGTCAGGACGGAGCGCAGATCCGAAAGCCGGGTCAGGCCGTCAGGGGAATGTTGGGGTGGACGGATTGCTCCAGGCAGCGACTCAGCGCCGATTCCCAGTGTGGCAGGTGGACATTCCATTCACGTTGCAGACGCGAGCAGTCGAGGCGGGAGTTGAGCGGTCGCCGGGCGGCACTCGGGTAGTCCTTGGAACTGATCCTCTCGATTCGGGCGCAGGGTTTGTTTAGCTCCTTGAGCCGCTCGCCGATGCTGGTGGCGAAGCCATTCCAGGAGGTTTCCCCCGTGGAAGTGAGATGATAGAGGCCTTTGAGCGCCTGCTTTTCATCCTGCCAGCGACGGATCAACTGTGCCGTAATCGAAGCGATGGTGCCGGCCCAGGTGGGAGCGCCGATTTCATCGTCGACGATGGAGAGTTGTTCCCGCTCCTGCAGGAGGCGTTGCATGGTCAGGAGAAAGTTCTTGCCGTGCAGGGAATAGACCCAACTGGTACGCAGGATCAGACCCTCTCCACCGACCGCCTGGATCGCCTGTTCCCCTGCCAGTTTGCTCTCGCCGTAGGCATTCAACGGGTCGGGCTGGTCGTCTTCGTTGTAAGGACTGCTCTTGCGACCGTTGAACACATAGTCGGTGGAGTAGTGGATCAGTGGAATACCCAGCTGTGCCGCCTCTTCGGCCAGGCGACCCGGTGCGATGGCGTTTACCGCAAACGCCTGTTGGCGATCGGTTTCCGCCTTGTCGACCGCTGTATAGGCCGCAGGGTTGAGGATCAGGTCCGGTCGTAATTCCCGTACCTTTCGGGATATGTCTTCCGGGATAGCCAGGTTCAACTCGTGACTGCCAAAGGCAAAAATTTCCCCTTGACCGGCCAGGGCCAGTTGCAGCTCTTGCGACACCTGTCCCTTGCTTCCAGTAATCATGATTTTCATGCGAAATGCTCCGTTTCGCTCAGGCGAAGGCCGGCAGCATCCTTTTGAGATAGCTGTGGCGCTTCCTGCAGGGGCCATTCGATTCCCAGCTCGGGATCGCTCCACAGAAGGGCGCGTTCATGGGCTGGAGCATAGTAATCGGTCGTTTTGTAGAGAAATTCGGCCGTCTCGCTAAGAACCAGGAAGCCGTGGGCGAAGCCCTCCGGTATCCATAGCTGGCGGTGGTTCTGGGCGCTCAGGTGAACGCCGGCCCAGCGTCCGAAGGTAGGCGATGTCTTGCGCAGATCGACCGCCACATCAAAGACTTCGCCGGCAACCACGCGGACCAGTTTTCCCTGGGGTTGGCTGATTTGATAGTGCAGGCCACGCAGCACACCACGCTGGGATTTTGAGTGGTTGTCCTGGACGAAGTCACGCCGGATGCCGGTCGCCTCGGTGAAGCGGGCGGCATTGAAGCTTTCGTAGAAGAAACCACGCTCATCACCGAAGACTTTGGGCTCGATGATGAGTACGTCGGGAATCGAGGTTTCGATTACGTTCATAGGGTCTCACCGGCGATCTTGAATAGATACTGACCATAGCCGGTTTTGCCGAACATGTCGGCCTGAGTCAATAACTTGTTACGATCGATCCAGCCGTTCTGGTAGGCGATCTCTTCCAGGCAGGCCACCTTCAGCCCCTGGCGATGCTCGATGGTCTGTACGTACTGGGAGGCTTCCAGCAAGCTGTCGTGGGTGCCGGTGTCCAGCCAGGCGAAGCCTCGGCCCAGGCGTTCTACACGCAGATCGCCACGTTGCAGGTAGGCGTTGTTGACGTCGGTGATTTCCAATTCGCCGCGTGGCGAAGGTTTGATCGACTTGGCGATTTTCACCACATCGTTGTCATAGAAATACAGACCGGTAACTGCGTAGCTGGATTTGGGGGCTTTGGGCTTTTCTTCGATCGATAGCGCTTTGCCCGACTCATCGAAATCCACTACACCGAAGCGTTCCGGATCCTTCACCCAGTAACCGAATACAGTCGCACCGGTGGGGTGGGTAGCGGCACGATCGAGCTGGTCGCTGAAGTGCTGGCCGTGGAAGATGTTGTCGCCGAGGATCAGGCATACCGAATCCTGGCCGATGAATTCTTCGCCGATCAGGAACGCCTGGGCCAGGCCGTCCGGAGAAGGCTGTTCGGCAAAGGAAAGCTTGAGGCCGAACTGGCTGCCATCGCCCAACAGCTTGCGGTATTGCGGCAGATCCTGCGGTGTCGAGATGATCAGGATGTCGCGGACACCGGCGAGCATCAGGACCGAGATCGGATAGTAGATCATCGGTTTGTCATAGATCGGCAACAGCTGCTTGGACAGGCCTAGGGTGATGGGGTGCAGGCGAGTGCCAGAGCCACCGGCCAGAATGATTCCTTTCATGCAATTTTCTCCACTGAGCCCAGGCGTTCACGCTGATAGCTGCCGTCTTGTACGCGGCGGCACCATTCTTTGTTGTCCAGATACCACTGTACGGTTTTGCGCAGGCCGGTCTGGAAGGTTTCCTGCGGCACCCAGCCCAGGTCACGCTCGATCTTGCTGGCGTCGATGGCGTAGCGCAGATCATGGCCGGGGCGATCCTTGACGAAGGTGATCAGGTCTTCGTAGCGTTCGAGACCGGCTGGTTTGTTCGGCGCCAGCTCTTCCAGCAAGGCACAGATGCCGCGTACCACGTCGATGTTCTTCTGCTCGTTGTGCCCACCGATGTTGTAGGTCTCGCCGACCTTGCCTTCGCTGACTACTTTGAGCAGGGCGCGGGCATGGTCCTCGACGAACAGCCAGTCGCGGATCTGTGAGCCGTCGCCATAGACCGGCAGCTTCTTGCCTTCCAGCGCATTGAGGATCACCAGTGGAATGAGCTTTTCCGGGAAGTGATAGGGGCCGTAGTTGTTCGAACAGTTGGTGATCAGTACTGGCAGGCCGTAGGTCCGGTGCCAGGCGCGGACCAGGTGATCGGACGAAGCCTTGCTGGCCGAATAAGGCGAACTTGGCGCGTAGGGTGTGGTCTCGGTGAAGAGGTCGTCGACGCCATGCAGGTCGCCGTAGACCTCGTCGGTGGAGATATGGTGGAAGCGGAAGGCTGCCCGGCGGTTTTCCGGCAGGCTCAGCCAATAGGCACGAGTCGCTTCCAGTAACTGGTAGGTGCCAACGATATTGGTCTGGATGAACGCGGCCGGGCCGTCGATGGAGCGATCCACATGGGATTCGGCTGCCAGGTGCATGATGGCGTCGGGTTGGAATTGCAGCAGTGCCTCGCTGACGCGTTCATGGTCGGCAATATCCGCCTCGATGAACTGGTAGCGCGGGTCGCCTTCGATTTCGGCCAGCGATTCCAGGTTGCCGGCGTAGGTCAGCTTGTCCAGGTTCAGGACGTGGTGTTCGGTATTACGGATGAGATGGCGGATCAATGCAGAACCGATGAATCCGGCTCCACCGGTAACGAGAAGGCGCATAGTCGTGGGCTTCCTTGGCGCGTGATGAGCGAAGGCTCTGGAACTGTCGGCAGGATAGACATTGGTAGATAGTCAAAATTCCCCGGGCGCGGGCGAGTAATGCAAATTGTCCAAGTGGTCGAAATGCATAGGCTCGTACAGATAAATTCTGGTTACTGGCAATAGGGCTCTAGGCGGCGCGACGCTTGCCTTGCGGCGATCCATTATAGCAATCTGCCGGAAGCGGTCTTCAAAGGTGCTATTGGCCCAGCCCTGCCTTGAAGACGACACGGTTCCGGCCTTCATGCTTGGCCTGGTAGAGCGCTTTGTCGGCCTGGGCAATCAGATCCTGTGCTGCGCCGTCATGATTCGGGATGCAGGTCGATACGCCCAGGCTCAGGGTCAGCCTGCCAAGTGGCGTATTGTTGTTCTCGATGGCCGCTTCGAACACGGCGGCGCGGATTTTTTCGGCCACTTTCACGGCGCCTGCTTCGCCAGTGTCGGGAAGGATCACCGCCAACTCCTCGCCGCCGTAGCGCACGGGAATATCGGTATGCCGGTGCAACTGATTCTGGATATGGCCACTGACCTCGCGCAGGCATTGATCGCCGGCCTGGTGACCGTAGGTGTCGTTGTAGTTCTTGAAGTGGTCAATATCGATCAGGATGAACGACAGAAGCGTCCGGTCCGGGTTGGGGGGCAGGAAATATTGGCTGAGCACGCGCTCCATCTGGCGGCGGTTGGCCAGCCCTGTCAGAGCGTCTTCCGAGGCCAGGACTTCCAGACTGCGGTTCATTTCGGTCAGGGTCAGATGGGCTTGGCGCAGGCGGTCCTCCGTCTCGTGCCGTTTGCGGATGCCGGCGATGGTCTTCAGGCCGAGGGCAACGATCAGGATCAGTGGCCCCAGAGCTACTGCCGAACTGATGTAGGCGCTTGTGCGCCATTCCCTGAATGCCCGGCATTCTTCCAGCCCGACAACAATATAAAAGGGCAGGGTCTTGCTGGCGCTGAAGCCGACGATTCGCCGTATTCGGTCGATCGGTGAACTATAAGTGGTCACACCTTCGGTTTCGCCCTGCTGGATCGCGTTGTAGGCCGCCCCACCAATGACGCTTGTGCCGATTTCACTCTCCTTGAACGGCATTCTGAGCAGTGTCGTACCGTCTTTGCGAATCAGGCTGACCAGCGCGTTCTCATCAAGGTTGAGGTTCCGGTAGAAGCTCAGGAACGTCTGAACCTTGAGCGTGACCATGGTGATGCCCAGAAACCGGCCTTGGCTGTCGCTCATGCGCTGCGAGACAGTGAATACCCAGTCGCCGCTGGTCCGGCTGCGAATCGGTGGCGCGAGATAGATGTCGGGGCTGGGGTCGTTCAGGTGGTGCTGGAAATAATTCCTCTCGAAGAAATTGCCACCGGTGGGTAGCTCCAGCGAGCTGAAAATCTGGTTACCTTTGGCGTCGTAGACGAATATGCCCTGGATTTCCGGATAGCTGCTGGCTTGGGCCCGGGCCACGCTTTTCAGGCGCCTGAGTTCATCTGGTGTGAGCTTGTCCTTTTCGAGGCGTTCGACCAACCCCAGCAGGATGGTGCTGGAGTGCAGGATCGACGATTCGGCATTGCGCAACAGAACGGTAGACAGGTTGGCGACATCCTGGTCATGCCGCTGCAACTGGTCGAAGTACTCACTTTGAATCTGCCAGCCAGTGAGTCCGATAATGGTCATGCAGACGATAGCGATCAGCCCGCTGGTCTGGTGTATCGCCTGATCGGGGCCGGCTGTGCCGAACAGCCACCGGATGGTGCGTTTCGGTTTGCCTGGCTGGTCGGTCATCGCAGTTTTTCTCGGTTCGTCGGGATTCGGGTTGGACTTGTACACCTGGGGTCAACGTAGACAGCCTTTTCCCGGTGACAGGTTCTGGCCTGGCGAAATAGAGGTCGGGAAAAGAATCGGATTCATTACCTGATCCGTTATCGCAGGTGGCCGGACGCATGCATCCGCAAGCTCGAATGATTCCGCGATTTGCAGCTGGTTATGGTATCACTCCGGCTCCAAATTACGCCGCTCGGTATTTTGCCACGATGCGAGAGGGTGATCCGCATGGGTATGAAGGCGTTTCGCACCGTATGGCGCCCGGCAGGTCTGAGCAGGAGCGACTCGCTGGGCCATCTGGAGCGGACGGGCAAAAACAACCAGCTGTCGCGCATCGAACCGGCACCCAGGGAACCGATACCCTGTAGTACCAGAACACTGTTGTACAGCTATCACTGAAGGATTTATGAAATGAAAGACAAGCTCGTCATCGGCAATTGGAAAATGAATGGCAACTGCGAGGAAAATCAGCGTCTGCTGGCCGAAGCGCTGCCGGAGCTGGCCGCCGTGACCGGTGTCGAGGTAGTGGTCTGTCCGCCTTTTCCCTATCTCGCCCAAGTCGGCGCTCAATTGCAGGGGAGCCCGGTAAGCCTGGGCGCACAGAACGTCAATGCCAAGGAGCGGGGCGCTTTCACCGGCGAGGTCAGCGTGCCGATGCTGAATGACTTCGAGTGTCGCTTTGTGCTGGTCGGCCATTCCGAACGGCGGACTCTGTTCGGTGAAACCGACGAGATGGTGGCGGAAAAATATGCTGCCGCCCTCTCGGGTGGAGTGATCCCTGTGCTGTGCGTGGGTGAAACCCTGGAGCAGCGGCGTGCCGGGCTTGCCGAAAACGTCATCGTCGGGCAGTTGCAAGCCGTTGCCAGCCGCGTCGGTGGTGAAGCCATGGCGGCTGGCGTGATCGCCTACGAACCTCTCTGGGCGATCGGGACCGGCGAAAGTGCCACGCCCGAGCAGGCTCAGCAAATCCATGGTCATATCCGCCAGTGGCTGGCCGGACAGCTTCCCTCCGGCACTGCCAGTCCCCGATTGCTTTACGGTGGCAGCCTCAAGGCGGATAACGCCCCGGCGCTGTTTGCCCAACCGGATATCGACGGCGGCCTGGTCGGTAGCGCCGCGCTGGAAGCCCAGTCCTTCGTTACCATTTGCCGGGTTGCCCAGGCTTGCCAATGAATCTTGACCCGGCCAACCCGGATTACTCCAGGCGGTGAAGGGCGAATGCTGTTTTTCCTGCAAGGCATATTCATCCGATCAGGGTGACAGCAAGGCTTCCCGGGATGTTCGATGCCGTCGGGTGCGATCTCATGAGCCAGACTTCGATTTCGCGTACCGGGGTCGCTCTGATGGTAAAATCGCCGGCTTGCAGCAGGGAGATTGCACATGCTTGTGAAAAAGCCGGCCAGCCGTCGTGCGCCCGTTGAACCGGGAGCCGGGCGGTTGGTGCTCGATACCGAGTTCCACGACAAGAAGTTTCGTACCTGGATCACCGCCAAGCCCGGCTTGCAGCCTGATGATGCCGAGCTTGCCGGAGCCGAGCAGGTGCGCGTGGCGGTGCTTGCCAATCATCACCAGACCACCATGACCCTGAGCCATATGCTCAAGACCGCGCAGAGCGGGGATGCCTTGGTGATTGTGTGCAACACTCCGAAGGCCTATCAAGCGGCACTATCCTATCTCGGTTACGCTGCCGACAGGCCCTGACACAGCTCCCAAGCCTGTTCTAGTGGTTTGGTTCTGCCGCTTCAGGATTGATGCGGTTCTACGTCTTGCGAGCCGAATGCCACCCGGTTCCGGCCTGTGCGCTTGGCTTCATAGAGCGCCTTGTCTGCCTCCAGGATCAGGTCATTCGGTGCTGTGCACTGGGGGCCGGGCGTGCCGGTCGCAACTCCCAGGCTGACGGTCAGCCAGCCGAGGCTGCTTCCAGCGTGCTCGATCCGCTCTTCGAAAATGGCGACTCGAATCTTTTCTGCAACGATCTTGGCGCCCGTTTTACCGGTACGCGGAAGGATGATCGCCAGCTCTTCGCCGCCATAGCGGGCCGGAATATCCGAGTGGCTGCGCAACTGTCGGCAGATGCAGTTGCCGACCTGGCGCAGGCAGCGGTCTCCGGCCTGGTGGCCGTAGGTGTCGTTGTAGCTCTTGAAGTTGTCGATATCCAGCAGGATAAAGGACAGCGGTTCGTTGTTAAATTCGGCCCGCAGAAAATGCTGGCTCAGCGCGATCTCCAATTGTCGCCGGTTGGCCAGGCCGGTGAGCGCATCCTGCGAAGCCTGGATTTCCAGGCCCCGGTTAGCCTCGGCGAGTGTGGCGTAAGCCTGCTGTAATTGCAGTTCCTCCTGCTGTCGAAAGCGGATGCTGCCAATGATCTTCAGGCCAAAGCTGATAATAACGGCCAGGGCTACGAGTACGGCTGCCGAGGTGGCATAAAGGCTCTTGCGCCAGGATTCGAAGGCATAGCTTTCATCGAGCCCTACCGCCATATAGATGGGCAGGATCTTGCTGGCTGTGTAGCCAGAGATCCGGCGCACGCCGTCAAAGGGCGAATCGAGTATCAGGACGCCTTGCTCCGAGCCTTGCTGGATCGCCTGGACGAGCAGACCGCTGGCCGTGCCTTTGGGTAAGTCTTCTTCGCGAAAAGGATAGCGGACCAGGATCGAGCCATCGGTGCGGGCAAGGTGAATGATGCCTTGCGGGCCGAGATTCAGGCTCTTGTAGAAATCCAGGAAGGTTTGGGCCCTGAGTGTCGCCAGGGCGACGCCGGCGAACTTGCCATCCAAGTCGTTGATCCGGTGGCTAACAGTGATGATCCAGTCGTTGGTGGTTCGGCTGCGGATTGGCGTTCCGATATGGGTCCCCAGCCCGGAATCGAGCAGGTGGTGGCGGAAATAATCGCGGTCGGCATTGTTGACGCCGGACTTGAGCGGCAATGTGCTGAGCAGCCACTTGCCCTTGGCATCGTAGAGAAAGATACCCTGAAGTTCCGGATAGAAGCCTGCCTGAACCCGGGCCAGGTGGCTCAGGCGTTCCAGGGCCGCCGGGTTGCTACCGTCGTTCTGCAGCCGCTCGATCAACCCCAGCAGGATAGTGCTCGAATGCAGGATAGAGGCTTCCGTATTGTGCAGCAGCGCGGCGGAGAGGTTGGCCACGTCTTTTTGGTATTGATGAGCCTGATCCGTGTATTCCTCTCGTACTTGCCAGATGCTCAGTGCAAGGATGGTCACGCAGACGACGGTGAGTAGGATACTTGCCTGTTTCGTCGTCTGGTCCGAATCGAGCGGAATCTGGGGGAGTGTCTTGCTGTAACTCATTGACGATTGATCTTCACGAAGGTGGTAGAGGCGTTATTCAGCACCTTGGTACCAGAGCAGGCTGGGCTTTTTCGCTAACGATGGCAATTGGTCTTTGGTGCGGTCTGGATTGCCCTGGCAGGGGCAGGCGTTCAGGAGTACCAGGACCGGGATGCCAGTGTCATGCCTGCTTGGGAGTGGCCAAGGTGGCCTCCTGATCAGTCGTTGCCAGCAGGACTTGGCGCATGGCCTGGGCGGCGATCGACAGTTCGTGGTCGGTACGGGTGAGCAGACCGATGCGCCGCTCGATCACGGGATCGTTGAGCGCCACACAGCGGGCTCCGACTTCATGCATCTGCCCAATGCACAGTGAAGGTACGGCGCTCACGCCCAGCCCGCAGGCAACCATGCGGCCTATGGTAGCCAGTTGATGGCTTTCGAAGGCGACCGGGAGCCTTTCTCCGCGAACGGCAAGATGCTGTTCCAGCAGCAGGCGCACGGCGGAAGGACGTTGCAGGGTGATGAAGTCTTCTTGTAGCAGCTGTCCCCAGCTTACCTTTTCCTGTTCGGCCAATGGCGAGTCGGCGGGCAATACGGCGACAAAACGGTCTAGGTACAGCGAGTCGAACGCCAGGTTGTCGGAGGCTTCCGGCTCGAAGCCGATCCCCAGTTCGACCCGGCGATTGCGCACCATCTCGATGACCTGTTCGTTGATTACATCGTGCACCGTGACGTTTACCTTGGGGTAGTGCTGGCGGAAAACTTTCAATGCGATGGGCAGTAGGTTAGCCGCGAAGGAGGGCATCGCGGCGACGCCGACCTGGCCCAGTTGCAGGGTGAAACGCTGGCGCAGCACTTGTTCGGCATTATCCCAATCCACCAGCAGACGGCGGGCGAGCGGCACCAGGGTTTCGCCTTCTGGGGTCAGGGTCACGCTACGCGTGGTGCGGCTGAGCAGGCGCCCACCGAGCGACTCCTCCAGCCCCTTGATCGTCAGGCTCAGGGCCGGTTGCGACAGATGCAGGCGCTCGCCGGCCTGGGCAAAGCTCAGGGTTTGCGCCACGGCGAGAAAGGCTCGCAGTTGTTTTATGGTCATTTATAAGAAATCCAAATCATTGGATTGAAAAATCAAACTTAACAAATAAGTTCGGGCGAGCAACACTTCATTTCAGGCCGTCCCTCCGACAGCTTGCCTGTCGGTCGAACATCACCAGCATAAAAGAGGCAAGCAGCATGTCTGGACTCGACAAGCGAGTAAGCACCTACGAACAAGCCCTGGAAGGTCTCGGCGACGGCATGACAGTCCTCTCCGGTGGTTTCGGCCTGTGCGGCATTCCGGAAAATCTGATCGCCGAAATCCGCCGGCGGCAGGTCAGGGACCTCACCGTGGTTTCGAACAACTGTGGCATCGACGGCTTCGGCCTGGGGGTGCTGCTCGAAGATCGGCAGATCCGCAAGATGATCGCCTCCTATGTCGGCGAGAACGCGCTGTTCGAACGCCAATTGCTCAATGGCGAACTGGAGGTCGAACTGACCCCGCAAGGCACCCTGGCCGAAAGGCTGCGGGCTGGCGGCGCAGGTATCCCGGCTTTCTATACGGCGACCGGTTATGGCACGCCGGTCGCCGAAGGCAAGGAAGTGCGCGATTTCAACGGCAAGCACTACATCCTGGAGCGGGCGCTCATCGGCGACTTCGCTATCGTCAAAGGCTGGAAGGCGGACTATTTCGGCAATGTCATCTACCGGCATACCGCGCAGAACTTCAATCCGCTCGTCGCCATGGCCGGCAGGATCACCGTGGTCGAGGTGGAAGAGATTGTCGCGCCGGGCGAATTGGAGCCCAGCCAGATCCATACGCCCGGTATTTATGTGAACCGCCTCATTCTCGGGCATTTCGAGAAACGTATCGAAAAACGCACCTTGCGCGCCTGATCCCGGACGCTGACCAGACAGACAATAGAGGCTTCGTGCAATGACCCTTTCCCGTGAACAAATGGCTCAGCGCGTGGCGCGCGAGCTGCAGGACGGTTACTACGTCAATCTGGGCATCGGTATTCCTACCCTGGTGGCCAACTATGTGCCCGAGGGCATCGATGTGATGCTGCAGTCGGAAAACGGCCTGCTCGGCATGGGTGAGTTTCCCGCCGAGGCGGAACTGGACGCCGACATGATCAACGCTGGCAAGCAGACCGTGACCGCCCGCCCCGGCGCATCGATCTTCGACTCAGCCGAATCTTTCGCCATGATCCGCGGCGGCCATGTCGACCTGACGGTGCTCGGCGCCTTCGAGGTCGATGTGGAGGGCAACATCGCGTCCTGGATGATCCCCGGCAAGCTGATCAAGGGGATGGGCGGGGCGATGGATCTGGTCGCCGGTGCCGAGAACATCATCGTCATCATGACCCACGCTGCCAAGGACGGGGCTTCCAAACTCTTGCCGCGTTGCTCGCTGCCGCTGACCGGCGCCGGTTGCATCCGGCGGGTACTGACCGACCTGGCCTATCTGGAAATCGAGAACGGCGCTTTCGTGCTCAAGGAGCGCGCGCCAGGAGTGAGTGTGGAGGAGATCGTCGCCAAGACCGCCGGCAAGTTGATCGTGCCCGAGCATGTGCCGGAAATGACCTTCTAACCGTTTACCCGCTGATTGGGAGAATCTTCATGCAAGACGTTGTCATTGTCGCTGCCACACGCACTGCCATCGGCAGTTTCCAGGGTGCCTTGGCCCAGATTCCGGCAAGCGAGCTGGGTGCCACCGTCATCCGGGCGCTGCTCGAACGTACAGGGCTGGCTCCGGCCGAAGTGGATGAAGTCATCCTGGGCCAGGTCCTGACCGCCGGTGCGGGGCAGAATCCGGCCCGGCAGGCCGCGATAAAGGCCGGCTTGCCGGAAACCGTACCGGCCATGACCATCAACAAGGTCTGCGGCTCGGGACTTAAAGCCCTGCATCTGGCGACCCAGGCGATCCGTTGCGGCGATGCCGACGCCATCATCGCCGGTGGGCAGGAAAGCATGAGCCTGGCGCCCTATGTTTTGCCAGGGGCGCGGACCGGCCTGCGCCTGGGCCATGCCAGTCTGGTCGATACGCTGATCAGCGATGGGCTGTGGGATGCCTTCAACGATTATCACATGGGCATCACGGCGGAAAACCTGGCGGAGAAATACGCCATCGCCCGCGATACCCAGGACGCTTTCGCCGCGGCTTCCCAACAGAAGGCGCTGGCCGCCATCGAAGCTGGACGTTTCCGGGATGAGATCACACCGGTGAACGTTGTGCAGCGCAAGGGTGGAGCGCTGTTTTTCGATACCGATGAGCAGCCGCGTACCGGCACCACGATTGACGCCCTGGCCAAGTTGCGACCGGCATTCAAGAAGGACGGCTCGGTCACGGCCGGCAACGCCTCGACCCTCAACGACGGAGCCGCTGCCGTGCTGCTGGTGAGTGCTGCCAAGGCACAACAACTGAACTTGCCGGTGCTGGCCACGATCAAGGCCTATGCCAGCGCCGCCGTCGATCCGGCGATCATGGGGATTGGTCCGGTGGCAGCCACGCGTCGCTGTCTGGAGAAAGCCGACTGGACGCTCGACCAGCTCGATTTGATCGAAGCCAACGAAGCCTTCGCTGCCCAGGCGCTGTCGGTGGGTAAGGAACTGGGCTGGAATCCGGAGATCGTCAACGTCAATGGCGGCGCGATTGCCCTGGGTCACCCCATTGGTGCTTCCGGTTGCCGCGTGCTGGTCACGCTGCTGCACGAAATGATCCGCCGTGGGTCGCATAAGGGGCTGGCTACCTTGTGCATCGGTGGCGGGCAGGGTGTGGCCTTGGCGCTGGAGCGCGGCTGATGAACCGCCTGTAAGCGCTAATTCAAATAAAAACAGGAGCTTATATATGACATCAGCTTCTCTGGTTATCCTTGGTGCCGGTCTCATGGGCGTCGGTATCGCCACCCATTTCGCCCGGCATGGGCATAGTGTGCTGCTGTACGACCCGTCGCCGGAGCGACTCGCTGAAGTTGCGGACGAAGCGCAGGCCATCCTGGCAGAGCTGGCCGATGCCGATCAGTTCGACCACGTGCAGACGAACGAAGTCCTTGCACGACTCAGGACTACGCAGCAATTGACGGATGTCGCCCGTGCCCGATTGCTGATCGAGGCGATTCCCGAGCGGCTCGAACTTAAGCGGGCACTCTATGCCGAGTTGGAGCGAAGCATTGCTGCCGATGCCATCATCGCCAGTAATACCAGCGGTCTGCTACCGGATGCGCTGGCCGAGGGAATGCAGCACCCCGAGCGATTGCTGATCACGCATTTCTGGAACCCGCCACACCTGATTCCGCTAGTGGAAATCGTCCCGGGCAGCCGCACGCGTGCCGAGCATCTGGAGCAGGTCCGGGCGCTGCTGGCAGGGCTGGAACTGGAAGCCGTGGTGCTGGACAAGGCCTGCCCCGGGTTCATTGGCAATCGCCTGCAGTTTGCCGTGTTGCGCGAGGCGCTGCATCTCGTGCAGAGCGGCGTTGCCAGTGCGGCGACCGTCGACCGAGTGATGCGTGCCTCGCTCGGGCGACGCTATGCCATGGTCGGCCCGCTGGAGGCTGCCGATATGGGGGGGCTGGATACCTTCCTGGATATTTCCCGGCATCTCATGTCGAGCCTGGCCAAGGACGAGGCGGTACTGGCCTTGATCGAAGAAAAGGTCACGCAGGGGCAGACCGGTCTGCGTAGCGGCGAGGGGTTCTATCGCTGGGACACGGCCCGTTGCGAGCGAATTCTCAAGCGCCGCGCCCATCAACTGCGTCATGCACTGAAACCCTGACAAACAGAGCGCTCGCAGGGTAGATGGACGAAGCCAGCCACCCTGTTGAACGTATCGATAGACCGCAACGGGGTGGCAATTGATGACACGCCCTAATGCCAACGCAACACCGCTGCTCGAAAACAACAAAATGTCGGTCGACCCGCCGGCGATAAGGAGTAGTCATGAGTGTTCTGATCGCCCTGGCGGCGCTGGGTTTGCTGATGTTCGCCGCCTATCGCGGCTACAGCGTCATTCTCTTCGCCCCCATCGCTGCCTTGGGCGCTGTACTGCTTACCGATCCCAGCGCCGTGGCGCCGGCTTTTACCGGCGTGTTCATGGACAAGATGGTCGGCTTCATCAAGCTCTATTTTCCCGTTTTTCTGCTCGGTGCGGTGTTCGGCAAGCTGATCGAATTGTCTGGGTTCTCGCGTTCCATTGTCGTCGCGGCGATCGACGTGCTGGGCCGGCGGCGGGCGATTCCGGTGATCGTCGCGGTTTGCGCCCTGCTGACTTACGGCGGAGTTTCCCTGTTCGTGGTGGTGTTCGCGGTGTATCCCTTCGCGGCCGAGATGTTTCGCCAGAGTGGCATCCCCAAGCGCCTGATTCCGGCCACGGTGGCGCTGGGGGCATTTTCCTTCACCATGGATGCCTTGCCCGGCACGCCGCAGATTCAGAACATCATTCCCACCAGCTTCTTCGGCACCACCGCCTGGGCCGCGCCCTGGCTGGGGTTGAGCGGCTCGGTGTTCGTCGTTTGCGTCGGCCTGCTGTATCTGGAGCGGCAGCGGCGCAAGGCTTTGGAGAAGCGTGAAGGCTACGGCAGCGAACTGCGCAACGAGCCGGAAACGCCGGCAGATATTCCGCTACCGCACCCTTTGATCGCACTGCTGCCGCTGGTACTGGTGGGCCTGCTCAATCTGGCGTTCACTCACTGGATTCCCCTGTGGTATGGCAAGACCCACAGCCTCATGTTGCCAGGACTGGCGCAGCCGGTGCAGACCGAAATCGGCAAGATCACCGCCATCTGGGCGGTAGAAGCGGCCCTCTTGACCGGTATTCTGGTCGTCGGCCTGTTTGGTTTCCGGGTCATTCGCGGGCGGCTCGCCGAAGGCAGCCGAACCGCGGTAGGCGGAGCCATGCTGGCCTCGATGAATACCGCATCCGAGTATGGCTTCGGGGCGGTGATCGCTGCCTTGCCGGGTTTTCTCTTGTTCTCCCAGGCCCTGCAGGCAATCCCCAACCCACTACTCAACGAAGCCATCAGCGTCACCCTGCTGGCCGGGATCACCGGTTCGGCTTCGGGGGGGATGAGCATCGCCCTGGCGGCCATGGCCGATACCTTCATCGCTGCCGCGAACCAGGCGCAGATTCCTCTGGAAGTGCTGCACCGCGTCGCCGCCATGGCCAGCGGCGGGATGGACACGCTGCCACACAACGGTGCGGTGATCACCCTGCTGGCAGTCACCGGACTGACCCACCGCGAAGCCTACGGCGGCATCTTCGCCATCACTCTGATCAAGACCACGGCGGTGTTGTTCGTCATCGGCGTGTTCTACCTGACCGGCATCGTCTGAACGAGGAAAACATCATGAATCTGCAAGGCAAGACGGCACTCGTCACCGGCTCCACCAGCGGCATCGGCCTGGGTATTGCTGAACGCCTGGCCGAGGCCGGCGCGCGCCTGATTCTCAACGGCTTCGGTGACGTCGATGCGGCCAAAGACAGCGTTGCCCGCCATGGCCAGACGCCGGGTTATCACGCCGCCGATCTCAGTGATCCGGCACAAATCGACGAGCTGATGCGTTACGCCGAACAGGATTTCGGTGGCGTCGATATTCTGGTCAACAATGCTGGCATCCAGTACGTGTCGCCGGTGGAGGACTTCCCCGCGGCCAAGTGGGATGCGGTGATCGCCATCAACCTGTCCGCGGTGTTCCACACCAGCCGCCTGGCGCTGCCCGGCATGCGCGAGCGCGGCTGGGGACGGATCGTCAATGTGGCATCGGTACATGGGCTGGTTGCCTCGAAAGAAAAGGCGGCCTACGTCGCGGCCAAGCATGGGGTGATCGGCCTGACCAAGGTCATCGCCCTGGAAACCGCTTGCACCAGGATCACGTGCAATGCCATCTGTCCCGGCTGGGTGCTGACGCCTTTGGTGCAGCAGCAGATCGACAAACGCGCCGCAGTCAGTGGTGATCTCCAGCAGGCGCGCGATGAATTGCTGGCGGAGAAGCAGCCATCGCTGGAGTTTGTGACGCCTGGGCAACTCGGTGAACTCACCCTGTTTCTGTGCAGCGATGCGGCCGAGCAGGTGCGCGGTGCCGCCTGGAACATGGATGGCGGCTGGCTGGCGCAATAATCAGAACAATAACTAGGAAAATACCGATGACTGCCGCTATCGAAGACAGCCGCTACGCGCGCTTTGCGCTGCGTTGCTCGAACTGGGCCGAACGCTGGTTTCCCGATTCCTGGGTCTTTGCCGTACTGGCCGTGGTCATCGTCGCGCTGGCGACGCTGGCCATGGGGGCAAAACCCGCCGAGACCGCCAAGGCCTTCGGAGATGGCTTCTGGAGCCTGATTCCCTTCACCATGCAGATGGCCTTCGTGGTCATCGGCGGTTATGTCGTCGCCAGCTCACCGCCGGCAATCCGCCTGATTGAGCTGCTTGCGGCAGTCCCGAAGAACGGTCGTTCGGCCGTCTGCTGGGTCGCCTTGATATCGATGCTGGCTTCCTTACTGAACTGGGGGTTGAGTCTGGTGTTCGGTGGGCTGCTGGTCCGGGCGCTGGCCCGCCGTGACGAGCTGCGCATGGATTACCGCGCCGCCGGTGCGGCCGCCTATCTCGGGCTGGGAGCGGTATGGGCGCTCGGGCTATCGTCTTCTGCCGCACAGTTGCAGGCGAATCCGGGTAGTCTGCCGCCGTCGATCCTGGCGATCACCGGGGTGATTCCTTTCACCCAGACCATCTTTCTCTGGCAATCCGGCGTGCTGCTGCTGGCACTTACGCTGGTGTCGCTGATGGTCGCCTATGCCACTGCGCCGGGGGCCGCCAGTGCGCGCGATGCCAAGGCCTGCGGCATCGATCCAGGTTTCGTGCCGCCCCCCATGGCGCAACGCACCCGGCCCGGCGAGTGGCTGGAATACAGCCCGCTGCTGATCATTCTGCTGGTGCTGCTTGCCGTGGGCTGGCTGGTTCAGGAGTTCGCCAGCAAGCCGGCCATCGAGGCGATTTCCGGGCTCAATACCTATAACCTGCTGTTTTTGACGCTCGGGGCGCTGCTGCACTGGCGCCCGCGCAGTTTCCTCGATGCTGTGTCCCGCGCGGTGCCGACCACGGCCGGGGTGCTGATCCAGTTCCCCTTGTACGGCTCCATCGCCGCGATCATGACCAAGGTCGGCGGCGGTGACGGCCAGACTGTGGCTCATCACATTTCCACCTTTTTTGTGCAAATCGTCGCGCACGATACCTTTGCACTGCTGATCGGCGTCTATTCGGCCATTCTCGGCTTCTTCATTCCCTCCGGCGGCGGCAAGTGGATCATCGAGGCACCCTATGTGATGCAGGTGGCCAACGAACTGAACTTCCATCTGGGCTGGGCCGTGCAGATCTACAATGCTGCCGAGGCACTGCCCAATCTGATCAACCCGTTTTACATGCTGCCGCTACTGGGCGTGCTGGGGCTCAAGGCGCGCGATTTGATCGGCTTTTCCTTCGTCCAGTTGCTGGTGCACATACCGTTGGTGCTGGTATTGCTCTGGGGGTTGGGGACGACGCTGGAGTACTTGCCGCCGGTCATGCCGGCAGGCGGATAAAGGCAGAGAATGCCACTGTGCTCGACACGCTCGGAGCGGCTGAAATATTTGGGTACGACAGCGCAGAGAAACCGACGAATAGCAAAATGCTTACAAGAAGTCGCGGAGTTTTACTCTATCGTTTTGCCAACTGGATCACTAATCTACCTACATGGACTGCAGCACAGGATGTGCTCAGGGATGTCAAGGACGAACAACCGGGCCAGGATGGCAGCTTGACAGGATGTCGAGTAAGGTTAGAAAAACCCGCTTAGGCGGGTTTTTCGCTTTCCAAGGCATGCACGAGAGCGTGACCCGTTCGAAAAGCGATCCAGCATGGTAGCTGAAAAATGCGCTTTGTTCGCTTTTCAGGCTGTTGTGCGGCATTCAGATCTGCACCCGTGTCCCCAATTCGATCACCGCATTGTCTGGCAGCCGGAAGTACTCGACCACCCGGCCAGCATTGCGAGTCATGATGGCGAACAGCTGCTCGCGCCAGGTGACCATGCCACTGCCAGCCCTGGGCATGATGTTTTCGCGGCTGAGAAAGTAGGTGGTTTCGAATGCCGGAATGCGCAGCCCCTGGGATTCCGCCAGCATCAGGGCTTTGGGCACGTCGGGAATGTTCATATAGCCGAAGTGCAGTGTGACGCGCCAGAAGCCGCGTCCCAGCGGCTCGATTTCCACGCGCTTGTCCATGCCGAGCCAGGGCACTTCGTGGAACACCACGGTCAGAATGATGTTGTGCTTGTGCAACACTTCGTTGTGCTTGAGGTTGTGCAGCAGCGCCTGCGGCACCGTGTCCGGGTTGGCCACGGCGTACACGGCCGTGCGCTGGCCACGATGCAGGGTAATCTGCGGGTCGAGGTTGTCGATGAAGGTCTGCAGATTCGTGCCATCCTTGCGGATGCTGTCCGCCACCAGTTGGCGACCATGCGACCAGGTGCTCATGAGCAGGAACAGCAGTGCCGCCAACGCCAGCGGAAACCAGCCGCCGGCAAAGAACTTGATGGCGCAGGAAGCGACTAGGATGACATCGATGAGCAGAAACAGTGCAGTGGCGGCGATGGCGATGGATTTTGGTACGCCCCAGCCCGCACGCACCACAAAGTAAGTGAGCAGAGTAGTGATCAGCATGGTCAGCGTCACGGCGATGCCGTAGGCGCCGGCCAGCGCGGACGAGCTCTGGAAAATCAGCACCGCAATGATCACCCCGGCCAGCAGCGCCCAGTTGACAGCTGGCATGTAGATCTGTCCAGCCTCCTTGACCGAGGTATAACGAACCTCCATGCGTGGCAGGAAGCCGAGCTGGATGGCTTGCTTGGTCATCGAATAGGCACCGGAAATCACCGCCTGGGACGCGATGATCGCCGCCAGGGTGGCCAGCACCAGAGCCGGCGGTAGCCAGCTTTCCGGGAAAAGGTGATAGAAGGGGTTTTCGATCGCGGCCGGGGTACTCATCAGCAGTGCGCCCTGGCCCATGTAGTTGAGTGCCAGGCTGGGCAATACCAGGCCGGCCCAGGCCAGCTGGATCGGTTTGCGACCGAAGTGGCCCATGTCTGCGTATAGCGCTTCGGCGCCGGTCAGGGCCAGTACGATGGCACCTACGGCAGCGAACAGCTGCCAGCCTTGCGTGCTTAGAAATACCCAGGCGTGCAGCGGATTGAGCGCCGCGAGAATGGCCGGCTGCCGAGCGATATGGCTGATCCCCGTGATCCCGAGGGTGACGAACCAGAGCGCGATGATCGGTCCGAACCATTTGCCAACGAAACCGGTGCCCAGGCGCTGAATGACAAACAGTCCGATCAGGATGACCAGCGTGAAGGGGATCACGTAGGGTTCGAGCGTCGGAGCGAGCAGTTCCAGCCCTTCCGTCGCACCGAGCACTGAAATCGCTGGAGTAATGACACTGTCGCCATAGAACAGCGTAGCGCCGAATACCCCCAGCAACAGCAGGGCGTGACGCAGCGCCGGGCGTGCCTTGACGGCCTTGGCCGCCAGGGTGGTGAGTGCCAGCCCGCCGCCTTCGCCATCGTTGTCGGCACGTAGGATCAGGATGACGTACTTGAGCGTGACGACCAGTATCAGTGCCCAGAAGATCACCGAGACAGCGCCGATCAGGTTGGCGTGATTCAGTGCCAGACCGGTGGCCGGGGAGAAGATTTCTTTTACCGTATAGAGCGGGCTGGTGCCGATGTCACCGTAGACCACGCCGATGGCGCCCAGGGTAAGTGCGGCAAGGTTGCGATTGTGCCCGGAATGAGCCGGGCGGGAGGATTCGAGATCCGTGACGGATTCGCTCATGGTCGGCCTGTCGAAAGATGGAAAACGGCCGCAGTGTGCGTCTGCCGATATCAGGAACGCATAAGGATCGCCGGATTTTTATCCAGCATTGCCAGGCTCCATCAAGCGGTAGCCGACCCCGGGTTCAGTCAGTAGCAGGCAGGGTTCGGCGGAATCGGCTTCCAGTTTGGCGCGCAACTGGCCCATGTAAAGGCGCAGATAATGGGTATGTTCGACGAACTCGTTGCCCCAGACATCCGTCAGTAGTTGCCGGTGCGTGACCACTTGGCCTGCGCTCCTCGCCAGGCGAGCCAGCAATTTGAATTCGGTGGGAGTGAGATGCACGGTTTCTCCATGCAGCGCTACGCGATGTGCGGCTAGGTCGATTTCCAGGCCGTTGCGCTGATAATGGGTCACCGCCGCCTGTAGCCGGGTGCCGCGATGGCGCAGCGCCACACGCATGCGTGCCAGCAGCTCACCCACGCTGAACGGTTTGACCAGGTAATCGTCCGCTCCGGCGTCCAGCAGGCGGATCTTCTGGCCATCGTCGTCACGGGCGGAAATCATGATTACCGGCACGTTCCGCTCGCGACGCAGAAGAGCCAGCACAGCTTCGCCTTCACCGTCGGGCAGGCCGAGATCCAGCAGGACCAGATCGATGCCGGCCCCAGCATGGGTCAGTACGGCCTGTGCGTCTGCCAGAGTGGCGGAGGTGATTACCCGGTAGCCTTCCACCTCGATGACTTCGCGTAGCGTGGCGCGCAGATCGCGGTCATCCTCTACCAGCCATACGCAGAGACTCATGAGTGGGGTGCCTCGTGTGGCCGATGGGGTGGCAGTGGCGTCAGCGGCAAGCTGCATTCGAAACAGGCGCCCCCGCCTTCACGCGGGCGATAATACAACTGTCCGCCATTGACCCGGGCGATGGCCCGGCACAACGCCAGGCCAACGCCGACGCCTCGGTGCATTGCGGTATCCGGCGCGCCGCCGCGCTCGAAGGCGGTAAATACCCGCTCGCGCCATTCAGGGGCGATGCCCGGGCCGCGATCCAATACGGCCAGGAGCAGTCGGCCGTTCTCCTGGCGTGCCTGCACCTCGACTGCTGTGCCGGCATCGCTGTATTTCAGGGCGTTGTCGAGCAGATTGTCCAATAGTTGTACCAGCAGTACGGCGTTGCAGCGCAGCAGGGGAAGGCCGGGAGCCAGCCGGGCCTGCACGCGCCGCTCGGGATCGCGGCGGCGCACGCGCTGCAACACCGAACCGACGATTTCCTCTAGCGATTCCCAGTCCATGCGCAGTTCCAGGTCAGGAGAATCCAGGCGGGCCAGTTGCAGGGTGTTGTCGGTCAGACGGGTCAGCGCCTGGGCTTCATCGACAATGGTTGCAGCCAGGCGCTGGCGCTGGTCGGACGAAAGGCGTTCATTCTGCTCCAACAGCGCAGAGGCTGCCCCGAGAATAGTGGCCAGCGGTGTCCGGTGGTCATGGGCGATAGCGGCCAGCAGTGTGTTACGCAAGCCTTGCAGCTGGGCTTCTGCATGGGCCGTTCTGGCCAGGTACAGGGTATGTGCCCGCTCCAGGGCCAAGCCCATTTGATCACAGAGTGCCTGGGCATGTTCACGCAGCGGCAGGCTCCGGGCGATTTCGTCGGTAACCGGTAGCAGGGCCGCACCGAAACTGGCGGTGCGCCCACGCATAGGCAGGAACCAGGCGTTCTGTTCCTCATGACGCCCGGTTCCCGGCCCCATGGCCTGGGAGGTTGTCAGGATCAGGCGCAGGCCATCGTATTGGTCGATCGAGGCGCGGCCGCGCAGCAGGCGGTTTTCGCCATTGGCCGGGGTGTCCTGTCCGGGGATCAGCAGCGTTACCGGGCCGCCAGTCAGTTGTTCCAGTGTCTCGCCCAGCAGGTCCACCTGTTCCAGTGGCGCGCGAGCATCTCGCAGCGCCTCGCCCAGCATGCGCAGTTGATCGGCTTGCTGGGCATGTCTTCTGGCTTCGTGTGCCAGAGCGCGCTGGCGCCCCATCAGCAGGGCCACGATCCAGCTCACCGCGAGCATGGTTATCAACAGCAGTACCTGTTCGCGCAAGTCGACGACCAGGGTGCCGCGCGGCGAGACGAAGGCCCAGTTGAAGGCCAAAATAGCCATGGCGCTACTGCATAGCGAGGCCAGGGGGGATAGCGATAGGGAAACCAACGCGGAAGCCAAAACCAGCAGAATCGCCAGATTGGCCAGGTCGAGATAACCATCCAGCAGCGACATGCAGAGTCCGGTGGCTAGCCAGACGGCGACCGCAGGCCACCAGTGGCGCGGTTTGGGATTCGCTTCGGTCGAACTCTCCATCGGTCTCTGTGCGCCAGGTGGGTCATCGGTGCAGTTGTACCATTGCGCTGAGCGAGCATTCGAGCCTGATGCAAGCGGTTTTCTACAGCCTTGAAAGCGCGGTGCTGTCTTCGTGCGGGTGGATCTGGAGCAGTTTGTCGATGCTTTGAGCGTACAGTTGAAAGCCCAGGCGCATGCTGTTGTTGTGGGTGCCGCCATCGATCAGCAGCAGCTGTTTGGGCTCGCGGGCAGCGGCGTAGAGCTCCCGGCTGAAGCGCGAGGGCACATACGGATCTTCGGTCCCGTGTACGATCAGCAATGGCACGCCGACATGCTCGATCTTGTCCAGTGAGTCGAATTTTTGCGATAGCACCCAGCGGACCGGCAAGGAGGTATTCGTTACTGCCGCCGCCACATCGGCCAGGTTGGTGAAGGTGGATTCGATGATCAGGCCACGCATCTGCTGCGGCGTACCGTTCCGCTTGGCAGCGCGGCCCATTTCTGCGGCCAGATCCACGGCGATCGCGCCACCGAGCGAGTGGCCGTAGAGCAACCGCTTTTGCGGGTCGGGTTGCAGCTGTTTCAGGCGCTCCCAGGCGATTCGCGCATCTTCGTTGACGCTGCGTTCCGAGGGTAACTCGCCAAGGCTCTTGCCGAAGCCGCGGTAATCGATGGCCAGTACCGAAAACCCCATGTCATGCAATTGCTCGATACGAAACAACTGGCCGGTGAGATTCCAGCGCGAACCATGCAGGTACAGCACCGTCGCGGCGTCGGCCTGCGCCGCAGGCCACCACCAGGCATGGATATTCTGGGTTTTGCCGAAGGTGCTAGGGGTCAGGTCCAGTTCCTCGACCGCATCCGGCAGGCCGCTGTACCAACTGGCCGTGCCGGGTTCGATCCGAAAGACCAATTCCCGCTCGGTGCGCTCGAGTGTGGTGCAGCCGATCGGTAGGCCGATAAGCGTTATCGCCAGTAGTACCAGCCTTTGCCAGCGGGCCTTGATATGTGAAAACAGCGTATGCGACATGGGCGTCTCTCCAACAGCAAGCGTTTTGTCATGCAAAATAAACGCCTTCTGAGGGGAGTGGCACAGGAAAAATAAGCGGGTGGCAGGAAGGCGAGAGTAGCGGGGAGCGTTGCCTGCTCCCCGTCGCGGTAGTTTCCTGCTTTATTGCGTCAGTTCGAGGACACGGTCGACCAGCTTGTTGATGCCGGTGGCGGCCTCGCCGATATTCTTGGCGAGCATATAGGCGGGAGTGGTGACCAGCTTGTGTGCGCTGTCCTCGACAATATCCTCGACGGCGCAGGCTTGGTGCCGGGCGCCCATGTCGCGTACGGCGGCGGCTGCGTCACTGTCCTCCTGGCCCAGGGTGCAAATCACTCCGGCACCGTAGATCTGCGCGGCCATGGCCGGTGCGATACAGATCAGACCGATCGGTTTGCCTGCCTGGGCGAAGGATTTGGCGACACTCAGCACATCGGGCTGCACGCTGCTGGCAGCGCCTTGGATGGCGAAATCGGAAAGGTTTTTCGCCGCACCGAAACCGCCCGGCACGATCAGTGCATCGAAATCGTCCACGCGGGCTTCGCGCAAACTCTTGATCTGGCCGCGAGCCAGGCGCGCCGATTCGACCAGCACGTTGCGGCTTTCTGCTGTCTCTTCGCCAGTCAGGTGGTTGATGACGTGCAGTTGCGAGATATCGGGCGCGAAGCACTGTACCTCTGCACCGCGCTGGTCGAGACGCAACAGGGTGATCACGCTTTCATAGATTTCCGAACCGTCGTAGACGCCGCAGCCGGAAAGGATCACTGCCACTTTCTTGTTCATTGAAAAATCTCCTGCTCGAGGTGGAAATCGATTCGATATTAGGGCCTATCATCGGTTGCTTGCGCAAAGTAACGCGGAAACGACTACTGGCAGGCCCTGTCAAGTCTATGCGCTTACGGGTTTCGAACATGGTGGGAATCAGGCGTTCGACCATTGTGGCACGCTGGTGCAATGATGTTGTGCCTATGGGGCATTGGCAGGCGCGCTCGAGGCTCGTCACAATGGCTCGAAGCGGTCTCCTGTCGATAACAGGCGCGGCTGTCATTATTTGGTCATCAAAATGGCTTAAAACTGTCATGTTTCCCCGTTTCAGCGGGTCTGGAGTGTGTTGTGAGTTTTGTCCCTGCCAACCGGTTGTTTCCCGCTACACGCCTGCGCCGTAACCGGCGCGATGACTTTTCCCGGCGCTTGGTGCGAGAGCACAGTCTGACTGTCGACGACCTGATCCTGCCGGTCTTTATCCTCGACGGCGAAAACCGCCGCGAGCCGATTCCCTCGATGCCGGGTGTCGAGCGGCTATCGATCGATCTGCTGTTGAAAGAGGCAGAAGAACTGGTGGAGCTGGGTGTTCCCTGCATCGACCTGTTTCCCTATATTCCGACCGAGCGCAAATCGCTGGATGCTGCCGAGGCCTGGAATCCGGATGGCTTGATCCAGCGCGCCATTCGCGCCCTGCGCGAGCGCTTCCCGGAGCTTGGGGTGATGACCGATGTGGCGCTCGATCCCTATACCACCCACGGGCAGGATGGCATCATCGATGCGGACGGCTATGTCCAGAACGACATCACCATCGATGCGCTGGTCAAGCAGACCTTGTCCCATGCCGATGCTGGAGCACAGATTGTTTCGCCTTCGGATATGATGGACGGCCGCATCCAGGCACTGCGTGAAGCGCTGGAGCTGGCCGAGCATACCAACGTGCGCATCATGGCCTATTCGGCCAAGTACGCCAGCGCCTACTACGGTCCGTTTCGTGACGCCATCGGTTCGACTGGCAACCTGGGCAAGGGCAACAAATACACCTACCAGATGGACCCGGCCAACGGCGACGAAGCCCTGCACGAGATCGCCCTGGATCTGGCCGAGGGTGCCGACATGGTCATGGTCAAGCCGGGCATGCCTTATCTGGATGTCCTGCGTCGGGTAAAAGACGAGTTTCGCGTACCCACTTTCGTCTATCAGGTCAGTGGCGAATATGCCATGCACATGGCTGCCATCCAGAATGGCTGGTTGAGCGAAGAGGTAATCCTCGAATCGCTGATCGCCTTCAAGCGGGCCGGAGCGGACGGAATCCTCACCTATTTTGCAAAGCATGCCGCACAACGATTGAAGAGGGGGCATTGACCCCACGAGGCCAGCCAATGATCGACGAAGGACTCAACAAGACCGAACAGGAAAGCATTGCACCCGATGCGAAGGTTCCCGCTTTGCCCAAAGCCGCATCGGTAGACAACGGCGAGCATAGCGCCATAGCCGTGGCGCCGGTCGAGGCAGTGGAGCTCCAGAATGCCCAACTGCTTCACATTCCTGGCCTGGACGACACCAGCCTGTACATCAACCGCGAACTGTCGTTGCTGGAATTCAATATCCGTGTGCTGGAACAGGCGCTGGATGAATCCTGCCCGCTGCTGGAGCGGCTGAAATTTCTCCTGATCTTTTCCAGCAACCTGGACGAGTTCTTCGAAATTCGCGTGGCCGCGCTGAAAAAGCTGATCACTTTCGCCCGCGAACAGGCTGGTGCCGATGGTCTGCTGCCGCACGCGGCGCTGGTGCATATCGCCGAGATAGTGGGCCGGCAGGTCGAGCGCCAATATGCGATTCTCAACGACATCCTGCTACCGGAGCTGGCCAAGCAGCAGATCCGCTTCATTCACCGCCGCCACTGGACGGCCAGGATGAAGACCTGGGTCCGGCGCTATTTCCGTGACGAAATCGCCCCGATCATCACCCCCATCGGGCTCGATCCGACTCATCCGTTCCCCCTGCTGGTGAACAAAAGCCTGAATTTCATCGTCGAGCTGGAAGGCATGGATGCCTTTGGTCGCGACTCGGGACTGGCGATCATCCCGGCACCGCGCCTGCTGCCGCGGATCATTCGCATACCGGAAGAAGTGAGCGGGCCGGGGGACAACTTCGTCTTCCTGTCCTCGATGATCCATGCCCATGCCGACGATCTGTTCCAGGGCATGAAGGTCAAGGGATGTTACCAATTCCGCCTGACGCGCAATGCGGCCCTGTCAGTGGATGAGGACGTGGAAGATCTGGCTCGCGCACTGCGCGGCGAGCTGTTCGCGCGACGCTACGGCGACGCGGTGCGGCTGGAAGTGGCCGACAATTGTCCGCAGCACCTCACCGACCAACTGCTCGTGCAGTTCGGCCTGAGCGAGACCGAGCTTTATCGCGTCAACGGGCCGGTCAACCTGACTCGCTTGTTCAGTGTCACCGGTCTGGAAGACCATCCCGAGCTGCAGTACCAGCCGTTCACTCCGAGCATCCCCAAAGGCTTGCAGAACATCGAAAACATCTTCCAGATGATCGCGCGCCAAGACATTCTCTTGCTGCATCCCTATGAGTCCTTCACGCCGGTGGTGGACTTGCTGCGTCAGGCTGCCAAGGATCCAACTGTGGTGGCGATCAAGCAGACGCTGTACCGCAGCGGCGCGAATTCCGAGATCGTCGATGCCCTGGTCGAAGCAGCCCGCAACGGCAAGGAAGTTACCGCGGTGATCGAGCTGCGCGCGCGTTTCGACGAGGAGTCTAACCTGGCGCTGGCCGGGCGCCTGCAACAGGCCGGTGCGGTGGTGATCTACGGTGTGGTCGGCTACAAGACCCACGCGAAGATGATGCTCATCCTGCGGCGCGAAGGTGACGATTTCGTGCGCTATGCGCATCTGGGCACTGGCAACTATCACGCCGGCAACGCCCGCCTGTATACCGACTACAGCCTGCTGACCTCGGACGAGGCGCTCTGCGAGGATGTTGCCAAGCTGTTCGGCCAGTTGATCGGCATGGGCAAGGCGCTACGCATGAAAAAACTCCTGCACGCGCCATTCACCCTGAAGAAAGGCATGCTCGACTTGATCGCCCAGGAAACCTTGCACGCTCAGGAAGGCCGGCCGGCGCATATCATCGCCAAGGTCAACTCGCTGACCGATCCGAAGATCATTCGCGCCCTGTACAAGGCCAGCCAGGCTGGTGTACGGATCGATCTGATCGTGCGCGGCATGTGTTGCCTGCGCCCGAACGTTCCCGGTGTTTCGCACAATATTCATGTGCGTTCGGTTGTCGGCCGCTTCCTCGAACACAGTCGCGTCTATTACTTCCTGAACGATGGTGGCGAGGAGAAACTGTACCTGTCCAGCGCCGACTGGATGGAGCGCAACCTGGACAAGCGCGTCGAGACCTGCTTCCCGATCGAAGGCAAGAAGCTGCTGCTGCGGGTAAAGAAAGAGCTGGACCTGTATCTGCACGACAACACCCAGAGCTGGATTCTGCAGCCCGACGGCAGCTATGTCCGCCTTGCACCCACTGGTCATCAAAGCTCGCGCAGTTCGCAGAACGTCCTGCTGGAAAAACTGACGGCAGCCAACGTGCTGGTGCGTTGATGGCTTGAAACACGTGGCAAGGCTGGATCCGGATGGAGATAGATCATCCAGTTCCAGCCTTGTCGCTTACTTCACTCTCAGCGTGAAGTTGATGCGCTCGAGCCACTGGGCTTCCTGAGCGAAATCGGCCTGGGTCAGTGGATGGCTTGCCAGCCACCCATCGGGGAAGGTCACATCCAGGCTGTTCTCGCCAGCCTGCAGGGTGATGGCCGGCGCCTCCTGTGGTCCGCGGATATGATGGAACAGAATGGCGAAGCGCAGCAGTACGCAGAGCCGGGTGATCTTGAGGCTGTTCTCTGACAGTTCCTGGATCTTGCCGGCAGGAATATTGCGGCGGTGGCCACGGACCAGAAGCGCCAGCGTATGCTGGTCGTCCCGGGAAAAGCCCGGCAGGTCGGAGTGCTCGATCAGGTAGGCGCCGTGCTTGTGATAGTGATAATGGGCAATATCCAGGCCCACTTCATGCACTCGCGCGGCCCAGCCGAGCAGCTCCCGGTCGTGCTCCTCGTTCAATGCCCAGGTCGCGCGGATTTGATCGAAGGCTTCGAGTGCCTTGGCTTCGACCCTGGCAGCCTGTGCCGTATCGACGTGATAGCGGACCATGAGGTCGGTCAAGGTGCGTTCGCGTATATCTTCATGGTGATGGCGACCGATCAGGTCATACAGCACACCTTCGCGCAATGCGCCTTCCGAATGCCCCATGCTGGTAAGTTCCAACGCATCGAAGACTGCTTCGAGGATGGCTACGCCTGCCGGTAGGACACTGCGGCGGTCGGGTTTGACGCCATCCAGATCGATCTTGTCCACCTCGCCGATCTTCAGCAGCTTGCGTTTGAGCCAGGCCATGCCTTCGCGATTGATCTCGCCGTTGCCATGGCCGCCGGCCTCGATCGCCTGGCCTACCGCCCGAACGGTACCGGAGGCACCGATCGCCTCCTGCCAGCCAAGGCGGCACAGACTGTTCTCGATCGTCATCAATTCGAGGCGAGCCGCGGTATAGGCCTGGGCAAAGCGACTCGCAGTGATCTTGCCGTCGCGAAAATGCTGCTGGGTAAAACTGACACAGCCCATTTGCAGGCTCTCCCGCAGCTGGGACTCGAAATCCTGGCCGATGATGAATTCCGTGCTGCCGCCGCCAATGTCGACCACCAGGCGCCTGCCGGCCAGGCTGGGGATCGTGTGTGAAACGCCGAGATAGATCAGGCGTGCCTCTTCCCGGCCGGAAATGACTTCGACCTGATGCTTGAGGATTTCCTCGGCACGGCGAATGAATACGGCACGGTTGCGGGCAACACGCAGGGCGTTGGTGCCGACGATACGCACAGCATCCTGCGGCAGGGAATTGACCATCTGGGCAAAGCGGCTGAGACAGTTCAAGCCCCGCTGCATTGCCTCTTCGCTGAGGTTGCGCTCTTCATCGATACCCGCGGCCAGTTGCACTTTCTCGCCAAGCCGCTCGAGGATACGGAGATTGCCGTCGTCGGAACGTGCAAGCACCATGTGGAAGCTGTTGGAACCCAGATCGATGGCGGCAATCAGGGGGTAATTCTTGATGGCTTGCGGCATTCTAAAACTTCTCGCAATAGTTCGGCGCAATCGTGCCACGATGAGCGGGCTTCGCCAACGAAAGGTTGCTGATCGGCAGTACCGTTCAGTACCGGCTTGCGCTTGTCAGAGCGCTTCGCTGTGACCAATTGCCTCATGTCTGCGGCGTGAGCGGGACGGCAGCGGCTTTCCGATGTGTGTCGTGCCGGGCTATCATATGTCTACTTACTGTCTCAAGACCTGGAGAGATCCATGAGCGATTATATTACCAACGTGACCGATGACAGTTTCGATCAGGACGTTCTTCAGTCAGAAGGCCCCGTTCTGGTCGACTACTGGGCCGAATGGTGCGGTCCCTGCAAGATGATTGCACCGGTCCTCGACGAAATCGCCAGGGAGTACCAAGGCAAGCTGAAAGTCTGCAAGCTGAACATCGATGAAAACCAGGGAACGCCCGGTAAGTACGGCGTACGCGGCATACCGACGCTGATGTTATTCAAGAGCGGCAATGTCGAAGCGACCAAGGTTGGCGCCTTGTCCAAATCGCAGTTGACTTCCTTCCTGACCAGCAATATTTGAACCTCTCGGGTTGGCAATGCCCTTGTGTGATTCGTCGGATGGCATAGGCGAATTCTTCATTTGGCTGGACGCTTTGGTTCTGCGGTGCTAAATTCGGCACCGCGACCTTTTTTTGCGTCGCTCTCTGCAGGCTGTCGCCAACGCGCCTTTGCCTGACAAACAACGAAAACCGTCCGTCTTTCGCCGCGCGGCTTCTCGAGCTTCCGCTTCCCTCATCCTTCCCGACTTTTTATGAATCTGACCGAACTCAAGCAAAAGCCTATTACCGAGCTGTTGGAAATGGCCGAACAAATGGGCATCGACAACATGGCCCGTTCGCGCAAGCAGGATGTGATCTTCGCCCTGCTGAAGAAGCATTCGAAGAGCGGAGAAGAGATTTCCGGGGATGGCGTGCTGGAAATCCTTCAAGACGGTTTCGGCTTCCTGCGCTCCGCTGACTCCTCCTATCTGGCCGGTCCCGACGATATCTACGTTTCGCCAAGCCAGATTCGCCGCTTCAACCTGCGTACCGGTGACACCATCATCGGCAAGATTCGTCCGCCCAAGGAAGGCGAACGCTATTTCGCGCTGCTCAAGGTCGACTCGATCAATTTCGACCGTCCCGAAAACGCGAAGAACAAGATTCTCTTCGAGAACCTGACGCCGCTCTTCCCCAATGTGCGCTTGAAGATGGAAGCCGGCAACGGTTCCACCGAAGATCTCACCGGCCGGGTCATCGACCTGTGCGCGCCGATCGGCAAGGGCCAGCGTGGTTTGATCGTCGCACCGCCCAAGGCGGGCAAGACGATCATGTTGCAGAATATTGCCAGCAATATCACGCGCAACAATCCGGAAGTGCATCTGATCGTCTTGCTGATCGACGAGCGCCCGGAAGAAGTGACTGAAATGCAGCGCACCGTGCGCGGTGAAGTGGTCGCCTCCACGTTCGACGAACCACCGACCCGCCACGTGCAGGTTGCCGAGATGGTCATCGAGAAGGCCAAGCGCCTGGTCGAGCACAAGAAGGATGTGGTCATCCTGCTCGACTCCATCACCCGTCTGGCGCGAGCCTACAATACGGTGATTCCCAGCTCTGGCAAAGTGCTTACGGGGGGTGTCGATGCTCATGCCCTGGAGAAGCCCAAGCGCTTCTTCGGTGCGGCACGCAACATCGAAGAAGGCGGTAGCCTGACCATTCTCGCCACCGCACTGGTGGAAACCGGTTCGAAAATGGACGAAGTGATCTACGAGGAATTCAAGGGCACCGGTAACCTGGAGCTGCAACTGGATCGGCGTATCGCCGAGAAACGCGTATTCCCCGCAATCAATATCAACCGTTCAGGTACTCGCCGCGAAGAGCTGTTGACCAGCGAGGAAGAGCTGCAGCGCATATGGATCCTGCGCAAACTGCTGCATCCGATGGACGAAATCGCCGCCATCGAATTCCTGCTGGACAAGCTGAAGGATACGAAGACCAACGACGAGTTCTTCATGTCGATGAAGCGAAAATGACCGACAGGCGGCAGGCCGCCTGAGGCTGGAGGCCGAACGAGGGTATGTCGTTTCGTTCGGCCTTCGGCCTCCAGCGATTCAGTGCGAGGGGCCGATGCAATACCGTGATCTGAGAGATTTCCTTCGTGCGCTCGAGCAGCGCGGCGAGCTCAAGCGCATCCAGGCACCGATTTCACCGGTACTGGAAATGACCGAGATTTGTGATCGTACCTTGCGCAAGGGCGGTCCAGCGCTGCTTTTTGAAAACCCGACCGGATACGATATTCCGGTGCTGGGCAACCTCTTCGGTACGTCAAAACGCGTAGCTTTGGGCATGGGGGTGGAAGATGTTTCAGAGCTGCGCGAGATCGGCAGGCTGCTGGCTTTCCTGAAGGAACCTGAACCGCCGAAGGGGTTGAAGGATGCCTGGTCCAAGTTGCCGATTTTCAGAAAGGTCCTGGCCATGGGGCCCAAGGTGCTCAAGGATGCGCCCTGCCAGGAAGTGATTGTGGAAGGCGATGATGTCGATCTGGCAAAAATTCCGGTGCAAACCTGCTGGCCTGGCGATGTCGGGCCACTGATTACCTGGGGGCTCACTATTACGCGTGGTCCGAACAAGGAGCGGCAGAATCTCGGAATCTATCGCCAGCAGGTGATTGGTCGCAACAAGTTGATCATGCGCTGGCTCAGCCATCGGGGGGGCGCACTGGACTTCCGGGAGTGGTGCCAGAAATATCCTGGGCACCCTTATCCTGTGGCAGTAGCGCTTGGGGCTGATCCGGCAACCATTCTCGGCGCGGTTACGCCAGTACCCGATACGCTGTCCGAATATGCCTTTGCCGGTTTGCTGCGCGGCAGTCGGACCGAATTGGTCAAGTCCATTGGCAGTGACCTGCAGGTACCAGCGGGTGCCGAAATTATCCTGGAAGGGCATATCCAGCCTGGCGAAATGGCCGATGAAGGTCCATACGGCGACCATACCGGTTATTACAACGAGGTAGATCGTTTTCCAGTCTTCACTGTCGAGCGCATCACCCATCGCCGCAACCCTATCTATCACAGTACCTACACCGGCCGCCCGCCGGACGAACCGGCGATCCTGGGCCTGGCGCTCAACGAAGTCTTCGTGCCGATCCTGCAGAAGCAGTTTCCGGAGATCGTCGATTTCTATCTGCCGCCGGAAGGTTGTTCCTACCGGATGGCTGTGGTCACGATCAAGAAGCAGTATCCAGGGCATGCCAAGCGAGTGATGCTGGGGGTCTGGTCTTTCCTCCGCCAGTTCATGTATACCAAGTTCGTGATCGTCACCGATGATGACATCAATGCCCGCGACTGGAATGATGTGATCTGGGCCGTCACCACGCGAATGGACCCCAAGCGGGATACCGTGCTGATTGACAACACGCCTATCGATTACCTGGATTTCGCCTCGCCGATTTCCGGTCTGGGTTCCAAGATGGGTCTGGATGCTACCCATAAATGGCCGGGGGAAACCAATCGCGAGTGGGGGCGGGCCATCGTCCAGGATGAGACGGTCAAAAAGCGGGTCGACGAATTGTGGCAGCAACTGGGGATCGATTGATCGTTTTATCCGGCCGCTTTCTTGTCTATCGAGCTAGCTCAGACGAAAAGCCTTGCGAAAAGAGGATTCGATGAATATCACCCTGCAACCATCCGGTTTCAAACTTGATGTCCGGCCCGGGGAGAGAATCCTCGAAGCAGCCCATCGGCTCGGTTACGAGTGTCCCCACGGTTGTCGCGATAGCGCCTGTCATGTCTGTGCGGCGCTGCTGGTGGAAGGGCGAGTTCGCCAGAACGGCGTCGAAATGAATCAGGGAGAAATCTTCACCTGTCTTGCCGAGCCGCTGGAAGACTGCCTGGTGCATTGGGACGGTGTGCTGGCATCAAGCGTGCTGCCGGTTCGTGAGCTGACTTGCCAGCTCATCGAATGCCAGGCGGTGGGCGGCGATGTCTATCGTGTCCGCCTGTTGGCGCCGGAAGGAGAGATGCCGCTCTACCATGCCGGGCAATATCTGCTGCTACAGCGTGAGACTGGCGAATTTTCCGCCTTTTCGCTGGCTTCGGCTCCACATCAGGGGCGGGAACTCGAATTGCATGTTTTTGCTCGCGACGGTAGCAGTAAAGGGCTGCCTGGATATCTGGACCGTGAAGGCACTGCCCGGATTCGCTTGCCGTTCGGTGATGCTCATCTGGCCGAACTGCCCGACGGCCCGCTGGTTTTGCTTGCCGCCGGCACCGGAATGGCACAAATGCACAGTCTGATCGAGCATTGCCGGGCCCGGGGATTCACCCCCCCCATACATCTGTACTGGGGCGTGCGCAGGGCGGAAGACTTCTATGAAATCTCGCATTGGGCGGATTGGCAGAAGCTGCCGGGGCTGTCCTTGCATAAAATCGTCAGTGACGGTTGGGAAGGTCGCGGCGGTCTTCTGTACCAAGCCATACGCGAAGATTTCACCGACCTGAAGGGGCTGCACATCTACGCCAGCGGTTCGCCTACCATGGTTTATGCAACGTTGGATGCCTTGGTTGAAGCCGGCATGGATGCACACCAGATGCGCGCAGATGTATTCGCCTACGCGCCACGCAGTTAGGGTATTTTGCTGGCTATGTCGCGGCTTGCGGGAAGGCTGGCCTGTTAGGCTGGTGGCGTATTCCTTTCGCGAGGTGGTTATGCGGTGCTGGATCGTTCTGCTATGTCTTGTGGCCGGGGCTTTTGTCGTGCAGGCCGAGGAGGAGGCGGCCAAAGGTCAGGCCAACAAGGTTTCCTATGTCAGTCTGTTTCCCGCCCTGGTCGGCAATTACGGCACGGGCCCGAAACTCCAGTATTACAAAGCCGATGTGGCATTGCAGGTCACTGGCGAAGAACCTGCCAAACAGGTCAAATACCATGAGCCGCTGATCCGTAATCAACTCGTAATGCTGTTTTCCCAGCAGACCGAAGACACCTTGGGTTCCATCGAAGCCAAGGAAAGGCTTCGTCAGCAAGCGCTCAAGCAGGTCCAGGCCATTCTGACCCAGGAAGAAGGCAAGCCACTGGTGGATGACTTGCTGTTCAATAATCTGATCGTTCAGTAAAAGGATACACCGGCAGGCTACTGAACGGTTGCGTCGGTATTTTTCGTGCATCGCCTTGTGCCAACAATCCGATTCGGCCCGGATGGCTTCAAATGAAATGTACGTATGTGTTTTTCTGGGCACAGCATCATGGAATTATTGGGGCTGCCTGATTGAGAATGGCTCGCCGCTGCGCAATGCCGGTGACTGCCGTGATGGATAACGCCAGGTCTGGAAAAACCGTATCGACCAACCGAGAAAACTGGATGTGCTCGGGTTGGTTATTTGATCGCCTGGCAGGGGGAGGCGAGCCGTTTATGAAGCGCAAGCCGGATATCTTATGGGTTTTGGTAGTTTTGTTCAGTCTGGGCGTCGTTACCACCGGCTATACCCAAAGCTTGATGGCGGACAGGGCCGATCACCAGGTTTCGATATTCGGGCGAAAACCTGGATAGAGCAGTAGCCTTTGAGCCATACATGGCGAATTCGACGGATGACTGGCAGCGCTATCTAGCAAGCCGCAGAGGATACCAGCCCGCGTCCGTCACCGTCGCATCAAGGGTTACATCCCACTTTTCCAGATCGAGCCGATCAACTTTCTGGCACTCGTGGGCGAGGCCAAGCAGGATGGGGCGTCGAGCGTTGTGGCGGTGGTTACGAAAAGCCAGGCTGCGATCGTAGAAGCCGCCACCCATACCCAGGCGTCCGCCCTGGGTATCGAACCCCACCAATGGCAGCAGCAGCAGATCCAGGGCCCAGACCGGGCGCTGGCGTGCAGCCTTGGAAAGTGGCTCGGCAATACAAAATCGGTTGCGGCGCATCGGTTCGCCGGGACGTACTCGCTGAAAAGCCATTCGAGTACCTGGCCAGGTTTTCAGGACCGGCAGGTAGGTCGCCTTACCGCGGCGCTGGGCGGCCTGCAGTAATATTCGGGGGTCGATTTCACCGTCGTTCGCCAGATACAACGCGATGTGCCGGGCACGACGAAACAGCGGATGCTGGGCCAACTGGCGATAGAGCCGTTGCGCGGCGCGATGCTGCTGGCTGCAGGACAGACTGCGGCGCTTTTGGCGCAGCAGGCGGCGAAGATCACGACGTGACAGGTCTTCGGCCTGGATCAATAAGGTGAGCTCCCCGGCATGCCGCTGCTGGCGTAGGCCCTTGAACCCGAAAGTTCAAGGTGGTGACTGCCGGAAACCATAAGGCTTTCCGTCAGGCGGACATGCACACCGGTCTCACGCACAGTCCCCGTTTTTTTGCGTATCGGGAGAGGGACAGCACCGGCTGGCGTACATGCCAGGGAGTCAGGCGGAGTATAACGCAATGAGCGCGGCATCCATCAGCTATCAGTGGAATTCGGATCATTGGTCAGAGCTGTATCCACTCTCTCCAACAGTTTGCGCACGTGCTCGCGGGTGTCGCCGGCTTCGGCATCGAGATGCTCGCTCTTGTGCAGAAATTCATGGGTGATATTCAGGGCGGCCATGACGGCTACACGCTCGGTGCCGATCACTTTGCCGTGACTGCGGATCTGCCGCATCCGTCCATCGAGGTGGCGGGCCGCACTTTCGAGATTTTCACGTTCCTCGGGCGGACAGGCGATACAGTATTCCTTGTCGAGGATACTGACGGTAACGGTAACGGTGAGAGGCTGGTTCATGAGTCCTGCTCCAGGGCTTTCAGGCGCGAAATCATCAATTCGACCTTCGATCGTGCGGTTTCGTTCTTTTCAATGTGCTGGGTACGTTCTTTTTGCCAGGTTTGCTCGCTGGCCCGTAGCGCGTGATTTTCGGTTTCAAGCTGTTCGATACGCTGAATCAGCTGTTCGATCTTGCTGGCCAGCAGGTGCAGGTCGGCGTTTTCCATGGGCTCTCTGGATGGCTGCGAGGTGACAAGCTCTGGGGCGTGCATGGTCTTGGCTTGTCTGCCAGTGCTAGGATACGGGGTAGTCATTCTATTCATTGCCGTGGTTTACGCCTAGCCGTCATGTCGATTCAGAACTCGCCTTATACTGCCTTTGCCGGATTACTGACCAACAGTGGTTCGTCCGTTTCGCCCGCCGAGCTGCATGGCCTGCTGCTTGGCCGCAGCTGTGCCGGCGCTGGTTTCACTGTCGATCCCTGGCTGGAGGATGCAGCCGAGCTCCTGGGTGTGGTTCCGGAGGATCGGTTGCGCCAGGCGTTGGTCGGTTTGCAGGAGATGGCCAAGGGTGAGCTGGCCAGTAGCGATATTGCACTCATCCTGCTGCTGCCCAGCGACGAGATGCCGCTGGCCGAGCGGGCCGCAGCCCTGGGGCAGTGGTGTCAGGGGTTTCTGGCGGGCTTCGGCCTGGCCGCCGGCAGCCGGACGTTAAGCCAGGATGCGACGGAAACCTTGCAGGATCTGGCGGCCATCGCCCAGGTGGAAAACCGCTTGGACGAATCGGAAAATGGCGAAAACGACTATATGGAAGTGATGGAGTATCTGCGTGTAGCACCACTGCTGCTGTTCACGGAATGCGCCGCCCCGGTCGAGGCTGATATGGCCGAGCCCGAACCCAAGCCGCCCCTCCACTGATTGAAGCGAGTCTGCCCATGATCCGTATCCCGCAATCGGAATATGCCCTTCGGCGCAAGGCGTTGATGGAACAGATGGAGCCTGACAGCATCGCCATCCTGCCTGCCGCTCCCGTGCATATCCGCAATCGCGATGTCGAGCATGATTACCGCCAGGACAGTGATTTCCAGTACCTGTCCGGCTTTTCCGAGCCCGAGGCGATAATTGCTCTGATTCCCGGTCGCGAACACGGGGAGTACATCCTGTTCTGTCGCGAGCGTAACCCGGAGCGTGAACTCTGGGATGGATTGCGGGCTGGCCAGGAGGGAGCGATACGCGATTTCATGGCCGACGATGCCTTCTCCATTGCGCATATCGATGAAATCCTGCCCGGCTTGATCGAAGGTTGTTCACGGGTCTACTACGCGATCGGCAGCCATTCCGAATTCGATCTGCAGGTACTTGGCTGGATCAACAGTATCCGCGCCAAGGTGCGCCAGGGCGTCCAGGCACCGCGTGAATTCATCTCGCTCGAACCTCTATTGCATGATATGCGGCTGTACAAAAGCGCGACTGAAGTGGCGGTGATGCGCTATGCCGCTGAAGTATCGGCGCGAGCCCATGTGCGGGCGATGCAGGCCAGTCGTGCCGGACTGTACGAGTATCACCTCGAAGCCGAGCTGGACTATGAATTTCGCCAGGGCGGTGCCCGCCAAGCGGCCTATGGTTCCATCGTTGGTTCCGGCCGCAACGCCTGCATCCTGCATTATCGCGAGAACGACGCCGTGCTTGCCGATGGCGATCTCGTGCTGATCGATGCCGGTTGTGAAATTGATTGCTACGCCAGTGATATCACCCGGACATTTCCGGTTAGCGGACGTTTCACGCCTGAGCAGAGGGCCATCTACGAGTTGGTGCTGGCTGCGAATATCGAAGCGTTCGAGCACATTGCTCCCGGCCGCCGCTGGAATGAGGCACACGATGCGACGGTGCGCGTCATCACGGCCGGTTTGGTCGAGCTGGGGCTGCTGCAGGGTGAAGTCGATGCCCTGATCGAAAGCGAAGCCTACAAACCCTTCTATATGCACAAAGCCGGACACTGGCTGGGTATGGATGTACACGATGTCGGCGATTACAAGATCGAGGGTGAATGGCGGCTGCTGGAGCCGGGGATGAGCATGACCGTCGAACCGGGTATCTATATCGCTCCGGATGAGCAACGTGTGCCGGAGAACTGGCGTGGCATCGGTGTCCGGATCGAGGACGATGTCATCGTGACCGAGAACGGGTGTGAAGTCCTTACTTCCGGGGTACCTAAAGCTGTGGCCGATATCGAGGCGCTGATGGGCGCTGCCCGGACAAGGATGGCCTGAGGTGATACAGGATGAGATTGCGATCATTGGTGGCGGGCTGGTCGGTGCCAGCCTGGCTCTGGCCTTGCAAACGGGAGCCCGGCGGCGTGGCTGGCGGATTCGACTGATCGAGCCGTTTATCCCGGGAGCCGGTTACCAGCCCAGCTACGATTCGCGCTCCTCGGCGCTTTCCTTCGGAACCCGGCAACTTTACCAGCGTCTGGGGATATGGTCGCGCATCGCCGAGCGGGCCGAGCCAATCCTGCAGATCCAGGTGTCCGAACGCGGGCGCTTTGGTGTAACTCGTCTGGATGCTGCCAAGGAAGGTGTTTCGGCGCTTGGCTACGTGGTCGACAATGCCTGGATCGGCCATTGTCTGTGGCAGGCTCTGGACGATGAGGTGGTCATTCGCGACTGTCCTGCCGAGGTTCGTCAACTGCAGGCCGATGAGCGCGGCTATCGGCTGGAGTTGGCCGATGGCCGCAAGCTTGTCTGCTCGCTGGCCATCCTGGCCGATGGCGGGCGTTCGGGGCTGCGTGAGCAACTGGGCATCCTGGCACAGACCAGCAGCTACGCCCAGACGGCGCTGATCGCCAATCTGACCGCGAGTCGCCCGCATGGCGGAGTGGCCTACGAGCGTTTCAGCAAGGATGGTCCGATGGCGCTGCTACCCTTGCCGGAAAATCGCTGCGCCCTGGTCTGGACTCGTCCCGAGGGCGACGCCGACCGTCTGCTCGGTTTGAGCGACGCAGCCTTTCTCGAAGAGTTGCAGCAGGCGTTCGGCTATCGTCTCGGCACGTTTCGTCAGATCGGCGAACGCTATGTCTATCCGCTGGCGCTGGTCGAGGCTGAAGAGCAGGTCCGTTCCGGTCTGGTCGTGCTCGGCAATGCTGCGCATAGCTTGCACCCGATTGCCGGGCAGGGCTACAACCTGTCCCTGCGCGATGCCCAGGCCCTGGCTGAAACCCTGTTGCAAAGCCCGGCTGCCCCGGGAGACCTGGCTACCCTGCGTGGTTACTACGAACGTCAACGTGCGGATCAGCGACTGACCATCGGTTTTTCCGACCGACTGGTGCAGCTGTTCGGCGATTCCGGCCGACTGGTTTCGCTGGGGCGTACTCTCGGACTGGTAGCACTCGATCTGCTGCCATCGGCCAAACGAAGCTTCGCCCGTCAGGCCATGGGCCTGGGAACCCGGGACTGAATGCACCGTTCTCATCGCATGTACATTCAAGACAAGGGGATATCATGCAAGCGGATCTGATCATCGTCGGCGCCGGGATGGTCGGTAGTGCGCTGGCCCTGGCCCTGAAGGACGCCGGGCTGAATATCGTGCTGATCGACAGCGATGCGCTCGAGGTGCGGCCATTTTCCTCCGGCCAGCCGTTCGAGCCACGGGTCAGTGCTTTGTCCGCTGCCAGCCAGCGTATTCTCGAACACCTGGGGGCCTGGCCGGGCATTGTTGGTCGGCGCGCCAGTCCCTATACCGATATGTGCGTATGGGATGGAACCGGTACCGGGCAGATTTGTTTTTCCGCCTCTTCCGTGCATGCCGAAGTGTTGGGGCATATCGTCGAGAACCGAGTGGTACAGGATGCGCTGCTGGAACGCCTGAAGACGTGTGCTGCAGTCGAACTGGTCGCTGGCACCCGGCTGGAACAGTTGCAGCGCAAAGGCAATGACTGGCAACTGACCCTGGCAGACGGGCGCTGCTACCGTACGCCTTTGGTCGTCGCCGCAGACGGCGCCAATTCGGCGATTCGCCGGCTGGCCGGTTGCAAGACCCGCGAGTGGGATTACCTGCATCATGCGATTGTCACCAGCGTGCGTTGTGCCGGTACGCACCAGCGGACCGCCTGGCAGCGCTTTACTGATGATGGTCCGCTGGCTCTCTTGCCCTTGGTGCGCAATGGTGATGAGCACTGGTGCTCGATTGTCTGGTCCTGCACGCCGGAGCAATCCCGGCGGCTTATGGAGTTGGACGATGTCGCTTTCGCCGAGGCGCTCGGCACCGCTTTTGAAGAACGCCTCGGCAAGGTGCTCGAAGCCGATCCGCGCCTGTGCATCCCGTTGCGTCAGCGGCATGCCAAGCGCTATGTGCAAACCGGCCTCGCGCTGATCGGCGATGCTGCGCACACGATCCATCCCCTGGCCGGGCAAGGCGTGAACCTGGGCTTTCTCGATGCGGCGGTATTGGCCGAAGTCCTGTTGCACGCCCACGAGCGTGGCGAGCAATTGTCCGACTTGCGTGTCCTCAGCCGCTTCGAACGTCGGCGCATGCCGCAGAATCTGGCGATGATGGCAGCGATGGAGGGCTTCGAGCGCCTGTTCCAGGCTGACTCCGTGGCCTTGCGGTGGCTGCGCAACGTGGGGCTGAAGCAGGTGGAAGCCCTGCCAGGTGCCAAATCGCTGTTCGTACGCCAGGCGTTGGGACTGACCGGTGATCTGCCGGAGCTTGCCCGCGCCTGACTATAGCCAATGCTTGCGATACCTTCGCCGACTTCGCTATCTGGCATCGGCAGGCTATCGAAACGTTCGTCCGAGCAAGACGTTGGTAACACTGCGCTATTGCTGCGCAGTGACCTTCTTCCAGCATGCGGCTACAATTCGCGCCATTCGAAGCGCCCTTGTTGCTTTGCCAATCCGCTTCGGCGCCCTGCCCTGAAGGAGAAACCCATGGGTCAGCGTACACCGCTCTTTGCTCAACACCTCGCTTTCGGCGCCAAAGTAGTCGACTTTGGCGGCTGGGACATGCCGCTGCACTACGGCTCCCAGGTCGAGGAGCACCATCAGGTGCGCCGCGATTGCGGGGTATTCGATGTCTCGCACATGACGATCCTGGATATTTCCGGTATCGACGCCAAGGCTTATCTGCAACATCTGCTGGCCAATGACGTGGCGCGGCTGGGATTTGCCGGCAAGGCACTGTATAGCGCCTTGCTCAATGAGCAAGGCGGGGTAATCGACGACCTGATCGTCTATCTGGCTGACTATGGTTATCGCATGGTCGTCAACGCGGCGACCCGCGAGAAAGATCTGGCCTGGCTGAGAGCCCAGGCCGCCGGCTTTGACGTCGTCATCGACGAGCGTAGCGAACTTGCCATGCTGGCCATCCAGGGACCGAATGCCCGGAGTAAGGTCGCTGAACTGGTCAACCCGGCACGTGCGGCGCTGATCGGCGGTCTCAAGCCGTTCCAGGGACTGGCCGAAGGCGATTGGTTTATCGCCCGTACCGGCTATACCGGTGAAGATGGCCTGGAAATCATCCTGCCCGCCGTGCAGGCACCCGGGTTCTTCAACGACCTGGTTGGCGCCGGCATTGTGCCCATTGGCCTTGGGGCTCGTGACACCTTGCGCCTGGAAGCTGGAATGAACCTTTACGGCCAGGACATGACCGAGGAGATATCGCCCCTGTCGGCGAATATGGCCTGGACCATTGCCTGGGAGCCGGCCGAGCGCCGCTTCGTGGGGCGCGAGGTGCTGGAGGCGCAGCGTGAAGCCGACCATCTGCCCAAGCTGGTCGGATTGGTACTGGAGGAACGTGGCGTGCTGCGTGCGCACCAGTTGGTGCGGGTCGCTGGTATAGGCGAAGGCGAGATCACCAGCGGTAGCTTCTCGCCGACCTTGGGTAAATCTATTGCTTTGGCGCGCGTGCCGGCTGCCACTGCCGATCGCGCCGAAGTGGAAATCCGCGGCAAATGGTATCCGGTGCGCGTGGTGCAGCCGGTTTTCGTGCGCCATGGCAAGATCCTTGTTTAATCCGAAGATAGTCGTGAGGACAGAGAATGAGCGACATTCCCAGCGAACTCCGTTACGCCGCCACCCATGAATGGGTCCGCCTGGAAGCAGACGGCAGCGTTACCGTGGGCATTTCCGACCATGCCCAGGATGCGTTGGGCGACGTGGTCTACGTGGAATTGCCTGAAATAGGCCTGCAACTTCAGGCAGAACAGGAAGCCGGCGTGGTGGAGTCAGTCAAAGCCGCGTCGGACATCTATGCACCGATTTCCGGTGAAGTGATCGCCATCAATTCCTTGCTCAGCGACTCGCCCGAGCAAGTCAACAGCGACCCTTATGGCAGCTGGTTCTTCCGTCTGAAGCCGAACGATCCGGCCGAGCTGGACAAACTGCTCGATGCCGCCGGTTACAAGGCTGCCAGCGAAGCCTGACCCTGCAATCGCCACACAATTGAAGGAAGCTCCGCGCAGGCGGGGCTTTTTTGCCTTTGGAGAACCTGCCCGGATGTCCCATTCCTCTCGTCTTTCCCAGCTTCATCAGGCCGATGCCTTTCTCGATCGCCATCTTGGCCCGGATAAGGCCGAGCAGCATGCCTTGCTCGATGCGCTCGGGTTGGCCAACCGTGCGCAGCTGATCGAGCAGACGGTGCCGCCAGCAATTCGCCTGCGCGGCGAGCTGGAGTTGCCCGCGGCCCTGGACGAGCAGGAGGCACTGGCCCGATTGCGTGAACACGCCATGCGCAACCAGCAGTGGACCAGCCTGATCGGTACGGGCTACCACGGGACCATCACGCCACCGGTGGTCCTGCGCAATGTGCTGGAAAACCCCGGCTGGTACACCGCTTACACGCCTTATCAGCCGGAAATTGCCCAAGGTCGCCTGGAAGCCCTGCTGAATTTCCAGCAACTGACCATCGATCTTACGGGCCTGGACTTGGCCAATGCCTCCTTGCTGGACGAGGCGACTGCCGCCGCCGAAGCCATGGCATTGGCCCGGCGCGTAGCGAAGAATAAGAGCAACCGCTTTTTCGTCGACGAGAATTGTCATCCGCAGACGATTTCGGTCGTGCGTACCCGTGCCGAAGCCTTCGGTTTCGAACTGGTAGTGGATGCGCTGGATAATCTCGGCGCGCACGACGTATTCGGCGCTTTGCTGCAATATCCCGATACCCATGGCGACATTCGCGATCTGCGGCCGCTGATCGAGCAATTGCATACCAGGCAGGCACTCGCTTGCGTGGCGGCCGATCTGCTCAGCCTGCTGCTGCTGATGTCACCGGGTGAACTGGGCGCCGATGTGGCGCTCGGTTCGACCCAGCGTTTCGGCGTGCCCATGGGCTTCGGTGGGCCGCATGCCGCCTATTTCGCTACACGTGATGAGTTCAAGCGCGCCATGCCTGGGCGCATCATCGGCGTGTCGAAGGATACCCGCGGCAATACGGCGCTGCGCATGGCGCTGCAGACTCGTGAGCAGCATATCCGCCGCGAGAAGGCTAACTCCAATATCTGTACCTCGCAGGTATTGCTGGCCAACATTGCCGGCTTCTATGCCGTCTATCATGGTCCCGAAGGACTCAAGCGGATTGCCGAGCGCGTGTATCGGCTGACCTCGATCCTGGCTGCTGCCCTGGAGCGCAAGGGTATCCAGCGGATCAACCAGTATTTCTTCGATACCCTGACGCTGGACGTCGGTGGTGCACAGACGGCCATCATCGAGAGTGCCAAGGCAGCACGGATCAACCTGCGTATTCTTGGCCGCGGCCGGTTGGGCGTGAGCCTCGACGAAACCTGCACCCGGCAGACCGTCGAGCAGCTACTGAGCATCTTCCTTGGTGCCGATCACGGTCTGGAGATCGACTTGCTGGATGCGAGCGAACTGCCGCAAGGCGTTCCCGCCGAGCTTGTTCGCCGCTCGGCCTACCTGACGCATCCGGTGTTCAATACGCACCATAGCGAAACCGAGATGCTGCGCTACCTCAAGCGTCTGGAAAACAAGGACCTGGCGCTGAACCAAGCGATGATCCCGCTGGGCTCCTGCACCATGAAACTCAACGCCACCAGTGAGATGATCCCCATTACCTGGCCGGAATTCGCCAATCTGCACCCCTTCGTACCGAGTGAGCAGGCCGTCGGCTACCGGGCGATGATCGACGAACTGGAGTCCTGGCTGTGTGCCATCACCGGGTTCGATGCCATCAGCATGCAGCCCAACTCGGGAGCGCAGGGCGAATACGCCGGTCTGCTGGCAATCCGCAAATATCACGAAAGCCGTGGCGAGGCGCAGCGCGACATCTGCCTGATTCCGGCCTCGGCACACGGGACCAACCCGGCGTCGGCGCAGATGACCAGCATGCGCGTGGTGACCGTCGACTGTGACAAATCCGGCAACGTCGATCTCGACGACCTCAAGCGCAAGGCGGCGCAGGCCGGTGGGCAGCTAGCCTGCCTGATGATCACTTACCCCTCGACCCACGGGGTCTACGAGGAAGGCATCCGCGATATTTGCACCGTCGTGCACGAGCAGGGCGGGCAGGTCTACATGGACGGGGCCAACCTCAACGCATTGGTTGGCCTCGCGCGGCCGGCGGATGTCGGTGCCGATGTGTCGCACATGAACTTGCACAAGACCTTCTGCATCCCCCACGGCGGCGGCGGCCCGGGCATGGGGCCGATCGGTGTCAAGGCGCACCTGGCGCCCTTCGTCGCCAACCATCCGGTGGTTGAGTTGGAGGGACCTGCACCCGGCAATAGCGCGGTCAGCGCCGCTCCCTGGGGCAGTGCCAGCATCCTGCCGATCAGCTGGATGTACATCGCCATGATGGGCCCGCGCCTGCGCGATGCGACCGAAGTGGCGATCCTCAATGCCAACTACCTCGCCAACCGCCTGAACGGTGCCTTTCCCGTGCTCTACAGCGGGCGCAACGGCCGGGTAGCGCACGAGTGCATCATCGACTTGCGGCCACTCAAGGCGCAGACCGGCATCAGCGAGGAAGATGTGGCCAAGCGCTTGATGGACTACGGCTTCCATGCCCCGACCATGTCCTTCCCGGTACCCGGCACGTTGATGATCGAGCCTACCGAAAGCGAACCCAAGGCCGAGCTGGATCGTTTCGTCGAGGCCATGCTGAGCATTCGCGCCGAAATCGCCAAGGTGCAGAATGGTGAATGGACAGCTGAAGACAACCCGTTGGTGAACGCTCCGCACACATTGGCCGATGTCACCGGCGCCTGGACTCGCGCCTACAGCATCGCCGAGGCCGTAACGCCAAGCGCGCACACCCGCGAGCACAAGTACTGGCCAACAGTGAATCGAGTGGACAACGTCTTTGGTGACCGCAACCTGTTTTGCGCCTGTGTGTCGGGTTGAATGGCTACAGGCTGCAAGTTTCAGATAAAGGCGGGAAAAGCTTGACGGGACAGCAAGCCTGAAAACGTCCTCACTGTTCTCCCACCAGAATGGTCGTGGCCAGTTCCAGATCGGATGCTTGCAGTTCCGGGTGTTCGCTGCGCAGTTGCTGGAGTTTCGCTTCGAGGAAGGGGCCGCGGATCTCGCCGTTGCTGGCGACGAAACCGCTGGCCTCCTCGCGGATGGCTGCGACCTGCTTGTCGTCGCGCGAGGTCAGGTAGGTGGAGGCGGTCGTCGCGCCCGAGGACAGAATCCGCCGGACCCAGCCATCATCTGCCATGGTTGCGGCGGATACGAATGCAAGAGCGACGGCAAGTAGAACCCTTGGATTGTGCATGGTTTCCTCTCCAGGATGGCGATGCCTAATTGGATGGCTCGGGAACCAGAGGGGTTCCGCTCTGGGTTCAGCTCTCGATCATCTGGCGGACCTTCATTGCCAAGGCATCGATGTTAAACGGTTTGGCGAGCATTTCCATGCCCTGCGAAAGGAACTCGCCGCGAACCCTGGCATTGGCCGCGTAGCCGGTAACGAACAGTATTTTCAGATCCGGCCGGTGATTGCGGGCGATGTCCGCCAACTGGCGGCCATTCATGCCGGGCAGGCCGACATCGGTGATCAGCAGATCGATCTTCCGTTCGCTGCTCAGGATGGGCAGTGCGCTGTCGCTGCCGCTGGCTTCCAGTACGGCATAGCCCAGTTCCTGCAATACTTCGATGACCAGCATGCGTACGGCGGCTTCGTCTTCGACCACCAGAATCGTTTCGTCATTTCGCGCGCAGGGAACTTCCCGCGTATCCACCGCAGCCTCAGCTTGGATCGGCTCCTGCTGATCGCGCGGCAATAGCAAGCTGATGCTCGTGCCCTGCCCGGGCTGGCTGTCGATATGTACCTGACCACCCGTTTGCTTGACGAAGCCGTAGACCATGGATAGGCCAAGGCCGGTGCCCTGGCCGATCGGTTTGGTGGTGAAGAAGGGATCGAAGGCCTTGGTGATTACCTCGGTCGACATGCCACAACCAGTGTCGCTTACGCTGAGCTGCACGTAATCGCCCGGCTCGGTGCTATCCGGCAGAGAGTGGTCGATCGCGATATTGGCAGTGCCGATCAGCAAGCGTCCACCCGCCGGCATGGCGTCACGGGAATTGATCACCAGGTTCAGCAGCGCGTTTTCCAGTTGGTGGGCATCGGTGTGTGCGAGCCACAGGGTCGGCTTCAGTTGGGTGGTCAGTTGGATATGCTCGCCGATGGTGCGGCGCAGCATGTCTTCCATGGACAGGATCAGTCGATTCACATCGACCGGCTGCGGGTCCAGCGATTGGCGGCGGGCGAAGGCCAGCAACCGATGGGTGAGCGCGGCGGCTCGATTGGCCGAGGTCACTGCCGCATCGATGTAGCGATCCACTTCGGTGCTATGCTGCCGACCGAGCCGACGCTGGATCATGTCCAGCGAACCCACCACGCCGGTCAGCATATTGTTGAAGTCGTGGGCCAGCCCACCGGTCAACTGGCCAATGGCTTCCATTTTCTGGGCATGGCGCAGGGCTTCTTCGGCACGCTCGCGCTCGTTCATTTCGATCTGCAGCCGGCTGTTGCTTTCGGCCAGTTCGTGGGTGCGCTCGACGACCCGGCGTTCCAGGTTGTTATTGAGTTCGCGCAGGGCCTCTTCGGCGGCAACCTGGGCGGTCACATCCGTATAGGTGCCGAACCAGTGGATGACCCGGCCGAGTTCATCGCGGATCGGCAGCGCGCGCGACAGAAACCAGTTATACCGGCCATCCTTGCCGCGCAGGGGATAGGTGTCCTCCCACACCAAGCCAATACTGAAGGCTCGCTGCATGGATGCGATGACCCGTTCGCGATGTTCGGGATGATGCATCGAGCCGATACCCAGGGCCTGCATGGCTTCCAGGGTGGCGCCGGTATAGTCGTACCAGCGCTTGTTGTACCAGTAGATCACCCCGGCAGGGTTGGCCATCCAGGCCAGTTGGCTCATGTTGTCAGCCAGGGTGCGGAACTGCTCTTCACTCTTGCGCAGGGCTCGTTCGGCCTGCATACGGTTCTGGGCGGACCAGGCTCGTTCGCTGATATCCCGGGCAAAGGATATTTCCTCGTCAAGCCAGCGGCGCGGCTCGTCCTGCAGCAGGATCAGCACTTTGCAAAGATGGCCTTGCTCCTGGCGCGGGATGCCCATCAGACTGCAGACTCCCGCTTGGGCGAAGTTATCGGCTTGCTCTGCCGTGCGTACGTCATGGCGAACATCCTCGATCACGATCATCTCGCCCTGGTGCAGGTCGTAGGCCAGATCGCCATAATCGGTGAAATTGAAAACCTGTATCCCGCAGGGGAGCTTGTAGGGCCAACTTTGCAGGAGCTTGCCCCGTTCGCCGGGGGCTTCGACTTCGATCAGCAGGGCCCGACTGCTATGCAGGGTTTCGCCGAGCAGGCGCGGCAGCACACGATCGACGGCTTCAGGGTCGAACTGGCCGCGCAGCATGTCGCTCATTCTGACGTAGGCGGCCTGACGCTGTTCGGCCTGATGACGTTCCTCGATCTGCATTTCCAGCAGCGTGTTGATTCGCTTCAGCTCTTCCGCTGCCTGGCGTTCGGCGGTGATTTCCCGTGTCGTGCCGAGAATCCTGACCTTACCGTTGTTATCCTGGATGCGTCGCCCTCGGTTGGTGATCCAGCGATATTGATGGTTGGTCGAGTCGAGAAAGCGGTAGTCCAGATCGATTTCACCGTCGCTTATCACTGCCAGTGCGCGTTTGAATGAGGTGACGACTGTGCGTCGATCATCCGGATGGATCCGTTCCAGAAACGCCCTGATGCTGAGCTCGGGCTGGCCGGCGGCGAGTCCGGCGAGCTGCCGGATCTGGGCATCCCAGTGCAGCCTGTTGGAGTGCGGATCGTATTCCCAGACGCCTACGGCGGCGGCCTGATTGGCCAGGCTGAGCCGTTGCCAGGCATCACGAATGGCCGTGGTACCGTTGAGACCGCTATCTGTCGGTTCTTGGCGTAAGCGGCGCAGCTCCAGCAGGGCCGTTGCCTGGCGAGCCAGGGCTTGCAGGTAGGCGATCTGAGGTTCGGTGAGTTGACGAGTACCAGGGTCGGCAACGGCCAGGGTTCCCAGTGGCAGGCCTTCAGAGGTGATCAGTGCGATTCCGGCATAGCTGCGCAGGTCGGATTCCGGCAATTGCAGGCTGGTTTGCAGATCCGGAATCAGCAGGGGAGTGGCTTGCTGCAGGATTTGTGCGCAAAGGGTTTTCAGGCCGTCGGCATCGCCTGGTTTCAGCGCGCTCGCCGCGACGCAGCAATGGCTGGTGCCATCGAGTAAATGAATGGCCGCACAACTGTAATCGCACAGGATACAAGCCTGCTCGACCAGGGATTGGAGCTCTGGATCTGGTTGCAAGCCAGTCATGGAATGAAAAACCAGAGTGGCCGAGCACCCAGCTTCGTCTTTTTTATAATTCACAATGTTTGCTCGGCAGTCCGTTGCGTTGCAATGGTCGAACGATAACAAGTGCAAACTTGCATCGCCCCGTTTTTTATTAAAGAAATATTAGCCGGGATTACCGCACGATGCTCTCTCCTGTTCTATTGCTCGGCGGTGAGTTCAAGGCCTGGCTGCATTCAATGCTGCCAGCAGGCTCCGGTCGAGTTTGTAGATATCCTGCTGGTAGGTCACCTGACCATTGCCATCGGCTTCTGCCGTCCAGTAGGTAATCAGGATCGGCCTGGGGCTGCCCAGGTTGTACTGCGTGCTCTTACCGTTGGCGAGCAACTTCTTGACCGGTTCGCGTTCCTGATCGGTCAGTAGACGATCGGCCAGTTTCAGGGCGCCTTCGACCCGCACGCAACCCGAACTGAAGGCTCGCGGCGAACGGGCGAACAGGGGCTGGCTGGGGGTATCGTGCAGATACACGAAGAACGGATTGGCGAAACGCACGACAACTTTCCCCAACGGGTTGCCCGGGCCCGCATCCTGGCGCAGGCGGATGGCTTGCGGATTATTCCAGTCGATCAGGTTCGGGTCGATCTGCTGGCCCTGGGCATCCAGCACCTTGATCTGGTTGCGGGCCAGGTAGCCAGGGTTGCGGCGGATTTTCGGCAGCTTGTCTTCGCGCAGGATGGTCGGCGGCACTGTCCAGGTCGGGTTGAGGGTCAGGCGAGTTACCGTCGATTTCAACAGCGGCGTGGCACGGTCGGCCCGGCCTACCTGAGTGCGGGTCTGCCAACTGGCCTGGCCGTTGCGGTAGTCGATCAACCGGGCTCCGGCGACATTTACCAGCAAGATGTCGGGCTCCATATCGCGGGCGATCCAGCGCAGACGCTCCAGATTGATACGCAACTGCCCCAGGCGATAGGCCTGGCTGGTATTCAGTTCGGCAAGGGTACCCGGGCCAATGATGCCATCGGGCTGCAGGCTGTGCTGGCGCTGGAAGTTCTTCACCGCCTCGACCAGGGCCGGGTAGTAGAGCAGATCGTCACTGGCTGCCGGATCGGGCTGCGGCAGGTAGATGGCCAGGCGTTGCTCGAGCAGGGGGATGCGCAGGTCCTGCATCTCCGGGCGCAACGGCGAGCCGGCCGGAATCTTCGGCCATACGGGCGATTGCTCATGGCGCATCCGCGCGTAGAGGTGGCGCAGGTTGATATACAGATCCAGTGTCGGGCGGGCCTGGCTGAAGGCCATGGCCGGATCTGCCAGGCCCTGTTCGGCGATCTTCGTCAGCGAGGGAATCTTTCCGGCATAGTCCCCGGAGCGCCAGATGGGTTCCAGACTGGTCTGGTCGACCCGGCCCCAGGCCAGATGCCGCAGGGCTCGCAGATAGGCATGGGTGGTCAGAATATCGGCGCAGGCCAGCTGGGTGCTGTCCGCTGTCTGGTACAACTGGCGAATCTGTTCGGGAGCGTAGCTGGCCGGGTCGAGGCCATCGTCCGCCAGCTCATCGAATTGCGCCAGCAAGGCTTCCAGACGCTGCCGGTCGCTCCAGAGTGGATGGAAATTGTGCGGTTGATAGAAGGCGATCAACTGTTTGCGCGCCAGATCGTCGAATGTCGGGCGCAAGTTGCGGCATGCGCTATTCTGATTTCCCAGGATCTGGAAGATTGAATTTGTAGAAGAGGGTGCGGAATAAGCGAAAGGTGCCGGCACCGTCAATAGCAGACAGGCGAGCAGACCTAATGCGGTTTTTTTCAACAATGCGTCACTCCACATTCAGGTTCCGGCTGGTAGACTTCAGCCCGCAAAAAAAGGCTGCAGTTCACGGAAGTACCCTTTCAGTTTACCTGAGGCAGCCGCTGGAAGCAGTTGTCATAACGAGGCCCATAGAACGCATGCCCACATTATTTCGCAGACTCTGCCTGGCGGCGGGGTTTTTCGTCTGCTCTTCACCGCTCTTTGCGGCAACGCTCGTCTCCTCTTATTCGCCTCTCGCCGAGCGTCTCGCGCGTTCGGCGCTAACCCTTGATCGACAGGTCCTGCGCAATGCCGTCGCGGCGATGGAATGTGCTGTCCGGCATGGCGCCGCGCCGGCCCAGCGACTGGCGGTGATCGATTATTCGCTGCCGTCCTCGGAGCGCCGCCTGTGGATTTTCGATCTGGTGAGAAAACGCCTGTTGCTCAAGGATTTTGTTGCCCACGGGCAGAATTCCGGGGAAAACCTGGCGACCAGCTTTTCCAATCGCGAAGGCAGCTACCAGTCAAGCATCGGTCTGTTCCGCACCGAGGAAACCTATGAGGGCCAGCACGGCTACTCGCTGCGGATGGATGGTTTGGAACCGGGGGTGAACGACCGGGCGCGAGACCGCGCTATCGTCATTCATGCGGCGGATTACGTGAATCCCTTGTGGATCACCCGGCAAGGGCGCATCGGCCGCAGCCAGGGCTGTCCGGCGGTACGCCCGGAAGTGGCGAAGATGGTGGTGGATAGCCTCAAGGGCGGGCAATTCATGTTTTCCTGGTACCCGGATCGGCAGTGGCTGCAGACCTCTGTCTTTCTTAATTGCAATTCGGACCGAGTCGTCACCATTTTGTCGTCGCGGGCCTCCGGCGGCTAACGCTGCTCGCTCTGCGGGGTGACCCGCAGGACTTCCTCCACCGTGCTCAGCCCGCTTGCCACTTTCTGTGCGCCAGACAGCCGCAAGCTGCGCATGCCGTCTTTGAATGCCTGGCGGCGCAGGGCGAGCAGGTCGGTATCGGCACTGATCAGCGACTTGAGATGGTCGTTCAGCAGCATGATCTCATACACGCCGGCGCGACCACGGTAGCCGGTATCACGGCATTCCAGGCAACCCACCGCCTTGTGCGCGCCGGGCGGCAGCGGCGCGCTCCAGGGCCGGGTCAGTTCCTGCCAGATGTCTTCTTCCAGCGCTAATGGCGCCTTGCAGTGCGGGCAGAGTGTGCGTACCAGGCGCTGGGCCATGACGCCAAGCAGGGTCGCCTTGAGCAGATAGTGCGGCACGCCCAGTTCGAGCAAGCGAGTGATGGCGCTGGGCGCATCGTTGGTATGCAGGGTCGACAGCACCAGATGGCCAGTCAATGCCGCCTGGATTGCCATCTCGGCGGTTTCCAGGTCACGGATTTCGCCGACCATGATGATGTCCGGGTCCTGGCGCATCAAGGCGCGCACGCCGCTGGCGAAGGTCAGGTCGATATTGGGCTGGACCTGCATCTGGTTGAAGGCGCCCTCGATCATCTCGATGGGGTCTTCGATGGTGCAGACGTTCACCTCACTGGTGGCCAACTGCTTGAGCGTGGTGTACAGCGTGGTGGTCTTGCCCGAACCGGTCGGCCCGGTGACCAGGATGATCCCGTTGGACTGGCCGGTCATGCTCTGCCAGCGGCGCAGATCGTCGGCAGAGAAACCGAGCTGGTCGAAACCCTTGAGCAGCACCTCGGGATCGAAGATGCGCATCACCATTTTCTCGCCGAAGGCCGTAGGCAGCGTCGACAGGCGCAGCTCCACTTCGCCACCGTCCGGTGTGCGGGTCTTGATCCGGCCATCCTGCGGCTTGCGCTTCTCGGCGACATTCATCCGTCCGAGCGTCTTCAGGCGGCTGATCACCGCCACGCTGACCTGTGGCGGAAACTGGTAGACATTGTGCAGTACGCCATCGATGCGAAAACGTACGGTGCCCTGTTCCCGGCGTGGTTCGAGGTGGATATCGCTGGCGCGCTGCTGGTAGGCGTACTGGAACAGCCAGTCGACGATATTGACGATATGCGCGTCGTTGGCGTCCGGCTCCTGGTCGCTGGCGCCGAGGCTGAGCAGCTGCTCGAAATTGCCGATGCCGCTGATCTTCTGCTCGCCGGTTGACGCGCCGCTCACCGAGCGGGCCAGGCGATAGAATTCCACGGTCAGGCGCTGGATATCCGCCGGGTTGGCCACCACCCGGCGGATCGGCCGTTTCAGCGCATGGGTCAGGTTCGCCTCCCAGGCCCGCACGAACGGCTGGGCGCTGGCGATGCTGACCGAATCCGCCCCGGCTTCCACCGCCAGGATTCTGTGGCGCTGGGCGAAGGCATAGGACATCAGCGAGGTGATCGCCGCAACCTCGATCTTCAACGGATCGATCCGCAGGTAAGGCTGGTTGGCATACTCGGCCAGCCAGACGGTCAGGGTCTCCAGATCGAGCTTGCGCCCTGGCCGTTGCCGGTCTTCCACCTGCTGGGCCGCGAGGAATTCCAGCGGATGCTGCTGGTTCACCGCGCTGCGGCGAGCCACCAGGCACTGCTCGGCCGTCTCCTGCGCGAGGCGGCCCTGGGCAACCAGTTCCCGCAGCAGTTCGTTGAGGTTCAGCGGGTGATCGGCAGTGGCGGGTGGCATGGCATGAATGTCCTGGTTGGCGAAGCCTGAAGCTTCTACTGCAAAATCTCCCTCCAAACCTTGAGCGTGTAGACAGTCTGCGCTTGTGCCTGGATTTCGCTGGCGGCGCCGGAGTGTTCGAGCCTGTCGTGCAACTTGCTCAATTCGCCATAAAGACGGTCGGTTTCCGGCAGATCGAGTACGTTGCGTGCCAGTTGCAGCCAGACCAGCAGACGCTCCATGCGCGGCAGTTGCTCTGGTAGATCGTTGATATGGTTTTGGTAGTTGGGCAACTGCATGGCCGTCGCTTCTTCGGCAAGCATGCGTGGCAGCCATTTGCCCAGTTCGGCTTTGCCCAGGCGATTGCCGCGCTCTTTGCGCGAGTCGCCCCAGGTACGGCGCAGCAGCCAGAGGGAAGCGGTCAGAGAAAACCGCCCCCAGCGCGGCTGGGCCAATTCTTCGGCGAACAGCGCAGGCGCTGCCTGGCGGACGGATTCGTCCTGCAAGCCAGCGTTGCTTCGTGGGCGCCAGTCGCCCAGCAGTGCATCGAGGCACTCACGCAATTCCTTCGAGCTGGCCCGTGGAACTGCCTGGCCGACGCTGCCAAGCAGGGCACGCAGCTGGGCAAGATGGCGAACCCAGTCGACCAGAAGCGTCCAGTGGCCGTTGAAGCGATATTGCTCGGCCAGGCGTTGGCTGTTGCCGAGCAGATGCCAGGCCAGGGCGGTGAACGCATCGTCCAGCGGCTGTGCGGCATCCAGGTTCGGAACGGGCAGGGCCAGGGCATAGCTAGCGGCATCGTGCAGGCGATAACCGCGTTCTGCCTTGCTGATATCGCAGGGCATCAACGGCAGGTCCGCTGCCAGTTCGGCTGCCAGTTCGAGCAGCGCGGCGGGTTCGCCCTGGCGCAATTCCAGTTCCAGCTCGCAGATTTCCTCCTCCTGCTGGCCTGCGACGACCTTGCCCAGATCCAGCGCGACTTCGACGACTACCTTGGCCTTGCCGCGACCCCAGGCGATATCGGTCTTTTCGCGCACGAAATCGGTACTGAAGATCGGCTTGAGCAACTGCTTGTCCAGCCCGGCCAAGGCTGCCGGCCAGCACTCGTCGGTCAGCTTGCCCGGGTCCAGCTCGGGCTGGTCCAGGTGCCAGTCCCACTCATTACGCTCGGACAGCCCGGCGATGCTCTGACCACGGCTCTTGAGCGTCTGGATATAGCTGTCGCCGTCGCGGCGCAGGCGCAAGGCAACCTTGTTGCGAGCCAGATCGCGTTCGTTGCTGTCGTAGTACTGGTTGAACAGTTCATGGCGTTGCCAGCCCTCCTTGCTGCGTTTTTTCAGCAGAGGATGCTCGCGCAGGGCGGCAAGCGTTTCGCGAGTGGCGCGCAATTTGATTTCGGTTTCTTTCTGCATGTGCCGGAAGGCCTGTTTTCGTATCGATCGGACCGTTGCGGCGGCTCCGGCAGAAATCTCATCCGGCCGGTCGACGGGCTGGACAGCCATTTCCGAGCACAGCGCCGCTCGCGGTTGTCGAGTGTACAGGACAACGCCGCACATGGCCGGGCACCAGAAGCCTATTCATGAAAGGCGGCGTCCGGCCCGATCTGTGTTTCACTGGAGCGGTTTTTCCGGTTTTTCAGGAGGTCTGCCTGTGTCGCTTCCCTCTTTCAAAGAGCAGTTCGCTGCCTTGATCGCCGCGTCTTCGGTGAGCTGTACCCAGCCGCGCTGGGATCAGAGCAACCGTTCGGTTATCGAATTGCTGTCAGCCTGGCTCGGCGATCTCGGCTTTCGCTGTGAGACGCAGGAAATCGCTCCCGGCAAGTTCAATCTGCTGGCTACCTTCGGGACGGGTCCCGGCGGGCTGGTGCTGGCTGGGCACAGCGATACCGTGCCCTTCGACGCCAGCCTGTGGAGCAGTGATCCACTGACCCTGCGTGAGGCCGACGACCGCTGGTACGGCCTGGGCAGTTGCGACATGAAAGGCTTTTTCCCGCTGATCATCGAAGCGGTCAGGTCGTTGCTGGCGCAACCGTTTCGCCAGCCGCTGTTGATCCTCGCCACTTGCGACGAAGAAAGCTCGATGAGCGGCGCCCGTGCCCTGGCCGCCGCCGGGCATCCCCTGGGGCGTGCCGCAGTGATCGGCGAGCCGACCGGCCTGCGCCCGATCCGCTTGCACAAGGGCGTGATGATGGAGCGCATCGACATTACCGGGCAGAGCGGTCATTCCTCCAACCCGGCCTACGGACGCAACGCTCTGGAGGTCATGCATGCGGCCATTGGCGAGTTGCTGAACCTGCGCAGCCAGTGGCAGGCGCAATATCGCAATCCGTTGTTCGATGTACCGCAACCGACGCTCAATCTTGGCTGCATTCACGGCGGCGACAACCCCAACCGCATCTGCGGCCAGTGTGCGCTGGAGTTCGACTTGCGCCCGCTGCCCGGCATGGACCCGGAGCAACTGCGCGCGGCGATCCGCCATAAGCTCGTCCCTCTGGCCGAGCGGCATGGGGTGGGCATTGACTATCATCCGCTGTTCCCGGCGGTACCGCCTTTCGAGCAAGCGGCTACCTCCGAGTTGGTGCGCCTGGCCGAGCGCTTGACCGGGCGAGCGGCCGACGCGGTGGCATTCGGCACGGAAGCGCCTTATCTTCAGCAACTCGGCTGTGAGACCCTGGTGCTCGGCCCTGGCGACATCGCCTGCGCGCACCAGCCGGACGAACATCTGGAGCTGGCGCGGATCGATCCCACGCTAAAGCTGTTGCGCGAGCTGATTCACTATTACTGCCTGGAGCCTCGGCCCGCCGGCTGACGGCCATCTTTCCATCGACCCCTATCAAGATCCCCGCATGCACGACTACGTCAACTGGCTCCGCCACGCCACGCCCTACATCAATGCCCACCGCGACGCTACCTTCGTGGTCATGCTGCCCGGCGACGGGCTGGCACATGGCAACTTCGCCAACATCGTCCACGACCTGGTGCTGCTGCATAGCCTGGGCGTGCGTTTGGTGCTGGTGTTCGGCTCGCGCCCGCAGATCGAGGCACGCCTGGCGGCCCGAGGCCTGGTGCCGCGCTATTACCGCAATATGCGGATCACCGATGCGCCGACACTGGAATGCGTCATCGATGCGGTCGGCCAGCTACGCATCGCGTTGGAGGCGCGGCTTTCCATGGATATGGCGTCCTCGCCGATGCAGGGCTCGCGGCTGCGCGTGGCCAGCGGCAATTTCGTCACGGCGCGGCCCATCGGGGTGCTCGATGGCGTCGACTACCACCACACCGGCGAGGTGCGGCGGATCGATCGCAAGGGCATCGGCCGGTTGCTGGACGAGCGCACCATCGTGCTTCTGTCACCCCTGGGCTATTCGCCGACTGGGGAAATCTTCAACCTCGCCTGCGAGGACGTGGCGACCCGCGCGGCCATCGACCTGCAGGCCGACAAGCTGGTGTTGTATGGCGCCGAATCGGGGTTTCTCGACGAGAACGGCCAGTTGGTACGCGAGTTGCGCCCGCAGGAGATCCCGGCGCTGGTCAAGCGGCTCGGCAGCGATTATCAGGGCGAACTGCTGGACGCGGCGGCCCAGGCCTGCCGGGGCGGGGTGCGGCGCAGTCATCTGGTCAGTTACGGGGAGGATGGCGCGTTGCTCAACGAACTGTTCACTCGCGACGGCAGTGGAACGCTGGTCGCCCAGGAGCAATTCGAGCGCTTGCGCGAGGCGACCATCGAGGATGTCGGCGGGCTGATCGAGCTGATCCGGCCGCTGGAAGAGCAGGGTATCCTGGTGCGTCGTTCGCGCGAAGTGCTGGAGCGTGAGATCGGTCAGTTCAGCCTGGTCGAACGCGACGGCCTGCTCATCGCCTGCGCGGCGCTCTATCCCATTGCCGATTCCCAGGCCGGCGAACTGGCTTGTCTGGCGGTCAACCCACAGTATCGCCATGGCGGGCGCGGCGATGAATTGCTGGCGCGTATCGAGCGACGGGCCCGGCATCTGGGCCTGAAGCATCTGTTCGTACTCACCACTCGCACCGCCCACTGGTTCCGCGAACGCGGCTTCGAGCCCAGTAGCGTCGAACGACTGCCCGCGGCGCGGGCCTCGCTGTACAACCTCCAGCGCCAGTCGAAGGTGTTCGAGAAGGCGCTCTGAGCCACAGGGCCATCGGGTAGGGTGGAAAACCGCGTAGCGTTTTCCACCTTTTCCTGGCGGTGGATAAGCTGCAGGCGGCGTTATCCCGCCTTATCTACCTGGGCCGCTGCCAGTTTCGGCGTAGCCATCGGAAGCGAATGCCATCGTCTGAACGTCGGGCCCTTGCGATTTGTTGCCCAAGGAGGCTGGCCTTCAGGCATGCAGCAAACGGCGCAGCGAACTGGGTGGCAGGCCGGTCCAGCGTTTGAACGAGCGGCGGAAGTTGTTGGCGTCGTGGAAGTGCAGGTAGCTGGCGATCGCTTCGTTGCCGTAACCCTTGATCTGATGGAGGTAGAGCGCTACGTGCAGGCGGACCTGATCGAGCTGTTCCTGGTAGCTGGTGGCGTGTTTGCGCAGTTTGCGCTTGAGGGTGGTCGGGCTCATGCCGAACGCTGCGGCGGCCCGCTCCAGGCTGGGGGCTTCGCGCACGTGAGCGAGCAGCCAGTCGTACAGGCAATCGAGCAGGCTGATTGCCGGACCGAGGGCTTCGAGCTGCGTACGCGCCTGTTGGCAGCTCACCGCGCTGGCGGTGGGGGCCTGCTGGGGGAGCGCCTGGTTCAGACAGGCCAGCGGCAGGCGCATCAGGTCGCAAGGGCTGCCGAAATGCAGGTCTTCACTCAGATGTACCCAGTACTGCTCGACGTAGCGAGGCTCGGCGTGACGGAAATGAAAGCGCCAGGGCTGGCGCTCCCCGCTCAACCGTCGACTCAGTGCGGCCACTGCCGTCATGTGTGCCTCCAGCAGAAAGCGCCGTGATGGCCCGGCACCGCAGCTGTCGAGCCAGTAGAGGTAGGCATGCTGCTCGTCGCAGACCAGTCGCGGGCTCAGCAGCGGGCAGAGCAGCGCGCGCAGTTCGCCGAGTAGTTCCAGCGCCTGGCGCAGGTTGCCGGCCAGCGCCAGGGCCTGACTGGCCGCGCCGTGGTGTCCGGGCAGCAACCGCTGGCCGAAGAGAAAGCTGGAGTCGTCCGTCGCCAGCAGGCGTTGGGCGTTACCGATCAATTGCAGGTATTGCGCAGGGCTGATCGTGGTGGTGCCACGCAGGATGTCTTCATGAAACAGGCCGGTGCCGCGCAGCAGGCGATGGCTGTCGAGGCCACGCTCCAGGCCCAGGTCGATCAGGCTGGCGGGTTGCTGATGGGCGGCGATGAAACGGCTGTCGCATTCGTACCACTGCGCGTGCATCGACATGGCCTCAGGCGCTCAGCGCCAGGGTTTGCTTGGCGTGGGCCAGCGCCAGGTTGAGGCGGCGCAGCAACTGTTCGGCATTTTCACCCAGCGCCATCGTGCTGGCCACGCTGGCCTTGAGCTGCAGGCGTTCGCCGTGCTGGCGAGTCTTATGCGCCAGGTGTTCGACGGCCAGGGCCATCTCCTTGGCCAGTTGCCGGGCCTGGCTCTCGCCGGTATTGGGCAGCAGGATCACGAAGCGGTCGCCGGCCAGCCGGCAGAGCAAGTCCTGGCGGCGCAGGTTGAGCAGCAGCAGTTGGGTTACGGCCTGCAGCACTTCATCGCCTTCGGCATGGCCGAAGCGCTGGTTGAGCGCATCGAAATCGTCCAGGTCCACTGCTATCAGCGACAGTGGCTGGCGTTCCCGACGGCTCTCCTCCAGGCTCAGCTGCAACTGGCGGCGCAGGTAGTCGGCACCGGCCAAGGGGGTGAGTTTGTCGAACAGCAGGTGTTCGCGAAACAGCCGCTCGCGCTTTTCCATCTGGGCGCTGATTGCCAATTGCTCGTGGTGCCAGTGGTAGAGGCCATAGGTCAGCAGCAGCAGGCCGACCGGCATGGGTGCCGATTCCAGCCAGTGATCCCAGTGCACCGCAGCGGGCAACTGGATGAATTCGTCGAGGCAGTCCACCCACAGGGAGAAGAACACGCAGCTTAGCCCCAGGCTCAGCAGGTTGGTCACCCGTCCGGCCGGGCGGCTCTTGAGCAGCAGGCCCAGCCAGGCCAGTGCCAGCAGCGCCGCGCCGCCTTCACCGAGAATGTCCAGCAGAACCCAGTCGTGTGGCGCAATGGGGTCGCCGGCTGCCAGATACAGCAGCAGGGCGAGGTTGGCGGCCAGCAGGACGGCGAACAATTTGACGTGATGGTGGCTCAGCAGGCTTGGCATCGGTGGCGGACTCCCGGCCTGAAACTAGGAAGGCGCTAGCAGAGCAGAGCCATGTGACGGTCCGATGACAGTCGGGGAGGTCAAATCGGACCAGCTCGGTTCGGGTTTTTTTTCTTCGTCGGTGGGCCGGGTGCCACGGTGCGGGGGCCAAGCGAGCCTTTTACCTTGCCGACGAATGTCTGAAGGGGGCATTTCAGCCCATCCGGCTGCGCAATAGGGCTTGCAAGCCACGTTTTTGAGGGCGTTCGCCACTGCCTGTCACAGAAGTGCCATCTCGTCTCCCTAGCGTGCCTCCTCACTTCGCCGGGGCCTCTGCCCGCTATTACCGAGAATTGGGGAAATCCAGATGTACGAATGCCGAGTCTCCCGTCATACCGGCTTTACCTTCAGCGCTCTGGCGCTGGCCATCACTGCCACGCCGCTGCCGGCTGCCGAAGGTGAGAGCCGCGGCAGTACCGAGCATGTCGAAGTAGTCGGGCAGGCCGTCAGTGTGGACAAAGCCCTCAGGCAGCAGCGCCGCTCCGACAATGTGGAGAGCGTGGTGCACGCCGATGGTGTAGCCCAGTTGCCCGACCAGAACGTCGCGGAGGCGGCGCAGCGCCTGCCGGGGGTGTCCATCGAGCGCGACCAGAACGAAGGCCGCTTCATCAGCGTGCGTGGCATGGGCCCCGACCTGAACAGTGTGAGCATCAACGGCACCCTGGTGCCGGCCCCGGAAAGCGGTCGCCGTGCGGTGGCTCTCGATGTGCTGCCGGCCGAGCTGGTGCAGTCGCTCTCGGTGGTCAAGACGCTGACCCCGGACATGGACGCCAACTCCCTGGGCGGCACTATTTCGGTGGAAAGCCTGTCCGCTTTCGATCACGCGGGGCTGTTCTACACCTTCAGCGGCGAGGGCAGTCACGACGAGAACACCAGCGAGAACAGCCCGAAATTCTCTGGCGCGTTCAGCCAGCGTTTCAGCCTTGGCAGCGGCGTCGATAACTTCGGTATCGCCGCGGCCTACAGTTGGTCGGACCGCGACTTCGGCTCGGATAACGTGGAAACCGGCGGCGACTGGGATTTCGAGGACGGCTCGCGGTTGGAGCAGGCAGAACTGCGCGATTACGAAATCAGCCGCGAGCGTACCGGCTTTGGCCTGAACTTCGACTACCGCCCGGACGACTATTCCAGCTACTACCTGCGTACCCTCTACAGCCGCTACAAGGATACCGAGACGCGCAACGCCGCCGGCGTCGAATTCGCCGACCCCATGGCTCCGGGGACAACCGGCGCGGCCGAGGGCTGGCGCGAGCTGAAGGACCGCAAGGAAATCCAGACTATCCGTTCCTACGTGCTCGGTGGCGAGCGTCTGCTCGGCGCCTGGACTCTGAACGGCCAGATCGGCTATAGCCGCTCCAGCGAGAACACCCCCAATGGATTGAACGCCACCTTCGCGGGCAACGATGATTTCAGCGATGCCGGCTTCTCCAGCCGCAGGAAGCCGCATTTGAACATCGGTCGCGAATTCTTCGCGGCCGACAGCTTCGGTCTCGACGAGGTGGAGTGGAGCAAGAGCCGCACCACCGATACCGAGCGCAATATCAAACTCGACCTGGCCCGCGACTACGAACTGTCCGGCCATGCCGCCCGGGTCAAATTCGGCGGCAAACTGAGCCGGCGCGACAAGGATAACGACACCGACATCCTCACCTTCGAGGATCTGGACGAGCACGGCCTGAACGATGCACAGCTGGCCATGGGCAACTTCACGTCGGGTTCGGTGGACTATGGCCTGGGCAATTTCGGCCCGGGCCTGTCCGCGGGCAAGGTCAAGGGCCTGCTCGGTAGGCTCGACCGCAATGCTTTCTATGATGCGGAAGAATCGCGGGTGAACGACTACGACATGAGCGAGGACATCGACGCCGCCTATCTCATGCACACGCTCGATGTCGGCGACCTGCGCATCATTGCCGGCATGCGCTACGAGCGGACCCGCTTCGAGGCCAGAGGCAGCGGTATTCGCGATGGCAACTACGAAAAAATCAACGCAGACAATAGCTATACCCGCTGGCTGCCGGGTCTGCACCTGCGCTACCAACTGGACAAGCGCACCCAACTGCGCGCGGCCATCACGCATTCGGTCGTGCGCCCGACCTTCGGCCAGTTGGCCCCCGGCTTCGTTATCGATGGTGACGAAGCCAGCTTCGGCAACCCGAATCTGCGCCCGCTGAAATCGCGCAACATCGACCTGGGCATCGAGCATTACCTGGGGCGCGCCGGCGTGGTGTCGGCCTTCCTGTTTTACAAGGACATCGACAACTTCACCTATAACACCGACCTGGCCGGCAGCGGCGACTGGACTGATTTTTCCGAGGCGAACACCTTTGCCAATGGTGATCGCGCCGATCTCTGGGGGCTGGAGCTGGCCTGGTCACAGAAGTTCGATTGGCTACCGGCGCCCTGGAACGGCTTGCTGCTCGGCGGCAACCTCACCGTTACCCACTCCGACACCAGCATCAGTGGCCGCGACCCGAACAGCGGCCGCGCGCTGCACCGCAATATCGACCTGCCCAGCCAGTCCAAGCGGGTCGGCAACCTGATGCTCGGCTGGGAGGACGACCGGCTCAGTGTGCGCCTGTCGGTCAACTACAAATCCAAGTATCTCCAGGAAGTGGCCGGCATCACCGACAAGAAGCGCGACCTCTATGTGGATGACCAGACCTTCGTCGATTTCAGCGCCCGCTACGCCCTGACCAAGAATCTGCGGCTGACCTTCGAGGCGCAGAATCTCACCGACGAGAACTATTACGTCTACAGCGGCCGCCGCAGTTTCAACGCCCAGTATGAAGAATACGGCCCGACCTACCGGCTCGGCCTGACCCTTACCCACTTTTGATTTGCCAGGGACTGCCCTGCCACGACAAGGACCATCTGCGACATGATTTTCGAGTTTTCCCGTATCTCCCTGGCCATCCTGCTGGGCACCAGTCTGCTTGCGACCATCGGCGAATGCCGTGCTCAAGCCGCGCCCTTCACGCCGGCCCTGAAATTGAGCCCCTGGGGCGCGGTGACCGGTCGCGAGGCCGACGACCTGCGCTTTGTGCCGGCTGAGCTGGCCGGCGGCGCTGAACTGCGGATCGCTGCCAGCGAGCAACAAGGTTTGTCGCTGCTCGACAGCGAGGGCCGCGAACTGGCGCGTCTGCCCGGCAGCTATGCCAGCCTGGACAGCCGCAGCGCCGGCCACCAACTGATCGTCGCCGCGCTGGACGAAACCGCGCAGCAGGCCACGCTGGTTAGCCTCGATCCGGCCGGTCGCCAATGGAGCCCGCCGCAGTTGCTGCCGGCGCGCGACTATGCGCTCGCCGGGCTGTGCCTGTACCGCGACGAGACGGCCAACCTGCATCTGTTTTTGCTTGGCGAGGAAGGTCGGGGCGAGCAATGGCTGGTCGGCAACGATGCGCGACTGCTCGACGAACCGCGCCTGGTGCGTACCTTGCCGTTGCCGCCCGAGGCTGCCCACTGCCAGGTGGACGATGGGGCCAACCTGCTGTTCGTCGACGAAGCCGGCGCCGGGCTATGGGCCTACCCGGCGCATCCCGAGGCCGATACCACGCGCCAGCCGGTGGATATGCTCAAGCCGTTCGGCTCCTTCACCGGGCGCGCCGGTGCCATGGCCGCGCTATCCGGCGGTCTGCTGGCGCTGGACTCGCGGCATGCCGAGCTGCATCTCTATCAACAGGAGCACGCTGGCTGGAAGGCGCTGGCCAGCCTGCCGCTCGACGGCCTGGAGAAACCCGAGCGGCTCAGCGTGCGGCCGCTCGGCGAGGGCCTGGAGCTATTGATCGGTGACGATAACGGACATTTCTATAAGGGTGAGCTGGACTGGCGACCCCGGCCAGTGGCGTTGCCGAAAGTGCTGCCCAGCGTCGCTGCGCTGCGGCAGAGCGAACCGGTCGGCCGCCATGGCGATGCCGCCGACGATCCGGCGATCTGGGTCCACCCTGGGCAGCCGGCGCTGTCGCGGGTGCTTGGCACCAACAAGAAGCAAGGTCTGCAAGTCTACGATCTCGACGGCAAACTGCTGCAGGACTTGCCAGTGGGCCGCCTGAACAATATCGACGTACGCCCGGATTTCCTGCTCGGCGATACGTCGGTCGACCTGGCCGTGGCCAGTAACCGCGACCGCAACAGCATCACCGTGTTCGCTATCGATCGTGCCAGCGGCAAGTTGCGCGAGGCTGGCGAAATCTCCACGCCACTGGCGGATATCTACGGCATCTGTCTGTTCCAGCCGGCACCAGGCGAGCTGTACGCCTTCGCCAACGGCAAGGGCGGCAGTTTCCTGCAGTACCGCCTGAGCGCCGCCGATGGTGCCGTGAAAGGCGAACTGGTGCGCCGTTTTCAGGTGGACAGCCAGCCCGAGGGCTGCGTCGCCGACGACCGCCGTCAGCGTCTGTTCCTCGGTGAAGAGGATGTCGGCGTCTGGGCGCTGGATGCCCGCCCGGATGCGCCCGCCACGCCGGAAAGCGTGATCCGGGTCGGTGAAGCACTGCACGCCGATGTCGAGGGGCTGGCGCTCTATCTTTCTGCCAGCCATGACAATGACTACCTGGTGATTTCCAGCCAAGGCAACGACAGCTATGTGGTGCTCGATGCAGAGCCGCCCTATGCCTGGCGGGGCACCTTCCGGGTCGGCTTGAACGGCGTGCTGGGTATCGACGGGGCTGCCGAGACCGATGGCCTGGAGGTCACCTCGGCCAATCTGGGCGGCCCCTGGAGCCAGGGCATGCTGGTGGTGCAGGACGGCCGCAAACGCATGCCCGAGCAGACCCAGAACTTCAAGTTCGTGCCTTGGCGCGAGGTCGCTGCCGCCCTGGGCCTGGATGCGCCGGTTTCTACAAGTGGCAAGGCGCTGTCATCAAGCGGTAGTGAAAGCGTAATCGAATAACCCGCACTCGACAGCCCGCTTCCGGGAAGCGGGTGCAGAAAAGGAGCCATATCATGCATTCAACTCTCGAACCCATGAGCGTCTGGGGTCTGGTCAGCGAGGCCAGCCTGCTGGTCCAACTGGTCATGCTGACCCTGGTCCTCGCCTCACTTGCCAGCTGGTATCTGATTGTCCAGCGCAGCCTGCTGCTCGGTGGCAGCGAGCGTTTGCTCAAGGACTTCCTGCGGCGCTTCCGTGGCAGCGCCGAGCTCGCCCAGTTGTATCGCGAAGACGCTGACAAGCTGCCTGCCGACGCCGCCCTGGAGCGTCTGTTCCGGGCCGGCTACGGTGAATTCCAGCAGCTTGGACGCGAGTCGGGCATCCCGCCTGAGGCGGTGCTCGAAGGTGTCGAGCGCAGCCTGCTGGTGGCCATCAGCGAGGAGGAAGAGCGTCTCGGCAAGGGCTTGGCGCTACTTGCCACCATCGGCTCGGTGAGCCCTTATATCGGCCTGTTTGGCACCGTCTGGGGGATCATGAATTCCTTCATCGGTCTGTCACAGGTTCAGCAGGCGACTCTCTCCACCGTCGCGCCGGGGATCGCCGAGGCGCTGATCGCCACCGCCATCGGCCTGTTCGCGGCGATTCCCGCGGTGGTCGCCTACAACCGCTTCAGCGCCCGCGTGGCCAGCCTCGGCAGCCGCTACTATGCCTTCGGCAACGAATTGCAGGGGCGTCTGCATCGCCGCTTGCAGGCCGCGCCGAGCATCGCCCGGGCCGCTTGAGGAGTTCATCATGCGCAAGCCGTATAACCCGCACGGCCCGAAGGCCGAGATGAACGTAGTGCCCTACATCGACGTACTGCTGGTGTTGCTGGTGATCTTTATGGTCACCGCGCCCATGCTCACCCAGGGCGTGCCGATCGAGCTGCCCAAGGTCGCCGCCGAGGCACTGCCGACGGATGCTCGCCAGCAGATTCTCACCCTTTCGGTGAAGGCCGACGGCAGCTATTACTGGAACCTCGGTGCCGAGCTGGATACCGAGGGGCAGACCGACAGCGCGGTGGATCTGGCAGAGATGCGCGCCAAGGTCAGCGCTATCGTCGCCGCGCGCGGCGATACCCAGGTCTATGTGCGTGCCGACCGGAACGCTGACTACGCCAGTGTGGTCGCCGGTATCGCCGCACTACAGCAGGGCGGGGTGAGCAACCTCGGACTGATCACCGAGGCGCCGCAATGAGTGCCGTGTTCATGGACCATCCGGCACCTTGCGCGCCGTGCCAGAGTGACAGCAGTTGGTCGCGCCAGATCGCCGCCAGCGGCGTGGCTGTGGGGGTACACGTGGCGGTGTTGGCCTTGCTGATGGTCGGTTGGCAAGGCGAGACGCCGTCTGCGCCCCAGGTCCGCACCCTGACCACACAACTGGTCGCGCTGACGCCACCGGCCCTAGCGGCGCCGCCCCAGGTCGAGCCAGCGCCGCCGGCGCCGGTGGAACCGCCCAAACCCTTGGCGCCATCCAGACCTGTGGAGCCACCCAAACCCGCCCCGCGTCTGGAGCAGCAGAAGCTGGAGCAGGCTGCGCTGGCCCGCAAGCGGGTGCAAGAGCAGAAGCAGCACGAGCAGCAGCGCATCGAACGGCAACAGCGCGAACAACAGCGCCGCGAGACCGATGAACTGGCGCAGCGCCAGGAACGGCAGCGTCTGGATGAGGTCGCTGCACGTACCCGGGCCGAAGCCGCCGCTAACGCCGCTGCCGAACGTGCCCGCGCCGAAGCCGCCGCTGCGGCCAGCCGCCAGTACCTGCCAATCGCCAAGCAGGCCCCGGATTATCCCGACTCTGCCCTGGACAAGGGCATCGAGGGCGACTGCACGGTCAGCTATCGGGTCAACCCCCAGGGTCGGGTGGAAGATCCGCAGGTCATCGGCAACTGTCACCCGCTGTTCGTGCGTCCGTCATTGGCTGCGGCCCGCTCCTTTCGTTACCAGCCACGCATTGTCGATGGGCGAGCCGTTGCTGTGCTCGACGTGAAGAACACCTTCCACTACCGAATCCAGGAATGATCAACCAGCCAGTACCCACCTCCCGTTTGCCGGGCTGAGCGGGTAGCGAGCATGCACTGGCTGGGGCTGCGGGGCGGGCAAGGCCAGGCTTTGCCCGTCACAGGGTCAGGCCCCGCTATTCTGGATGCTCGCCTGATAGGCCGCGACGAAGTCGTCGAAGCTGCCGCTGTCCCGGCGTTCCTGCTCGGCTTGTTCCATGAGGGATGTGCGGGTTGCGGCCACGAAAGCTTGCTGCTCCGCTTCGCTCAGTGGATGGGCGCGGAAGGTTTCGGCATGGGCCAGGCTCTGGCGCAGGGCGAAGTCACGGAAGCTTTCGCCGCGCTCGCGCAGGGTCGCCAGGACTCGTGCCGAGGGCGTGAGTTCAGGGTTGGCGACCTTCGCCTGCTGGAGGTGCAGGGCGTCCCGGTAGGCAGTGCCGCCGTGAGCCCGGTCGAGCAATTGGGCCAGTGGCTGCAACTGCTCGACCAGCTCGGCCGCCCAGGCTGTGAGCGGCACTGTCTGGCCCTGGCGTTGCAAATGCAGGCCGGGGCGGCGGCCTTCCTTGACCACCTTGAGGAAGTTGCCGGTACAACCGGCGCATTCCCGGGCATCCAGGCAGGGGCTGTCTTCGAGGGCGCAGAACAGCAGGAAGGCGTCGAGGAAGCGCGCTGCGTCGAGATCGATACCCAGTGGCAGGAAGGGATCGATGTCCAGGCAGCGCACCTCTACATACTGCACGCCACGCTCCATCAGGGCCTGGATCGGCCGTTCACCGCTGCGGACGACGCGTTTGGGGCGGATGATCGAGTAGTACTCGTTTTCGATCTGCAGGATGTTGGTATTCAGTTGCAGCCACTCGCCGGCGCGCTGGGTGCCGATTGCAACATAGGGCGCATAGGGCGTGGAAACCGCCCGGCGCAGGCTGTCGATATAGCTGGACAGATCGTTGTAGCAGGGGGTCAGGTCGGCCTGGGCATTGTTGTGGTAGCCCAGGTCGCTCATCCGCAGGCTGGTCGCCCAGGGCAGGTAGAGGGTGTCTGCGTCGAGTTGCTGCAGATGGTGGCGATGATCGCGCAGGAAGTTCCTGTCCAGCGCCGGCGAGGCACCGAACAGGTACATCAGTAGCCAGCTGTAGCGGCGGAAATTGCGAATCAGCGCGATGTAGCGTTCGGACTGGAAGTCGCGTGGATTGCGCGTATCGCCTTCGCTCTGGTGCAGCAGCGACCAGAAGCTCTCCGGCAGGGAGAAGTTGTAGTGGATACCGGCGATGCATTGCATGGTCTTGCCGTAGCGCAGTGCCAGGCCTTTGCGATAGACGTGCTTGAGCCGACCGATATGGGAATTGCCATAGCGGGCGATGGGAATCGTCTCCTCGGCTGGCAGCGGGCCAGGCATCGAGGGGCTCCACAGGTATTCCCCGTCGAGGTTGGCGCAGGCGAAGCGGTGGATGCGATCCAGTTCGGCGAGGGTCGCCGCCGGCTCGGTGGCGGCGGCGGTGACGAACTCCAGCAGCGCTTCGGAATAATCGGTGGTGATCTGCGGATGGGTGAGCGCCGATCCCAGTTTTGGCGGATGACCGGTCATGGCCAGTTGGCCCTGGCTATCGACGCGCAGGCATTCGCGTTCGATCCCGTGCAGGCATTGGGTCAGCAACGGCAGATGGTTGGGTTCGGCCAGCAATGCCAGGCGATGAGAGAGAAGATCGCTCAAGTCAGGAATTCCTTCACGCATCAGACGGCGCAATATGCGGGCTGGATAAGGCCACTACAAGAGCCGGATCAATATTCGTATAGGGTGTTCGCCTGACGCTGTGCGAACGATAGCGTTATCCGCCCAGTTGACCATCTGCCCCTGCGGTGATTCCCCGCATGCCGGCAGATGGTTTTGCTATTAGTTAGTGGTCGGGCTGCGCAGGTCAGGCCGCGTCGCGGGGCAGCAACAGGCCCAGCGGCAGGCAGAGGCGTGCTTCGAGGCCGCCATCGGGACGGTTGCGCAGCTCGACGCTGCCAGCATGCTGGGCGGCGATGCGCTTGACGATGGCCAGGCCGAGCCCTGTCCCCTGGCCGCCACGGGCGCGGTCGCCGCGGATGAAAGGGTTGAAGACCTCGTTGATTTCCTTTGGGGTGAGACCTTTGCCACGGTCGAGCACGCTGAGGACCACGTAGGGTGCGCTGCTGTCGGTAGAGGTATGGGCGGCGACTTCCACGCCGACGCCGGCATAGCGCATGGCATTCTCGATCAGGTTGACCAGCAGGCGTTTCATGGAAATCCGGCGTAGCCACAGCTGTGGCATGGGTTCGAGGTGCAGGTGTACCTGCTCGCCCTGCTGGTTATAGGGGGCGGCTACTTCACGCACCAGTTCGCTCAGGTCGATCAGCTCGATCGATTCATCGCGCCCGTCGCGGATGAAGGCGAGGAACTGATCGAGAATGGCGTTCATGTCCTCCACATCGCGGATCATTTCCTCGGCCAGTTCCGAATCGCCGTGCATCAGCTCCAGCGACAGGCGCAGGCGAGTCAGCGGGGTGCGCAGGTCGTGGGAGACGCCCGCGAGCATCAGATCCCGTTCGCGCCCGGCCTGTTCGACATCCTCGGCCATCTGATTGAAGGCTCGATACAGTTCGGTCATCTCGCTCGGCGTATCGCTTACCGGCAGGCGCACGCTATGCCCCTTGCCGATCTGGCGGGCGGCGACGACCAGGCGTTTCAGCGGCTGGTTGAGTTGGCTGACGAAGATCCAGGCGGCGGCAGTCGACAGCAGGCCGATGCCAAAGGACCAGCCCAGTACGCTCCAGATCCGCTGGCCACGCAGGGCGAAGGCATACAGCGGGACTTCCACCCAACCCTCGCCGAGCGTCGGCGCCTTGACCCAAAGCGCCGGCGAGGCTTGAGTCCTGACCCGGATCTGGGTTTGCGGGCCCAGCTCATGCTGCATTTGGCGCTCGAATACGTCGGAGTAGGGCCAATGGTATTCGCCGATGGGGACGTCCCGCTCTTCCAGCAGCTTGAGCCCGGAAGCCTGGGCGACGACCTCGCGGTCGATGCCACTGACGGCCCAGTAGGCGCGCAGGGTCAGGGCTGCGCCATGGCTGTACTGGCGATCGACCAGCACGTCCTCGTTGAGCATCAGATAGACCAGCGTCAGGAGTTTGGAGAACAGTACGGCCAGCAGGACCAGCCAGAGGGTGCGGGCGAAGAAGCTTTGCGGGAACCAGGCAGGGGTTTTCATGACAAAAACTCGGAAGATCTGCACGAAAAAACGCTGGAAGCAGGACGAAAAATAATCTCGCCCCGCTTCCAGCGCTCTTGTCGACGTTTGCTCAGGATTTGTTGCCGTCCGGGACGAACACGTAGCCGACCCCCCAGACGGTCTGGATGTAGCGTGGTTTGGACGGGTCCGGCTCGATCAGGCGGCGCAGGCGGGAAATCTGCACGTCGATCGAGCGCTCCAGGGCATCCCATTCGCGGCCACGGGCAAGGTTCATCAACTTGTCGCGGGTCAAGGGTTCGCGGGCATGCTGCACCAGGGCCCGAAGCACGGCGAATTCACCGGTAGTGAGCATGTGGACTTCGTCGCCTTTCTTCAACTCGCGGGTGGCCAGGGACAGCTCGTAGTCGCCGAAGGTAACGATTTCATCCTCGCTGGCCGGCGCTCCCGGGACCACCGCTGCCTGGCGGCGCAGCACGGCGCGAATCCGCGCCAGCAATTCGCGGGGATTGAAGGGTTTGGCCAGATAGTCGTCGGCACCGATTTCCAGGCCCTGGATGCGGCTGGTTTCGTCGCCCTTGGCCGTCAGCATGACGATCGGGATCTGGTTGTTGGCCTCACGCAGCCGGCGGCAGGCGGACAGCCCGTCCTCGCCCGGCAGCATCAGATCCAGGACGAGCAGGCTGAACAGCTCCCGGGTCAGCAGGCGATCCATCTGCTCGACATTCTCCACCGTGCGCACGCGAAACCCCTGTTCGCTGAAGAAGCGTTCGAGCAGGCGCCGCAGGCGCGCGTCGTCATCGACGATGAGGATTTTTTCGCCTTCGCTGGCAAGGGCACTGTTCATGGTATCTCCGAGAATATGATCTGGCGGCATTATGGCGTAGTCGGCACTGCTACGAGGGTGACCATTGTTAGCATATTTTTCATCCCGGTCAGCATTTTAAGGCGTTGGCAGCCAGACCTCGGTCTCGCTGTCGTCCGGATAGTAGAAACCGCCAGGGATGGTTTGCAGCTCGATGAGGCCCCCCCAGGGCGTGATGGCATAGACGCTGCCGTTGCCGGGAGTGTCCTCATGGCGCGAGTTGCCGTGGACTTCGGAGAGCAGCCGGCCGCCGGCGGCGGCCATGCGTCTGACGCTGCCCTGCATATCGTCGACATAGACCGCGATATGGTTGAGCCCATAGTCGTGCAAGCCGGCGGCAGGCTGGTGCGTGGGCGATTCGATCTCGAATATCTCCAGGCCCGGGCCGTTGCCGATGTGCAACATGCGCTGGCGGATGATGCGTGCGCCTTTTGGCAAGCCAAGCTGGCGCTCGACTTCCGGCCCTTCGCGCGGTGGGTCGTCGCGCGTGAGTCCATCATAGGCCCAGCGCCTGCTTGAGAAATGCGCTGGCCTGGTCCAGGTCGGGCACGGTCATGCCGATATGGTTGATGCCGCGCGGCAGGGCACCGAATTCATCGTGAGTCACTGCAAACTCTCCTTGTCTTATCAAAATGGTGTTGTTCCCGTCTGACCGATAGTTGCGGATTTGATTCTCGACGCTGTGGCCAGAGCGGGCCGTGCCCTGGTTTTCCGTACGCCATCGTGAAATCGTGTCCAGCAGCTCGTGACCGGCTGCCTTAACGCTCTTGCGTACCTGCCGTTATACTCCTGCCGCTTCCAGGCGCCCGACGCCTGCCTTTTTATCCTCGACCAGGTTTTTTCATGGACAGTATCAACCAGCGTATTGCCGACGAACTGGGTGTTCGCCCACAACAGGTCGCCGCCGCCGTGGCCTTGCTGGACGAAGGCTCCACCGTTCCCTTCATTGCCCGCTACCGCAAGGAAGTCACTGGCAGCCTCGATGACACCCAACTGCGTCACCTGGAAGAACGCCTGCGCTACCTGCGTGAGCTGGACGACCGTCGTGGGTCGATCCTCGCCAGCATCGAGGAGCAGGGCAAGCTGACTCCCGAACTGACCCGCGAGATCAACCTGGCTGACACCAAGACGCGGCTCGAAGACCTTTATCTGCCATACAAGCAGAAGCGCCGCACCAAGGGCCAGATCGCCCTGGAAGCCGGCCTTGGCGAGCTGGCCGACGCGCTGTTCGGCAACCCAGCTTTGACGCCGGAAGACGAAGCCGGGCGCTTCATCGATGCCGACAAAGGCTTCGCCGATACCAAGGCGGTGCTTGAAGGCGCCAAATACATCCTGATGGAGCGCTTTGCCGAAGACGCCGACCTGCTGGCCAATCTGCGCAGTTTCCTCAAGGACAATGCAACCCTGAGCGCCCGCGTGGTGGCTGGCAAGGAAAACGAAGGTGCCAAGTTCAGCGATTACTTCGAGCATGACGAACCTCTGAAAAGTGTGCCCTCGCACCGCGCCCTGGCCATCTTCCGGGGCCGCAACGAAGGTATTCTGGCGTCGACCTTGAAGGTGAGTGAAGAGCAGCCAGGCACCCTGCATCCTTGCGAAGGCATGATCGGCGAGCGCTTTGGCATCTCCCATCAAGGCCGTGCTGCGGATAAGTGGCTGGGCGAAGTGGTGCGCTGGACCTGGAAGGTCAAGCTCTACACGACGCTGGAAACCGATCTGTTCGGCGAACTGCGCGACCGGGCGGAAGACGAGGCGATCAACGTGTTCGCCCATAACCTGCACGATCTGCTGCTGGCTGCGCCGGCTGGCCCGCGCGCCACGCTGGCGCTGGACCCGGGCCTGCGTACCGGCTGCAAGGTGGCGGTCGTCGATGCCACTGGCAAACTGCTGGACACCGCCACGGTTTATCCGCACGCGCCGAAGAACGACTGGAACGGCACGCTGGCGATCCTGGCTAAACTCTGTACCAAGCATGCCGTGGACCTGATCGCCATCGGCAACGGCACCGCCAGCCGGGAAACCGACAAGCTGGCCAGCGAGCTGATCAAGAACGTGCCGGGGCTGAAGCTGACCAAAATCATGGTCAGCGAAGCGGGTGCTTCGGTGTATTCGGCCTCCGAACTGGCGGCAAAGGAATTCCCCGATCTCGATGTCTCGCTGCGTGGCGCTGTTTCCATCGCTCGCCGTCTGCAGGACCCGCTGGCTGAACTGGTGAAGATCGATCCGAAATCCATCGGTGTCGGCCAGTACCAGCACGATGTGTCCCAGCTCAAGCTGGCGCGCTCGCTGGATGCCGTGGTGGAGGACTGCGTGAACGCCGTCGGTGTCGATGTGAATACCGCTTCGGCCGCATTGCTGGCGCGCATCTCCGGCCTCAACACAACGCTGGCGCAGAATATCGTCGCCCACCGCGACGCCAATGGTGCCTTCAAGACCCGCAACGAACTGAAGAAAGTCCCGCGCCTGGGTGATAAGACCTTCGAGCAGGCCGCAGGCTTTCTGCGCGTGATGAACGGTGACAATCCGCTGGACGCTTCTGCTGTGCACCCGGAAACCTACCCGCTGGTGCAGCGTATCGCCACCGATACCGGTCGCGATATTCGCTCGCTGATCGGCGATTCGGCCTTTCTCAAACGCCTCGATCCGAAGACATTCACCGACGAGACGTTCGGTTTGCCCACCGTCACTGACATCCTCGGCGAGCTGGACAAACCCGGCCGCGACCCGCGCCCCGAGTTCAAGACCGCCGAATTCCAGGATGGCGTCGAGACGCTGAAAGACCTGCAGCCCGGCATGGTGCTCGAAGGCGTGGTGACCAACGTGACCAACTTCGGTGCCTTCGTCGATATCGGCGTGCATCAGGATGGCCTGGTGCATATCAGTGCGCTGTCGGAAAAGTTCGTCAAGGACCCGCGTGAAGTGGTCAAGGCCGGCGACATCGTCAAGGTCAAGGTGATGGAAGTGGACATCCCGCGCAATCGCGTCGGCCTGACTATGCGCATGAGCGACACGCCCGGGGAAAAAGTTGAGGGGCCGCGTGGTGGCGATGGCAAGCGCGGCGGCCAGCGTAGTGGCGCAGCGCAGCGCGGCGAGCGCAGCGCGCCCAAACAGCCAGACAAGGCACCCACGAACCCGGCCATGGCGGCGTTGTTCGCCAATGCCAGGCAGTTGCGCAAATAAGCGCTTCGAAAAGCGTCGCAAGCAAAAGGCTGGACGAAAAATCTTGATTCTCGTCCAGCCTCGGTCTCAGCCTTTTCCCTTGGTCCTCGTCATGCCGTATTCGGCATTTTTTTCCAGATGATCGATGATGATGCCGGCTACATCGCGGCTGGTAGTTACCTCGATTCCTTCCAGACCGGGCGAGGAGTTCACTTCCATCACCAGTGGACCATGGTTGGAGCGCAGGATGTCCACGCCAGCCACGTTCAGCCCCATCACCTTGGCGGCGCGGATCGCGGTCATACGTTCTTCCGGCGTGATCTTGATCAGGCTGGCGCTGCCGCCGCGATGCAGGTTGGAGCGGAATTCACCGGGCTTGGCCTGACGCTTCATCGAGGCGATGACCTTGTCGCCGACCACGAAACAGCGAATGTCGGCACCGCCGGCTTCTTCGATGTATTCCTGAACCATGATGTCCTGCTTGAGGCCCATGAAGGCCTCGATCACCGATTCAGCTGCCTTTTCGGTCTCGCACAGCACGACGCCGATCCCCTGGGTGCCTTCCAGCACCTTGATCACCAGCGGCGCGCCGCCGACCATGCGAATCAGGTCCGGCACGTCGTCCGGCGAATGGGCGAAGCCGGTCACCGGTAGGCCGATGCCCTTGCGCGAGAGCAGTTGCAGCGAGCGCAGCTTGTCCCGTGAACGGCTGATGGCTACCGATTCGTTGAGCGGAAAGACGCCCATCATCTCGAACTGGCGCAGCACCGCGCAGCCATAGAAGGTGACCGAGGCACCGATCCGCGGGATCACCGCGTCGAAACCTTCCATCGGCATGCCGCGGTAATGGATCTGCGGCTTGTGGCTGGCGATATTCATATAGGCGCGCAAGGTATCGATCACCACCATGTCGTGGCCTCGCTGCCGGCCGGCTTCCACCAGGCGGCGAGTCGAATACAAGCGCGGGTTGCGCGACAACACGGCAATTTTCATTGGGCACCGAGGGTCAGGATCTGCGGTTTGTCTTGAATGTAGCTTTTCGAGGGATCGACCAGCCAACTGCCGTCGATCAGGGCCTTGGAGCCCAGCAGCATGCGATAACGCATGGTCTTGCGACAGGTCAGAGTGAGTTCGACGAGCCAGGCGCTGCCGCCGAGTGCCAGGGTCGTGCGGATCACGTAACGGGTCTGTACGTGGCCGGTGGAGCTCTTGATGGTCTTGCGGGTCAGCAACGGCGCTTCGCAGCGATGCCGGCGCTGCACCAGCGTGCCCAGGTGCGCGTGAAAGCGTACCCAGCGCTGGCCGCCGCGTTCGAACTCGCTGATCTCGGTAGCATGCAGCGTCGAGGTGCTGGCTCCCGTGTCGATCTTGGCGCGCAGGCCGACTACGCCCAGGTCGGGCAGGGCGACCCACTCGCGCAGGCCGATGACGCTATTGAAGAGGTCGGAGTTCATCGAGGCCTTCCTGGATGATGTGCGCGCATTTTAGAACCTTGCATGTGGCAGCCACAAAATTGCGGGTAATGGTAATGGCCAAGTATGTCGCGGCCATGCCGTTCGGTGAAGCGGGCCTATAATCCTGCAAGAGTTCACCCCTGCCCGACAAGGAACGAAGATCATGAAAATACCTGTGGGATGCGGTCTGGCCGCCCTCGCTCTGATTCTGGCCTGGCCTGCGCTGGCCGGCAGCCTGACAGGCAGCGCAACCTATCGCGAGCGCATGGCGCTGCCGGCGGATGCGGTGTTCGAGGCGGTGCTGCAGGATGTGTCACGGGCCGACGCCCCAGCCTCGGTGCTCGGCCGTGCCACGCTGGAGCCGGCAGGTCTGCCGCCATTCCATTTCGAAATCACTTATGACGACCAGGCCATCGAGCCGGGCCACCGCTATGCCGTGCGGGCAGCGATCCGTCAGCAGGAGCGCTTGCTGTTCACGACCGATACGCACGTTCCCGTACTCGACGGCAGCTCCGTGCCCCTTCAGCTTCGGCTGGTGTCGGTTGCCGGTGCAGCGCAATCGACCGACACGTTCGTCCCCGACAGCCCGCTGCGCAATACTTACTGGAAGCTGGTAAGTCTGAACGATGCGCCGGTTGCGGTGGTGGCGAACCAGCGCGAGCCGCACCTGGTCTTTTCGGCAAGCGAGCTTCGTGTGTCGGGCTATGGCGGCTGCAATAGAGTAATGGGCGCTTTCGAGGTCGAGGATGATCGGTTGGCGCTGAAACAAATGGCCAGTACGCAGATGGCCTGTGTCGACGGCATGGCGCAGGAAACACAGTTCCTGCATACCCTGGAGACGGTGGCGCGCTTTCGCATCGTTGGCGAGCAGCTCGATCTGCTGGATACCGATGGCAAGGTCGTGGCGCGTTTCGCGGCTGTGGCGTTGCGCTGAGAGTAGGTGTGCGGCTGGATGACGTCGGATTTACTGCTATTAGAAACCCGTGTTCTTCGTCGATTTCAATGGATTGATAGGTACTTATCCGTCCTTCACTGACTCGCGCAATTTTCGTAGCAGTCGATCAGGCGCTGCAGGGGAAATGCCTCAAGCTTGCGCCTGTCGAGATAGTTGCTCAGGTGCATGAAGTTTCGCTTGATTTCGCCTTGCGTAAGGCGTCGGCGTTTTTTGCGCAGGTCGAGAAAGTCGATCAGCCCGAACCGGCCATCGGGTAGCTGCAGGATGTTGCCCAGGTGCAGGGAGCGAAAATAGATGCCCTCGCGATGCAGCAGCGCGATGAAGGTGGCCAGATCAGGCAGCAGCGGTTCGATTTGCTGCGAGTTGCGTTTGAAGAGCGATTCGATCGATTCTCCAGGCAGGGGACGATAGCGACAGGCGCTCAGGCCCTTATCCTTGTCCAACCAGAATGTTTCGACGATCTCGGGAACGCAGATTCCCGAATTGGCCAGGATTTCCCCGTTGCGCGAGAAAACCTGCGCAGGCGGGGTAAGCCGGTTCAACAGCACATGGCGGCGCGTGTGGAAGATCTTCAGGATCAGCCCGTCTTCCAGTAGCAGTACCTTGGGGCCACGGCTGTCCTTTTCCAGAACCTGGCCATCTTCGAGCCATTTCTCCTGCTCTTGCGCTGATACAATCCGCATCCTGTTTTTCTTGCCGAGGTTAGAGGCTTTCTGCATGGCCCATTCTGTCCAGCAATCCAGCGTTTCATTGTACCTGCGATTGCTCAAGTACGTGCTGCCCTATCGAGGATCGTTCTCACTCAGTATCGTTGGCTTTCTCATCTTTGCCTCCAGCCAGCCGATGTTGGCCGATCTGCTCAAGTATTTTCTCGATGGCTTGCAGGCCGATGACAACAGCAAGCTGTTTGGGATAGCGCTGGTTTACGGGGTGCCGCTGGCAATCATCCTGATCGCTGCCTATCAGGGAGTCGGTTCCTTTCTCGGTAATTTCTTTCTTTCGCAGGTGGCGCGCGGTGTGGTGCATGATCTGCGCTGTTCACTGTTCGACAATTTGCTGGTGCTGCCGAACGATTACTACGACAAGCACAATTCCGGCCACCTGATTTCGCGAATCGTCTTCAACGTCGCCCAGGTTACGGGAGCGGCCACCGATGCCGTCAAGGTGGTGATCCGCGAAGGATTCACTGTGGTTTTCCTGTTCGGCTATCTGCTCTGGATGAACTGGCAACTGACCCTGGTGCTGTTGGCCATCCTGCCGCTGATCGGAATGATGGTGGTCTCTGCGAGCCGCAAGTTTCGCAAGCAGAGCAAGAAGATTCAGGAGGCGATGGGCGATGTTACCCATGTAGCCTCGGAGACCATCCAGGGCTATCGCGTGGTACGCAGCTTCGGCGGTGAAAATTATGAGCGGGCCCGCTTCCACAAGGCCAGCGAGGACAACATGCGCAGGACTATGCGCATGGTCCGCACCCAGTCGGTCTACACGCCCACCCTGCAGTTGGTGATCTACACCAACATGGCAGTCCTGATGTTCATGGTGCTGTTCTTTCGTGGCGATGCCTCCGCCGGAGAGTTGATCGCCTACATCACCGCGGCCAGCATGCTGCCCAAGCCGATTCGCCAGCTTTCCGAAGTCAGTGCCACCATCCAGAAAGGGCTGGCAGCGGCCGACAGCATCTTTGCCCAGCTCGATGAGGCTCCGGAGATCGATAACGGCAGCGTGGAGCGCGAGCGAGTCAGCGGCCAGCTTGAGGTGAAAAATCTCGATTTCGTCTATCCCCAGACGAAGAAGCAGGTGCTGTCCGAGGTCGACTTCACGATCGAACCGGGGCAGATGGTGGCTCTGGTAGGGCGTTCCGGCAGCGGTAAATCGACCCTGGCCAACCTGATTCCGCGCTTCTATCACCATGAGAGGGGGAGCATTCTGCTCGATGGAATTGATATCGAGGATTACAAACTCGCCAATCTGCGCCGGCATATTGCTCTGGTAACTCAGCAGGTCACGCTGTTCAACGACACGGTGATCAACAATATCGCCTATGGCCATCTCGCCGGGACGCCGCTCGAGACGGTGCAGCGGGCAGCCGAGGCGGCTTATGCCCACGAATTCATCGAGCAGATGCCTGATGGCTACCATACGCTGATCGGCGAGAATGGGGTGTTGCTGTCCGGCGGTCAGCGCCAGCGCCTGGCTATCGCGCGGGCTTTACTGAAGAACGCGCCGGTGCTGATTCTCGACGAAGCCACTTCGGCGCTGGATACCGAATCCGAGCGACATATTCAGGCGGCGCTGGATGAAGTGATGAAAGGCCGGACCACGCTGGTCATCGCGCATCGTCTGAGCACCATCGAGAAGGCCGACCTGATTCTGGTGATGGACCAGGGGCGCATCGTCGAACGCGGGACCCATGCCGAACTTTTGGCCGCAAATGGCCACTATGCGCGCCTGCACGCCAGGCAATTCAAGGAAAGCAGCGATATGCCGCCGATCGAGGAAAATGTCTGATGCTCCAGTATTTGCGCTTCTGGCGCGAGCGTGGCTGGACCGCCATCGACTCTGCGGCTTATGCCGAGGCCTGGCGACGCTTGGGCGGCAGTGTGATCACCCATCCCGATATCGTCGAACGGCTGGCCACCCTGGTCGGCATTCCGGTGCGCTATCTGGGCTGGCAGCAGGGTGGCGAACTGGTTGCGGCGATACCCTGCTGGGGGCGTCATCTGGCCCTGTCGAAGGAGGTGCTGAAGCAGGCCGGGAAGAAGCGTTTTTTCGATCTGGGCAACGCTGAAGTGATCCTGCCGATCGCCGAGCATGCCTGCGTGCCGGTGCGCCAGCAGATTCCCTACGTTTCCGAGGTGAATAAAGCACGTATTGCAACACTGCGAGCCCAGTCCGATGAGCTGGCTTTCGCCCGTCCTCCGGAAAACTACAAGGGGCGTTATCGCTACAACCTGCGCCGCGATTTGCGCCTGATAAAGGAGGCGGGCGGTGAAGTGCGACCAATCGGTGAATTCGCTACGCTTGAGCGGGCCCGGATCTATGCGCAGCTGTTCGAGAAGCGCTGGAAGTTCGAGGTGCCGGGCAAGGCCAACCTGGTCGAGGTATTCGATCTGTTGCAGGAATTCATGGCCGGATCGGTGGTGCTGCTGGAGGGACGGCCCATTGCGATCCAGATTCTCTACCGGGTCGAGTCGCCGCAATGGATCTCCATGGAATACATCAATGGTGGCTTCGACCCGGACTGCGACAAGTACGCGCCAGGCAGCGTACTCACTTTCGTCAATACCCAGGCGGCCTGGGACGAAGCGCGGGCGCTCGGCAAGCAGCTACGCTATTCCTTTGGCCGCGCCGACCGCGAGTACAAGGATCTCTGGTGCCATCGGGCGCCGGTCTATCAAGTTTAGGTCTGATGCCCATGACAGCTCGCAAACAGCAATTGCTCAGGCGCCATCGGCGGCAGAAACGCTTTGTCCTGGGCATTGGCCTGGCATTGCTCGTGGTGGCCAGCCTGTCGCTCGGCTGGTGGCTGCTGCCGCTGCTGGCCATCGCGGTCTGGATCGCCCACGAGGCCTGGTTTGCCGACCATCTGTTCTACAGCCCGCAGGATGACTACCGCTATGCCTTCCCGCCCGGCACGCCGGCATTGCCGGTGTATCTGGAGGCCGGGCGGGTCATTGTCGAGGGGGATATCGGCACCGCGCAGACGCTCATTCTCGCCGTGCACGTCACTGCTACTCGCCTGGGGCGCCTGCTCGATCCGCAAGTGCGGATCGGCACCGATCGCCAGGATTTCGAGCGCGGAGTCGACGGAATCCGCTATCTCAACCTGTCCGGTCAGCAAAAGGATTTGCGCGCCGGCCGTTTGCTTATCGACGGGCGTTTCTGTCATCTGGCCAGCAGCGGCACCCTGTATGCCCTGAGCAACCCGGACTATGCCGAGCGGCGCGTGCTGATTGTCGCGCCGCATGCCGATGATGCCGAGCTGGCAGCCTTCGGTTTGTACAGTCGGGCCAAGGACGTTGCCATCGTCACGCTCACCCAGGGTGAGGTCGAAGCCGAGCGCTACCAGGCGCTCGGCCTGGATCGAGCTGCCGCCGCACGCCTGAAGGGACGCCTGCGAGCCTGGGACAGCCAGGCGATACCCCTGTGGGGAGCCGTGGCGCAGGAGCGTTGTGTGCAGCTCGGTTATTACTGCCTGCAATTATCGGCGATGGCTGACGAACCGAATCGGCCGTTCGGCTCGCGCGAATCGAGCGAGACGGATATTCGCCCCTTGCGCCAGCACAACCCACTGCCTCTTCCCGGCGATGTCGACGGTCTGCCGACCTGGAGCAATCTGGTCAACGATCTGCGTGCCCTGATCGAGCATTTTCGCCCGGAAGTGCTGGTGACTCCGCATCCAGAGCTCGATCCGCATGCCGACCATGTCGCCGCTACCCGCGCTCTGCTCGAAGCCCGTGCGGGTGCACGCTGGCGGCCGAAGGTTTTGCTGCTCTACGCCAATCATCTGCACGATAACGACCGCTGGCCGATGGGCCCGGCCGAAGGCGGGATCGCCTTGCCGCCAGCCATTGAACTGCTGCCGCCCGATGGGCTGTGGAGTCCGTCACTGGATGCTGCGAGCCGCCTGGACAAGGCCATGGCACTGGCCATGCAGCATGACCTGCAGGGAGCGCTACCGCTCAAGAAGCGTTTGCGCCGGTTGATCCAGCATTGGCTCGCTGGGCGTCGCTGGCCTGCCAGCGGTGAAAATGAGTTCTTTCGCAAGGGCGTGCGCCGGCATGAATTGTTCTGGGTGCGCACTTTAGCCAAATCGCCGGCATGAGGCGTGGCGCACCGCTGGCCGGATGCTCGTCTAACATATCCTGCGGCCGGCAATGCCGCCTGGCATGCTATGATCGCCGCCGATCTGATATCCCGTCGGAGACTTCATGAAGCTGTCCATGCCCCGTTTCGATCAGGCCCCGGTTCTGGTGGTCGGTGATGTCATGCTTGATCGCTATTGGCATGGTGGAACCTCGCGGATTTCGCCGGAAGCGCCGGTGCCGGTGGTCCGGGTCGAGCAGATGGAGGACCGACCGGGCGGGGCAGCCAACGTAGCCTTGAATATCGCGGCCCTCGGCGCGCCAGCCTGGCTGGTCGGAGTCACCGGCCAGGATGAAGCCGCGGACAGCCTGGCCGAACGCCTGCATGCCGCCGGCGTGGATGCACGCCTGCAGCGGCTCGCCCATCAACCGACCATCGTCAAGCTGCGGGTGATGAGCCGGCATCAGCAATTGCTGCGGATGGATTTCGAAGAGCCTTTCGATACCGACGCCGCACAGGTGGCTGTCGAAGTCGAGCAGTTGCTTGAGCGTGTCCGGGTGCTGGTGTTATCCGATTACGGCAAGGGCGCGCTGAAAAATCATCAGGTTCTGATCCAGGCCGCACGCCAACGCGGCATTCCCGTACTGGCCGATCCCAAGGGCAAGGATTTCGCGATCTATGCCGGCGCCACGCTGATCACGCCGAATTTCGGCGAGTTCGAGTCGGTGGTCGGACGCTGTGAGGATGAGGCGGACCTGGTGGCCAGAGGGCTGCGTCTGATCGAGCAGTTGCAACTGGAAGCCTTGCTGATCACGCGGGGCGAAAATGGCATGACCCTGCTGCGTCCCGGCCAGGCGGAGTTGCACCTCCCGGCGCGTGCGCGCGAAGTGTTCGACGTGACGGGAGCCGGCGATACCGTGATCTCCACGCTCGCTGCCGCCCTGGCTGCCGGAGAGGAACTGCCGCAAGCGGTGGCACTGGCCAACCTGGCGGCTGGCATCGTGGTCGGCAAGCTGGGCACGGCAGCCATCAGCGCACCGGAGCTGCGGCGTGCGGTGCAGCGCGAGCAGGGGTCGGAGCGTGGCGTCATGACGCTGGAGCAACTGCTTACAGTGGTCGAGGATGCGCGCAGCCAGGGCGAGAAAATCATCTTCACCAACGGCTGCTTCGATATTCTCCACGCCGGTCATGTGACCTATCTCGAACAGGCCAGGGCGCTGGGTGATCGCCTGATCATCGGGGTCAACGACGATGCCTCGGTGTCGCGCCTGAAGGGGCCGGGGCGGCCGATCAATACGGTTGACCGACGCATGGCGGTGCTTGCCGGGCTCGGCGCAGTAGACTGGGTGGTGTGCTTTTCCGAAGATACGCCGGAAAAGCTGCTGAGCCAGGTAAAGCCCGATGTGTTGGTCAAGGGCGGTGACTATGCTGTCGATCAGGTAGTCGGCGCCGATCTGGTGAGGGTCTATGGTGGCCAGGTCCGGGTTCTGGGGTTGGTGGAAAACAGCTCCACCACGGCTATCGTCGACAAGATCCGAAATCGTTGAATAACGGGTATTGCCCAGGGTTTGAAAGGCTCGCCGGTATGTGCCAGGTGCAAACGGTGAGCCCTCTGAATGGTATTTATGGGGGCTCGTGTCGATCACGCGCAAGGGCCCATCTATCAGGCTGGCTGAGCGGTCTTTATTGGTTGGAAGCACGAGATGATTGGAATTAAGAGTATCGCCAGCTACATTCCGGCGGGTCGGATCGATAATATCGCGCAGGCGGCATCCTTCGACCGGGATGAAGAATTCGTGCTGTCCAAGATCGGTACGCCGACCCTTTCGGTGAAGGATGATACCGAGGAGACATCGGATCTCTGCGTGGCGGCTGTACGCAACCTGCTGGCGAAGAATCCACAACTGCAGCTCGAGGATATCGACGCTCTGGTGGTTGTGACCCAGAACGGTGATGCCGAGGGGCTGCCGCATACTTCCGCCATTGTCCAGCACAAGACCGGCCTGCCAACCCATATCGCCTGCTTCGATGTGTCCCTCGGTTGCTCCGGCTATGTCTATGGCATCTATGTGCTCAAGGGCTTCATGGAAGCCACGGGATTGAAAAACGGCATCCTGGTAACCGCCGATCCCTATTCGAAAATCATGGATCGTAGCGATCGCCTGACTACGCTGTTATTCGGCGATGCCGCTACCGCCACCTGGCTCGGCAGCGACCCGGTCTGGACGCTGGGGCCGGCTCGCTTTGGAACCGATGGCACGGGTGCCGACCATCTGTTCGTCAAGGATGGATTCTTCCATATGAACGGCCGGCAGGTTTTCAATTTTGCCAGCCTCAAGATCATCCCGCATATACAGGAAGTCCTGGCTCTGGCGGGGATGGATATGGAAGAGGTAGATGCGTTCTGTCTGCACCAGGGCAGCGGGGCGATTGTCGATGCCATTGCCAGGCGTCTGGGCGAGGGCTGCAGCGGCAAGGTCATCAAGGACATGTTCGGCGCGGGCAATACCGTGTCGTCCACCATCCCGCTGTTGATGGAGCGCTACGCCTTCGAGTCCGACTGGCGCAACCTGGTCATGAGCGGTTTCGGCGTCGGCCTGTCCTGGGGTTCGGCTATTCTGTTTCGCGGCGATCGCTGAAACGAAAGCGGGAGGCTGCACTGGTGCAGCCTCCCGCTTGCTGATGGATGACTTGTGCCTTTATTGGCTGCCAGGCTCCTGCGTCAACAGGCCAGCTGTTTGTTGCTCGCCGTTGCCGCTACCGGGCGCGCAGCCAGCCAGTCCTTCCAGCGAATCCGTTCATCTTTCACGACCCAGCCTTGCTGCGCGGCGAAACTTTCCGCCAGCCAGATCCCGCGGGTGCTGGCCGGTACCAACTGACCCTTGCGCAGGGTCATCAGCTCGGCATTGGGCTGGCCCTTTTCCAGTGGAATCAGATAGAGATCGGGACGGCTGCGATCCAGTCGGGCGATCAGCTTGCCGTCCTCGACGCGCTCGTCGACATGGAACAGGCTGAGCTGGTGGGTATCCTTGGGCAGTTCCAGGCGCATGTCGTACACCAACTGCAATGAGGCCGTAGGCAGGTGCACGTAGGCGCGCGGCCGCTCCATCAACGGGATCTTGCCGCACAGCACCGGGCGGGTAGCCCCGGTCCGCGAATGCAGGCTGTAATGCGTGGTTTCGCGATAGCGCAGATGGGTATCGTAGGGGGTCGGCAACCAGGTATCGCCGAAGCGCCCGGAGAGCCAGCCTTCCGGGGTTTCCAGCAGGCATTCCTCGGCGATTTCGTGGATGGCGGAAAGCAGCGGCAGGTTCAGCTCGTGGGCCGATACATAGCCGGAAATCAGCTTGAGCACAACGTCGCCGCGATCCTGGCGCTGCTGTTTCACCAGCACCCAGTATTCCTTGCCCTGCCAGGACAGGGTCAGGCGTACGGATACTCCCAGGTTGGCCAGTTCTACGGCGAAGTGGCCGGGGTCGGCCACCTCGATCGGGCGCCGCCGCTCCAGCATCTGGGTGAAGTTCAACGGTGTACCCAGGCTCTGGTAGCTAAGGTTGTCCGGCCCGGCCTCGACAAACAGGGGCAGGGTCTTGAACGCGGCGGGGTTCTTGCGGACCAGTACTCTCGGCATGGCAGTCTTCCGTCGTAGATTAGGACGCTCTGGCGTCAGGCTTGTTATTCAGCGCGGCCACGGTATGGGCTACGTTCTCTCGCAGATGTTGCGAATCGATGGTGCCGATGATTGCGCTGCTGATACCGGTATGACCGAAAATCAGCTCGAAACTGCGGCGCACAGGGTCGTCATCGGACTTGAGGTCGAGGGCATGGCCGCTGGCCAGTGCCTTTTTGATCAGGATGCCCTTGGCGTGGGCGGTGGCATATTCGATTACCGGTTCTTCACGGCGTTCCGCAAGATTGAAGGTCACCATTGCACAATCACCGTCCCGGAGTGCGAGCAATCCGCCGGCAACTGTCTTGCCGGAAAAACCGTAGGCCAGGATCTTGCCTTCCCGCTTGAGCTCGGCCAGGGTGGGATAGACCTCGCTGTTTTCGAGAATGGCGAGGTCGTTGCCATCCGAATGCACCAGCACCAGTTCGATATGGTCGGTGCGCAGGCGCGTCAGGCTGCGTTCCACGGAGTAGCGCGTATGGGCGGCGGAGAAATCGAAGCGTGATTGCCCGTTCGCGAATTCCTCGCCGACCTTGCTGGCGATTACCCATTGATCGCGTTGTCCCTGCAGGAGCTGGCCGAGGCGTTCTTCGCTGGAGCCGTAGGCTGGCGCGGTGTCGATCAGGTTGATGCCCAGTTCGCGAGCCAGGTCGAGCAGTCTGGCTGCTTCGCCATCATCGGGAATGCGGAATCCGGCGGGATACTTGACACCCTGGTTGCGGCCGAGCTTGACCGTGCCAAGGCCGAGCGGCGAAACCAGCAGGCCGGTACTGCCCAGTGGTCGATGGAAGTCATGCAGCGTGGGCATGCAATACCTCCCAGAATGGCGTGGCCAATGGCGGTTGCGGCAAGGCAGGCAGGGCAGGGTATGTTCCGGGAACGATACCATCGCGTTGCAGGCTGGCAAGCACCCGGTCGGCGAAATCCGGTGCCAGCGCCAGTTTGGTCGGCCAGCCGACCAGCAAGGAACCGTGCTCAGCAAGAAAGGCATTGTCCGGCCTGGCCAGCCCCGATTGCGCGGGCTCCGCACGATCCACGCGCAGGGTGGCCCAGCGCGCTTGCGACAGGTCGATCCAGGGCAGCAGTTCGTGCAATTCCTGCCGGGCTCGCTCGATCTGTGCTGCTTCGTCGCGGGCCACGCCATCAGCCTCGGCCAACTCTCCGCCGAGATACCAGACCAGCCGGCCATCGTCGGTCGGATGGCTGGTGATGGTGATGCGTGGCTTGGTTCCGCCGCCCAGGCAATGGGCATAGAGCGGTTTGAGTGTCGGCGCTTCGACCAGCACCATATGCAGCGGCCGCGTCTGCATGGCCGGCTGTTGCAGGCCCAGCTCGGCCAGCAATTGTGCGTTACCGGCACCGGCACAGAATACGATGCGCCGGGCACGAATGGCCCGTTCGTCGACGCGCAGACCGATCAGTTCGCCGGCTTCATATAAAGGCTGGATATGCTCACCAGCCAGCAGGCTGTTTTCGCTCAGTTGGGCAAGCCGGGCAATCAGGCCGGGCACATCCAGCACCAGCTCGGCCAGCCGATAGGCCTTGCCCTTGAATCCCGGATGCTGCAATGCCGGTGGCAGGTCGCTGCCCTTGACCTGGTCGACCCGTCCGCGCAGCGCCTTGCTGGCGAAGAAGCCGGCCAGATTGCCGGTCAGGGTGCCGGGTGACCATAGGTAATGCGCGGCTGATAGCAGGTGGACGCCAGAGAGATCCAGTTCACCCTGGCCGGCCAGGGCCTCGCGCCAGCGCCTGGGCATATCCGCGATGGCTTCGGAGGACCCGGTCAATGCACCATGCAGGGCATATTTGGTGCCGCCATGGATGATGCCTTGGGATTTACCGCTTTGCCCGCCACCCAGCGCCCGCTGCTCCACCAGTACACAGCAATAGCCCAGCCTGCGCAGACGCGCATTCAGCCAGAGGCCGGCGACACCGCCGCCGACGATCAGGACATCTGTGCCGAAGGATTGGAGCATTGACAGGGTTCACCAGAAAAATGGCCGGCAGTATAAACACGTCGAATCAGTGGATAAGATGCTTCAAGCTTAGTCTTGGTGCTGTTTTTTCTATCTAATCGAAAAGTCAAGCCATCTGGATCATAGTTCGCCATTTCTCTGCCTTGACGTAGTGTCGCACTGATGCAGCCCTCGGTCGATTAGCTGTACTCATGCTGCAGCATGCTCAGGCACGCTTGGCTCTGGATGGTGCCCTCGTTCCTGGCGAGCTGCTAAGCTGCGCGCCCATGACCCGGACCCTCTATACCCTGCTGCTTCACCTCGCACTGCCATTGATCGTTTTGCGTCTGCTCTGGCGTGCCCGCCGTGCGCCAGCCTACCGGCAGCGCCTCGGTGAGCGCTTTGCCTGCGGGTTGCCGGTCATGCGACAGGGCGGCATTTGGGTGCATGCGGTATCGGTCGGCGAGAGCATCGCCGCCGCGCCATTGATCCGCGCATTCAGCGAGCGCCACCCCGGCTTGCCGATCACGGTCACTTGCATGACGCCGACCGGTTCCGAGCGGATTCGCGCACTCTTCGGTGAGCGCGTCCAGCATTGCTATCTGCCCTACGACCTACCCTGGGCTGCGGCCCGTTTCATCGAGCATCTGGCACCCAGGCTGGCAGTGATCATGGAAACCGAGCTCTGGCCAAATCATATCCATGCTTGTGCCCGGCGAGGCATTCCGATAGCGCTGGCCAATGCCCGCCTGTCTGCACGATCCGCCCGCGGCTACGCTCGTTTCTCCGGCCTCACCCGGCCGATGTTGCGCGAAATGAGCTGGATTGCCGCGCAGAGCGAGGTCGAGGCCGAACGTTTTCGTCAGTTGGGCGCCCGGCCCGAGCATGTTGCGGTTACCGGTTCGATCAAGTTCGATCTGGCCATCGATCCACAGTTGCCGGTGCAGGCCGGATGCCTGCGCGAGCAATGGCATTCGATGGCGCGTCCGACCTGGATCGCTGCCAGCACCCATGTCGGCGAGGATGAAAGCGTGCTTGCCGCCCATCGCCGGCTGCTCGTCGAGTATCCGCATGCCTTGCTGATCCTGGTGCCGCGTCACCCCGAGCGTTTCGATACAGTCCAGGCGTTGTGCCAGCGTGAAGGCTTTGCCACTCTCCGGCGTTCCTTTAAACAGGCATTGACGGCGCAGCATCAGGTTTTGCTGGGCGATACCATGGGCGAATTGCTGTTTCTCTATGCCTTGGCTGATATTGCTTTCGTCGGCGGCAGCCTCGTGCCCAGCGGTGGTCACAATCTGCTGGAGCCCGCGGCCTTGGGGTTGCCGCTTCTGAGCGGGCCGCATCTGTTCAATTTTCAGGATGTCGCCGCCAAGCTGCGTGAGGCCGGAGCATTGCTGGTGGTCCAGGATACGGCTTCGCTGGCGCAGCAGGTTGGCGCGCTGTGCGGCGATCCGGCCTTGCGTGCGCAACTGGGGCTCTCCGGCCAGGCCGTGCTGGATGCCAACCGTGGCGCCCTGGGCCGTTTGCTCGATGGTTTGGAGCCATGGCTGGGGGGCAATGCTTGAGCACTTTACTGCTGACCTTGCTTTTCATGGACGAGAGGAGGTGGATATGCGTGTCGTGGTGACCGGGGCCAGCGGTTTTGTGGGTCAGGGACTGCTGGGCCCATTGTTGCAGGCCGGCCATCAGGTCACTGCCGTCTCGCGTGACGCCTTGCCAGGCTTGAATCCGGCAATCGTGCTGAAGACCGTGACCGGTTTGGATGCCGGGCAGGACTGGCAGGAAATTCTGGCGGGACAGGAGCGAGTCATCCATTGCGCGGCGCGGGTCCATGTAATGGACGACCGGGCTTGCGATCCGTTGACTGAATACCGCAGGGTCAATGTGGCCGGCACTCTCGATCTGGCCCGGCAGGCAGCGGCTGCCGGGGTCGGGCGTTTCGTTTTCATCAGTACGGTCAAGGTCAACGGCGAACAAACCATTCCAGGCCAACCCTATGCGGCCGATGATATTCCCGCGCCGGTCGCCGCTTATGGCCTGTCCAAGCTCGAAGCGGAGCAGGGCCTGCAGGCGCTTTGCGCCGCGACGGGCATGGAGTTGGTGATCATCCGGCCGGTGCTGGTCTACGGGCCAGGCGTGAAGGCCAATTTCCGCAGTATGATGAAGTGGCTGTATCGAGGCATTCCCTTGCCGCTCGGTGCCATCGACAACCGTCGTAGCCTGGTGGCCTTAACGAATCTGGCGGATCTGATCGTGACCTGCGTCGCGCATCCGTCTGCGGCAAACCAGGTATTGCTGGTCAGCGATGGCGAGGACCTGTCCACTGCCGATTTACTGCATCGCCTGGGGCGCGCACTGGGTCGGCCGGCGCACTTGTTGCCAGTGCCGCCGACGCTTCTTGAAACCGGTGCTCGTCTGCTGGGCAAAGCGGCCCTGGCTCAGCGCCTGTGTGGCTCGCTGCAAGTGGATATCGGCAAGACTCGGGCCTTGCTAGGTTGGAATCCGCCTTTGCGTGTCGAGGCCGCATTACATGAGACGGCCCGCCATTTCCTGGAGCATGAAGTGCTATGAGTCTATGGTGGTTGCTACCAGTGGTGGCGGGCTTGTCCTGGTTGCTCACCGGTGCCCTGCGCCGTTATGCCCTGGCCCGCAGCCTGCTGGATATCCCCAATGCCCGCAGTTCACATTCCGTACCTACGCCGCGCGGGGGGGGCGTGGCGATCGTACTGAGTTTCCTGCTGGGATTGGCGGTGCTGGGCTGGATGCAGGCCTTGCCGTGGGCGGCGATCTGGGCGCTGGCTGGCGCTGGCGCGGCAATCGCTATGCTGGGTTTTCTCGACGACCATGGCCACATCGCCGCACGCTGGCGTTTGCTGGGCCATTTCGCGGCAGCGGCCTGGGTGCTGTTCTGGTTGCATGGCTTGCCGCCTCTGGTTGTCTGGGGAACTGCCTGGGATGCCGGTTGGCTGGGCGATCTGCTGGCCGCCGTTTACCTGGTCTGGCTGCTCAATCTCTACAATTTCATGGATGGTCTCGACGGTATCGCCAGCGTCGAGGGGATCTGCGTCTGCCTGGGCGCCGCTTTGCTTTGCGCTTTGACGGAGTCGGTAGCCGACGGTTCGGCCGAGCTGCTGCTGGCCAGTGCCATAGCCGGATTTCTCTTCTGGAATGTTCCGCCAGCCAGGATTTTCATGGGCGATGCCGGGAGCGGCTTTCTTGGTATCGTGCTGGGTACGCTTTCCCTGCAGGCAGCCTGGGTCGCGCCCGAACTGTTCTGGAGCTGGCTGATTCTGCTCGGTGTCTTTGTGGTCGATGCGACGGTTACGCTATTGCGCCGCCTGTCGCGCGCAGAAAAGATTTATCTCGCACATCGCAGTCATGCCTATCAGTATGCTTCACGGCGCTACGGTTGCCATCTGCCGGTAACACTGGGTGTGGCGGCGATCAACTTGATCTGGTTGCTGCCGCTGGCCTTATGGGTGGGCAGCGGCAGACTCGATGGCCTGTCTGGCTTGCTGATTGCCTATTTGCCGCTGGCATACCTGGCACTGAAATTCCGGGCTGGCGAGCCCGAAACTGGTCGAGCCTGATGATTTTGTGTGGTCGATCGAACTTGCGGTGTTCTACGCTTGCCTGAAATGGCAAGCTCGCGTTTGCTGGAAGCGATAACCGGAGCAGATCGTGTTCTGGCCCAAATCTTCATCGGAAAGCAGCCATGATTCGTGAAAAACTACAACGCTTGCCCCGGCGACAGAAACGTTTTGTACAACTGGCTGTCGACGTCCTGTTGATCTGGCTGGCGCTCTGGCTGGCCTTCTACCTGCGCCTGGGAGCCGTGGCCAGGATCGAGCCATTCGGTGGGCACGCCTGGTTGTTCGCCATTGCTCCCTGTCTGGCATTGCCGTTATTCATCCGCTTCGGCATGTACCGCGCGGTGATGCGTTATGTGGGCAGCGATGCTCTGATCGCCATTGCCAAGGCGGTAACCCTTGCTTCGCTGCTGCTCGCCCTGGCGGTCTACTGGTACGGCAACTCGCCTGTACTGGTGCCGCGCTCGATGGTGTTCAACTACTGGTGGTTGAGCCTGGTCCTGCTCGGTGGCCTGCGCCTGCTGATGCGGCAGTTCTTTCTTGGGGACTGGTACAGCGTGGCGCTGCCTTTCATCACCAGTCGCAACGACGGGCTACCGCGAGTTGCTATCTATGGTGCCGGTTGTGCGGGCAACCAGTTGCTGGCAGCCCTGCGGGCTGGCGAATCGATCCGCCCGGTCGCATTCATCGATGATGATGGCAGTATCGCCAACCGGATTATTGCCGGGTTGCGAGTCTACAAGCCCAAGCATCTCCAGCAGATGATCGATGAAACCGGCGCAACGGAAATACTCCTGGCCATTCCCTCTATCTCCCGCGCCCGGCGGCGGGAAATCCTCAATTGTCTGGAAGCCTATCCCCTGCGGATTCGCTCGGTACCGAATTTTTCGGAGCTGACCAGCGGGCGTGTCCGAGTGGAAGATTTGCAGGAGGTTGACATCGCCGACCTGCTGGGGCGTGATGCAGTGGAGCCGCGTGCCGATCTGCTCGAACGCTGCATTCGCGGCCAGGTAGTCATGGTGACCGGTGCTGGCGGTTCCATCGGCGCGGAGTTGTGCCGGCAGATTCTCAGCCAGGACCCTTGTGCCCTGATCCTGCTGGAGCACTGCGAATTCAATCTCTACAACATCCATCGCGAGCTGGAGCAGCGCATCCGCCTCGAATCCCTGAGTGTCCATCTGGTCCCGATTCTTGGTTCCATCCGTAATCCTGTACGGCTACTGGATATCATGCGTACCTGGAGTGTGGAAACCGTCTACCATGCTGCCGCCTATAAGCACGTCCCCATCGTTGAGCACAATATCTCCGAAGGTGTGCTGAACAATGTGCTGGGAACGGTATATGCCGCTCAGGCCGCGATCCAGGCGCGCGTGCGGCATTTTGTGCTGATTTCGACCGACAAGGCGGTGCGTCCGACCAATGTGATGGGCAGCACCAAGCGCCTGGCCGAAATGGTCCTGCAGGCGCTCAGCAAGGAAGTGGCTCCGGTGCTCTATGGCGACCACGCCTGCGTGCACCAGGTCAACAAGACGCACTTCACCATGGTGCGCTTCGGTAACGTGCTGGGCTCTTCCGGCTCGGTTATTCCCCTGTTTCGCGAGCAGATCCAGCGGGGTGGGCCGATCACCGTGACCCATCCGAAGATCACCCGATACTTCATGACCATCCCGGAAGCCGCGCAGTTGGTCATTCAGGCGGGGGCGATGGGGCGTGGCGGCGATGTCTTCGTGCTGGACATGGGCGAGTCGGTGCGCATCGTCGAGCTGGCGGAAAAACTGGTCAGGCTATCCGGCCTCACGGTGCGGGACGAAAACAATCCTCAAGGGGATATCGCCATCAAATTCACCGGCTTGCGTCCGGGTGAAAAACTCTATGAAGAGTTGTTGATCGGCGCCAACGTGACGCCCACGGATCACCCCATGATCATGTCCGCGCACGAGGAACACCTGCCCTGGGACCAGTTTCGACACGTGTTGGGGGATCTGATCGGAGCGGTAGAGCAGGACGACTTCCAGCGTATCCGCCAAATTCTTCGCAGCAAGGTCAACGGCTACAACCCGCAAGGCGAAATCGTCGACTGGGTTCATAAGCAGCGTCAACTGAGCGAGGTCGAAACGAATTCCAGGGAAGAAAGCGGTTTCGGTGCCTGATCCGATTTCCAGGCCAGGATGAATCCGGGCCTGGAAACCAGTTCTTGGTTCGATCTTCAATAATCGCTTACAGCCTCAGGGTGCCGGAGTGATCCGCCATACAACATTGCCCACATCGTCCGCCACCAGTACCGCTCCTGCCTTGTCGATTTCCACCCCGACAGGCCGGCCAAATGCCTCGCCTTTTTCGTCGTCGATAAAGCCGGTGAGAATATCTTCTGGAGGGCCGGCAGGACGGCCTTGATCATCGAAGGGGACGAATATCACTTTGTAGCCACTGCGTGGCTTGCGGTTCCAGGAACCATGCTGGCCGATGAAAGCACCATTGCGATAATGTTCCGATAGCAGGCTGCCCTCATAAAAGGCCAGGCCGAGCGAGGCCGTATGCGAACCGAGCGCATAGTCCGGCACGATGGACTTTGCCACCAGATCCGGGCGCTGCGGTTTGATGCGCACATCGACATGCTGGCCGTAGTAGCTGTAAGGCCAGCCGTAGAAGCCACCGTCCTGCACCGAGGTCATATAGTCCGGCACCAGATCACTGCCGATTTCATCGCGCTCGTTGACCACTACCCAGAGTGCGTTGCTGCGTGGCTGCCAGGCCGGACCGTTGGGATTGCGCAGGCCGGATGCGAACAGCCGGGTCTGGCCATTGCCCGGATCGACTTCGAGTATGGCAGCGCGATTTTCCTCTATGTCCATGCCGTGTTCGGCGACGTTGCTGTTGGAGCCTACCGTGACATACAGCTTGCTGCCGTCGGGACTGGCGATCAGATCCTTGGTCCAGTGATGATTGCGCGGCCCGGCTGGTAGGTCAGCTACTTTCACGCCTTGTGCCGTGATTTTCGTCTCACCTTCCTTATAGGGAAAACGGACGATGGCATCCGTATTGGCCACGTATAGCTGATCGCCTACCAGAGCCATGCCAAAGGGTGAATTGAGGTTTTCCAGCAGCGGCGTGCGGGTTTCCGCGATGCCATCGCCATTTTCGTCACGCAGCAGAGTGATCCGGTTCGCACTGGGTGTGCTGGCACCAACGCGGCTTTTCACTTGTGCAGCGACCCAATCGCGAATGCCGCTGCTGCTGTCGTCGGTCTTGGGCGGAGCATTCGTCTCGGCGACCAGCACATCGCCATTAGGCAACGACAACAGCGTACGAGGATGCTCGAGCCCGACAGCAAACGCGGTTACCTGCAAGCCGGCAGCCACGCTAGGTTGCTTGCCTTGAGGCCAGCCGACCGCCTCGGCGATGTGCACCGTCGGGATAAAGGTCGAGTTCGGTTCGGGAAGTTTCGGTTGCGGGCCATAGCCTTCGCTGACCGGTAGCTTGGCACTTTCGCCGCAGCCACCGAGGGCCAGCAATAGCGGAGTACCGATGAGGAGGGGAGTGAAACGTGACATGGTTCTGTCTCCAGAGAGATTATCGATCCGGCTTGGTGAATGCCGCGCGGTAGCAGTGAACTACTCGCCTTCCGGCACGATTGCGGGACGAAGACGAGTGACCATGTTTGTAGAGTGCTGGCCGCGCTGGTGGTTTCGCTTATTTACCAGGCTGGCTGAACAGCTTGCGGCCCCTGTCGATAATCTTCCGGTCTTCCTACGCAGGTTTCTATGCGCATAATTCCCAGTCTCGGCAATCTAGTCGGGAATCGTCACTCACCACTAATCCAGAAACCTGATGTCACTATTCCATTAGAATTGATCAGCGTGCGTGGTTGTCACGATGGAAGTCACAGTGGTGCGTGTGGGGATGGTGTGGGCGGTGCGCTTGAATGGCCTGTTCGTCGTAGAGTTTGATTGCCAAGTCGAAGCCAATGAGTTTGCAGCCCTGCTATCCAGGCGGATCAATATCCCACTAAAATCATCTGGAATTACTTGGGCATTGCCGTAGTCATGCTGCAGCGTCTGCACAAACAAAAAAGCGACGGGAGTTTATTCCCGTCGCCTTCATGTGTTACCGCTTCCTTGGTCATCGTCCTGATGCTGCTGCGTCCTGCAACGTTCCTTGGCGTTCACTTCTAGCCACTAGCTTCGATCCTTTGAGGCTGCTGTGGTCACTATAGCGAGGCAGCCAGCCTCAGCAAATAAGCTAAATGCTTCGCGTCGTGTAAGCCTTTACTGACAGATCCGTTTTCATAGCCAGGGCGACAGGCCACGGTCGCGCCGGTGTACTCGTGCAAGGCAGCACCGGTGGTCCAGCCCCTACATGGGCTGCGCCCGGAAACGAAAAAGGGCTAGCTTTCGCTAACCCTTTGAAATGATGGTGGCTACGCAGGGACTTGAACCCCGGACCTCAGCATTATGAATGCCGCGCTCTAACCAGCTGAGCTACGTAGCCATTCGAGGCGCGCATTATTCTCAAGCAAAATATATCTGTCAAGCCTTTGTGTTTAAATAACTTTCTCGTTTTTGACTGTCAGGCGAGTATCTTTCGACGGTCGGCTTGTGGCTTTGCTTGTGCCTAGACGTTGATCACACGTTTAAACATTGATCGGTTGGCAAAGGCCTGTGAATTAGGTTTCGCGGGGAAACCGCGTCACGGCCTTTGCGGGAATCGCTGGAAGTACCCCCAAGAGATGTCGGGATCATAGATCAGTCCTGAGGACGATGCCAGCGCTGCGCTCAGCCGGATCAAAACGGTTATGGCGCAGACCAGCATTGTTGGCTGACGTCCGGGACGGCACGCGATGAGATGCAGGGGAACGGGCCACTGTGGCCCATACCTCGGAGAACTCTCGTAGCAGACCATCACACCCGCCACAACCCGCTGGGGCAAGACGCCCTGTTCACCAGGCCGGCCTCGCTCATGCTCGACGTTCGCCTAACGCCATTGGAGCGCAACGGCTGGCAGGTTCTGCGCATGCTGCGCTCTGCGGAGGGTATCAGTCCGCTGGCGAACCTGGGGCAGTTGCGCCGCTATCTTACTTCGACGTCGCTGGGGCAGCGGGCCGGATACGAGACGGCCTGGCGCGTCCTCGTCGTGCTTCGGCTGACGGGCTGGATCAGCCTGGTGGGTCAGCCCGCGACCCTCTAACCGGCCATGTTCTCAGCGAGCTGTATCAGGTTCACGAAAGCGCCCTGGACTTCCAGCGGGCATGCGCGCTCGATGCCGATCTCGCAAAGCTTCTGCAGGCCTCCATCGGCTACGAAAACAACCAGGTGGATTGTGTTGCCATCCATATCGCCGCGATCGAATCGTGCGATCGCTGTATTTCTGCTCGGATGGCGTGCGTGGTCGTGGCGCGTTTGTGAAGAATCTGAGCCATGGATCATCCTCCGAGAGAGGCTCATACCATAGACCATTACTTCCCGGGACCAAACAACTAGGACATAAGCGGATCGGTGTAGTCTCGATTTATCTGGGCCGATAGAAGTCACTCAGACTGCCTGCCATAGGGGGAGCGCGTTTAGTTCCGCACGAGCCTCCCGCCAGGCGGGATAGTGCTGATCCAGCAAGGCGATGAAGCGTTCATTGTGCGTCGGCTCAATCAGATGGATCATCTCATGCACGATCACGTATTCGAGCAGGTCACGAGGTTTCTTGACCAGTTCGGTATTGAGCCGAATATGAGCGCGTAGGTGATTGCAACTGCCCCACTTGGTTTTCATGCGCTGTAGAAAATACCCTTCCACCTTCACGCCGATACGTCGTTCCCAATGCGCGATCAAAGGCGGGATCGTTTCATGCAACAAGGACCGTTGCCAACGTTGATAGATGGCCTCGCGCCTGCCTGCATCGGCTCCAGGACGAACGTTCAGGGTGATGCGCCGGTGATCCATCTTCACCACGGGCGGAGCATCGCGCTCCACCACCGTGAGCAGGTAGCGGCGTCCCCAGATGTAATGGCTTTCCCTCGTGACAAATTGGCGGGGTACTTCACGTGCCTGTGCCAGCAATTGCGTCTGTTGCTGGCGAATCCAGCGTAATTTGGAAATGGCATAGGCACGCGCCACTTCCAGCCGTGTGCCCGTCGGCGCCACCAGCGTCACGTTACCCGCGGGCGGATGTACGGAAAGATGGACGTTCTTCACCGCCTTGAAGGTGACGGTGATGTCCAGCTCCCCCAGACGTATGTGCGTCTGTCCCATCAGTAGCCTGGCTGATTTTTCAGCAGATCGAACAGCTTGAGCGTGGCCTCTCGGTCGCGGCCGGTCAGCGGATACAGAACGTTCTGCACGATGCGTTCCTTGGCTTCATCGCCGCGCCATCCCGCCGGGGCTTCGTCACGCATTAGGCTGTCAATCCTCAGTGCCAAAAAGGCCAATGGGTTGCCGTAATTCGCCACCGACTCGTGGACGTCGCGATCTTCATCAGGCAGCGCATCATCGGAAATGATGTCCGGCAGGTTGCGGTAGATCACCAGCGCACTGGCATTGCCGTGCAGGATGGTGGGTTCATCGCTGTCGTGCTGTTTTTCGTGTAGCTTCTTCACCAGGGCTTCTGCATTACGCAGGAATGCTTCATAGGCCTCGGTGCTTTCGCGGCTTTGCTGGATCAGGTCATCGAGCAGCTTGGACATCTGCTCATAAAGGCGCGGATCGGTCAGGCGGTCGCGGATGATGGTCTTGCGGACGTTGTTGATGATGGTTTCCGCAATGGCATTCTTCGACAGCTTGCCCTTCTCATTGAGCTTCTTGGCGATGGCGTCATGGATACCGGTCTCGATGATCAGCTCAGTCAGCGACAGTTCGGCCAGCTCACCCAAGCCTTTCGCCGGTTCGGCCTGGATATAGGTGTTGATAAGGTGGCGCATGTCGGCCTCGTAGGGCTTGATGTCCAGCTCTTCGCCGCTGTAATGCTGGATGGCCGAACGCACCTCGGCATAGAACTCGGTTTCCCGCCGCAAGGTATCGGCTTCACTGTCGGAATAACCTGCCTCGGCCAGGTTCTGGGCAATGGCCGCGAAGGCGCGCAGGTAGGTTGCCACAGCCTTGTAGAAGGCGATGCGCAGCGCCTCGCTTTCCAGCAGCGCCTCCGGATCACCAGCATGGCCGCAGAAATAGTGGATAAACTGCTCCAGTTCCCGCGGCTGCGCCACCGGCTCGCATAGGTAATGCAGCGCTTCACGGGCTTCGTCCAGTTGCTTGCGGCCTTCCTCCAGCCAGTTCTTCAAGTGGACGTTGTTATCGCCGCCGTTGCCCACGTCGATGTCCAGCTCGTCGGAGCTGTACACCGCAATGGCCTGCTGCACGTCGCCGAACAGTTCCTTGTAATCGACGATATAGCCATAGTCCTTGTCGTCACCATCGAGCCGGTTGGTACGGCAGATGGCCTGGAACAGGTTGTGGTCGTGCAGTTCGTTGTCCAGATAGATATAGGTGCAACTGGGCGCATCGAAGCCGGTGAGCAGCTTGCTGACCACGATCAGCAGCTTCATGCGGGCCGGCTCCTCGATGAAGCGGCGCTTGGTTTCGTCTTCGTATTGCTTGGTGGTCTGGCCGTCGCGCAGCACGTGCTGCGTGTAGGTGTCATATTTGTAGCGCTCGTCGCCATTGGCCGGCTCGCGGGCAATGGCTGCTGGGTTCGGCTCGAACGAGGTAATGATGCCCACATGCAGGCCAAAAGGCGTATTCCGGAACAGCCGGAAGTAGTGGCACGCATCGTAAATCGAGGCGGCCACCAGAATTGCCGTGCCGCGGTCATTGTCCAGACGGGGCTTGAGGCTGAAGTCCTCAATGATGTTGGCGACGATGCGGTCCTTGCGTTCCTTGGCGCTCATCAGCTCTTCCATCGTGGCCCAGCGCTTGCGCAGGATGGATTTCTGGAAGTTGTTCAGCCCGCGGGTTTTCTTCTCGAACCAGGCGTCGATGGCCTCGCGTGAGGTCAACCGCTGCGGTACATCGCGGGCTTCGTATTTCAGGTCCAGCACCACCTTGTTGGCCACCGCTTCGTGGAACTTATAGGTGTGGATGTAGGTGCCAAACACATCGCGGGTGGTTTGCCTGTCCTTGCGCAGCAGCGGCGTGCCGGTGAACCCGATAAAAATCGCATCGGCCAGCCAGCGCTTCATCTGCTTGTTCATATTGCCGCCCTGAGTGCGGTGGCACTCGTCCACGAACACGTAGAAACGCCCGTGGATCGGCGGCGGCTCGCCCTTGAGATCGGCCGCATCGAACTTGTGAATCAGCGCACACAGCAGGCGCGGCGTGGTGGCGCTGAGCTTGCCCACGAAGTCCGCCCGCGAGGTGATGCGCGGGGATGCCGACTCCGCGCCGATCACCCCGGCGTTGCGCATCACCCCTTCGATCTGCTTGTCCAGTTCGTCGCGATCGGTTACCATCAGTACCCGCGCCTGCGGGTCGTGCTCCAGCAGCCACTTGGCCAGCAGCACCATCAGAATGCTTTTACCGCTGCCTTGGGTGTGCCAGATCACACCGCCTTCGCACTTGGCAATGCGCTCTTGGGCGGCCTTGATGCCTTGGTACTGGTGCTGCCGGGGCACTTTCTTGAAGCCTGCATCGAAGATCACGAAGTTGCGGATCAAGTCCAACAACCGCGCTTTGCCGCACATCTGTGCCAATGGGCGATCCAGCAAGGTACCTGCGGTCACCGTGGCTTGTGGCTGTTCGTCCTTCCACTGCACGAAGAACTGTTCCGGCGTGCCAGTGGTACCGTAACGCAGGCCCTGCGCATCACTGCCCGCCAACAGCAATTGCACAGTGCTGAAAAACCCTTGGTTGAATACGTCCTCCTGATTGCTGATCAACTGGCGAATGCCGTCGCCCACATCCACCGAGCTGCGTTTTAGCTCAATCACCGTCACCGCCAAACCATTGAGGTACAGCACGATGTCTGGCCGACGGGTGTTCTCGCCTTTCAGCGTGACCTCCTCGGCCAGCGCGAAGTGATTGCGCTCGGGCTGCATCCAGTCGATCAACTGCACCGTCTCGTGCGACTGGCCCGCCGCGACCTGTACCGGTACGCCATAGCGCAGCAGCTGGTAGGTGCGCAGGTTGGCTTGATAGGGCGTGATGCCGGTGACATCCACCGCAACCTCCAACTTCTGCAAGGCGGCGCTGATATGGGCGGGCGAGTAACCACGCACGGCCAGATTGGCACGCAGCAGATCGGTCTCAATGGCGCGGTTGTGGTCGCGCTTAGTCCAGTTGCCCAGGTATTCGTAGCCGAGGCCGCCAGTAGCCGTCGGCGTGGTGAACAGGCGTACCACCCGGTTCTGTGAAGTGCGCTCGGAGCGCGGCATGGGTTGGGTCATGGGTTGCTCAGGTGCTCCGCACTCTCTTGGCGCAATTGTTCTGCCGTGATGCGCATCCGCTGACCGTCCCGTACCACCACGATGGCAGTATCAGTCTGGATAGCCGTCCGTCGTGCCAACTCTGCGGCTCGCTGCATAGCCGCCAGCGCAGCTCGCAGGTCGGGATTTTTAGCCTCGAAAATATCTTTGGGTGCGGTGTTCTTATTCATGTGCGTTCTCCCCATGCCAGCAGAACAGGTATGTCGCCAGCGTTATCGTATAAGCTCCAGTCATCCACCGCATCGCAGTAGTAATGCTCAAAATTGTGTTGCCCTGCCGCAAAGCGGCGACGGATAACGGCTTCTGGAATGTTATGACCGCCTTGCCGTACCCGTTCAGCAACACGTTCTATGGCAGTCTCGGCATCCGGCAGCGCCAAGAAGAACAGGCTTACGGTATACCCCTGCGCTCTCCACTGCCGAATCTGTCGCAGATAGCCCAGGCCAGACAGCGTGGTTTCAAGCGCAAAGCTCTCCCCACGTTGGACACTTTCCGCGATCTCTTCAAGCATCAGACGCCCCGCCTTGATAGCGACTGCCTCTGGTGCAAAGGGCGATAACCCCGCCGCAATCAAATCAGCATTGATGAAACGCGGAAGCTGCGCCTCCCTCGGCAGGAAGGAGCGCGCAAACGTCGTCTTCCCTGCGCCGTTGGGGCCAGCGATGATGATGACTTTTTTACTGCCCACCGTTTACGCCTCAAATCATTTGCTATTGCTGCCGTTCTGGAATAAGGCTGAGATGTTGACTTCCGACGCCTTGGCAGAAATCAACCGCAAATTTCTGGCCTTGAGGGCATTCATTCCTTGCACCTTGATGGCATCAAACTGATTTACAGGTGTGTTAAACACCTTCTCCATCCGTCCCTTGAAATAATCACTTGTTGCCTCAGGCACCACGATGTCAATTTTGCGACCCGAGTTGCAGCGCAAGATGTCATTAAAATGCTCATCGGCATTGTTGAACGAATAGCCCACCACCACGATGTGTTTGGCCTCTTCGATCCATTTTGCAGCGGTGGCCCAAAGCTCGATGTACTTGTGCGAGAGAATGGGCTTTAACCTGAGCGGCGGAACCAGCGCTGGAATCACATGGCGCTGCTGCCGCACATCTGCATGCGTCACATCAACATTTGGCTTAATGGTTTCCCGAATAAACTCAGCCGGATCGCAATCCAGAATACCTTCAATCTGCAACAGGTTGCGTGTGTCCATCCGTACATACTCCGCCAACCCGCCGTGGAAATAGATGACATTTTCTTCGCCAAGCTGCTCTTGCAGAAATGCCGTGTAGTTGAGCGTCAAGGCGCGGATGTCATTTGGCAGGCTTCCATAAAAAGGCAGTCCGCTATCCTGATGCCCTTTAAGCACCGTCTTTTGCTTTTCAACCAGAAAAGCCCACAGCGCCCAAGAAATGTACAGGTAGTTTTTGATGTCGGCCGGGCGCTCGTTGTAGAAGCCGAGAAATTTCTCCACCAGCAGGGTTTCGATATTGAGCATATCGGCACCCAGCGCACTGGCAACGGCATGATGCTCACCGCTGAGCCCCATCTTCAACGTGCGTTTGAGCACGGTTTTGAAGGTATCGGACAGTGACAACTTGTGAATATCCAGAATCGAATCACTGTCAATCAGGTCATCTGCATCCTTGGGGAACACCTCCCGAATCAACGCCTCCGTTTCATCATCCAGATAGCTCTATTCTGCAATGCTTGCCAGCTTGTTGAACAAGCAAATGATCAGTTCGCCATGTTTGCGCACATGCGCTTGGTCTTCCGGCAGATCCTTAATGACCTGACTGACTCGCGTGACCATCTCTTTTTGCTCATGGGTGTCGCGCGTGGCGATCTTGCCCACCGCACGGGCGATCATATTGTTGAAATTGAAGCGAAGGCCGGGAAGCATGTCACGTAACGCTTCATCGACAGCTTTACCCGGCCCGTCAAGATAACGGGAAACATCCGCCAGTAAGGTATTGGCTAGCGGAAAATCCAGTCCCGGCGTGCGATCAACCCCTGCCCCAATAATCAATAAATGCTCAGCCATATCATTCCCTTGAATGTATTAAGCGTTATATCAGCCGCGTCCTGCCGGTCAGCAGTTCCTGCATCATGGCTTGCTTGAGGGCGCGGGTCTTGGTGCGGTGGGTTTCGAGGGTGGTGATTTCGGTGTCCATGTCGGTGAGGACGGTGGCGATGGCGATTTGCTCTTCCACAGTAGGCGGTATGCACATCTGGAAATCTAGAAATGTTGGCAGCCGCAATGAATCCACTGTTGCCTTTACTGTATTTTGCATTGCCCAAGCACCGAAATTTGCAGATAGGTAGAGGTGCACAAATCGACCTGACACATCTTGGTTAAATTGCGTAATGGCATATACCCGCTGATGCACATCGAATTTCCCGCTGATGTAGTGAAAAATCTCTCCAATTCGACCTTCACCAGGGACAAGAATAGCTTCGCAGTCGTAGGAATAGCTGCTGATTCGCTCAATATTTTCTGACCGAACAAAAAATGGATAGTCCCCATTTTCAGCCTTGTCCTCGTTATTCTTGCTTCCTGTTTTGATATGCGCTACATCGCCCAGCCGCTTCACCTCCCACTCGCCACTGAACCCCGGCAGGCGGGTTTGGCCGGTGAGGAGTTGTTGCATGGTGGCTTGTTTGATGGCGCGCTTTTTGGCAATCAGGCGATCCAGTCCGTCCAGCAGCGCGTCCATGTCGCTGAGGGTGGTGGCGATGGCACGTTGTTCTTCAAAGCCGGGAAGCGCTATTTCAAATGATCTCAGAATCCCTGCATTTAAAACTCCCATGGTTCCGCCTTGAGCACGGCTTTGGAGTTCTTGCTGAACAGCAGAAGATTCGAAGGTATATCTAAAGTAGCTTGATAGAACGCGACTCCTGTCGAATGAAAACCTAATAAGTCGAGGGTTAATTATCCCTTTAGGGGCATCTTTAGGGATCTCAAGTAATTTTCCAACTGTGCCAACCAGACTCAGAAGTACATCCCCAGGGTTTACGGAGCAACTCTCCAACTGGCGATATTTGTTTGTGGAAATGAAATAATCCCCGAACAAGTAATCCCCTCGAATTACTTGCTCTTGACCATATACCTTGAATCCGGTTGGAACGTATTCCTCTTTTTTTAAAGCAGATCCGAAAGGTCCTGCTTTTACAGAAGGTGTCGCCCCAGCCCCTAGCTCTGACAGCCGGTATACTCCCCAATTCTCCGGAATCACCCCCACTTCTGTCTGCTTGTACCCCGGATTCACTTCCATACCGCCCCCATCCGTTTCAGGTGCGCTTCCACCTTGGCACTGAGGGCAGCCAAATCATTTTCGAGCTTCGGCAGCGGCGTGTCGTAGCGCTCGGCCAGTTCGCGGATGCGCTGGGCGAGAGTTTGCGAGATGCGCTCCAGTTCCTGCTGCACGTCGGCTTGCAAACGCGCCAGCCACTTGTCTTCCACCACCAGCGTTTTGACCTCGGCTTCGCTGAGGGTGAAATAGTGGTCATGGGCTTGCTGGTCGAGTTCCGCTTCCAGCGTTTTCACGGTTTTTTTCAGTGCGGCTTCGCGGGCGCTGAGTTGCTGCCATTGCTTGAGCACGGCGCGTTCGTCGGCGCTGTCGGGGTCATTGCCAAGCTCGGTGAGGCGGTCTTTGACTTGCGCGGCGGTGATCTTGTCAAAGCCGGAGAACGCGCCGTCTTCGCCGCTGTGTTCTTCTTCCAGCTCGGCGATCTGGCTGGTTACGCTCTCCAGTTCGGCCTGTTTAGCCTCCAGTTCGGCCTGCTCGGCGGCGAAGTAGCGGGCGACGATGTATTGCTTGGGCAGCAGGTCACAAATCCAGCCCTTATCTTTGGTCTTGCCCTTCTTGTCGGTTTCCACAATGCGCCGGGGCAGCGCCAGCCAGCCATCGGCGGCGATCAGGTAGGCGTCGTCCTGCATGGTCTCGGTCCAGTAGTCCATCAGGTGCTGGTAGATGTCGTAGGGGTCCAGCAGCGGCGCGGCCTGAAAGGCGGCGAGCAGGGTTTCGGACACCTGTGCGATCAGCGCCTTGGGTTTGTCGCCGGGCTGGATGCCGGTGAGCAGCGGCGTGACGGCCTGCTGCCATTTGCCGAACAGGGTTTCGACCTTGCTGCGGAAGCGCTGGAATTGCGGGTGGGCGAGGATGATGGAGCGTACTTCGGACACGGGTACGGTGAGTTGTGCGTAGCCGGGGCGGGCCCTCACCCCCAGCCCCTCTCCCGGAGGGAGAGGGGAGAAAAGAGCACTGCGCAGGGTGGGCATTTCCTGCCAGTCGGCGGCGAAGGCGTCGATGTCGCGTTCGGGAATGCCGCCGTTGAGGTGGGCGTCGATGTCGTGCAGGTCTTCCGGTTCGCTGCTGTCGATGTAGCGCGGCAGGTTGAGGTTGTAGTCGTTTCGGTCGCTGGCGATTTCATCCAGCGGCACCCTACGGGCATAGCGCGGCACGTCCGCGCCCCGGCGAAAGGTATCGACGATGCGGTGGATGTCCTGCTCGCGCAGGCGGTTCTTGGGGCCGTCCTTGATGAAGCCTTTACTGGCGTCGATCATGAAGATGCCGCTCTTTTTGTCACTGCCTCCGGCAGTGGCGCCGATGGCTCTGGCGTTGGCGTTTTCCTTGTCCAGCACCAGGATGCAGGCGGGGATGCCGGTGCCGTAGAACAGGTTGGCGGGCAGGCCGATGATGCCCTTGAGGATGCCGGAGCGCACCAGTTGCTTGCGGATGACTGCCTCGGCGTTGCCACGGAACAGCACGCCGTGCGGCAGGATGACCGCGCCCTTGCCGGTGGTAGCCTTCATGCTGCGGATGACGTGCAGCAGGTAGGCGTAGTCGCCCTGCTTGGCGGGCGGCGCGCCCCAAGTGAAGCGCTGGAAAGGGTCGTTGGCAGGGTTGAGGCCGGTGGACCATTTCTTGTCGGAGAACGGCGGGTTGGCGACCACGTAGTCGTAGGCGCGCAGTTGTTCGCCATCCTTGAACTTGGGGTTCACCAGCGTGTCGCCGCTGAGGATGGTGGCGCTGGGGAAGTGGTGCAGGATCAGGTTCATCCGCGCCAGACCGGCGGTGGTCACGTCCTTTTCCTGCCCTTCCAGAGTGATCTGCCGGCCCGCCTCGGCGGCCACTTTCAGCAGCAGCGAACCCGACCCACATGTCGGGTCATACGCGGTGGTAGAGCCTTTGGCGTTGGCGTGCGAGATGCCGATGACCTGGGCGATGACGCTGCTGACTTCGGAAGGCGTGTAGAACTGGCCCTTGCTCTTGCCGGAGTCCTGTGCGAAATGGCGCATCAGGTATTCGTAGGCATCGCCGAGCAGGTCGTCGTTGTCGGCGCGGTTGTTGGCGAAGTTCAGCTCGGGCTTTTCGAAGATGGCGATCAGGTTGCCCAGGCGCTCGACCATCGCCGCGCCTTCGCCGAGCTTGTTGGGGTCGTTGAAGTCGGGGAAGTCGCTGCGCGCCAGCTTGGTATTGGCGTCGATCAGCTTCTGGATGACCTGGGTGTTGATCCTGTCACCGATGTCGGCCTTGCCCTTGAGCGCCACCATGTCCTTGAACGACGCGCCGGGCGGGATGACCACGGGTGGGGCGAAGTCGTCGCTGTCACCGTACTTGTCGCTGATGTACTTGATGAACAGCATGAACAGGACATAGTCCTTGTACTGGCTGGCGTCCATGCCACCACGCAGTTCGTCGCATGAGGCCCAGATGGAGCTGTAGAGGTCGGATTTTTTGACCACGCCGTTGCGTGGGGTGGGCGTCGTGGCGGCTGGGGCAGCGGTCGCTTTATCCCGCGATGACGAATCCGCTTTCGCCTTTGTCTTCAGGTAGGGCACAGAGGCTTCGCGTGCCTCCAATGATATCGCCGGTTCTTGATTGGCCGCATAGGCCGTTGTGGACAGGGCGACCGAGCCGCCGCGCCCTCGGCCGGGAACGATCCGGCTTTCCTCAAGCAGTTGCTGCTTGATGCTGTCATAGGTGGCTTCCTGCCATCCCAATGCCTCGCGCAGCCGCTGGTTCCCGGCGGAACCGCCCATGGCTTCGAGCGTACTGATAAAGCGCGCGATCTTCTGTTCGATACTTGTCACTTCAATATCCATCGTTGCTGCCGGCTTGGTTGGATGCCGGCACTCTGTTTTCTGCCGTGTTCAGTATTCTGGCGGTATGGATCCACTTCGCACCACGGCCTTTACCAGTCGATTCGATCAGTCCTTCCGACTTCATCGCCCGCAACACCAGCCGCACCATGTCCCGGCTCACGCCAGGACAGGCTTCCTCGATCTCCGAAATAGAAAACGGTAGGGTGCGCCCCAGCACTTCTGCCCGCACCCGGTCGCCCTTGCTGCCGCGGCCACGCTCGATGGTGCCGACACGCTCCTCGAACTCGCGGTAGGCCCGTAGCAAGGCACCCCAGAAGTAGTCGAGCCAGGGCTTGACGTCATGCTGCCCCTGGTGCCAGCCCTGCGAGCTGGCTTCCAGCGTCTCGTAATAGCCTTCCTTGGTGTCCTCGAAGATGCGTTCCAAGCTGATGTAGCGGCCCACGGCATAGTCGAAGTGGTAGAGCAGCAGCAAGGTCAGCAAGCGGGACATGCGGCCGTTGCCATCTGGGAAGGGGTGAATGCACAGGAAGTCGAGCATCGCCAGCGGCACCAGTACCAACGGGTCGGCCAGGTGCTGGTCCAGCGCGGTGGAGTAGTGGCGGGTCAGATCGGCCATGGCCATCGGCGTCAGGTGCGCAGTGACCGGCTGGAAGCGCAACTGCGACGTGGCGCTCGACGATGTTGTCGGTGGCTTTCCAGCACCCAGGGTGCGACCACGTGAGCCACGGCCTGGAAAGGGGCATTGATGGCCTAGATTACCCCTTTTAATCATTGGCTTGCCCTATTTCCAGCCTTCAGTTGCTTTTCACATGGGCAAGCCGCCGCTTGATCACGTCAGACGTTGAAGCGGAAGTGCATTACATCCCCATCCTTGACGACATACTCCTTGCCTTCCAGGCGCCACTTACCTGCTTCCTTGGCGCCGGCTTCGCCTTTGTACTGGATGAAGTCGTCGTAGGCGACTACTTCGGCGCGGATGAAGCCCTTCTCGAAGTCGGTGTGGATGGCGGCGGCGGCCTGGGGGGCGGTGGCGCCGACCTTGACGGTCCAGGCGCGGACTTCCTTGACGCCGGCGGTGAAATAGGTCTGCAGGTTGAGGAGCTGGTAGCCAGCGCGGATCACGCGGTTGAGGCCGGGCTCTTCGAGGCCGAGGGATTCGAGGAACATGTCCTTTTCCTCGCCATCGTCCAGTTCGGCGATTTCCGCTTCGATCTTGTTGCAGACGGGGACTACTACTGCGCCTTCCGCGGCAGCAATGGCTTTTACCTTGTCCAGGTGCGGGTTGTCATCGAAACCGTCTTCTGCAACGTTGGCGATGTACATGACCGGTTTGCTGGTGAGCAGGTGAAAGCCCTTGATCAGGCGTTGCTCTTCGTCACTCATGCCGTTGGGCAAGGTCCGCGCCGGTTTGCCTTCGCTGAAATGCGTCTGCAGTTTTTCCAGGAGCGCCTTCTGGGCGATGGCTTCCTTGTCGCCGCCCTTGGCGGTGCGGACGACCTTCTGCAACTGCTTCTGGACGCTTTCCAGGTCGGCGAAGATCAGCTCCAGGTCGATTATTTCGATATCGCGTTTTGGATCGACGCTATTGGCGACGTGAATGACATTTTCATCTTCGAAACAGCGCACGACATGGGCTATAGCATCTGTTTCACGGATATTCGCCAGGAATTTGTTACCCAGGCCTTCGCCTTTGGATGCACCTTCCACCAGGCCGGCAATATCGACGAACTCCATCGTCGTGGCGATGACTCGCTCCGGGTGGACGATAGTGGCCAGGGCTTCGAGGCGTGGGTCGGGCATCGGGACGACGCCACTATTGGGTTCGATGGTACAGAAAGGAAAGTTTTCTGCCCCAATACCGGCTTTGGTCAGTGCATTGAAGAGAGTTGACTTGCCAACATTGGGCAGGCCGACGATGCCGCAATTGAATCCCATGGTGGTGTGCCTCGGAATATGTTCAAGCTTTCTGGCTGTGCAACTGTTGCATCGCGCGGGTCCAATTCCCGTCGAGGATGTCCGGTAGCACGCCGAAAGCAGAGTCGATGCTAGTGTCAAGCAGTTCCCGCTCAGTCTGCGGCGCACGGCCCAGTACATAGCCAGTGACCTGGCTGCTGTGTCCTGGATGGCCGATGCCGAGGCGCAGGCGGTGGAAGCTGTTCTGGTTGCCGAGCTGGGCGATAATATCGCGCAACCCGTTGTGTCCGCCGTGTCCGCCGCCTTTCTTGAGTCTGGCAACGCCCGGGAGGAGATCAAGCTCATCATGAGCCACCAGGATGGCTTCTGGCGAGATACGGTAGAAGCTGGCCATGGCCGCTACGGCCTGTCCACTGCGATTCATGAAGGTGGTAGGGATCAGCAAGCGAATATCGCGCCCCTGATGGGAAAATTTTCCAACCAGGCCGAAGAACTTGCGTTCGCTACTGAGGCTGGCACCATGGGTCGCTGCCAGGCGTTCGACGAAAAAGGCCCCTGCGTTGTGCCGGGTCTGGTCATATTCCGGTCCTGGGTTTCCCAGGCCAACGATCAGCTGGACGACAGTCATCGCAAGAGCCTTTCAAGCGTTCCGAGGGTTATTCGGTACCGTCGGTTTTTTCCACGCGTGAAGCGTGGATGTTGGCCACGGCCAGGTCGTTGCCATGGGCCAGGGCTACCAGTTCGACACCCGCTGGCAGTTTCAGGTCGGACAAGTGCAGGATCTGGCCGAGTTCGAGTGAGGCCAGGTCGACTTCGATGAATTCCGGCAGGTCTTTCGGCAAGCAGGCGATTTCCACTTCAGAAACGGTATGGGATATCTCGCCACCTTGCTGTTTCACCCCAATGGCCGTTTCCTGGTTGAGGAAGTGCAACGGGATGTGGGCAGTCAGCTTGTGATCAGCAACGGTACGCAGGAAATCGACATGCAGGACAAAGCCCTTGGCTGGGTGGCGCTGCAGGGCTTTGATCAGCACTGATTCGGAAGCGGAGCCAATTTTCAGTGAGATGACATGGCTGAACGCAGCTTCGTTTTCCAGCAGCTTGGCCACTTCTCTGCTCAGCAGGCTGATGGATTGTGGAGCCTTGTCGCCACCGTAGATCACGGCAGGAACCATGCTGGCGTTACGACGAAGGCGGCGGCTCGCACCTTTCCCCAGGTCGGAACGCACTTCGGCATTCAGGGTAAAATCGGTCATTTATTTCTCCAAGACAACAATACGCCCGAAACACGTGCGACCGGCGTTCGGGCGATTCATAAACCCGCCGTAGGCGGGGCTTTGATCCGTATACCCTGTCCTAGCGGAACATGGCACTGATCGATTCTTCGTTGCTGATGCGGCGAACCGCTTCAGCCACAACCGGGGCGATATCCAGTTGGCGGATTCGTCCGCAGCTCTGGGCTGCATGGCTCAGCGGCACGGTATTGGTCACGACCAGCTCATCCAGTACGGAGCCATCGAGGTTCTCGATGGCCCGTCCCGACAGAACCGGGTGTGTACAGTAGGCATAGACCTTGGCTGCGCCGTGATCCTTCAGGGCCTTGGCCGCGTGGCAGAGTGTTCCTGCCGTATCGACCATGTCATCCACAAGGACGCAGGTGCGGCCTTCGACATCGCCGATGATGTGCATGACTTCCGACTGGTTCGCCTTGGGGCGGCGCTTATCGATGATTGCGAGATCTACCGATAGGGATTTGGCTACAGCGCGCGCGCGGACTACACCGCCGATATCCGGGGATACGATCATCAGGTTTTCGAATCGCTGGGCCTGGACGTCATCGACCAACACTGGCGATCCGTAGATGTTGTCCACCGGGATATCGAAGAAGCCCTGAATCTGGTCAGCGTGTAGGTCGACGGTCAGGACGCGATCGATACCGACTGCATCGAGCATGTCGGCAACCACTTTGGCGCTGATTGGGACTCGGGCGGAACGGGGACGGCGATCCTGGCGTGCATAACCGAAGTAGGGCATGACGGCCGTGATACGCGAGGCGGAAGAGCGGCGGAAGGCGTCGGCCATCACTACCAGCTCCATCAGGTTGTCGTTTGTCGGGGCGCATGTCGGTTGAATCAGGAAGACATCCTTGCCACGAACGTTTTCGTTGATTTCGACACTGACTTCGCCGTCGGAAAACTTGCCAACCGATACATCACCGAGAGGAATATGTAGTTGACGTACGACACGCCGGGCCAGATCGGGGTTTGCGTTCCCCGTGAAGACCATCATCTTGGACACGCGCAGTACCTGCCGACTGGGTTGATCTGAAATTAAAAAGCTGCTCAAAAAGGCTACCTGTAGGGCTTGTTTTTGAACAGCTTCGAGATATGGCAGGGGCGGCTGGATTCGAACCAACGCATGGCAGGATCAAAACCTGCTGCCTTACCGCTTGGCGACGCCCCTGTATCGTATGGATACTTACGTATCCGGGTTTCAGGTCGGGTTTTGCAACCTTCGGTGCAACATGGATACGTTGCTACCTCTGGCTACGAACCCTTGCAGGCTTCCGGGGAGCTGGAGCGCGACTTTATCAGCCTCTGCTCTGCTGGGGAAGGCCCCAAATATGCAGCTACCCGTTCCGGTCAATCTGGCTGAAGTAAAATTACCTAGCCATATCAAGGCGTTGTCAATTTCTGGATAACGCCTTGCAACTACCGGCTGACAGTCATTCCGACAGCCCTGCTCGAGAACGGTGCGCACTGTAATGGCCGGGGTGTCCCGTGTCAACTCCGGATCTGAGAAAATTTCTCTGGTACTTACTGAAACGGGTGGAATTACAACGAGATACCACGGTTCTTCAAGGGTCACGGGAGTCAGGTGCTCGCCAACACCTTCGGCAAAGGCGGCCTGGCCATGGATGAAAATCGGAACATCGGCTCCCAGCGACAAGCCTAGGCTGGCTAGCGTTTTCTGATCGAGATTCAGTTGCCAGAGGTGGTTCAGGCCCAATAGCGTCGTGGCGGCATCCGAGCTGCCGCCGCCGATGCCTCCGCCCATGGGTAGGCGCTTGGTCAGTTGAATAGTCACACCAAATTTGCAGTTGCTGCGACTTTGTAGCAGGCGTGCAGCTTTCACAATGAGGTTGTCGTCATGCGTAACGCCGCTCAGATCCGTTTGCAGGCAGATCTGACCGTCTTCCCGGGTGGTGAGGGTCAGTTCGTCGCCGTAATCGAGAAATTGGAATAATGTCTGCAGCTCATGGTAACCATCGGGGCGGCGACCGAGGATGTGCAGCATGAGATTGAGCTTGGCTGGTGCTGGCAGGGATAGTGTGTTCATGGATGGCCCAGCTGGCGAGGTTGCCACTCCTTGATGACCAGGGTGAGCTGCAGGTCATCACCCTGTAGTTTGATGCGTTCGGGAAGAAAGTAGCCGTCGTGCTCGGCATAAGAGAGATATTCCACGTGCCAGCCGTCCTGCTCCAGATGCGCGAGGCGGCTGTCCGGGTTCAGAGAGAGCTGGCTGCGCGAATCCGGAGCGGGCAGGCCGCGTATCCACCAGAACAGATTGGATACCGGCAGGCGCCATCCTAGCTGTTCTTCCAGCAGCGCTTCCGGCGATTTGGCTTCGAAGCGGCCTTTTTCAGCTACTTCCAGAATTACTCGGTCTGGATGGCCAGTCAGGCGGGTTGCACCCCGGCCAAGCGGGCCGGAAAGCCGGAGATCGAAATACTTTTGGCGTTGCAGCCAGAATAATGTGCCGCTGCCAGAATCCTGTGGGGCCTTGATGCCGATTTTACCGGTGATCTGCCAGCCATCGATCGTACTGATATGCGTTTTGTGGGTGTTCCAGGCCGCAGTGTCACCTGGCCCTTCAACCGATTCACTTTTGAAGAGGCCCGCGCATCCGCTTAGAAGCAAGGTCAATAATGGCAGAAGGAAAATGTTGCGTAGGGGGAACATCGGTCAGGGGTTCTCCGAGCCGGTCAGGCGGCGCAGGGTTTCTTGAAGAATCTCGCTGTCGGGCTCTTGGTCAATGGCCTGCGCCCAGATTTGCCGAGCTTCGCTTTGCTTGCCTTGAGCCCATAATACTTCGCCGAGGTGGGCTGCTATCTCGGCGTCGGGAAAGCGCTCGAAGGCCTTGCGCAGCCAGCTCTCGGCTTCCTTGAGGTTGCCTTGGCGGTAATGGACCCAGCCGAGGCTGTCGAGGATGGCCGGGTCGTCCTGGTTGATCTGGTAGGCTTGTTCGATCAGCTTCCGGGCTTCGGCCAGGCGGGGAGTGCGGTCAGCCAGCGTATAACCCAGGGCATTGAGCGCCATGGCGTTGTCAGGTTCGCGCTTGAGGATGAAGCGCAGGTCGCTTTCCAGCAGCGCAAGGTTGTTGCGTTGCTCGGCAAGCATGGCGCGGGTGTAGAGAAGGTTGAGGTCTTCGGGGAATTGCTTGAGTGCTTTCTGGATCAGTTGCCAGGCTGGTTCGTCCCGCTTCTGTTCGGATAGCGCTTCGATTTCCAGCAGGTACAGCTGAACGGCATAGTCGGGCTGGCTCTGGCGGGCCTTGTCAAGGATTGCCGAGGCTTCTGCGTCACGGTCGATGGCAAGCAGCAGGCGTGTTTGCAGCGACTTCGCCGGCAGGTATTCGCTGCCGGGACCTACCTGGTCGTAGGCTTGCAATGCCTTGGTGTTGTCGCCCAGGGCTTGCTGGGCACGGCCAAGATTGAAATAGGCAGGGTTTAGATGACTGCCGCGTTCGATCAGGTCCTCGAGGTAGACCACGGCTTCTTTCCAGGCCTGGGCTTCCATGCAGATCAAGGCGAGCGAAAAGCGCAAGTCGTCGTCGCTCGGATTCTGTTGCAGAAGTGCCGAGAATTCACCTATCGCTTCCTGCAGCCGATTGTTTTCGATCAGTTGGCGGGCGTAGGCGAGGTGCAGGCGCTTGTCGTCGGGATGCTGCTGGAGGCTATCTTTCAGCATGGGGAGAGCCTGTTCACCACGGCCCAGTTCCTGTAGCAGTCGCGCCTGTAGCAGGATGGAAGGAATCGGCCGCTCGCCCTTGGTGTGCTGCTCCAGCAAGGCCAGTGCTTCTTCCTTGCGTTCGTCCTGCTGCAGCAATACCGCTTTGCCGAACACCAGCTGCGGATTGTCCGGGTATTTGCGTAGCAGGCTGTCGAAGCTCTGCAGCAGGCCGGCACGGGTTGCCGGATCGGTGCGTGCGGCAGACAGAGCGAGAAAATCGAAATGCGTATCGCCTTGGTGGCGCAGCACTTCTTCCATGAGTTTCAGCGATTCATCGTAGCGCCCGGCACGTGCCAGCTGGATGGCTGCCGCCCGCTGGGCATCGAGGTTTTCCGGTGCGTTGGCAGCCCAGATCAGCGCTGTATCCAGGGCCGCCTGCTCTGCACCCAGGTACTCGGCAATTCTGAACGCACGTTCGGCAATGGCCGGATCTTGTGTGGCGTTGGCCTGCTGTACATAGTTGCCCAGGGCGATATCGAAGCGATTGCGTTGCCCGGCAAGCTCGGCTACCAGCAAGGCATAAAGGCTGTCCTGATCGAATGAACTGTACTGGATCGGCTTGCTTTGCCTGGGGGCGGCAGTTTCCTCCGGTGCTGGAATATTTTCGATAGCAGGAGGAGTGGTCTGGCAACCACCGATCAACAACAAGGCGGTCAGGGCGAAAAATCTTTTCATGGCAAGGCGATGCATGGCTGATATGCGGTTTCGGCATGATGACACAAGCTATCGGGCAAGCCCATGGCTGGCTGCGCCGGGTGCCAACAAAGACCTTGTCCTGCGACAATCATCCAGAGCGGTTGTTCTCTCTCCAGCGAAATAGGACAATCAACAGCTCTGTTTTCCCTTCAGCGATTTTGCATGGCTTTTATTGCGCTGGGCATCAACCATAAGACTGCTTCGGTGGACGTCCGTGAGCGCGTAGCTTTTACGCCCGAGCAGATGGTCGAAGCGTTGCGTCAAGTCTGCAGAATAACGCCGACGCGCGAGGCCGCGATCCTTTCCACCTGCAACCGTAGCGAGCTGTATCTTGAACAGGATCGGCTCGAGGCCGATGCGGTACTGGCCTGGCTTGCCAATTACCACCACCTGAACCTGCAGGATCTCAAGTCGTCGACCTATGTGTATGTGAACGATGCTGCCGTGCGGCATATGATGCGAGTGGCTTCCGGTCTGGATTCGCTGGTGCTCGGCGAGCCGCAGATCCTCGGGCAGATGAAGTCGGCCTATTCCATGGCGCGCGAGGCGGGCAGCATCGGTCCGCTGTTGGGACGGTTGTTCCAGGCGACTTTCAGCACGGCCAAGACAGTGCGTACCGATACCTCGATCGGAGAGAATCCGGTATCCGTGGCTTTTGCCGCAGTCACCCTGGCGCGGCAAATCTTCAGCAACCTGAAGCAGAGCCAGGCACTGTTGATCGGAGCCGGTGAGACTATCGCACTGGTCGCTCGCCATCTGCATGAGCAGGGCGTCAAACGGATCATCGTTGCCAATCGCACGCTGGAGCGGGCCAGCGTGCTGGCCGAGCAGTTCGGCGCCCAGGCAATCCTGCTGGCGGATATTTCCCAGGAGCTGGCCAACAGCGATATCGTCATCGCCTCGACGGCCAGTCAGCTGCCGATCCTCGGCAAGGGTGCCGTCGAGCAGGCGCTCAAGCAACGCAAGCACAAGCCAATGTTCATGGTCGATATCGCCGTTCCGCGGGATATCGAGCCGCAGGTCGGCGAGTTGGCCGATGTCTATCTGTATACCGTCGACGATCTGCATGAAGTCGTCGCGGAGAATCTCAAGACTCGTCAAGGAGCGGCACAAGTGGCTGAGGAACTGGTAGCTGCCGGTGCCGACGAGTTCATGCAACGACTGCGTGAGTTGGCTGCGGTGGATGTGCTCAAGGCTTATCGCCAACAAGCGGAGCGCCTGCGCGACGAAGAGTTGCAAAAAGCCAGACGCCTGCTTGCCAATGGTGCTGATCCGTTCGAGGTTGCAGCCTCGCTGGCGCGGGGCTTGACCAATAAATTGCTGCATGCACCGAGCGTGCAATTAAAAAAATTCTCCGCCGATGGCCATGTCGAGGCACTGGCGGTGGCCCAGGAGTTGTTTGCCCTTTCCGAGGGTGAGTCGAAACAATGAAAGCTTCCTTATTGAACAAATTGGAGCTCCTTCAGGATCGTTACGAGGAACTCACGGCATTGCTGGGCGATGCCGAGACCATCAGTGACCAGGCCCGTTTTCGCAGCTACTCGAAGGAATATGCCGAAGTCGAGCCGGTAATCCTCGCCTATCGCGAATTCCGCACGGTGCAGGAAGACCTGACCGCGGCCCAGGCCCTGTTGAAGGACAGCGATCCTGATCTGCGCGAAATGGCCGCGGAGGAGGTGACCGAATCCAGGTCGCGCCTGGTCGAGCTGGAGGATCGGTTGCAACGCATGCTGTTGCCGAAGGACCCCAACGATGGGCGTAACGTCTACCTGGAGATTCGTGCCGGTACCGGGGGCGACGAAGCGGCCATCTTTGCTGGCGATCTGTTCCGCATGTACTCCCGTTACGCTGAAAAGCAAGGCTGGCGGGTCGAGATTCTTTCGGAAAGCCTGGGCGAGCATGGCGGCTATAAGGAAGTCATTTCCCGAGTCGAAGGCGATAACGTCTACGCCCGGCTGAAGTTCGAATCCGGCGCCCACCGTGTGCAGCGCGTACCGGAAACCGAATCCCAGGGACGCATCCATACGTCGGCCTGCACCGTGGCGGTATTGCCCGAGCCAGACGAGCAGGCTGCCGTGGAAATCAATTCTGCCGAGCTGCGTGTCGATACCTTCCGGGCTTCGGGAGCGGGTGGCCAGCACATCAACAAGACCGATTCGGCCATTCGTATCACGCACTTGCCTACTGGCATCGTCGTCGAATGCCAGGATGAGCGCTCGCAGCACAAGAATCGCGCCAAGGCCATGTCCTGGCTGACTGCCAAACTGCAGGACATGCAGGACTCTGCGGCACATAAGGAAATATCGGACACACGCCGGCTGCTGGTCGGCTCGGGAGATCGCTCCGAGCGCATTCGCACCTACAACTTTCCCCAGGGGCGCGTCACCGATCATCGGATCAATCTGACGCTGTATGCTCTGGATGAAGTCATCGGTGGTGGCGTCGATGCGGTGATCGAGCCGCTGCGTAGCGAATACCAGGCCGATCAGTTGGCGGCATTGGGCGATTGACCTGCGAACGGTAAGACTGACTGCAACCATGGCGACCATCGAATCCCTGTTGAACACTGCCGAACTGCCCGATTCGCCCAGTCCTCGCCTGGATGCCGAATGGTTGCTGGCTGCGGCGCTGGGCAAATCCGGCAGCTATTTGCGAACCTGGCCTGAACGGGAAGTGGCGGATGCGATCGCCGAGCGTTTCGCCGCAAGCCTGGCGCGGCGGCGCAAGGGTGAACCGGTGGCCTATATCCTCGGACGGCAGGGGTTCTGGAGTCTTGAACTGGACGTTTCGCCCGATACGCTGATTCCCCGGCCGGATACCGAGTTGCTGGTGGAAACTGCTTTGACGTTGCTGCCTGAGACTGCTCTGGATGCGCTTGATCTGGGTACTGGCACCGGGGCGATTGCCCTGGCTCTGGCCTTGGAGCGGCCGGCCTGGCGGTTGACTGGGGTTGACCGTGTCGAGCAGGCCGTCGCTCTGGCCGAAGGCAACTGCAAGAGGCTGGGCCTGGGCAATGTCGACTTTTTACCAAGCCACTGGTTTTCCGCGCTGCGGGCGCGGCGATTTTCGCTGATTGTGGCCAACCCACCTTACATTGCCGAAAACGATCCACATTTGTCACAGGGCGATGTCCGTTTCGAGCCCAGCTCGGCGCTGATCGCCGGACCCGACGGGCTGGACGATCTGCGCACTATCATTGCGCGAGCACCGGACCACCTGGCGGCTGGCGGCTGGTTACTGCTGGAGCACGGTCACGACCAGGCACAAGCTGTTCGCGAGCTGCTGGCCGCAGGTGGTTTTGTGGCGGTGGAAAGCCGCCGCGACCTGGCCGGACATGCGCGGATAAGCCTGGGGTGCCGGGTTTAATGACGATCTTCGGTACATTTTTTTAGCGGAAAACAAGCCCATGCTCGACGATCAGGAACTGATGCGCTACAGCCGGCAGATTCTTTTGCCGCAAATCGATGTGGAAGGGCAGTTGCGCTTGAAACAAAGCCGGGTGCTGGTCGTCGGGCTCGGTGGGTTGGGTTCACCGGTGTCGATGTACCTGGCTACTGCCGGAGTTGGAGAGTTGCATCTGGCCGATTTCGACCATGTGGCATTGAGCAACCTGCAGCGGCAAATCCTGCACGATACCCAGGGCCTCGGCCAGAGCAAGGTGGATTCAGCACTTTCCCGGCTGGCCGGGCTCAATCCACTGGTACGACTCGTTCCCCATCGCACAGCACTGGATGCCGATTCGTTGGCGGCAGCGGTCGAAGCGGTCGACCTGGTACTTGACTGCAGCGACAATTTCATGACCCGCGAAGCCGTCAACTCCGCCTGCGTCACCCTTAAAAAACCGTTGGTCAGTGGCGCTGCGATCCGGCTGGAGGGGCAGCTTGCGGTCTTCGATTCACGGCGGCAAGACAGCCCCTGCTATCACTGTCTGTACGGCGAAGGCAGTGAGAGCGAACTGACTTGCAGTGAGGCCGGGGTGGTCGGTCCGCTGGTCGGGCTGATCGGCAGCTTGCAAGCGCTTGAAGCACTCAAGCTATTGGCCGGTTTCGGCGAGCCGTTGACCGGACGATTGTTGCTGGTTGACGGGGCGACCAGTCGCTTTCGGGAACTGCGAGTCAAGCGAGATCCGCAATGCGCCGTATGCGCAAGCATGCATGAATAAGTCTTCCCCTATCGGGGTTTTCGACTCGGGCGTCGGTGGGCTTTCGGTATTGCGTGAAATCCGTACTCGCCTGCCCGGCGAGTCATTGCTGTATCTGGCGGATAGTGGTTATGTGCCCTATGGTGAAAAAAGCGCCGAGTTCATTCGCGAGCGTTGCCGCAAGATCGCGGATTTCCTGCTGAAACAAGGTGCCAAGGCGCTTGTGGTGGCTTGCAATACCGCTACCGCAGCAGCCGTCGCCGATTTGCGCGAGTTATATCCTGAGCTACCGGTCGTGGGCATGGAACCGGCAGTCAAGCCGGCGGCAGCGGTTACCCGGACGGGAGTCGTTGGTGTGTTGGCTACTACGGGGACCTTGAAAAGCGCCAGGTTTGCCGCCTTGCTCGATCGTTTCGCCAGTAATGTACGAGTGATCACAAAACCCTGTCCGGGCCTGGTCGAGCTGATTGAGGTCGGTCAGTTGGATGGTCCCGACATTCACCGAATGCTGAGCGATTTCACCGCGCCATTGCTGGCCGAAGGTTGCGATACCCTGATTCTGGGCTGTACCCACTATCCTTTTATCAAACCTGTATTGGTCCGGCTGCTGCCGCCGGATATCACGATCATCGATACTGGCGCAGCCGTTGCGCGCCGTTTACAGAATTTGCTCGAACTATGTGATATGCGAAGCGATAGCCAGATCGCCGCACACGTACAATTCTGGTCCAGTGGCGATACAGGAAAAATGCTATCGGTCTTGCCATTATTGTGGGGTGAACCGCCTGGACCGGTGCGCTATTTTGGTTGAACACTGAATAACTGAATGCGTTAATGCGTTGCCAGGACCGCCTTGCCTTGAGTCGAGGAGCCCATATGCTCCACCGGTTGCTTGGCACTATTTTCCTAATATACGAAGCGATAAGGAGCGGGGATGAAAAAAAGACTTCTTCCATTGGCTGGCTTTGCCGCCCTCAGTTTTGGGCAAGTCGAGTTGGCGAATGCGCTGGATGTTACTGCTGCTGCGGGTATCAGCGGTCAAGGGAATGCCACTTTCCGGATCGGCACGCAGTGGAACTGGGACAAGAAATGGCTGCAGAGCAACACTGGCCATGTGACCGGCTATTGGGATGCCGCTTATACGTGGTGGGATGGTGGCAGCACGGAGGACAACCATAGTCTTTCCTTCTCTCCGGTATTCGTCTACGAGTTCGATGGTTTCAGCAGCGTCAAGCCGTTCATCGAGGCGGGTATCGGCGTGGCCTTCTTCACCCAGACCGAGATCGATCATCAGCGGTTTGGTACTTCTTTCAATTTCGAAGATCGTATCGGTGCGGGCCTGCGCTTCAAGAATGGTCATGAAGTGGGAGTACGAGCCATCCACTATTCCAACGCCGGGATCAAAGAACCCAACGATGGCGTGGAAAGCTACAGCATGTTCTATCGGGCGCACTTCTGACCGGAGCTGAACATCGCAGGCCGTTCGAGCCTTACCTGAAGTACAGGAATCTTCGCGTGAGCCTGGTCGATTCCGATTGCGATGTGGCGGGACGGTGAGTTTACCGAGACTGGTTGCCAGTTTGGCGCTATCGCCCGCCCCATATGCTGCAAAATTGTCCAGTAGGTAATATCAGTGCATTGGGTAAACCGTCTGGTTTCCTGTTGTCGCTGCCAGAATTCCCTCTGTTTTCTCTTGATACTGTCGAATCAGGTTTCTTTCTGCTTCGTGCCGAATATTTTATCGCCGGCATCGCCAAGGCCGGGCAGGATATAGCCGTTTTCGTTCAGGCGCTGATCGATGGATGCGGTATAGATCCGTACATCCGGATGCGTCTTTTCCAGGGCGGCAATGCCTTCTGGAGCCGCTACCAGTACCAGGGCACGGATTTCCTTGCAGCCGGCTTTCTTTAGCATGTCGATCGTGGCGATCAGCGAGCCACCGGTCGCCAGCATTGGGTCGATGATCAGTGCCAGGCGCTGGTCGATCTGAGAAACGAGTTTTTCCAGATAGGTATGCGCTGCCAGTGTTTCTTCGTTGCGGGCAATGCCCACGGCACTGACTTTCGCTCCTGGAATCAGGCTCAGCACGCCATCGAGCATCCCGATACCTGCCCGCAGAATCGGTACGACAGTGATCTTTTTGCCGGAGATCTTTTCCACGGCCACCTCGCCGCACCAGCCTTGGATGCTGCAGTGTTCGAGCGGCAGGTCCTGCGTTGCTTCGTAGGTGAGAATGGCTCCGATTTCCTGAGCCAATTCGCGGAAGTGCTTGGTGCTGATATCGGCACGGCGCATCAGGCCGAGTTTATGACGGACCAGTGGATGGCGGATTTCGCGAATGGGCATGAAAAATGACTCCGATGGCAGGGGCTCGGCCATAAGAGTAATAGATGGGCCTTCAGCCCCGCGAATATCTTGTTACAGGAGTTGCCAGCAGGGGCTTGGGCTCGTTATTTTCGACCCTTTTCCTGGCAGGCACTGTTAGCTTGCCATTTCGTTACGCAATCCTGGAGAGGCCTCATGTCCGTCGATCTCGAACACATTTGCCAAGTCAAGGCCGAAGCCGATTGTCTCTACAACGAGGCTCAGGTCGACGCTGCCATTGAAGCTATCGCCCAAAAGATCAATGCCGAACTGGCAAACCGCAATCCAGTAGTGTTCTGTGTCATGAACGGCGGACTGGTCTTTGCCGGCAGGCTACTGCCCAAGCTGGACTTTCCGCTGGAGTTGTCCTATTTGCACGCAACGCGCTATCGCAACGAGACCAGTGGCGGAGACCTGTTCTGGAAGGCCAAGCCGGAGCTGTCCTTCATCGATCGCGATGTCCTGATCATCGACGATATCCTCGATGAAGGGCATACCCTGCACGCAATTCTGGAGTTCTGTCGCCATGCGGGTGCCGCTGCAGTGCATACCGCCGTGCTGATTGAAAAAGAACACCAACGCAAGGCGAGCCCTGATCTCAAGGCCGATTATGTCGGGCTGAGTTGCATCGACCGCTACATCTTCGGTTATGGCATGGACTACAAGGGCTATTGGCGGAATGCTCCAGGCATCTATGCCGTCAAAGGGCTGTAGCACCAGATAAACAGGGGGAGGGCACAGGCAGGCTTGGTGCCCTCGGTGTTGAAACGAATGGATCAGCGTTCCAGTGTCTGTAGCTTTTGTCGCACGGCGGCTTCGATGCCTGCGGCATCCAGGCCGCACTCGGCCAGCATTTCGGCCGGTCGGGCGTGCTCCACGTAACGGTCCGGCAGACCCAGCTGCAGCAGCGGGACGGCGAGGTTGTCCCGGGCCAGCAGTTCGCCGACCGCGCTGCCCGCGCCGCCCATGAGGCTGTTTTCCTCGAGGGTCACCAGCAACTGATGGTCGGCGGCCAGTTCGCGCACCAGGGCTTCGTCCAGCGGCTTGACGAAGCGCATATCCGCGACCGTGGCATCCAGGGTTTCGGCCACGATCAGGGCTTCGCGCAGCTGCACGCCAAAGACCAGGAAGGCCACGTTGCGGCCCCGGCGGCGAATCACGCCCTTGCCGATTTCCACCGGTTCCAGGCCGGGGTCGAGCGGGACGTTCGGCCCGCTGCCGCGCGGGTAGCGTACCGCCGCCGGGCCGTTGAACCGGTAACCGGTGGTCAGCAGGCGGCGCAGCTCGTTCTCATCGCTGGGGGTCATCAGCAGCAGGCCGGGAATGCAGCGCAGGTAAGTAATATCGAAGCTGCCAGCGTGGGTCGGACCATCCTCGCCGACCAGTCCGGCACGGTCGATGGCGAACAGCACGTCGAGATTCTGTACCGCGACGTCATGGATGAGCTGGTCGTAGGCGCGCTGCAGGAAAGTCGAATAGATGGCCACGACCGGCTTGAGCCCTTCGCAGGCCATGCCGGCGGCCAGGGTCACGGCATGCTGTTCGGCGATGGCGACATCGAAATAGCGATTCGGGAATTTCTGGCTGAACGCCACGAGATCCGAGCCTTCCTTCATGGCTGGGGTGATCCCGACCAACCGCGGATCGGCACTGGCCATGTCGCACAGCCACTGGCCGAAGATGTTCGAGTAGCGGGGGCGTGCCGGCTGCCGGGGCTTGGGCGGCGCGTCGACGGACTCCAGCTTGGTAATGGCGTGGTAGCCGATGGGGTCGGCCTCGGCCGGTGCGAACCCCTTGCCTTTCTTGGTCACCACATGCAGCAGCTGCAGGCCGGGAAGGTCGTGCATGTTGCGCAGGGTAGCGATCAGGGTCGGCAGGTCGTGGCCGTCTATCGGGCCGATGTAGTTCCAGCCCAGCTCCTCGAACAGCGTGCCGGGCACCAGCATGCCTTTGGCGTATTCCTCGGTGCGACAGGCGATTTCCCAGGCACCCGGCAGGCGCGAGAGGATCTTCTTGCTGCCTTCGCGCATGCTGGCATAGGTGCGGCTGGAGAGGATCTTGGCCAGGTAGTTGGACATGCCGCCCACGTTGTGGGAGATGGACATGTCGTTATCGTTGAGGATGACCAGCATGTCGGCCTTGACGTCCGGGGCATGGTTGAGGGCCTCGAAGGC
>NZ_JACHXI010000004.1 GCF_014191985.1 Azomonas macrocytogenes
TCCGCTACGACAAGCTGAAGCGAAATTACGAGAGCATGGTAGCCATGGCCTGTGGGTTTCTATGGCTCCCCATGTGAAACGTCAACAGACCCTAGCCAGAACGCCTGTGAACAGCTATTACAGGCCGGCGGCAGTACGCAAGGCTTCGGCTTTGTCGGTACGCTCCCAGGTAAAGGTGGTGAAGGTATCGTCGCCTACCGTCACCTGTTGCGGATGACGACCGAAGTGGCCGTAGGCCGCAGTGGCCTTATACATCGGGTGCAGCAGGTCAAGCATTGTGGTAATCGCATAGGGGCGCAGGTCGAAATATTCGCGGACCAGTTGCACGATGCGCTCGTCGCTGATTCTGCCGGTACCGAAGGTATTGATCGAAATGGACGTCGGCTGGGCCACGCCGATGGCGTAGGACACCTGGATTTCGCAGCGGTCGGCGAGGCCGGCGGAAACGATGTTCTTGGCCACGTAGCGACCGGCATAGGCGGCCGAGCGGTCGACTTTCGACGGATCCTTGCCGGAGAAGGCGCCGCCACCATGACGGGCCATGCCACCATAGGAATCGACGATGATCTTGCGGCCGGTCAGGCCACAGTCACCTACCGGCCCGCCAATGATGAACTGGCCGGTCGGATTGATATGGAACTGGGTACCCTTGTGCAGCAACTCGGCCGGTAGGGTGTGCTTGACGACCAATTCCATCACCGCCTCGCGCAGGTCGCTGTACTTCACCTCAGGGTTGTGCTGGGTGGACAGCACCACGGCGTCGATGCCGACCACTTTGCCGTTCTCGTAGCGGCAGGTGACCTGGGATTTCGCATCCGGACGTAGCCAGGGCAAGAGACCCGACTTACGCGCTTCGGCCTGGCGCTCCACCAGACGGTGGGAGAAGCAGATCGGTGCAGGCATCAGTACGTCGGTCTCGTTGCTGGCATAGCCGAACATCAGACCCTGATCGCCGGCGCCCTGGTCCTCGGGTTTACTGCGGTCCACACCCTGGGCGATGTCCACTGACTGCTTGCCAATGATATTGAGAATCCCGCAGGTAGCACCGTCGAAGCCGACGTCTGAGCTGGTGTAGCCGATATCGACAATCACGTCGCGGACCAGTTGTTCAAGGTCGATCCAGGCGGAGGTGCTGACCTCGCCGGCGATGATGGCCACACCCGTCTTGACCAGGGTCTCGCAGGCAACGCGGGCCTGTTTGTCCTCAACGAGGATGGCGTCCAGGACCGCATCGGAGATCTGGTCGGCGATCTTGTCCGGATGCCCTTCGGACACGGATTCGGAAGTGAAAATCGAGTATTCGCTCATCTGGCGGTTCCTAAATTACCGGTGAGTGAGAGGGTCGTCAGCGGCGGTCGGGAAAAATGCCGGGCCTGGATCTGAAAACCGTTCTTCAAGCCAATGTAAAGACTTTCGCCGGGCACCAGCCCGGCAGCGATGGCCCAGCGGGCCAGATCGTCCTGTTCGAAGCCGAGCCAGAGATCGCCGCACGCTTCCCTGGCCCAGTTCTGGTTGTGGCTGCACAGCTCGGTGATCAGCAAACTGCCGCCCGGATTGACCAGGCGCGCCAACTGCTTCATCGCCTCGCCAGGCGCGGCCAGGTGGTGCAAGACCATGTTCAGGATCACACAATCGGCGGTGGCACAGTCATCCAGCAAGGCATCGGCGAGCTCCAGTCGGACATTCTCCAGGCCCAGTTTTTCGCATTGCTGGCGCGCCAGCTCCAGCATCGCCGGGCTGTTGTCCACGGCGGTGACCTGCCCGAAGCGGCGCGCCAGTTCGGGGAGAAAGCCGCCGTCGCCCGGGCCGACCTCCAGTGCCGTTGTGGTTGGATCAATGCTCAGTGCATCGAGCAGCGCCAGCAGGCTGTCGCAGTATTGCGGCAGGCCGGCAATCAGATCCTGGCGGGCCTGGAAGCTGCCGGCCATACGCGCGAAGAAGTCCTCGCTGGCGGCATTGCGGCGAGCATGCACGTCGGCAATCCGGCTCTGTACGTCTGCCGGCAACTGCAAACGGTCGATTGCTTCCAGCAAGGCAGCGTGCAAAGTGCTGGCTGGCATTTCACTGGCTGCCAGCGCCCGTCGATAAAAGATCGCATTGCCTTCCCGGCGTGTTGCCACCAGTCCGGCCTGCGCCAGCACCTTGAGGTGATGGCTGATGCCGGATTGGCCAATGGCGAAGATCTGGGCCAGCTCCAATACGCCAAAGGAGTCGCTGGCCAGTACCCGCAGCACGTTCAGGCGCAATGGATCGCCACTGGCCTTGCACAGGGTGGCGAGCTGGTCGCGTTCGTCGAAGTGGAGCTGAGGGGCACGCAAATTCATGGGGCGCAGTCTAATCGCGCATTTTTCATTCAGCAACAGCAATATCAAAAAATATTGATATTGCTGTTGCCGGTTGGGGCGTAGAAGGCTATTCCTTTACCCATGACATGGAAAACTTCTTTTCGGAGCACTCTACAACTATCCGACATTGCTCGCCGATAGCTGACTGAGCGAAGATGTGTCCTTTTCGATTCAGCCCCCCTAGGAGATTTCAGCGATGCCCAGCCGTCGTGAGCGAGCCAATGCCATCCGTGCCTTGAGCATGGATGCCGTGCAGAAAGCCAACAGCGGCCACCCGGGTGCTCCGATGGGTATGGCAGATATCGCCGAGGTGCTCTGGCGAGATTATCTCAAGCACAATCCGCACAATCCGCAGTGGATCGATCGCGACCGCTTCGTGCTGTCCAATGGGCATGGTTCCATGCTGAGCTACGCCCTGCTGCATTTGACCGGTTATGCCCTGTCGATCGAGGATCTACAGGATTTCCGCCAGTTGCATAGCAAGACGCCGGGGCATCCCGAGTACGGTCATACGGTTGGTGTCGAGACGACTACCGGTCCGCTCGGCCAGGGCATCGCCAACGCCGTCGGCATGGCGCTGGCGGAAAAGGTCATGGCTGAGCAGTTCAACCGCGTGGGACACGAGATCATCGATCATTACACCTACGTCTTCCTGGGTGATGGCTGCATGATGGAAGGTATTTCCCATGAAGTCTGTTCACTGGCCGGCACTCTCGGCTTGAGTAAGTTGATCGCCTTCTATGACGATAATGGTATTTCCATCGATGGTGAAGTCCATGGTTGGTTCACCGATGATACGCCGGCTCGCTTCGAGGCCTACGGCTGGCAGGTGATCCGCAATGTCGATGGACATGATGCCGATGAGGTCAAGACCGCCATCGATACCGCTCGCAAGAGCGACCAGCCAACCCTGATCTGTTGCAAGACTGTCATTGGCTTCGGCTCGCCGAACAAGCAGGGGAAGGAAGACTGCCACGGGGCGGCCCTGGGCGTGGAGGAAGTGGCCTTGACCCGCGCCAACCTGGGCTGGCAGCATCCACCGTTCGAGGTTCCGGCCGACATTTATGCCGAGTGGGACGCCAAAGAAGCTGGCAGCAAGGTCGAAGGCGACTGGGATCGGCGTTTCGCCGCCTATGCCAAGACTCATCCTGAGCTGGCTGTCGAGCTCAAGCGCCGCATGGCCGGCGAGCTGCCGGAGGACTTCGCGGAAAAGGCTTCGGCTTTCGTGCGCGAGGTGGCTCAGAAAGGTGAGAGCATCGCCAGCCGCAAGGCCAGCCAGAATTGCCTGAATGCTTTTGGCCCACTGTTGCCCGAGTTGTTCGGCGGCTCGGCAGACCTTACCGGCTCCAACCTGACCCTGTGGAAGGGTTGCAAGCCGGTCGTGCAGGAAGATGCCACCGGCAATTACCTGTACTACGGCGTACGCGAGTTCGGCATGAGCGCAATAATGAACGGCATCGCCTTGCATGGCGGCCTGATTCCTTATGGAGCCACCTTCCTGGTCTTCATGGAGTACGCGCGCAACGCAATCCGTATGTCCGCCCTGATGAAGCTGCGGGTGATCTATATTTTCACTCACGATTCCATCGGCCTTGGCGAGGACGGCCCGACCCATCAGCCGATCGAGCAACTGGCCAATCTGCGCCTGACCCCCGGTCTGGATACCTGGCGGCCAGCCGATACCATGGAGGCCGCCGTGGCCTGGAAGCATGCGGTAGAGCGGAGAGATGGTCCATCGGCGCTGGTTTTTTCTCGGCAGAACCTGCCTTTCCATCTGCGTGACGACGAGACCGAAGCGGCCATTTCGCGGGGTGGCTATATTCTCAAGGATTGTATGGGAGAGCCGGAGCTGATCCTGATTGCCACCGGGTCGGAAGTCGGCCTGGCCATGCAGGCCAGCATGCGCTTGAGCGAGATGGGGCGCCGCGTGCGCGTGGTTTCCATGCCCTGTACCAGCGTGTTCGAAGCCCAGAGCGCGGCCTACCGGCAACAGGTGCTGCCGCGTACAGGTGCACGTATCGCCATCGAGGCGGCGCATGCCGATTACTGGTACAAATACGTCGGCCTCGACGGTCGCGTCATCGGCATGACCACCTTTGGCGAATCCGCGCCGGCCGGGCAACTGTTCGAACATTTTGGCTTTACGGTTGATAATATCGTGGCGACAGCGCAAGAGTTGCTGAGAGCCAACGGCTAAATAACAGTTGGAAGCCTGGAGCTGGAAGTACAAGCGGTCTGTGTCGTCTTCAGCTCCCGGCCCTGCCACTTCCGACTTGTCACGGAACGAGCTTCCCTCATGCCATCGAACCTTCCCTACCGCATCGCCCTGAACGGCTACGGCCGTATTGGCCGTTGCGTATTGCGCGCCTTTCATGAGCGCGGTGCGGCATTTTCCTTCGATATCGTCGCCTTGAACGATCTGGCCGACATCGCCAGCCTGGAATACCTGACCCGTTTCGATTCGACCCATGGTCGCTTTCCGGGACAGGTGGGCGTCGAAGGAGATTGCTTGCGTCTGAATGGGCGCCGGGTGGCGGTACTACGCCAGGCCACGCCGGAAGCCATCGATTGGCGCGCACTGGGTATCGATCTGCTGCTGGAGTGCTCCGGTGTCTACCACACGCGGGCCGATGGCTTGCGTTTTTTGCATGCCGGCGTCCCGCGAGTGCTATTTTCCCAGCCCATGGCCAGTGAGGCGGATATTGATGCGACGGTGGTCATGGGGATCAACCAGCATGGCCTGACTGGGCGCGAACGGCTGGTTTCCAATGCTTCCTGTACGACCAATTGCAGCGTGCCGTTGCTCAGGCTGCTCGATGATGCGCTCGGCCTGGAGTACGTCTCCATCACCACTATTCATTCAGCGATGAACGATCAGCCGGTGATCGATGCCTATCACCACGAAGATCTGCGTCGTACTCGTTCGGCCTTCCAGTCGGTGATTCCGGTTTCGACAGGGCTTGCGCGAGGTATCGAGCGGCTGCTGCCGGAACTCTCCGGAAGGATTCAGGCCAAAGCGGTGCGGGTGCCGACGGTAAATGTGTCCTGCCTGGATATCACCTTGCAGGTTGCCCGCGATACCGATGCACGGGAGATCAATCGGATTCTACGCGAAGCCGCAGCGGCTGGGCCGCTCAAGGGGTTGCTGGCTTATACCGAGTTGCCGCATGCCAGTTGCGATTTCAATCATGACCCGCATTCAGCCATCGTCGATGGCAGCTTGACTCAGGTGTCCGGGCCCCGGCTGGTCAACGTGCTGGCCTGGTTCGACAACGAATGGGGATTCGCCAACCGCATGCTCGATGTAGCCGAGCACTATCTGAGCGTCGCACACAGCGCTGCCGAGCGGAATTGATCTAGGTAGTCGTTGCATTTCGACTGGGGAATTTTAAGGAAGGATCTATGAATATTTTGAAGATGACCGACCTCGATCTCAACGGCAAGCGCGTCCTGATTCGTGAAGACCTCAATGTGCCGGTGAAAGATGGGGTGGTGACAAGCGATGCACGCATCCTGGCGGCCTTGCCCACCCTGCATACCGCGCTGGAAAGAGGTGCAGCAGTGATGGTCTGCTCGCACCTGGGGCGTCCGACCGAAGGCGAATTTTCCGAAGAAAACAGCCTCAAGCCGGTGGCCGACTACCTGAGCAAGGCCTTGGGGCGAGAGGTTCCACTAATCAGGCAATACCTGGACGGCATCAACATCAAGCCCGGCGAGCTGGTGCTCTTCGAGAATGTACGCTTCAACAAGGGTGAGAAAAAGAACACCGACGAACTGGCACAGAAATACGCTGCATTGTGCGATGTGTTCGTCATGGATGCCTTCGGTACTGCCCACCGGGCCGAAGGTTCGACCCATGGTGTTGCCAAGTTCGCCAAGGTTGCCTGTGCCGGTCCTTTGCTGGCTGCCGAGTTGGAGGCGCTGGGGCAGGCGCTGAGCAACCCAGCCCGTCCGATGGCGGCAATCGTTGCCGGTTCCAAGGTTTCCACCAAGCTGGACGTACTCAACTCTCTGGCACAGATTTGTGATCGCTTGATCGTTGGCGGCGGCATCGCCAATACCTTCCTGGCTGCTGCCGGTTACAAGGTCGGCAAGTCCCTGTACGAAGCCGATCTGGTCGATACCGCCAAGGCCATCGCTGCCAAGGTCAACGTGCCATTGCCGGTAGATGTGGTGGTGGCCAAGGAGTTTGCCGAGACGGCCGAGGCGACGGTTAAAGCCGTTGCCGATGTTGCCGACGATGACATGATCCTCGACATTGGTCCGCAGACTGCGGCGCAATTTGCCGAGCTGCTGAAATCCTGCAAGACCATCCTTTGGAACGGTCCGGTCGGCGTATTCGAGTTCGAGCAGTTCGGTGGTGGTACCAAGGCCCTGGCCGAAGCGATTGCCGAAAGCTCCGGGTTTTCCATTGCCGGTGGCGGCGATACCCTGGCGGCAATCGACAAGTATGGCGTTGGTGAAAAGATTTCCTATATTTCTACCGGCGGTGGAGCCTTCCTCGAATTCGTCGAAGGCAAGACATTGCCGGCCGTTGAAGTCTTGCAACAGCGCGCACTCTGATTTCTTGCTGGCAGGGACGGATTGCCTGTCGTTCCTGCCGCTGCAGTGTTTCCGACCAGGCCGGAATTTTCTGTCCTGCTCCGACTTTTCGTGGCTTGGGCAACCAATCAGGCGAATTCGTGGTCTTAGCCGAAAGCTCAGGATCGTGGAGAGGTGCTTGGTATGCGCCTGATTTTTTTTGCCTTGGTTTGCTGTTGGGTGACAGGCTGTGCCGGGCGTTCGACATGCGAAGTTTTTTCTCCGCCGCCAGCGGTTGGGCCCACTGCCCAGAACGATCAGCGCGTAGCTGTCCTGAGCACTGGTGATCCCACTGCTACAGGTAGTCAACTGGGTCAGCAGCGTTGCCGGTAAGGTGTCCCAGGGACCGAGCCGGCTTGCTGCTACTGCTGTGCATTTATTTCCGAATGAATCTTTGCCGAAAGATCGGTGGCCTGGAAATATTCCGTGCTCGCCCAAGGAACCTGCGGGCGCCGCCACTTTCCTATAGCCGTGGTAGCGGTTGCCGCTCCTGCCGGTCGCTTTACTGGTTGGTGTCGGGGGCTGGACCCAGGAGGCGGCAGGTAGCAATTCATGCGCCTGCTACTACAATGCTGTGCCGATGCAGTGTGGTGCTTGAAAGGCTTCGATCCCTGCGGCAGGCTTTACCGATAATATGTCCTTAACCGGGAGACAGGAAAAACATGGCACTCATCAGCATGCGCCAGTTGCTCGATCACGCCGCCGAATTCGGCTATGGCGTGCCGGCTTTCAACGTCAACAACCTTGAGCAGATGCGCGCCATCATGGAAGCGGCTGACAAGACCGATTCTCCGGTGATCGTCCAGGCCTCCGCCGGTGCTCGTAAATATGCCGGTGCGCCTTTTCTGCGTCACCTGATTCTGGCTGCGGTTGAGGAGTTTCCGCATATTCCCCTGGTCATGCATCAGGATCACGGCACCAGTCCGGATATCTGTCAGCGCTCGATCCAACTGGGCTTTTCTTCGGTCATGATGGATGGTTCGCTCAAGGAAGACGGCAAGACACCTTCTGATTACGACTACAACGTGCGAGTGACCCAGCAGACAGTGGCCTTTGCCCATGCCTGTGGCGTCTCCGTCGAAGGCGAATTGGGCTGTCTGGGCAGTCTGGAAACCGGCATGGCTGGCGAGGAAGACGGTGTCGGTGCCGAGGGCACGCTGGATCACAGCCAGTTGCTGACCGATCCGGAAGAGGCTGCGCGCTTCGTCCAGGCCACCAAGGTCGATGCCCTGGCGATTGCCATTGGTACCAGCCACGGTGCCTACAAGTTCAGCAAGCCACCGACTGGCGATACCTTGTCGATCCAGCGTATCAAGGAGATTCATGCGCGCATCCCGGATACTCATCTGGTGATGCACGGATCTTCGTCCGTCCCGCAGGAGTGGCTGAAAATCATCAACGAGAACGGTGGTGATATCAAGGAAACCTACGGTGTGCCCGTCGAGGAAATCGTCGAAGGTATCAAGCACGGCGTACGCAAGATCAACATCGATACCGATCTGCGTCTGGCGTCCACGGGGGCCATCCGTGAATTCATGGCGAAGAACCGCAGCGAATTCGATCCGCGCAAATATCTGGCCAAGACCGTAACGGCTATGCGCGATGTCTGCATTGCCCGTTATGAAGCTTTTGGTACCGCCGGCAATGCATCGAAGATCAAACCGCTCTCGCTGGAGGCCATGTTCGTGCGTTATGGCAAGGGCGAACTGGATCCAAAGGTCAACTGAATCCGCTTGTTCGTACTCAAACGCGGGGTGGCTGGTCTGCTCCGCTTTTTTTACACCTGAAAATCATGGTACTACCGGAATATTTCTGTTCAATCCAGTAATTGCTGGATTTCGTTATGCAGCATATCGAGCGAGAAAGGCTTGGACAGAACCGGCGCCAAGCGGGTTACCGGACTGCCGCTCTCGAAAATCTCGATCGGATAGCCACTGATGAAAATGATCTTGAGATCGGGACGGAGTTTGAGGGCCGGCTCGGCGATCATCACGCCGGAGATACCATCCGGCAGGTTGTAATCGGTTACCAGCAGGTCGAGCTGCGGTTTGGTTGCCAGTATTTCAAATGCCCGGCTGGAGTTTTCCGCTTCCAGGACCTGATAGCCTTCGTCGGCTAGATAGTCGGAAAGCAGATTGAGGATATGCGGCTCGTCTTCGACGATGAGGACGACTTTGAATGCTGACGTCATGATTGATGATTTCTCAACCTTTCTACGAATGTTTCAGGATGTGCGTTGGGTATTTGGTTGGCGCTCGTATAGCCATCGCTTGCAAGCCGATCATTGGATCAAACCTCTTTCGGCAAGTTTCATACAGCCCGTCGAGTGTTTAATGAGATGGTTTTCTCACTCTTCCTTCGAAAATGTGCGCTGATCGCTGGCCATTGCCTCGAGTGGTGGCCAAGTGCAGCCTGCGTAAGCGCAGCTGCATGCCGGCCGACTGCTATTGGTACGGTTGGATGCTCAATCCGGACAGTTGTGCTTTGGGAGGATCAGCTTGCCGGAGAGAGGAGGTCGCCCGAGTCTTAATATTCTTATGTTGCATGTTGCGATTGATCATAATAATAAAAATGCATGATTTGCTTATAGCTACAAAGCCTTTTACAGAAACGACTCATGCGAATACGGTCTTGTCCGAGTGCCGCCAGAGCGGTGTCAACGCTCGATTTTGATTTTCTACCGCGAACCGGAAGCAGCAGAGTAGCCCATGAGTCTTTCAGCGCCGCAAGCCCGCCTTTCAAGCCTGCCGGACGGCAAGCCCGTCACTGGTTTCCAGGCGAACCTCGATGTCATCCTGGATGAACTTACCCAGATCTTTTCCGAAAGCGCCGGCGACTATGATCGTTCCGGAGCTTTCCCGGCGGAAAATTTCCGCCGACTGCATGAGCATGGTCTGCTGGCCTTGACCATCCCCCAGGCAGTGGGTGGCGGCGGTGGAGGGCTGGACGAGGCGCGCAAAGTCATCTCGGCGGTTGCCAAGGGCGAACCTTCCACTGCACTGATCCTGGCGATGCAGTATCTGCACCAGTATCGCCTGCAACGTAATACGCGCTGGCCCGAGCATCTGCGTCGGCGTCTCGCCGACGAGGCGGTGCGCGATGGCGCGCTGATCAATGCCTTTCGCGTCGAACCCGAACTGGGTACCCCTGCGCGCGGCGGGCTCCCCGGCACTCTGGCTCGGCGCACTGCCGAGGGTTGGCTGATCAACGGCAGCAAGATCTACTCCACTGGCAGTTTTGGTGTCACCTGGTACCTGGTCTGGGCGCGCAGCGACGATCCGGACCCGCTTGTCGGCGCCTGGTTGGTGCACAAAGACACTCCTGGCATCCGTATTATCGAGGACTGGGATCATCTGGGCATGCGTGCCACTTGCAGCCATGAAGTCGAGTTCAGCGATGTGCGGGTGCCTCTCGAGCATGCCGTCAGCGTCAGCCCTTGGAGCGCACCTACGCCAGAGTTCGATGCCGAAGGCGCCCTGTGGATGGCCGTTCTGCTGTCTTCACTCTATGACGGCGTGGCCCAGGCTGCCAGGGACTGGCTGGTTGCCTGGCTGCAGGAGCGCAAACCGTCCAACCTGGGGGCGACATTGGCCAGCCTGCCGCGTTTTCAGGAAACCGTCGGGCGTATCGATACGCTGCTATTCGCCAACCGCAACCTGCTCGAGTCGGCCGCTGCCGGGCATGTTTCTGCCGCGCACGCCGGGCAGATCAAGCAACTGGCTACTAGCAATGCGATCCGCGCCGTCGAGCTGGCGGTCGAGGCCGTCGGCAATCCGGGCCTTTCGCGCAAGTATCCGCTGGAGCGGCATTACCGCGATGTGCTCTGCGCCAGGGTACATACACCCCAGGATGATGTGGTCTTCGGCAGTGTTGGCAGGAGTGCGTTCGGTGCGGCTGCAGGATCAGCCACATGAGCAGAATTACCATCGCCAGCCAACTCGACCCTGAGGCGAATGACTTTCTTCAGGCACGCTTGCCGAACGACCGGCTTGTCGCGGTGCAAGGATTGCCGGATATCCCGCCGGACACCAGAGCATTCATCGTCCGGCCGATCAATGTCCGCGGTGTTTCCATGCCCGAGCCGCCGTCGGGATGGCCCTTCCAACTGGAGTGGATCCAGTTGGTTTCGTCCGGAATCGATGCGTATCCTGATTGGCTCTTTACCGTGCCGCGCGTGACCACTGCCAGAGGGACGGCGTCTCACAGCATTGCTGAATTCGTACTGGCGGCGATTTTTTCCGCTGCCAAGCATCTGCCGGATATCTGGGTTCGGGATGCCCGATGGTCGTTCACTCACTTGAGCCCGGTCAGGGGCACCACTTTGGGCATCCTGGGCTTCGGCTCGATTGGACAATGCCTGGCGGACAAGGCCAGGGCACTGGATATCCACGTCCTGGCGCTGGGCAGGGACAATCGGACCATCGATCATCCAGGCGTCGAGTCGGCAAAGGATATCCGTGAACTGGCCGAGCGCTCGGATCATCTGGTCATTGCTGTACCCTTGACGGCCGCCACACAGTATCTGGTTGGCCGCGATGTCCTCAGCCACTCCAAGTCAGGTCAGCATCTGATCAATATCGCCCATGGCGGGCTGCTGGATCAGGAAGCCCTGCGGGAAGCGCTGGACTCCGGCCGTCTGCGCCTGGCGACTCTTGATGTCACGGATCCGGAACCCTTGCCGGAAGGGCACTGGCTCTATTTCCATCCCCGCGTGCGGATATCCCCGCATACCTCTTCCGTATCGACGGACAGCCAGCGAAATATCGCGGCCCTGTTCCTCGACAACCTCGAACGCTTCAAGTCGGGACGGCAATTGCTCAATTCCGTGAACATCGCCCGCGGTTACTGATACCTGTCTCCAGCCTCAGCCATCGGTATTGCTGAACTGGGCTGCCAAGATCGAAGCGTCATGGCGAGCGATCACAGTCTGTCGCCCTATGTGTGCTGTCGAGCAGTGTTGTGCGCGTGATGAAACGCCTGCGTGATACCGTTTGAGTGCAATCTCGTCAAACAGGCCGAGCGGCTGTGGTGAGAGTTTCAGTGTTCTATTGATGATTAAAATGCATATTTATTCTTATTGTTGATGATAAATATGCATAATTAACATATAACTAAAAAGCCTTTCTTTTATTTTTTATATATGTGTAATTTCAGTTCAAACCGACCCCAACCAGGTGGAGGAGATCCAGACCTCGATAATAAGTTGCAAAGACTACGGAATTCGAAATGCCAACTGTCCCTTGCTCTTCCGGACCCGACTTCAGCCCAGTGGGCGTCACAGGCTCCTGCCTTGTCCGTGCCGCTGTTCATCCTCTGGTTCGGCATCGGCGAGCTGATCTGGTAGGTGATTCTACCCAGCAAGCTACCCCGTTTTGTGTCGGTCTGCGCTCCAACCTCAACGAATACATCCCCGCTTGCGGGCAGCGCCCAAAGCCATCCTTCGCGGCCAATTATCCAGCCATTTGGACATCGCCGCGCCGTCCCGGGACATTCCTTTCAAAACCACTCCGTCGATGAGAACCGCCATGAACGCCAAGCTCGCGCCACTGCACAGTAATCTGCCACGCCCATCGATCTACGACTTGCCACGCAACCCGGCCAAGCCGAACCGCTGGAGCGTACCCGCCAGTGCTCACACGCCGGCCGAGGAGCGCCTGTACCGCAAACAGCGGCTGGCCGCCGCATTCAGGATTTTCGCTCGCCATGGCTACGACTATGGCGGCGCGGGGCACATTACCGTGCGCGATCCGGAGCACAGTGATCGCTTCTGGGTCAACCCGCATGGTGTCTACTTCGGTCATATCCGGGTTTCCGATCTGATTCTGGTCAATCACGAGGGGGACATTGTCGAAGGTGACGGCTATCTCAACCAGGCCGCCTTCGCGATCCACTCGGAACTGCACAAGGCCCGGCCGGATGTGATTGCCGCGGCGCACACCCATTCCACTTACGGCAAGGCCTGGTCGACTCTGGGGCGCCTGTTGGATCCTCTGACCCAGGACTCCTGCGCCTTTTACGAAAGCCATTCACTTTTTGCAGAATTCAATGGCGTGGTGCTGGACGCCTCCGAAGGCAAAAAGATCGCCAAGGCCCTCGGCCCGCGCAACAAGGCTCTCATTCTGCAAAATCACGGCTTTCTGACCGTGGGTGCCAGCGTGGAAGCGGCCGTCTGGCGCTATCTTGCCTTCGATAACGCGGCCCAGGCACAACTGCTGGCCGAAGCCGCAGGCACGCCAAGGCGAATCGAGCATGAGGTCGCCAGGCGTACGGAAATACTGGGCAATGAGGCATTCGAGACGCTGAGCTTTCTCCCGCAGTGGGATCGGATCATCCGCGAAGAGCCAGATTTTCTTGAATAGCAGGAGGGGACCGGTTTCGTCGCGATTCTTGCTCGATCTAATGAGTGAAGTTGTACTGGGGACTATCTATGATGAAACTATCAACGTTAATTCTCAAGAAAAAGTTTCTGTTCCTTGTTTAAAGCAGGGTTCTAAAGTGCGTGCAGGATACAACTTCCGATTGAGTGAAAGTTTCAGTGTTTAATTGAAAATTCTATTCATACCATGGAGCCAACTTTATGGCTGGATAACGTTTTTACTTAATACAGGATGTTATGAGTAATTATGAATAGTCAACGCCATATCAATACCGGGTTTTATCCAAGTGCTCTGACTATTTCGATGAGTTTTATTGAAAGCAGTCATGTCTCCTGCGAAGTCCGTAGCTGCCCAGGCAAGAGTCACTGGCATCGCCGCTGAAATCTGTCAACAGGCCAACGCCGGTGCCCGCTTCTCGGTCGAGGCCATCGGCGCGGCGGATATCGCCACGTTGCAGGACATCGCCGACACCTATCGCGAAGAAGGCATCGTCACCCGCCCGGTACGGGCTGTCGACGGCCTGCTGCCGGGCTACTTTCAACCTGCCAAGAGTACTTCTCATGAATGATCGCGAAACCTTGAGTACCGATGTGCTGGTAATCGGTGGCGGCCTGGCCGGCACTTGGGCGGCTATCGCCGCCGCTCGCAAAGGCGCGGCGGTGGTACTCGCCGATAAAGGCTATTGTGGCACCAGCGGCGTCGCCGCTACCAGTGGTCCGGGGCACTGGTGGGTGGCACCGGAACAGCGTGAAGCGGCCATCGACAAGCGTGAGGCGCTCAGTCGCTTCGGCCTCGCCGAACGAAAGTGGATGCATCGCATCATGGCCGAGACCTGGGAACAATTGCCGACCCTGGAGGGTTACTACGGCTTCCACAGCGAGGCTGATGGCAGCAAGTACTACCGTGGTCTGCGCGGCCCCGAGTACCTGCGTGCCCTGCGTCGCCAATGCGTGGATCTGGGGGTGCGCATCCTCGACCAGAGCCCGGCCGTCGAGCTGCTGCGCCACACCGACGGTGCGGTGGCCGGAGCCCGGCTCTACCAGCGGCAAGCGCACCGCCAGCTTGAGGTACGCGCCGCTGGGGTAATCCTGGCAACCGGCGGCACCACCTTCCTTTCCGGCCTGTTGGGCAGCCACACCAACACCGGCGACGGCCACCTGATGGCGGCTGAACTGGGGGCAGCCTTTTCAGGCATGGAATTCTCCAGTCTGTACTGCGTGGCCCAGGCTCATACCAGCATCACACGTACCATGATCTACACTTTCGCCGACTATTTCGATGCGGATGGCCGGGAACTGGATATCAGTTTCTTCGAACCCCATATGGATCGCCGCCTTGCCGCCGAGCTGCTCAAAGGGCCGGTCTACTGTTCGTTGCGCCGGGTACCCGAGGATATCCGGCGTGACCTGGCGAGCATCTCGCCCAACGTGCCCGTCTCGTTTGCTCGCAGGGGCACCGACCCATACCGGGAGCGTTTCGAAATCACCCTGCATGCGGAAGGGACGATCCGTGGTATCGGTGGCATTTGCATCGTCGGTGCCCAGTGCGAGACCGGTGTGCCGGGGCTGTATGCGACCGGCGATGTGGCGACCCGCGAGCGAGTCGCCGGCGCCATCAGTGGCGGCGGTGCGATCAACGCAGCCTGGGCTTTGTCCTCGGGGTGTTGGTCCGGGCGGGCTGTCGCCCAACTGGCGAAAACCCAGGGCCGCCGGGACAGGGAGCCGGTACACGGCTCGGCCCGGAGCGGCCTGGGAGGCGCTGGCCGAGCGCAAATCAGCGCACACGAGGCCGTTGCCGCCGTACAGGCGGAAATACTCCCCTACGACAAGAACATTTTCCGCACCGGCCCCAAGCTACGCGACTCTCTCGACCAACTGGAGCGGACCTGGACTGCGCTCGGCGCGGGTATTGCCGGCCCGGATATCCAGAAGAACCGGGAAGCGGCCGCGCTGACTGCCACCGCTCGCTGGTGCTACCGGGCGGCATTGGATCGCGAGGAGAGTCGCGGCCAGCAGCAGCGTGTGGATTTCCCCGAAACCAACCCCGCATTCGCAAGCCGCCTGCTGGTAGGTGGGCTCGAACAGCTCTGGACACGCCTGGAAAAGGAGGCCGTACATGATTGAAGTCATTCTCAGCGACCGCTGCAACGCTTGCGGTCTATGCGTCAAGGCATGCCCCATGAACGTTCTGGATCAGGTGTTCAACGGCACCCCGGAAATTGCCCGGCGGGAGGATTGCCAGAGCTGCTTTATGTGCGAGCTTTATTGCAAGGAAGACGCCATCTACGTGGCGCCGGACTGCGACCGGCGCGTGGCGGTGGATGAACGGCAACTGCGGGCCTCCGGGTTGCTCGGACAGTTCCGTCGGGACTCCGGCTGGGATGAATGGGCAGACACCCATGAGAACAAGCACCACCTGATGGAGCAGGTGTTTGCTCGTGCTGCGGTGGCTCAGGCAGCGTTCAAGCATGCCGTAGACGAAGGGAAAACCTGAGAACCTGTCCACGATTCGCGGACTAGAGCTAAACGGTGGCGAAAACGGCTGAGAGCCTGTTCACGGCTGGATAACGTCTTCAGTCGATCCCTCTGCGGTCGTTTGCCTTTGATCCTGCCGTCCTTGCCAAGACCACCAGTCTTGGCGACAACTCAGACCTTGCGTTGTGGCTTGGTGGCGGCACGGCTTTTCTCTTTGCGCTTCGTATCAGGTTTTCAACGCCGTTGCCGGTTCGTTTCTGCCGGTGTCACGAGAAACGTTCAGCTCTGGTTAATATCATTTTTTTGCATATTTACAATTGCTAAAAATTAAAAAAATAAATATTTGTATATAGCTAAAAAGACTTTTACACAGATAAATCATGCGAATACGGTTTTAACAGACCGACCACTTTACAAGGTGGAGGCACTCTGGATGTCCAGCATGCTTCTGCCAGCCGCTGCGCATTCGAATCCCTGTTGTCAACGGAGCGGTCCATGAACCTTCCAGTACATCCCTGCGATTTTCCACGTCCCGATCCGTTGTCCGCACCTGCCCGGCAGCCCTTCATAGCGAGCGCTACTACGCATTACCGTGTCGCCGTTCTTTTTCAAAAAACCCAACAGTAAAACAACCGAGGATCAGCATGAGCGCACTGACTCATCACATCGCCACACTCCGTTCTTGTGCACGGCCGCAGGTTTTCCCAGAAGAGTGGGACGTTCGTGTCAAGCTGGCGGCGGCCTACCGGCTGGCGGCCCTGTTTCGCTGGACGGATCATATCTACACGCATTTTTCCGTTCGTGTGCCCGGCGCCGAGGAGCATTTCCTGATCAATGGCTTCGGGTTGCTGTTCGATGAAATCACCGCTTCGAATCTGGTCAAGGTGGATATCGACGGCACCATCATCGATGACCCACTAGGCCTTGGCATCAACCAGGCAGGTTATGTGATTCACAGTGCCATCCACCGGGCTCGCCCCGACCTGCGAGCCGTCCTGCACACTCATACCCGCGACGGTGCTGCTGTTTCGGCGCAGAAAGGCGGCCTGCTGCCCTTGTCCCAGCACGCTCTGACCTACTATGGCCGGGTGGCCTACCACACCTATGAGGGCGTAGTCCTGGACCTGGATGAACAGGAACGGCTGATCGCCAACCTCGGGCAGAGCAATGTGCTGATCCTGCGTAACCACGGCCTGCTGACGGGAGGAACCAGTGTGGAGCATGCCTTTCGGCTGTTACATGGGCTGGAGTACGCCTGCAACATCCAGGTTGCGGCCCAGGCCGGGGGCAATGCCGACTTGTTGCTTGCTTCGCAGGAGGCCATCGATAAGGTGCGGCGCCAGGCCGAGGTGTTTTCCGACGGTGGGCACTCCGGTATAGCTCGCCATTGGGATGCCTTGATTCGGCAACTCGACCGGCAAGGTACGGCTTATAAGAACTGAGCGCCGGCTCGAACGCCGGATCAACAACGCCGTTGAGATGCGGAAGCACTGCAGGGCAGCGACGAGTTGTTCGTCGAAGGTGCCATTTTCCCGCATGCCGTAGAGGTGCGGAAACGGGTCGACAAGGGCTTTTATTCCTTGCCTTCCGATGGCCAACAGGGTTCCGGCCTCTCTGGAAAAATATAAACACCGATACTTTAACTTTTAGATGTTTAGTTGCCATCAAGTGTAAAGACTGGCGCGTATTTAACTTTGCGCAAGAAGATAAATACTTTGCCCATGATCGGTACAACGAAATAAAGCCATAAAGGAAATATATATAACTCCTCAATAACACTCTTATATTGCCAAGCGAAATAAATCCACTTCGACGCCAATGGTTTTTTATCAAGCCAAGGGCCGGCTTTTGTCTAAAAGGGGAGAAAATGCAGGTTATCAAACTCAATAAACGGCGAGAGCATGATGTTTTGCCAGACGCTCTGTCAGGGTCGCCACAGATCAAATGCTCTGTGTGCCTAGGGTATTTTTTACTGGCTTCTACTGGCTTATTGTCCGAGGCCCATGCGCAAACTCAGTCTGAAGGCGAGACCCGCCTGGATACTGTCACGTCATATTCCACCTCTTCCCCCGAAACTCGCGAACGGCAACGTACTGTAACCGACAGTCCCACGCCGATCGATATCATTACCAGTGACCAGATTCTCAAAGCCGGCGGCCGGGCGGAGTTGTCGGAAGCCCTTTCCAAGCTGTTGCCATCGTTCAACTTCGACAGCAATTATGCAGGTTACAACTCGGTACAGCGCTCGCTCAGCAACCGTAGCCTGGGCCCCGCGTATACGCTGGTGCTGGTGAACGGCAAGCGTCGGCACATGAGTGCCATTCCGGCCCGGGGTGGGGTCAATAACAGTGGGGCCAACTACGTCGATATCGACATGATCCCGGTCAGCGCGGTGGAGCGCATCGAGGTCCTGCGCGATGGCGCTGCCGCTCAGTATGGCTCGGATGCGGTGGCGGGGGTGATTAACATTATCCTCAAGTCCTCGTCGCAGGGCGGGCATGTGGGGGCCAGCTACGGCATGCTCTATTCCCGCGAAGGCGAAACCCTGAAGTTCGAAGGCGATCATGGTTTCGAGCTGGGCGACGATGGCTTCCTTCACCTGTTCTTTGACGCCCGTAAACGCGCCGACGCCGATTTTAACGATAAGGCAGCCAAGGATTATCGGGCGTTCTTCGATGATGCGCAGAACGCCAACTGGAACCGGAAGGCCGTCCGCAACGGCGATCCCCGCATCCGTGCCTGGAACCTCGGTTACAACACCGAATTCGCCCTGACCAACAATACCCGCGTCTACTCCAACGCGACCTACGGGATCCGCAAATCCCAGGTCAACAACTGGATGCGCTTGGCCAACGGCAATGCCTCGATACCGGAACTGTTCCCGGGAGGCTACGTCCCGCTGAACAATTTGCGCGACACCGATTATCAGTTTCTGGTAGGGGTCAAAGGCCAGCTAAGCCAATGGAATTGGGATTTCAGCAACACTTACGGGCGCAACAAGGTCCAGCATTCCAGCCATCGCACCCTCAACCCGACCTACGGACCGGAATCGCCGACCACCTTCGATCACCTGGCGACCCTGAAATTCGACCAGGCGGCCAACAACCTGGATATCACCCGTGCCTTTGCCGGTGCGTTCGGCAAGCTGCAGGCATCGGTTGGCGCTGAGCACCGCTGGGAGCGCTTTAAAACCATCGCCGGGAACGACAAAGCCTACACCATAGGACCCTATAAATATCCGGAACTGCTGGCTGATGGTTCGCCGAACCCGTTGTATCTGGCTTATGGCCCGCAGACGGCAGTCGGTGCCCAGGCGGTTCTGGTTATCACGCCAGAGGATGAAGTGAAGCTGTCGCGCAATGTCTGGTCTGGCTATTTCGACCTGGGTTTTGATCCGACTGATAAGTTTTACCTCGGCCTTGCCGGACGTTTTGAACATTACAGCGACGATACGGACAGCACCTTCAACGTAAAGCTCAGCTCGCGCTATGAGCTCACCGATACTTTCAGCATTCGCGGCTCCGCCGGTACAGGATTCCGCGCACCCTCCTTGACCCAGCAAGGCTACACCATGGCGGATAACCGTGTGGCAATGGATAACGATGGCAATATTGTTCCTGCCCGGACCCGCCTGGTGGCTCCTTCGGCCAGGTTGGCCCAGGCCATGGGCGCCAAGAAGCTGGATTCCGAAGATGCAGTCAACTACGGGCTGGGCTTCACCTGGCGCCCGGCGCCCAGGACCAGTGTCACGCTCGATGCCTATCTCATCTATATCAAGGATCGCATCATCCTTACCGAAAATATCTATGAAACGGGCAGCGGGGTGGTATCGAACATTCTCGAATCAGTAGGCGAGGATCCGACTACCTGGACGAACTTCTATACCAATGCGTTCGATACCAAGACGCGTGGCCTTGACTTGGTGGCCGATCACTTCACCGATTTCGGGGCGTTCGGCGGCGTGCGCTGGAGTGCTGCCTTCAACTGGAACAAGACCACGATCGAGGACAGCGTAGACAGCCCGGGGGTACTGGCCGGCTCGGGTATCAACCTGATTGGTCGTGCCCGCAAAGGCGAACTGACGGATGCTTCTCCGAAGACCAAGTGGATTCTAGGCGCCAACTGGGCCATCCGGGATGTTGTCATCGACCTTCGGCACACGCGCTATGGCAAGGTCAAAACGATCGCCAACAACCCTTCTGGGGATCGCTCTTTCAGCGCCAAATGGATCACCGACCTGGACGTTTCCTATAACGCTACCGATAACGTCGTCCTGAGCCTGGGTGCCAACAATCTTTTCAATGTCCACCCCGACAAGCATGCGATCTATAACAGCAATGGCCTGAGTCGCTATGGCTATCCGCCATTTCATCCGGGGGGCGGTTTCTGGTACGCGAAGGTGGCTTATGACTATTGAGCAGCGTGCATTCACCCGGCGCCGATTCCTGATCGTCGGTAGCCTGGCGTTGGCCACCGGCTGGCTGGCCCGTCCGGCCCGGGGCTCTCCGGTAGCGTCCGGCAATCTGTCCGGCCTGCAACTGGGCGTTGGTACCTACAAGGGCATGGCGCCTTCGTTCTTCAAGGAGGCTGGTATCGAGCCCGGCCCTTATCGGGTCAAATACGCCGAGCTGGCCGGCGGCAATTTGATCGTCGAAGCCCTGGCCAGCGGCAGCCTGGATATCGGCAGCATGAGCGAAATTCCACCGATCTTCGCCATTCAGAGCCAGACGCCAATCAAGCTGATCGCCGTGCTGCGTGGTGATGTCAATAATCAGGTGTTCCTGGTGCCCAACGGTTCCCGGGTCAGTGACGTGGCCGAGCTCAAAGGCAAGCGCGTCGGTTTCGTGCGCTCGACTACCTCGCACTATTTCCTGATCAAGGCGCTCAAGGAGCGTAGCCTGAGCTTTGCCGATATCGATCCGGTGGGACTGACCCCGCAGGATGGCTTCTCGGCGTTTCAGAGCGGACAACTGGACGCCTGGGTCATCTATGGCATCCATATCCAGATTGCCCTGGCCAGGACCGGTGCACGCATCCTCAAAACCGCCCAGGGCTACCTGTCCGGGAATTATGTCATCGCCGCGCGCAGTGATGCCCTGGACGACCCGCGCAAAGTCGCCGCCATAAAGGATTACCTGGGCCAGGAACAGTGTGTCTGGGATTGGGTGCAGAGCCACCCGGAGCAATGGGCGAAGAAGAGCGCGGCGATCACCGGTATCGATGCCGCGCTGTTTCTCGACCAGTTCCGCGCCCAGAGCGAGCCCTTTCGCCTGGGGCCGGTGGACGACACAGCCATCGCCTCCCAGCAGGCCGTGGCGGACCTGTTTCACGAGACCGGCGTATTGCAAGGGCGGCTGAATGTGGCGCCTTTGTGGGTCAAGGATCTCTGGCCATAGACACCCTCCAGAACATCGGCGGGATGGGTTAGCAATGGTGGCTTCTGGACCAGTATCAGGCTATCGAGCATGGCCCATACCTATTTGTATTGGTTATAAAAAAATTAAATATTATATGTATATTTCCATGAAGTTTTTGCATGTACTGGGGTTTTTTCCTAGCATCATCCGTGGCTCTGCAAAACACCCTCGCCGTAGCACAGGCTTTCCACACTGATTGGGAGAACACGAAATGAGCTTGGAATTCATCGGTTTCATCGGTCCGCAGGAAGGCAGCGAATCGCTGGCGCCACGCAGTTCGCAGCAGGTCGACGTGGCCTTCGTCAAGGCCTTCGCTCAGGCCCAGGAATACGGTGGTTTCGACAAGGCATTGCTGGCGGTGAACACCAGTGCCCCCGATTCACTGGTATTGGCCAGCTATGCGGCGGCCCATACCAGTCGACTGGGGCTGCTGGTCGCCCACCGCCCCGGTTTCCAGGCACCGACCTTCGCCGCCCGTCAGTTCGCTACGCTGGATCAGTTGAGCGGGGGACGCGCTTCGATCAACGTGATCACCGGCGGTGACAGCGGCGACTTGCAGCGCGATGGAGAGTCCGTTGCCGACAAGGACGAGCGTTACCGGCGCACTGATGAATACCTGGACGTGCTCAAGAAAACCTGGACCAGCGAAGCACCCTTCGACCATCAGGGCAAGTATTACCGCATCGAAGACAACCTGACCCAGGTCAAGCCACTCCAGAAGCCGCATATCCCGATCTTTTTCTCCGGCGCCTCTGATGCTGCAGTGGAAGCGGCGGCCAAACATGCCGATGTGTACATGATGTGGGGCGAGCCGATCGAGGATATCCGTCAACGCATCGCCACGGTGCGCAGGGCTGCCGCCAAATATGGCCGTGAGAAGCACATTCGCTTCAGTCTATCGCTGCGCCCGATCCTCGGCGCCACCGAGCAGGAAGCCTGGGCACGGGCCGAGCGCATCCTGGAAAACGCCAGGCAACAGGTCAATCAGCCGGAGGGCTGGCGGCGTTTCAAGGAGGGTGCGAAAACCAATGTGGGTTCCGAGCGGCTGGTGGATTTCTCCCGCCAGAAACGCGTGCATGACAAGCGTCTGTGGACCGAAATCGCTGGCTTGACCAGTGCTGCGGGGAATTCCACCTCGCTGGTCGGAACGCCGGATCAAGTGGCCGAGGCGGCGCTGGACTATTACAACATCGGCGTCACCACCTTCCTGTTTCGCGGCTTCGATCCGCTGCGCGACGCTGTCGAGTACGGCCAGGAGCTACTGCCGCGCATCCGCGCCCTGGTCGCGCAACAGGAAAACGCCAAAACCAGCTTGGCCAGCTAGGGCGTGTCATCAATTGCCACCCCGATTGCGCTGCATCCAGCGCACTGGATTACTTCCAGGCCCCGGCTTTTTCTGTGCCTGAAACTTCGCAAACAGCATTCCCATACGCAATGACAGTTGATCAACAGGAGAGGTAGACATGTCCACAGCAGCAATCGATCTCTTGCAACAACGCTATGGCTTGGCGGCAGAAACGCGTCCCGCCGTCATTACCAATGCCATCACTACGGCTTTGTTCAGTCACCGTAGCGTCCGTGCCTACCTCGACAAGCCATTGCCGGATAACACGCTGGAAACCCTGCTGGCGGCGGCGCAATCGGCTGCCAGCTCCTCCAATCTGCAACCCTGGAGCCTGCTGGCCGTTGAAGACCCTGAGCGCAAGGCCCGGCTGGCAGCGCTGGCGGGTAACCAGACACATATCCGCCAGGCGCCGCTGTTCCTGGTATGGCTGGCGGACTTCTCCCGAATCCAACGCCAGGCGGATCAGCAAGGGGTCGAACTGCAAGCGCTTGGCTACCTGGACAGTTTCCTGGTGGGCAGTGTCGATGCGGCCCTGGCTGCCCAGAACGCCGTGGTGGCAGCGGAGTCCCTGGGGCTGGGAACCGTCTATATCGGTGCTCTGCGCAACAACCTGCGCGAGGTTATCGAGGAACTGCACCTGCCGCCTCTGGTGTATCCCGTCTTCGGCCTGACCGTGGGCTACCCTGACCCCGATAAGCCGACCGCCATCAAGCCGCGCTTGCCTCAGGCGGTAGTCTTGCACCGGGAGACCTATTCGGCCCCGGCGACAGAGGCGCAGTCGATTCAGGACTATGACCGAAGTATCGCGGCCTTCTACCAGCAGCAGGGCCTGGCCAGCGCCAATTGGAGCAGCCAGACGTTCCAACGCTTGAACAAGGTCGCGGCCCTGCATGGTCGGGAGCGTATCGGGCAAGTGCTCAAGGAGCAGCAGTTCGATCTGCTCTGAAAACCAGGCTTTTTCAAGGTTTTTGCTCAGTAGGTCCGTAGGTCCGCACAAGCAAATCCCAAAGTCTTTGAACGGGCTGAAGGGGCCATTCATAACTAGCGCTCAGAGGGTGTGGCGGTTTCTCCATATTCGAGACTTTGCCATCGTGGGCGCTAAATTCAGAAAAGTAGCGGCTGGTTTCTCGCAATCTCGCCATTAAAGAATGACAGGTTGGTGAGTCTGAGCTATTTCATGAAGATGTCATGGATAGGATGCAATATCTGGTGCGGCTATTCGCTTCGGTGGTCGGGTCGGCGGGGGATGGTTCTCGGCGTTCAGTTCTGGCAGATTGCATGTACAAAGCAGGCCATTATTGCTTTTTGCACGATGCCGGCTTTTGCTTTTTTGCATAATCATATGATTTATTTAAATTTTATTTTTCATATTGGCTTGGCACGAAGGCTGCTCCTTACTGTGCGCAGCGTGACAAACCATTTGGAGAAATAGAATGTCTCTTGCTCAGGATTTTCTTGCTACCGCTTTTCCGGAATTCGACGTAGCTACCGTCGCTCGTCCGGATGGCGGTGTATTGGTAACCCTCAATGCCGATGGCCAGGATGTGCTCCGGCGCGCATTGTCTCGTGGCCAGGCGCAATCTCACCTGCAACTGGAGTGGCTGGTAAGTTCGATCCGCCGCGACTTGGCCCTGGAAGCAGGTACGTCTCCAGCTATTGCTCATTTGCAAAGCCAAAGCAGGGTAGCCTTGCCGAAATACGAATACGCGTAGACTGATTGCACGGCAAACTCCCTTTATTCAGTGTATTACCCGCTTCTTGACTGTCGGGTAAGTAGAGAAGTTCAGATGCGGTATATCGATCTGCTTGCCCGCAATTAGAAAGAAGAGACGAGCCGCATGATCGGCTGGAGGTCTTCTACGATTTCGGCATGACCCGTCAGCTGTTTTTCTGGAAATTTCGTGGTTCTTGCGTACTACAAGCGTGGTTCGCATGGATTGCTTGCTGCACATATCCCCTTCCCGAATGTGGTCCGGCTTGGCGTCAGCCTGGGTTGTCAGAGCATCGCGAAATGTTTGCCAGAACAAAGCAGAGGCACTCTTTGGCGTTATTTCGGTCGATTTAAAGGTATCGGGGTTTGCCAGTATTCCAAGATGCACCGGTGTATCTGGTGCCCTATTTTGTAAGGAGGTTCAATCATGCGTTTTGTTTATCTCGCTCCGGCCGTTCTTGGCCTATTACTGGCTGGTTGCGGTCCAGAAGATCATACCGACGAAGTTCCCCCACCTGCGCCGTCTACCCATCAGCCAGCAGCTCCTGCCGCACCGGTCGAGCCTTCCTCCGTGCCACCGGCAGAACCCGGTTCCGGTACCATGGAGGGACCGCACTCTGGCGATAAGAGCGGGACCGTTCGTTAGAGCCTGTTCACGATCTGCTGTGCGTCGGCCAAACGGCGTTGAAACCGGCTTCGGAATGCTCATTTACCACCCGTAAACTCCGCTTCCTCAGCCGTTTTCGCCACCGTTTAGCTCTAGCTCGCGAAATCGTGAGCAGGCTCTTAGGTCAATCATGCAGGTTCCCTGAAGCCTGCGGCCTGTCCGGCACTTTTCCTGCCTGTTGCACCGTGACTGCCGGATCGGTCGCGGCTTACTCCGGGTCCGGAGTAAGCTGCCTGCTTTCTATACCGTGGTGGCTGCCGTCGCCACGGGTGTGTCACCTTGTGGTTTGACCAAATGCTGGGAAAGGCTGCGCAGCGAGGCCAGTTGCCGGCAGATCAAGCCCAATTGGATTTGCACCAGGCGATGCCCCTCGTCCATCTCCTCTGGCGTTTGTTCGAGCTGCTGGGCCAGTGCTTCGTCTTCTTCGTTGTGAAGGGTGATCGGCTGGTTCTGGCGCAGGGCTTCAGCCAGTTCATCCAGGCTGCAGGCCAGGCGTTCGGCGGCCTTTTCCAGCATTTCGTCGGTCGCATCGTCCGGTAGCGTCGCGCGATGCGAGCCCAGCCCGGACAGATAGTTGAGCAAGGTGTGCGAGAGGGTCAGGAAGCGGAAGCCGGCCTCGGCGTCCTTGCGGAAGTGCCCTGGTTCCAGAAGCATGTTCGAGAGTGTCTTCGACAGCGCTGCATCGGCATTGTGGGCGTTACGCCGGATGACCCGGTACTCCAGGTCGTCATCTTTGCCGGTATCGTATTGGCTCATGATCTTGCGCAGATAGGCGCTGCTGCAGCTCAGGGTCCTGGCGTATACCTGGTTGAGATTCCTGTCTTGCCAGTCCGGCAGGATCAGGAACACTGCTGCCACGGCAATCAGGCTGCCGAGCAGCGTATCGAACAGACGCGGCCAGATCAGTGCATAGCCGTCGCCGGTCTGATTGAAGCAGAACAGGATCATCAGGGTGATCGCGGCGGTGGACAGCGTGTAATGCGTGCTGCGGGTGATGAAGAAGATGATGCCGGCCAGTACGGCAAAAGTCGCCTGTATTTCCTGTTCGGGAAACAGGGCGAACAAGCCCCAGCCGGCGACCAGTCCGAGCGCGGTGCCGGTCACGCGCTTGACCAGCTTGATGCGTGTCGCGCCGTAGTTGGGCTGGCAGACGAATACGGTGGTCAGCAGAATCCAGTAGCCCTGCTTGGGGTGTATCGCGTGCAGTACGACATAGCCGCAGAGCAGGGCCGCGGCCATACGCAAGGCGTGCCGGAACAGCAGCGACGTTGGCGTGAATTGCGCCAGCAGGCGGTTGAATGCCTCGCGTAGCGATTTCGGCGTCAGGTCGCGCAGGCTGTTGTCCTGCTTCTTGTCATCGAGCTTGGGATCGCTGGCGCCGGTCAGCTGGGTTTGCACGGTTTCCAGATTACTGGCCAGGGCATACAGGGAACGCAACAGACGACGCCAGGCTGGCTTGTGCTGCTGTTGCAGGTAGTCCAGCGAGGCATGCAGATCGCCCATCGCCTGGGTGGTGGCTTCGCCGTAGCGGAACGGCAGCTGCATGATGATGGCATCGGCCAGTGCCAGGCACGCTTTGGATTGCAGGCGCAGCAAGCGCTGGCAGCGAAACAATACGTCGCTGTGGAAAAAGGTGTCCGAGAGCGCCTGGTAGGGATAGTGCGATGAGGTGACGCGTTCGTGCAGATCCTGGGCGAGAAAGTACAACCGGTAGTAATGACTCATCGGTCCGCCAGCCTGCACATAGCCCTTGCGGTGCAGCAGCGTGTCCTTGGCGACGTTCAGGGCCGCCACGATCTGGCCGTTCTGCCTCGCCAGAGCCAGGCGCCGTTCTTCGATATCCGTTCGGTGATAGGGTTCGAACAGGTCGGCCTTCAGGCGAAAATAGCGGGCCAGCTCACGATAGATCCCGGCCAGGCTGTGCTGTACCGGTTGATGGGTGAAGATCGCACTCCAGATGATCGAAAGCAGGCCGTACCAGATGGCTCCGGCCAGCAGCAACAGCGGATCGTGCCAATAGGCGAGCGTGTCGTGGGGCAGTGTTCCGCTGCCGCCACGCTGATCCATCGAGATCATGCTGTAGACCGAGAGAATCAACGTGGCTGAGGCAATGGTGGCATAGCGTTCGCTGATTGAGCCCAGCATCACCAGCGAAAAGGCCGAGAGTGCCATGCCCGTGGCAAACAGTACCGGGTAGGGGAACAGCAGTTGCACCGATGCCGCCGCGATGCTGAAACACAGCAGAGTGACCAACAGCGCATTGAGCCGGCCGATCCAGTTATCGTCGGTTTCCGCCAGGGCGCTGGCGATGATGCCGAGAAACAGTGAGATGATCATCGAAGGCCGGTCGAGATACCAGCACAGTCCCATGGTGCTGGCCAGGGCGATGGTAACGCGCAGGCTGTAGCCGAATTTTTCCAGGGACCACAAGCGGCGCAAGTATTGGCTATAGGACGTGAGTGGCATGCTTCGAAGCCTTTTACCGGGATGGATTTTCGCGCCGCAGTCGTTCGATGCGGGCATCCTTTTCCTGCCAGAGATGACTTACCCAGTCTTGCACGGCGCGGCGGAAATCCGGGTCGCTCTGATAATCGCCTCCTGCCAGCCTGGGGTCGAGTTCACGCGGTTGTATATCGATGATGACACGTTGCACCTGGCCGCTGAGCAACTCCCAGAATCCAGGGACGCGTTCGTCAGGATAAACCACCGTGACATCGAGAATGGAGTCAAGCTGTTTCCCCAGAATACCGAATACAAACGCTACACCACCGGCCTTGGGCTTGAGCAAATGACGATAGGGCGAATTCTGCTGCGCATGCTTGGCGGCGGTAAAGCGTGTGCCTTCCAGATAATTGACTACGGCAACCGGCTGGTTCCTGAATTTCTCGCAGGCACGGCGAGTTATTTCCAGATCCTTGCCTTGCATATGCGGGTGTTTTTCGAGAAAGGCCTTGGAGTAACGCTTCATGAACGGATAATCCAGCGCCCAGAAGGCCAGCCCGAGAAGGGGCACCCAGATCAGCTCTTTTTTCAGGAAGAACTTGAAGTAGGGCGTCTTGCGGTTGAACACCCGCATCAGGGCAGGAATATCGACCCAGGACTGGTGATTGCTGATAATCAGGTAAGAGGCATCGCGGCGCAGGTTACCCGGGTTGCGGATATCCCAGACGGTCGGTACGAAAAAATCGAGCCCCCGGTTATTGATGGCCGCCCAGGCTTCTGCCAGCCAGGTTATGCCACGGGAGCAGCAGTCCTGCAGGGGGCGCCAGGGGAGTAGCTTGAGCAGCCCCAGTAGCAGTATCGGCACGAATGCCAGCAGCGTATTGAACAGAAGTAGCACAGAGGTGGTGATACCGATGACCAAGTGGCGCATGAAAACTCCCATGAAACGTCACGCAAGGGCATGATACCAAGGCTTGGCTGCCTTGCTTTGGTCGGTTGTTGCTGACCGCGCTGGAAGCCGAACCCGAACGGTGTGTTCCGGTCGCATGCATATCTTTTCGAAAAGCTTCAGGAGTCAATCTTGAGTCGTGTCCTGCCTTCCCTGGGCCTGCTGGCCTTGCTTTCCTGTTCGGTGTTCGCTGCCGAACCCGAGCCCACCATTTATGGCCGCTACGAATACATTCACCTGGATGAACTTGGCAAGACGCTCAGGGCGAAGATGGATACAGGAGCCATGACCGCTTCGCTTTCCGCGCGCGACATCAAACGTTTCGAGCGCGATGGCGAGAAGTGGGTACGTTTCCGCCTGGCGATGGATGGCGCTGACGATACGCTCTATGAGCATCGCCTGGTGCGGGTCAGCCGAATCAAGGCGCGCAATGAAGAGCAGGATGTCGATGACGAAGAAGAGGAGCGCAGCCAGAATTCAGCGAAGCGACCGGTGATCGAGATGCAGCTCTGCATCGGTGACCACCAGCGCATGATTGAGGTCAACCTGGCTGATCGGTCGCACTTCCGTTACCCGTTGCTGATCGGGGCGCAGGCTATCGACAAACTGGACGGCGCCATCGATCCCTCGCGTAAATACACCGCTGGTCGGCCTGACTGCTGAGCTATCGCGCTACAGCGAATGCTGCGGCTGCTGGGTGCGACGCCAGCCATTGAGGCGCTGTTCGAGTTGGGCCAGGGTCTCGATACCCTGGCGGTGAGCCAGCTTGAGCAGGATCAGGCCGAGCTCGGCGGTGGCCATGGCATCGGCACTGGCATTGTGGCGTTGCAGTACATGCAGGGCGAAATACCCGACCCAGTCGTCCAGGCCCGCGTTGCGCAGATTCGCCTCGGGCCGGAGCAGCGGAGCGATCTCGGCGACATCGAAGAATGCATGTGGCATGCGGTAAGCGAGGCTTTCGCGCAGGGCGCGCAGCAACATGCGCTGATCGAAGCCGGCGTGAAAGGCCAACAGCGGGCTTTCGCCGACAAATTCCATGAAATCCAACAGCGCTTCGACCGGATCGCTGCCGGTCGCCAGTTCGCTGGGGGCGATGCCATGGATCAGGATACTTGCGCTGATCTTGATGCGTTCGCGATATAGGGTCCGTTCGAACATCTGGCTGAAATCGATGGCGCTGTTCTCGATGACCACGGCACCGATGGAGATCACCTGATCGCGGCGGAGATTGAGCCCTGTAGTTTCCAAATCAACCACTACAAAACGTCCGTCGGCCAGTCGGCAATCCGACAGTGGCTGTAATCGGCGCAGTGCCTGCAGTCGTTCCTGCTGACGCGGCTCCAGCTTTGAACTGCTGCCCAACCCGAACCGGAACAGCTTCATAAATGGTAGCGCAAGGCCAGGCTGGCCTGCAGGCGTTGTGCCTGGCGAAAGGATTCGCGCAGGATGCGCCGGTCCAGATGATTGAGAGTGTCCGGGTCCAGCCGGTTGGAATAAGGCAGTTGCTCGCGTGCCTGCTGCTGATGCTGTTCCATGCGGGTCTGCTGGATGAATTGATAGGCTTCTTCATAGGCGGAGCCGTCCTTGGCGTCGACGATTCCGGCCTCGATCAGTTGCCGCAGGCGTTCCTGGGTATTGGTGGCTTCGATCCCGTTGGCCAGGGCAAGCAGGCGCGCGCCGTCCACAAAGGGCGTCAGACCTTCTTTTTTCAGATCGAGCGTAGGGGTTTTGTCGTTGCCTTTGCGGGAGACGACGAAGTCGCGGAAACGCCCTGCCGGAGGACGGTGCCGCAAGGCATTCTCGGCCATCAGGCGCTGGAACAGGGTCTGTTCCTCGATCTGTTCGAGTAGCTCGCGGCGCAACTGCTCGCAGCCATCGGTCGGTCCCCAGACTACGCGCAGATCGAAGAATATGGTGCTGCCGAGCAGGTGCTCTGGAGTCGAGTCGAGGATGAATGATTGAAAGCGGCGTGACCATTCTTGGCGCGACAGGCACATTTCCGGATTGCCCGCCATGATCTTGCCTTTGCACAATGAGAAGCCGCATTGCGCCAGATCCAGATTGATCCGCTCAGCCAGCGGCAGTAGCTTGCCACGGATGCGGGCCGTTTCATCGGGATCTTGCGCCTCGAAGAGGATGCCATTGTCCTGATCGGTATACAGGGTCTGCTCGCAACGTCCTTCGCTGCCGAAGCACAGCCAGGTGAAGGGCACCCCTGGATCGCCCATATCCTCGATGGCCAACTCGATGACCCGCGCCACGGTGTGATCGTTCAGGAGTGTGACGATATGCGTGACCTGGGTCGAGGAGGCACCGTGGGCCAGCATGTTATCCACCAATTGGCGGATCTGGATACGCATCCCGGCCAGCATGTCGAGCCGGCTGGCATGGCGGATAGTCTGGGCCAGGTGTACCAGATCCACCCGCTGCAGGGAGAACAGATCGCGCTCGGAGATCACGCCGCGCAGCCGGCCGTTCTCCACCACGCAGACGTGGGCGATATGGCGTTCGGTCATGGCGATGGCCGCATCGAACGCACTGGCATCCGGTGGCAGGTAGAAGGGCTGCTGGGTCATGAAGCGGGCAATCGGCTGGGTCAGGTCGTCGATTCCTGAGGCGATCACCCGACGCAGGTCGCGCAGGGTGAAAATGCCCAGTGGATGCAGTTCGGTATCGACCATCACCACGCTGCCGACATGCTGCTCGTTCATCAGGTGGACAGCCCGATTGAGCGGCATCGACGGCAGGCAGAAAACGGGTTGCAGGAGTGCCAGGTCACCCAGGCGGGTATCCAGCGAATACTGTTCGCCGAGGCTTTCCACGGCGCGTCGTTGTACCTGCTGGTTGACTTGGTCCAGCAAGCTGCTGACGCCACGTATGGCGAAGTCACGCAAGGGTTCGGACAAGGCGATGAGCTTGGCGAAGGCTGGCTTGCCGAGCACCAGGCAGAAGGTGTCCTCGGAGGCCAGGTGTGCGGTACGCGTGGCGCGTTCGCCGAGCAGGGCTGCCATGGGGAAGCATTCGCCTGCGGTTATTTCGAAGGTCGATCTGGCACCGTGCGTATCGCTGGCGGAGCGTTCGCCATAAACGCGCCCCTGCTTGACGATATAGAAGTACTGAACCACACCATTCTCGGGTGCGACGATGGTTTCCTCGGCAGCGTAGAAGCGCAGGTGGCAGTTTTCGACCAGATAGGCCAGATGGGCATTCTCCATCTGGTTGAACGGGGGGAATTTTCGCAGGAATTCCATGGTGCCATGGATGTTCTGCAGAACCGCCGTCTTACCGGCCTTGGCGAAAACATCGGCTTTGCTCATGGCTACGGTTCCGAGTGGTCACTGAGGGTAATGGTGTCTGTGCATCCTCCGAGAGCCCATTGTACGTAAGTCTATATGAGACATTCTGTCCGAGACGCGTAGTCCGGGATGCATATAGATCAGACAGGTAACCTGATTCACCGAAGCATCGAGATAAAAAAAGCCGTCCCACCAAGGAGACGGCCATTGCAGCAATAAAGGGGGCAGCGATTACAAGCCGTTCTTTGCCTTGAATTCACGGCGCCGACGGTGCAATACCGGCTCGGTATAGCCATTGGGCTGACGAGGACCGTCGATCACCAGTTCGACGGCAGCCTGGAAGGCGATACTGTCGTCGAAATTCGGAGCCATCGGTCGGTATAGCGGGTCGTCCACATTCTGCCGGTCCACCACCGCTGCCATGCGCTTGAGGGTTTCCATGACCTGTTCGGTGGTACACACGCCGTGGCGCAGCCAGTTGGCGATGTGCTGGCTGGAAATACGCAGCGTGGCGCGGTCCTCCATCAGGGCGATGTCGTTGATGTCGGGCACCTTGGAGCAGCCTACGCCCTGTTCGACCCAGCGGACCACGTAGCCCAGGATACCCTGCGCGTTATTGTCCAGTTCCTGCTGGATATCCTTCTCGCTCCAGTCGAGCTCAGTCACCAGCGGGATACTGAGGATATCGTCCAGCGAGGCATGGCCGCGTCGACTCAGTTCGATCTGGCGGGCAAAGACATCGACCTTGTGGTAGTGCAGGGCATGCAGGGTGGCAGCGGTCGGCGAGGGCACCCAGGCAGTATTGGCACCAGCCTGCGGATGGGCGATCTTCTGTTCGAGCATGTCGGCCATCAGGTCCGGCATCGCCCACATGCCTTTGCCGATCTGTGCTCGTCCCGGCAGGCCGGTAGTCAGGCCGACATCCACGTTCCAGTTCTCGTAGGCCTTGATCCAGGCGGCGTTTTTCATGGCGCCCTTGCGGATCATCGGACCGGCTTCCATGGAGGTATGGATTTCGTCGCCGGTACGGTCGAGAAAGCCGGTATTGATGAATACGACGCGCTCGCGAGCAGCCTTGATGCAGGCTTTGAGGTTGACCGTGGTGCGGCGCTCCTCGTCCATGATGCCGACTTTCAGGGTATTGTTCGGCAGGCCGAGTGCATTTTCGACACGCAGGAACAGTTCGTTGGTGAATGCCACTTCCTCCGGGCCGTGCATCTTGGGTTTGACGATGTAGATCGAGCCGGTGCGGCTGTTCTTGCGGCTGGTATTGCCCTTGAGATCATGAAGGGCAGCCAGACTGGTGATCAGCGCATCCAGGATGCCTTCCGGCACTTCGTTGCCATCCTTGTCGAGGATCGCGTCGTTGGTCATCAGATGGCCTACGTTGCGCACGAACAGCAGGGCACGGCCATGCAGGACCAGTTCGCCACCGGCTGCGGCTGTGTAGATGCGGTCGGGATTCATCTCGCGGATGAAGCTCTTGCTGCCCTTGGTGACCTCCTCGGTCAGGGTTCCCTTCATCAAGCCCAGCCAGTTGCGATAGACCTCCACCTTGTCGTCGGCATCGACGGCCGCCACGGAATCTTCGCAGTCCATGATGGTAGTCAGCGCGGATTCCAGCACGATGTCCTTGACGCCGGCAGGGTCGTTCTTGCCGATCAGGCTGCCACGGTCGATCTGCAATTCGATGTGCAGGCCGTTGTGCCTGAGCAGGATGGCTGTGGGCGCTGCAGCATCGCCTCGGTAGCCGACCAACTGGCTCGGATTCTGCAGGTTAGTGGTTGCGCCACTGGCCAGGGCGGCGATCAGTTCGCCGTTTTCGATACGATAGCCGACAACGTCTTCGTATTGAGTACCCTCCAGTGGTGTTGCACGATCAAGGAAGCGGCGGCCGAAGGCAATGACCTTGGCCCCACGGATTTCGTTGTAACTCGTTCCGCGTGCTGCGCCTTCCTCTTCGGGAATGACATCGGTCCCGTACAGAGCGTCGTAGAGCGAGCCCCAGCGTGCATTGGCGGCATTCAGGGCAAAGCGCGCGTTCATGACCGGCACCACCAGTTGCGGGCCGGCCAGGCGGGCAACCTCGTCGTCCACGTTTTCCGTGGAAATCTTGAAGTCTTCCGCTTCCGGCTGCAGGTAGCCGATCTCCTGCAGGAAGATCTTGTAGGCATCCGCTTCGTGAACCTGCCCGGCACGAGCCTGATGCCAGGCATCAATGCTGGCCTGGATTTCGTCGCGCTTGGCCAGCAGGGTGCGGTTTTTCGGTGCCAGCTCGTGGATGATGCCGGCAGCACCATTCCAGAAGGCTTCGGTGGACACGCCAGTACCGGGAATGGCTTCGTTGTTCACGAAGTCGTACAGGACCTTGGCGACCTGCAGGCCACCGACTTGAACGCGCTCAGTCATTGCTTGACTTCCTCTGTGTCAACTTGACGGACCTGCCTGACAGGCAGGCCTTGAATGGCTGCAGAACCGACGTTCGTTGGTGGCGGGCTGTCGAACGAAGCCCCGTGCCGGTTGCAGCATGGATTCCAGCAGTTCATTGGCTTACTGCGAGTTGGATTATTTTTTGTAGTTATGGTTTTTTAACACTACATAATCATCAGAGCAAGCCCGAAGACCATTCCGGGAATATCTCATCGTCCTCATGCTACTCAATCCCGAGCAAGTTGGATCGTTAAGGCGTGGTGGTTGTTCTATATACATTCGTAGTGGGTACTACGCGCAACCGAGGATAGCCACATGGAAAATCTGGTCGTAACCATCATTGCCAGAGACCAGCCCGGGCTGGTCGAATCCATCGCCCAGTGTGTCGCCACACATGGCGGCAACTGGCTAGATAGCCGGATGTCGAGAATGGCCGGCCAGTTCGCCGGTATTTTGCGGATTGCTGTTCCCGAAACCTCTTTACAGGTCTTGGTGCTGGCGTTGCAGGATCTGCAGCGCCAGGGTATTCGTGTGCAGGTCGCGAACAGTACCGCCGAAATCGCGCGTGATACGCGAGAGGTTCTGTTGCGGCTGATCGGTAACGACAGGCCCGGTATCGTCCGCGACATTACCCGCTTGCTGGTCGAGGAGGGCATCAACCTGGACGAGCTGGACACATGGGTAGCGCCGGCGCCAATGAGCAACGAGCTGTTATTCCATGCCGAGGCCCGGTTGGCGGTTCCGGCGGAGCTATCGTTGCCGAACCTGCGCGAGCATCTGGAAACCCTGGCTGATGAGTTGATGGTCGAGTTGCAGGTGCCTGCCGACTGATTCCCGCCTCGGTGGTGGTTTCAGGCCGGCAGGCAGACTCCGGTTCCACCCAGCCCGCAATAGCCGTCGGGGTTCTTCGCCAGATACTGCTGGTGATAAGGCTCGGCATAATAAAACAGCGGCGCTTCGGCGATTTCCGTAGTGATCGGGCCATAGCCGGCCTGCTCCAGACCGGCCTGGAAGTGTGCACGACTGGCCCGGGCCTGCTCCAGTTGATCGGCATTGCTGCAGTAGATGACCGAACGATATTGAGTGCCCAGATCGTTACCCTGGCGCATGCCCTGAGTTGGATCATGGGCTTCCCAGAAGACTTTCAGGAGCCCCGAATACTCGACGATCCGTGGATCGAATACGACCAGCACCACTTCTGCATGACCGGTCAGGCCGGAGCAAACCTCATCGTAGGTCGGATTCGGCGTATGCCCGCCGGCATAACCGACGGCCGTACTCCAGACGCCCGGTTGCTGCCAGAAGCGGCGTTCCGCACCCCAGAAGCAGCCCATACCGAATACGGCCTGTTGCATTCCCGTCGGGATGGGGCCTTGCAGCGGGTTGCCATTGACATGGTGAGCCGCCGGTACGGCCAGCGGCGTGGCGCGGCCCGGCAAGGCCTGCTCGGCAGTAGGTAAGGCCTGTTTATGAACGGGAGTATGCGAACGCAGAAACATGGGGCACCTCGTTTTCGATAGGGGCTGGAGCAGTAGACGATGGGGGGCTGCAAGTGTTTCGGCAGGCTGGACGAAAGGCGGGTCTTCGCCTTGTCACCGGACAGGAGCCAGGAGATGGAAACAGGGGTTTACCGAATATTCCAGGGCTGGATATGGCCATTGTGCTTCAAGGTTTGCGCAAATAACGGCGCAGCCTTTCGACCAACTGTTGGCTGGGAATGGGCCTGTCGAACAGGTAACCCTGGCCGATATCACAGTGTTGGCGGCGCAGGAAAGCCAGTTGCTGGCTGGTTTCGATCCCTTCGGCGACGACCTTGAGCTTGAGGTTGTGCGCCATGGCGATCACGGCTGAGGTGATTTCCATATCGTCTTCGCTGTCGGGAATATCCTTGATGAAGCTACGGTCGATCTTGATCACATCGATGGGGAATTTCTTCAGGTAACTCAATGATGAATAACCGGTGCCGAAGTCATCCATCGCCAGGGTCAGCCCCATTGCTTTGAGTTCATTGAGTTGCTGGTGAGTCTCCTCGGTCGCATCCAATAGCAGACTTTCGGTCAATTCCAGCTCCAGGCGCTGGGGAGGCAGTTGCTCCTCCGCAAGGATGTCAGCCAGAGACGCGACCAGGCTCGGGTCGGCAAACTGTCGAGAGGATAGGTTGATTGCAATATGTAGATCGCTTATGCCCTGCTCGGCAAGCTGCTTGCCCATACGGCACGCCTGGCGCGCCGCCCACTTGCCGATAGGAATGATCAACCCGGTTTCTTCGGCCACGCTGATGAAGTGGCTGGGCTGGATCATGCCTTTTTCTGGGTTCCTCCAGCGCAGCAAGGCTTCGAGTCCCAGCAGCTTGCCGGTGTGCAGGCATACTTTGGGTTGGTAGAACAGCTCCAGCTCTTCCTGTACCAAGGCACGCCGCAGGCTGTTCTCCAGGAATAGGCGAAAATCCGCTTCGGCATTCAGCGTAGTGATGAAGGTCTGTAGCTGATTCTTGCCATTGGCCTTGGCCTTGTGCAATGCCAGCCCGGCATGCTTCATCAAAGTCTGCGGATCCAGGCCGTGCTGCGGTGCGCAGGCCAGCCCGGCCGATCCACTGATGCTGATCAACTGGCCGTCGATATACAACGGTTTGTCCAGGATATCCAGGATTTGTCGGGCCAGATGTCGGCCGCTTTCCTGGTCCTGGTCGTCGAGCAGGATGGCGAATTCGTTGCTGGCAAAGCGCGATACCAGGCCACGGGTCTCGAACATATTGATCAGCCGGCGGGCGAGCTTGACCAGCAGCTTGTCACCGATACGATGGCCCAGGCTGTCGTTGATGCGTTTGAAGTTATCGATATCCACCAGCAACAGCATCAGGTTGGGAGCATCGCCATTGTTGAAGCGTTTTTCCAGGGTCTGGATGAAACAGGTACGGTTGGCCAGCCCGGTAAGATTATCGGTATAGGCCAGGCGCTCGATTCGCTGTTGGGCCAGTTTGTTTTCGGTAACGTCTTCGTAGATGACCACGTAATTGCTCAGGCGCCGGTTGCTGTCCAATACCTTGGAAACCGACAGGTGCCCCCAGTAGGGAATCAGGTTCTTGCGCCTGCCACGGAATTCGCCTTGCCAACTGCTGTTATGAGCCAGCGCCGTTCGGGTATCGCGCAAAATGCCATCGATGTCTTCCAGGACCGGGAGTTTCGCAATATTGCGACCCAGTGCTTCCTCGCTTGTGTATTGGGTAATGGCGGTGAAACTGGGGTTTACATATTTGATCCGACCGTCGCGATCCAGCAGCAGGCAGGCGCTCGAGGCTTGTTCTACCGCACGCTGAAACAGGTGCAGCGAGTGGATGGCATCGAGTCGCTGGTGATTGAGCATGGCCTGGCCAATGTGGTCGGCCAGTTCGCCGGCAAAGGCGATTTCATCCATCTGCCATTGGCGATTCTCGCCGGTATGCTCCAGGCGCAGGACGCCAACCAGTTCGCCATCGGTGTGGATGCCCGCCTCGAGCAGGGATACCACGCCACGCGACTTGAAATACTCGGCCAGCTCGTACGTGCGCAAATCGTTCCGGGCATCGTACGCGTCGATTACCCGTTCGCCATGCAATGCATGGATATAGCGAGGGTAGGGTAGCGAATCGAAATCCTCCAGAGCGGTGACGGTGCCGCTTCCCTGCTTGAACTGGGTAACGGGCTTGAACGTGGTGTCTTCGATCATCCAGACACTGCCATAGCTCACTGCATAGATGGCACAGGCCGCCTCGGTAATCAGCTCAGCCGCTTCCTGCAAGGGCTTGGCGCCGTAGCGATGGGTCGCGAGCTTGGCAAGCAAATCCTGCTGCGCACGCAAACGGGCGAGCAACTGCAGATATTCTTTCACCAGGGGCGAAGATATTTCGTTGTCATCTTCCCGGGGCTCGCAGATCAGTAGATAACCGCGTAGCAGCTCCTGACCATGCTGTTGATAGTATTCACCGGTTTCCAGTACATCGAACGTACGCTCAGCCATATGCAGGCGATAGCGGATTCGGTAGTTGCCGCCATTTCTGGTTAGTTGCGCCAGGAGTTCTTCATGCAGTCGAGGGCGTGCTGCCGGCTCCATCAGCCTGGCATACGGGAAACCAGTCGATGAGCACAGATCGTTGGCGGCCAGACCGAGCTGCCCTTCACAGCCCGGATCGAGATAAAGCAGGGTCCAGCTCGGGTCGCTCAAGCGCTCGAAGCGCAGCATACCGAGCTGTGCGGGGGTGGGTAGCGAGGTTGCTTTTGCCGCGCTGGCATCGGCTGAATTTTTTAGCGAGTGGTTATTGTCCACATTCTTCGACCGGTAGATTTGGGAGGGCGTCCGGTCTGGTTATCGGCCTGTTAGGTGATTTTTATTAGCTCGGGCTGACTTGCAACGGTATTCGACCGTTCGGTCTACGTCGCTATAGCCTTCAGGCTTGATCCCTGTCCATGCGGCGGATATCCAGCGCTTACTTTGTACCACCTTTGTGTGTGGCTGTATCCGGTGGTTTATATCGTCTGTGCCACATTTTCACGGAGTAAGAGACAAAAACCCCGCCATAGGCGGGGTTCTTGTTTTTTCCAGCTTTTCTACCTTGATCGCTGCGTCAGAGAAGCAGCGTCCGGATATCGGCCAGCAGGTCGGAAAGCCGCTTGGTGAAGCGTGCTGCTACGGCTCCGTTGATTACGCGGTGATCGTAGGAAAGCGACAACGGCAGCATCAGGCGCGGCTGGAAAGCCTTGCCATCCCAGACTGGCTGCGTGGTGGCCTTGGAGACCCCCAGGATCGCCACTTCCGGTGCATTGACGATCGGCGTGAAGCCGGTACCGCCAATATGGCCGAGACTGGAGATGGTGAAGCAGGCACCTTGCATGGCATCGGGCGACAGTTTCTTGCTGCGCGCTTTTTCCGCCAGCTCGGCGGCTTCAGCTGCCAGTTGCAGCAGGCTCTTCTGGTCGACGTTGCGCAGTACCGGAACCAGCAGGCCATCCGGCGTATCCACGGCAAAGCCGATGTGCACGTACTTCTTGCGGATCACTGCTGTACCGCTAGGAGCCAGGGAGCTGTTGAACTCCGGCAGCTCTTTCAGCAGATGGGCGCAAGCCTTGAGCAGGATTGGCAGCACGGTCAGCTTGACGCCAGCCTTTTCCGCCGCTCCTTTCTGCGACACACGGAAAGCTTCCATCTCGGTGATGTCGGCCGACTCGAATTGAGTCACGTGTGGCACGTTCAGCCAGCTGCGATGCAGGTTGGTGGCGCCAACCTGCATCAGACGGGTCATCGGGACTTCTTCGATTTCACCGAACTTGCTGAAGTCCACTGCCGGTACTGGCGGAATTCCCGCACCGCCACTGGCACCGGCACCCTGCACCTTACCTTGTTGCAGTACGCTCTTGACGTAGTTCTGCACGTCTTCCTTGAGGATGCGCCCTTTCGGTCCGGTAGCTGAGACAGTACCCAGATCGACACCCAGTTCGCGAGCCAGCATGCGCACAGCCGGACCGGCATGCACTTTGGCGCCGCTACGGCTTGGTGCGCCGGCCGGGGTCGGGTTCTCGCTCTTGGCGGTCGGGGCAGGACGGCGGTCGGCTTCGGCCGGAGTCGCTGCAACAGCCGGTTCGGCCGGCGTCTGCGGGCCTCTCTCGTCTGTCGCCGGCTTGGCTGCCTTCTTCCCGGACTTGGGCGCAGAGCCCTTGGTCTTGAGCACCAGGATCAGGTCGCCAGTACCGACCTCGTCGTTCAGCTTGATGGCCACACTCTCCACCACACCGGCGGCGGGCGAAGGGATTTCCATGCTGGCCTTGTCCGACTCGAGGGTCAGCAGGCTCTGGTCGGCTTCGATGCTATCGCCGGCCTTGACGTACAGCTCGATGACCTTGACCTTGCCGTCGGAGCCGATATCCGGGACATGGACTTCCAGGCTTTTTTCCTCGCCGACGTCATCGGCTTCGTCCTCTTCCTCGACGGGTGCTGCAGAGGGCGCTGCAGCCTTCTCGGCCTTGGGCTCGGCTGCAGACGCAGCGCCTTCGGTCTTGAGGACCAGAATCAGATCGCCAGTGCCGACCTCGTCGTTCAGCTTGATGGCCACACTCTCCACCACACCGGCGGCGGGCGAGGGGATTTCCATGCTGGCCTTGTCCGACTCGAGGGTCAGCAGGCTCTGGTCGGCTTCGATCTTGTCGCCGGCCTTGACGTACAGCTCGATGACCTTGACCTTGCCGTCGGAACCAATGTCGGGGACATGGACTTCCTGGCTGACTGACTTGCCAGCGCCCTGTGCGGGTTTTTCCGCAGCCGGGGCCGGTTTGGCTTCAGGTTCCTGTGTGGACTCAGGCTTGGCTGCCGGAGCGGACTCCTTGGCTGCGCCTGCGACTTCCAGCTCCAGGATCTCGTCACCTTCTTTCAGGCGATCACCGATCTTTACTTTCAGGCTCTTCACCACGCCGGCCTTGGGCGCGGGAATTTCCATGCTGGCCTTGTCCGACTCGAGGGTCAGCAGACTCTGATCGGCTTCGATGCTGTCGCCGACCTTGACGAACAGCTCGATGACCTGGCCTTCGCCGCTGCCGATATCGGGTACGCGTATCACTTCACTCATGGTGCGTCTCCTCAGCAGTCCAGGGGGTTGGTCTTGTCAGGGTCGATGCCGAAGCGGGTGATCGCCTCGCCCAGAACCTTGGCTTCCAGATCACCACGGTCAACCAGTGCTTCCAGAGCGGCGAGCACGACCCATTTGCGATCCACCTCGAAGAAGTGGCGCAACTGGTCGCGGCTGTCGCTGCGGCCGAAGCCGTCGGTGCCGAGGACTTTGTACTCGCGGCTCGGAACCCACTGGCGAATCTGCTCGGCGAGCAGCTTCATGTAGTCGGTAGAGGCGACGACCGGGCCCTGACGACCGGAGAGGCATTGCTCGACATAGGTCTGCTTTGGCTTCTCGGATGGATGCAGGCGGTTCCAGCGCTCGACGGCCAGACCATCGCGGCGCAGTTCGTTGAAGCTCGGTACGCTCCAGACATGGGCAGCGATACCGTAGTCCTCGCGCAGGATCTTCGCTGCTTCGCGAACTTCACGCAGGATGGTGCCGCAACCCAGCAGTTGTACGTGATGAGCAGCGTCGCGCTTGTCGTCTTCGAGCAGGTACATGCCCTTGATGATGCCTTCCTCGACACCTTCCGGCATGGCCGGCTGGGTGTAGGCTTCGTTCATCACGGTAATGTAGTAGAAGATATCCTTCTGCTCTTCGGTCATCTGGCGAATGCCATCGCGGATGATCACGGCCAGCTCGTAGCCATAGGTCGGATCGTAGGTACGACAGTTAGGGATGGTCGAGGCCAGAATGTGGCTGTGGCCATCTTCGTGCTGCAGTCCTTCACCGTTGAGCGAGGTCCGGCCGGCGGTGCCGCCGATCAGGAAGCCGCGGGCACGGCTGTCGCCAGAGGCCCAGGCCAGGTCGCCGATCCGCTGGAAGCCGAACATCGAGTAGAACACGTAGAACGGCAGCATCGGCTGGTTGTGCGTGCTGTAGGAGGTAGCAGCAGCGATCCAGCTGGACATGGCGCCGGCTTCGTTGATGCCTTCTTCGAGGATCTGGCCTTTCTTGTCCTCGCGGTAGAACATCACCTGATCTTTGTCGACCGGCTCGTACAGCTGGCCGGCAGCGGAGTAGATACCCAACTGGCGGAACATGCCTTCCATACCGAAGGTACGCGCTTCGTCAGGGACGATCGGTACGATGCGAGGGCCGAGCTCCTTGTCCTTGACCAGCTGCGACAGCACCCGGACAAAGGCCATAGTGGTGGAGATTTCACGGTCGCCGGAACCGTCGAGAATGGCCTTGAGGGTCTCCAGCGGTGGAGTCGGGATGCTGATGCTCTTGGCCCGCCGCTGCGGTACGAAGCCGCCGAGCGACTTGCGGCGCTCCAGCAGGTATTTCATCTCTGCGCTATCTGCGTCCGGACGATAGAACGGCAGGCTTTCCAGGTCCTCGTCCTTGATCGGGATATCGAAGCGGTCGCGGAATTTCTTCAGGCTGTCGATATCCACTTTCTTGACGTTGTGGGCGATGTTCTGTGCCTCGCCAGCGCCAGTGCCGTAGCCCTTGATGGTCTTGGCCAGGATCACGGTCGGCTGGCCGCCGTTGTCGTGGATCGCCTTGTGGTAGGCCGCATAGACCTTGAACGGATCGTGGCCACCACGGTTGAGCTTCCAGATCTCGTCGTCGGACAGATCCTTGACCAGTTCCTGCAACTCGGGACGGGCGCCGAAGAAGTGCTCGCGAACGAAAGCACCGTCCTTGGCCTTGTAGTTCTGGTAGTCGCCGTCGACCACTTCGTCCATGCGGGCTTGCAGCAGACCGTCATTGTCCTTGGCGAACAAGGGGTCCCACATGCGGCCCCAGACGACCTTGACGACATTCCAGTCGGCGCCGCGGAACACGCCTTCGAGTTCCTGGATGATCTTGCCGTTGCCGCGTACCGGGCCGTCCAGACGCTGCAGGTTGCAGTTGACCACGAAGATCAGGTTGTCCAGGTTCTCGCGTCCGGCCAGGGCGATGGCACCCAGGGATTCCGGCTCGTCGCTCTCGCCGTCGCCCATGAAGCACCAGACCTTCTGCTTGCCGGCCGGGATATAGCCACGGTGCTCCAGATACTTCATGAAGCGGGCCTGGTAGATGGCCTGGATCGGGCCGAGACCCATGGAGACGGTGGGGAATTGCCAGAAATCCGGCATCAGCCAGGGGTGCGGATAGGAGGAAAGACCCTGGCCGTCCACTTCCCGGCGGAAGTTGGTCATCTGGTCTTCGTCGATGCGGCCTTCGAGGAAGGCACGGGCGTAGACGCCAGGAGCTGCGTGGCCCTGGAAGAAGATCAGGTCGCCGCCATGTTCTTCCGTTGGTGCCTGGAAGAAGTAGTTGAAACCGATGTCGTACAGTGTGGCACTGGAAGCGAAGCTGGAGATGTGTCCGCCCAGGCTCGAATCCTTGAGGTTGGTCCGCATGACCATGGCCAGCGCGTTCCAGCGAACCAGCGAGCGGATACGCCGCTCCATGAACAGGTCGCCGGGCATGCGGGCTTCATGGGTAACCGGGATGGTATTGCGGTAGGGCGTAGTGATCGCGTAGGGCAATGGCGTGCCGCTACGAGTTGCCAGTTCGCTTATCCGGGTCAATAAATAGTGGGCCCGTTCTTCTCCTTCATTACCGAGAACGGACTCGAGGGCGTCCAGCCATTCCTGTGTTTCGACGGGATCGAGGTCTTGCATGGCTTGCTCCAGGGCATTAAGGCTTCCGGAATCGGTTGCCTGATTCGTTCCGACTTTGTGGGTCGGGCGCTCATGTTCTTGATAGGGCCGGCGGGTGGCCAGCTCTGTAGTTTTACTACAAAACCATCTTGCTTTCAGCCCCTCCAGGCAAATTTTCGTGGCTCGGCTACACTCGCGGCGATTTCCCCTGGCCATGTCCGCGTCGTTGTAATGCACTCCAGTCAGGGGCTGGAGGGATTTCGAGGGGTGTCCATGAATCTGCCGCAACTGCCCGTTCTGCCTGACTTGCTGCTGCCTTTGGCGCGGCGCGGCACGGAAATTTTGTCTCGTGCCCGGGACGCTTCGCCGGACTGCGAAGCACTGTTGCCCGCGACGTGGCCGCAGGCGCGGCAGCAAGCGTTGGCGCGGGTTTGCGCGTGTAGTGACTTCGTTGTTGTCCAGCTTGATCGATGCCCCTGGATTCTGGCGGAACTGCTCGAGCGCAAGATTCTGGAGCGCTCGCTTGCACCTGGCGAAATCGCTGCGGATTTGCAGGCGAGGCTCCAGGGCTGCGATGACGAGGCGGAGTTGATGCGTATCCTGCGCGATTTCCGCAATCTCCATCAGGTGCGGATTGTCTGGCGCGATCTGAATCGCCAGGCCGATCTGATCGAAACCTGCCGGGATCTTTCCGCGCTGGCTGACAGTTGCATCGATCAGGCTTGCCAGTGGTTGTATCCGCGCCTGTGCACGTTATACGGCACGCCGCTTGGGCAGGACGGTCAGCCCCAGCGCATGGTGATTCTCGGCATGGGCAAGCTGGGTGCCTTCGAGCTGAATCTTTCCTCGGATGTCGATCTGATCTTCGCTTTTCCACAGCGCGGGGAGACGGTGGGGGCGAGCCGCACGCTGGATAACCAGACTTTTTTCATTCGCCTGGGACAGCGCCTGATCAAGGTGCTGGATGCGGTGACTATCGATGGTTTCGTGTTCCGCGTGGACATGCGGTTGCGGCCATACGGCGCTTCGGGCGCGCTGGCGTTCAGTTTTGCGGCGTTGGACGAATATTACCGGGAGCACGGGCGTGACTGGGAACGCTACGCGCTGATCAAGGCGCGGGTGGTCAGTGGCGACCAGCAGGCCAGCGATGCCTTGCTGCAGATGCTCCAGCCTTTTGTCTATCGCCGCTACCTAGATTTTTCTGCCATCGAATCGCTGCGCGAGATGAAGCGGCTGATCCAGTTCGAGGTCCAGCGCAAGGGGTTGGCCGAGAATATCAAGCTGGGTGGCGGCGGTATTCGCGAAGTGGAATTCATTGCCCAGGTGTTCCAGTTGATTCACGGCGGCTATGACCCGGCTCTGCAGCAGCGGGCGTTGCTCGATGTACTGACAACGCTGCGGCAGCATGGTTACCTGCGGCGCTCCGTGGTCGCCGAGCTCGCCGACGGTTATCGCTTCCTGCGCTACGTCGAACATGCGTTGCAGGCGATTGCCGATCGACAGACCCATACGTTGCCGCATGGCGAAGCGGATCGCGCCAGGGTCGCCTGCATGCTGGGCTGTGCTGACTGGACGGCGTTCTGCGAGCAACTGGCGTTCTGGCGTGAACGTATCGACAAGCATTTCCAACGCTTGATTACCAAGCCTGCCGTAGGCTGGAGTGAACCAGGCGTTGCCGAATGGCGGGCGCTCTGGTGTGAAAACTGGACCGAGACCGCCGTATTGCCGCGCCTGCAGCAGGCCGGTTTCAGGGATGCCGAAAGTGCCTGGCAGCGTCTGTGTACGTTGCGCGACAGCGCCCAGGTACGCGGCATGCAGGTACTGGGTCGCGAGCGGCTGGATATCTTCATGCCCTGCATGTTGCTGGCGATTGCCGAGCAGAGCGAGCCCGATCAGGTGCTGGTGCGCGTGTTGCCGTTGGTCGAGGGGATTGCCAGGCGTTCGCGCTATATCGTGCTGCTCCTGGAAAATCGTGCAGCCCTGCGCCGGTTGCTGAGTTTATGTGGCGCCAGTGCCTGGATTGCCGAGCAAATCACGCGTTTTCCCGTGCTGCTCGATGAGTTGCTGGATGCCAAGCGTCTGTATAACCCGCCGGCAGCGGCAGAGCTGGCCTATGAGTTGAACGGACTCTTGCTGCGCCTGCCCGAGGACGACCTGGAGCAGCAGATGGAAACCCTGCGGCGCTTCAAACAGGCGCATCGTCTGCGTGTGGCCGTCTCGGAAATCGTCGGTACCTTGCCGCTGATGAAGGTCAGCGATTACCTGACCTGGCTGGCCGAGGCGATTCTCGAGCAGGTCCTGGCGCTGGCCTGGCGACAACTGGTGGCACGCTACGGGCAGCCCCGCTGCAGCGATGGCAGTCCATGCGATCCGGGCTTTCTGGTGCTTGGTTACGGCAAGGTCGGTGGTATTGAGCTTGGTCATGAGTCAGACCTGGATCTGGTGTTCATCCACAATGGCGAACCGGGGTCGGAAACCGATGGCATCAAACTGATCGACAGTGCGCAATTCTTCATTCGTCTGGGGCAGCGCATGATCCATCTGCTGAGCACGCAAACGGCGTCCGGCAGGCTCTACGAGGTGGATATGCGCCTGCGTCCATCCGGTGCGGCAGGGTTGTTGGTCAGTTCGATGACCGCCTATGAACATTATCAATCCCGGGATGCCTGGACCTGGGAGCATCAAGCACTGGTGCGGGCTCGGCCATTGTCCGGTTGCCCGCGCCTGGCGCGGGAGTTCCTACGCGTTCGCGGTGCCGTGCTCGGGCGCGCGCGCGATCTACAGACGTTGCGTGTCGACGTGAGTGAAATGCGGGCCCGGATGCGCGCGAACCTGGGCACCAGAAGCACTGCCGCAGGTACTGCCGGCAAGGCGTTCTCGGCGCAGGAGCGCTTCGATCTCAAGCATGATGCCGGTGGTATCGTGGATATCGAATTTATGGTGCAATATGCCGTCCTGGCGTGGTCGCACCGTTATCCCGAGCTGCTACGCCATACCGACAATATCCGCATCCTCGACGGCCTGGCGCAGACTGGGCTGTTGTCTGGCACCGAGGTTCGGCTGCTGCAAGAGGCTTACAAGGCCTACCGCATTGCTGCCCATCGGCTGTCACTGCAGAAGCAGTCTGGAGTGGTGAGTGGTGACCGATTCCATGACGAGCGCCAGGCGGTCATGCGCATCTGGCGCGAACTGGGGCTTTTTTGAAACCCCAGGCGTTAACCTGGCATAAATGAAGTTCTGAGGAGCTGGCAAGATGTCGATGGCCGACCGCGATGGCGTCATCTGGTATGACGGTGAACTGGTGCAGTGGCGCGATGCGACCACCCATGTATTGACCCACACCCTGCATTACGGCATGGGCGTGTTCGAAGGTGTGCGTGCCTATGAGACTCCGGCCGGCACAGCGATCTTCCGTCTGCAGGCGCACACCGACCGCCTGTTCGATTCGGCGCACATCATGAATATGAAGATCCCGTTCACCAAGGACGAGATCAACGAGGCGACTCGTACCGCCGTACGCGAGAACGACCTGGCCAGCGCCTATATCCGCCCGATGGTGTTCTACGGGTCCGAAGGCATGGGCCTGCGCGCCACTGGCCTGAAGGTACATGTGATCGTCGCCGCCTGGCATTGGGGCGCCTACATGGGCGACGAAGCGCTGGAGCAGGGCATCAAGGTACGCACCAGTTCCTTCACCCGCCATCATGTCAACATCAGCATGACCCGCGCCAAGTCCAACGGTGCCTACATCAACTCCATGCTGGCCCTGCAGGAAGCGATTTCCGGCGGTGCCGACGAAGCGCTGATGCTCGATCCGGAAGGCTATGTCGCCGAAGGCTCCGGCGAGAACATCTTCATCATCAAGAGTGGAGTGATCTACACCCCGGAAGTCACCGCATGCCTCAACGGCATTACACGCAACAGCGTGCTGACCCTCGCTGCCGAGCTGGGCATCAAGGTGGTCGAGAAGCGCATCACCCGCGATGAGGTCTATATCGCTGACGAAGCCTTCTTTACCGGCACGGCGGCTGAAGTTACCCCCATCCGTGAAGTCGACGGTCGTGCGATCGGTGCAGGCCGCCGTGGCCCGGTGACCGAGAAATTGCAAAAAGCCTACTTCGACCTGGTCAGCGGCAGGACCGAAGCGCATCCGGAGTGGCGGACCTTGGTGAAATAGGCGGCAGGCCTCAGGCTGCAAGCGACAGGCGGTTCGTGCCGTTTTCCCTTGCAGCCCGGCAACCTGCAACCTGCAGCCTTATGAATATTCTGATCATTGGTCCCAGCTGGGTCGGCGACATGGTGATGGCGCAGACCCTGTTCACCTGCCTCAGGCAGCGTTATCCGGATTGCGCCATCGATGTACTGGCGCCAGCCTGGAGCCGACCGATTCTCGAGCGTATGCCCGAGGTGCGCGCGGCCATCGACTTCCCGCTCGGGCACGGCGTGCTGGATCTGACCTTGCGGCACACTATCGCCCGAAGTCTCAAAGGCCGCTATGACCAGGCGATCCTCCTGCCCAACTCGCTGAAGTCAGCGCTGGTGCCCTTCCTGGCTGGCATTCCCCGGCGCACCGGTTGGCGTGGCGAGATGCGCTACGGCCTGCTCAACGATCTGCGGATTCTGGACAAGACGAAGTACCCGTTGATGATCGAGCGCTTCATGGCGCTGGCTTTCGCGCCTGATACCGACTTGCCCAAGCCTTATCCTCGCCCGCACCTGCAGGTCAGCCCGGCCAGCCGCAAGGCGGCGCTGGCCCGTTTCACCCTGAAGCTGGACCGTCCGGTGCTGGCGCTCTGTCCCGGGGCGGAATTTGGCGAGGCCAAGCGCTGGCCGGCCCGCCACTACGCCAGGGTTGCCGAAGGCAAGCTGGCCGAAGGTTGGCAGGTCTGGCTGTTCGGTTCGAAGAACGACCATCCGGTCGGTGAAGAGATCCGTGGCTTGCTGAGCCCCGAACGGCGCGTGCAATCCTGCAACCTGGCTGGCGAAACCAGTCTGGCCGAAGCCATTGATCTACTTTCCTGTGCCGACGCAGTGGTATCCAATGACTCCGGGCTAATGCATGTCGCTGCTGCCTTGCAGCGCCCCCTGGTGGCGGTATACGGCTCCACTTCGCCAGGCTTCACACCACCCCTGGCCGAGCAGGTGGAAATCGTCCGCTTGGGCCTGGAGTGCAGCCCCTGCTTCGAGCGCACCTGTCGCTTCGGGCATTACAACTGCTTGCAGGAACTGCAGCCCGAGGCCGTGGCCGCGGCGCTGGAGCGCCTGCTGCCACAACCACTCGAGGTTCGCTGAGTGCGCGTCCTGCTGATCAAGACATCCTCCATGGGTGATGTGATCCATACCCTGCCGGCCTTGACCGATGCGACACAGGCTCTGCCGGACATTCGCTTCGACTGGGTGGTGGAGGAGGGGTTCGCCGAAATTCCCGCCTGGCATCCTGCGATAGCGCGAGTCATTCCGGTGGCGATCCGCCGTTGGCGCAAACAGCCAGTGCAAACGTGGCTTTCCGGCGAGTGGGCGCGCTGCAAGACGGCGCTTCGCGAAGGTAACTACGATCTGGTGATCGATGCCCAGGGACTGTTGAAAAGCGCCTGGCTGACCCGCTACGTCAAGGCTCCCGTGGCTGGATTTTCCCGCACCTCGGCCCGCGAGCCGCTGGCCAGTCGGTTCTACGATCGCACCTATTCGGTCGCGCCGGGCTTGCATGCCATCGAGCGGACGCGCGGACTGTTCGCCCAGGCGCTCGGCTATCCGCTTCCCGGCGCAATGGGCGACTACGGGCTGGATCGCGAGCAACTGGCTGTCCACGAACGACAGCCTTATCTGCTGTTCCTGCACGGTACCACCTGGGCCAGTAAGCACTGGCCGGAACCGTATTGGCGCGAGTTGGCGGAACGGCTCGTTGCAAGCGGCAGGAAAGTTCGCTTGCCCTGGGGCAATGCTGCCGAGAAAGCGCGTGCCGAACGTATCGCCAGGGGACTGGCCGGCGTGTCGGTACTGCCGCGGCTGAATCTGGCCGGCATCGCCAGGATCATCGCCGGCGCGCAGGCTTGTGTGGCGGTGGATACCGGCCTCGGGCATCTTGCCGCCGCGTTGGATGTGCCGACCGTTTCACTCTACGGCCCGACGCTGCCGGAAAAAGTGGGTACCTACGGGCACTCGCAAGTCCATCTCCGCGCCACCGGTCCGGATGCCGGCAAGGGCGACCGCGACAAGCCGTGCTTCGCGGATCTGCTGCCCGAGCACGTCTTTCACGAGCTCGGCACCCTTTTGCAAGCGCTGGAACTTGCCTGATGCGCGCACGGCTTCCCGCAGCCTGTCCAGGCAAGGTAATGATCGACCTCTGCATGGGCTGCGGTTCTGGCTATCGAACATGGCAGCCTGATCGGCAGGAGAGCTGATGCGTCTGGCTTTTATCCTCTATAAATATTTTCCTTTCGGTGGCCTGCAACGCGATTTCATGCGGATTGCCCTGCAATGCCAGCAACGTGGCCATTCCATTCGCGTCTATACCATGAGCTGGCAGGGCGAGATCCCGGCAGGTTTCGAGGTGCTGATCGTGCCGGTCAAGGCCCTGTTCAACCATACCCGCTACAAGCGCTTCACCGCCTGGGTCGAGCACGATCTGCAGCAGCGCCCGCTGGATCGGGTGGTTGGTTTCAACAAGATGCCCGGCCTGGATGTCTATTACGCCGCCGATCCCTGTTTCGAGGACAAGGCGCAGACCTTGCGCAACCCGCTGTATCGACGGCTGGGCCGCTACAGGCATTTCGCCGAGTATGAGCGTGCGGTGTTTGCACCATCTGCCAAGACGCGCATCCTGATGATTTCAGAAGTGCAGCAGCCCTTGTTCGCCAAGCACTACGGCACCCCGGCCGAGCGCTTTCATCTGCTCCCGCCTGGTATCGCCCTCGACCGTCGTGCACCACCGGATGCCGCTGCAATCCGCGAGGGATTCCGGGCCGAATTCGGCCTGGGTACTGATGATCTGCTACTGGTACAAATCGGTTCGGGTTTCAAGACCAAAGGGCTCGATCGCAGCCTGAAGGCACTTGCCGCATTGCCGCAGGGCTTGAAGATACGCACGCGCCTGATCGCCATCGGCCAGGACGATCCCAAGCCTTTCCTGATGCAAATCAAGGCACTGGGGCTGGGCGAGCAGGTGCAGATCCTCAAGGGCCGCGACGATATCCCGCGCTTTTTGCTGGGGGCGGATCTGCTGGTTCATCCGGCCTACAACGAGAACACTGGCACCGTACTGCTGGAAGCCCTGGTCGCCGGACTGCCGGTGCTGGTCACCGATGTCTGCGGTTATGCCCGTTATATAAAGGAAGCCAATTGTGGGCGGGTGTTGCCGAGCCCTTTCGCTCAGGAGCGGCTGGATGCCGCGCTGGCGGAGATGCTGGAGGACGCTACGGTTCGTGCGGTCTGGGGGCAGAATGGGTTGGCCTATGCGGAGACGGCAGACCTGTATTCGATGCCGGAGCGAGCGGCGGATGTGATTGTGGGGGATTGGGGGTGAGTTCTTTTTTGGATTGGTCCGGGTGGTGGGCCGATGCGCTTTCCCGGTGGTGGACGAAACCTGTCGTTTCAAACGAGGCAAGCGTATCGGTTCCACGCAGTCGTCTGTTCAATCTCAGGAACAACGAACCATGAAGCTGTTCCTCGCCGACCCCTTCAAAACCCTCTGGGCCGATCAGGACCCCTTCGCCGAGGTCGAACGCCTGCAAGGTCAGGTCTTCCGCGAGCTGGAGGCCCGCCGCACCCTGCGCGTCGAAGTCGCCGGACGTGGTTATTTTGTCAAGATCCACCGCGGCATCGGCTGGGGCGAAATCGTCAAGAACCTGCTTACTGCCAAGTTGCCGGTATTGGGGGCTGGCCAGGAGTGGCGAGCCATCCAGCGTCTGCACGAGGCCGGAGTGCCGACCATGACTGCCGTGGCTTTCGGTGAGCGTGGCGGTAATCCGGCAACGCAGCATTCCTTCCTCATCACCGAAGAGCTGGCGCCGACCGTCAGCTTGGAAGATTTCAGTCTCAACTGGAAACAAGCGCCGCCGCCGCCGGGTCTCAAGCGTGCGCTGATCGCTGAAGTGGCACACATGACTGGCACGATGCATCGGGCCGGCGTCAATCATCGGGACTGCTATATCTGCCATTTCCTCTTGCATCTCGATCATCCCGTGACCGCAAAGAGTGTACGTCTGTCACTGATCGACCTGCATCGTGCCCAGACCCGCGCCGCAACGCCCCGGCGCTGGCGCGACAAGGATCTGGCAGCCCTGTATTTTTCCGCGCTGGATATCGGCCTGACCCGGCGCGACAGGCTGAGATTTCTCAAAAATTATTTTCAGCGCCCGCTACGCCGGGTCCTGGATGAGGAGGCACATTTGCTGGACTGGCTGGAGCGCAAGGCGGACAAGCTGTACGCCCGCAAGCTGCGTTATGGGGATGCACTCTGATGAGCTGGACGCTCGATCCCGCTTATGCCGCGCTAGAGGCGGATTTCGGTAACCTGGAGCGGGTCTTCACCCTGCAAGGCGAAAGGCTGACCAGCAGCCCCTTGTCGGAGGTGATTCGCCTGGAGCGCGACGGTATCCGCTACTACGTCAAGCGCTACTGGGCGGCGGGCAAGGGCCTGCGGCGCTATATCGGCCGCCCCAGGGTCAAGGCCGAATGGCAGAATCTCCAGCGTTTCCAGCAGTGGGGCATAGCTACTGCGCCGTTGGTGGCCTGGGGGATGGAGTACGCCGGTGGCGCGTTCCGGCGCGGCGCGATGATCACGCGCGAGATCGAGAATTCCACGGACATGGGGACGATGGCCAAGCGCGCCGATCCGCGCCTGGCCGATCCGGCCTGGGTCGAGTGCATCAGCCGTCAACTGGCCCGGGCGACGCGGATCATGCACGAGCATCGCTTTGCCCATAACGATCTGAAATGGCGCAACCTGCTGGTGAATCCAGCCGCCGAGCTGTTCATGATCGATTGCCCGACCGGCGCTTTCTGGTTCGGGCCATTTCTGCGTCGACGCATCATCAAGGACCTGGCCTGCCTGGACAAGGTAGCCAAATATCGACTGAGCCGAACCCAGCGGCTGCGTTTCTATCTGCACTATCAGCGCCGGACACGGACGCAACCTGCCGACAGAAAAAAAATCAGGCAGGTTCTGGACTATTTCGAGGGGCGGGAATGAACAGAGTGAGCAACGTTCCGCCGGAGTTCGAACATGCGGCTTTCTGAGCTGCGGCATGCGGGACGCTCGCCAGAGTTGCCGCTGAGCATCGATGTGGGCGCGGGAACCTTGCTGCTGCGCCAGTGGCTGCGCGTATTGCCGGGGCGCCGCTATGTGGCTGCGGCCGAATGGCAAGGGCGAGCGGTACTGGCCAAGCTGCTGGTCGGGGCCCAGGCCGAAAGACATTATCGGCGCGAATACGAAGGCGCGCAGTTGTTGCTTGGACAACATCTGCCGACCCCGGAACTGCTGGCCGAAGGCTATGAGCCGGAGGAAGGTGCCGCCTGGCTGCTGTTCGATTATCTGGCCGGCGCACAGGGGCTGGGCGATGCCTGGCACCAGGTGCAAGCGCAACCGATCCTGAGCGCGGCACAGCGAAGCATCATCGGTGATGCCTTGCAGGCGATTGCCCGGTTGCATGCACGAGGCCTGTGGCAGGAGGATCTGCACCTGGATAACCTGATGCGCCTGGCCGGCAAGCTGTACTTGATCGATGGCGGCGGTGTCCGTGCCGAAACGCTCGGCAAGCCGTTGTCGTGTGAGCGGGTCGAGGAAAACCTTGGGGTTTTCTTTGCTCAACTGCCGGCTGCTGTCGAACCCTTCATCGAGGAATTGCTCGCCCAGCATTACTTGCATGAAAGCTGCGAACAGGTGCTGGCGCTGGATGCCTTGCTCGAAGAAACCACCAAGGTGCGTCGTCGTCGTTTGCGCGACTATCTGAAGAAAGTCGGCCGCGAGTGCAGTCTGTTCAGTGTGCGGCGCGGACCGATGGGCTTGCGAGCGGTGCTGCGCGAAGCCTTGCCTGCTATCGAGCCACTGCTGCAGGCGCCGGATAAGTTCGTTGCCGCCGGGCATATTTACAAGACCGGCGGCGCCGCCACGGTGGCCCGGGTCGTGCTGGATGGCCGACCGCTGATCGTCAAACGCTACAACATCAAGAGCTTCGCGCACTGGCTCAAGCGCTTCTGGCGGCCCAGCCGCGCCTGGCACAGCTGGCGCGAGGCGCACCGGCTCGACCTTCTCGGCATTGCCACGCCAAGGCCGCTGGCGCTGCTCGAGCGGCGCTGGTACGGCCTGCGCAAGGAAGCCTTTCTGGTTACCGATTACCTGGCCGGGCAAGATATACTCGCGCTTTTTGCGCCGTACCTGGATAGCTCGCCGCCGGAGTATCTGTTGGTCGCCCTGGATCGCCTGTTCGCCGCGTTGATCCGCGAGCGGATCAGCCATGGCGATCTCAAGGGACACAACCTGCTGTGGGATGGCGATACGGCAGACGGGCGTTGGTCGCTGATCGATCTTGATGCCATGCGTCGGCACACCTTGCACCGCAGTTTTGCCAACGCTTACCGGCGGGATCGGGCGCGATTTCTGCGCAATTGGCCGGCCGATAGTGTCTTGCACCGTCTGCTGGATGAACGCTTACCCAGAACCGCATGACGCGGCAAGACAAGAGCCTGCCTGGCGGCAACGCAGTATCGGAGCCTCGGGTGCCGAACGAAATTGACTGATCGAATCAACCAGGCAGGCCCCCACGAACAGACCGCTGCAGCTTCAAGCCTTCAAGCTTCGAGCTTCCAGCTCCACGAAGAGGCAACCCCGTGTCACTGATCGTCCTCGGCCTTTCCGGCGCCTTGAGCCATGACCCCTCCGCAGCCCTGTACATTGACGGCAAGCTTGTCGCCGCTGCCGAAGAAGAGCGCTTCGTGCGTGACAAGCATGCCAAGAACCGCATGCCTTACGAGTCCGCCAAATTCTGTCTGGAACGAGCCGGCATCAAGCCTGCCGATGTCGATGTGGTGGCCATTCCCTTCGCACCGATCAGCCTGCTGCGCAAGGACCGCTGGCACTACGCCAGGCGCTACTGGTATGCCCCGGATCGTGCGCTGGACGCGTTGCTCATGGGCAATCGGCGCTACCATCGTTATCGCAAACGTATCGAATGGTGCCTGCAACAGCTTGGTTTTGACTTGAAAAAAGTGACTATCGAGCCGGTCGAGCACCACTTGGCACATGCTGCCAGCGCTTATCACTGCTCAGGCTTCAAGGAAAAGACCGCGATTCTCGGTATCGACGGCAAGGGCGAATATGCCACCACGTTCTTTGGCTGGGGCGAAAACGGGCAGATCCACAAGATCAAGGAGTTCTACGACCCTGACTCGCTGGGCGGGCTGTACGGTGCGCTTACCGAATACCTTGGTTTTGAAATGCTGGATGGCGAGTTCAAGGTCATGGGCATGGCACCCTATGGCGACGCGGAGCGCTACGATTTTTCGCGCCTGGCCAGCTTCGAGAACGGCGAGCTGGTCATCAATACCGAATATGCCAATGTCATCGGTTTGCGGCGTTACAAGGAAAAGGGCAAGGGTTACTACTTCTCGCCCAGGCTGATCGAATGGCTCGGCCCCAAGCGCGAGGGTGATATCGCCGACGAGCCCTACGTGCATTACGCGGCCAGCATGCAGGCGCTGTTCGAGAAACTGGCGCTGGAAATGATGTATCACTACCTAGGCGATATCATTCGCGAGACCGGCAAGATCGCCTTTTCCGGTGGTTGTGCGCTGAACGTCAAGCTCAATCAGAAGATCATTGCCCGGCCCGAGGTCAAGGAATTGTTCGTCCAGCCGGCTTCCGGCGATGCCGGCACGGCCGTTGGTGCCGCCGCCTACGTTTCGCACCAGCGCGGTGTGCCGGTGGAGAAGCTGGAGCATGTCTACCTCGGCCCGTCCTACACCAACGAAGACGTCATCGCGGCCTGCGCCCGGCACCCACACCAGCCGGCCTGGCGGCAGATCGACGATGTCGTCCAGCGTATCGCCCGGATCATGGTCGACGGCAATCCGGTGGCCTGGTTCCAGGGGCGTATGGAATTTGGTCCGCGCGCGCTCGGCGGTCGTTCGATCATCGGTTGTCCCAGCGTGCCCGGCGTGGCCGACCGTATCAACGAGCAGATCAAGTTCCGCGAACGCTGGCGGCCGTTCTGCCCGTCGATGCTCGATACCGTCGCGCCGCAGATGCTCAAGGTCGATCATCCCTCGCCCTACATGACTTTCACCTTCGAGGTGCATGAAGCATGGAAAAGCCGGGTACCGGAAGTCGTCCACGAGGACGGTACCTCCCGCGCCCAGGTGCTCGAGCGCCGGCACAATCCACGCTGGTACGACCTGATGGCGGAGCTGGAAAACCTTACCGGCAACGGGGTTTCCCTGAATACCTCGCTCAACCGGCGCGGCGAACCCATGATTTGCTCGCCGACCGATGCCCTGGATATGTTCTTTGGCTCGGATCTGCGCTACCTGATCATGGAAGATATCCTGGTGGTGAAAGAGGGAAGTGACTGGTATGAGTCAACTTGATCTTCGTCCCTGCTGCGTAGCAGGCAAGTGATGTCGGCCTTGCGTCAGGAGACGGCCGCTGCCTGGGCCGCCAGGGCGCATGGGCTGGATCGCTATCGCTGGCGCATCCTGCGTGCACGCCATGGGCTCGTCGGCAGTGCTTTGCGGTTTGCCCGGGATGCGCTGGTCGACTGGTACTTCGGCATGTATGCCAGGCTCCGGCTGGCCCGCGCGGTCGATGCGCAATCCTGCGATTTTCTACTGTTGCAGATGTCGCCCAAGGTCGTGCGTCTGCAGCGCAAGCAGGCGTTACTTGCAGCGCTGCGTGAGCGTGGCCATCGGGTGGAAGATACGGCGTTGCAGAAGCCGGATACGATTCTGGCCGAACGCTTGCTCAGGCGTCCGCCGCAGCCGGTGCCGACCCGCTATTTCCTCCAGGCTGCCCATGCCCAGTGGCTGGTCGAGCGCTACGCGCCGAAGATTCTGCTGAATGATCGCAACGGCAGTTTCTACTCGCCCTTTTTGCGTCTGGCACTCAATCGGCGCCAATGCCTTCTGGTACATCTGGCCCATGCCACCACGGTAGAGAGCTCCAGGCGGCTCGGCATGAACGACTACGACTATTATTTTCTTTTCGGCCAGAGCTCGCTGGAGGCTTTGGCTGAGCGAAAACTTCGTTTTGGCACCTCGACCGTGGTGCTGAGCGGCTCGTATCTGATCGACCAGAACTTCGACTTGCCGCCGGCTGATCCGCAATTGCGGACGCTGCTGATTCTCGGCGTGGGGCCGGACAAGGAAAAGGAGGTGGGCTATTGTCGGACCTATGCGCTACTCGGCGAATGGGCTGAACAGAACCCGGACTATCGGGTCCTGGTCAAGTTGCATCCGCGCAGCCGCGGCACGTTCTGGCAACAGGCGGCAGCGGCGCTCGGCAATCTGCAGGTACTGCCGCCTGGCTACAGTCTTGCCGAGGCAATAAAAAATTCATCCATGGTGATCAATATCATGTCCAACGCTGTCATAGAGGCGGCCCTTGCCCGTCGCCCGGTGATTCATGTAAATGCCAGCGGCGAGCCGGATATTTTCAACCAGAGTCGGTTCTTTGGCGAATGCATTCAGGATGTGGCGCTGCTGCGCCAGCGTATCGAAGCGATCCAGCGCGATTATCCGGCCAGTCTGGAGCGAGCGGCGGCGTTTTCCGAATATCACCTTGCCAGCGGTGCCAATGGGCTTGGGCAAACGGTCGCACTGCTGGAGCAGCTTCTGGCTGGCCGCAGTTGTACCGGCGTCACGCTTCAAGCCGTTGGCATTGGGTGAAAATGAGCGGCTGTGAACTATCGCTAAGGAAATGATGCGCGCGTGAAGAAATTTCTGTTTTTCTGCCTGGCCAGGCACCAGGTCGAGTATTTCCAGCGGTTGCTCGATGAGACTTCGCTGGACGGCCAGATCATGGTTCCCAGGCAAATGCCTTTTCCCGCTGTCGGCAGGCTGGCATGGGTGATTTCCCGCATCGACTGGCGGCTTCTGGTCGAGGAGAAATGCCAGGAGCGCAGGGTCAAGGGTAAATACCAGGGATTCATCTATCGCTGGCTGTTGCGCCTGGAGATGCTGATTGCCGGGCTGCGAATCCAGGCGCTGCTGGAGCGCAGCCGGCCCGATGCCGTTGTCGTCTGGAACGGTTCGAACCGGCTGTGCAGGATTCTGCTGTCGTTGCTGCCTGAACACACTGGAACATTCTTTTTCGAGAACGGACTGCTGCCCGATACCACGACCCTCGATCCACGTGGCGTCAACTACGAAAATTCGGTACCGCGTGAAGCGGCGTTCTATCGTCGCTATGCCGCCGAGCGAAATATCGCTGCCGAGGCTGCGCCCGTCGTGCTCGTTCCACGCAAGAATCGCTCTGCTGGCAAGACCGCGATCGAGCTGCCGGAGCGTTTCATCTTTATCCCCTTCCAGGTCGATATCGATAGTCAGGTCCGGCTGTTTTCACCCTGGGTACGCAACATGCGGGAGCTTTTCGCCATTGGTGAAAGGTTGGCCAGGGAAACGGGGATCTGCGTTGTCTTCAAGGAACATCCGTCGAGCCGCGAGTCGTATCCGGATCTGCATGCGCGAGCCAGCGAGCAGCTACTTTTCGCCAACGGCAACGGCACGCAGGAGCTGATCGAAGCCAGCCTGCTGGTGATTACCCTCAATTCCACGGTCGGCCTGGAAAGCCTGTTGCTCGGCAAGCCGGTGCTGACGCTCGGGCAGGCCTTCTTCAACATTGGTGGGGTGACCATGCATGCCGATTCGACTGAAGAAGTGGTCAGTCTCGTCCGGCGTTATCCCGACTGGCCGCTCGATGAATCGTTGCGCAAAGCGTTTCTGCACTATCTGAAAAATTCCTATTGCGTACCGGGCGCCTGGAAGCGTTCGGGAAAGACTCATTTGCTGGATGTCGCACAACGGATGCAGGGGCAACTCATGGAGCATGATGCTTGAATGTAAAACGATTTTTGGGTGACCAGCTCGATGGCAAGTTCCTGGTCATCATGAGCATTGGCTTCGCCTGGTATTTGCTGGGGCTGCAGCTTTCCTCCTCCAGCAAGGTTTATCATCAGTTGATCCAGATTCTGTTCTGGGTGCCGGGATTCCTCTATTTGTTCGTCAACCCGCAGGTGCTGCGCCTGTGGCTGGCACGGTTGCCGCTATTTCTGCTTGGCTTCGCCGCCTGGTCGATGTTGAGCGTGCTTTGGGCGCAGGGCGATACGCGGATAAAGGAAGTCTTTTACCTGTTGTTGGCGTTCAATTCGATACTGGTCCTGGCCTGGCTCGACCAGGAGCGCCTGTGGAAGATCATGGCCTATGCCGTGCTGGTCGGTGGTGGGCTGGCCTGGTATGGCATCGGAATTTTCTTCCTGGTCGATGGCCATGACTTTTCCGAACGGCTCATCGGGCCGGGAGCCCTGGAAGACACCATCATCGCCTCGCACTACATGGGGGCGCTCGGCATTCTGCTGTATTGCTTCCGCGGCCGCTTGCGGCAGGCTTTGCAAGGGTGGGTCTGGCTGTTGTCCCTATCCGGCTACTGCGCTTACCTGCTGCTCTCCAAGAGCAAGGGACCGATCATTTCGCTGCTGATTGCCCTGCTGTTTCTGTTGGTGATTATCTACCGGCGACGGGCTCTGCTGCTCGTTGCCGGTATTTGCGCCGCGCTGCTGGCTTATGCCTATTTCTTCCCCGAGTACGCCTTGCGGGGCGGTATGTCGTACCGGCCCGAAGTATGGGATGCCGCTGTCGAGGTTCTGCGGCAAAACCCCTTTGCCGGCATCGGCTTGAATGTGAATTACCTGATCGTTATTCCGTCGCTGGAGCAGCCCTTGCACCATGCGCATAACTTCTTCCTGCACCTGGCGATCCAGTTCGGGTTGATCGGCCTGTTCGGCTGGGGATGTGTGCAATATGCCGTTCTTCTCCAGGCCCGCCAGCACTTCGCAGCAGATAAGGGCAGGGCGTTGGTGGCTTTATCGATCTTCGCTTTTCTGGCCTTGCTGACTGATGGGGAAGGTCCCTGGGTCAAACCGAATGAAACCTGGTTCACCTTCTGGCTACCTGTGTTCATGGCGCTGGGGTTGGGGGTAAAAAAGCCGTAAACCACTAGTCGACTGGCAAACCGGCTCGGCTTGGTTCTGCCAGGCCTGACACACAAGCGAAGGGGAACACATGAGTACGTCCTTTTCCGATCATTTCAAGAACGTTTCCAGGCAGTACGCCGAAAGCCGGCCAACCTATCCGCCCGAATTGTTCGCATGGTTGGCAGCGCAAAGCCCAGCCACCGGCCATGCCTGGGATTGCGCCACCGGCAACGGCCAGGCCGCTCTGGATCTGGCACAGCACTTCCAGCAAGTAACGGCCACCGACGCCAGCGCCGCGCAGATCGGGCAGGCTATACGGCATGAGCGGATCGATTATCGAGTCGCGCCGGCCGAGGCTTCCGGGCTCGCGGCGGGCAGTATCGATCTGGTGGTGGTTGCGCAGGCTCTGCATTGGTTCGCTGTCGAACGCTTCCATGCCGAGGCGACGCGGGTGCTGAAACCGGGTGGCGTAATCGCCGAATGGTCCTACGGCGTGCTCACGGTCGAAGGCGCGGAAGTCGATGCCCTGGTCCAGCATTTCTATCACGATGTCGTCGGCCCCTGGTGGCCAGCCGAGCGCCGGCATGTGGAAAACGGTTATCGCGAACTGGAATTCCCGTTCCAGCCGATTGCCGCACCGACTTTCACCATGCGTATCAACTGGAATCTCGAGCGATTGCTGGGGTATTTCCGCAGTTGGTCGGCGACCGCACGGTATCGCGAAAATTGTGCTGACGATCCGGTTGCTGCTCTGGCGCAGCGCCTGCGCCCCGTCTGGGGCGTGCCTGAGCTGGAGCGGAAGGTGTGCTGGCCGTTGGCGCTGCGGGTCGGCAGAGCCGCCGCTTCAGGTTGAATCGGTTGCCGATTGCTCAGGCAATCCAGCATCAGGCCCGTGCGGAACGAATTCGCTGGGTCTGACGATTTTCACTACAGGCTGACCCCTTTCAGGTCGACCTCACTGCTTGCGAAATGCCGCTCTCACGGTCAGTCTGCGTATCTTTCGTATTTTCCGAGGCTTGTTCATGGACAAACTGCACCGCATGCCGGGCGCCTGGCCTTACCTGATCGCGATGTTCATCAACGCGTTCGTCGATCTGGGACACAAGATCGTCATTCAGAACACGGTTTTCAAAATCTACGATGGTTCTACCCAGGTTGTACTGACCGCACTGGTCAATGGCCTGATGCTGCTGCCTTTCATTATCCTGTTCAGCCCGGCCGGGCATGTGTCCGATTCGCGCTCCAAGGTCAAGGTGATGCGTATTTCGGCCTGGGTCGCCGTGGCGATTACCGCAGTGATCACCGCCGCCTACTATGCCGGCTGGTTCTGGCTGGCTTTCGGTATGACGCTGCTGCTGGCGATCCAGGCGACCTTCTACTCGCCAGCCAAATACGGCTATATCAAGACCCTGTTCGGCAAGCCACACCTGGCCGAGGGTAACGGGTTGGTGCAGGCGGTATCGATCATTGCGATCCTGGCCGGTACTTTCGTCTTCACCGGCCTGTTCGAGGCCTGGCTGGCGCAGGACCACGAAACCCCGCATGAGATGCTGCGCGATGTGGCGCCGCTTGGCTGGCTGCTGGTGGCGAGCAGCCTGGTCGAGGTGGCACTGCTCTATCGCCTGCAAGACCGCGACACGCCGGCCCGGCGGGAACGCTTCGATTGGCGTCACTACCTGCGCAGTGGTTTGGGCGCTGCCGACCTGAAGATGTTGCGCAAGCGGCCAACCATCCGTCTGTCCATCATCGGCCTGGCGACCTTCTGGTCGGTGGGGCAGGTGTTACTGGCGGCCTTTCCGTCCTACGGCAAGGACACACTGGATATCCAGAGCGTATTGGTGATCCAGGGCATTCTCGCTTCCAGCGGCATTGGTATCGCGCTGGGCTCGGCGCTGGCCAGTCGCTGGTCGCGCAACCGCATCGAGACCGGGCTGATTCCAGTTGGCGCTCTCGGTATCGCGATCGGCCTCTGGAGCCTGTCGCTGTTCGATTCGCCGATCACCCATGCGCTGAACTTCGTCTTTATCGGGGTGATGGGCGGGTTGTTCATCGTGCCGCTGAACGCGCTGATCCAGTTCCATGCGCGTGAGGATGAGCTGGGTACCATTCTGGCCGCCAACAACTGGGTACAGAACGTGGCGATGCTCGGCTTCCTGATACTGACCGCGCTATTCGCCTTGGCTGGCGTCAACAGCCATTATCTGCTGCTGATGATCGCCATGGTGGCGCTGGTGGGGGGTATCTACACGGTAGGCAAGCTGCCGCAGAGCCTGGTGCGTTTCATGCTCGCCCAGTTGATGCTACGGCGCTACCGTGTCGAGGTGTACGGCATGCAGAACCTGCCACCGACAGGCGGCGTGCTGCTGCTGGGCAACCATATCAGTTGGGTGGATTGGGCGATGGTGCAGATTGCCTGCCCGCGCCCGGTGCGCTTCGTGATGCTCAAAAGCATCTACGACCGCTGGTATCTGCGCTGGCTGCTGAAGGCCATGAATTGTATCCCGATCAACCAGGGCGCCAGCGCCATACATGCCTTGGAAAAGGTGGCTGATCTGCTGGATGCTGGCGAAGTCGTCTGCCTGTTCCCGGAAGGCACCATCAGCCGCACCGGGCAACTAGGGGAGTTCCGCCGTGGCTACGAGCGCGCCTGCCAGAAGGCCAAGTCCGATCTGGTAATCGTGCCGTTCTATCTGCGTGGTCTGTGGGGCAGCCAGTTCTCGCGCTCTTCCGGCAAACTCAAGGAACTGCGCGAATCCGCCTGGCACCGTACGGTCATCGTCGCCTTCGGCGAGCCACTGCCCAAAGACACCACGGCGGATGTGGTCAAGCGGCGCATCTTTGACCAGACCATTCGTTCCTGGCTGCATTATGTAGAGGAACTGCCATCGCTTGCCGATGCCTGGATCGATTGCGTCAAGCGCCGTCCCGGCGAGCTGGCCCTGGCCGACAATCTGAGCAAACCGCTGAAGGCCGCCCAGGCGCTGGCGGCCAGCTGTGTCATGGCGCGGCGTTTGCGCAAGCTCAGCCCCGAACAGAATATCGGGCTGCTGCTGCCCACCAGCAGCGGCGGCATGCTGGCCAACATGGCAGGGTTGCTGGCCGGCAAGACCTTGGTGAACCTCAACTATACGGCCAGCCAGGAAGCGCTCAGGTCAGCCCTGGAGCAGGCCGAAATTCAGACCATCTACAGCTCCAGGCGCTTTATCGGCAAACTCGACCAGCGTGGCTTGCCGGCCAGCGAAGTACTGGCCGGACGCCGAGTGATCTATCTGGAAGACCTGCGCGAAGAATTCGGCAAGGCCGAGCTGTTGCTGACCTGGCTGGCAATTCGCCTGCTACCGACGCATATGCTCTGCTCGCTGTTCAGCCGGGCGAAAAACCCGCGTGCCACGGCAGCGATCCTTTTCTCCAGTGGCAGCGAAGGAACACCCAAGGGCGTTGTACTCAGTCACCGCAACATCATGGCCAATCTCAAGCAGACCTCGGACGTGCTCAACACCGAATACCAAGACGTGGTCATGGCCTCCCTGCCGCTGTTCCATGCCTTCGGCCTGACGGTGACGCAATTCCTGCCGCTGATCGAAGGGCTGCCGGTGGTCTGCCATCCCGACCCGACCGACGTCTTCGGCATCGCCAGATCCATCGCCACCTACCGCGCCACCATCATGTGCGGCACCTCCACCTTCCTGCGCCTGTTCGTGCGCAACAAGAAGATCGAGCCGCTGATGCTGGAGAGCATTCGCGTGGTAGTGGCCGGCGCCGAAAAGATGGACAGCGAGGTGCGCGAGAGCTTCAAGCTCAGGTTCAACAAGAATATCTACGAAGGCTACGGCGCCACCGAGACCGCCCCCGTCGCTTCGGTCAACCTGCCCGATGCGCTGGATGTGACCTATCTGCAAGTCCAGCGCGGCGGCAAGATCGGCACCGTCGGCATGCCGCTGCCCGGCACCAGCCTGAAGATCGTCGACCCGGACAGCTTCGCCGAACTCAAGACCGGTGAAGACGGTATGATCCTGGTCGGCGGGCCGCAGGTGATGCAAGGCTATCTGCACGACCCCGAGAGGACCGCCAAGGTCATCCACGAACTGGACGGTTTGCGCTGGTACATCACCGGCGACAAGGGGCATCTGGATGAAGACGGTTTCCTCACCATCATCGACCGCTACTCGCGCTTCGCCAAGATTGGCGGCGAAATGATCGGCCTCGGCCAGGTGGAAGAGGCGGTGAAGCAGGCCATTGGTGACGCGCAAGTGGCGATCATGGCCGTCAACGTACCGGACGAGAAGAAGGGAGAACGAATCGTCCTGCTGCATGACCAGCCGCTCGACAGCAGCGAATTGAAACGCAAGCTGCAGGCCGCCGGTTGCAATCCCCTGATGATTCCCGCTGCCTGGCTCCAGGTAGAGGAGCTGCCCAGGCTGGGTTCGGGCAAGGCGGATATCGCGACGGCGAAAAAGCTGGCGGCCGAAGGGGCGAAAACGGTATCGCCAGAAGGCTGATAGCCTGGTCACGGGTATGGAAGCCGGACTGCTGGCTCAGAGGCTAATCGGCAAAGCTACCGCCAATGAAGCGCTCCGGCACCACGACAATGGCTTGCTGCAAGCCCTGGTTATGCAGCTTGTCCAGCGCGAGGAACATCAGTGCACGGGATTTGCCTGATGCCGGCGGCGATTTGATCAGCAGGCACTGCTCACCGCGCTTGGCATAGGCGCGCTCCTGCATGGCGCGCATGCCCAGTTCGTTGGCCTTGCAGGATGCGCCGGTGCGCGCCGTGGTGATATACGGATGGCACTGTGTCGGCGTTGGTGGGATTGCTCGGGTCGGTTATTGCAAAGCGTTCTCCGTGGATATATCGCCGCTGGTCAGGCTTCGTGCCAGTTCAGCCACTGCAAGCCCGACACACGAGAGAATTCGCGCACATTACGCGTCACCAGCGTGGCCTGATGGCGCACTGCCGTGGCAGCGATCAGCGTATCGTGCGGGCCGATAGGGGTGCCTGCGGCCTCCAGGTCGGCGCGAATACGGGCAGCCTGCGCAGCGCATTCACTGTCGAACGGCAAAAGCTGCATGGGCCGCAGCAGTTGCGCCAATGCTGCCAGACGGGGCGCTGCGGCCTCCTGCGGCAAGCGCAAAAGACCGTAGCGCAGCTCGTATTCGACAATGGCCGGCACGCCGATATCGGCAGGAGGCAGGGCTTGCAGGCGCGGCACCACCTGCGGATCGCCGCGAAAATAGTAGCTGATGGTGTTGCTGTCGAGAATCAGCAAGGCAAGTCCTCAAAAACCCAGCCGCGGCACATCGGCAGGCGCTGTGACGGGGCTGTCTTCGCGCAAGGGAAAATCGGCAAACCGGCCGGCCAGTTCCAAACAGTCCTTGGGCCATTCCTGGGCGGCATACTTGCGGATGATCTCTGCCACCCAGCGACTTTTCGACATGCCATTGGCCTGCGCGGCCTGCTCCACCAGCGCCTGTGTAGCGTCATCGAGATAGAGGGTGATTTGTGACATGACGGCACCTCCAGTCATGGGTGAGGCAATTATATTTGCAAGTATATTTTTTGCGGTCGATGCGTCAAGCAGGGCCATATCTGCGGCGCCCTGTGCAGGCGCTGGTTGGCTTGCACAATTTCACTGGATGCACCCATGCTGCCGAACGTAGTTGAGCACCATTTCCGGGTGTTGCACTTGGCTGAAACCGACTTGCCGGGTATAGGCCAGTTTGTCTCCCCTGGCGTGATATATGTCCACCGAGCCGATGCGGGATGGGGTGAACTGATGCGCCAGATCCAGTACAAAGGCGAGTGGGCTGGACGGCAGATCGTTCAGATCGACCGCTGTTATCCAAGCTCGAAGCGCTGTTCGGGGTGTGGGTATCTCGTTGCATCCCTGCCACTTAATGTTCGTTCGTGGGCCTGCCCGTAATGCGGGATTGACCATGATCGCGATATCAACGCGGCACTCAATATAAAAGCCGCCGGGCTGGTGGTGCCGACCTTCGGCTGAGGGTTGCGGGGATGCCGGTCGGGCTCTAGCATGCCTGGCCTTTGTTGCCGATGATTTTTACATGGCCCGCCAACCCCATCGCCCGGTGTCCCGTCCGGCGCTATCCACACCGCGTCGTATTGCCAAGCCGCCGCCGGCCGAGCCGCGACTGTTGCTGTTCAACAAGCCGTTCGATGTGCTGACCCAGTTCAGCGGCGGCGATGGTCGTGCCACGCTCAAGGATTTCATCAAGGCTCCCGGGGTTTATCCGGCCGGTCGCCTGGATCGCGATAGCGAAGGGCTGTTGTTGCTGACCAGCGATGGCCGCTTGCAGGCGCGGATCGCCGATCCGCGCCACAAGTTGGCGAAAACCTACTGGGTTCAGGTGGAAGGCGAGTCGGACGACGAGCAGTTGCAGCGACTGCGCGAAGGTGTCCAGCTCAACGATGGCCTAACCTTGCCAGCCGAGGTGAGGCGTCTGGCTGAGCCAGAGCTCTGGCCACGCGAGCCGCCGGTACGTTTTCGCAAGACCGTGCCCAGCAGCTGGCTGGAGTTGGTCATCCGCGAGGGTCGCAATCGCCAGGTCCGGCGCATGACCGCAGCCGTCGGCCTGCCGACCTTGCGTCTGGTGCGGGTCCGTATCGGCCCCTGGACACTGGATGGGCTGGCACCGGGCGAGTGGCGGGAAGTGCCGGCGCAGCTCAAGTAGGACGCGAAGCCCGCCTGGGCCACGGATGGCGCGACAAACTCATCAGCGCAAGTGTGTCAGCGGCAGTTCCGTGCTGGAGATCACCTGGCGCAGCACGAAGCTGGAGCGCACGCTGGAGACGCCTTCGATACGGGTCAGGGTGCCAAGCAAAAATTGCTGGTAGTGGTCCATGTCCGGCACCACCACCTTGAGCTGGTAATCTGCGTCCATGCCTGTGATCAGGCTGCATTCCATCACTTCGGGGCATTTGCCGATCACGTCTTCGAAATGCTCGAAGCGTTCCGGCGTGTGGCGGTCCATGCCGATCAGCACGTGGGCGGTAAGCGTAAGGCCGAGGTGCTTGCGGTTGAGCAGGGCGACCTGGCGGACAATATAGCCGTCATCTTCCAGTTGCTTGACCCGACGCGAACAGGGTGATGGAGAGAGGCCTATGCGTTCGGCCAGCTCCTGGTTGGAGATCCTGGCGTCACGCTGCAATTCGGCGAGGATTTTCAGATCGTATCGGTCAAGCTTGCTCATGATCGGTATGTCTTGGCATGAAATTGCTTTAATTAATAATCCAGTACTAGATACTTGCGCAATAGATGATTTTTCGGACGGTTTTAAGAAATTAATGGCGCGGCCTCTGGCGTAAGCTTTTCCCAACTTCCGTTTTTGGCGAAACACTGCCGATCCGTACCCCGGTTCGAGCTGCCGCAGACCTCACAAGGGGCGCGGCCCGGAAGTCGCCACGCTCACGAGGCGGCAGGCGAAGCAGGGTGAAACCAGCCACCCTTTGCCAGCGAAGACGCATGGGAGACCGCAAGGTCTCCCTGCTTGTTTCTGGAATCGCTCACTGCTTCGCTCCGGCCGACTGCCATCGGCTGCGCAGGTGCAGCGGATCGGCATGCACCAGCACTTCGGTATTCGGATATTCCTGGCGTATCGCCTGCGTTATCGCTTCGCAAACGGCATGCACACGCCGCAGCGGCATCTCGTCGGGCAGGTCGATATGCAACTGGACGAACCAATTCATTCCCGAAGCCCGGGTGCGCAAATCGTGGCAACCGAGCACGTCGGGCACGGCGTTGATCAGCTGTTGCATGTGTTGGCCGATTTCCGTCGGCAACTCGGTATCCATCAGTATCGAACTGGCTTCGCGAGCGATGCCGATGGCATTCCAGAGGATATAGAAGGCGATGCCGATGCCAAAGAAGGCATCCACCCGATTCAACCCGACGCTGGCCAGTAGCAAGGCCAGGAGGATGCTGCCGTTGAGCAGCAGGTCCGAGTGGTAGTGCAGGGAGTCGGCGCGTACTGCCGTGGAGCCGGTGATTCTTACTACGTGCCGTTGGTAGGCCAGCAGGGCGACGGTTACCGCCAGCGACAGGAGCATTACCACGATGCCGGCGGTCGGGCTGCCCAATGGCTCGGGATGGAACAGGCGGTCGATAGCCTGGGTGCCCACGATTAGGGCGCTGATACAGATGAAAGCCGCCTGCCCAAGCCCGGCGAGCGCCTCGGCCTTGCCATGACCATAGCGGTGATTGTCGTCAGCCGGGCGCAGTGAATAGCGTACGGCCAGCAGGTTGAGCAAGGAAGCCACGCCATCCAGCAGCGAATCAGTGAGCCCGCCCAGCAGGCTCACCGAGCCGCTGAGCCACCAGGCTACTGCCTTGCAGATGGCCAGCAGAATGGCAGTGCCCAGGGCGGCATTGGTAGCAAGGCGCAGCAGACGGGCGTGTTCGGCAGGAATGTTCGTCATGGTCAGGCTTTTATTTCAGGCGGCGAGAACCCGCGATACAGGGTCAGAACGCTGCAGACAACAGTACCCATGGGGTTCTCCAGAAAAACCGCTGCCACTATACCGGAGTAGCGGGCGGCATACCGGCTACAGGTAACAGTGAGGGCAGGATCAGCCCCCAGCCTTGGCCTGCCGCTATAATCCTGCTCCCTTTTGTGGAGTGCTCCCCATGCCGATCCTGCCCATCGACGAAACCTTGCCGGTCCTGCGCGAGGCGTTGTTGCGGCGTGACGAAGTGGTCCTGGAAGCGCCGCCCGGTGCCGGCAAGACCACGCGAGTGCCGCTGGCTCTGCTGGGTGAGCCATGGCTGGCGGGGCAACGCATCCTCATGCTGGAGCCGCGCCGGTTGGCGGCACGGGCGGCGGCGGAACGGCTGGCTGGCGAGCTGGGCGAACCGGTCGGCGCAACGGTGGGGTATCGCATCCGTCTGGAAAGCCGGGTTGGACCGGATACCCGTATCGAAGTGGTCACCGAAGGTATTCTTGCTCGCCGGTTGCAGGACGATCCGGCCTTGGAAGGCGTGGGCCTGGTGATCTTCGATGAGTTCCACGAGCGTAGCCTGGATGCCGACCTGGCCCTGGCGTTGACCCTGAATGCCCGTTTGCTGCTGCGTGAGGAGCCGCTCAAGCTACTCCTGATGTCCGCCACGCTGGACGGTGAGCGGTTGTCCGCGCTGCTGGACGAAGCACCGGTGGTACGCAGCGACGGGCGTATGCATCCGGTGGCGACTCGCTGGGGGCGACCCGGGCAGCCGGGCGAACGCATCGAGCTGCGCGTCGTGCAAACGGTATTGCAGGCATTGGCTGAGGAAAGTGGCAGCATCCTGGTCTTTTTGCCTGGCCAGGCGGAAATCCGGCGCGTGCAGGAAGCGCTCGAAGCACAACTGATCGGGCGCACTGGCATCCTGCTTTGTCCGCTGCATGGCGAACTGGAACTGACGGCCCAGCGCGCGGCCATCGAAGCGGCGCCGACTGGTCAGCGCAAAGTGGTGCTGGCCACCAATATCGCCGAAACCAGCCTGACTATCGAAGGCGTGCGCGTGGTGGTGGATGCAGGGCTTGCCCGCGTGCCGCGTTTCGACCCCGGGAGTGGCATGACGCGCCTGGACACCCGACGGATTTCCCGTGCTTCGGCAACCCAGCGCGCCGGGCGGGCGGGGCGTCTGGAGCCCGGCATCTGTTATCGGCTGTGGTCGGAAGAACAGCACGCCCAACTGGCGGCGCATGGCGAAGCGGAAATTCTCCAGGCCGACCTGGCCGGTCTCGCCCTGCAACTGGCGCGCTGGGGCGCCGAACCGGACGACCTCGTCTGGCTGGATCTACCGCCCACCGCCGCGCATGCTCTGGCCCAGGTGTTGCTCGAACGCCTCGGCGCCCTGGAGCGTAGCGCCCAGGGCCACTGGAAGTTGACTGCCCATGGCCAGGCATTGACCGAGCTGCCAGCGCATCCGCGCATTGCCCATCTGCTATTGCGCGGACAGGCGCTGGGACTGGGCCGGCTGGCGGCGGATATCGCTGCCCTGTTGGTAGAGCGGGATATTCAGAAAGGTGGCGGGGTGGATCTGGCGACGCGCCTGAATCTGCTGCAGGCCGGGCGTGGCAGCGGTGCGGTGCAGCGGGTGAGGCAACTGGCCAGACAGTTTCACCGTCTGTTGCGCGGCCCGGCAGGTACTACACCGGAGGTAGAGGACGATCCGCGCTGGATCGGTGCGCTGCTGGCCTTCGCTTATCCCGACCGCATCGCCCGCCAGCGGCGCGAGGGCGGTGCCGACTATCGCCTGGCCAATGGCCGCGCTGCGCAGTTCAGCGAGACCGATTCGTTGATGAAGGAAGCCTGGCTGGTGATTGCCGAGCTGGGCAGTCGGCAGGGTCATCGCGAGGAGCGTATCTATCGGGCTGCTGCGCTGGACCCGGCGTTGTTCGAGAGCATCCTGGCCGAGCAGGTGCAAGAGCATGAACAGCTGGAATGGGACGAACGCGAAGGGGTGCTGCGTGCCGAACGCCAGCGCCGAGTCGGTGAATTGGTGCTGGCGCGCGAGCCGCTGGCAGAACTGGACGACAATGCCCGTGATCGTGCCTTGCTCGAACTGGTCCGACGCAAGGGGCTGGAGCTGTTGCCCTGGACGCCGGAACTGCGTCAGTGGCAGGCACGGGTGTTGCTGTTGCGCCACCTCGATCTGGAACAGGGCAGCGACAGCGCTTGGCCTGATCTGAGCGATATCGCTCTGTTGCAACGATTGGACGAGTGGCTACTGCCGTACCTGGGCCGGGTCACACGGCTGGCGCACTTCGCCCAACTGGACCTTGCCGGCATGCTTGCCACACTACTGCCCTGGCCTTTGCCGCAGAAACTGGATGAGCTGGCACCAGTGGCTATTGCTGTACCTTCCGGTTCGCGCATTCGGCTCGACTATCACGAGGCGCCACCGGTACTGGCGGTGCGTCTGCAAGAGCTGTTCGGCCTGGCCGACACGCCGCGCATCGCCGGCGGGCGCCAGCCCGTCAAGCTGCACCTGCTGTCGCCGGCGCGCCGCCCGGTACAGGTCACCCAGGATCTGGCGAACTTCTGGCGCAGCACTTACGCCGAGGTGAAGAAGGATCTGAAGGGGCGCTACCCCAAGCACTACTGGCCGGACGATCCACTGATCGCCGCGCCGACGGCGCGGGCCAAACCGCGCGGTACCTGATCTGGCGCGCTGGCAGCTCAGGGGCGAGGCGGTACCAGCAGCATATAGACCCGGAAGAACACCACCGTGGCGAACAGCTGGAGCAGGCCGGAGAGCCCATCGCTCAGCACGATCAACAGCGGATTGGCGGTAGTCTGGAGAGTGCCGCCAAGCCAGAAGTCGAAGGCCCATAACGGCAGCACCACCACCAGCACGACGCTGAATATCTGCAGGAAATGCCCGCGCGTGGCGACAAAACTTTCCTTCAGCGCCGCTAGTGGTGAGAGGCCGCGCAGCACCAGCAGGTATTCGGCAAAGATCACCTTGACCATCACCCAGAGCCCCGGCAAGACCATCAACGAAGAACCGAGCATGATCAACATGGCGCTGCAGCCAGAGAGTATCGCCAGCGGTAGCCAGCGCTGTAGCGCTTGGCGCAGCAGCTCGTTGTTGTGCGGCACAAGGCCACGGCTGCGTGCATCGAGAAACAGAATCAGCGCCGCTGTGTAGATCGGGTAGAACAGCAGACTGACCAGCAAATCCTGGAGCTGCAGGTCGTCCTGGCTACCGGTGAAGTAGGTGATCGCCAGCCGAGCGACGCTTTCCGTCAGAATCAGCGGCAAGCAAAGCAGAACGATGGAACCCAGATGGCGTGAATAGAAATACCAGGCTTCGCGGAGAGTAGACAGTAGCTGCATTTTATCGAGGCATCGAACAGTCGAAGAGCCACACTTTAGCCGATGCGCCGGATCTCTACATGTGCTTTCAGAGCCTGTTCACGATCTCGCGAGCTAGAGCCAGGCAAGGCGAAAATGGCTGAGGAAGCGGACCGGGCTCGCGTGCGAGTTTACGCGTTGTAAATGAGCATTCCGACCGGGCTGGCGATCCAGGCCATTTTCAACGCCGTATGGCCGACGCGCAGCAGATCGTGAACAGGCTCTCAGGCTCATGGCCGGTACGAGGCACAGGGAAGCAGAAAAGTCGCCCGGCCATCCCCGGTGGAAAATCGCTACGCAAGTTTTCCACTCTACGGGCCGATGAAAGATGTTGAGGCGTTTGTAAAATAGTTACTGGAAAACACCTGTTTATTTACAGCTAAATTCAGCGATTGTCTGTACAAAATCTAGTGGGAATAGTTATGGGTATGCGTTTTCATCCAATAAACTTTTTCTTCGAGAGCGGAAGCAGGTTCATCAGGATATGCAGGATCTTTTTTTATACAGTGCTGACCATATAGTAACTTGATTGTATAGAGTGATTTGTATAAATCGTTGACCTCTTCATCTATTTCAGACGCAGAATCAATTTGCTCTTCATTCGTGCTTTCAGTGGTCAATAATAATATCTGGCCATGTTCAGGTAATATATTTGCAATATGCTGAACATATTTTATTCGACGGGAAGGCGATAAAGCCGTTAAAGCTGCACAATCATAAATGGCACTGACCTCTCTGACATCATTTTCAGCCAGGTTGAATAAGTCACCGCGCCATATTTCTGTATCGCCATGCCACCACCGTGTGAACCGTCCCTGTTGCTGGCGTGAGGGCGTTACGCTCAAGGCATCGAAATAAGCCTTGATCGCAATATCACTGAATTCGATACCAATAACCTTATACCCCATCAAGGATAGCCAGTTCATATCGAGACTTTTTCCACATAGTGGAACCAGGACAGTGTCACCTGTTGATAAAGATAATTGCGGCCAAAACTGTTCCAGCAAGGGATTGATATTATCTTGATGAAAGGCAATATCATTCTTTTTCCATTTTGCTTTCCAGCGCTGCTGATTATTCATGAACTTTATCCGGGAGGCTTTTGCAAGCTATAAGTTCACAAAGCTCAACAAGCTATGTGCCATGAAGTAAGCATTGAACCTATCACGCAAAATATAGAGTGGCGAGCTATTTATGAAATAGGCGATAAACAAACGCCCGCATTGGCATCGCGCCAGATTCTGCACAACCTTGGTGGCCCCGTCTCTTCGTTCCTTGCTCGGCATCCATGCCTCGCATCCTCCTGCGCAACGCCGCTACCCAGCCTCCTGAGCGGGACTGGGTGTCGCCTGGAAATCCCGCTTTTTGAAACCAAACATCTTGAAAGGGCAGCGTTTTAGGGGCTGTTGCCGGCGCGGCGGGTGTTGTTTGCCCACGTGGGTATGCATGGGCCGTGCGAGCGCGCCTCCCGTGGCCGATCGTCACCGGAGATCAATCCATGCGCATGCTTCGACGCCATTTACCAATCGTTTACCACCGCCTGACCGCGCTTGACCTTGCGATCCATACACTGACTCCATCCGGTCCATGAACCGATCATGCCAGAGGAACGAACCTTGAACCGCAAGATCATGACTGCCGCGATAAATTGGATAACTCGCTTCTGGCGGTGTACCCAGGATGACCAGCGGCGAAGCGCTGCAGCAAACGCGCTGAAACGCCAGGGGCAGGCTCCGCGGCTTTACCTTGTCGCTGCCGGCGAGAAAGATGCCGAATCGCGCCCGGCTTTCGATGAGTCCGCGCTCGCGGGATACAGCATCACAAGCGCCAAGGGTGAGGCAACGGCGGAAAAGCTGTATCCCGGGCCCGGCAAAGGTCCGCATTTGCGCCTGATCGTGTCGAATGACTAATCGAGTTCAGGCAATGCGGCCTAATGATTCTGGACAGCCTGATCGGGCGGAATCCGGCCGTCGGCCAGAGGCGTTGGACGTGACAAAGCGATCATTCGGCCTGGAATCCAGGCATGGGGCAGCCAGCCTGGTCCTGGCGCGGATTTGAAGTTCTGGTCGTGGCTGGTGTTCCCTGGCATCGAGCGTCGATGGCGCGAGATATATGGTTTTAACAATCCCAACGTGTAGCCAGTTGTATGGCCTGATCGCCTTCCGGTTCGTGGAGGTATTGAGATCCAGGCCGTTTTAGGGTCAGCCCTTTAGCGGATTTTTCCCGGTGTAGGGTGGATAACGCTCTGCTTATTCACCTCCGCCTGGGCGTCCCCGGTGGAAAACCGCTACGCGGGTTTTTCACCCTACGGCCACAGCCCTACGGGGCTTTCCGTGTATGCCGGCCTCGATACGCCATAAGGATGGACGAGGGCGAAGCGATATCCATCATGGTCAATTTTGTTCGATGGATATTACTTTGCGCCATTCTATCTATGGGCTTAAAAGTCCCAGCGGGTAGTTAGCATCATGTTGCGGGGTTCTCCATACATATAACTATTTGCCGCTCCATAATTAACATAATAATATTTATTCAGTAAATTGTTTATATTGAGAGTTGCGGAAATGTTGTTGGTAACCTGATATTTACCCATGAAATTAAGTAGCCAGAAAGCTTCCTGCCTGTATTGATGAGCATTGCTGAGATAGTCTGTACCATTTCTCCAGGTTGTACCCTGATAATTGGCGCCACCACCAATGGTAAACTTACTCAAGGCTCCAGGCAGGCGATAATTCGTGTAGAGCTTGAGCATGTTTTCCGGCTGCTCCGTCGACAGCTTTTCATTGGTTCTGTCCTCTCGAATAACCTGATGGGTGAAGCCTGCTTGAATATTCCATCCCGGTGTCAACTCACCTGTTATTTCCAGTTCCACGCCTTTGCTTTTGGCTTTTACTCCTCTATATATACTATAGTTTCGATCATAGTCGTAGCCGACATATTCGGCGCGATTATCCTGGCGAATTTCAAAATAGGCCAAGCTGGCATTCAAGCGGCCATTGAACCATTCGCCCTTAAAACCACCTTCGTAGCTATCTCCTTCATCTGGTTGAAGGATGCCATAGTTTTCGTCCCGGGCATCTTGTGGTTGGAAGATTTTGGTGTAACTGGCATAAACCGAGAAACTGTAGTTTAGGTCATAAGTAATACCTGCAAAAGGAACCACTTCTCCCGTTTCACGCATATGGCTAGTACCACCTCTACGATAATTAGTCACTCGACTACCCAGAATCACAGCAAGATCATCGGTTAGGCTGAAACGGGCACTGGCATAATAGGCGCGTTGGTTGATTATATCCTCCGTACTCCAGGTAACTCTTCCCCAGTCCGGTTTATGTACATGACCATTCCAGTCCCAGAAATTATCAATGGGTATCACTGTGTATCTATGCACTGATCCTTTGAGATGATTATGGTAACCGCTAACACCTACTGCCAGCTCATGGGTGCGGCCAAAGAGTTCGAAAGGACCACGGGCATAAGCCTCCAGCGCTCCGCTTCTTGTTTTGTATCTGGCCACGTTACTCTGTAAGTTAGCACTTCCATTATCAGCATTGGGGGCATATAGAATGCCTCCGAATTCACCATTTTGCGCATTTCTTTGAAAGGTGTAATAAACTCGGCTAGTCCAACCATTGTCGAACTCATGATCCAACTGAGCAAATAAAGCATGACTGAACTGATCAGAATGGCTCCAGGTTGCTGAAGGATTAAAAGAACGAGACTTCTTGATTGTATTATTATAGCTATCCCAGAATGGAACCCCACCCCACATAGTTCCTCTTGGCCTTTTTTTGTCGTAATTACCACCTAAGGTCAACATCGTTTGTGGAGACAAATCCACTTCTAATATTCCATAGAGCGCCCGGGTTTGTTCCTTGGCATAATCTTGGAAGGATTGTTTATCTTGAAAGGAAGCGGCGACACGACCACGAATGCTACCATTTTCATTCAAAGGTCCACCGGCATCCCATTCAGTGCGGTAATTATCCCAGCGGCCTGCTTCGGCGGTAGCGTGTCCAGAAAATTCATAGGTAGGCTTTTTGCGTACTAGATTAAGTGTAGCGCCAGGACCACCTGCACCGGTGGTTAAACCGCTAGCACCTTTAATAACCTCTACGCGATCGTATTGGATCATATCGCTTGTAGTCTGCCCCATAAAGTTTACGCCATCACTTATTACAGGGATTCCGTCGTACTGAAAGTTACGGATTTGATAGCCGCGCGCATAATAAAAGGAACGTAAGTTATCCTGTTTAGTTACAGTAATACCCGGCGCATGTTCCAAAACTTTATCGACATTAGTCAGATTAAAATCATCCATATGCTGGCGGGTAACCACAGTGACCATTTGTGGGGTTTCACGTGGTGTCAGCACTAATCGGGTGGCGGAGGCAATGGTGCCAGGTGTATAGGACTTGGTCTGCTCGGTGATGGTGCCGAGTGAGTTGTCGACTACCCGCATCGCATCCAGGCTTATCGACCCGGCTGATTCGGTTTCCACCAGCACATATCCGCCACGGTCTTGCCGCTCTGCCTGCAAGCCACTGCCGGCCAGCAAGCGGTGCAGGGCTTCGTCCGAGGCGAAGGTGCCTTGCAGGCCCGGGGTGCTTTTGCCGGCCAGCAGTTTAGCGTCGAAGGCGACGCTCACGCCGGCCTGGCGGGAGAACTGAGACAGGGCAGCATCCAGGCTGCCGGGGGCGATGGAAAACTCCTGGCTGGCGGTCTGCTGGGCGATAGCTGTGGCCGGCATGCTCAGGATCACGCTCGCCAGCGGCAGATACAGCAGGGCGCCGCGCACCGCGGCGGCCAGGGTGGCGGGTCGGGAACTGTGGGGCAACGGCTGTTTGCGCAAGCTCATGGGGGCCTCTCGTTGGCAGTGAGCGAAATGTCACGACCTGAGTGCCGAATGAGAATCGAAATTCCTTCACTTACCGGTGAACTATTTTCGCTGTCGTCCCTATTTTGCTCAGGCAGCGCCCAGACGAACCCAGTAGCGGGTCAGGCGGTGCAGGTACAAACCATGGCTTTGGGCGATGAAATCGAGAGTGGCGTCGATATCGCTCAACTGGAAGTTGCCGCTGATCGGCCGTCGGGCGATGGCCGGGTCGCAGCCGAGGTAGCCGTGGCGATGGCGGGACAGTTCGGCGAGCAGCTCTTCCAGGGGCAGTTCACGGGCGATCAACTGGCCGTCGAGCCAGCCGTTCGGCACGCTGTGGCTTTGGGGCAGTTGCAGGGCCTGGCCGGAGTTCAGCAGCCATTGCTGGCCAGCCTGGGCGATCCGAGGTTCGCCATTGCCGGCGGGGTGCAGACTGACTGTACCTTCTTCCACCATCAGCCGCGTCGCTTGTTCGTCCAGGCGCACGTTGAAGCGGGTGCCCAGGGCTTCCAGCAGGCCGTCGCGAGTTTGTACGCGCAACGGCCGTTCGGCGAACTGCCCGGTATCGCTGTCGCTGATCAGGTGCAGTTCGCCACGCAGCAAGCGCAGCAGGCGCTGCTCGCTGTCGAAATGCAGGCTGACGGCGCTATCGGTGTTCAGATCGAGCTGGCTGCCGTCGGCCAGCCGCCAGCGGCGGCGTTCGCCGACGGCGGTGCTGTGATCGGCCACCAGGCGTTGCCAGGGGGTGACTTCGCTGGCGCCCCAAGTGGTGGCCCCCAACGCGCCGAACAATAGCGTCAGTTTGCCGAGCTGGCGGCGTCTGAGCTGGGCCTTTGGCAGCTTGCCCAGGGTTTGCATGGCCAAATCGGCCGGCACACCAGCGAAGCGGCCATGCAGACTCTGCACCCGCTGCCAGGCTTGGCGGTGTTGTTCGCTGGCCTCGTGCCAGGCCTGAAAGGCGCTTTGGGTATTGGCATCGGCTTCGTTGTAGGTCAGCCTGACCGCCCAGTCGATGGCCTGCTCGATCACTGCCTCCGGCAGGCGCTCTTGCGGGGTGCGGCTCATGGCTCTTGCTCGAACGCCAGCCGATAGCAGTGGCGCAGCGCCTTGGCGATGTAGCGTTCGACGGTGGAGAGGGACACGCCGAGACGCTCGGCGATGCGCGGGCAGCTCAAGCCTTCGAGCTGGGCCAGCAGGAAGGCTTCGCGCACCGCCGGCGGCAGTTCGTCGAGCAGGTTGTCGATGGCTACCAGCGTTTCGATCATCAGGAGACTGACCTCGGGGCTCGGCGCCTGCTGCTCCGGCAACTGTTGCAAGGTCTCCAGCCAGGCCCGCTCGATGTCGCGGCGGCGCCAGAGGTCGATCAGCAGGCCGTGGGCGATGGTGCGCAGGTAGGCGCGCGGCTCTTCGAGCGAGAGATTCTGCCGGCGTTGCAGAACCCGCAAAAAGGTATCCTGAGCCAGGTCGGCGGCATCGCTGGAGTCGTTCAGCCGCCGTCGCAGCCAACCCTGGAGCCAGCCTTGGTGTTGGGCATACAGATGGGTGATGCTGGAGTCACGGGATAACATTGGCGACGCTTTCCGTAGCAGAGAGAACCTGTTCACGATCTGCTGCGCGTCGGCCAAACGGCGTTGAAAACGGCCTGGATCGCCAGCTCGGTCGAAATGCTCATTTACCATTTGTAAACTCGCACGCGAGCCCGGTCCGCTTTCTCAGGTATTTTTGCCACCGTTTAGCTCTAGCTCGCAAGATCGTGAACAGGCTCTGAGGGCGTTTTACCCAATACAGGCGCAGGGGCTACATGAGTCTATGGGGAGTGAAATACCTGTCAGGCCTTGTCATCAGCCGGCCGGCTTTCAATGGACCCGTATTCATGAAGATGCGCCATCAAATGATAATTCATCTCATTATCTGCATTGATCGGATCGCTCTGCAAGAGGGCTCGTTTTCATCGCCAGCCATCAGTGCTCGATAGGCCCGCTCCAGGCTTGATGCAGGAGGCCATTGGTATTGTTTGGTTATAAGCTTAGTCGATTATTTCCAAATCGGTAAAAATCATGTTCCTCCTGACCCTACCGCTTATTCAAGTCGGATTAAGGTTCGGAAAATAGATTCTTCCACGAGGCAAACCTTCCCGGATTCGCTAAACGATCTTTCCGAGCATCACTGGAATTTCGCGTGAGGGTGCCGTTTTGTCTGTAAAAAGTGGAGAAAATCATGAAAAATCTTGCAACAGTGATGATGGTGGCTCTTCCTTGTCTGGTTATGGCTGATGTGTTACAAGCCGGTGAGGAAGAGGTGACCACGGCGCCAGCCTCGGTAACGACAGGCACCCGGTTTAATTTGAATACGGAAAATATTGTTTCCGATAAAAGGGATAATGTAGTCGACGAAGGTGACCCGCAAGCGCTCGAGGCCGAGGAGTATCACTACGGTATGAAGCCGGATATAAAGAAAGTCATTTCGGTTGAGAGCGACTCGACTGTGTGCGCTGTCGTGCCGGCCTACATGCTTTATGAAGACTCGCATGGCGAAAGGCATTTGCTGCGCTATCAAGTCATGGGTGGCGGTTGTCGCGGTTGATTCGAGTCGTGTTCTGCCATTCGCCGGCAATCCGGCAGATTATCCAGTGAATGAAGTAGGTGCTCCGTACCTTGGCGATGTGGCAAGAGCACATCGCCCGGAGTGGACGTCAGTCCTTGCGACAATCTGGCATCTCTGGCCAGGCAGCTTGAACCACCTGTGCAGTCCCTTGATCCGGGCGCGCTCGTTTGGCGGGTTTTACCAACGTATCGTTCAAACACTCTAGAATCCGCTCCCGTTTATTTGCATCGCTGCGAGCCCCACATGACCTTCGCCTCCCTGGGCCTGATCGAACCGCTCTTGCGGACGTTGGAAGCCCTCGATTACCGCACTCCGACGCCGGTCCAGGCCGCAGCCATTCCGGCCGTGCTCAAGGGCCGCGACCTGCTTGCCTCGGCCCAGACCGGTAGCGGCAAGACCGCCGGTTTCGCCTTGCCGTTGCTGCAGCGGCTGGCTCTGGAAGGCCCGCGCGTGGCGAGCAATTCGGTGCGCGCCCTGGTGCTGGTGCCGACCCGCGAGCTGGCCGAGCAGATTCAGCAGAGCCTGCAGGTCTATGGCCGCGATCTGCCGCTGGGCAGTTATGCGGTCTACGGTGGCGTCAGCCTGAACCCGCAGATGATGCGCCTGCGCAAGGGTGTCGATGTGCTGGTGGCCACGCCGGGCCGGTTGCTCGATCTCTACCGACAGAACGCCGTTGGGTTCGAGCAGTTGCAGATCCTGGTGCTGGATGAGGCTGATCGTATGCTCGATCTGGGCTTTGCCCGCGAACTGGACGAGCTGTTCGCTGCACTGCCGAAGCAGCGCCAGACGCTGCTCTTCTCCGCGACCTTTTCCGCTGCGATCCGGCAACTGGCCGGGGAAATGCTGCGCGATCCGCTATCTGTCGAGGTCAGTCCGCGCAACGCGGCGGCGCGCTCGGTCAGGCAGTGGCTGATTCCGGTGGACAAGAAGCGCAAGGGCGAGCTGCTCTTGCATCTGCTGCGGGTGCGGGGCTGGGGGCAATTGCTGGTGTTCGCCAAGACCCGCAAGGGGGTCGACCAACTGGTGGCCGAGTTGCAGGCGCAAGGCCTCGACAGTGATGCAATCCACGGCGACAAGCCACAGCCCGCCCGCTTGCGGGCGCTGCAGCGTTTCAAGGATGGCGAGGTTCAGGTGCTGGTGGCGACCGATGTGGCCGCGCGCGGCCTGGATATCCAGGATCTGCCGCTGGTGGTCAATTTCGACCTGCCCGGTGTTGCCGAAGACTACGTACATCGCATCGGCCGCACCGGTCGCGCCGGGGCCAGTGGCGAAGCGGTCTCGCTGGTCTGCGCCGACGAAGTGGACCTGCTGGTCGCCATCGAGACGCTGATCCGCCAGGTACTGCCGCGCCATGAGGAGGCAGAATTCAGCCCTGAACACCGCGTGCCGCTTACGGCTCCCGGTGGCCAGGTCATCAAGAAACCGAAAAAGCCGAAACAACCCGAGGAAGTGGTAGCCAAAGGCCGTGTTCACCTGGGTAGCTGGTTCGAGGAAGGTGAAAAACCCAACGCCCGGCCGGTACGCCAGGCACCGAAGCTGAGTGGCCCACGGCAGGGCGAACCTCGCCCCAAGAAGCGCTAAGGCGCATATCTTTCAACGTCTTTCGCCAGCCGTAGGCTGGAAAACCCGCGCAGCGGTTTTCCACCGGAGAGGCCGGGCAGTTCGCCGCTTGCTCGTTCGGTGGACAAGCCTTCGGCGTTGTTCACCCTACGCGGGGGAAGACCCGCGTAGCGGTTTTCCACGGGTAACAGGCTCTAAGAAATTTGTTGGGATGTCGTTGTCGTCTCGGGTGGCGACAAAGCCGGTACGCAAGCAGTCGGAGGGATCGACAACTGCTCCTGTTCATCGTTGCCGACCCGAAATGGCTTGGGCGGTTCGTCGAAGTATTCCGCGTTTGCGTCGGCCTCCAGAGTGCTGGAAGGCTCTTCAGTGCTGGAAGGTTCTTCGCGGATCGGCCACCAGGCAATGGCCGACAAGGCCAGGGCGATGGCTTGCCAGGCCAGGCAGAGCGTATCGAACCACACCATTGCCCCATCATTTACCAGCAGCGACGTCAGCCGTGCGACCACCAGTAGCGCCATGCTGAACATCAGCATGACCAACGCCGCCCGGGCACGCTCCTGGGTACGCAAGGCCCAGAGCAGAAACAGAGCCAGTCCCATTTGCAGCCCGCCATACCAGGTGCGCATCTGGTCGATCGATTGGCTTTCCATCAGCAGCATGCCATTCAGGTTGGCCATTTCGTAGGGAAAGAAGTTGTAGGCCAGGCCAAGCGCCGCCATCACCAACGCCTGCAGGGCCAGCACAAACCGGGCAAAACGCATCGATTTATATCTCCTGGAAAACGGCGAGTCGGCCCGCAACGGCTCGAGCCTGCCAAACGACACACAGACCAGATCGGCTGCCGTTCGTTCGGCATGGGTGGTCATCTGCCGCAGATTGCATTATCGAGGCTGCTGCTGCACTGAACATGTGACGTAGCCTATTCTCCAAGGAGAAACAGAGCGAGCAATGGAGTGATGCTATGCGTTGGGGAAAAGCACGAGAAAGCGATAACGTGGAGGATGCCAGACGTGGCGGCGTACCGGTCGGTCGCCTGAGTCTGGGTGGCATTGCCATCGTGGTGGTGGTGGGGTTGTTGAGCGGCCAGAATCCCATGCAGATTCTCGACCAACTGATCGGCCAGAGCGCGGTGACGACTTCATCGCAACAGGGGGCGCAACCGCAGGCGGTACCCGCTGCCAACGACCCGGAAATGCGCTTCGTCCGCTCTATTCTCGGCGATACCGAAGATACCTGGCAGGCGCTGTTCAGCCAGGCAGGTAAGCAATACCGGGACCCGACACTGGTGGTGTTTCGCGGTGGCGTCAATTCCGCCTGCGGCTTCGCCACGGCGGCAGTGGGGCCGTTCTACTGCCCTGCCGACCAGCGGGTCTATCTGGATTTGCAGTTCTTCCAGGATATGGCGACGCGCTTCTCTGCCGCCGGTGATTTTGCCCAGGCCTATGTGATCGCCCATGAAGTCGGCCACCATGTACAGACGCTGATCGGCATTCCGGGCAGTATGGAGCGCGCCCGCCAGGGTGGGGCGTCGATGGAGGGCGCCACGGGCTTGCTGGTTCGCCAGGAACTGCAGGCTGATTGCCTGGCTGGCGTCTGGGCCTTCCATGGCCAGCAGCGGCACAACTGGCTGGAAGAAGGGGATGTGGAAGAGGCACTCAACGCTGCCAACGCTATCGGCGACGACCGCTTGCAGCACCAGGCCCAGGGCCATGTCGTCCCGGATGCCTTCACTCATGGCAGCTCGGCCCAGCGTGTGCGCTGGTTCAGCACGGGGTTCAAGAGCGGTGATCCGGATAGCTGCGATACGTTCGCTGCGCAACGGTTGTAAGGGCTGCAAGCGCTGGAGCCTCCAGACTCCAGCCGCTATCCGATGAGCCGCTTCAGCTCCGCGCAATCGCGTACATACAGATCGGCCAGCTCCGGCCAGAGATTTTCCGGCGTGTTGACCAGAATGCCGTAGGCACCGGCAGCCCTGGCGCATTCGAGATCGTTGCGGAAATCGCCGACCATCACCAGGTCGCTCGGCGTGACATTCCACTTGCGGGCCAGATGCAGCAGGCCACACGGATCGGGCTTGGGCAGGGCTTCGTCGCGACCGAGGATGTCGTCGCTGGCGAAGCAGTGATCCAGGCCGACTACTTTCAGCGTCATCACCGCCAGTTCGTGGGCATTGCGGGTCAGCATGCCCAGGCGGTAGCCGCGAGCGCAGAGCTCTTGCAGCAGCTCGCAGGCGCCGGGCGCGGGGCGGGCGGCGCGCGCCAGTTCGCGCTCGTGCTCCAGCAGCCAGTGGCGCTTGGGGGCGGCTTCAACTTCCGGCAGGGCGGCAAGGTGACTCAGGATGTCCGCCTCTGCAGGAATCTCCAGCGCCCGGCGGATCGCCGGAAAGTCGTGCGTGGCGATGGTCAGCGTGCCATCCATGTCAAACACCCAGTGGTGTACGTTGGCAAGTTTCATGTCCGTTCCTCGCGTTTGCGAATCAGCCCTTCCTGGGCCACGGAGGCGACCAGCCGGCCCTGGCGGTCGAAGATTCGGCCACGGGCGAGCCCGCGCGCGTGGCCGGTCCAGGGGCTTTCCAGGCTGTAGAGCAGCCACTCGTCGGCGCGAAATTCGCGATGAAACCAGATGGCATGGTCCAGGCTGGCCATTTTGATGTCCTTCTGCCAGAGCGAGGCGGCATGGGGCAGCAGGGCGGTGCCGATGAGAAAGAAATCCGAGGCGTAGGCCAGCAGATAGCGATGCAGGGCGGGATCGTCCGGCAAGCGGCCAGCGGCGCGCATCCAGATGTGCTGGAACGGCTCCTGCGGTTGCAGTGGCTTGAATGGATTCTGCATGCCTACCGGCCGATGCTCGATGGCCCGGCGTCCGGGAAGGTGGCGGCGCAGCGGTTCGGTAGCCTGCGCGGCCCACTGCTGCATCAGCTCGGCATAGCTTGGCAAGTCGTCCGGGTCAGGTACGGCGGGCATGCTCGCCTGGTGCTCGAAGCCTTCTGCCGCGTTCTGGAACGAGGCGATGGAGCTGAAGAGAATCTGGCCCTTCTGGACCGCGCTGATCCGGCGGGCGCTGAAACTGCCGCCATCGCGCAGTCGTTCGACCTGGTAAACGACCGGCAGCCGGGCATCGCCAGCCCGCAGGAAATAACCGTGCAGCGAGTGTACCTGCCGCCCCTCGACCGTCTGGCTGGCCGCCGAGAGTGCCTGGCCGAGCACCTGACCGCCGAACAGCTGGGGAAAGCCCAGATCATAGCTGGCGCCGCGAAAGAGATTGTCCTCCAGAGGCTCCAGGGCGAGCAGCCCTACCAGGGTGTCGAGTGTCTGGCTCATGTGGCGTTCTTCCTTACAAGGTCGCGAAGGCTTGTTCAATGGTGCGTCAAGCCAGGGTTGCTGACCAGTCCCGACGCTCGTCGCGGCTTCTTGAGGGGCGCATGGTGCTGCCGCCATACTGGCAGGCGTTCAACCGATTCCGAGTCTGCATGCCTTCTCTACCGCTGGTATTCCACGATGACTACAGCCCGCCGCTGCCGGAAGGCCACCGCTTCCCCATGGAGAAATTCCGCCTGCTGCGTGAGCATCTGGTCGCCAGCGGCCTGACCACCGATGCAACCTTGTTACGCCCTGAGCTGTGTCCGCACGAGATTCTCGCCCTGGCTCACGATCCGGCTTACATCCGGCGCTATTGCAGCGGCGAGATGAGTCGCGAGGAGCTGCGGCGCCTTGGCTTGCCCTGGTCGCCGCAACTGGCGCAGCGCACCCTGCGTGCCGTGGGCGGCTCGCTGCTGACGGCGGAATTGGCGCTGCGCCATGGGTTGGCCTGTCATCTGGCCGGCGGCACCCACCATGCCCATTACGATCAGGCTTCGGGCTTCTGCATCTTCAACGACCTGGCAGTGATTGCGCTCTATCTGCTGGAAAGCGGGCGGGTCGGCCGAGTGTTGATCTTCGACTGCGACGTGCACCAGGGCGACGGTACGGCGCGCATCCTCGAACGAATCCCCGCGGCGGTGACTGTCTCGTTGCACTGCGAGAAGAACTTCCCGGTGCGCAAGGCACAGAGCGATTGGGACATCCCGCTGCCGGCCGGCATGGGCGACAGCGACTATCTCAAGGTGGTGAACGAAACGCTGGATTACCTGTTGCCGCTCTACCAGCCGGATCTGGTGCTCTATGACGCCGGGGTCGATGTACATCGCGACGATGCCCTCGGCCTGCTGGAGTTGACCGACGCCGGCCTGGCCGCACGTGACGATGCCGTGCTGGAGCATTGCCTGGGGCGGGATATTCCTGTCTGCGGCGTGATCGGTGGCGGCTACGACAGGGACCACGCGGCTGTGGCACGACGGCATTCGAGCCTGCATTTCGCGGCGGCCAGGGCATGGCAACGCTATGGGTTGGGTTAAGGCCTGTTGACACGACTGTCGCGAGCCGTATCAGTAGCGTCAACAGGCCCTAGCCAGGCAAGTCCAGCCAGTCGAGTATGGCGACTCCCACGGCTGCTGGCGCCTCGCGCTGGGGGAAATGGCCGATACCGGGCAGCAGAATTCGATGATAGCGGCCGCTGAAGTATTCGCGGGAAGCCGAGGTCGAGGGATCATTGCAGCAATCGTCCACGCCATGCAGCACCAGGGTCGGCACGGTAATGACCGGTGTGCCGCGTAGGCGCGCCTCCCACTCGGCATAGGCCGGATCACCCTCGGCATGGCCCCAGCGCTGGCGGTAGGAATGCAGGGTGATGGCCAGCCAGTCGGGGTTGTCGAAAGCCTGCGCTGTGTCCGCGAAGAGCGCCTCGTCGAAGGCCCAGCCCGGCGCCCATTCGCGCCACAGGTGCTGGCACAGGGCGCGTCGGTCCGCGCGCAACGCCGCTTCGCCACGGGGCACGGCGAAGTACCAGTGATACCAGTAATTCTGTGCCTGGCGCAGGCTCAGCGGCCCCGGCGCGCCGTAACCCACCGACAGCGCGACGCAGTGGCTGACCCGTTCGGGCCGCAGCGCGGCAAGGATATAGGCGGCCCGCGCGCCCCAGTCGTGGCCGATCACGGCGAAGCGCTGCACACCGAGGGCATCCACCAGTTCCAGGATATCCGTGGCGATGGCGCTGAGCTGGCCGCTGCGCGGTGTCGCCGCAGCGAGGAAGCGGTTCGGCCCGAAGCCACGCAGGTAGGGCACCAGGGTGCGCCAGCCAGCGTCGTTCAGGGCCGCCACCTGGGAAGCCCAGGTAGCGATGGCGTCCGGCCAGCCGTGCAGCAGCACGGCGACCGGGCCAGCGGCGGGGCCGCTGTCGGCATAGTGCTGTTCAAGCCGCGAAGTACGCAGGACGCGCAGATTGTCAGTAGCCATAGGCGACCTTCGAGGTCACACCGAGCCCACCCACCGCGGCCAGGGTGTTGTCGATCTCGCCGGCGCGGCCACGGGCATTGAAGGTGACCCGATGATTGAGCCGGCGCTGCGGCCAGTAGTCGGCCAGGGCGTAGTGCTGGGTGCTGCGGTTGTCCCACACGGCGATGCCGTTGGCCTGCCATTTGTGGGTGTAGATGAACTCCGGCTGTTTTACCCAACTGGTGAGCAAGCGCAGGATTTCGCGGCTTTCCAGGGCCGACACGCCGTTGATCTGGCGGGTGAAGGTTTCATTGACGAAGAGTAGCTCCTTGCCCGATTCCGGATGCTTCAGTACCACCGGATGGACCACCGGCTTGAACTGGCGAATCGAGTTGATCAGGACCTCCTCGCCGAGGTTGGCCAGGTAGTTGCGCCACTGGCTGGTCTCCCAGGTGTGGGTCGCATCGAGGCCACGCAGGTAGTCTCGCAGGCCCGGCGAAAGCGCGGCGAAGGCCTTGCTCATGCTGGCCCAGGCGGTATCGCCGCCCACCTCGGGCACTTCGGTGAGCTGGATCACCGTGCCGGCCGGCGGGTTTTCCAGCCAGCTCAGGTCGCTGTGCCAGTGGTCCACCGAAGCCGGGTGGTCGGCGTCGGTGGCCAGCACCTCGATCTGCGGGTGCGAGTCCTTGCGCGGAAAGTAAGCGCCCTGGGCCACCGGGCCGAACACCGCAGCCAGTTCCAGATGCTGCTCCGGGGTCAGTTCCTGGGGCGCGAAGAACAGCACCTCGAAGTCCAGCAGGGCCTGGTACAGCTCCGCGCGCACTGCGTCGCTGAACGGCCGGGTCAGGTCCACGCCGTCGATATGGGCGGCGAAGTTCGGCAGTTGCGGGCGCGGACGGATATGCCGGTAGCGCTCTTCGATGGGGATCAGTTGCTCGACGGACTTGGCTTTTTTGTAATCGCTCATCAGGTGTCTCCTGCCACTCAGGCGAAGGTATCGAGGAAAGGTTTGGGATCGAAGTAGGTTTCGGCGCGGATCGGCTCCTTGATCGCTCCGACTTCCTGATTGAAGTCGGTGACTTGGTTCAACCAGCGCTGCACCGAGCCGTCCCGGTAGTATTGCGGCCACTCGGCAGTGGCATACCACTGCACCAGGGCGTACTGGCGCTTGAGTTCGGCCAGATCGAATTCCTTGTATTTGTCCTTGGCGAGGATCGCCAGGGCCTCGTCCGGGCTGCCGGTGAGCAAGTCGTTGGCCTTGGCCCAGCCGCGGATGAAGCGTTGCAGCAGTTGCGGCTGGCTGGCATGCAGTCCATTACGCGCCGACCAGCCGTCCACCACCGTGGCATCGGGAAAGTCGGAGGATTGGGCGACCAGCAGCGAGTCGGGCCGGCGCTGGCGGATCGGCGTGTCGAACGGCACCCACAAGGCGGTGGCCGGCACCGAGCCGGCGATGAACGAGATCACCGCCTGATCCAGGCGCTGGTGGACGATTTCCACGTCCTTGGTGCTGTCCAGGCCGACGCTCTTCAGCGCCCGGTGCAGGAAGAAATGCGCGGTGGTGCCGCGGGTAGTGGCGATCTGCCTGCCCTTGAGGTCGGCAAGGCTGTGGATGCCCTGGTCCGGATCGGCCCAGATCTGCGCGATGCCGGTTTCCAGGGCGTTGATCAGGAACGCCTTGCCCTGGCCGCGCGCCGGGAAATTGGAGATCACCGCGCCGGTGGTGACCAGGTCGATGCTGCCGCCGGCCAGCGCCTGGTAGGCCTCCAGGCCGGTGACGAATTGCACGGTGTCGAGCTGCAGACCCTGCGCCTTCCAGGCGCCGAGGTGCTCGCCGAGCCACAGGTGGCCGTCGGCGGACAGGGTGTGCAGGTAGCCGACCTTGAGGGTATCGCCAGCCTGGGCGAACCGGCGCGGGGACAGCAGGCCGAGGGCGCTGGTGGCAACGATGCCTTGAAGGAAATGTCTGCGTTGCATGTTCAACGGTTCTCCGGGTGCAGGGTGTTGGCGATGTCTTCTCGTTGCTGCTGGGCGTATTCGGCCATCACCCGGGCACGCAGATGCGCGTGCAGGCGGACGAATTCGGAGGTGGCGCGCACTGACTCGTCGCGTGGATAGGCGAAGGGCACTTCGATGATTTCGGTGATCCGCGCCGGGCGGGCGCTGACCAGGACGATCTTCGAGGACAAGTAGAGCGCCTCGTCCACCGAATGGGTGATCAGCAGCACGCTCTTCTCCTCCTGGCGCTGCAAATCCAGCAGCAGGTCGTGCATTACCAGCCGGGTCTGGGCGTCCAGGGCACCGAACGGCTCGTCCATCAGCAGGAATTCGGGATTCACCGCATAGGCGCGGGCCAGTGCCACGCGCTGACGCATGCCGCCGGACAGGGTGTTGGGCAAGGCGTCGCGGAAATCGCCCAGCCCCATCAGCGCCAGGTACTTGTCGACGATCACCGCGCGTTCAGCGGCATCGCGGCGGTTGGCCGCCAGGGTCAGGCCGAACTCGATGTTCCCGCGCACGCTCAGCCAAGGGAACACGCCGTACTCCTGGAACACCACGCCCCGCTCCGGGCCGGGAGCGGTAATCGGCTGGCTGCCGAGGGTCACGCTGCCCTGGGTCGGCGTACTCATGCCGGCGGCCAGTTTCAGCAGGGTGGTCTTGCCGCAACCGGAAGGGCCGATCAGCGAGACGAACTCGCCCCGACCCAGATCCAGGGAGACATTCCGCACCACCCAGCCATCGTTGGGTGCGCCGGCGTAGCGCACCGAGACATTGCGGAACTGGATTTCGCGTTCGCTCGTCATCACTTCACCTGCTCCTGCCAGCCGACCAGGCGGGCACTCAAGCGGACCAGCAGGAAGTCCATCAGCATTGCGGTAAAGCCGATGCTGAACAGCCCCAGATAGATGGTTTCCAACTGAAAGTAGGAAGCGGCGATCTGGATCATCGAGCCCAGCCCCTGCTGCGCCGAGATCAGCTCCGAGGCCACCAGGGTCATCCAGCCCACGCCCAGGGCCACCCGCGACGCGGTCAGCACATGGGGCAGGGCCAGCGGCAGGATCACTCGCACGAACAGCTCGCGCTCGCTGGCACCCAGGGTGCGGGCGACGTTGATGTAGATTGGCTGGATGCGCGAGATGCCCTCGTAGAGCACCACCACCGAAGTGAAGAAGGCGGCGTAGACCAGCACCAGGATCTTCGCCGGCTCGCCGATGCCGAAGTAGACGATCATCAGTGGAATCAAGGCGATCGGCGGCAGGGCGCGGAAGAAATTCAGCACCGGCGTCATCACCCGCCGCGCTCCGGCATACCAGCCCAGGGCGAAGCCCGCTGGGATCGCCAGCAGTACGCCGAGAGTCACGCCACCCAGCACGCGCAGCGTGGAGGCTGCCCAGTGACTGGCCAGGGTGCCGTCGAGCAGCAGTTCATAGCCCTGGCCGAGCACGCTGGAGATGGAGGGGATCAGGCCGGCGTACTTGTCGCTGACCATGCGGATGGCGCTCCAGATCAGCAACAGGACCAACCAGGGTGAGACCAGCAGCGCCACACGACGCCAGGCCCGCAGGCGTCCGAACCCGCTCCTGGTTCGGCAACCGGCACTGTCCGAATCGTCCAGATTCAAGGATTTGCTTTTGAGCATGCTTGGCATCCTTCACGGCACACAAGATGGTTGAGGTGTCGTATATGTAAAAATTGAATATATTTATTTTCTTTAATTCTTAAAGGTAATATGTGTACGCAAACGTCAACCTGCCTCCGCATTCATCGCCCATGGCGGATGCGGATTGGCTGGATTAATGGAAAGGGCTTCGCCGCGCTGCCGCATCCCTGATGGGAGCGGTTGCACAGAGGTCATGCGCTTGCAGTTTTACGGATAGACTGAGGCAAAATCTGTCGTCTATGCGACAAATTTTAGACCTAATCCGCCTATGCATGGCAGCAAAGATTATGAGCACACTCGGCGAATTGCCTTGGTACTGGGATCGTTTCGACTTCTTTGAGGGAACCTCCAGCGAGGTACGCGAGAAGGTCATGGCGCGCACCGAACGTCACGAGTTCCGGCGTGGCGCTACCATCTTCCGGGCCAACGATCCGGCCACCCGGATATTCCTCCTGGAGCAGGGCCTGGTGAAGATCTTCCATCTCTCCGGCCAGGGCGAGATCACCATCTTCTGGTTCTGCGTACCCGGCGATCCCTTTGGCGCCGGCGGCATTTCCGGTGCCAGCGAGCAAGCGGTGTTCGCCCAGGCCCTGGAGCGCTCGGTGGTCCATTCCCTGAGCCGGGCCGACTTCGAATGCCTGCTGCATGAGCATCCGCGCCTGGCCATCAACATGATCAAGCAGGTGAGCGGCCGCCTGCGCCTGGCCTGCGACGCAGTGACCGACAAGATCACCCGTCGCACCGATGCTCGTCTGGCCCGTATCCTGGTGCGCCTGGCGCGCAACTGGGGCGAACTGCAGGGTGAGGAAATCCGCTTTCGCGTGCGCATCACCCACCAGGAGCTCGCCCACCTGGCGGGCTCCTGCCGGCAGACGGTGAGCAGCATCCTCAGCGATTTCATGCGCCAGGGACTGATCCGCTTCGAGCGGCGCATCTTGGTCGTCGTCAGGCCGGAGCTCCTGATTGCGCGGATGGATGATTGACTGCTGGCTACGGTACGCCTGCCATGCAACCGTCATGCTTTTCGCACTGCCATCGGCGGCGCTGATTCCGTCTGGCTGATGGCATGACCCCGGCTGGCTGTTCAGCGTTCCGCAGCCTGTTCCGCTTTTCCGTACGCCGGCGCCCAGCCGCCGCCCAGCGCCTGATACAGGTCGATCAGGTTGTTCAACTGGCCTTCGCGCACCTGCACTGCCAAGAGGTCGTTCTCGAACAGGTTGCGCTGGGCATCAAGTTCCTGCAGGTAGGAGGAGTAGCCGTTGCGGTAGCGGTCGCGAGCGATTTCCAGGGAGCGGTAGAGCACTGTACGCCGGGCGAGAATGTGGTCGATCTGCTGCTGCAGGCGAATGACACCCGAGAGGGCATCTTCCATTTCGGCAAAAGCCTGCAGCGTAGTGGCGCGATAGGCGTAGGCGGCTTGGTCGCGCTGGGCGCTGGCGATGCCGACCTGGGCTTGGAGACGGCCGGACGTGTAGATCGGCGTCAGGATGCTGCTGCCCAGGCTCCAGACTTTGACCGGGTTGTAGTCCAGCGAGTTGGTGTACAGCTGGCCGATGCTGGCGGAGAGCTGCACGCGCGGCAGAAACTCGTCGCGCCGCGATTCCAGGACCGCATCAGTAGCGGCCAGCAATTGTTCGGCCTGGGCGATATCCGGGCGTCGACGCAGCAGTTGCGCAGGCAGCATGCCGGGGACTTTCGGTAACTGCACCGCGTCCAGAGGCTGGCTGCGCCGGATATGGCCAGGCATAGCTCCGGTGAGCACCCGCAATGCGTCTTCCTGCTCGCGGATGGCCTGTTCCAGCTGGAAGATCCTCTGCAACACGGATTCGTATTCCGACTGCGCCTGGGTCAGCTCCAACTGCGAGGTATAACCGACGGCGGCGCGATCCTCCGCAACGCGCAGGGCGCCGACGCGCGAGGCGACGGTTTCGCGGGTCACCGCCAGTTGGCCGTCCAGCGACAGCAGCGTGATATAGGCGCGGGCGGTGGTGCTGGCAACGGTCAGGCGGACCGCGTCGCGTTCGGCCAGGCTGGCCTGATACTGATTGCGCTGGGCCTGCTCCAGCTTGCGCAACCGGCCCCAGATATCCGCCTCGTAGGCGACCTGCAACTGGGGTTGCACCGTTCGCGGATGAGCGACCGTACCGAGCGCGCTGAGGCTGCGCTGGCGCTGCCCGGTGACCGCTGCGGCCACATCCGGCCACCAGGCCGAGCGGGCCAGGGCGATGTGCTGGTAGGCTTCATCGACCCGAGCGACGGCACCCAGCACATCGGTGTTATGGCGCAGCGCGGTTTCCACCAGCAGTGTGAGTTGCGGGTCGTCGAAGGTTTGCCACCAATGGTCAGGGATAGGTGCGAGCGGCTCGCCAGCGGTACGCCAGTGGGTCGGTGCGATTACCTTGGCCTCCCAGGGGATGGGTTCTTTTGCCGGGACACAAGCGACAAGAAGCAGGGTGGTGCCGAACAGCAATGCGGTTCGAGCGTTCATCGAGGTTCGCTCGCCGTGTCGACGTGCGTGACCACCGACATGCCGGGCCGCAACCGACTGGCCAGCGGCTGGTCTGGATCGAGGGCGATACGGACCGGGATGCGCTGCACGACCTTGGTGAAGTTGCCGGTGGCGTTGTCCGAGCGCAGCACACTGAATTCCGAGCCGGTGGCCGGTGCCAGGCGCTCGATGCGGCCGGTGAGCAGGGCATCGTCGAGCGCATCGACCCGGAGGGTCACGGCTTGACCGGGTTGCATAAGCCAGGTTTGGGTTTCCTTGTAATTGGCGATCACCCAGAGCTGCTCGGGAACCAGATAGAACAGCTGCGAGCCGGCTGTCACGTACTGTCCCTGGCGGACCGACACCTCGCTCAACTGACCGTCGCGTGGCGCGCTGATCAGGGTATGGTCCAGATCGATCTGCGTCAGATGCAGCGCTGCTGCGGCCATCTGTACCTGGGCTTCGAGGCTGCCGCGAGAAACCTCGGCTGCCGTCACGGCCTGCCGGGCAATATTGATCGCCGCGTCGGCTTTTTCCAGGTTCGCCGCCGCCACGCGGGCGGTAGCGCGGATCTGGTCGCGCTCGCGCAGAGAGACCGAGCCGCGCGAGGCCAGCTCATCGACCCGCTGTTTGTCGGTACGGGCGCGTTCGTATTCGGCCTGGGCCGAGAGCCGGTCGGCCTGCCGCGCCGCCAGGGTCGCCCGGTTGGAGGCCAGGCTCTGTTCGTTATTCTTCAGCTCGGCCTGGTGGGCGGCCAGTTCCGCCTGGGCCTGTTCGACCCGCTGGCGGTAGATGCTCTGGTCGATGCGCACCAGCAACTGACCCTGCTTAACCTGCTGGAAATCCTGTACCAGCACATCGGCCACATAGCCGTTCACCTGTGGCGCCAGGACCGTGACCTGTCCGCGGACATAGGCATTGTCGGTGATCATGATGCTGCTGGTGAACGGCCATAGCCCCCAGGCGTAGAGCACGGCGAGAACCCCGACCAGGGCGACGCCGAGCATGCCGATCACGGTCCGGCGTCCGGGTTTGAGGATCTTGGGTGGGGATAGCGCGGCGGCCCCGGCATCCGGGAGAGCCGCGCTCTGATTGGCCTGTGGTGGGTTTTCTTGGTCGGGCATGGATTTCTTGGGGCTGGTTGGGGGGCTGGCGAGCAAGGGCTGGGCAAGGCAAAGCGGCTGGGGATGCGAGCCGGATTCGCTTTGGAGTTTAGAACCTGTTCAAAGACTGCTGCGCGTTGGCCATACCGCGTTGAAAATGGCCTGGATCGCCAGCCCGGTCGGAATGCTCATTTACTACCTGTAAACTCGCACGCGAGCCCGGTCCGCTTCCTCAGCCATTTTCGCCTTAGCTCGCGAGACTTTGAACAGGCTCTTAGCGCGCCGATGGGTGCAAACGTTCTCAGGGCCTGTAACAGGCTCTCAGGCGGCAGTTTGCCTTTTCCGGCGTATATCACGCACGGTATGGTACAGCGACCAACACAGAAAGCCGGTCGAGGTAAGGCCAATCAGGCGGAAGACATCGTTGAAAGCCAGCACGTTGGCCTCGCGAGTCACGATCTGGCCGAACTGCGCGCTACCCATTGCCTGGCGCAAGACTGGATCGCCCTGGGTCGAGCCATAGACCTGGCCTTGTAACTGCAAGCGCTGGGCGATTCGTGGATCGGTCGGGTCGATCTGTTCTACCAGATAGCTCGAATGATATTTCTCGCGCACCGTCTCGAAGGTGCCGAACAGGGCCGGGCCGGCCAAGCCGCCGAGGCTTTGGGTGAGTGCGAAAAGCACCGTGAAACTGACCAGGTAATTCGCCCCGTTTTGCACCGCGCGCATGAAGCCGATGAGCATCAGCGGGCCAAAGAACATGCCGCTGGCGAGTGCCAGCAGGCCCTGGCTGAAATACATGTCGTGCGGGCGGGTCAGGCTGCTGGAGTGGCTATCCAGAAAGCTGGCGATGCCGATCAACACGATCGAGACGACGATCTGCGGCAGTTGGGTCTGCGGGCTGAAGATCAGTGCGCTGATGCCGATCCCGGCCATGACGCACAGCAGGATCACCGTATACAGCGCCTGCAACTGATCGGCGTTCATCCCCAGATACTGCAACAGGCCCACGGCGCCGAACGTCTGTTCGGACAATAGAAAACGCAGCATGATGGCCCCGAGGGTGAAACGCAGCATCTCGATCGTACCCAGCCAGCGTGTCTGGATCAGCGGATTGTGCCGGTTGCGTTCGATCAACAAGACCGCGATCAGCAATACGATGGCCGCGACCAGGCTGTAACCGATCCAGGGTTGCGTGAACCACCACTGAATGCGTCCCTGCGCCACCACCGCCGCGATCAGCGCCAGCGCCGGGGCGAGCAGGGCAATCGTCAGCGCATCCATCCACTCGAAAGCCTTGATGCGAATGCCCGGAGGCAGTTTGAGAAGGGTGATGAAGGCCAGCGAGCACAACGCCAGACCCGATTCGAAGATATACAGGCGATGCCATTCGCCCATATCGCGCAAGGGCGGTGACAGCACCCAGGCCAGCGGCGTGGCGAGTTGGGAAACGCCGACCCCCAGAACCTGCGCCTTGCCGGCCTGGGCCTTCCTGAAGGCTTGCAGCATGTAGAGTGTAGCCAGGGTCGTCAGCGTCGCCCCGGCAAAACCACTCGCGGCGCGCACTGCCACGGCCATGGAAAATGTATTGACGAACACATGCAGCAGCGTCAGCACCGCATAACAGCTCAGCCCGATTTCGGCGAAGCGGACCAGGCCGAACTGCTGGCGAAACTTGACCAGCACCAGATTGGCCGAGACATTGACCATCAGGTAGGAGGCGGTCAGCCAGGCGCCCTGGGAGGGTGTCAGGCCCAGATCGCCCTGGATGTAGGGAAGGTTGGCGGTGACCAGCGCATTGCCGAGGCCGCCGGTGATCCCCAGCAGGATCGACCCCAGCGCATAGGCGGCCCGGATCGGCGGCGGATGCAGCGGCGTGGACGGCGAGCCTGGCATACTGGGCCGCTCGTGTGGCTCCCAGGGGGGAAGAGGGTCGAGATAGGTGGGCACGCCGGCAGTCTCCTGTCCAATGCCGGGAACCTTACTAGATGCTGCCGTCACGCGGAAACGACTGCTGCTGTTTGCTGCTCTAATTACCGGTAGCTGAAACTCCACGCCAGCGCATGGTCACAGATCGGGAATTTCGGGGCTGCTGTGCTCGCAGGCGGTAACCATCATGAAGGCTCCTTGTGGGGCTGGAGGGGCAACATGGCATCTCGGCGGCAATTTGTTTTCGCCAGCGGCGGCCTCGCGGCGGCGGCATTGGCGGTAGGGCTGTTTCCCCGGCTTGCGGCACTGGCCGTATCGGCGGAGCCCGCTGGCGCGCCGGAAACCTTCGAGGTGAAGCGCACCGACGCCGAGTGGCGTGCCCGGCTCACGCCGGCGCAATACTACATCTTGCGTCAGGCGGGGACCGAGCGGCCTTACAGCAGCGCGCTCAATGACGAACACCGCAGTGGTGTATTTGCCTGCGCCGGCTGTGGGCTGCCGTTGTTTTCCTCGCGGACCAAATTCGACAGCCATACGGGCTGGCCCAGCTTCTGGGCGCCGCTCGACGGAGCCGTCGGCACCCGGGCCGATTCCTCGTTCGGCATGAGCCGCACGGAAGTCCATTGCCGCCGCTGCGGCGGGCACCTGGGGCATGTCTTCAACGACGGCCCGAAACCCACTGGGCTGCGTTACTGCATGAATGGTTTTGCCATGCAATTCATGCCTTCGGTGTAGCCTTGGGCATTCTTCCCATTTCGACAAGCCGGCCACGATCATCATGCTGCTACTTCTCCTTGCCTACCTGGGCGGTGTCCTGACCATCATCAGCCCCTGCATTCTGCCGGTGCTGCCGTTCGTCTTCGCGCGCGCCGGCCAGCCGTTCTCGCGCAACGGGCTGCCGCTGCTGGGCGGGATGGCGCTGATGTTCGCCGCTGTCGCGACCCTGGCCGCGGTGGGCGGTGGCTGGGTCGTCAAGGCCAACCAATATGGCCGCTGGCTGGCGTTGGCGCTGGTCGCACTGTTCGGACTGGCGCTGCTGTTGCCGCGTGTAGCCGAGTGGTTGACCCAGCCCTTGGTTGCAGCCGGCAATCGCCTGGCGGCCTCGGTCCAGGCGGATGGGCAATCACGCCCCGGCCTGTCGTTCCTGCTGGGAATTGCGACGGGATTGCTGTGGGCACCCTGTGCGGGCCCCATACTCGGGTTGATCCTGACAGGCGCGGCGCTGCAAGGCGCGAACCTGAATTCCACGCTGTTGTTGCTGGCCTATGCGGCAGGCGCGGCGACTTCCCTGGCGGGCGCGTTGCTGCTGGGGGGAAAGGTCTTCGCCGCACTGAAGCATTCGCTCGGCGCCGGCGAATGGCTGCGGCGCGGTCTGGGCGCGGCGATGCTGGTCGGTGTCGCCGCTATCGCCCTGGGCCTGGATACGGGTGTGCTGGCCCGGATATCAACGGCTTCCACGGGCTGGATCGAACAAGCGCTGGTCGACCGTTTCGCTGACTCCGACACACCCGGCGGTGGCGCCATGCAGCAAGGTTCGCCTACGGCGATGATGGCCGCGTCGGATCTGGCCGTGGAACTGCCTGACGAAGGCCCGGCGCCTGCCCTCGATGGCGCCGTGCAATGGCTCAATTCTGCGCCACTGTCGTTGCCGGCATTGCGTGGCAAGGTCGTGCTGGTGGATTTCTGGACTTACTCCTGCATCAACTGCCTGCGCACGCTGCCCTATGTGAAGGCCTGGGCTGAGAAGTATCGCGAGCAGGGATTGGTGGTGATCGGCGTGCATGCTCCCGAGTTCGCCTTCGAGCGCGATGCGGACAATGTGACCCTGGCCATGCGCAAGCTCGGCATCACCTACCCGGTAGCCATCGACAACAATTATGCGATCTGGCGGGCCTTCAACAACCGGTACTGGCCTGCTCACTACTTTATCGATGCCCAGGGGCGGATTCGCTACCACCATTTCGGTGAGGGGGAATACGACGAATCGGAACGGGTGATCCAGCAGCTTCTGCGTGAAACAGGCGCGCACGTCACCGCCGGGCTGAGCGATGTGCAAGGGCAGGGTATCCAGCAAGCGACCGACCTGAGCCAGATCCGTTCCCCCGAGACCTACCTGGGGTACGAGCGAGCGGAAAACTTCGCCTCCGGTGCTGCCGTGCAGGATCAACCATCGACCTACCGCGTACCGGCGCACCTCACGCTCAACCAGTGGGGGCTGGCGGGGCAGTGGAATATCGGCACGCAACGCGCAACCCTGGCCAGTGCACCCGGGCGCATCGTCTATCGGTTCCATGCGCGCGATCTGCATCTGGTGCTCGGCCCCGGCCGGGACGGCCAGCCGGTACGCTTCAAGGTTACGCTGGACGGCAAGGCGCCAGGGGATGCCCATGGCCTGGATGTCTCGACGGATGGTAGCGGGACCGTCACTGAACAGCGCCTTTACCAGCTCATCCGCCAGGGTGGCGCTGTCAGCGAACATGAATTCAGTATCGAGTTTCTCGACCCGGATGTGTCGGCATATGCCTTCACGTTTGGCTGAAGTCCGTTGTTCACTGGAGAACATCACCATGCTCACCACAAAACCCGTCTCCCCGGATGCCAGGCCGAAACGCACCCTGGCGTTGTTGCTCGCCGGCAGCCTGACGCTCGGCAGCGGTCTGTGGTTCTGGCAATACTCTGACGATTCGTTCGCCTGGGCTGCGGAAGCGGTGGTCATCGCCCCACCGGTGCAGGATATTCCGGCAAGCGGTGCAAACCAGGCGATAGCTATTTTCGCGGGCGGCTGCTTCTGGGGAGTGGAGGGTGTATTCCAGCATGTGCAAGGCGTCCGGCAGGTGCTGTCGGGATATGCCGGCGGCACGGCGAACAGCGCACGCTATAGCGCTGTCAGCAGCGGCCGGACCGGGCATGCCGAAGCGGTGGAGGTCACCTTCGATCCTGAACAGGTCAGCTACGGCACGCTGCTGCAAATCTTCTTCTCGGTTGCGCACGACCCGACCGAGTTGAACCGGCAGGGACCGGACGTCGGCACCCAGTATCGCTCGGCCATCTTCCCGGTCGATACCCTGCAGCAACAGGTTGCCCAGGCCTATATCGCCCAGCTCGACGCGGGTCATGCCTACCGCCGCCCCATCGTCACCCGCATCGAGAACAATACCGGCTTCTATCCCGCCGAGACTTATCACCAGGATTTTCTGGCGAAAAATCCGCATCACCCTTACATCGTCACTAACGATCTGCCGAAAATCGCGCAACTCAAGCAGTTGTTCCCGCAACGCTATCGGGAAACGCCAGTGCTTGGGACTTCACCCTGAGCTGGCCCAGGGGACGTGTGATTAACCGTACAGATCACTAGAATGAGCGCCCTTTCGCCAGATGTATTTGTCCATGCCGCACACCTTCCCTTCCTGTCGGATCGCCGTGATTGGCGCCGGGCCTGCCGGATTGATGGCCGCGCAAGTGCTGGGCCGGGCCGGCGTCCAGGTCGATGTCTTCGATGCCATGCCATCGGTGGGGCGCAAATTCCTGCAGGCGGGAGTCGGCGGGATGAACATTACCCATGCCGAACCGCTCGCGGCCTTTCTCGAGCGCTACGGTGTGCGCCGCGAACAGTTGCGGCCAATGATCGAAGCATTTTCGCCCACGGCATTGCGTGAGTGGGTCCACAGCCTGGGTATCGAAACCTTCGTCGGCAGTTCCGGGCGGGTGTTTCCCCGCGAGATGAAGGCTGCGCCACTACTGCGTGCCTGGCTCAGGCAGTTGCGCGAAACGGGCGTGCGTATCCATAGCCGCCAGCGCTGGCTGGGCTGGACGGCACAGGGTGAGCTGCGCCTGGCCACGGCCCAGGGCGAGCAGTTGCTGAAGCCCGCTGCAACGCTGTTGGCCCTGGGCGGCGGCAGCTGGTCGCGGCTGGGTTCGGACGCTGCCTGGGTGTCGCTGTTGCAGGCACGCGGCATCGCGATCGCACCGCTGAAACCGGCCAATTGCGGCTTCGAGGTAACCACCTGGAGCGAGTACCTACGCGAGCGCTGCGCAGGTGCGCCGCTGAAGAATGTTGCGCTCGGGCTGGATGGCGAACCCATGCGCAAAGGCGAATTCGTGCTGACCGCGCGCGGGCTCGAAGGCAGCCTGGTGTATGCCTGGTCCGCCGCTATCCGTGACCGCATCGAACAGCATGGCCAGGCGCTGGTGCGGCTGGATCTGTTGCCGGACCGTTCGCTGGATAATCTCACCGCCGCCCTGGCAAAGCCGCGTGGCAAACGCTCCATGGCCAGCCACCTCAAGCGCCAGCTGGGGCTGGATGGCGTCAAGGCGGCGCTGCTGCGCGAACTGGCCGCTGCCGAAACCTTCGCTACTGCGCAGACGTTGGCGGCGGCAATCAAGGCGCTGCCGATCGTGCTGGTGCGTCCGCGCCCGCTGGATGAGGCCATCAGCAGCGCCGGTGGCGTGCCGTTCGAGGCGCTGGATGAGCGCTTGATGCTGCGTGAGCTGCCGGGAGTGTTCTGCGCCGGAGAAATGCTGGACTGGGAAGCACCCACCGGCGGTTATCTACTGACTGCCTGCCTGGCGACCGGGCGTGCCGCCGGTGCCGGAATGCTCGCCTGGCTTGGCACCCACACCCGGCACGAATAAGCCGGACAGGGCTTTGCCGCAGGGACTGCGTCAGAGCTGGCAGCGCATGGGCAGCATGCTGGAAGGCTCGAAACCGTGGCGGGCATAGAAGCGCTGGGCGGCTGCGTTGGTCGTATCGGTCAACAGCGTGATGCGCTTGCAACCCTTTTCCCGGGCGTGCGCGATGGCTGCCTGCAGCAACTGCGAACCGGCTCCGACGCCCCGGGCATCCGGCGCCACCACCATGTCCTCGAGCAGCGCCACTGGTTCGCCGAGCGCGGTGGAAATGGTGTAAAGCAGATTGACCATGCCGATCACCTTATCCTGCTGCCTGGCAAGCAGAATGGTGCCGACCCGGGCATCCTCGACGATGCGCGTCAGGCCGCGCGTCTGGGCGTCGATATCCGGCTGGAATTCCGCTTCCTGGGCAAACAGGTGACCGAGCAGTACGACCAGCTCGGGAATGTCCGCCGGTGTGGCGCTATGGATTTGCATGGTTCGGCTCCGTGGGCCTGCCATGAACGTTCTACGGCAAGGCAGTCGACATGGCAGGAAGAAAATTAAGCCGGAAGTCCTCGCTTCCGACGCTGCGTTTATTACCAGCAACCTTCCTGCATGGCCACGCTTTTAGGGTCGGCTGCGGTTTCCTGGGCGATCAGGCCGTGCATGCACTCCAGGGTCTTCTCGTTGTTTTCCACCAGATTCTTCAGGCTCCCGGCTTTCTGCCAGTCCAGGATATGCTCGATGCCGTAGAAGGTGCGCTTGCCATTGTAGGAATTCTGCAACTGCATCAGCGCGATATCCAGCCGCGGGTGCTTGGGGGCAAGCTGAGTCATTTGCGCAGCCAGCGTCTGGTATTGCCGAATACCGGCGTTGAAACGCTTGAGGTACTTCGACGTTTCGGGAGCTTGCACGTCGGCTGCCAGCTCCTTCAGCACGCGGCCGCGACCATCGTCCTGGTTGGGCGCATCGACCCCCATCATCTCGACGATGGTAGCGGTCACATCGATATTTTCCGCATAGGGAATGGTCTTGCCCTTGGCGATCCCCGGGCCGTGAAAGATCAGCGGAATGCGTGCGGAATCCTCGAACAGGATCGGGTGTCCGCCGTACACCGAAGCACCGGCCGCCTGCAGGACGAACAGGGTGTCGTCCCATTTGCGCTCGACCTTGAGATAGGTCACCAGATCGCCCAGCAACCGGTCCGCCTCCCTGGCCTCCTTGATGAAGGGCGAACCTTCGGCGTACAGGTTGTTCTTCCACGGCTTGTCCGGCGTGGCCAGGGCGACCGGGAGCGCGCCGCGATCATTGGTATCCTGCAGGGCAATGCGGATAAACGTCGGATCGTATTCCGCGATCACCTGCTTGCTCAGCGCGATCACATCCTCATCGCGCATGGCCGGATCCAGCTTGGAATAGGTGAATCCCTCATTGAGCGAATCGTAGGCCCTGGAATTGGCAATGTGCGCGGTATAACGCTCGCCGAAGCTCTGCTGGATCATCCGTGACTTGTCGGTCAACAGCACTGTGCCGGCCATGCCGACCGGATTGGGCAGCGAGGAAAGGTAATGGCGCCCGTATTCGCCCGTCGTCGGATGCCAGGGAATGATCGCCAGCGCCTCATCGACCGACGTACCTTCCTTCTTCAACTCCAGAACGTTGGTCAGGCCCAGCTTTTCCGGCGCCTGGTAGTGCAGACCGTCGAACTGGACGACGACGACCCGCTTGGGCTTTGCCTCCGTGTCCGCCTCTACCGTGCTGCAAATGGCGATTGCCGAAGCAAACAGCAAAACCATGGCGGCAGCGGACAACTGAGGTAGGTTCATCGTCTTTCCTTGAATCATCTGAATACGGGGCTGCTAAAGACACCCTCCGACAAACGGAAAGTCAACGAGTTGCTGTGTTTTTCAGTAAAAATTCATTTACGCGCTTTGGCCTGGGGAACTGTTCGGGCAAAGGTGTGGCCACGTTCTTCATCTTACACTCGGTTTTCTGCACCGCCTGGTCCGGCAGTGAAAAGATGCCAGTCACTGGCCTTGCGCCACTTCAACTTTGAACTGCCTATTCGGCAGTGAAAAAGACCCTGGTCAGATTCGGGGTTTAACTGACATTTCTGAACTGCCTACGCGGCAGTGAGGACTATGGCGCAGAAATACTCGATATTTTCCTTTTCCGAACTGCCCACACGGCAGCGAAGAATACAATTGCGAACACGCAAGCTTCTATCATTTTCTGAACTGCCTATACGGCAGTGAAGAAGGATGGCTTTGGCCCCTGGTTTCTTCGAGGAGACGTTTTTCTGAACTGCCTACGCGGCAGTGAAGTTTATATTTTGCAGAAGATTCTTTTTCAAAGCTTTCTGAACTGCCTACGCGGCAGTGAAGACAACAGATCAGACACGACGCAGGCCCCGATGGTTTCTGAATTGCCTACGCAGCAATGAAATCGTCACTTGTATTCCAAAGGATACTGATAAGTTTCTGAACTGCCTATACAGCAGTAAAGATGGCTTTGATCCCTTGTTTCGAGGGAGCTTTTTCTGAACTACCTGCCCGGTAGTGAAAGCGTAACTTTAATCTCAAAAGATAATGGCAAGTTTCTGAACTGCCTACGCGGCGGTGAAGATTTATGGCCTGGCGGGCGTGCTTGATGGCCTTTTCTGAACTGCCTACGCGGCAGTGAAGGTGGTGCAGGTTCCAGCCGAGTTGATCCGGGATTTCTGAACTGCCTATGCGGCAGTGAAGCCAAAAACACCAAACGAACAGCCGATGGCATTTTTCTGAACTGCCTATGCGGCAGTGAAGCTGGCCCGTATTTCGCGCCAGACTGCTCATCATTTCTGAACTGCCTACGCGGCAGTGAAGTGCTGTACTCCGCCGCATTGCACTTCGGGCATTTTCTGAACTGCCTACGCGGCAGTGAAGAATCGTCCCCGGATCGCTTGCGACTAGTATCCTTTCTGAACTGCCTACGCGGCAGTGAAGCCGAAAAGATTTAGCGGATGACATTGCCGAATTTTCTGAACTGCCTACGCGGCAGTGAAGGCATCTATTGCGTTTTTTCCTGTGCTTGCGATTTTCTGAACTGCCTACGCGGCAGTGAAGAAGATGCACGTTTGAACATTTGAAACCTCTCATTTCTGAACTGCCTACGCGGCAGTGAAGGTGCGTGAGACGTTCTACGCCTGGGGCCGCTGTTTCTGAACTGCCTACGCGGCAGTGAAGTACAAAGCCTGCATCTTAATAAATTGATTGTTAAAGAAAAATCACCAGTTTGTAAGCAGTAGCCCAAGTTTTCGGGGCGCCTCCAAGTGGTTGATTTACATAGGAGGCGCAGCTTATGCCGAAAAAGGGTCAGAACCAGGGTACGGTTGCCGTGGAACTGAGTCCGTAGCTGGTGAAGGGGCCGGGTACTGCCAGGTCCTGGACTGGCAGGTGTTCGATGAAGAGTCGGAAGCGCTGGCCGGTGCTGTGGCTGGCGAGGACGACGTAGGGCAGTTCCAGGCGTTCGGCGAGGTGGTCAGGAATGGCTTGGCGGGCGGCTTCGGCGTCGATTTGCCGGCGGGCCATCAGGCGGCGGCGTAGGCGTTCCGGGTTGCTCTTGGCCTGGACGCGGCGGACGATTCGTTGCCGCGCCTGGGATGGAACGGGGGCGATGTCGCCGCTGGCGATGTGGTCCCGCAGGCCGGTTGTCCAGTCGGCTCGGATCAGCTGTTGCAATGCCGCAGCGTCGCCATGCAGGCGCAGCCGCTGGCCCAGTGCATGGCTGTCGTCGCGGACATCGGGGAAGCTGACGCCAATGCGGCCAGCGCTGTGTTCGGCCAGGCCTCGGTGCAGTTTGCCGAACAGGGCGTTCATCAGCAGCGTGGCGGAAAACTCCGGGTCCGGCAGCAGGCGGATTTCCAGGTAGTGGTCCATGCTTCAGCCCGCCTCGCCGAAGACGCCGCCACGAATCAGGGTGGCGATGACGAAGTGCTGTTGTTCCAGTTCGGGTGCCTTGTCCTTGATGATCCAGTTGTCGAGCAGGTTGTAGAAGTCCTGCTTGTCCTTGGGTTGGCGGTAGGCTTTGCCCTGGGTCGTCACCGAGCCGTAGGGTTCCACGGCGATTGGGCCGAGCCTGTCTGCGCCGGCGTACCAGGTGTCGATGGTGCGCAGGGCATTGCCGATTTTCTGCGAGTGGATGCCGGCGATGTCGCCGATCTGATACAGGGTCTTGCTTTTGTCGCTGCGACCTCGGTCGAGGATCAGCTCCTGGGAGGGGAATACCTCTTGCCCGGCACCAACCCGTACAAAGGCGGTGACGTGCAGCAGCACGTGACGGTTTCCGGCGAAGCCGTTGACGATCAGCGTGGCGAGTTCGTCCAGTGAGGCGGCCGCGTCGGCCGGGGCTTCGAAACTGCGCAGCGGCAATGACAGGGCGTCGAAAGTCCAGCTTGCCTGTGCACTGCCGTCGACCAGGTGGGCAATGCGGACTTCCACGTGTTCGGCACCGATGCGGTTGCGCCACAGGAAGCGGCCGTTGGCGAGGTTGAAGGCATAGCGTCGGGCCAGTTCGCCAAAGCCGTTGACTGCGCTATAGCCATTCACGGTATCCAACAGTTTCTGCAGGTAGTCGGTATCGTTGCAGGCGGAAGGTTTACCAGTGCCCGCGAGCACGCGCAGGGTGAAGGTGACTCGCAGGGTGTCGGCCTCGGCGGGGAGGGCGGCCACGTCCACTGTTTGCAGGTTGGGGTTCTCGATGGCGGCGTCGAGTTTGGCCGGGTCCTGATCCTTGGTCTTGAGGCGGTTGGAGATGGTTCCGCGCACGGATTTTTTCTGGATGGTCAGTGCTGTCCACGGACGACTGTCGTCGCGGGCGTTCCAGTCGCCGGCGAAGAAGAGAGCATCGGAAGGGTCGAGTTTGCGTTCGAAGGCGAGAACGGATGCGGTCTTGAGTGCCATGCTGAAAGTCCTTGTGTGATCGAATGGCGGTCAGTTGCCTGAAGCGGGATTGAGTTGGGCGAAGTCGTTGCGGCAGCGGTACAGGCCTTGGGATTCATCGGTGTGGGCGTACCACAGCAGTTCGCGTGCGTCGCTCAGGCGATGGGGGCTGATCCATTGGCCCATGGAGTAAAGGCTTTCCACGAAGCAGAACGGGATGTTGCGGTCCCGGGCATTTTGTACGCTGCCGGCCGGATACTGATCGGTGAGAGCACCGTAGCCCACTGGGATCGGTACGATCCAGCCGGAGCCGGCGGGGCGGTCATGCTGCCATTCCACCTTGCCGGACTCATTCGCTTGATCGGGCCTGGGGCGCCAGTTGCGGCGGGAAAGGTCCAGCCAGGCATCCAGGGCGGTGCTGTTGGGGGCTTCGGCCTGCAAGGCAGTCAGCCGCTGTTGCAGCAGGTCGTCGCGGCTCACCAGGGCAAAGCCGGGCAGCCACTGGCGGCGCAGGTAGCGGAATTGTTTGCCGCGCTCTTGCGCGTCTTCGGCCAGCCGGATCAGTTGCGGGTAAATGCGCCGTCCCGGTCCGGGCCTGGAGGGCAGCAGCGTGCCGCCGGCTACGCGCAGGGTGGCGAGCGTGTCGCCTACCTGTTGCGCGGTTTTCCGCCGTTGCTCGAGCTCTTGCAGGACCGGGTTGTTCTGGGAATCACCGGTCACACCAAACACCAGAGTGATATCGAGGTGGATACGGCCTTCCTCGACGATGGCGGCGGTACTGCCATCCTTGTCCAGGGGGTTGCGGGTGAGGCGGAAGGTTTGGACGTAGCCGCTGTTGTGGGTTTGCTCGGTGTGTTCGTGGCAGATGACGCCGACACTGTCGAAGGCCAGGGCCATGTCCTGTTCGGCCAGCTTTCGCTCCAGCGCCCACATCAGGCCGAGGAAGGCGGTGATCGAGGGAAAACCATGGGTGAGTGGGCTGGAGATGGCGTTGGCGTTCTGGATGCGCAGGTGCGGCAGGATCAGCAGGCCCTGGCTCTCAGGAAGCGCGGGGTTCATACGCCCTCCCGTGCGGGAATATACGTGGGTGCATCCAGTCGCCGGCGCAGGTGATGGAGCTGCTGTGCCCAGCCGTCCTGAGCTTCATCGAGCAGTAGCTCGTTTTGCCAGTGGCGCTGTTCGGCGTCGCCCACCAGCAATTTGCCGTTCAGTTGTCTGTTGAGCCAGTTGCCGAAACGTTGGCCGATGTGCGCGGGCCAGTCCTGGCGCAGCCATTCCGCGAGGAAGGTTTCTTCATCAGGCTGTTCGGCTCGCCGCGGGTCCAGCCAGAGTTGTTCGGCGCGTGCCAGTTGGCAGTGCGGATCGCGACTCCAGCCCGGTGTCAGGGCGTGCTGGAGTTCGCCGGCCAGGCATACCAGTTCATCGATCAGGCTGTCGAGGCAAGCATCCACGCGATCGCGGGTCGCCTGGTTCGGCGGTGGATCGCTTTCCAGAAAGCGGCGCAGTTCATGGATTGCGTCGCGTACGCCTTCCCTGCCTCCGTAGATACGCTCCAATACCGAATCCATATGCCATGGCATGCGTACATCGCGAGGTTTCCAGTCGGGCGGCAACGAGGCCAGCAGGTAGTTGTTGCCGTTGCGTTCGCTGTTCAACTGCGAGATGTTCTGTGGCTTGGTACCACCGAGTTTCTGCACTGCCAGGCCAGGGTAATCGCGAAAAGCCCGCTCATGGGGATGGTGCTCGCGCCGCGCCTGTCGCGCCATCTTGTTGGCTTCGCCGAAGCGGTCTTCCTGAATGGTCTGGTACACCGCATGGGCCAGCGAGCTGGCATACAGGGGCGAGAGCAGCAGATAGGCTCCGTTATCTGTCGGGTCGCTGCCTGTCAGCCAGTAGAGCTGTTTGGTGCGGGTATGGGAAGACAAGCCGCCGGCGCGCGGTTGCGTCAGGCTGATGAACGCTTCCCGCCACCTCTGTGCCTGCTTGAGGTCATCGCTCAGTGCGGTCAAGGCGTCCGGATCATCAGCCAGCAGGTCATCGAGCAGGGAGCGTTCGTCCACCTTCAGCTTGAGCAGCTTGTAGACATCCAATGCAGCGGCATTGCCGACAATATCGCTGGCGAAGTCTGTGCCCAGGCTGTGGCTGCCGATTTCCTCATGGGAGGGCAACAGGTTCGGTGTGACGTAGAGGTTGGTGCCGCGCGCATCCGGGTGGATGGGTTTGAGGGTGTGGGTGACGGCCTGGATCTGGCGGACGCGGCGTGCCGCATCGGCTAGCCAGGCGAGGCGTGCATGCTGGGCGATCAGTCCGGCGCGTCTGGGGTCATCGGGAGCGAGCTTGTCGAGTTTGCCTATCAGGCGCTCGTGGAGAAAGACTTCGATGGCTGCGCGAATTCGCTCCCACCGTTTGTCCTGTGGGATATCAGGCATAAGAACTCCTTTTCAATTGGTAAAGCAAAAACGGGATTTCAGGTAATGCTCTGGGTAAATAGTGGTGAGTTGCCACAAAATCGTTCCTGTTATGCGGCATGTCACACATTTGTATGTGTCTGGCTTTCGCAAATGACTCCGTGTGCTCTTTCAATATCTTATGAACGGTTACGCGGAATCCTCACTTTTCCTTGGTAAACCCTAACACTGGATGAAAGCGCCAGCCCTGGGTCGCGTTCGGCAGACTGACGGTGGCGAAGCGCCTGGCGCAGTCGAGCAGCGGCATGTCCAGGGCTGTCGCCTGTTCCGTCAGCGCCTGCATGAAATCGACCTCACTCCAGGGGGCGATGCGTTCGCCCTGCACGGCCTCGGGTGGGGCGCGGTAGTTGAGGCTGTTTTCCACCTTAACGTAAAGGGTTTCTCCTTTGCATTTGCCATCGACCAAGCGATGCAGGGCGTAGTCGTCCTCGTCGTCGTTGGGCAACAGCACCAGATCGAGGCGTGGCTGCGGGTCATAACGGAAGGGTTGTTGCTGCGCCAGTACGCCGGTCAGCCAGAGGTGTTCGTGCAGCCAATGGCTGGCAGCGTTGAGCGGGGCGGAGGGCGCCTTGGCGGCGAAGCGCGCGCGGTGCGCAGTGGCGGGCGCTGACATGGCGGGGGGCAGCATCTGTTGATGCAGACGAGCGTGCTCCAGGTCCACCAGGCGTTCCCGGGGGCGCAGGTCGGCCTCGGTGCGCGGCAGGATGCGCGGGCGGGCATCGATGACCTGGCGTTCCTGTGCGTCGAGCAATTGTTCGAGGCGGTGGGCGGTGAGGCGGAAATCGCCTTCGTCACGCTCGAAGCCGGGCTTGCAGAAGGCGGCCTTGCCCGGTTGTTCGAAGTAGCGCAGGTTGCTGTCGAGGATTACCAGGTTGGGCTGTTCGACGGCGCCGGAGCGGTGTCGGCGAATGCGTCCGGCGAGTTGGATCAGCGAGCGCATGGAGGAAGGCTCCACCACTGCCCAGTCGTAGTCGTGATCGCGACCCACTTCAGTGACCGGCGAGCCGAGCACGATGAAGAGGTGATCGGGTTCGTCGTCGTGATCGAGCCGCTGGCGGATGTCCGGCAGCTCGAACACGGCCTCCGGTTGGCGCCGATTGAGCGCGGCATCCAGGCGTTGCTCGATGGCCGAGCGGATCAGCAGCGGGAACTGGGAATGGTAGACGCACAGGTGAATGCGCCAGCCTGCCGGTGCGCCGTGCCGATAGAGGGCCAGGGCCACGTCGAACAGTGGGTCGATGTTGGCCATGCGCACCAGGCCAAAACTGACTCGCTTGCCGCTATGGGGGTCGATGCTGTGGTGGTGGGCATGCAGGCTCAGCGCTGCATCACGAATCTGTAAGGCGAATTGGCAGCGGCGCTCGGCCTTGTCCTGAGTGGTGAAGTCGAGGGGCAGCAGTTGGCTGCGGCGGCGCACGGCTTCCTGGCTCAGGCGTTCGTGGCGTTTGCGGGCGAAGGCCTGGTGGGCGTTGCGGAACGTTTCCGCGTCGGTGCAGTCCTGGCCGGCCTGGTTGAATTCGTCGAACCAGGCGCAGCAGATGTTCGGCGTCTCGCCGGGGCGCTCGCCGCGGTTGCGTTGGAACCACTGGCGGCCATTGCGATAGGCGAGGAACAGGCCCTCCACCAGTGCCGGCGGCAGGGTGGCGGAGGAGAGTAGTACGCGACTGCCGAGCAGGCCGGCCCAGTGCACCAAGCGGGTCAGCGCCGGCAGATCGTCGATGTCGAAGTCGTCGGGTTCATCCAGCACCAGGTCGCCGCTCATCAGGCGCAGCATGGGGGCGATCTGGTGTCCACCGCGCTGGCTTTCGGTGGCCGGGGTCAGGTGGTCGATAGTGCACACCAGCAACGGCGTGGCGAGCAATGCACGTACTTGCGGGTCGCGGCTCAGACGTTGCAGTAGCGGATGCTGGTCGTTGCCTTCGAACAGCACATGGCCGTTTTCCTCCAGCAGTTCCTGGCAAGAGGCGGAGCCGCTGCGTTCGGCCAGTTGCTGATAATGCTCGAACAGTTCGCGGCTGGCCGCGCCGCCGACCCGGATCGCTAGTTCGTCGTCGCCCAGCCCCAGGGTTTCACGAAAAGCGCGGCCGGTTTGCAGGGTCAGGGTGCGCAGGCCCAGAGCGAAGGCGCAGCGCAGGCCTTTGGCCGGATCGGCCAGCGCGTTCATGATGCGTGCGTTGGCCAGGGTCTTGCCGCAGCCGGTGGAGGCCATGTTGACAAGGAAGGCCCCCTGGCGGGCGGCACGTTCACGCATCGCCGTGGCGGTGTCGGCGGCGCGGTCCTGCCAGCGGAAGCGTGGGTCCGCGCTGCGTTTTTTCAGGCCCTTGTGGCGTGCCAGGCGCGGCAGGTGCCGCTCGAAGCCGGGCAGGGCATGGGCGACGAGGCTGGCGTGGGCCTCGACCCCCAGCAGGTGTTCGTCGAGTGTCTGGTTGAGCCTCGGACGACCGCTGGCGTCCCGGCAGGTGTTGGCATGCAATGGATAGTCGGCGTTGCGCTGGGGGCGATCCGAAGGATCGGTCAGGCTGGAATAGTGATGGTCGGCCAGCATCAGGGCCAGGCGCGACAGGTGCATGACGTAGGGATCGTCCAGCCAGGGCCTGGGGTGGAGCTGGCCGCTCAGCTCCAGCAGGCGTCGGGCAAGGCGGCTGGCCTGTTTACGCCATTCCCGCGTGGTGACCGGCAGGCCGTGGGGAAACCGCCAATAGGCTTCGATGGCCTGGGTGTCGGTGCTGTTGTGCGGTTCGTTCCAGGTGGCGTCGATCCGCTCCAGCAGGCCGACGAGCTGTTCGCTGCGAAAGTCCGACACCTTGACGCCTTGAGGGCGATAGCCACCCTTGTCGTCCTCGGCGGGTAGCATGGGCAGGCGGTGATGGCTGAGCACCAGCCAGCCCAGGGCGCGGGCCAGCGGCGGCAGGCGGGCGAACGGCTTGTCGCCCGGGGCGGCGGGGTCGAGGCCATCGCGACGCAGGCGCTGCCGGTCCAGCCAGCTTGCATTATCCGCAGCGGAGGGGTCGCTCAGGCGTTGCAGCCATTGGGCGTCGTCGCTGTCGCCGACGAAGGCCTGGAACAGGCGCAGCGAAATCCATTCGTGACGGTACAGGTTGCGCTCCAGCGGCGCGTCGGACCGCAGCCGGTCCTGGAAAGCAAGGCAGGCTTTGCCGAGGTCGTGCAGCAGTGCGGCCAGGGCGGCGAGCGCGCGGATGATCTGCAAGCTGTGCCAGTCGTTCTCATCCTCCCGCCGCAGCACGTTGCGCCGAGTGGTGTTGGTCGGCGTCGCGCCCTGGGCGTTGAAGCGGCTGGCGTCGCCGACGATCCACAGCAGTTCGCTGTGATCCTTGCCGCGAATCCAGTGGCAGGCCACTGCGGTGTTCTTGCGCGCGGTCTTGCGCAACAGTTTGCGCAGGGTGTCGAGGCCGGCCTGGGTGATCGGCGTCTGCCAGGTGCGCTCGCCACGGCGCTCGGTGAATTGGTCGAGGATGCGCCGGCTTTCCGTCAGGGCGCGCTTGTCGCATTGGGCGATCAGCAGGATGTTCATGGCTGCGCCCCGCCCAGGCGCTGGGCGACGGCTTGCAGGTTGGCGATCATGAAGTCCAGCGCTTCGTTGCGCGCCAGGCTTTCCAGGCAGGCCTGGCGGAATTCCTGTTCCTCGTCGCCGCGCATGGCGAAGATGAAGGCCTGCGGCAGGATCAGCGCATCCTTGACCAGATCGGCCACGTCGAACACCAGGCCGCCACGGCGAGTCTTGCCGTGCAGCACCGCCAGGCCGTGGGGGATGCCCAGCACCCAGGTGGCGGTGGCGGCCAGGCCGTAGGCGAGGTAGTTGCCGTGGTCGAGGAAGCGGTTGGCCGGGTCGCCGCCGCTGCCACGCTTGGCGCGCACGAAGTCCGCGTAGCCGACGGCCTGTGCCGCCAGACGGAACAGTTGCTTGGTCAGGCGGGCTTCCTCGGTGAGCAGGAAGGTGGTGTCCGGCGCTTGCGCCTGAGCCTTGAGCGAGCGGGCCAGGAGAGCTTTCAACTGGTCTTCGTCGATGGCGAAATCGGCCTCGCGCAGCGCGCGGCTGTTCAGCCAGTGCCGCTCGATCAGTTCCAGCCGGGCCCGCTGGAAGGCTTTCGCCGCCTCCAGGCGCCGGCCGTCGTCGAACCAGAAGGACACCCAGCGTTGCAGGTATTCGGTGGGCCGGTATTCGCTCTGCGGGCAGAACCAGGCGACTTCGACATCCACCTCGTTGGCGGAAAACAGCGGCGTGCCGCCGCCACCGGCGAAGCCCACCAGCACGCCGGCCTTGGCCAGCTCGCGCATCGCCGCCTGGGTGATGGAGGTGCCGGTGCCCAGCAGCAGGCTGGTGGTGTTGGCGATGGGGATGTTCCAGTACAGCGAGCGCCGGCCTTCGTCGGTGACGTACTCGACGCGGCCGCCGTTGACCAGCACCCGGCAGTGCTCCAGGTAGTAGAGGTTGGCGCGCTTGGAGTGGAGAATGGTTTTCAGGTCGGAGGGGGAAAGATCGTCCATGATATCGATTCGCTGAAAGGGATCGGCATGCTATGCCGACCTTCTGTCCTCGAAAAAGACTGTCGTGTCCGTGATCGGATAAGGTTCTCATTATTGGCCGGATCGCCCGTTTTTGCCGACGAAACCTGCCGATAGGCTGTGCGGCTCGAGGTCGCCCTCGTCGATGTGCTCTTGCGAATTATTCGTATCTGCCTGATTTTTAGCTGTTCATCAACGTGCTGATGAATGACCGGTTATGGCGATCGTACGGAGGTAAGGAGATGATCGAATGTCGAAGCTAGTGAAAACCCTGTTTGCGATGGGGCGGGCAGGTTCTGTGATCTTGCTGGCGCTCGCCGGGATGCAGGGTGTGGCCCATGCCGATGAAGCTGCCCCTTGGCAGGCTACGCAGAGCCTGCGAGGGAGCGAGGCTTCCGGGCTGGAAGGCGGCAGTGCCCACCGGCCCGCATCGGCGAATGCAGAAGTGGCTGCGCCGATCCTGGCTTTCAAGCCTTCGCCCCGGATCACTGCAGAGGTCAACCGGCAATTGGCGGACGGTTTCGCTTCAGGAGACGAGGCGGCCTGGCCGGATGTGGTGCGGCAGATGGCGCCCGGTGCGCTGGACGACCAGATGTTCCGCCGGATGCTGGCTCGGCCACTGGGGACATCGCGGGAACAAATGCTGGATTCGCTGGCCTCGGGCAAGGTGCAGAGTGAATTTCGCAAGATGCTCGACGCGGCGGGTTACCACGAGAACGATGTGGGTGATGCGGCTGCGCTGTTCATGATCTGCGCCTGGTCGATCGTTCATGATCAATTGACGATTCCCCAGGGGGCCTTCGAGGCGGCGCGCGCGATCATGGCGCGGCATGAGCGAGGCGACGAGATCACCCGGATCGGCGATGAGGAAAAACAGGCCTCAGCCGAATCCTTTGCGATCATGACGCTGCTGATCGGTGCGGCCAGTGAGCAGGGGCTTGGCGTGGATCGGCAAAACTTGCAGCGCGGCGTGCGGCAGATGGTGAAGAACATGGGCACGGACCTGGACGAGATCGTGCTGACAGAGAATGGCTTCATACCCAAAAGCTGAGCGGCCAGCCTGGCACCGGGGCTGCCCGTGGTCGTACGAGCCGCCCGGAAAATAGCTCAGCGCTTGACCAGCCCGGCTGAGGTCAGGTCGAGTTGAGTCAAGTCGACACCGGCACCGAGTACGTTCTGGCGCAGCTTGTCCTGCAGCATGTTCAGTTCCTGGGTCTTGCCTTCTTTTTCCAGCCGCTGGTACGAATAGCCGGCCACCATGGTGGAGAACATGAGCCGGTCAGCCATGCTCTGCTTCACGTCTTCCGGCAACCCGGCAAGTGCTTTGGTTCGTTCGAAGGCCGGGCCGAGCTGCTGGCGCACGGCGCTCTGTCCGGCTGGCTCGCTGCTGGAATCGCGACCGTTGACGACTTCCCAGGCAACGATCAGGTAGGCCGCGGTCACATCCGCCAGGTTGGTCGGCGAGTAGCCATAGTGCTTGAGCAGGCTGTCGTAGTTGTTCATCAGCTTTCCGTTGCCGAAAGCCTGCTGCACGATGTTGCGCGAATCCGGATCGGTGAAGTTGGCTGCCAGAAACTGTTCCAGGCTCGTCTGCGTCTTGCCTGGGTCGCGGTCGAAATCCAGGGCTTTGGGCGATTTTCTGTCAGAAGCCGATGCGCCCTTGGCCAGAGCAGCGCCGATCGCCTCACGCAGGGCCTGGCTCGCATCGCTGCTCTTCTGAGGGGATGCGGCGGCTGACGGCTGCGTGGCCCGGGCCTGGTCGGCTGCCTGAACCTGGGGCACCGAAATCGTTATCAGAGCGATCGGCAGCAGCCAGGTCTTCAGGTTGAGCGGAAATCTGCGCATGGGGTTGAAAGTGGGGCAGGTACTCTTGTCGATCAAGGCAAAATTCTCCGTCGCTGTTGTGGTGTGTGGCTCGATGCGCGCGATGCCGGGGCGACGTTCCACCGAACCTGGTCGCCGTCCGGCTTTCGCCCGGGTCGTTGTGGAGACCGTCCCGGGCAGGTGATCGTTCCGCTTGGCTGAAGGATGATGCCGGGCGATCCGGGATTTCGTGATGCTGTGATACGCAACAGGCGAAATGGCCTGCACTTGATTATGGCTTTGCAGGCGATTTGATCGGGATGTGGGCCTGGTGTGCAGGAACGGGCGTTTACGCAATGAAACTCTCAGAAAAGACACCCAAGAATTCCTGACCTTGTATGGACGTGCCGATCATTATCGGTGTGCTGCAAGAAAACGCTTGCTCAGTGTCGCCATGAACCATGTTGAACTTCAACATCCCACTCTGCGGCGGCCAACGCCTTTTTCAGCCCTAAACGATCAAGCGGAATGCAATAAGCCGGTTTAACTCGTTCGAAGCGCCAGCTATCGGCAAGTGATCCGGCCTCGACGGCGTCTGCACCTGGTGTTTCCAGCTGACCGCCAGAAAACCGCAAAGCTCCGGGCTTTCATTGATGTGGCAGTGTCAGCGTTTGGCCAGGATTTTTAATGATCGCTTCCGTTCGGTTTGAACCAATCGGCTACCCACACAAATGATCAACTCTTGGCACATACATGGCCATATCGACGGTAAATGGCTGTTCAGCAGTATTACAAGCTGATGATCGAGTGAGGCGCAATTTCGCCGTAGCAGAACGATTCGGCACAAATGCGGTTCAATGGCTAAGGTTTTATGGAGTTTTGTCTATCTGGAATAAAACGGAGAATCGAATGCACAGATCATTGGGTCATATCGCTAAAGCTGTTGCTGTTTCACTCATGTTGTGTGGCGCCGCTATCGCTGACGACGCGCCGTTTACCTTGCCCAAGCTGCCTTATGCGTTCAATGCGCTGGAGCCTTCGATCGATGCCCGGACCATGGAGATCCACCATGACGCGCATCACAAGGCCTACGTCGATAACCTGAACGCCAAGCTCAAGGACTACCCGGACCTGAAAGGGGAGAGCATCGAGGATATCCTCGAACATGTTTCCAAATACGACGCGGCGGTACGCAACAACGCCGGCGGCCACTACAACCACAGCCTGTTCTGGACCATCCTGGCCCCCATCGGCAGCACGGGCGAGCCGAGCGAGAAGCTGGCCGCGCAGATCAAGAAGGATTTCGGCTCGCAGGAGGCATTCGTCAAGCAGTTCAGCGAGGCGGCGGCGAAGAACTTCGGTTCGGGCTGGACCTGGCTGATTGCCAAGGAAGATGGTTCGCTGGCCATCACCAACACCCCGAACCAGGATAACCCGCTGATGGATGTCGCCACGACCAAGGGCAAGCCAATCCTCGGGCTGGATACCTGGGAGCACGCCTATTATCTGAAGTATCAGAACAAGCGTCCTGCCTATATCGAAGCGTGGTGGCGTGTGGTGAACTGGAAAGAAGTGAGCAGGCGTTTCGACGACTGATCTGCTGCGGATTCTGCTTTATAAAGAAAAGAGAAGCCTCTGACCGATTTCGGCAGAGGCTTCTTGGTTACAGGCTCAGCTATAAGCCGCAAATTTTATGGGTTTTGCGGAAAAGCCCTGACTCTGCCGGAGCTTATTAAGGGTTGGCCTTGTGCTGCGGTCATTTTGAATCCCTCATTCGCCTTTGGTCCCTTCTCCCGCTGGCAGAAGAAGGGAGCAAGCTGGCCATCTTCAGCGTGCTGTCAAGCCAGCTTTTTGTACTTGACCCGGTGCGGCTGGGCGGCGGCATCGCCCAGGCGTTTCTTGCGGTCGGCTTCGTACTCGGTGTAGTTGCCTTCGAAGAAGGTCACTTGCGAGTTGTCTTCGTAGGCCAGGATGTGGGTGGCGATGCGGTCGAGGAACCAGCGGTCGTGGGAGATCACGATGGCTGCGCCGGGGAAGTCCAGCAGGGCGTCTTCCAGGGCACGCAGGGTTTCGATATCCAGGTCGTTGGACGGTTCGTCGAGCAGCAGCACGTTGCCGCCCTGTTTCAGGGTCAGCGCCATGTGCAGGCGGCCGCGCTCACCGCCGGAGAGATCCTTGACGAACTTCTGCTGGTCGGCACCCTTGAAGTTGAAGCGCCCGACGTAGCTGCGCGACGGTACTTCGTAGTTGCCGACCTTGATGATGTCGAAGCCGTCGGAAATCTGCTCCCACACGGTCTTGTTGCCTTCCAGGCTGTCGCGGCTCTGGTCGACACTGGCGATCTGCACGGTGTCGCCAATCTCGATCTGGCCGTCGTCCGGCTGTTCCTTGCCGGTGATCATGCGGAACAGGGTCGATTTGCCTGCACCGTTGCCGCCGATCACGCCGACAATGGCGCCTTTGGGCACGCTGAAGGTCAGATTGTCGATCAACACGCGGTCGCCATACCCCTTGGAGACGCCGTTGAACTCAATGACCTTATCGCCCAGGCGCTGGCCGGCCGGAATATAGATCTCGTTGGTTTCGCTGCGTTTCTGGAATTCCTGCGATTGCATTTCCTCGAAGCGTTGCAGGCGCGCCTTGGATTTGGCCTGGCGACCCTTGGCACCCTGGCGGACCCATTCCAGTTCGGCCTTCATGGCTTTGGCGTGAGAGGCTTCCTGTTTGGCTTCCTGAGTGAGACGGGTGGATTTGGACTCCAGCCAGCCGGAGTAATTGCCTTCGTAGGGAATGCCGTGACCGCGGTCGAGTTCGAGAATCCAGCCGGCGACATTGTCGAGGAAGTAACGGTCGTGGGTGATCGCTACCACGGTGCCGGGGAAGTCGTGGAGAAAGTGTTCCAGCCAGGCGACGGAATCGGCATCCAGGTGGTTGGTCGGCTCGTCCAGCAGCAGCATGTCCGGCGCGGAGAGTAGCAGGCGGCACAGGGCGACGCGGCGTTTTTCCCCACCGGACAGGTGTTCGATCTGCGCTTCCCATGGCGGCAGGCGCAGCGCGTCGGCGGCGACCTCCAACTGGCGTTCCAGGTTGTGCCCGTCGGACGCTTGCAGAATCGCTTCCAGCTTGGCTTGTTCTGCGGCCAGTGCATCGAAGTCGGCATCGGGTTCGGCATAGGCTGCGTAGACCTCGTCGAGCCGCGCTTGGGCCGCTTTGATCTCGCCGACCGCTTCTTCGACGATATCGCGCACGGTCTTTTGCGGATCGAGCTGCGGTTCCTGGGGCAGATAACCGACCTTGATGCCGGGCATTGGCCGCGCTTCGCCGTCGATCTCGGTATCGATGCCGGCCATGATCCGCAGCAGCGTGGATTTACCGGCGCCGTTCAGACCAAGTACGCCGATCTTGGCACCGGGGAAAAAGGAAAGGGAGATGTCCTTGAGGATTTCACGCTTCGGAGGCACGACTTTGCTGACCCGATGCATGGAGTAGACGTATTGAGCCATGGTGACCTGATTTCGCTGTTGGTATTGGGAAGGCTGCCCACCGCTATCATCGCTGTGGTAACACCGCGGCAGAACCGGGATGGCCGATGCTCGTGGCGGTAAGGCCGAAGGATCATGCAGCTACTGGCGACGAAGTCCGGTATGCAGGGAGTATAGTTCGATGCGCGAAAACTACCGGAATGCACAGGTAAGGGTCAAATGACCTTCACTCTCTGATGAGCGGCCTAGTTGAGCGATACTCCTGATGCGGATGAATGTGCCGCATATCCGCGCCCCTTGGCCTTGGAGTAGAATAGAATGCTTCGCTTTCTATATTCGCCAGAGCCAGGGGACTTCCATGTTCAGTCGCGACTTGACCCTTTCCCGCTTCGACGCCGAGCTGTTCGAAGCGATGCAACAAGAGGCCCAGCGCCAGGAAGATCACATTGAGCTGATCGCTTCCGAGAACTACACCAGCCCGGCGGTGATGGAAGCCCAAGGCAGCGTGTTGACCAACAAGTACGCCGAAGGCTATCCGGGCAAGCGTTACTACGGCGGTTGCGAATACGTCGATATCGTCGAGCAACTGGCCATCGATCGCGCCAAGGAACTGTTCGGCGCCGACTACGCCAACGTCCAGCCCCATGCGGGTTCCCAGGCCAACAGCGCCGTGTTCCAGGCGCTGGTCAAGCCGGGCGATACCGTGTTGGGCATGAGCCTGGCCCATGGCGGTCACTTGACCCATGGGGCGGCCGTGAACTTCTCCGGCAAGCTCTACCATGCCGTGCAGTATGGCATCGATGACAATGGCTTCATCGACTATGCCGAGGTCGAGCGTCTGGCCGTCGAGCATCAGCCGAAGATGATCATCGCCGGTTTCTCCGCCTATTCCCAGGTGCTGGATTTCCCGCGTTTTCGTGAGATCGCCGACAAGGTCGGAGCTTATCTCTTCGTCGATATGGCCCATGTCGCCGGTCTGGTCGCCGCTGGCGTCTATCCGAATCCGGTGCCTTTTGCCGATGTGGTCAGCACCACGACCCACAAAACCCTGCGCGGTCCGCGTGGCGGCCTGATCCTGGCGCGCCGGAACGAAGAGATCGAGAAGAAGCTGAATTCCGCCGTATTTCCGGGCGGTCAGGGTGGCCCGCTGGAGCATGTGATTGCGGCCAAGGCCGTATGCTTCAAGGAAGCCTTGCAGCCTGAATTCAAGGCCTATCAGCAGCAGGTGGTGAAAAACGCCAAGGCGATGGCCGAAGTATTCATCCAGCGCGGTTTCGATGTGGTGTCCGGCGGCACCGAAAACCATCTGTTCCTGCTCAGCCTGATCAAGCAGGATATTACCGGCAAGGATGCAGACGCCGCCCTGGGGCGCGCCTTCATCACCGTGAACAAGAATGCGGTGCCGAATGACCCGCGTTCGCCGTTCGTCACGTCTGGTCTGCGTATCGGTACGCCGGCGATCACCACGCGCGGCTTCATGGAAACCGAGAGCCGCGAACTGGCTGGCTGGATCTGCGACATCCTGGACAAGATGGGCGATGAGTCGGTGATCGATGCCGTGCGCGAGAAGGTCAAGGCTATTTGCGCCAGGCTACCGGTCTACGGCCGCTGAGTGTCGCCTTTCCTGAAAAGCCCTGCCTCGGCAGGGCTTTTTAATATGGGCGCGGGGCACGTCTGGAGTATGGGCGATCAGTTATAGTCCGCGCATTACCGGGGAGCTTTCCATGACTGAATTTGCTCAAGAGCGTCGTCGCTTTCACCGCATCCCGTTCGATGCGTATACCGAACTCGTCCAGGGCGAGCGATGCTGGACAGTGGAATTACTCGATATTTCGCTCAGAGGATTGCTGGTGAAGTGCCCCGATGATTGGCGCGGCGACGCTTCCCGGTCCTTTCGGGTGCGTTTGGATCTGGGGGCCGGTACCGAGTTGCTGATGGAGGTGGAGCTGGCCCATGCGAGTGATGAGCGGTTGGGCTTTTTCTGCCGGCAGGTGGATCTCGATTCGATCACTCATCTGCGTCGCCTGGTGGAGCTCAACCTGGGAGACACGAGGTTGCTGGAGCGGAATCTGGCCGCGCTTGGTGGCGCCTGATTCGCCGCGTGCTCAAAGCGTTGCGACCATCTGCATGAATTCCTGGCGAATCCGCGCTTCCGGCAGTGAATCACCGATCAGCACCATAACGCTTTCCTGTTTTTCATCCGCTGCCCATTCCCGGTCCCAGTCGAAACCATATAGCTTGAGCACCCCCTGGAACACCAGCCGCCGCGGCTCGCCGGCGATATGCAGCACGCCCTTGTAGCGCAGCAGCGAATTGCCGAACTCTTCCAGCAAGCTGTTCATGAAGTCGCTCAAGCGGTCGATATCCAGCGGCTTCTCGCTGCGCAGCACCAGGGAAGCGATACGATCTTCGGCGCGGGATTTTTCCGCCGGGCGCAGAGACACGAACGGGGCAGCCTGTTTGGATTCGGCCTTGAGGTCAGGAGCGAAATCGTCGTTCAGGTTGAAGCCGCGTACATCGAGCAGTTCGGCCAGGTCGATCTGGCCATGCTCGACCACTCGGATCGGTGCTCGCCGGTTGATTCGTTGCAGGCGCTGGCACAGCGCCTCGAAGTTTGTTTCATCCACTAGGTCGCGCTTGCTCACCAGAAGCCGGTCGGCGAACCCTACTTGCGCCTGAGCGATGGACAGGTTGAGCTGGAACGGCGCATGCGCCGCATCCACCAGCGTGAGAATGCCGTCGAGGATATAGCGCTCGCGCAGCTCCTCGTCGATGAAAAAGGTCTGTGCCACCGGCGCGGGATCGGCCATGCCAGTGCATTCGATCACCAGCCGGTCGAAGGCAATCACCCCGCTATCGCGTTGTTCCAGCAGAGTAAAGAGCGCCATTTCCAGATCGCTGCGTACCGAGCAGCAGACGCAGCCATTAGCCAGGGTCACGACCTGCACGGGTTGTTCGCCAAGCAATTCGCTGTCGATGCCGGTTTCGGCAAGCTCGTTTTCGATCACGGCGATTTTCAGGCCATGTTCGGTCTTGAGCAGATGGCGAAGCAGAGTGGTTTTGCCTGCGCCGAGAAAACCGCTGAGGATGGTGACGGGGATAGGGGTAAAACTGGGTTCTGACATAAGTTTACCGGGCTTCGGATGGTTAGCTTGAAACGTGCCGCTTGTGGCGGCTTTTCAGCAACACCGCACCGGCCTGCCTTTCCCGCCACCGTAGCGAGCTTCCTGCCGCTCGCGGAAGAATTCCTCGTAGCTCATCACCGGTAGGTCCGGATGCTTGTTACTCATGTGTTCAATGTAGTTGTCATAGTCCGGCATGCCCACCATCAAGCGGGCGGCCTGGCCCAGGTATTTACCCATTCGGCTGAGGTCGTTGAACATGGTTGTTGTCTCCTGGAAAAGAACCGGGCCCCTCAGGAGCCCGGAGTGGACATCAGGCGTTGGGCAGCGCTTGAAAGGGGGTTTCCTTGTCGGTGCGCTCTTGCTGGTGCCAGGCTGACCAGCCAACTTTCACCGAGTAGAACAGGATGCTGAATACCACGACCAGGAACAGTACGCTGAGTCCGGCGTTGGTGTAGGCATTCATGACCACGTTCTGCATCTGGGCCAGGTCCTTGGCTGGCGCCATGATCTGGCCGGCGCCCAGGGCGGTCGAGTACTTGTTCGCCAGGGCCAGGAAGCCGACTGCCGGATTCGGGTCGAACAGCTTGATCAGGCTCGCTGCAGTGGTACAGATCAGCAGCCAGGTAGCCGGCAGGATGGTGACCCAGACATAGCGCTGGCGCTTCATTTTGATCAGCACCACGGTGCAGAGCATGAGGGCGATGGCGGCGAGCATCTGATTGGAGATACCGAACAACGGCCACAGGGTGTTGATGCCACCCAGCGGATCGACCACTCCCTGGTACAGCAGATAACCCCAGAGCGCTACGCAGCCCGCAGTGGCGAGCACGTTGGCCCCCCAGGAGTCGGTACGGCGCAGGGCCGGGACGAAGTTACCGAGCAGATCCTGCAGCATGAAGCGCCCGGCACGAGTACCGGCGTCCACCGCGGTGAGGATGAACAGTGCCTCGAAGAGAATCGCGAAGTGGTACCAGAAGGCCATGGTGTTTTCACCCGGCAGCACCTGATGGAGGATCTGGGCGATACCCACTGCCAGCGTCGGCGCGCCACCGGCGCGGGCCAGGATGGTGCTTTCGCCGATATCGCGGGCAACACCTTCCAGCTCGGCCGGGGTGATGGCGAAGCCCCAACTGCTCACCGCTGCCGCGACGCTGATGGTATCGGCACCGACCACGGCCGGCGGGCTGTTCATGGCGAAGTAGACGCCCGGCTCGATCACCGAGGCAGCGACCATGGCCATGATGGCGACCATGGATTCCATCAGCATGCCACCATAACCGATGTAGCGGGCATGGCCTTCGGAGGCCAGCAGCTTGGGTGTGGTGCCGGAGGCAATCAGCGCATGGAAACCGGATACCGCGCCGCAGGCGATGGTGATGAACAGGAAGGGGAACAGGGCGCCTTTCCAGACCGGGCCGGTGCCGTCGACGAACTGGGTCAGCGCCGGCATTTTCAGATCGGGGCTGAGAATCAGGATGCCGATGGCCAGGGCGAGGATAGTGCCGATCTTGAGGAAGGTCGACAGGTAGTCGCGCGGGGCCAGAATCAGCCACACCGGCAGCACAGCAGCGACGAAGCCGTAGCCGATGAGCATCCAGGTGATTTGCTCGCCGCTGAAGGTGAATACGGTGCTCCAGTAGGGATGGGCACCGATCACTCCACCCACCCAGATGGATGCCAGCAACATGACAATGCCGATTACCGAGATTTCACCGATCCGTCCCGGGCGGATGTAGCGCATGTAGATCCCCATGAACATGGCGATCGGGATGGTTGCCATGACCGTGAACATGCCCCAGGGGCTGTGCGCCAGGGCTTTCACCACGATCAGTGCCAACACCGCGAGGATGATGATCATGATCAGGAAGCAACCGAACAGGGCAATGGTGCCGGGGATCTGACCCATCTCCTCACGCACCATGTCGCCCAGGGAGCGGGCATTGCGGCGGGTGGAAATGCACAGGACCATGAAGTCCTGCACCGCACCGGCCAGCACCACGCCGGCGATCAGCCATAGGGTGCCGGGCAGATAGCCCATCTGCGCAGCCAGGACCGGGCCGACCAGCGGACCGGCACCGGCGATGGCGGCGAAGTGATGACCGAAAAGGACATGCTTGTTGGTCGGGACGAAATCCAGTCCGTCATTGTTGATTACTGCCGGGGTGGCCCGATTCGGGTCCAGTTGCATGACTTTGTCGGCGATGAAAAGACTGTAGTAACGATAGGCCACCAAATAGATCGCGGTAGAGGCAACCACGATCCACAAGGCATTGATGGGTTCGCCGCGGCGCAGGGCTACGGTACCCAGGGCGAATGCACCTACCACGGCAAGGGCAAACCAGGCGATATGACCGACTGAGCGAGTCATCGAAATCCTCCTGCCGGCGGCCAAGGGCCTACGGCGTCATTGTTATAGATTGTTGGTGCTCCTGAGGAGGAGCCTTGTCCACTATGGCTGCATATCGCTATAACCGATATTCGCAGTGCTACTCAGGCGGGCTACGTAGAATTACGTAGTCGAAGGCGAAAAAGGCAAAAGCAATAGGGTCATTTCCGGGGCATCGCAAGCGTTGCTATCAAGTCCACAGAGAGCTGTTGTTCAACTGTGCTGATACGACATGTGACGGCATGTGTCCGTCTGTCTGAAGCGTAGGTGCAAATTTGCAGCCACAGCGATTTTTCCTGCGTATCCTCGATGGCCGCTCATCTTCTTGCCTATGAACCTATCCATGCAGCTCAAATACAAGATCGTTGCACTCGGTATTCTTCCGCTGCTGCTGGCCGTGGCGGTTATCTGTGCCCTGGTCGTTTTCCAGAATCAGAAACTCGGTGAGCAGCAGGCCCAACTGATCGAAAATGGCATCCTCGCCAGTAAGCGGGCCGAGTTGAAGAATTATGTCGCGATGGCGCTGAGCGTCATCGCTCCTTTATATGCCGACGGGCAAGGTGACGCGAGGGCGCAACGGTTGGCATTGCAGGCGCTGGCCGAGATCAATTTTGGTCGGGATGGTTATTTCTTCGTTTACGACGAAGCAGGCCGCAATCTGATGCATCCTCGGCAAGCCGATCTGGTGGGTAAGAACATGTGGAACTTGACCGATCCCCATGGCCTGCTGGCTGTGCAGGCGCTCTTGGCAAGTGCCAGGGCAGACGATGGCTTCCTGCGCTATGCCTGGCAGAAACCCTCGACCGGGCAGGTGACCGACAAGCTGGCCTATGTCGTGATGTTGCAGCGTTGGGGCTGGATGCTCGGGACCGGCATCTATCTTGAAGATGTGCAGCAGGCGATCCAGCAGGCGCGCGAAGAAATCGCCAGCGAAGTACACGCGACAATGCTGGCCATCGCTGCCGTGGCGTTGCTGGCGGTGCTGCTGGTTTTTGCTTGCGGCCTGACCTTGAACGTTCGTGAGCATCGCCTGGCCGACAGCCGGCTGCAGTCACTCAACCGGCGCATCATCAACCTGCAGGAAGATGAGCGCTCCAGGATTTCACGCGAGCTGCACGATGGCATCAGCCAACTGCTGGTTTCCATCAAGTTTCAATTCGAACTGGCCAGCCACGAACTGGATGCGGCTCAAGCCAAAGGGTTGGAGACGCTCCGGCGTGCCATCGAGCGACTTGGCGGTGCCATTGGCGAAGTACGGCGCATCTCGCACGATTTGCACCCGTCGCTGCTGGATACTCTGGGATTATCGGCGGCCATCGGCCAACTAGCCGCCGAGTTCGAGCAACGGTGCGGGCTGACGGTGCTCTATCGGGATGACTTGCACGCTGTCCAACTGCCGGATGGTGTGGCGGTAGCGCTGTTTCGTATCGTGCAGGAGGCGCTGACCAACATCGAACGGCATGCCATGGCCAGCACGGCGCATATCGACCTCGGGCAGGTGGCTGGTGCCGTGCAACTGGAGATCGAGGATGATGGTATCGGCTTCAATCCGCGGCAGATCGAGCAAATCCAGGGAGGTATCGGCTTGCGTAATATGCGTGAGCGCGTCGAGCACTTCGGCGGAACCTTCAGTCTGGCATCCACTCCGGGGTGTACCCGGATCGGTGTAGCATTGCCCGTGTCCTTATCCGGAGCCGTACCTTTTCCGGCAAGAAGAGTTGAAGCATGAATTGCGATGAGCCTGTCCGGATCGTCCTCGTCGACGATCACGCTCTGGTACGCGACGGTATCCGTGCACTGCTGTCGGTCATGCCGCGCATTGCGGTAGTCGGCGAAGCGGAAAGTGGCGCCGATGCGCTCGAGCTGCTCGCTCGCCTGCAGCCGGATCTGCTGCTGTTGGACATCGGTCTGAAGGACACCAATGGCCTGGAGCTGACGAAAACCCTCGGGCAGCTGTATCCACAGCTCAAAGTGCTGATCCTGAGCATGTACGACAATAGCGAATACGTACGCACCTCGATTCGGGCCGGGGCGCGTGGCTATGTCCTGAAGGATGCTTCCTCCAAGGAAATCATTGCCGCCATCGAGGCGATTGCTGCCGGAGGTACCTTCTACAGCTCCGAAGTGGCCAGGAAGCTGGCCGATCAGGAGCTGGAGCGCAACAACCTGACCCCACGGGAATGCCAGGTTCTGCGGATGCTGGCGCGCGGACTGGACAGCAAGGCCATGGCGCGCGAGCTCGATATCAGTGTGCGCACGGTGGAAACTCATCGCCTGAGCATCCGGCGCAAGCTGAACATCGATGGCGCGACGGCCTTGATCAAGTACGCGCTGGCGTCTTCGCCACTGTGAGCAGTGGCGCTTTTCAAGAGTGGCGCCGCTCCAGCGCTATAACATCGATAGCTTTTGTGCGCCGACTCTTGGGCCGCTACTCGAACAGTTCATCCAGCGCCTGTTCCAGGCGCGTGACTGCGATCACTGTGAGCCCCGGCGGGGCTTCCTTCGGCGCATTGCCCTTGGGCACGATGGCGCGCTTGAAGCCATGCTTGGCTGCTTCCTTCAAACGCTCCTGGCCGCTGGGCACCGGCCGGATTTCCCCGGACAGGCCAACCTCGCCAAATACCAGCAGATCGTGCGGCAGCGGGCGGTTGCGCAGGCTGGAGATCACCGCCGCCAGTAACGCCAGATCGACCGCCGTCTCCAGTACCTTGACCCCGCCGACCACATTGATGAACACGTCCTGGTCATAGGTCGGGATGCTGCCATGGCGATGTAGCACCGCCAGCAGCATGGCCAGGCGGTTCTGGTCCAGGCCCAGCGTGACCCGGCGCGGATTGGCCAGATGGCTGGTGTCTACCAGCGCCTGCACTTCCACCAGCATCGGCCGCGATCCTTCCCAGGTGGCCATCACCACGCTGCCCGGCACCTCTTCCTGGGCCCGGGTGAGAAAAATCGCCGAGGGGTTGGAGACCTCTTTCAGGCCCTTGTCGGTCATGCCGAACACCCCCAATTCGTTGATCGCGCCGAAACGGTTCTTCACCGCGCGCAACATGCGCAGGCGACCGTCCGCCTCGCCTTCGAAATACAGCACGGTATCGACCATGTGCTCCAGCACGCGCGGGCCGGCCAGCGCCCCTTCCTTGGTGACATGGCCGACCAGGAAGATCGCCGTACCGCTCTGCTTGGCGAAACGCACCAGCAGCGCCGCGCTTTCGCGCACCTGGGCGACGCCGCCCGGCGCCGATTGCAACTGCTCGGTGTAGATAGTCTGGATCGAGTCGATCACCATGACCTTGGGCTGCTCACGGCGAGCGGTGGTGATGATGGATTCGATGCAGGTTTCGGTCATCACCTTGAGCTTGTCCTGGGGCAGATCCAGGCGCCGGGCGCGCATGGCGACTTGCTGCTGGGATTCCTCGCCAGTGACGTAGAGTGCGGCGAAGCGCGAGGCGATATTGCACAGGGTCTGCAGCAGAATGGTGGATTTGCCGATCCCGGGATCGCCGCCGATCAGCACCACCGAGCCATCCACCAAGCCGCCGCCCAGCACCCGATCCAGCTCATTGGAACCGGTGGGAAAGCGCGGTACTTCCTCCACACTGACTTCGGCCAGGGTGCGGATATTGGCCTGCTCGCCCGCCCAGCCGGAGCGTCCTCCGGCTGCCGGGGCATTTTCGACGAGCGTTTCCACCAGGGTGTTCCAGGCACCGCATTCGCCGCATTGCCCAGCCCATTTCGGAAAGGTCGCGCCGCATTCGGTACAGCCATACATGCGCTTGGCTTTGGCCATGACTGATTTCTGCTTTCGCTAAAAACTCCATTCTAACGGCTCGCACCCCGTTTCGAGGAAGCTGTCGACACGCTGGGGCCGGGCATAGAGGGGCTGTCCGAAGGGGGAACCTACGGCAAAAAGCCACGGTCAGGATAAATTGTCAGTTTATGGATCAATACCAACCAGCGGCGCCGCCGCTCAGGAAATAAGGACTGGTTTCATGAGTTTTATCAGCGAATTCAAGGCCTTCGCGGTTCGGGGCAATGTCGTGGACATGGCTGTTGGGATCATTATCGGCGCAGCCTTCGGCAAGATCGTTTCTTCCTTCGTCGGGGATGTGATCATGCCTCCTTTAGGGTTGCTGATCGGCGGTGTGGATTTTTCCGATCTAGCCGTCGTACTCAAGGATGCGGGGGAAAGTACGCCTGCGGTAATGCTCAAATACGGCGCTTTCATACAGGCAGTGATCGATTTCACTATCATTGCCTTTGCCGTATTTCTGGGCGTCAAACTGGTCAACCGCCTGCGTAAGCAAGAAGCACAGGCACCTAGCGAGCCGGCGGCGCCCACCAAGGAAGAGCAGTTGCTGACAGAAATCCGTGACCTGCTGAAAGAGCAACGTAGCTCCTGACCGTACAGGGCCAAGCGGTCTGGCGATCTGTAAATGGGCGCCTGGCCGAGGTGCTGGCCGGCTGAGGGATAACAGGCCGGCTATTGCTGCTCGACTGCTCTGCGCCTGCGCGATGATTTTCAGCTGAATTCTGTGCTTGCCGCCGGTAGTGCCCCAAGCCGGTATGCACCTAAACCTGTCGATACCCTCCGCTTGAACGTTGCTGGCGGTCTTTACCGCTTACCGATCTTCCATAGCTTTCGCTTATGGCGTTGGTGTTGCCTTGCAGGAGCCTGCAGGCAGGGCCAGAATCATCCAGTCCCGCAAGTTACCAAGCTTTACCATCGCAAGGATTCCTGATGCCCGATACGCCTTCCGCCAGCCTGCGTCTGGCACCCGATGCACTGACTCGTCCCTTTGACCCGGCACAATTTTCTTTCGCTACGACCGAGGAGCTCGATCCTTTTCTCGGCGTTCTTGGGCAGGAGCGGGCGGTCGAGGCTCTGCAATTCGGCGTGGCGATGCCTCGTCATGGCTATAACGTTTATGTCATGGGGGAGTCGGGGACCGGGCGGTCTTCCTATGTCCAGCGCTACCTCAAGGCAGAAGGCAAGCGCATGCCAACGCCGGCCGACTGGGTATACGTCAATAATTTCGACGAACCACGTGAGCCGCGAGCTCTGGAATTGCCGCCAGGCAGCGCCAGTGAATTCATCGCCGATATCGACCAGCTGATCGACAATCTGCTGGCGACCTTTCCGGCTGTGTTCGAGCATCCTAGCTACCAGCAGAAGAAAAGTGCGATCGATCGAGCCTTCAACCAGCGCTACGACAAGGCGCTGGATGTGATCGAGCGGCTGGCGCTGGACAAGCAGATTGCGCTCTATCGCGACAACACCAATATCGCCTTCACCCCCATGAAAGACGGCAAGTCGATGGACGAGGCGGAATTCGCCCAGTTGCCGGAAGACGAGCGGGAGCGCTATCACGAAAACATTACCGCTCTGGAAGAGCGTTTGAACGATGAGCTGTCCAGTCTGCCGCAATGGAAGCGTGAATCGAGCAACCAGTTGCGCTTGCTCAATGAGGAAACCATTACCCAGGCGCTGCAGCCGTTATTGTCGCCACTGGCGCAGAAATACGCAGAAAATGCCGGAGTGGAAAGCTATCTGCAGGCAATGCAGGTCGATCTGCTGCGTACCATCGTCGAGCACCTGGCCGAAGAGGTGCGCAGCGAAACCCAGGCGCGCAACCTGCTGGAAGAGCAGTACAGCCCGAGCCTGGTGGTTGGCCATCATGCCCAAGGGGGGGTGCCGGTGGTGTTCGAATCGCACCCAACCTACGACAATTTGTTCGGCCGAATCGAATACGGTACCGATCAGGGCGCGCTGTATACCAGTTATCGCCAACTGCGCCCTGGTGCTTTGCATCGTGCCAACGGTGGGTTCCTGATCCTGGAGGCAGAGAAGCTGTTCGGTGAACCCTTCGTCTGGGAGGCACTCAAGCGCGCCTTGCAATCGAACCAACTGAAGATGGAGTCACCGCTGGCTGAACTGGGGCGCATGGCTACGATGAGCCTGACCCCGGAAGTCATTCCGCTGCGCTTGAAGGTCGTCATCATCGGTTCGCGGCAGCTGTACTACGCCTTGCAGGATGCAGATCCAGACTTCCAGGAGATGTTTCGGGTTCTGGTGGATTTCGACGATGACATCAGGCTTTCCGGGGACACGCTCGAGCAGTTTGCCCAGTTGCTGAAAACCCGTACTTCGGAAGAAGGCATGGCAGCCTTGACCGCTGCTGCCGTCGCGCGGCTGGCAACCTATAGTGCTCGTCTGGCCGAGCATCAGGGGCGTTTGTCGGCACGCATTGGCGATCTGTTTCAGTTGCTCAGCGAGGCCGACTTCCTTCGTTCGCTGGCCAAGGACGAGCTGACCGATGCCGAGCATGTCGAGCGCGCTATCAAGGCCAAGGCAACCCGCACGGGGCGCGTTTCTGCGCGAATTCTCGATGACATGCTGGCCGGCATCATCCTGATCGATACGACTGGCGCTGCCATCGGCAAGTGCAACGGCTTGACCGTACTGGATGTGGGCGATTCAGCTTTCGGCGTACCGGCGCGCATTTCCGCTACCGTCTATCCGGGAGCCTCCGGCATTGTCGATATCGAACGCGAGGTCAATCTGGGGCAGCCGATTCACTCCAAGGGCGTAATGATCCTCACTGGTTATCTGGGCAGCCGTTATGCTCAGGAGTTTCCGCTGGCGATTTCGGCCAGCATTGCGCTGGAGCAATCCTATGGCTATGTGGATGGCGACAGCGCTTCGCTCGGAGAGGTCTGTACGCTGATCTCGGCTCTGTCACGCACACCGCTCAAGCAGTGTTTCGCCATCACCGGTTCGATCAATCAGTTCGGTGAGGTGCAGGCGGTCGGCGGGGTCAACGAGAAAACCGAAGGCTTTTTCCGGCTATGCGAAGCTCGTGGGCTGACTGGCGAGCAGGGGGTGATCATTCCTTTGGCCAACGTGTCTACCCTGATGCTCGATGAGCGGGTTCTGCAGGCGGTGCGCGCAGGCGTGTTCAACGTATATGCCGTGGCTCATGTCGATGAGGCGCTTTCCCTGCTGGTTGGCGAAGCGGTTGGGCAAGCCGATGAGCAGGGCCTGTTCCCGGAGCATAGCGTCAATGCGAAGGTCGTAAAGCGGCTGAAGGATATTGCCGAGATGGAGCCGGTTTTCGAGGATCGGACTACGTTGTCGGCTTTGGCGGCCAAGGTTGCCGGCGAGCAGCAGATCGAGCAAGGCTGATCCGCTTCGCTCTGTTCTCCAGAGCGGGAACGATTGAAAAGGCAACAGGTCATGAAAGTGTATGTGGTTAATTTTTTATCAATAGGGTTCCCGACATTATTGTCGGTACCCAGGCTGTCCCGAACGCTTTTGTCGAGCGATGCGAGACAGCCTGAAGCGAGGGTTGCCATCATGCCGCGAAGTATGTGCCTGACCCGTCAATGCCTGGGCCTCGAAACTCGTATCGAATGTGAAATCCGGCCGCTGAAAGGCGGTACGGGCCTCTGGAGCCTGCTATGTGCGGCAGGTGTGGCCGATTCCCAGCCGACTGCCGTTCGGATCCAAGGACCGTTCCATGGTATGCGCAAGGCCGAGGAGGTCTTCGGCGCGGTCATTGGCAACCTCATCAAGCAAGGCTACGGCCAGGTCAGCGGACCCTTCATCTGGCAGTTGCACATGCAGGCGGAGCTGCGTCGGGTCAATGCCGGCCAGGGACGTTTCCTGAGCGGTTGGTAGCAGCGACGGCGAATTCGACTCAACTCAGCGCTACGCCCTTTATCAAGGCATAAAGCCTTTGTCCCGCCTGCAACCCGAGCCGCCCGGCGGAACGCCGGGAAACCCGTGACAGCAGGATCTGCTCACCCAGTTTCAAGCGCACCAGCGCCTGGCTGGGCAGCGTTCCCGGCAGGCTGTCCAGCAGCGTCACCCGCAGGCAGTTCAGAAAGCTGGTATCCGTGGGCGGAGTCAGCGCCAGGCCGACATCCCGAGCCATGATCTTCACCCGGACAGGCTGCCCGGTGGGCACGGAACACTTGGCGATCAGCAAGGGTTGGCCTTCGACCGCCAGTTCCGTCAACTCATCGCCCACGTCCGGGTGGGATACTTGAGCATGGAGTGCGGTGGAGGCGCTTTCCGTCCGGATGAAGGGCAACTCCCGGGCCGTCAGCAGGGCTTGCAGGCCGCCTTGGGCGACCACTTTGCCATCGTCCAGCAGAACCAGATGGTCGGCCAGGCGGATGACCTCGTCGATGGAGTGGCTGATGTAGATGATGGGCAGCGCCTGTTCGTCGCGCAGGCGTTCGAGAAAAGGCAGAATCTCGTCCTTGCTGGTGGCGTCCAGCGAGGCGAGGGGCTCGTCCATCAGCAGCAGGTCCGGGCTAGTCAGCAGCGCACGTCCCAGGGATACCCGCTGACGCTGGCCGCCGGAGATTTGATCCGGATAGCGTGCCAGCAACCCCTCCAGCCCCAGTAACTGGATGACCTGATCCATCCGGACCCGGCGTTTCCCGGGCGGAACGCGCTTGAGGCCGTATTCCAGGTTCTGCAATACCTTCAGGTGGGGAAACAGACTGGCCTCCTGGAAAACATAGCCCAGCGGGCGTTTGTAGGTGGGCAGGAATGTCCGTTCGTCCTGCCAGGTTTCCCCCTGGAAAACCAGACGTCCGCCGCGCGGGTGTTCCAGCCCGGCGATGCAGCGCAGCAGGGTCGTCTTGCCGGAGCCGGAGCGGCCGAACAGGGCGGTCACGCCTTTGTCGGGCAGTTCCAGTCTGGTGTCCAGGATGAAGCTGCCATGATTGACGGTGAAATCCAGTTGTAGAGTCACGCTGTTTTCCTGAATCCGGGGAGGTCGATCCATCGGGTTACGAGAGGTTCAGGCGGCACCGACCACCTTGAAACGCCGGTTGAGGAAGAAGATCAGCATCAGCAGGGAGAAAGAAGAGAGCACCAGAACCAGCGACAGGGAATGGGCTGCCGTATAGTTCAGGGTTTCCACGTGATCATAGATGGCGATGGACGCCACCTTGGTTTCTCCGGGGATATTGCCGCCGATCATCAGGATCATGCCGAACTCGCCGAAGGTATGCGCGAAGGAGAGCACGAAGGCGCTTAGAAAGCCTCGTCGCGACAGGGGCAGGATGATTGTGAAGAAACGATCCAGCGGCGAGGCCTTCAAGGTATTGGCGACTTCCAGCACCCGGATGCCGGCTGATGCGAAAGCGTTTTGCAGGGGTTGGACCACGAACGGCAAGGAAAAGAACATGGAGCCCAGTACGATCCCCGTGAAGGTGAACGCCAAGTGGTGCAGGCCGATGGATTCCAGGAAGCCGCCGACCCAGCCTCGGGGGCCGAGCCAGACCAGCAGATAGAAACCCATGACCGTCGGCGGCATCACCAGCGGCATGGCGACCAGGGCTTCGACCACCACCTTGCCTTTCCAGCGCGTGTGGGCCAGCCACCAGGCCAGTGGGGCGCACAGGATCACCAGGATCAGGGTACTGACGGTAGCCAGCTTCAGCGTGACCCAGAATGTGCTGAGATCGGCCTCGGTGAGTCCGAACATGCTGTTTCTCCAAGGTTGCTTGGTCGTCCACGCATCCGGGGTTGGCTCAAAGGCGCGCGGCCGGATGGGCGAGGGGCATCCTTTCGGGCACCACCGGAGTCGTCATGGCCGGGCTCGCCGGCAGCCGTGTGGGGCGGTCGTCGGTCACTCGGGTACCGAATAGCCGGCAGCCTTGATGATTTCCACGGCTTTGGGAGCCTTGACCCAGTCCATGAACGCCTTGGCCAGTTCCGCTTCCTTGGTGGACTTCACGATGATGGCCTGTTGCACGATAGGGCCGTAATCGCTGGCCGGTGGGAACCAGTGCGAGCCGGGAATGCTGTTGTCGGGCTGGATGACTTGCGCCAGGGCGACGAAGCCCAGGTCCGCTGCGCCCGAGGCGGTCTGGCTATGGACCTGGCCGACGCTATTGGGCTGCACGATGCGTTTTTGTGCGACCAGTTTGTCCAGCAGACCGAGCTTGGTCAGTACCTGGGTGCCGGCCAGGCCGTAAGGAGCAATTTCCGGATTGGAAACGGCGATGTGCCTCCAGTTGTCCTTGGCCAGCACCTTGCCTTGATCATCCACCAGGTCGGCCTTCGCCGACCAGAGCACCAGTACGCCCACCGCGTAGGTGAAGCGAGAATTCGGCAGCGCATAGCCTTCCTCATCGAGTCTTTGCGGATTTTTGACGTCGGCCGAGAAGAATACGTCGTAGGGTGCGCCGTTCACGATCTGCCCATAAGCCGGGCCGGAAGAGGCAGAACTGATGACGATATCGTGTCCGGTATCCTTCTTGAACTCGGCAGCCAGTACTTGCAGGGTGCCGAGGAAGTTGGTGGCGGTGACGGCCTTGAGCTCCTTGGCCTGGGCCGAAAGGGAAAGAAGGCTGGCGACAAGTGTGAAAGCAAGCGATGCAAGTGGTTTTTTCATGATGGCAGGCGCTCCGTATAAGTGTATGCCTGCCGGCTCGATGCTGCCGAAGCCACATCCCGGTAGGCTTGTCCTTGGCATCAAGCACTGTCCTTTGTGTGATGTCGTCAAGCCCAACGCAATGCTCATGCCAGTGCCAAAAGCGTACATTCAGGTGCTAAATTCTGAGTTAGTCCCTGAATGTCGAAAAAACGAAGAAAAGATGAAAGGCAGATAGTCCTTGATGTTCGCTGGCGTACCCTTGTGTTCAAAAATGTACGATGTGTGGTGTGGAGTGATGAAGGGTCGGCAAATCCAAGGCCTGGCTGCCCATCCTGGCTGGTGTTCAGGACTCGCCTAGCTTTGGATTGCGCGAACTTGTGTTAGCGTGGCCGGCCTTTTCCAGCTTTTGGAGCTTTTCCCATGTCCTTACCCGAACTTTCCAGCGACGAAGCACGCGTTAGCTATGGCATCGGCTTGCAACTCGGTGGCCAGCTACGCGAAAATCCGCCGCCGGGAGTCGATCTGGAAGCCGTGCTTGCCGGGGTTCGTGATGCTTTTGCCGGCTCTGGCAGTCGGATCGACCCAGAAGTACTGAATGCAAGCTTCCGGGTTATCCGCGAGCGCATGCAGGCTGAAGAGGCCAGCAAATCCGAGGCTGCAGCCGCAGCCGGCCAGGCTTTCCTGGCCGACAATGCCACGCGTGAAGGCATTGTCGTACTACCTTCCGGGTTGCAATACGAGGTGCTGAGTACAGGAGAAGGGCCCAGGCCGAACCGGGACGATAGCGTTCGCACCCACTACCACGGTACGCTGGTTGATGGCACGGTATTCGATAGTTCCTACCAGCGCGGACAGCCAGCCGAATTCCCGGTGGGTGGTGTGATCGCTGGATGGACCGAAGCGCTACAGTTGATGAACGGCGGCAGCAAATGGCGCCTGTATGTACCGAGCGAGCTGGCTTATGGTGGACAGGCCATTGGCAGCATTCCACCGCACAGTGTATTGATCTTCGATGTCGAGCTGCTCGATATTCTCTGAGCGCGCCGCGCTGGTCGCCTTCTGGCGATCAGCGCAAGGCTCGTGCGTAGCAGAATAGGAACAGGTTGCGTACCAGCTCCTTGAGAACCAAGGGTTCATTCGAAGTGAGTTCGCTCATATCGAGTCCGCCATGGTCGCGTAGCTCTTCCAGTGCGTCGGCTTCCAGGACGGCACACACTTCGCCCGTTTCCCGATGCAGGATGCGCAGGTAAGGTTGTGGACGGTCAAGCCAGGCATCGATCAGGTAAGTCATGGTTCCATCTCCAATAAGTCTTCCATGTGAGAATAATTCTTATTGGTGAAATGGCAAGCACTATTCACCGTTTGGCACAAGTATGCATCGTCTTATTGACTTGAGCCGGTATTTGTGGATTTCTCAATAAACCCTGGCGATACTGAATTCGGTAAGCTCGACCAGTGCATCTCGATAAGGGTTGGTGGGAATGTCGTCCAGGCAGGCGATGGCGCGCTTTGCATAGTCACGAGCCAGATTCGCCGTATAGTCGAGGGCTCCGGCGGATTCCACCGCAGCCACTATCGCCTTGAGATCCTGAACTCCACCTTGCTGGATCGCCTTGCGTACCAGGGTGGCTTGCTCGGGGCTGCCTTCGCGCATGGTATAGATCAATGGCAGCGTAGGTTTGCCTTCGGCAAGATCGTCTCCCACATTCTTGCCCAGTGTTTCGGCGTCACCCCGGTAGTCCAGCAGGTCGTCGACGAGCTGGAAGGCGATTCCCAGGTAATCGCCGAAGCAGCGCAGGGCTTCACTCTGTCTTTCGGTGGCCTCGGCCAGCGCTGCAGCGCCATGAGTCGAAGCCTCGAACAACATTGCGGTCTTGCCTCGGATCACTTCCATGTAGGTTTCTTCGGTCGTAGTGGCATCGCGGACCTTGGAGAGCTGTAGTACTTCGCCTTCGGCAATGACACGGGTTGCCTGGGCGATGATATGCATCAGTGGCATGGAACCCAGCGTAACCATCATTTCGAAGGAACGTGCATAGAGGAAATCACCTACCAGCACGCTCGGTGCGTTTCCCCAGAGTGCATTGGCAGTGGAGCGCCCACGGCGCATGCCCGACATGTCGACCACGTCATCATGCAGCAGGGTAGAGGTGTGCAGAAATTCGATGATCGCTGCCAGTAGGCGCAAGCGCTCGCCGGAAAAGCCGAGAGCATTGCCGCAGAGTAGGACCAGTAACGGCCGCAGGCGTTTTCCGCCAGCCGACACAATATAATCTCCGATCTTCTCTACCAGAGGTACGCGTGAAGAAAGTTGCTGGCGAATGATGCCGTCGACAGCGGCAAAATCGTCTGACACGATCTGGTGGAAGGACTGGGGCTGCATCGCGGACGGGCCTCCTCGGTGAATGCGCGGCATGCTAGGGGTGAGGGTGATGCCTGTCAAGGCAAGGCCTAATGGCCCTTGCACGGTAATAAGAGGGTGCGTAGAATCACGACCCTTCACTTTTCATAGGCACAGCCTGCCTTACGCAATTGCATGAGCCTCTCTTCGGCCTCATGCAGCCATGCCAGCCATCAATCATTCCGACAAAGCGCTGGGTGAGCAGGATTAACGGAGATTCATGATGTATGCAGTTATTGTAACCGGCGGCAAGCAATATAAGGTTGCCGAAGGCGAATTTCTGAAAATCGAAAAGCTTGAGGTCGGTACCGGCGAGCCTGTGGTCTTCGACCGCGTCCTGTTGATCGGCAACGGCGATGACGTGAAGATCGGTGCTCCGGTCCTCGATGGTGCGAAAGTTACTGCAGAGGTGGTGGAGCAGGGTCGTCATGATAAGATTCGCATCATCAAGTTTCGTCGCCGCAAGCATCACATGAAGCGTCAGGGCCACCGTCAGTGGTTCACTGAAGTCAAAATTACCGGTATTCAGGGCTGAACCAGCCTGAATCCTAGAGAGGAGCATTGACTCATGGCACACAAGAAAGCTGGTGGTTCTACCCGTAACGGTCGCGATTCCGAAAGTAAACGCCTCGGTGTGAAAATGTTCGGTGGCCAGGCTGTGCAAGCCGGCAACATTCTGGTTCGTCAGCGCGGTACCAAGTTCCATCCCGGTTATGGCGTTGGTCTGGGCAAGGATCACACCCTGTTCGCAAAAGTGAATGGCGTGGTCAAGTTCGAGGTCAAGGGTGCGTTCGGTCGCAAGTATGTAAGCATCGCGACCGCCTGAAGCCAGGTTCATCGAAAAAGCCCTGTCTGCCGACGGGGCTTTTTCGTTTCTGTATCCTGTCTGTCGTTCCTTGTTGGAGCTGCCTGGATAAGTGTTGTGAGCCGGGTGAGTGTTATTTTGAAGATGGCTTCGATTGTGCCTGGCAGTTTGCTTCGTCTTATGTTCCCTTGATTACCCGCTGTCATGGCGGGAGGCGTACCCATGAAATTCGTCGATGAAGTATCGATATTTGTAAAAGCTGGCGATGGTGGCAATGGCTGTATGAGCTTTCGTCGTGAAAAGTTCATCGAAAAGGGTGGCCCCAACGGTGGCGATGGCGGTGATGGCGGTTCCGTGTTTCTGGAGGCCGACGAGAACCTCAATACGCTGGTGGATTATCGCTATACACGGCGTTTCGAAGCCCAGCGGGGGCAAAATGGCGGTAGTACCGACTGTACGGGAGCAAAAGGCAACGACCTGGTGTTGCCAGTCCCGGTAGGTACCTCCATCATCGATGCAAATACTCAGGAAATCATCGGTGATCTGACCAAGGCGGGACAGCGCCTCAGGGTGGCCCAGGGAGGCTGGCACGGCCTGGGTAATACTCGCTTCAAGTCGAGTACCAATCGTGCTCCACGCCAGACCTCGCCGGGCAAGCCGGGTGAATTCAGGGATCTCAAGCTTGAATTGAAAGTACTGGCGGATGTTGGCCTGCTAGGATTACCCAACGCCGGCAAGAGCACATTTATCCGTGCAGTATCTGCGGCCAAGCCGAAAGTCGCGGACTATCCGTTTACAACCCTGGTGCCGAACCTGGGAGTAGTCAGTGTGAGCCGCTACAAGAGTTTTGTGGTGGCAGACATTCCCGGTCTGATCGAAGGTGCAGCCGCGGGGGCTGGCCTAGGTACACGCTTTCTCAAGCACTTGACGCGTACTCGAGTGCTGCTGCACTTGATCGATATGGCACCTCTGGATGGCAGTGATCCGGCCGATGCGGCGGAAACCATCCTGGGCGAATTGGAGCAGTTCAGTCCGGCACTGCTGGAGCGTGAGCGCTGGCTGGTACTGAACAAAGCTGATCAATTGCTGGATGATGAGCGTGAAGAGTGCTTGGCGGCGGTCGTCGAGCGGCTGGATTGGAAAGGCCCGGTATTCGTGATTTCCGCTCTGGAGCGTGAGGGAACCGAGGCGCTTAGCCAGGCCATCATGCGCTATCTGGACGAGCGTGCTGTGCGTCTCGAAGAAGAGCCGGAGTTTGCCGAAGCGTTGGCTGAGCTTGATTTGCGCATCGAAAGTGAAGCACGGGCGCGCCTGCAGGAGCTGGATGATCGGCGTGCCTTGCGGCGTGCTGGTGTCAAAGCGGCTGATGAAGCCGACGATGATTTCGACGACGATGATAATGATGACGAAGAGGGTGCGGAGATTTTCTATGTGCGCTGAAGCACGCCAGGAATGCCGGCTAAAACTCTATTCATTGTGAACGCGCCTTAGGGTGGATGAGCATGCGGGACAAGGTTACCGGCGCACGGCGCTGGGTAGTGAAGATCGGCAGCGCTTTGCTGACGGCCGATGGCCGTGGCTTGGATCGGTCTGCCATGGCTGTCTGGGTCGAGCAGATGATCAGGCTCGGCGAGGCTGGAATCGAGCTGGTTCTGGTCTCTTCAGGAGCGGTGGCTGCGGGTATGAGCCAACTGGGCTGGTCTTCCCGACCCAGGGCCGTGCATGAGCTGCAGGCTGCGGCTGCAGTTGGTCAGATGGGGTTGGTGCAGGCCTGGGAGTCCAGTTTTGCGCATTATGGGCGGCATACTGCACAAATTCTGCTGACTCATGATGATCTGTCTGACCGCAAGCGTTATCTCAATGCCCGCAGTACTCTGCGAACCCTGCTCGATCTGGAGGTAACGCCGGTCATCAATGAGAATGATACGGTTGTCACCGATGAGATCCGCTTTGGTGATAACGATACGTTGGCGGCACTCGTAGCCAATCTGGTCGAGGCCGATTTGTTGGTAATCCTGACTGATCGAGATGGCATGTTCGATGCCGATCCTGGTATCAAGCCTGATGCTGTATTGATTCGTGAGGCGCGGGCTGACGATCCACTGCTGGACGAGGTGGCTGGTGGCCGTGGTGGAATACTCGGGCGTGGCGGAATGCAGACCAAGCTGCGCGCAGCCCGTCTGGCCGCGCGTTCGGGGGCGCATACAGTGATCGTTGGTGGGCGTATCGAGCAGGTGTTGGCGCGCCTCAAGGATGGTGAGTGCCTGGGAACTCTGCTTTCACCCGAGCGCACCCGGCATGCTGCGCGCAAGCAGTGGCTGGCCGGGCACCTGCAAATGCGTGGCAGGCTGACGCTCGATGCTGGTGCCGTGAATGCTCTGCGCCAGGGGCGAAGCCTTCTGCCGGTCGGTGTCAAGTCGGTGGAAGGCAGCTTTCGTCGTGGTGAGATGGTGGTCTGCATCGGCCCAAACGGCTTGGAGGTCGCGCGTGGCCTGGTCAATTATGCGGCTCTCGAAGCGCAAAGGATTCTTGGTCGATCGACCGATGAGGTCGAGAAAGTACTGGGTTATATCGATGAGCCCGAGTTGATTCATCGGGACAACATGATCGTGCTTTGAGGTGACTATGCGTCTGGCTTGTTCGTTTGCCGCTTTTCTACTGGTTCTACCGTTATCGAGTATGGCGCGTGAAGTGGGTGAGGTCGATACCGCGTTCAAGTGGGTCGGGCCGAATCACAAGATTATGATCGAGGCTTTCGATGATCCCGTCGTCGAGGGCGTGACTTGTTACCTGTCGCGTGCCAAAACTGGTGGTGTCAAGGGAGGATTGGGTTTGGCCGAAGATCGTGCCGAAGCGTCTATCGCTTGTCGTCAAGTCGGACCGATCCGCTTCAAGGAAGAGTTCAAGAATGGCGAGGTAGTGTTCAAGGAGCGTACTTCGCTGGTATTCAAGAGCATGCAGGTAGTACGCTTCCACGATAAGGATCGCAACTCGCTGATCTATCTGGTGTACAGCGACAAGGTGATCGACGGTAGCCCGCAGAATGGGGTAACGGCTGTTCCAATCATGCCGTGGCCTGGGCAGTAATAATCAGGCAGAAATGAATCATCAGGCTGATATTGCGATGACGATTCGGCCATTGGTGGGGGATAGAAATCACCGGCATAAAAAAACCGGCCCGCGGCCGGTTTTTCGATCATCCCGCTCAGGCTGCAGCAGCTTCACCAAGGGCCTTGATGTGAGCATTCAGGCGGCTCTTGTGACGAGAAGCCTTGTTTTTGTGGATGATACCTTTGTCGGCCATGCGGTCGATCACTGGAACAGCAACAATATAGGCAGCTTTGGCTTTTTCCAGATCTTTGGCATCGATTGCCTTGACCACATTCTTGATGTAAGTGCGAACCATGGAGCGCAAGCTTGCGTTGTGGCTGCGACGCTTCTCAGCCTGAATTGCGCGTTTTTTGGCGGAAGGGCTGTTGGCCACCTTCGAACTCCTCGGGAAACTTGGATTAACCAGCTAAATTAAGGCCGCAAAGCATGCCGAGGCGAGGCTTCATTGTCAAGTCTGGCGGCTGAGTATCGTGGCGTATTTGTTTCCCTGGCATAAACTGGGAAGCGCTTTGCCTGGTATGCCCGTTCAGTACATGGCTGATTTGTTCGGACATTCGACGGTCTTTCGGTACTGGCTTGGCGGCAGGGGTAGGGCTACACTCGCTGGCTTTGCCGATTTATCGCATCTCTTCGATTTACGGTCAGGCTGTATCCAGACTGTTCAATCGCGGTGCTAACTGGGAAGGAAAATGTCCGAAAATTCCGGCAAGGGCGGTTTGCTGCGTTCAGGTGCTGTAGTCAGTGTAATGACCATGCTTTCCCGCATATTGGGCATGGCGCGCGATATGGTGATTGCAAGCTACTTCGGTTCTGGAACGGCGGCCGATGCCTTCGTCATTGCCTTCAGGATTCCCAATTTCCTGCGCCGATTGTTTGCCGAAGGTGCCTTCGCCCAGGCGTTCGTCCCGGTGCTTTCGGAATATCGCACCAAGCGCAGCCAGATCGAGGTTAAGGAGCTAGTCGATCGCACCTTCGGCATGCTTGGACTGATTCTTAGCGTCATCACAGCTTTTGGTGTCATTACTGCGCCTTATCTGGTCATGGTATTTGCTCCGGGCTTTCGCGACGAGCCGGAGAAGATGGCACTGGCAGGCGATCTGCTGCGGATTACCTTTCCTTACTTGCTGCTGATTTCGCTAACGGCGTTTACTGCTGGTGTACTCAATACTTATGGCAAGTTTGCCGTGCCGGCATTTACCCCGGTATTGCTGAACGTCTGCATGATCGTTTCGGCGGTGTTTCTTTCTCCATATTTAGATCAGCCTGTTACAGCGCTGGCCTGGGGCGTATTCATCGCCGGGATTGTCCAACTGGGCTTCCAATTGCCTTATGTGGCTAGCCTGGGGTTGTTGCCCAGGCCGCAGGTGAAGCCGCGTGATGAAGGCGTCCGACGCATTCTGCTGCTGATGGTGCCGGCGCTGCTTGGCGTATCGGTTAGTCAGATCAACCTTCTGCTGGATACTGTGCTGGCATCCTTTCTGCAAACTGGCAGTGTGTCCTGGTTGTATTACGCCGATCGTTTGTCGGAATTGCCGCTAGGTGCCTTCGGGATTGCCATCGGTACGGTGATCTTGCCTAGTTTGTCGCGACAGCATGCAGGAGAGGATGTCAAAGCGTTTTCCGCGACCCTCGACTGGGCACTGCGCATGGTGTTGCTGGTAGGCGTGCCTGCGGCACTGGCCCTGGGGTTCCTTTCCACGCCGCTGATCACCGGGTTGTTCTTCTACGGCGCCATGAGTGAGGAGGCCGTGGTACAGTCTTCGCGAGCTTTGGAGGCCTATTCCCTGGGAGTACTGGCGTTCATGCTGGTCAAAGTGCTGGCCCCCGGTTTTTTCGCTCGGCAGGATATGAAGACGCCAGTCCGCATTGCCATCACCTGTATGGTGGCGAACATGGGCTTCAATCTGATCCTGATCTGGCCGTTGCAACATGTCGGGCTGGCGCTGGCGACGTCGCTATCATCCATGCTCAATGCCATCATGCTGTTCTGGGGACTCTATCGGTCGAAGGTATTTCAGCCGAGACCGGGTTGGGGGGCGTTCAGTATTCGCCTTGCCGGCGGTTGTGTGGCCATGATAGCCGTGATTTTCTGGCTGAATGCACCGGCTGCCGAATGGTTCGCCTGGAATTGGCAGCAGCGGGTCTGGCAATTGACCTTGCTGGTTTCGGTCGGTATCGGTGCCTTTGTGGCTGGTTTGTTGCTTCTGGGATTGCGACCGCATCATTTGCGACATTAGCAGATTTCTTGAGCCTGTCCGAGATAGCAGGCTCGTGCGTATAATCGATCAATTTACGAGCAAATAGTGCGGTATGCAGCTGGTTCGAGGTATTCATAATTTACAACCTTCACACCGAGGGTGCGTTGCTACCATCGGTAATTTCGACGGTGTGCATCGGGGACATCAGGCCATTCTGGCGCGGCTGCGCGAGCGTGCGCAGGAATTTGGCGTGCCTGGCTGTGTGGTAATCTTCGAACCGCAACCGCGCGAGTTCTTTACTCCGGGACATGCCCCTGCGCGCCTGACCCGATTGCGCGAGAAATTGACTCTGCTCGACGAGCAGGGTGTCGACCGGGTCTTGTGCCTGGCTTTCAACCGGCGCCTGCGCGAGTTGGGTGCCGCTGATTTCGTGCATACGGTATTGGTAGAAGGGCTGGGCGTGCGGCAACTGGAGGTCGGTGACGATTTCCGCTTTGGCTGTGATCGTTCCGGCGATTTCGATTTTCTGGTCAAGGCCGGGGTCGCCGAGGGCTTTACGGTGGAAGCGGCTTCCACTATCGAAGTTGATGGTGCGCGCGTCAGCAGCTCTCGGGTTCGCCAGGCTCTGGCTGATGGTGATCTGGCGTTGGCCGAGGCCCTGTTGGGGCGTCCTTATAGCATCGCCGGGCGCGTTGTGTATGGTCAGCAATTGGGTCGCAAACTGAATGCACCGACTGCCAACATACAGTTGAAACGCAGGCGTACGGCTCTTTCCGGGGTTTTCCTCGTTACCGCGATGGTGGCTGGCCGACGCTGGCCGGCAATAGCCAATATTGGCATGCGGCCTTCGGTACAGAGCGAAGGGCTGCCTCATCTGGAAGTGCACCTGTTGGACTATCAGGGAGATCTCTATGGATGCCGCCTGGAGGTGGTCTTCCTGCGCAAGTTACGCGATGAGCAGCGATTTCCTTCGCTGGAAGCGCTGCGCAATGCTATCGACATGGATATTGCCTCTGCTCGCGCCTACTGGCGTGCCAACCCTCTTTAACGAGTCAGGACCGAAATGACCGATTACAAAGCGACCCTCAATTTGCCATCGACGGAATTTCCGATGAAGGCCGGGCTGCCCCTGCGCGAGCCAGAGATCCTGCAGCGTTGGAACAGCATCGACCTGTACCGGAAGCTGCGTCGTATTGGCGAGGGACGCCCGAAATTTATCCTGCACGACGGTCCACCCTACGCCAACGGCAGCATCCACATCGGCCACGCGTTGAACAAGATCATCAAGGACATGATCACCCGCTCCAAGACCCTGAGCGGCTTCGATGCGCCCTATGTGCCGGGCTGGGACTGCCATGGCCTACCGATCGAGCACAAGGTCGAAACCACCTTCGGCAAGAACCAGCCGGCGGACCTGACCCGCGAGCGCTGCCGCACCTACGCAGCCGAGCAGGTCGCCGAGCAGAAGGAAGGCTTCATCCGTATCGGGGTGCTGGGCGACTGGGACAATCCCTACCTGACCATGGATTTCGCCAACGAGGCCGGCGAAATCCGCGCCCTGGCCGAGATCGTCAGGCACGGCTTCGTGTTCAAGGGCCTGAAGCCGGTCAACTGGTGCTTCGATTGCGGTTCGGCCCTGGCCGAAGCCGAGGTCGAGTATCAGGACAAGCAGTCCGACGCCATCGACGTGGCCTTTCCGGTGGAAGACGCCGACAAGCTGGCCGCCGCCTTCGGCCTGGCCGAACTGCCCAAGCCGACCGCCATCGTGATCTGGACCACCACGCCCTGGACCATTCCGGCCAACCAGGCGCTCAACGTCCACCCGGAGTTCGACTATGCGCTGGTGGATACCGGCGAGCGACTGCTGCTGCTGGCCGAAGAACTGGTCGAGGCGAGTCTACAACGCTACGGCCTGCAAGGACAGGTGATCGCCACCGCGAAGGGCGAGGCGCTGGAGCTGATCCGCTTCCGCCATCCCTTCTACGAGCGCTTCTCGCCGATCTACCTGGCCGACTACGTGGCGCTGGACGCCGGCACTGGCATTGTCCATTCGGCGCCGGCCTACGGCGAGGACGACTTCTACAGTTGCAAGCGCTACGGCCTGCACAACGACGAGATTCTCAGTCCGGTGCAGAGCAACGGCGTCTACGTGGAGTCGCTGCCGTTCTTCGGCGGCCAGTTCATCTGGAAGGCCAATCCGAACATCGTCGCCAAGCTGGCCGAAGTCGGCGCGCTGCTCAAGCACGAAAGCATCAGCCACAGCTACATGCATTGCTGGCGCCACAAGACCCCGCTGATCTATCGCGCCACCGCGCAATGGTTCATCGGCATGGACACGCAGCCCGACCAGGGCGCGACCTTGCGCGAGCGGGCGCTGAAAGGCATCGAGCAGACCCGCTTCATCCCGGCCTGGGGCCAGGCGCGCCTGCACAACATGATCGCCGGCCGCCCGGACTGGTGCATCTCGCGCCAGCGCAACTGGGGCGTGCCGATTCCGTTCTTCCTGCACAAGGAAAGCGGCGAGTTGCACCCGCGCACCGTCGAGTTGATAGAGGCGGTGGCCGAGCGCGTCGAGCAGCAGGGGATTGAGGCCTGGTTCAAGCTGGACGCCGCCGAGCTGCTGGGCGAGGAAGCCGCCCAGTACGACAAGATCAGCGATACTCTGGACGTGTGGTTCGACTCCGGCACCACCCATTGGCATGTGCTGCGCGGTTCCCATCCGCTCGGCCATGCCAGCGGGCCGCGCGCCGACCTGTACATGGAGGGTTCCGATCAGCATCGCGGCTGGTTTCACTCGTCCCTGCTGACCGGCTGCGCCATCGACGGCCATCCGCCTTACAAGACGCTGCTGACCCATGGCTTCACCGTCGACGAGCAGGGTCGCAAGCAGTCCAAGTCCCTGGGTAACGTGATCGCGCCGCAGAAGGTGACCGATACCCTGGGCGCTGACATCCTGCGCCTGTGGGTGGCCGCCACCGACTATTCCAGCGAAATGGCGGTGTCCGACCAGATCCTCCAGCGCAGCGCCGATGCCTACCGGCGCATCCGCAACACCGCGCGCTTTCTGCTCTCCAACCTGAACGGCTTCGACCCGGACAGGGACCTGCTGCCCAATGACCGCCTGATCGCCCTGGACCGCTGGGCCATCGATCGCGCGCTGCTGTTGCAGCGGGAAATCGAAGAAGCTTTCGACGACTACCGTTTCTGGGTGGTCTACCAGAAGGTGCACAACTTCTGCGTGCAGGAGCTGGGCGGCTTCTACCTCGACATCATCAAGGACCGCCAGTACACCACCGGCGCCGATAGCCTGCCGCGCCGTTCCTGTCAGACCGCGCTGTACCACATCGCTGAGGCGCTGGTGCGCTGGATCGCGCCGATCCTCGCCTTCACCGCCGATGAAATCTGGCAATACCTGCCGGGCAGCCGCAACGAATCGGTGATGCTGAACACCTGGTACGACGGGCTGGCTGAACTGCCAGAAAACACCGAGCTGGGACGTGCCTTCTGGGACAAGGTGATGGCGGTCAAGTCGGCGGTGAACAAGGAGTTGGAGAATCAGCGTGCCGCCAAAATCATTGGTGGCAACTTGCAGGCGGAAATCACGCTCTACGCGGAAGATTCGCTGGCAGTCGAGTTGGCCAAATTGGGCAATGAGCTACGTTTTGTCTTGATCGCTTCTGCCGTAACCTTGGCTCCTTTGAACCAGGCTCCTGTCGAAGCGGTGAGCAGCGAGTTGAACGGGCTTAAATTACTGGTGAAAAAGACCGAGCATGCCAAGTGCGGCCGCTGCTGGCATCACTTGCCGGACGTTGGAACCCATGCCGATCATCCGGAGCTCTGTGGTCGTTGTATCGAAAATATCGATGGCGATGGCGAGGTTCGTCACTATGCGTGACGAATTTCTAGCGGCAGATGTCATTTCGCAAGGCGGCTCGTCATGATCGCGCGCTTTGGCAAGCTTTCCTGGCTTTGGCTCAGTGTGCTGGTCATCGTTATCGATCAGGCTAGTAAAATATACGCTGAGAACACGCTGGCGCTTTACCAGCGCGTTCAGGTAATTCCTGACCTCTTCAGCTGGACCCTGGCCTACAATACCGGTGCTGCCTTCAGCTTTCTTGCCGATCATTCCGGTTGGCAGCGCTGGTTATTCGCAGCCATCGCCATATTGGTCAGTGCCATGCTGGTAATCTGGATGAAACGTCTGAAACCAGAAGAAACTTGGGTCGCGATCGCGCTTGCATTGGTGCTTGGTGGTGCGCTAGGCAATCTCTATGATCGTGTTGTGCTTGGTCATGTGATCGATTTTATTCTGGTGCATTGGCAGGATCGCTGGCGCTTTCCTGCGTTCAATATTGCCGACACCGCAATCACCATCGGCGCCGTGATGCTGGCGTTGGACATGTTCAGAGGCAATAAATCCGGAGAACTCAGTCAATGACTGAACAACGTATCGGGCCTGATAAGGCGGTCACCCTGCATTTTGCGCTCAAGCTCGACAATGGCGAAGTGGTCGACAGTACCTTTGAGAAAAAACCCGCCACGTTCAAGGTTGGCGATGGAAACCTGCTGCCAGGTTTCGAACAGGCGCTTTATGGCCTCAAGGCTGGCGACAGACGCACTCTGACCATCCTGCCAGAGCAGGGGTTTGGCCAGCATAATCCTCAGAATGTTCAGGTCATGTCGCGCAATCAATTTGAAAGTATGGAGCTTTCGGAAGGATTGCTGGTGATCTTCAACGATGCAGCCAATGCCGAACTGCCGGGAGTGATCAAGGTATTCGATGACAACCAAGTTACGGTCGATTTCAATCATCCGTTGGCCGGTAAGGCGCTGTCTTTCGATGTGGAAATCATAGAGGTCAATCCGTTCTAGGTAATTAAATATACGGAAGAAGCTCTCTTTAATTTCAATTCGCTTTAATTGTTGTGATTCCACAGTCGCTTTACCGGTTTGTTCAAGCGATCAAGGTTGATGCCGGTTTCCATGCCCCTGACGCGTATCGAGAGCCAATCATGCATATCAAGCTCGCCAATCCTCGTGGTTTCTGTGCTGGTGTCGATCGAGCCATCGAGATCGTCAATCGCGCTTTGGAGGTTTTCGGCTCGCCCATCTATGTGCGCCACGAGGTCGTGCACAACAAATTTGTCGTAGAGGATCTGCGTGCGCGAGGAGCTGTTTTCGTCGAAGAAATCGATCAGATTCCAGATAATGCCATCGTCATCTTCAGTGCTCATGGAGTATCTCAGAGCGTGCGCCAGGAAGCCGAACGACGCGGCCTCAAGGTATTTGATGCTACCTGTCCGCTGGTAACCAAGGTGCATCTGGAAGTGGCCAAGTATAGTCGCGATGGTTGTGAGTGCATTCTCATTGGCCATGCCGGACATCCTGAAGTCGAAGGGACCATGGGGCAGTACGACGGACGTAATGGTGGAGCCATTTATCTGGTCAAGAACGAAGAAGATGTGGCTCGCCTCACTGTGCGTAATCCTGGCAAGCTGGCTTTTGTCACCCAGACAACCTTGTCCATGGATGACACCGCTCGGGTGATCGATGCTTTACGCAAGCGCTTTCCGGAGATTGGCGGCCCGCGTAAGGACGATATCTGTTACGCCACCCAAAATCGCCAGGATGCAATCAAGCAACTGGCTAGCGAATGCAATCTGCTCCTGGTGGTCGGTAGCCCCAACAGCTCCAATTCCAACCGCTTGCGCGAACTGGCCGAGCGTCTGGGGACGCCCGCTCATTTGATCGATAACGTCGAGGATTTGAAAAGGGAATGGTTTGCAGACGTCGAGCATGTCGGTATTACTGCCGGTGCCTCAGCTCCCGAGATTCTGGTGCAAAGAGTCATCGAGCAACTGAGAGGTTGGGGGGGCAGTAGTGTTGATGAGTTGGATGGCCAGGTGGAGAACGTTACTTTCTCAATACCCAAAGAGCTCAGATTACGGGAGGCTTGATTCGCCAGATTGCCTTTTGTCTTCGTACTGACAACTGGATCACCTGGCCTTGTGCTGCTCCAAGCCTGGCTTGAGTTCAATAGCTCTGAACTGTTAATGGTGCGCTCGCATCAGCGGGTCCTAGCGAACGCCCGACAGCGTGGCCATGTACAGTGCAAAAGGTAGGGCTGAGGATTGGGAAGCATGAGGTGGCTCGAAAAGCTCTTCCTCTACTTGGAATTACCCACTGCTGCAAGAAGGGTATAGCGCGTTTGCCTTGGATGTTCATGTGATTAGTCTTGTTTGCATTGCTACTTTTCAATATAATGCGCCCGCTTTACAGGGTGCTTGATTTGAAGCGGCTTGCTCTGTAATTACGTCAAAAGCTAACTGCATGTTTTAAAACAGAAAGCTATTGACAGAAGTGATTGAGGCGTTAAGATGTCGCCTCTCTCTGTGGAGGGATTCCCGAGTGGCCAAAGGGATCAGACTGTAAATCTGACGTCTTCGACTTCGAAGGTTCGAATCCTTCTCCCTCCACCATATTTGTGGTGAGTGTTGTAATCGCGGGTATAGTTCAGTGGTAGAACCTCAGCCTTCCAAGCTGATGATGCGGGTTCGATTCCCGCTACCCGCTCCAGCTTGATTTGCTCATGTAGCTCAGTTGGTAGAGCACACCCTTGGTAAGGGTGAGGTCAGCGGTTCAAATCCGCTCATGAGCTCCATCTTGTGGTAAAGGCAGATATGAAAGTATCTGCCTTTCTTTATGAATATAAAGATTTCGAGTGGATTTGGTCTTGGGGGACGGTTTTGATGGCTAAGGAAAAATTCGAACGCAACAAACCGCACGTCAACGTTGGCACCATTGGTCACGTAGACCATGGCAAGACCACGCTGACCGCTGCTCTGACCAAGGTCTGCGCCGAGACCTGGGGTGGTTCAGCTCGTAACTTCGATCAGATCGATAACGCGCCGGAAGAAAAAGCGCGTGGTATTACCATCAATACCTCGCACGTGGAGTACGACTCGCCTAGTCGCCACTACGCCCACGTCGACTGCCCTGGTCACGCCGACTACGTCAAGAACATGATCACCGGTGCCGCCCAGATGGACGGTGCGATCCTGGTCTGCTCGGCTGCCGACGGCCCGATGCCGCAAACGCGCGAGCACATCCTGCTGTCCCGCCAGGTTGGTGTTCCCTATATCGTCGTGTTCCTGAACAAGGCCGACATGGTCGATGACGCCGAACTGCTTGAGCTGGTCGAAATGGAAGTTCGCGACCTGCTCTCCACCTATGATTTTCCGGGCGACGATACCCCGATCATCATCGGCTCCGCCCTGATGGCGCTGGAAGGCAAAGACGATAACGAGATCGGTGTCACTGCCGTGCGCAAGCTGGTGGAAACTCTGGACTCCTACATTCCCGAGCCGGTTCGGGCCATCGATCAACCGTTCCTGATGCCGATCGAAGACGTATTCTCCATTTCCGGTCGCGGTACGGTGGTCACTGGTCGCGTCGAGCGCGGTATCGTCAAGGTTGGTGAGGAAGTCGAGATCGTTGGTATTCGTGCCACCACCAAGACTACGTGTACTGGTGTGGAGATGTTCCGCAAGCTGCTGGACGAAGGCCGTGCTGGCGAGAACATCGGTGCGCTGCTGCGTGGTACCAAGCGTGAAGACGTCGAGCGTGGTCAGGTACTGGCCAAGCCGGGCACCATCAAGCCGCACACCAAATTCGAAGCGGAAGTCTATGTTCTGAGCAAGGAAGAAGGTGGCCGTCATACGCCTTTCTTCAAGGGTTACCGTCCGCAGTTCTACTTCCGTACTACTGACGTGACCGGCAACGTCGAGCTACCGGAAGGTGTCGAGATGGTCATGCCGGGAGACAACATCAAGATGGTCGTGACTCTGATCGCCCCCATTGCGATGGAAGATGGTTTGCGCTTTGCGATTCGCGAAGGCGGTCGGACTGTCGGAGCTGGCGTCGTCGCCAAAGTCATCGAGTAATGTAGATCTTTTTTGTTGGGTCGGGTATTATACTCGGCCTGACTTTTTCTTTAGGCCAGTAGCTCAATTGGCAGAGCGGCGGTCTCCAAAACCGCAGGTTGGGGGTTCGATTCCCTCCTGGCCTGCCAGTTTTAATCGACTGGCAGTCCGCAAGGTTTCTAAAAGATGAATGCAAAGGCTGAAGCTGGTACGTCACGCTTCGATTTTTTGAAGTGGACTGTTGTGGTTCTTTTGGTTGTTGCAGCAGTTGTCGGTAATCAGTATTACTCTGGCTCACCTTTGTTGTATCGGGTTTTGGCTTTGTTGGCTGTTGGTGTCTTTGCTGCTTTTGTCGTCTTTCAGACTTCAAAAGGGCGAGCATTTTACTCTTTGCTAGTTGAAGCGAAGCTTGAGATTAGAAAGGTGGTCTGGCCGACTCGCCAGGAAACTACACAAACTACATTCATTGTCGTTGCTGTGGTTTTGGTGATGGCTTTGCTCTTGTGGGGGTTGGACTCTTTTCTTGGTTGGCTGGTCTCGATGGTTGCAGGTTAATAGTAAGGGTGTCTCGTGGCTAAGCGTTGGTATGTTGTGCATGCTTACTCCGGTTACGAGAAGCATGTAATGCGCTCTTTGATTGACCGAGTAAAGCTGGCTGGTATGGAAGCTGAGTTCGGTGAAATTCTGGTCCCGACCGAAGAGGTTGTAGAGATGCGGAATGGGCAAAAGCGCAAAAGCGAGCGTAAGTTCTTTCCTGGATATGTCCTTGTTCAGATGGACATGAATGAAGGAACTTGGCACTTGGTGAAGGATACGCCGAGAGTCATGGGTTTTATCGGTGGGACAGCCGATAAACCTGCTCCCATTACCGATAAAGAAGCTGAAGCAATTCTTCGCCGAGTGGCCGATGGTAGCGAAAAACCCAAACCCAAGACTCTTTTCGAGCCCGGTGAGGTAGTCCGTGTTGTCGATGGGCCTTTTGCTGACTTCAACGGCGTTGTCGAAGAAGTGAATTACGAAAAAAGTCGTGTTCAAGTGGCTGTGATTATCTTCGGTCGCTCTACGCCGGTAGAGCTGGAATTCAGTCAGGTAGAGAAAGTTTAAGTTAATATCCTGCCATCAGCATTATTGAGGCAGGATGTTTGTGTTGCAGGAAAATAAATCTGCAAAAGGGGAGCCGAAAGGCGCTTTTACCCATACGGAGTGGCTATGGCCAAGAAAATTCAAGCTTATATCAAACTGCAGGTTAAAGCTGCACAAGCTAATCCATCGCCACCAGTTGGTCCGGCCTTGGGCCAGCATGGTGTGAATATCATGGAGTTCTGCAAGGCTTTCAATGCCAAGACCCAAGGTATGGAACCAGGTCTTCCAACTCCTGTAATCATTACTGTTTACAGCGATAGAAGTTTCACATTCGAGACTAAAAGTACTCCTGCCTCGGTTCTTCTCAAGAAGGCTGCCGGTATCTCCTCGGGATCTGCGCGTCCAAATACCCAGAAGGTTGGTACTGTCACTCGCACTCAACTCGAAGATATTGCCAAGGCCAAACAAGCGGATCTAACGGCTGCTGATCTTGATGCTGCAGTTCGTACTATCGCAGGCTCTGCTCGTAGCATGGGCTTGAACGTGGAGGGCGTGTAATGGCTAAGCTAACCAAGCGCCAAAAAGCAATAGCTGCAAAGGTCGAGGCTGGAAAGCAATATGGCTTTGAAGATGCAGCAAGATTGTTATCTGAGCTCTCAGCGTCCAAATTTAAAGAATCAATAGATATTGCTATCAATCTTGGCGTTGATCCACGTAAATCAGATCAGGTTGTCCGTGGTGCTACTGTTCTGCCAAATGGTACCGGTAAAGCTGTTCGTGTTGCCGTTTTTACTCAGGGCGCGAATGCCGAAGCTGCTCTGGCAGCAGGCGCTGATAGAGTTGGTATGGATGAATTGGCTGCCGAAATGAAAGGCGGCGATTTGAGCTATGACGTAGTTATCGCCTCGCCAGATGCAATGCGGGTTGTCGGACAGCTAGGCCAAATTCTTGGTCCGCGTGGACTGATGCCTAACCCTAAGGTTGGTACTGTTACTCCTGATGTAGCGACTGCGGTTAAGAATGCTAAGGCCGGTCAGGTAAGGTTCCGTACGGATAAGAATGGAATCATTCATGCTTCGGTTGGCAAGATCGATTTTGAATCGGTAAAACTGAAGCAGAATGTTGAAGCTTTGATGGCGGATCTCAAGCGCCTCAAGCCTTCTACTTCCAAAGGTGTATATGTCAAGCGCGTAACTCTGAGCTCTACAATGGGGCCAGGCTTGATTATTGATCAAGCTTCGATTGATGCATGATAGATAGTATTTCGACTTTGTCTGAAATACTTGAAAATTGGGGTCTCTGCCTGGGCGGGGGCTTTCCAAGACCGTAGGTGGTGCAAACCTTAAAAGATAAAGCCTACGCAGAGGTGCTCCCGATTCATACCGAATCAGACACCAAAGATGATCCGGCGCTCAGCCGGATAGCACCGGTAATATCCAGGAGTGAAACCCGTGGCAATCAAACTCGAAGACAAGAAAGCCATTGTCGCTGAAGTCAACGGGGCTGCCAAAGTTGCCTTGTCCGCCGTCGTAGCTGATGCTCGTGGTGTGACTGTAAGCGCTATGACTGGACTTCGTAAAGAGGCTCGCGAGGCGGGCGTGTACGTGAGAGTCGTACGCAATACCCTCGCTCGGCGCGCTGTTGAAGGCACTAGTTTTGAAGTGCTCAACGATGCGTTCAAAGGGCCGACCCTGATTGCATTTTCAAATGAACATCCAGGTGCTGCTGCCCGGATTTTCAAGGATTTTGCCAAAGGTCAGGATAAGTTCGAGATCAAAGCCGCTGCCTTCGAAGGGCAACTTATTGCAGCCAACCAAATCGATGTTTTGGCAAATCTGCCGACTTACGACGAGGCTGTTGCTCAATTAATGAGCGTTATCCAAGGTGCTACCAGCAAGCTGGCTCGTACCATTGCGGCTATTCGCGACCAGAAGGAGAGTGCAGCTGCTTGATTAAGGGTAGCTCACTATTCTCGAATCATTTGAATTCGATGGCCGCAGGCCGTCTTTAGATTACAGGAAAATAGAGTCATGGCTCTTAGCAACGAAGATATCATCAGCGCCGTATCCGAAATGTCGGTCATGCAAATTGTTGACCTCATCAAGGCGATGGAAGAAAAGTTTGGCGTAACCGCAGCTTCTGCCGTCGCAGCAGCTCCTGCGGCAGCAGCAGCTGCCGCTGAAGAACAGACTGAATTTACGGTTGTCTTGGCTGAAACGGGCGACAAAAAAGTGAACGTCATTAAGGCGGTTCGTGAATTGACCGGCCTTGGTTTGAAAGAAGCCAAGGCAGTTGTCGATGGAGCTCCTGGTGTCGTCAAGGAAGGTGTTTCCAAAGAAGAAGCCGAAGCTGCCAAGAAATCTTTGGAAGAGGCTGGTGCCAAAGTCGAGCTTAAATAACATCGACTTTGTACCAATACAGCCAAAGCAGTCTGCAAATGGCTGGTGGCTGGTGGCTTTTGCCACCGGCCTTTTTCCGTTATGGCTCTCAGTCTGTTTTGAGTGCTTAACGAACCGCTCTGCGGTAGCAAAGAAAGTACAAATTGCGAGATTTCAGGCTGCTCCTGTCGAGGAGAAGCCAAACAAGCTGGTGACCAAGCTGGGGAACGCTGATGGCTTACTCATACACTGAGAAAAAACGTATCCGCAAGGACTTTAGCAAGTTGCCGCACGTAATGGATGTGCCGTATTTATTGGCCATCCAGTTGGATTCTTATCTTGAATTCCTGCAGGCAGGCGTTTCCAAAGAAAGATTGCGCGATGTTGGCTTGCACGCAGCCTTCAAATCCGTTTTTCCGATTATCAGCTATTCCGGCAATGCTGCGTTGGAGTATGTCGGCTACCGGCTTGGAGAGCCTGCGTTCGATGTGAAAGAATGCGTTTTACGCGGTGTGACTTTTGCCGTGCCTCTTAGAGTCAAGGTTCGACTTATCATTTTTGATAAAGAATCCTCGAACAAGGCAATCAAGGATATTAAAGAGCAGGAAGTGTACATGGGGGAAATTCCCCTCATGACTGAAAACGGTACTTTCATTATTAATGGTACCGAGCGGGTGATCGTTTCGCAGTTGCACCGCTCTCCAGGTGTCTTCTTCGACCACGACCGCGGCAAGACCCATAGCTCAGGAAAACTCTTGTATTCTGCTCGAGTCATTCCTTATCGCGGTTCCTGGCTGGATTTCGAGTTCGATCCTAAAGATGCGGTATTCGTACGTATCGACCGTCGCCGCAAGCTGCCTGCGACAGTCCTTCTGCGTGCGCTAGGTTACAGTACTGAGGAGGTTCTGGACTCCTTTTATGACACCAACGTTTTCCATGTGCGTGGAGAGATTCTGGCGCTGGAGCTGGTACCTCAGCGGTTGCGTGGGGAAATTGCATCCTTCGATATCAAGGACTCCAGCGGCAAGGTGATCGTAGAGCAGGGTCGTCGCATCACGGCTCGCCATATCAACCAACTTGATAAGTCTGGCATCCAAGAGTTGGAAATGCCGCTGGACTATGTTTTAGGTCGTACCACAGCCAAGGCTATTGTGGATCCGGCAACCGGGGAAATCATTGCCGAATGCAATACTGAGCTGACTGTCGACTTGATAGCCAAGGTGGTGAAATGCCAGGTAACCCGTTTCGAAACACTTTATACAAATGATATTGATTGCGGTCCTTTCATTTCGGACACGCTGAAGATCGATTCGACTGCCAATCAATTGGAAGCACTGGTCGAAATTTATCGCATGATGCGTCCTGGCGAGCCGCCGACCAAGGATGCGGCGGAAACATTGTTCAATAATCTGTTCTTCAGTGCCGAGCGCTACGATCTGTCGGCTGTTGGTCGGATGAAATTCAACCGCCGTATCGGTCGGGCCGAGATCGAAGGTCTTGGTGTGTTGAGCAAGGAAGATATCGTTGCTGTTCTCAAAACCCTGGTGGATATCCGTAACGGCAAGGGCATTGTCGATGATATCGATCACCTGGGTAACCGGCGTGTGCGCTGTGTTGGCGAAATGGCGGAAAATCAGTTTCGCGTGGGGCTTGTCCGTGTCGAGCGTGCCGTTAAAGAGCGTTTGTCCATGGCTGAAAGCGAAGGCTTGATGCCGCAGGACCTTATCAATGCAAAGCCTGTCGCTGCTGCAGTGAAAGAGTTCTTCGGTTCCAGTCAACTTTCGCAGTTCATGGACCAGAACAATCCGCTTTCGGAAATCACGCACAAGCGCCGTGTGTCAGCGCTTGGCCCGGGCGGGCTTACTCGTGAGCGTGCCGGCTTCGAAGTGCGTGACGTACACCCGACGCATTATGGTCGAGTTTGTCCGATCGAAACGCCTGAAGGTCCAAATATCGGTCTGATCAATTCCCTGGCTGCTTATGCGCGTACCAATCAGTATGGTTTCCTGGAAAGCCCGTACCGCGTAGTCAAGGAAGGCAAGGTCACTACGGAGATCGTCTACCTTTCAGCCATCGAAGAGGCCGAACATGTAATCGCGCAGGCATCGGCGACTCTGGATAGCGAAGGGCGCCTGATTGACGAACTGGTCAATGTCCGCCATCTCAACGAATTCACGGTGAAGGCTCCGGAAGACGTTACCTTGATGGACGTTTCTCCACGTCAGGTTGTGTCGGTTGCGGCATCGCTGATCCCCTTTCTCGAGCATGATGATGCTAACCGTGCGCTCATGGGATCCAACATGCAGCGCCAGGCAGTCCCGACCTTGCGTGCCGACAAGCCGTTAGTCGGTACCGGTATGGAGCGTAATGTCGCCCGCGATTCTGGTGTCTGTGTGGTTGCTCGTCGTGGCGGCGTGATTGATTCGGTCGACGCCAGTCGTATCGTGGTTCGTGTGAACAATGACGAAGTGGAAACCGGTGAGGCGGGTGTAGATATCTACAACCTCACCAAGTACACCCGTTCCAACCAGAACACCTGCATCAATCAGCGTCCGCTGGTTCGCAAGGGTGATCAGGTTGCGCGTGGCGATATCATGGCCGATGGCCCTTCGACCGATATGGGTGAGTTGGCGCTGGGCCAGAACATGCGCGTGGCATTCATGCCCTGGAACGGCTTCAACTTTGAAGACTCGATCTGCCTTTCCGAGCGCGTAGTGCAAGAGGATCGCTTCACCACAATCCATATTCAGGAACTGACTTGCGTCTCTCGTGATACCAAGCTCGGTCCGGAAGAAATCACGGCAGATATTCCAAACGTTGGTGAAGCTGCACTCAACAAATTGGACGAAGCGGGCATTGTTTATGTGGGTGCCGAAGTACAGGCTGGGGATATCCTGGTTGGTAAGGTGACGCCGAAAGGTGAAACCCAACTGACTCCTGAAGAAAAGCTGCTTCGCGCGATCTTCGGCGAAAAAGCCTCGGATGTGAAAGATACTTCCTTGCGTGTACCGACTGGTACCAAAGGCACCGTCATCGATGTTCAGGTTTTTACCAGGGACGGCGTCGAGCGCGATTCACGCGCGCTGGCTATCGAAAAAATGCAATTGGACGAAATCCGCAAGGACCTGAATGAAGAGTTCCGGATCGTCGAAGGTGCTACTTTCGAGCGCCTGCGCTCAGCGCTTGTGACTGCAGTGGCAGAAGGTGGAGCCAACCTAAAGAAAGGAACGGTCATCACCGATGAAATCCTTGATGATATTGAGCATGGCCAGTGGTTCAAGCTCCGCATGGCTGACGATGCGCTCAACGAGCAATTGGAAAAAGCCCAAGCGTATCTATCTGATCGTCGCCACCTGTTGGATGACAAGTTCGAGGACAAGAAGCGCAAACTGCAGCAAGGCGATGATCTGGCTCCTGGCGTGCTTAAAATCGTCAAGGTTTATTTGGCGATCAAGCGTCGAATCCAGCCAGGGGATAAGATGGCCGGCCGCCACGGAAACAAGGGGGTGGTTTCCGTAATCATGCCGGTAGAGGACATGCCTCACGACGAAAATGGCGTACCGGTGGATATTGTATTGAATCCACTGGGTGTGCCATCACGCATGAACGTGGGGCAAATTCTTGAAACTCACCTTGGTCTGGCTGCCAAGGGGCTTGGCGAAAAGATCAATCGCATGCTTGAGGAGCAGCGGAAGATTGCGGAGTTACGCCAATTCCTGCACGAAATCTACAACGAAGTCGGCGGGCGCCAGGAAAGCTTGGATGACTTGAGCGACAAGGAAATCCTTGATTTGTCGAATAACCTGAAAGGTGGTGTGCCCATCGCAACTCAGGTCTTCGATGGTGCCAAGGAAAGTGAAATCAAGGCCATGCTCAAGCTTGCCGATCTGCCGGAAAGTGGTCAGATGCGCCTGTATGATGGTCGGACAGGCAACGCCTTCGAACGTCGGACCACGGTTGGTTACATGTACATGCTCAAGTTGAACCATTTGGTCGACGACAAGATGCACGCACGTTCTACCGGTTCCTACAGTTTGGTTACCCAACAGCCGCTAGGCGGTAAGGCCCAGTTCGGTGGTCAGCGTTTCGGAGAGATGGAGGTATGGGCACTAGAAGCTTACGGCGCTGCCTATACCCTGCAGGAAATGCTGACGGTCAAGTCTGACGACGTGAACGGCCGTACCAAGATGTACAAGAACATTGTGGATGGAGATCACCGGATGGAAGCCGGAATGCCGGAATCCTTCAACGTATTGATCAAAGAAATCCGTTCGCTCGGCATCGATATCGAACTGGAAACCGAATAACGCGCACCAGAATGCGATGCCTGCATGGCAGGTATCGCCGGTCCGTGAGGAGAACAGGCTTTGAAAGACTTGCTTAATCTTCTGAAAAACCAGGGTCAACTCGAAGAGTTCGATGCTATTCGTATCGGTCTGGCTTCGCCTGAGATGATTCGTTCCTGGTCCTATGGCGAAGTAAAAAAGCCGGAAACCATTAACTATCGCACCTTCAAACCGGAGCGCGATGGCTTGTTCTGTGCCAAGATCTTTGGCCCAGTGAAGGATTACGAATGCCTGTGCGGCAAGTATAAACGCCTCAAGCACCGTGGTGTGATTTGTGAAAAGTGTGGCGTCGAGGTGGCACTGGCCAAGGTGCGCCGCGAGCGCATGGCGCATATCGAACTGGCATCGCCAGTCGCCCATATCTGGTTCTTGAAGTCGCTGCCATCGCGTATCGGCCTGCTGCTGGATATGACTTTGCGCGATATTGAGCGAGTGCTCTACTTCGAAAGCTACGTGGTGATCGATCCAGGCATGACCAGCCTGGAAAAAGGCCAGTTGCTTAACGACGAGCAATATTTTGAAGCGCTGGAAGAATTTGGTGATGACTTCGACGCTCGCATGGGCGCTGAAGCAGTACGCGAATTACTCAACCAGATCGACCTCGAACATGAAATTGGTCGTTTGCGCGAAGAAATCCCGCAAACCAATTCCGAAACGAAGATCAAAAAGCTTTCGAAACGTCTGAAGTTGATGGAAGCTTTCTATGGCTCCGGTAATAAGCCGGAGTGGATGGTCTTGACCGTTCTGCCCGTACTACCACCAGATCTGCGTCCGCTGGTGCCGCTTGATGGTGGTCGTTTCGCAACGTCGGATCTCAACGACCTGTACCGCCGTGTCATCAACCGTAACAACCGTTTGAAGCGCCTACTGGATCTGGCTGCGCCCGACATCATTGTGCGCAACGAGAAACGTATGTTGCAGGAGGCTGTTGACGCACTACTGGACAATGGTCGCCGTGGCCGAGCCATCACCGGTTCGAACAAGCGTCCGCTGAAGTCTCTGGCTGACATGATCAAGGGTAAGCAGGGACGCTTCCGCCAGAACCTACTGGGCAAGCGTGTGGACTACTCTGGCCGCTCGGTAATCACTGTGGGTCCGACCTTGCGCTTGCATCAGTGTGGTCTGCCGAAAAAAATGGCTTTGGAGCTATTCAAGCCTTTTATCTTCGGCAAATTGGAAGCCCGTGGTATGGCGACCACTATCAAAGCGGCCAAGAAGATGGTCGAGCGCGAATTACCCGAGGTATGGGATGTGCTCGCCGAAGTGATCCGCGAGCATCCGGTACTGCTCAACCGCGCGCCTACGCTGCACCGGCTAGGTATCCAGGCCTTCGAGCCGGTGCTTATTGAAGGCAAGGCGATCCAACTGCACCCATTGGTCTGTGCTGCCTATAACGCTGACTTCGACGGCGACCAGATGGCTGTTCATGTACCGCTGACACTGGAAGCCCAGCTGGAAGCGCGTGCACTGATGATGTCTACCAACAATATCCTCTCGCCGGCTAACGGCGAGCCGATCATCGTTCCTTCGCAGGACGTGGTGCTTGGCCTCTATTACATGACCCGCGAGGCAGTGAACGCCAAGGGTGAGGGGCGCGCATTCGCTGATCTTCAGGAGGTTGACCGAGTCTTCCGTGCGGGCGACGCTTCGCTGCATGCTCGAGTCAAGGTACGTATCAATGAGGTCGTCAAACAGAAAGATGGCTCTTTGATTCGCAATACTCGTATCGTAGACACTACTGTTGGCCGCGCGCTGTTGTTCCAGATCGTTCCAGATGGCCTGCCTTTCGAAGTGGTCAACCAGTCGATGAAGAAAAAGGCGATCTCCAGATTGATCAACCACTGCTACCGCATGGTGGGCCTGAAGGATACCGTTATCTTCGCTGATCAGTTGATGTATACCGGCTTCGCCTTTTCCACCATGTCTGGCGTCTCCATCGGTGTGAACGATTTTGTCATCCCGCAAGAGAAGGCGCGCATCATCGAGGCGGCTACCGAAGAAGTGAAGGAAATCGAGAGCCAGTACGCTTCCGGTTTGGTCACTCAGGGTGAGAAGTACAATAAGGTGATCGACCTCTGGTCGAAAGCCAACGATGAAGTCTCCAAGGCGATGATGGCTAACCTCTCCAAGGAAAAGGTTATCGATCGCGAAGGTAAGGAAGTCGATCAGGAATCCTTCAACTCCATGTACATGATGGCCGATTCGGGTGCACGGGGTTCCGCTGCCCAGATTCGCCAATTGGCCGGTATGCGTGGTCTGATGGCCAAGCCAGACGGCTCGATTATCGAAACACCGATTACCGCGAACTTCCGTGAAGGTCTGAACGTTCTACAGTACTTCATCTCGACCCACGGAGCGCGCAAGGGACTGGCAGATACGGCGCTGAAGACCGCCAACTCGGGTTATCTGACCCGTCGTCTGGTAGATGTGGCGCAGGATCTGGTAGTAACCGAGGTCGATTGTGGAACGGATCATGGATTGATCATGACACCGCATATTGAAGGCGGGGATGTAGTTGAGCCACTGGGTGAACGTGTTCTAGGGCGTGTCATCGCTCGTGACGTAATCAAGCCTGGTAGCGACGACGTTCTGGTTCCTGCTGGAACCTTGATTGATGAACAGTGGGTTGAGTTCATTGAGCTGAACACTATCGATGAAGTCGTCGTGCGATCGCCGATCAGCTGCGAAACTCGTTATGGCATCTGTTCCAAATGCTACGGACGTGACCTCGCTCGGGGGCACTTGGTGAATATCGGTGAAGCCGTCGGCGTTATCGCCGCCCAATCCATTGGCGAGCCAGGTACCCAGCTCACCATGCGTACTTTCCACATCGGTGGTGCGGCTAGCCGAACTTCGGCAGTGGATAATGTTCTGGTCAAAAATGGCGGTACGATTCGCCTGCATAACCTGAAGTACGTCGAGCGGGTCGATGGTGTCCTGGTAGCGGTTTCCCGTTCTGGTGAACTGGCGGTTGCGGATGATTTCGGTCGAGAGCGCGAGCGTTACAAGCTGCCGTACGGTGCAGTGATTTCGATCAAGGAAGGCGACAAGGTTGATGCTGGTACCGTCGTCGCTAAATGGGATCCGCACACTCACCCGATCGTTACGGAAATGAAAGGACAGGTAACCTTCGTTGGTATGGAAGAAGGCATCACGATCAAGCGCCAGACCGACGAACTGACGGGTTTGACCAATATTGAAGTAATGGATGCGAAAGATCGTCCGGCCGCCGGTAAGGATATTCGACCGGCCGTGAAGTTGGTTGATGCTAATGGCAAAGAATTGCTATTGCCGGGAACGGATGTTCCAGCCCAGTACTTTCTGCCGGCAAACGCTTTGGTCGGTGTTGCGGATGGCGCGGAAGTCGGGGTGGGCGACATCATCGCTCGTATCCCGCAGGAAACTTCCAAAACTCGCGACATTACCGGTGGTCTTCCCCGTGTGGCAGACCTCTTTGAGGCACGTCGGCCGAAGGAGCCTTCGATTCTTGCTGAAATCAGTGGGACCATCTCCTTTGGCAAGGAAACCAAAGGTAAGCGTCGCTTGGTCATAACACCAACCGATGGCAGTGATCCTTACGAAGAGCTGATTCCGAAATGGCGTCATTTGAACGTTTTCGAGGGCGAGCAAGTAGGGCGTGGGGAGGTTATTTCCGATGGACCTAGCAACCCTCACGATATCCTGCGGCTACTTGGCGTCAGCGCTCTGGCCAAATACATCGTCAATGAAATTCAGGACGTGTATCGCTTGCAGGGGGTGAAGATCAATGACAAGCATATCGAGACCATTCTGCGTCAGATGCTGCGTAAGGTCGAAGTAAGCGAATCTGGTGATTCTTCTTTCATCAAGGGTGATCAGGTCGAGTTGACCCAGGTGCTTGAAGAAAATGAACTGCTGGGGAGCGCGGATAAATTTTTGGCCAAGTTCGAACGGGTGCTTTTGGGTATTACCAAGGCATCGCTGTCGACCGAGTCCTTTATTTCTGCAGCCTCTTTCCAGGAAACCACACGTGTTCTTACAGAAGCAGCGGTTACTGGCAAGCGCGATTATCTGCGAGGGCTAAAGGAAAACGTAGTGGTCGGCCGTCTGATTCCTGCGGGTACAGGGCTTGCTTACCACAGCGAGCGCAAGCGCAAACGTGACACCGACAAGCCGGTGCGCGTGAGCGCCGATGAAGTGGAAGCTGCACTGACCGAAGCGCTGAATTCCGGTAATAGCTGAGTTTGGACGGCCCTTGCTTTGTCGGAGGGCCGTCTTGACGGTGCATAGGGAGCTCTTTAGACTCTCCTACCCTTAATTTGGCGGGGCATATTCGCTCTGCCATTTTTCGTTTGTGTCGTATGACAACAGTGGAGCAAGTAGATGGCAACGATTAACCAGCTGGTGCGCAAAGCACGCAAGCGTCTCGTCGACAAGAGCGACGTGCCTGCGCTGCAGAGCTGCCCGCAGCGTCGTGGCGTATGTACCCGCGTATATACCACGACCCCCAAGAAGCCGAACTCGGCATTGCGGAAAGTATGTCGGGTGCGCCTGACCAATGGCTTCGAAGTTACTTCGTATATCGGCGGTGAAGGCCACAACCTTCAAGAGCACAGTGTTGTACTGATTCGTGGTGGTCGGGTAAAGGATTTGCCAGGTGTTCGTTATCACACCGTGCGTGGTTCGCTGGATACTTCCGGCGTTAAAGACCGCAAGCAAGGTCGTTCGAAATACGGCGCCAAACGTCCGAAATAATTGCAATTTCATACTAATCTGAGTCGATAAGAGTAAGGTCGGGCGTGATCGTATCGCTTTCACCGTCCCGAGCTAGCCTGAAGACCGTTTGAGGGCTTATCAATGCCAAGACGTCGTGTAGCTGCCAAGCGTGAGATCCTTGACGATCCTAAATATGGTAGCCAGATCCTCGCCAAGTTCATGAACCACGTGATGGAAAGCGGCAAGAAATCCGTTGCAGAGCGCATCGTTTACGGTGCTCTGGATACAGTCAAGTCGCGCAAGAACAGTGACCCCCTGGAAATCTTCGAAAAAGCACTCGACGCCATCGCTCCGCTGGTCGAAGTAAAATCCCGCCGCGTAGGTGGGGCTACCTATCAGGTTCCGGTCGAAGTTCGTCCTTCACGTCGTAATGCACTGGCCATGCGCTGGTTGGTGGAGTCGGCACGCAAGCGTGGTGAGAAATCCATGGCCTTGCGTCTGGCTGGTGAGTTGCTTGATGCAAATGATGGCAAGGGCGCTGCTGTCAAAAAGCGTGAAGATGTCCATCGGATGGCTGAAGCCAACAAGGCTTTCTCGCACTACCGTTTTTGATATCGGCGTTGCCAACCTAGCGAGGACTTTATCGTGGCTCGTACAACCGCTATTAACCGCTACCGCAACATTGGTATCTGTGCTCATGTGGACGCAGGTAAAACCACTACGACAGAGCGGATTCTGTTTTATACCGGCGTGAACCATAAGATGGGTGAGGTTCACGATGGTGCTGCCACCATGGACTGGATGGTTCAGGAGCAGGAGCGTGGCATCACAATCACTTCCGCTGCTACTACTGCCTTCTGGCAGGGCTCTACCAAGCAATACGATAACCACCGTGTAAACATCATTGATACCCCCGGTCACGTAGACTTCACTATTGAAGTTGAGCGCTCCTTGCGTGTGCTGGATGGTGCGGTAGTGGTGTTCTGTGGCACCTCTGGTGTTGAACCGCAGTCTGAGACCGTATGGCGTCAGGCAAACAAATACGGTGTTCCCCGTATCGTCTATGTCAACAAGATGGACCGTGCCGGGGCCAACTTTCTGCGTGTGATCGAGCAGATCAAGAAGCGTCTGGGGCATACACCGGTTCCTGTTCAACTGGCTATCGGCGCTGAAGAAAATTTCCTCGGCCAGATTGATCTGATCAAGATGAAGGCCATCTATTGGAACGACGATGATCAGGGCCTGAGCTACCGCGAAGAGGATATCCCCGCAGAGTTGCAGGATCTGGCTGAAGAGTGGCAGTCGAACATGATCGAAGCTGCTGCCGAAGCTAACGAAGAGCTGATGAACAAATACCTCGAGGACGGTGTTCTTTCCGTAGAAGAGATCAAGACCGGTTTGCGCATACGCACCCTGGCCAACGAAATCGTTCCGGCTGTTTGTGGTTCTTCTTTCAAGAACAAGGGCGTTCCTCTGGTTCTCGATGCTGTGATCGATTTCCTGCCTGCGCCTGACGAAGTTCCTGCGATCAAGGGTGTCAACCCGGATCATGAGGAAATTGAAGATGAGCGTCATGCCAGCGATGACGAGCCTTTTTCAGCTCTGGCCTTCAAAATCGCGACCGACCCCTTCGTCGGCACACTGACTTTCGCTCGAGTGTATTCGGGTGTTCTTTCTTCTGGTGACTCGGTTATCAACTCAGTCAAAAGCAAGAAAGAGCGTGTTGGTCGTATGGTGCAAATGCATGCCAATACTCGCGAAGAGATCAAGGAAGTTCGCGCTGGCGATATCGCTGCGTTGATCGGCATGAAAGACGTCACTACTGGCGACACGCTTTGCTCGATCGAAAAACCGATCATTCTTGAGCGTATGGACTTCCCTGAGCCGGTAATCCATGTGGCGGTTGAGCCCAAGACCAAGGCAGACCAGGAAAAAATGGGTATCGCTCTGGGCAAGCTCGCCCAGGAAGACCCGTCGTTCCGAGTCAAGACAGATGAAGAGTCTGGTCAGACCATTATTGGTGGCATGGGTGAGCTGCACCTGGATATCATCGTCGACCGTATGAAGCGCGAGTTTGGCGTCGAAGCCAATATCGGTAAGCCACAAGTGGCATATCGTGAAACTATTCGCAATAAGTGCGAGATCGAAGGCAAATTCGTACGGCAGTCCGGTGGTCGTGGTCAGTTCGGTCATTGCTGGATTCGCTTCGAGCCTGCTGATGAAGGCCAGGAAGGTCTGCAGTTCACCAGTGAGGTTGTCGGGGGGGTGATTCCAAAGGAATACATCCCAGCGATTCAGAAAGGTATCGAAGAGCAGATGAAGAACGGTGTCGTTGCCGGTTATCCGCTGCTGGGTCTGAAAGCTGCCGTTTTTGACGGCTCTTATCATGATGTCGACTCCAATGAAATGGCCTTCAAAATCGCAGCATCCATGGCAACCAAGCAACTGTCGCAAAAGGGTGGGGCTGTTCTGCTCGAGCCCATCATGAAGGTCGAGGTCGTAACACCTGAAGACTACATGGGTGACGTGATGGGTGACCTGAATCGTCGTCGTGGTCTGATTCAGGGTATGGAAGACTCGATCTCCGGCAAGATCGTCCGTGCCGAAGTTCCGTTGGGCGAGATGTTTGGCTACGCTACCGATGTTCGCTCCATGTCCCAGGGGCGGGCGAGCTATTCTATGGAGTTCGCCAAATACGCCGAGGCGCCGGCCAACATCGCCGAAGCCATCATCAAAAAACAAGGTTGATTCAGCCCTTTAAAGTAATAAGAGGTTACTCTCGTGGCTAAGGAAAAATTCGAACGCAACAAACCGCACGTCAACGTTGGCACCATTGGTCACGTAGACCATGGCAAGACCACGCTGACCGCTGCTCTGACCAAGGTCTGCGCCGAGACCTGGGGTGGTTCAGCTCGTAACTTCGATCAGATCGATAACGCGCCGGAAGAAAAAGCGCGTGGTATTACCATCAATACCTCGCACGTGGAGTACGACTCGCCTAGTCGCCACTACGCCCACGTCGACTGCCCTGGTCACGCCGACTACGTCAAGAACATGATCACCGGTGCCGCCCAGATGGACGGTGCGATCCTGGTCTGCTCGGCTGCCGACGGCCCGATGCCGCAAACGCGCGAGCACATCCTGCTGTCCCGCCAGGTTGGTGTTCCCTATATCGTCGTGTTCCTGAACAAGGCCGACATGGTCGATGACGCCGAACTGCTTGAGCTGGTCGAAATGGAAGTTCGCGACCTGCTCTCCACCTATGATTTTCCGGGCGACGATACCCCGATCATCATCGGCTCCGCCCTGATGGCGCTGGAAGGCAAAGACGATAACGAGATCGGTGTCACTGCCGTGCGCAAGCTGGTGGAAACTCTGGACTCCTACATTCCCGAGCCGGTTCGGGCCATCGATCAACCGTTCCTGATGCCGATCGAAGACGTATTCTCCATTTCCGGTCGCGGTACGGTGGTCACTGGTCGCGTCGAGCGCGGTATCGTCAAGGTTGGTGAGGAAGTCGAGATCGTTGGTATTCGTGCCACCACCAAGACTACGTGTACTGGTGTGGAGATGTTCCGCAAGCTGCTGGACGAAGGCCGTGCTGGCGAGAACATCGGTGCGCTGCTGCGTGGTACCAAGCGTGAAGACGTCGAGCGTGGTCAGGTACTGGCCAAGCCGGGCACCATCAAGCCGCACACCAAATTCGAAGCGGAAGTCTATGTTCTGAGCAAGGAAGAAGGTGGCCGTCATACGCCTTTCTTCAAGGGTTACCGTCCGCAGTTCTACTTCCGTACTACTGACGTGACCGGCAACGTCGAGCTACCGGAAGGTGTCGAGATGGTCATGCCGGGAGACAACATCAAGATGGTCGTGACTCTGATCGCCCCCATTGCGATGGAAGATGGTTTGCGCTTTGCGATTCGCGAAGGCGGTCGGACTGTCGGAGCTGGCGTCGTCGCCAAAGTCATCGAGTAATCGTTGATTGCTCTGGAAAAGGCTCCTACGGGAGCCTTTTCCTTTTCTGGTGCTCCGTTGACAGACTCATGTCTTATCCGTAAAATCGCGCCTCCTTTTATTGGGCGTAATCCGTCCAGTAGGGTGGTAATTAGGAGTCTGAGGTCAAAATGCAAAATCAACAAATCCGTATTCGGTTGAAGGCTTTTGATCATCGCCTGATCGATCAATCAACCCAGGAAATCGTGGATACCGCGAAGCGTACTGGAGCTCAGGTGCGTGGTCCGATTCCTCTGCCTACCCGCAAAGAACGGTACACAGTGCTGATTTCCCCGCATGTCAACAAGGATGCGCGTGATCAGTATGAAATTCGTACCCATAAGCGTGTGCTGGATATTGTTCAGCCGACTGACAAGACAGTCGATGCGCTGATGAAGCTTGATCTTGCGGCTGGCGTGGAAGTGCAAATCAGCCTCGGCTAAAACCAGGGGTTTTAGTCGTGTAACGCTCTGAAATGGGCGGCCATAGCGGGTGAAAGCCCCGTACACTCGAGAGGTTTCATATGTCTATAGGTGTTGTCGGTCGTAAATGCGGTATGACCCGCGTCTTTACTGAGGAAGGTATATCCATCCCGGTAACCGTGATTGAGGTCGAGCCGAATCGTGTCACTCAATTCAAAAGCGAAGAAAGCGACGGCTATCGCGCTGTTCAGCTTACAGTCGGCGAGCGCCGTGCTTCGCGTGTCAGCAAGCCTCAGGCCGGCCATTTTGCCAAGGCGAATGTCGCTGCAGGTCGTAGTGTCTGGGAGTTTCGCCTCGATGAAGGCGAGTTCCAGCCAGGTGATCAGCTGAATGTCGAGCTTTTCCAGACTGGTCAGTTGGTTGATGTAACTGGTCAGTCCAAAGGCAAGGGCTATGCCGGTACGATCAAGCGCTGGAATTTCCGTGGTCAGGATAATACCCATGGTAACTCCGTATCTCACCGTGTTCCTGGTTCCATCGGTCAGTGTCAGACTCCCGGCCGCGTTTTCAAGGGCAAGAAAATGTCCGGTCATTTAGGTGCTGAGCGTGTGACGGTACAGTCCCTGGAGATCGTGCGGGTCGACACTGAACGTAACCTGCTGCTAATCAAAGGCGCCGTTCCGGGATCTACTGGATGCGATGTAATCGTCCGGCCCGCAGTCAAGGCTCGCAGTTAAGGGGAAGTGCTGACATGCAATTGAATGTAAATGGTGCTTCGGCTATCGATGTTAGCGAACATACCTTTGGTGGCGAATTCAACGAGACACTCGTGCATCAGGCTGTTGTGGCTTACATGGCTGGTGGTCGTCAAGGTAGTAAGCAGCAAAAAAACCGGTCGGACGTTTCGGGTGGCGGTAAGCGTCCTTGGCGTCAAAAGGGAACTGGTCGTGCTCGTGCCGGTACTACGCGTGGTCCAATCTGGCGTGGCGGCGGTGTAACTTTTGCCGCTCGTCCGCAGAACCACGAACAGAAGCTCAACAAGAAAATGTATAGAGCTGCTTTGCGCTCCATTTTGGCTGAGTTGGTTCGCTCCGAGCGTCTGATCGTCGTTCCTGAATTTGCCGTTGATTCGCCAAAAACCAAGATACTGGTCGGTAAACTGATCGGTTTGGGTTTGAGCGATGTGCTGATCGTTTCCGATTCTGTTGACGAAAACCTATATCTGGCTGCCCGTAACTTGCCTCACGTCGATGTGCGCGATGTAAACGGCTCCGATCCGGTCAGCCTGATTGCTTACGACAAAGTGCTGATGACGGTTTCCGCCATCAAGAAGTTCGAGGAGATGCTGGGATGAACCAGGAGCGGATATTCAAGGTTTTGATGGGGCCGCACATTTCCGAGAAAGCAACTTTGCTCGCGGATTCGAAAAGCCAGTTCGTATTCAAGGTTGCTAGTGATGCAACCAAACTGGAAATCAAGAAAGCCGTTGAAACCCTGTTTAGTGTGAAAGTGGCTAATGTCACAACCCTTAACGTCAAGGGTAAAACCAAGCGCACTGTGCGTGGTATGGGTAAACGGAACGATTGGAAAAAGGCCTATGTTGCTCTGCAGCCGGGTCAGGATCTTGATTTCGGCAATAGTGCTGCTGAGTAAAGGAGGGCGTCATGGCTATTGTAAAATGCAAGCCGACTTCCGCAGGCCGCCGCTTCGTCGTGAAAGTGGTCAATGCTGAGTTGCACAAGGGCGCTCCCTACGCTCCGCTGCTCGAGAAGAAGTCTAAGTCCGGTGGTCGTAACAATAACGGCCGAATCACTACCCGTCACATTGGTGGTGGTCACAAACAGCATTATCGTGTGGTCGACTTTCGTCGCAACAAAGATGGTATCCCGGCTGTTGTCGAACGTATCGAATACGATCCTAACCGTACTGCACATATCGCTTTGCTGCGTTATGCAGATGGTGAGCGTCGTTACATCATTGCACCCAAGGGCGTGACAGCTGGTGATCAGCTGATTTCGGGGGTCAATGCACCGATTAAAGCTGGTAATACGCTGCCGCTGCGCAATATTCCCGTTGGTTCCACCATTCACGGCATCGAACTGAAGCCGGGTAAGGGAGCTCAGATTGCTCGCTCAGCGGGAGCTTCCGTACAGCTGGTCGCACGTGAAGGAAGTTATGTAACTTTGCGTCTACGTTCTGGCGAGATGCGTAAAGTGTTGGCTGAGTGTCGCGCTACCTTGGGGGAGGTTTCCAACTCCGAGCACAGTCTGCGCTCTCTGGGCAAGGCTGGTGCCAAGCGCTGGCGTGGCGTGCGCCCGACTGTTCGTGGTGTCGCGATGAACCCTGTCGATCACCCGCATGGTGGTGGTGAAGGTCGTACTTCCGGTGGTCGTCATCCAGTGTCGCCGTGGGGCTTCCCGACCAAGGGTGCTAAAACTCGCTCTAACAAGCGCACCGATAACATGATCGTCCGTCGTCGCAAGTAACTAGAGGGATACGACTGTGCCGCGTTCTCTGAAAAAAGGTCCTTTTATCGATCTTCACCTGTTGAAGAAGGTCGAAGCGGCGGTGGAAAAGAATGATCGCAAACCAGTGAAGACTTGGTCGCGTCGTTCTATGATTCTGCCGCAAATGGTCGGTTTGACCATTGCCGTACACAATGGCCGCCAGCATGTCCCCGTTCTCGTTAGCGAGGATATGGTCGGCCATAAACTTGGTGAGTTCGCTGCTACCCGCACTTATCGCGGCCATGTTGCGGACAAGAAAGGCAAGCGTTAAGGGGTAAGGAAATGGAAGTAGCCGCTAAGCTGTCGGGCGCTCGCATCTCCGCCCAGAAAGCTCGCCTGGTCGCTGACCAGATTCGTGGGAAGAATGTAGGGGATGCCCTCAATCTTCTAGCTTTCAGCAGCAAAAAAGCTGCAGAGATTGTGAAAAAATTGCTGGAGTCGGCTATCGCCAACGCCGAGCACAATGAAGGCGCTGATGTGGATGACCTCAAGGTATCTACAGTCTTCGTCAATGAAGGGCGCTCGCTCAAGCGCATCATGCCGCGAGCCAAAGGTCGCGCTGATCGCATCGTCAAGCGGTCTTGCCATATCACTGTCAAGGTTGCGGACAAGTAACGGAGTCGATCAGATGGGTCAGAAAGTACACCCCACTGGCATTCGCCTGGGAATCGTCAAGGAGCATACTTCTGTTTGGTATGCGGATGGCCGTAATTATGCGGACTATCTGCTGGCAGACTTGAACGTACGCGGATATCTCCATGACAAATTAAAAAATGCATCCGTGAGCCGTATCGACATCGCACGCCCCGCTCAAACTGCGCGTATCACTATTCATACTGCCCGTCCGGGAATCGTGATTGGCAAGAAAGGTGAAGATGTCGAGAAGCTTCGTCAGGATCTGACCAAGCAAATGGGTGTGCCAGTGCACATCAATATCGAGGAAATTCGTAAGCCGGAACTCGATGCCATGCTGGTTGCGCAAAGTGTTGCCCAGCAGCTGGAGCGTCGTGTGATGTTCCGTCGTGCAATGAAGCGCGCGGTCCAGAACGCTATGCGCATTGGTGCCAAAGGCATCAAGATCCAGGTAAGTGGTCGTCTCGGCGGAGCTGAAATTGCTCGCACGGAATGGTATCGCGAAGGGCGAGTGCCTCTGCATACGCTTCGCGCAGATATTGACTACAACACCTACGAAGCACACACCACTTATGGTGTGATTGGCGTAAAAGTTTGGATCTTCAAAGGCGAGGTCATCGGTGGCCAGCATGAAGAGCTCAAGCCTCAAGCGCCTGCGCCTCGTAAAAAAGCTGTCAAGTAAGGGGTACGCAACATGTTGCAGCCAAAGCGTACAAAATTCCGCAAGCAGATGACCGGTCATAACCGTGGGCTGGCTCATCGTGGTAGCAAAGTCAGTTTCGGCGAATTTGCATTGAAATCTGTTTCCCGTGGGCGTTTGACCGCTCGTCAGATCGAAGCAGCTCGTCGTGCCCTGACTCGCCATGTCAAGCGTGGCGGAAAAATCTGGATCCGAGTATTTCCTGACAAACCAGTTACCAAAAAGCCTCTAGAGGTTCGGATGGGTAAAGGTAAAGGGGGAGTCGAGTACTGGGTGGCTCAGATTCAGCCAGGGAAAGTGTTATACGAAATTGAGGGTGTTTCCGAAGAGCTGGCGCGTGAGGCGTTTGCCTTGGCCGCAGCGAAGCTGCCACTCGCCACCACTTTTGTTAAGCGGACGGTGATGTGATGAAAGTGAAAGATCTTCGTGAACAATCCGTCGAGCAGCTCAATGAGCAACTGCTTGGCCTGCTGCGTGATCAGTTCAATCTTCGTATGCAGAAAGCAACCGGTCAGCTGGCGCAGACGCATCTGCTCTCGCAAGTGAAGCGCGATATTGCTCGCGTCAAGACTGTGCTCAATCAGCAGGCAGGTAAGTAATCATGGCTGAAGCTCAGAAAACTGTCCGTACCCTGACTGGACGTGTAGTCAGCGATAAAATGGACAAGACCATAACCGTTCTGATTGAGCGTCGCGTCAAGCACCCGATTTACGGTAAATACGTGAAGCGTTCGACCAAGCTGCACGCCCACGACGAAAGCAACCAGTGCCGGATCGGCGACAAAGTCACTATTCGCGAGACTCGCCCGCTTGCCAAGACCAAGTCTTGGATGTTGGTCGATATCGTTGAACGTGCCGTCGAAGTCTAAGGGCTAAGGTCGGAGAAAGAATATGATCCAGACTCAATCCATGCTCGACGTAGCTGATAATAGTGGCGCTCGTCGTGTCATGTGCATCAAGGTGCTTGGTGGTTCCCATCGTCGCTATGCCGGCATTGGCGATATCATCAAGGTTACCGTCAAAGAAGCAATTCCGCGTGGCAAGGTCAAGAAAGGTCAGGTCATGACGGCTGTTGTCGTACGGACCAGGCACGGCGTGCGCCGCCCCGATGGTTCCATTATTCGTTTCGATGGTAATGCTGCTGTTCTGCTGAACAACAAGCAGGAGCCTATAGGCACTCGTATTTTTGGGCCCGTGACTCGTGAGCTGCGTTCCGAGCGATTTATGAAAATCGTTTCACTTGCCCCAGAAGTGCTGTAAGGAGAATCGTCATGCAAAAGATTCATCGTGATGACGAAATCATCGTCCTTGCCGGGAAGGATAAGGGCAAGCGTGGCAAGGTGCTCAAAGTCTTGGCTGACGATAAGGTTGTCGTAGGTGGTGTAAATATCATCAAGCGCCATACCAAGCCCAACCCGATGCTGGGGCTGCAGGGCGGAATCGTCGAAAGAGAAGCGCCACTGCACGTTTCCAACGTCGCCATTTTCAATGCAGAAACCAACAAGGCAGACCGTGTTGGTTTTAAATTCGAAGATGGCAAGAAAATTCGTGTCTTCAAGTCGACCCAAAAACCGGTTGATGCTTGAAACAGTTAGGTAAATGACCATGGCACGACTAAAAGCTGTTTATCGGGACCAGATCGCTTCCAAGCTGAAAGATGAATTGAAGCTTACGAATGTAATGGAAGTCCCGCGTATCACTAAGATCACCCTGAATATGGGATTGGGTGAAGCTATTGGTGACAAGAAAATCATTGAGCATGCGCTTGGTGATCTTGAAAAAATTGCAGGCCAGAAGCCAATCGTTACGTATGCTCGCAAGTCGATTGCTGGCTTTAAAGTGCGTGAAGGTTGGCCAATCGGCGTCAAGGTAACTCTGCGCCAGGATCGGATGTACGAATTTCTGGATCGCCTGCTTTCGATCTCTCTACCGCGCGTACGTGACTTTCGCGGCTTAAATGCCAAGTCATTCGATGGTCGGGGAAATTACAGCATGGGCGTCAAAGAGCAGATCATTTTTCCGGAAATCGATTACGATAAAATCGACGCTCTGCGTGGCCTCGACATTACCTTGACTACAACTGCTCGGACGGACGAAGAGGGTCGTGCTTTGCTGCGCGCTTTCAGATTCCCGTTCCGCAACTGATTGGATTAGGGATATGGCAAAACAAAGCATGAAGAACCGTGAGCTCAAGCGCCAGCGTACGGTTGTAAAATATGCTCAAAAGCGCGCTGCGTTGAAAGCAACTATTGCTAATCCAAGTTCTTCCCCGGAAGACCGTTGGTCTGCTCAAGTTGCCTTGCAGAAGCAGCCTCGTGATGCAAGCTCATCACGTCTGCGTAATCGCTGCCGTCTTACGGGACGTCCGCATGGCGTCTATCGTAAGTTTGGTCTGGCTCGTAATATGCTTCGCCAGGCCGCTATGCGTGGTGATGTACCGGGCTTGGTCAAGGCTAGCTGGTAATATAGATCGCAGTGCATCCAATAACGAATCAAGCCCCATCGGGGCTTGATTCGTTTGTATGTGCGATCTAGAATGCTCGGCTCTCCTGAGTGGGTGTTTGAATTTTCCCTGCTCGGGGGACGGGTTACAAGATTTTATAATTTAGGAGCAATAAGCCCATGAGTATGCAGGACCCGTTAGCGGACATGCTAACTCGTATCCGTAATGCCCAGATGGCTGAGAAGGCTGTAGTTAGCATGCCGTCTTCCAAGCTGAAGGTGGCAGTTGCCGATGTTCTCAAAGACGAAGGCTACATCTCCGGATATCAGATCAGTAGCGATGTTAAGCCGCTACTATCTATTGAGTTGAAATATTTCGAAGGCCGTCCAGTTATCGAAGAGCTCAAGCGAGCCAGTCGTCCCGGCCTACGCCAGTACAAATCAGTCGACCAGCTACCGAAGGTTCGTGGTGGTCTGGGAGTTTCGATCGTTTCCACCAATAAAGGTGTGATGACTGATCGTGCTGCCCGCGCCGCAGGCGTTGGTGGTGAAGTGCTGTGTACTGTCTTCTAAGGGGGGGTAAGCATGTCTCGCGTTGCTAAGAACCCCGTCAAGCTGCCGGCGGGTGTAGAAGTGAAACTGGCCGGTCAGCAGCTTTCGATCAAGGGTGCCAAAGGCTCCCTCGAATTGTATGTTCATCCGTCTGTCGAGGTCGTTCAGGATTCCAGCGAGCTACGCTTCGCAGCGAGGAATGGTGACCAGCAAAACAAGGCGATGGCGGGTACTACTCGTGCACTCGTCAATAATATGGTTGTCGGCGTGAGCCAGGGCTTCGAGCGGAAGCTGCAGTTGGTCGGTGTTGGTTATAAAGCTCAAGCCAAGGGCCAGATCCTTTCGCTGGCATTAGGTTTTTCTCATCCGGTCGATTATCAGCTTCCTCAAGGAATTACCGCGGAAACTCCTAGCCAGACGGATATCCTTATCAAGGGTATCGATAAGCAGTTGGTTGGTCAGGTTGCGGCTGAAATCCGTGATTTCCGTCGTCCTGAACCTTATAAGGGTAAGGGTGTGCGCTATTCCGACGAAGTCGTTCGTCGTAAAGAAGCCAAGAAAAAGTAGGGCATAGCAATGAGCGTAAAGAAAGAAACCCGTCTGCGCCGTGCTCGCAAGACACGCCTGAAAATGCGCGATTTGGAGATCGTACGCCTTTGTGTGTATCGCTCTTCTCAGCACATATACGCCCAGGTTATCTCAGCCGATGGGGGCAAAATCTTGGCTTCAGCCTCTACGTTGGACAAAGAGCTGCGTGGCACTGCCACCGGCAACGTCGATGCAGCCAAAAAAGTTGGTCAACTTGTAGCTGAGCGCGCCAAAACAGCAGGTGTTACTCAAGTTGCTTTTGATCGTTCTGGCTTCAAGTACCACGGTCGTGTGAAAGCACTGGCCGATGCTGCTCGTGAAGGCGGGCTGGAGTTCTAAGTTATGGCAAACAATGAGCAAAAGCGCGACGAGGGCTACGTAGAGAAGCTGGTCCAGGTCAATCGTGTGGCTAAAACAGTAAAAGGTGGCAGGATTTTTACTTTTACTGCTCTGACTGTTGTCGGCGATGGTAAAGGACGAGTTGGCTTCGGTCGTGGAAAGTCTCGCGAAGTACCTGCCGCGATTCAGAAGGCTATGGAAGCCGCCCGCCGCAATATGATTCAGGTAGAACTGAACGGCACTACTTTGCAGTATCCGGTTCGCTCCAACCATGGCGCATCCAAGATTTTCATGCAGCCTGCTTCCGAAGGTACGGGAGTCATTGCTGGTGGCGCCATGCGCGCCATTCTGGAAGTTGCTGGTGTTCAGAACGTTCTCGCCAAGTGCTATGGCTCTACCAATCCAGTGAACGTGGTCAATGCCACTTTCAAAGGTTTGAAGGCTATGCAGTCGCCTGAGTCGGTTGCTGCCAAGCGTGGCAAAAGTGTCGAGGAGATTCTTTAACCATGGCTGCTGCAACTGTCAAAATTACCTTGATCAAGAGCCTTAATGGACGTATTGCCGGCCATAAGGCTTGCGTGAAAGGCTTGGGTCTGCGTCGTATTGGTCATACTGTTGAAGTTCAGGATACGCCTGAAAATCGCGGCATGATCAATAAGGCAAGCTATCTGCTGCGTGTGGAGGATTGACTCATGCAACTGAATGATCTCCGTTCGGCACCTGGTGCGCGTCGTGAGAAATTGCGCCCTGGTCGTGGAATCGGTAGCGGTCTGGGCAAGACTGGTGGGCGTGGCCACAAAGGTCAGACCTCACGCTCTGGTGGCACGATTGCTCCCGGATTCGAAGGTGGCCAACAGCCATTGCATCGTCGTTTGCCTAAGTTCGGTTTTGTTTCTCTCAAGGCCATGGATCGTGCTGAAGTTCGCACTTCTGAATTGGCTAAAGTAAGTGGCGATGTTGTCACCTTACAAGCCTTGAAAGACTCGAATGTGATCGGGCAGAACATACGTCGGGTCAAGGTCATGTTGTCAGGGGAAGTTGGTCGTGCTCTGACTTTGAAAGGCATTGCTGCTACCAAAGGCGCTCGCTCAGCGATCGAAGCAGCTGGTGGCAAGCTCGAGGACTAAATGGCTAAGCAAGGTGCTCTCTCCGCGCTAACCAATGGCGGCTTGTCCGAGCTTTGGGCGCGTCTGCGATTTCTATTCTTGGCAATAATTGTCTACAGAATAGGTGCTCATATTCCTGTTCCGGGCATCAACCCAGATCGGTTGGCGCAGCTGTTCCAGCAGAACGAGGGAACCATTCTTAGCCTGTTCAACATGTTTTCTGGTGGTGCGCTTGAACGCATGAGTATTTTTGCATTGGGGATCATGCCGTATATTTCGGCATCGATCATCATGCAGCTTATGACTGTTGTGAGTCCGCAACTGGAACAGTTGAAAAAAGAAGGTGAGTCCGGTCGCCGCAAGATCAGCCAATACACGCGCTATGGCGCGCTTCTGCTGGCAATTGTTCAGGCAATCGGTATGTCGGTGGGGCTGGCAGGGCAAAGCGTAGCTTTTATTTCCGATTTCAGTTTTCATTTCGTGGCTGTCAGTACCTTCGTTGCGGGTGCGATGTTCATGATGTGGCTGGGAGAGCAAATTACTGAGCGAGGTATTGGCAACGGTATCTCCATGCTCATTTTTGCTGGAATTGTTGCTGGGCTTCCTGCTGCACTGGGGCAATCATTCGAGTCTGCCCGCCAAGGTGATATCAATATCGTCGCCTTGCTAGGGGTAGGATTGCTGGCTGTTGCCATCATTGGCTTTGTAGTGTTCATTGAGCGAGGCCAACGTCGGATCGCTGTGCACTATGCTAAGCGCCAGCAAGGCCGCAAAGTCTTTGCTGCGCAGACCAGTCACCTCCCATTGAAAGTGAATATGGCTGGTGTGATCCCAGCGATCTTTGCCAGTAGTTTGCTACTTTTTCCCGCTTCTCTCGGACAGTGGTTCGGGCAATCGGAAGGAATGAGTTGGCTGGCTGATATCTCTCAAGCGATTGCACCTGGCCAGCCGTTGAATATTCTGCTGTTCAGTGCCGGAATTGTTTTCTTCTGCTTCTTTTATACTGCTTTGATGTTCAATCCAAAAGACGTTGCAGAAAATCTGAAAAAATCAGGAGCGTTTATTCCTGGTATTCGTCCCGGTGAGCAATCGGCACGTTATATCGATGGAGTTCTGACGCGTCTGACCATGTTTGGTGCCTTATACATGACGGCAGTTTGTTTGCTGCCTCAATTTCTGGTCGTAGCGGCAAATGTGCCGTTTTATCTCGGTGGGACTTCGTTGCTGATCGTAGTGGTGGTCGTGATGGACTTTATGTCTCAAGTTCAGTCACACCTCGTTTCTCAACAGTACGAGTCTTTGATGAAGAAAGCCAATCTGAAAAACTACGGCGGCAACATGCTTCGCTGAAGTTTGTAAGGTTCGAGGAGTTGATATGAAAGTTCGTGCATCAGTTAAAAGGCTGTGCCGTAACTGCAAGATCATTCGCCGTGATGGCGTAGTTCGAGTGATCTGCAGTGCAGAACCACGCCATAAGCAGCGCCAAGGCTGATTGCGTCTTGATCCCGGCAGCTAGTGTGCTGTCGGGCTAATCGTTTTTACAGCGTCAAGATCTACCCTTTTCTTGGCTTCCGAGGGCTGGATCGCTGTCATTTGGAGTTTCACTGAATGGCCCGTATTGCAGGCGTCAATATTCCAGATAACAAACATACTGTTATCTCGCTGACCTATATCTATGGGGTCGGCCGTAACACGGCACAAAAGATCTGTGCTGCCGTTGGAGTCAATCCGGCAGCGAAGATCAAGGATCTTTCCGATGATCAGATCGAGCAGCTGCGTGGCGAAGTCGCCAAGCTGACTACCGAAGGTGATTTGCGCCGCGAAATCAATATGAAGATCAAGCGACTGATGGACCTGGGTTGCTACCGGGGTTTGCGCCATCGTCGAGGTCTTCCGGTTCGCGGTCAGCGTACCAAAACCAATGCTCGTACCCGTAAGGGCCCACGCAAGCCGATCCGCAAATAATCGCTTTAGCGAATCGACAGGATACTGATCATGGCAAAACCCGCTGCTCGTCCTCGTAAGAAAGTAAAAAAGACGGTAGTTGATGGCATCGCTCATATTCATGCCTCTTTCAACAATACCATCGTAACTATCACTGATCGTCAGGGTAATGCTCTTGCCTGGGCTACTTCCGGTGGATCCGGTTTTCGTGGCTCCCGCAAAAGTACGCCATTTGCTGCCCAGGTAGCAGCCGAGCGTGCTGGTCAAGCTGCTCTGGAATACGGTTTGAAGAACCTGGATGTCAATGTGAAGGGACCAGGACCTGGTCGTGAATCAGCCGTACGTGCGCTCAATGCCTGCGGTTACAAGATAGCCAGTATTACCGATGTGACGCCGATTCCGCACAACGGTTGCCGTCCGCCCAAGAAGCGTCGTGTGTAACAGGAGACAGTAGAAGATGGCTCGTTATATTGGTCCTAAATGCAAACTGTCTCGTCGTGAAGGTACTGACCTCTTCCTGAAGAGTGGTGCGCGCGCGCTTGAATCCAAGTGCAACATCGAAACGCCTCCAGGCGTTCATGGTCAGCGCCGTGGTCGTCTGTCCGACTACGGTACCCAGTTGCGCGAGAAGCAGAAGGTTCGTCGTATCTATGGCGTACTTGAGCGCCAGTTCAATGGCTACTACAAGTTGGCTGCCAGCCGTAAAGGAGCTACTGGTGAGAATCTGCTCCAGTTGCTTGAGTGCCGCCTGGACAACGTTGTCTATCGGATGGGCTTTGGCTCCACACGTGCGGAATCCCGCCAGCTTGTTTCCCATAAAGCCATTACGATAAATGGCAAAGTAGTGAACGTTCCCTCTTATCAGGTCAAGGTCGGTGATGTAGTCGCTATTCGCGAGAAAAGCCGGAATCAGCTTCGTATCACCCAGGCGCTTGAGCTTTGCGCTCAACGTGGTCGCGTCGAGTGGGTCGATGTTGATGCCGACAAAAAGTCTGGCGTCTTCAAAAGCGTGCCGGCTCGCAGTGATTTGTCCGCCGACATTAACGAAAACCTGATTGTCGAGCTCTACTCCAAGTAAGAGCTAGAAAATAGGTGTATCCATGCAGAGTTCGGTAAATGAGTTTCTGACCCCTCGCCATATCGATGTGCAGGTGGTGAGTCCAACCCGGGCTAAAATCACTCTCGAGCCTCTCGAGCGTGGTTTTGGTCATACCTTGGGTAATGCGTTGCGTCGTATTCTTCTATCTTCCATGCCCGGTTGTGCTGTGGTCGAGGCCGAGATCGACGGTGTGCTTCATGAGTACAGCGCAATTGAAGGCGTGCAGGAAGATGTGATCGAGATCCTGCTCAACCTCAAAGGGCTTGCGATCAAGCTACATGGACGTGATGAGGTAACCCTGAGCCTGCAGAAGAAGGGCCCAGGGACGGTGACTGCTGCCGATATCCAGCTGGATCATGACGTTGAAATTGTCAATGGCGATCATTTGATTGCTAATCTGGCGAATAGCGGCTTGCTGAATATGAAGCTGAAAGTGGCTCGTGGCCGTGGTTATGAACCTGCAGATGCTCGTCAGAATGACGAGGATGAAAGCCGGAGCATTGGTCGCTTGCAGCTCGATGCCACGTTCAGTCCGGTTCGGCGTGTCGCCTATGTTGTCGAAAATGCTCGTGTCGAGCAGCGTACCAACCTGGATAAGCTGGTTATCGACTTGGAAACTAACGGTACCCTGGACCCGGAAGAGGCTATTCGCCGTGCTGCCACGATTTTGCAGCAGCAATTGGCCGCCTTCGTCGATCTCAAAGGGGATAGTGAGCCAGTTGTCGTCGAGCAGGAGGATGAAATCGATCCGATTCTTCTTCGTCCGGTCGATGATCTGGAGCTAACCGTTCGTTCGGCCAACTGCTTGAAAGCAGAGAATATCTATTACATCGGTGATCTGATTCAGCGTACCGAGGTGGAGCTGTTGAAAACTCCGAACCTGGGTAAAAAGTCCCTGACCGAAATCAAGGACGTGCTGGCTTCTCGTGGTTTGTCGTTGGGTATGCGTCTCGACAACTGGCCGCCAGCAAGTCTCAAGAAGGACGATAAGGCTACCGCCTGATCTCCCTAACCACCGAACTCGCTTGTTTGGTAAGGAATCCATTATGCGTCATCGTAAAAGTGGCCGTCATCTGAGCCGCACTAGCGCACACCGCAAAGCCATGTTCCAGAATATGGCGGTTTCTCTGTTTGAACATGAGCTGATCAAGACTACTTTGCCGAAGGCAAAGGAGCTTCGTCGGGTTGCCGAGCCGCTCATTACTTTGGCTAAAGAAGATAGCGTTGCCAACCGTCGTCTTGCTTTTGACCGTACCCGTTCTAAAACGGCTGTAGGCAAGCTGTTCAACGACCTTGGCAAGCGCTATGCCAATCGTCAAGGCGGCTACCTGCGTATCCTGAAGTGTGGTTTCAGGGCTGGTGACAATGCTCCGATGGCTTATGTTGAGCTGGTTGATCGCCCATTGGCTGGTGATGTTCAGGCTGCCGACTAAGCTGTCATGCTAGTGGATTGTGTTTATACATAATCCTTCTGGCTCTGCTGGATAGCGAAAGCCCCGACTTATTCGGGGCTTTCGCTTTTATGCTGTAGGTTCTTGCTGCTTTCAATCTTTATTTATTTGATCTCGTTCCAAGAGCGGCTTCAAGAACTGCCCCGTATATGAATGTGTGATTGCCGCGATCTCTTCGGGCGTTCCGTTTGCAATGATTCGACCGCCACGAGAGCCGCCTTCTGGACCGAGGTCGACCAGCCAGTCAGCCGTCTTTATCACGTCGAGATTATGTTCGATGACGACTATGGTATTGCCGTGATCGCGCAAACGATGCAGGACATCCAGCAATTGCTGGATGTCGGCAAAGTGCAGCCCGGTAGTTGGTTCATCCAGGATGTAGAGAGTCTTACCAGTATCACGTTTGGACAGTTCGCGGGAAAGTTTTACCCGCTGTGCTTCTCCGCCTGATAGCGTGGTGGCGCTCTGACCAAGGCGAATATAGGCCAGCCCAACATCAATCAATGTCTGTAATTTACGAGAGACTGCCGGTACGGCGTCGAAAAAGTCTCGAGCCTCTTCGATTGTCATTTCCAACACTTGGTGGATATTTTTGCCTTTATATTTAATGTCGAGTGTTTCCCGATTGTAGCGCTTGCCCTTGCATACATCGCAAGGTACGTAAATATCTGGCAGGAAGTGCATTTCTACCTTGATTACGCCATCGCCCTGGCAAGCTTCACAGCGTCCGCCCTTGACATTGAAGGAAAATCTACCTGGTCCATAACCACGTGAACGAGCCTCGGGTACGCCGGCAAAAAGCTCGCGTATAGGCGTAAACAGTCCTGTATAGGTCGCTGGATTGGAGCGAGGTGTGCGGCCGATGGGGCTTTGATCAATATCCACGACCTTGTCCAGGTGTTCCAACCCGGCGAAGGATTTATAGGGCGAGCTTTCCAGGGTGCTGGCACCATTCAGGGCTGTTGCCACGATTGGAAACAGGGTGTTGTTTATCAGGGTGGATTTACCTGAGCCGGAAACACCGGTGATGCAGGTAAGCAAGCCGATAGGAATTTCCAGATCGACGTTCTGCAGATTATTACCTTTGGCGCCTTTCAGGCGGAGCGCTTTCTGCTTGTCCCTTGACGTACGCTGTTGCCGATAGTGAATCTTTTCTTGGCCTGACAGATATTTACCGGTCAAGGATGCCGGATTGGCCATGACTTCCTGAGGAGTTCCTTCCGCCACGACCTGCCCGCCGTGTACACCGGCGCCTGGCCCGATATCGACGACGTAATCGGCTAAACGTATGGCATCTTCATCATGCTCGACAACGATGACGGTGTTGCCCAGATTACGCAGATGGGTGAGTGTGGCCAGTAGACGTTCATTGTCGCGTTGATGCAGACCGATCGATGGCTCATCGAGGATATACATAACGCCCACTAGCCCGGCCCCGATCTGGCTGGCCAGGCGTATCCGCTGGGCTTCTCCGCCGGAAAGAGTATCAGCGCTGCGGTCGAGCGTCAGATAGTCCAGGCCCACATTGACCAGGAATTGCAGGCGTTCACGAATCTCCTTGAGAATCTTGTCAGCGATTTCCCCGCGTCTCCCGCTCAGCGACAACGTTGCGAAGTAACCACAGGCTTCACCCACGGGCAAGGCAGTAACCGCCGGTAGTGTCTTGTCGCCGACCCAGACATGGCGTGCCTCGCGGCGTAAGCGGGTACCATGGCATTCTGGGCAGGACTGGCTGCTCAGGTATTTGGCCAACTCCTCTCGCACACTCTGCGATTCGGTTTCCCGGTAGCGTCGTTCGAGATTCGGGATGATGCCTTCGAAGGGATGTGAGCGCTTGACGATATCGCCCCGGTCATTGAGATAGCGAAATTCGATGCTGTCGCGTCCGCTCCCGTAAAGAATGGCCTTCTGCAGACTTTCGTCGAGTTTGCCAAAGGGCTCATCGAGACTGAATTTGTAATGTGCAGCTAAAGAGCCAAGCATCTGGAAGTAATAGGTATTGCGTTTATCCCAGCCGCGAATCGCGCCATCGGACAATGCCCGCTCGCCATTGACCAGACGCTTGGTATCGAAGAACTGGCGAACTCCTAGCCCATCGCAGCTAGGACAAGCTCCGGCCGGGTTATTGAAGGAGAACAGCTTGGGTTCAAGTTCGCTGATGGAGTGGCCGCAGATCGGGCAGGCAAAACGTGCAGAAAAAATCAGCTCGTCGCTTTTTTCGTCTTCCATCGATGCGACTAGTGCAATTCCATCGGCGAGCCTCAACGCCGTTTCGAACGACTCGGCCAGACGCTGCTGAAGATCGTTGCGTACTTTGAAGCGATCGACTACGACATCGATCGAATGCTTCTTCTGTTTTTCCAGTTTGGGTAACTCATCCAGTTCATAAAGCTGTCCGTCAATGCGAGCACGCACGAACCCTTGGGCACGTAACTCCTCGAAAACAGCAAGATGTTCGCCCTTGCGTTCTCGTATCACTGGAGCCAGCAGCATCAGCTTGTGTCCTTGCGACAGGGCCAGGACCTGATCCACCATCTGGCTGACCGTTTGTGCTTCCAGCGGGATATCGTGATCCGGACAGCGTGGTGTGCCGACGCGGGCGTAGAGCAGGCGCAGGTAATCGTAGATTTCCGTGATCGTGCCGACGGTCGAGCGTGGGTTGTGCGACGTGGATTTCTGCTCGATGGATATCGCTGGAGACAGGCCTTCGATGGTATCGACGTCGGGCTTTTCCATCATCGACAAAAACTGTCTGGCGTAGGCAGAAAGCGATTCGACATAGCGCCGCTGCCCCTCCGCGTATAGGGTATCGAAAGCCAGGGAGGATTTTCCGGAGCCGGAGAGGCCGGTGATTACGATCAGCTTGTCGCGGGGAAGGGTCAGGTCGATATTCTTGAGGTTGTGAGTACGAGCCCCACGAATCAATATCTTATCCAAAGTGGCCTCGCATCGCGGCAGAAACGATCAAGTATACGGCTGAGGGGCAAGATAGCGTAATGGTGTGCGTCTGTGCCGCGTTTGGGTGGGCTGTTAGAATCGATTTCAGTCAATTGATGCGAGACTTTTATGCTGGATCCGAATGCAGAGCGCATGAATGCGACGGAAGCCCGCGCGGCTGGTGGCCTGGCGTTAGTATTCGCTTTTCGAATGCTGGGCATGTTCATGGTATTGCCGGTTCTGGCAACTTATGGACTGGAGTTGGATGACGCTACGCCGGCGCTGATCGGTCTGGCGATCGGTGCCTATGGTCTGACCCAGGCAATACTGCAAATTCCGCTCGGTATCATCTCGGACCGTATCGGGCGTCTTCCCGTCATTTACCTCGGATTGTTGGTCTTTGCCGCGGGAGCGGCACTGGCGGCCTCATCCGATTCCATCTGGGGCGTTATTGCTGGGCGAGTAATCCAGGGCGCCGGAGCGATTTCGGCTGCAGTCATGGCGCTGCTTTCCGATCTGACCCGCGAGCAGCATCGAACCAAGGCCATGGCCATGATTGGCATGAGCATCGGGTTATCGTTTGCCGTCGCCATGATCATTGGCCCGCTACTGACCCATGCGTTCGGTTTGTCCGGCCTGTTCTGGGTAACGACGATCATGGCCTTGCTCGGCATGCTGATCGTGGCGGCAATGCCCAAGGCCAGTTCTCAAAGGCAGCACCGTGAGTCGGTCGTCGCCAGACAGGCTCTGGTCGCTACGTTGCGCCATGCTGATCTGCTGCGCCTCGACTTCAGCATCCTGGTGCTGCACGCGGTTCTCATGGCCAGCTTTGTCGTTCTGCCCTTGGCTCTGGTGGAGCCGGGTGGGTTGCCGAAGGAGCATCATTGGTGGGTGTACCTGGGGGCTCTGCTCATCGGTTTCTGCGGGATGATTCCATTCATCGTTTATGGTGAAAAGAAGCGACAGATGAGGCGGGTACTGCTTGGAGCAGTTGGCCTTTTGCTCTTCTGTGAGGTTTTCTTCTGGTTGCTGGGAAACAGCCTGTGGGCGCTAGTGCTGGGGATGGTGCTGTTTTTCACAGCATTCAACCTGTTGGAGGCTTCTTTGCCTTCGCTGATCAGCAAGGTTGCTCCTGCTGGGGGAAAAGGAACGGCAATGGGGGTCTATTCAACCAGCCAGTTCCTTGGCGCAGCGCTGGGCGGAATCTTTGGCGGCTGGTTGTTCCAGCAGGGCGGCGCTACGTGGGTTTTCGCGGGCTGCGCCGTGCTTTGCGCGCTCTGGCTGATGGTTGTCATCGGCATGAACGAGCCGCCTTATGTCACTAGCTTGCGGCTGCCGCTGGCGAAGGCTGCATTGCAGGATAAGGGGTTGGCCGAAAGGCTGTTGGCGCTACCCGGAGTCACGGATGTAGTCGTGGCTTCTGAAGAAGAAGCCATCTACTTGAAGATAGATACCTTGGTAATCGACCGCAACGAGTTGGAGCGTCTAGTATCGACTGGCGCGGTTGCTTGAGGTGAGTTGATCTGGAATATCCTGGTCAGCCGGCAACTGAATACGCAGGTAGTTCCAGGCTGGCCAGGTACAATCAGAACGAGAGCGATGAGCGAAGCAGGCGACGATAAGATAAGGCTGGACAAATGGCTCTGGGCCGCCCGTTTTTATAAAACCCGGGCACAGGCCAAGGCAGCGATCGAAGGTGGCAAGGTGCATTGTCGGGGAGAGCGTTGCAAGCCATCCCGTGAGCCCAAGGTTGGTGATGAATTAGTGATTCGTACTAGCTTCGATGAGCGGACTGTGCAGATTCTCTCTTTATCGGCAGTACGCCGAGGGGCTCCCGAGGCGCAAATGCTCTATCGGGAAACGGCCAATAGCATCGAGCGCCGTGAACAGGCAGCGGCACTGCGCAAGGCCGGCAGCTTCGGCTTGAGCACCGATGGCCGGCCAAGCAAGAAGCAGCGGCGGCAGCTCAGCCAGTTTCGCGATAATCATGAATAGTGCTACAGGACTCAATAGCTATACGAGTCAGATTGACTCGCTTAGGGGACAGTAATCGCACCACGCAGCCGCTTGAAAATGAAATGGGGCACCGAAGGTCTTCGGCAGCTTTCTATGGATCGTCGTTAAGGCGATTACCACCTGAACTTAAGCCAGCCTGCGCCGCGATTTTCTGCTTCATCCTGCTTTTACGTTAGAATGAAGCTCTTTTTTCGCTTGGCAACACTCGAATCCTGTCGCTTCCCGTACTTCCACTTGCCGACTCCAATCCAACCGAGGAGCTACGCCATGTCCGATTTTATCCGGCGCTTTATCTTCGATGATACTGATGTTCGTGGTGAATGCGTCTCGCTTGGTGCCAGCTATGGTCATGTACTGGCCAAGCACCCTTATCCTGAGCCGGTCGGACAACTATTGGGCGAATTGCTTGCTGCCGCGGCGCTATTGGCCGGCACGCTCAAGTTCGATGGCCTGCTGGTACTACAGGTACGCTCCGTCGGTGCGGTGCCCCTGCTCATGGTGGAGTGCTCGAGCAAACGTGAAGTACGAGGAATTGCCCGCTACGATGCCAACCAGATTGCGGCCGGTGCATCTCTGCGCGAGTTGATGCCCGAAGGAGTTCTGACTGTGACGGTCGATCCGCACGAGGGGCAACGCTATCAGGGTATTGTCGCTCTCAATGGCACTACGTTGGCCGAATGCTTGACCGATTATTTCGCCACTTCAGAGCAATTGCCTACCCGTTTCTGGCTAAATGCCGATGGTCGCCGTGCCTGCGGTTTTCTCTTGCAGCAGTTACCGGCGCAACTCATCAAGGATCCCGATGCGCGCGAAATCGACTGGCAGCACTTGACTACACTGGCCGATACTCTGACTGCCGAAGAATTGCTAGGGCTCGATACCCAGACCCTGCTGCATCGCCTGTACCATGAAGAGCAGGTCCGCCTGTTGGAACCCCGTACGCTACGTTTCGATTGCAGTTGCTCTCGTGAGCGCTCGGCCAATGCCTTGAGCAGTCTCGGCCGTGATGATGCCGAAGCGTTGCTGGAGGAACAGGATGGACAGGTTGTGATCGATTGCCAGTTCTGCAATCAACGCTATGAATTCGATGCGGCAGATATTGCGCAGTTGTTTGCAGGTGGTGGTAGCGGGGCGCCTTCGCAAACCAGGCATTAAACAGTGTGAAGCAGCGGTCTCTTTCCGAGCTCGGCTGGCGCCTGATCTTGTGCGAAGCAATGCAATGATACAGTCGCCTAGTGTCAGCCGATTGGCACTACATATTGTTCTGTCGCGCCGGAACCTTTTCCCTTACAGTACGCTCGTACGCCAGTACGCCGGTTTTGTTGGCCTGTATCCGGCGTACCTTTTTCCGATATGGCCGGGCACACCATGTCTTGTCATGACCTGTTTTGGAAGGAATCGGCCAGAAGCCGACGGGGATTCTCATGATACAACCCACTAATGCCGTGTACACCGACATCAGCACTGCTCAACTGATTGAAGAAGCCATCCGGCGAGGTGAAGGCGAGCTGGCTGCAAACGGCTCGCTCGTAGTGAAAACCGGCCATCGTACCGGGCGCTCCCCAGCGGACCGTTTCATTGTCGAAGAGCTCAGCACCCAGCACAAAATCGCCTGGGGAGGTATCAACCGTCCGTTTCCGGCAGATCGATTCGCCTCTCTCTGGGAGCGCGTAGAAGGCTATCTGGCCGAGCGTGAGCAGTTCATTTCACATGTCCATGTAGGCGCTGCTCCCGAATACTACTTGCCGATCAAGATGTGCACCGAAACCGCCTGGCATAATCTGTTCGGTCGCTGCTTGTTCATCAACCCGGACAAGTTCAACCCTTCCGGCAAAAGTGAGTGGCGTATCCTGAATGTCCCGTCCTTCGAGTGCGTGCCTGAGCGTGACGGTACCCACTCCGATGGTTGCGTGATCATCAACTTCGTCGAGAGAAAAGTCTTGATCGCGGGCATGCGCTATGCCGGTGAAATGAAGAAAGCCATGTTTTCCGTGCAGAACTTCCTGCTGCCGGAGGCCGATGTGCTGCCGATGCACTGTGCCGCCAATATGGGCGAAGAGGGCGACGTGACCCTGTTCTTTGGTCTGTCCGGTACGGGCAAGACGACGTTGTCCGCTGATGAAAGCCGTTACCTGATTGGTGATGACGAACATGGCTGGGGTGTCGGTTCGGTCTTCAACATTGAGGGCGGCTGCTATGCCAAGTGCATCGATCTGTCCGAGAAGAACGAACCGGTGATCTGGAAAGCCATCCAGTTCGGCGCCGTGTTGGAAAACGTAGTGCTCGATCCGCGCACTCGCCAGCCTGATTATGCCGATGCCTCATTGACGCAGAACAGCCGCGCTGCCTACCCACGCGAGTTGATCGTCAAGCGTGTACCGGAAAACCGTGCTGGCGAGCCGAACGCTGTAATCTTTCTGACGTGCGATCTTACCGGTGCGCTACCTCCGGTTTCGATCCTGAACAACGAGCAGGCTGCCTATCATTTTCTGTCCGGCTACACTGCTTTGGTCGGCTCCACCGAGATGGGGTCGGGCAGCGGTATCAAGTCTACTTTCTCCACCTGCTTCGGTGCTCCGTTCTTTCCGCGCCCGGCCGGTGAGTACGCCGATCTGTTGATCCGGCGTATCAATGGTTTTGGCTCCACTGTCTATCTGGTCAATACCGGTTGGACCGGTGGTGGCTATGGAGTCGGCAAGCGCTTTAGCATTCCTGCGACTCGTGCGGTGATTGCGGCCATCCAGAATAACGAATTGATCGATGTACAGACCGAGCGCCTGCCGATCATCAATCTGGATGTGCCAAAGGCCGTGCCGGGGCTGGATACCCGCTTGCTCAATCCACGCAATACCTGGGCAGACAAAAGCGCCTACGATGAAGCTGCTCGTGGTCTAGCCAAGCAATTTATCGAGAACTTCAAGAAATTCGATGTTTCTGCGGCCATTCGCGATGCTGGTCCGCAACTATGAAGCTGAAGTTATAGAGGCCGATCATCAATCAAGCAGGGAAGCTTCTGGGAAGCTCCCAAATCAGCGAAAACCCCGATTCGAATCGGGGTTTTTCCTTTGTGCGGATCGCTTTCCCGGATAGAAAAGAACCCCGCCAGGTTGGTGGGGTTTTCTGGATTCAATGATGTCTATGCCAGTTGCGGTATTTGTAATGGCCTCTGGCTGCAGGGTGATGATCACGATCATCGTCACGATAGCGACGTTTCTTGTGATCGTCATCGTCATCTTTTGAGTAGGCATTGGCCAATCCGCCACCCGCGCCGCCGCCCAGCGCCGAACCGATCAGGCCGCCAGTGCTGCCGCCGATGTTTTGCCCCAGCACATTGCCGCCTGCGGCGCCTAGCCCGCCACCGATGGCTGCTTCGGCGCGGCTATTGCGGCTTGCTCCTACCGCGCTGCCAGCGGCACCGCCTACGCCGGCGCCGATGGCTGCACCTGTAGAACCGCCCAGGTGCTCTCCTACCAGAGTGCCCAAACCACCGCCTAGAGCGCCGCCTACGGCTGCTTCGGTGGTGCCTCGGGCCATGGTCTGGCCAGTTAGGGCCAGGCCGAAAATCAACAGCAGCGCAGATGAATACTTCATGAGGGAGTTCCTTTCAAGGTTACGCCTTTGCTGGTTATCTTGCCGTGCTCGCAAGAGACTGGAACAAACGGCGAAATATCTCTTCGATTATTTGGTTTTGTCAGTGAACCTGTATCGAAGCCTTATGTCGGACATCCAGTGATGTCTCGAGTTCCTTGCAAGGGATGGCATATAGATGTTGTAAGGCCATCTTTTCGAACTCTTTACATTCGAAACCGGCAGTCAGCCAAGCTGGATATGCAGTGCCTGGTGTACATACTGAATGAAGGTATCGACGTTGAATGGCTTGCCGAGCAATTCCATGCCAGGTTCCAGAAAGCCACTGCTAGCGGCCTGTGCGGCATAGCCGGTCATGAACAGTACACGCAGGCCGGGGCGCTGCTGGCGACCCAATTCTGCGAGCTGGCGCCCGTTAATACCTGGCAGGCCTACATCCGTGATCATTAGATCGATACGGGCCGCTGATTCCAGCAGAGCCAGGCCAGCATTGCCTTCCGCTGCCTCCAACACGTGGTAGCCCAGGCTTTGCAATACTTCAATAACCAGCATGCGTACTGCTGGGTCATCTTCGACCACCAGGATGTTTTCATTCTGGCGAACCTGGATGGAAGTGCGTATCGGCTCGTTGCTTTGCTCGGGCGATATATTGCCTTCATGAACGGGCAGGTAGAGGCTGATTTCGGTACCAACTCCGCTTTTACTTTCGAGTTGCACATGACCACCTGATTGACGCATGAAGCCATAGATCATCGATAGTCCGAGGCCGGTACCCTGGCCAATGGGCTTGGTGGTGAAAAAAGGCTCGAAGGCACTGGCGAGTACTTTGGACGACATGCCGCAACCCGTATCGCTGATGCTCAATACGACGTAATTTCCTGGTGGTAGCTCGCCTACTTGACGATTGCATGTCAGCTCGACGTTGCGGGTGGCGATATGCAGGGTACCGCCTTCCGGCATGGCATCGCGGGCATTGATAACCAGATTGAGCAGAGCGCTTTCCAGTTGGTTTTCGTCGCTGTTGACGGCCCATGCTTTACTTTGCAGCTCGATGACGATCCGGATATGGGCACCCAGGGTTCGAACCAGCAATTCATGCATGGATTCGATCAGTTGGTTCAGGTTCACTCGCCTGAGATCCAGTGGTTGGCGGCGGGAAAAGGCTAGCAGCCGATGGGTCAGGGCGGCAGCCCGGTTGGCTGAGATGATCGCAGCTTCGATGAAACGCTGGGTGTTGTCGTGCCGGCCAGTACGGATGTAGTGCTGGATCAGGTCCAGGCTGCCGATTATGCCCGTCAGCATGTTGTTGAAATCGTGTGCGATACCGCCAGTAAGTTGGCCGACTGCTTCCATTTTCTGTGATTGGCGCAGGGCTTCCTGAGCCTGTTCGCGCTTGGCCATTTCCGTCAACAAGCGCTCGTATTCTTCGGCCAGTGCGCTGGTGCGTTCCTGGATTCGGCTTTCCAGCGTCTCGTTCAATTCACGCAGTTCGGCTTCACGTTTGCGCAGCGCTTCCTCGCTTTCCTGTTGGCGGGTGATGTCCATGATCGCGCCGGGAAAGCGCAGGGGTTTGCCATATTTGTCGTAATGACAGCGACCCCGGGCAAAGGCCCAACGCTGTTCGCCATCGGGGAGATTAATGCGATACCGCTCGGCAAACGTACCGCTATGCTGGATGGACTGGTCGAGAGCCTGCTGGATGCGCTCGCGGTCGATAGGATGCACATGTTCGATGAAACCATGCCGGCTGAACCCCTGAGTGGCCTGCGACAGTTCGGACAAGGTGAGGTCGAGTGGGTTGATATCAGGCAAAGTCCGTTCCACGCGCAGATCCCAATCCCAGATGCCCAGCAGATCACTGGCTTCCAGCGCCAGTTGCAAACGCTGCTCGCTCAAGCGATGACTGTGCGCGCTGAGCCTGTAATGGAACGCGACTTGGCTCAGGCGGGCATCGTTGAGCATTTGCTCGGTGGTATCCCGTATGCACAGCAGTACTCCTGCGATATTGCCATCCTGAGCGATCGGGCTGAAGGTCAGATCGAGCCAGGTTTCTTTGGCCAAGCCCTGGCCGACAATATGCAGATGCACACCATGTAGCTGGATGGCCTGGCCTCGTCGAGCGGTTGCCCAGGCATCGGCAATCAGGGACCAATCTTGCTTCCATGAGGCCGTTGCCGAATTGCCAAGCGCTGCTGGGTGCTGGTCGCCGATCAGGTGGGCATAAGCGTCGTTGTACAGCTGCAGGGCTTGCTCTCCCCACATGATGCACATGGGCAGCGGAGTTTCGAGAAACGTATCGAGCAACTGGCATAGCGGTGCTGGCCAGTTTGCCGGCAGGCCCAGTGCATGGCCATTCCAGTCGAAGCGGCGAATTCTGTCAGCCATCTGGCTGTTGCTGCATGGCCACAACGAGGATAAGCACGCGGTCACCGAATCATCTCTTCCTTTTTTTTGCATCATGATGTTGGTCGATGAATTTCCGGTATTCCCGTTATGAAGCCCGTTATAAAGAATAGTAGTTGCTTCAGGCCAGGCTGCGTATCAGATCCAGATAGTCCGCAACAGCAATAAATTCTTCGGTGTTGCGTTGCCCTTGCCGGCTGTCCGGTTCGCGGATCGCCATAAGATGGGCAACACCGAAGTGGCGGGCGCTACGTAATATCGGCAGGCTGTCGTCGATGAAGAGGCTGTTCGCGGGGTCGAAACCAAAATCCTGCTGCAGGGCGTGCCAGAATTGTTGATCTTCCTTGGGGAAACCGTACTCATGGGCACTGATGATACGCTCGAACCACGGCGTGAGTTCGATACGTTCGAGCTTGAGCGACAGAGAGTCAGGGTGCGCATTGGTGACCAAGGCTACCCGTTTACCGGCCAGACGCAGAGCGGCAAGAAAATCGTCGGCTCCGGAGCGCAGGGCGATCAGGTGGGCGATTTCGCGTTTCATTTCGCGGATCGGTAGCTCTAGTTCGCGGGTCCAGTAGTCCAGGCAGTACCAACTGAGCCGGCCGCGTTGTGCATCGAACAGCGGTAATAATTCCAGTTTGGCCATCGCCAGGCTGATGCCATGACATTGAGCGTAACGCTGGGGGAGATATTCCAGCCAGAAATGGTTGTCGAAATGTAGATCCAGCAACGTACCGTCCATGTCCAGGAGTACGGTATCGATGGCGGGCCAGGGTAAAAGATCAGTCATGGCGGGCTCGTCTGGCATATGGCTTGGCAGATTCGACGCCCGATAATGATAAGGAGTTGCTGCGAGTAGGGCGCTGGCCGCGATGTTAAGCAGCCTGCAGCGGTTGTGCAAAGTCAGGATATGATAACCCTTCGTTTTTGCAGGAGTGCCGGCATGCGTCAAAAACCTACCGTGCTCGCCCGTGAGATTGTCGCGTCCAGTCGGCTGTTCCGCGTGGAAGAAATGCAGCTCAGATTCGCCAACGGTGTAGAGCGCACCTATGAACGCCTGGTTGGCAAGGGGGTCGGTTATGGAGCGGTGATGATCGTCGCGCTCGAGGATGCCGAGCATGCCTTGCTGGTCGAAGAGTATTGCGGCGGGACGGAAACCTACGAGCTTTCGCTGCCCAAGGGGTTGATCGAACCGGGCGAGGATGTGTTGGTGGCTGCCAATCGGGAGCTCAAGGAGGAGGCCGGCTTTGGTGCCCGGTATCTCGAATATCTGGGTGAGCTATCCCTGTCACCAGGTTACATGAATCAGAAGATCCAGGTAGTAATGGCCTGCGACCTGTATCCCGAACGCCTGCCGGGCGACGAACCCGAACCGCTGCGCCTGGACCGGGTCAATCTGCATGAGTTGGCTGCCCTTATGCAGAATCCGCTGTTCAGCGAAGGACGTGCGCTGGCTGCCCTGTACTTGGCCCGTGATCTACTGATGCAGCGAGGAGAATTCCACCCATGAGTCATCCCTATCTCGCAGCGGTCGTCGAACTGGTCGGACTGGCCGGGCGAGCCATCCTGCCGTATTGGCGCAGTGAGCTCGCTGTGATCGAAAAAGCCGATGCGTCACCAGTGACCGCGGCGGATCTGGCCGCACACCGGTTGCTGAGCGATGGCTTGAGTCGGCTGGATGCTGCTATTCCGGTACTGTCCGAAGAGGATTGCGATTTTTCGCTGGCGGAGCGTTCCGGCTGGACACGCTGGTGGCTGGTCGATCCGCTGGACGGAACCAAGGAATTCATCGCCGGCACCGAAGAATTTACCGTCAACGTAGCGTTGATCGAGCAGGGCAGAGTGGTGTTCGGCGTGGTCGGCATACCGGCCGATGGCCGCTGCTATTATGGTGGGGCAGGGTTTGGCTGCTGGTGCCAGGCAGCATCGGGGAACGTGCATCCTCTGAGTGTGCGCCAGCGCCTTGCGGATGCTTTCACGCTGGTGGCCAGCCGGCGTCATTCCAGCCCTGCGCAAGAGCACCTGCTGGCCGGGTTGCGGCAGGCGTTCGGCGAGCTGGCGCTGGTGACTATCGGCAGTTCGCTGAAGTTCTGCCTGGTTGCCGAAGGTTCTGCCGACTGCTATCCGCGCCTGGCTCCGACCTCCCAGTGGGATACTGCCGCAGCCCAGGGCGTTCTGGAGGGGGCGGGTGGCGCGGTGCTCGACACCAGTGGCAGGTCGCTTTCCTACGAGGCGCGAGACAGTTATCTCAATCCTGATTTCCTGGCCTTGCCGAACGGCGTGCAATGGCAGACCGGGCTGATCGCACTGGCCCAGCGTGCCGTTTTGCTGCGCTGATTCCTACTGCTTGCAGTTTACTCATTTATGCAGCACATACTGCCCGCTGAAACGCACGGCTTCCCGACCATCGTCCAGCAGTATTCGCGTTTCCAGGGTCAGTCGGGCACGGCCGTGGCGGCGATAGGTTTTCTCGAAGCGCTCCCAGGTACCTTGCGGCGGTGCATTGCAGACGGCGGTGACATTGGCGAGCGCGGGCAGCGGGTATTCGATGCTGCTTTCCTGAATGACGATATGCCCATCCTCGATTCCAGCGTCCCGCTGGCGCAGTAGCAGCCAGCCCCAACCGGCCAGTACAGCTGCGCTGTAGAGGCTGCCGCCGAATATGCTGCCGGTGTGGTTGGTATTGCCTTGCAGTGGCAGCATCAGTCGCAGTTCATGATCTACCCATCGTGCGACTCGCAGCCCCATGGCGCGAGTCAGCGGAATTTCCCGATGTAGTGTGGCTTCGAGGTCTTGTTCGGGGGTCGTCATCCACTGTTCTCCTTGGCGTGTTCCGTAGTCACTCTCCAGAGTGGCTGATCGGCACATCCTGCCTCAACTTATCTTCGGTCGATAGGCGCAGTGTCCCGGTCGCGGGCCGATAGCCGGGTGGTTGCGGCATGTATCCGGACGCTGGCCGTAGATACGGCACCACCGCGTTTGCCTCTCCAGGTAGATGCAGTCGCCGTTGGCCAGGCGCGTCAGGGTGAACTGTTCGTGCTTGTGGCTGAAATGCTCGACAAGACCAGCCTTCATCAGGCGCCTGGCAATGAGTTTGAGCGGCTCGCCGCGCTCGAAAGGGTCGACCAGCTCCATGCGGATCAGGTCATCCAGGCGAACTTCCACCGGCAGGGTACAGCAGGTGGCCTGGCAGTCCCGGCACAGTCCGTTGCGATAGCGAACCCAGGTTTCCAGGCGATCCGGGTCGGCAGGCGCGAGCAGGTGATTCTTCATCGGCAGTCGTTGGTCTTTCGAGGCGGTAGATCATAGCCGCTGGGCGCAGAATTTCCAGGCGCTCCGCTGTCCAAAGGCAAGACATCACATTGCTCGCTGTGCCTGCTAGTCTTGCAGGGAAAGTGCACTTTCCCGCATGCCCTATCATCGTTACCGAGGTTCACTTATGTCTTTGGAGCCTACCGCTGTCGATGCTGCAGAAGTTGCTGCCTTTCGCGACGCCGTTCTTTCGAAGCTGGCCTATGCTATCGGCAAGGATCCCGAGCACGCATTCGATCATGACTGGTTCGAGGCCATTGCCCTGGCCACGCGTGATCGGATGATCGACCGCTGGATGGCGCATACCGAAAAGTCATACCGTGAAAAGCGGAAAAGGGTCTATTACCTTTCCCTGGAATTCCTCATCGGTCGGCTACTGATTGATAGCATGAGCAATCTTGGCATCCTGGAGATTGCCCGCCAGGCGCTTGCTGACCTGGATGTTGATCTCGAGCGGATCCGCCGCCTGGAGCCCGATGCCGCGCTTGGCAATGGCGGGTTGGGCCGGTTGGCTGCCTGCTTCATGGAGAGTATGGCTTCTCTGGGAGTCGTGGCCCATGGTTACGGTATTCGTTATGAACACGGCCTGTTTCGCCAGGTAATTCTCGATGGCTGGCAACACGAGCAGACCGAGAATTGGCTGGACTTCGGCAACCCCTGGGAATTCGAGCGGCCCGAGGTCAGCTATCTGATCGGCTTCGGTGGTAGCGTGGTGGCCAGAGCCGGTGAAACCGGCGAGACCAAGCACTTCTGGCATTGGGCCGAGGGTGTGCGTTCCATCGCCTACGACATCCCGATTGTCGGCTGGCGCGGTTCCAGCGTAAATACGCTGCGTCTGTGGCGTGCCCGCGCCGAAAGCGATTTTCATCTGGAGCGCTTCAATGCGGGCGATCACATTGGCGCAGTGGCCGACGAAGCGCGTGCGGAAAGCATCTCCCGGGTACTGTATCCGGCTGACAGTACCGAAGCGGGTCAGGAACTGCGGCTGCGCCAGGAGTACTTTTTCGTCGCGGCATCGCTGCAGGATCTGATCCGGCGCCATCTCACCCAACATGACGACACCCTGGACAATCTGCCTGCGTATGCCGCCATCCAGCTCAACGACACCCACCCGGCAATCGCTGTGGCCGAACTGATGCGCCTGTTGGTGGACATCCACGGCATGCCGTGGGAGCGTGCCTGGGAGCGCACGGTGGGCACGCTGTCCTACACCAATCACACCCTGTTGCCCGAGGCCCTGGAAACCTGGCCAGTTGGTCTGATGGAGCGGCTTCTGCCCCGGCACATGCAGATCATCTATCTGATCAATGCCTATCATCTCGATTCCCTGCGGGCCCGGGATATTCACGATGCCGAGCTGCTGCGTGCCGCCTCGCTGATCGAAGAGGACCACGGGCGTCGAGTGCGCATGGGCAACCTGGCCTTCATCGGTTCGCACAGCATCAACGGCGTATCCGCACTGCATACCGACCTGATGCGTAAAACGGTCTTCACCTACTTGCACAGCCTGTATCCCCAACGCATCAGCAACAAGACTAATGGCATCACGTTCCGGCGCTGGCTGTATCAGTCCAATCCGGAACTCACCAGGCTACTGGTAAGCGTTCTTGGCGAAAAGCTGCTGGATTCACCGGAAACCATGCTGCGAGAACTGGAACCTTATGCCAACGACAACAGCTTTCGGCAGCGTTTCGCTGCCCAGCGCCGGCACAACAAGGATGTGCTGGCCAGGCTGGTCAAGGAGCGCCTGAACATCGATCTGGATCCCACGGCTTTGTTTGATGTGCAGATCAAGCGTATTCACGAATACAAGCGTCAGTTGCTCAATCTGCTGCATACCGTTGCGCTGTATCAGGCGATCCGGGCCGATCCGGGAGGGAATTGGGTTCCACGGGTGAAGATCTTCGGTGGCAAGGCGGCGGCCAGCTACCAGCGGGCCAAGCTGATCATCAAGCTGGCCAACGACATCGCCCGCACCATCAACGACGACCCGACCGTACGTGGCCTGCTCAAGGTGGTCTTCATCCCCAACTACAATGTCAGCCAGGCCGAGCGCATCATCCCGGCTGCCGATCTTTCCGAGCAGATTTCCACCGCCGGCCTGGAGGCGTCCGGCACCAGCAACATGAAATTCGCCCTGAACGGCGCGCTGACCATCGGCACCATGGATGGTGCCAATGTGGAAATGCACGGACTGATTGGTGGCGAACACATGTTCATCTTCGGCCTGACTGCTCAGCAGGTGGAGGCGCGTAAGCGCGCCGAAGACTACAATGCCGATGCTTCCATTGCTGCTTCTTCACGCCTCAAGGAAGTGCTTTCGGCCATTCGTAACGGCGTCTTTTCTCCTGACGATCAGGAGCGTTATACCGGGCTGGTGGATAGCCTTATCTGGCATGATACCTTCATGGTTTGCGCCGATTTCGAAGCTTACTGGCAGGCGCAGCTTGAGGTAGAGAGCCGCTGGCGCGATCAGACCAGTTGGTGGCGTTCGGCGGTGCTGAACACTGCCCGAGTCGGCTGGTTCTCCGCTGACCGCACCATTCGCGAGTACGCCAACGAAATCTGGAAGGTGGCTACACCTGGTGTAGTGATCGGGCGCTGAACTACACGCCTGTCGCTTCGGTCTGAAGGACTCATTGTACGAGCCGCGCTAAACTGCACTCATTTTCCATCGACGGAGCCTTGTCATGTCACGCATCACCTTGAGCCGGTATCTCATTGAGAAGACCCGCAGTCACAACACGCCGGCCGATCTACGCTTTCTCATAGAGGTCGTCGCCCGAGCGTGTAAGGGAATCAGCCATGCCGTATCGAAAGGCGCCCTGGGTGGCGTGCTTGGCAGCATGGATACGGAAAACATCCAGGGCGAAGTGCAGAAGAAGCTGGACGTGCTGTCCAACGAAATTCTTCTGGAAGCCAACGAATGGGGCGGACACCTGGCTGGCATGGCATCCGAGGAGATGGACAAGGCTTACCAGATTCCTGGTAAGTATCCAAAAGGTGCCTACCTGCTGGTATTCGACCCGCTGGATGGGTCTTCGAATATTGATGTCAACGTTTCTGTCGGTACCATTTTTTCCGTGCTGCGCTGTCCGGCAGACAGTTTCTCGCAGAACGATTCGCTTGGCGAAGAAGCCTTCCTCCAGCCGGGAACCAAACAAGTGGCTGCCGGCTATGCCATTTATGGTCCACAGACCATGCTGGTGCTGACCTTGGGCGATGGCGTCAAGGGGTTTACCCTGGACCGTGAACTAGGCAGCTTCGTGCTGACCCACGACAACATCCACGTCCCGCAAAGCACTGCCGAATTCGCCGTCAATATGTCCAACCAGCGCCACTGGGAAGCACCAATGCAGCGCTATGTTGAAGAGCTGCTGGCCGGCAAGGATGGTCCGTTGGGCAAGGACTACAACATGCGCTGGATTGCCTCGATGGTGGCCGATGTGCATCGTATCCTCACCCGTGGCGGCATCTTCATGTATCCGCGCGATGCCCGCGAGCCGGGCAAACCGGGAAAACTGCGCTTGATGTACGAAGCGAACCCCATGTCTTTGATTATCGAGCAGGCTGGCGGTGCCGCCACCAATGGTTCTGAGCGCATTCTCGATATCCAGCCCGAATCCCTGCATCAGCGGGTTGCCGTCTTCCTCGGTTCGCGTGAAGAAGTCGAGCGCGTTACCGGATATCACCACCAGGGTTGACTCATGCTCGAGCCCTGGCAGCCTTTGTTCGATTGGTGGTTCGGGCGGGGTACGAGTGCGGGCTCGATCTTCGCTGAGAAGAAACTGCTCTGGTTCGGTCAGCGAGCCGAGCAGGATGCTGAAACCCACAGACTCTTCTCTAACTGGGTAGACGACGCGCTGCATGGAGAGCTCGACGATTGGGCTGACGTGCCGCAAGGCTGGCTGGCCTTGATCATCCTGCTCGATCAATTGCCGCGGATGATCCATCGTGATACGCCGCAGGCTTTCGCCGGCGACGAACGCGCCCTGCAGTTGGTGCGCGACGGGCTTTCTCATGGGGTCGACATGCTGTTGTCGCCGATCCAGCGAGTCTTCGCCTATCTTGTGCTGGAGCATGCCGAGAACCTGGCGATGCAGGAGCAGTCGGTCGGCTACTTCGGGGTTTTGCGCGATATCGCCAAATCCGAAGAGCGTGAGCTATTCGATGGGTTTCTGGCTGTTGCCCTGCGTCATCGCGACGTCATTGCCCATTTCGGCCGTTTTCCCTACCGCAACGCCGCTCTCGGGCGAGCGTCGAGCGAAGCGGAAGTAAAATTTCTCAGCCAGCCGGGAACGCGCTTTTGAGCGCACAGCTTATCGTTCGTCGGTCTGCAACGAAAATCGCCACGCTCGGTCGATTTCGCGATAAGCCCGAGCGCTGGAAGCAATGCTGGCGATTTTCGAAAGGGAAAAACCTCTTCGTTTGGAAATTTTCCAGGCGGGTGCCCACCGAACTGGTCAGTCGAGGTAGCGTATCGGTTAACCTATCACCTGCGGTACGCCCGCAGCCGATCACACCCGTTATGATGAAGAAACGGAATTTCATCGTTTCCAGCCCGGAGCCGCGCATGCAGACCCTGTATCCAGAAATCAAACCCTATGCTCGCCACGAATTGCCGGTAGGGGACGGACACGTTCTTTATGTCGATGAAAGCGGTTCGCGGGACGGTTTGCCGGTGGTCTTTATCCATGGTGGCCCCGGTGCTGGATGCGATGCGTCCAGCCGGCGCTTCTTCGATCCGGCGCTGTATCGCATCGTCACCTTCGACCAGCGCGGCTGCGGTCGCTCGACGCCTCATGCCAGCCTGGAGAACAACACCACCCGGCACCTGATCGAGGATATGCAATGTATCCGTGAGCATCTTGGCATCGACAAATGGGTACTGTTCGGCGGCTCCTGGGGGTCAACCCTGGCGCTGGCCTACGCTCAGGCTCATCCCGAGCGGGTCCAGGCACTGATTCTGCGTGGTATCTTCCTATGTCGACCGGAGGAGTTTCACTGGTTCTACCAAGAAGGTGCCAGCCGCCTGTTCCCGGATTATTGGCATGATTATTTGGCACCGATCCCGCAGGAAGAGCGCAGCAACCTGATGCGGGCCTATTACTCCCGGTTGACCGGTAGCGACCAGATCGCTCAGATGCATGCGGCCAAAGCCTGGTCCTGCTGGGAGGGACGTACCGCCACCCTGCGGCCCAATTCGCAGGTGGTCGAACGACTGAGCGAACCCATGCGTGCGTTGTCCATCGCCCGTATCGAATGTCACTATTTTGTCAATAGTGCCTTCCTTGAACCCAACCAGCTGTTGCGTGACATGGCGAAAATCGCCCATCTGCCAGGAATCATCGTGCATGGTCGCTACGATGTGATCTGCCCGCTGGAAAATGCCTGGGCTCTACACCAGGCTTGGCCCAACAGCGAGCTACAGATCATTCGTGACGCCGGCCATTCCGTTGCCGAGCCGGGTATTACCGACGCTCTGGTGCGCGCGACTGGCGAAATCGCCAGCCGTCTGTTCGGCCTGTCACCGGCCGATGCCTAATGAAGGCTCTGATCCAGCGTGTTCGCCATGCCCGCATTGAGGTGGCAGGTGAAACGCTGGGAGCCATCGAACAAGGCTTACTGGTACTGATTGGTGTCGAACGCGAAGATAGTCATACCCGTGCCGACCGGCTCTTGCACAGACTGCTGCGTTATCGTGTATTCGCCGACGAGCAGGGGCGCATGAATCGCTCGCTGCGAGATATCGGTGGTGGTCTGCTGCTGGTTTCACAGTTCACCCTGGCTGCCGATACTCGTAGCGGCTTGCGGCCCAGTTTTTCCAGTGCTGCGCCTCCAGTCGAGGGCGAAGCGCTCTACGATTACCTCGTTGCCCAGGCGCGTCGACAGCATCCGGTCGTGGCTTGTGGCCGCTTTGGCGCCGATATGCAGGTGCATCTGTTAAACGACGGGCCGGTGACTTTTCTGCTCGAAAGTTGATGTCAGTGACCGAGCGATTCCAGATCGTTTTCCTCCAGCCAGGCGAGGGCATACTCCCGTAACCGGGCGAGCCGATAGGCGTGCCATGCGTTGCGTACCTCCGGGAAATCCTCCAGCTTGTAGTCGAAGGTGCGCAAGGGCCGGCGACCTTCGAGAGCCGCGATGAGTATCGGATGGGCATGGGGGTGCGGCTGGGCAAAGAGAAATTCCGCGCGCATTGCCAGGGCTTGGGCCTGGCCGAGCGGTTCGATATGCAGATAACGGTCTGGTTGGACCGCGTATTTCTCGTCGCTGCCCGGTAATGGTTCGCCTGGGGTGATGGCGCGGATTTCGCCGCTTTCCAGGTCCAGATAGTGGTCGCTGGCGTAACTGTCGAGTGCTTGTTGCAGATGATCGAGGTCGATAGTCAAGGCTTGCATGGTCGATTCGTATCTGTCATTTCACTACATCCGACCATCGTTATAGGGCTCGATTCAAAATAGCCGGGCCAGTAATGCGGCCACAGCCGTTTCCACACGCAGTATCCGCTCGCCCAGTTGTACCGGCTCGAGGCCCGCAGCGCAGAGCTTTTCCACTTCGTAAGGAATCCAGCCGCCTTCCGGGCCGATGGCCAGGGTCACCGCTTCGGTCACTGCTCGAGGACAAGGTGGGTAGCTGCCAGGATGGCCAATCAGACCGAGGCTGCCGGTTGCAAGCTGCGGCAAACGATCCTCGACAAAGGGTTTGAAGCGCTTCTCCAGCAAGACCTCCGGCAGTATGGTGTCGCGGGCCTGCTCCAGCCCAAGGATCAATTGCTCGTGAATGGCTGGCGGTTCGAGAAAGGGTGTCTGCCAGAAGCTCTTTTCCACCCGGTAGCTGTTGAGCAGTACCAGGCGCGGCACCCCCATGCTGGCAATGGTCTGCAGGACTCTACGCAGCATCTTGGGGCGCGGCAGCGCGAGCAGGAGAGTGATTGGCAGCTTGGCTGGTGGCGGCTGTTCGAGGCTGATGGTCAGCTCTGCCTCGCTGCCATTCAGACGCAGCAGGCAGCCCGTACCCATCGCCCCGCCTACCAGACCGACTCGCAGATTGTCGCCCGCTTCAGCCCGATGGACTTCCAGCAGGTGCTTCAGGCGACGGCCATGCAGAATCGCACGATCATGCTCGACCAGGTCGGTCGGCTCCAGCAACAGCAGGTTCATGGCTGGTGAGCAGGTGGTTTCGCCGAGTCGTTTTCTTCATCTTTCGCTTCATTCGCTTCGCTTTTATGCACCATGGCGCCGAACAGAATGCCCACTTCGAACAGCAGCCACATGGGGATGGCGAGCAGTGTCTGCGAAAAGATATCCGGTGGCGTGAGGATCATGCCGATAACGAAGCAACCGACGATCACGTAAGGCCGGCTTTTCTTCAGGGTCGCGATATCGACGATACCGACCCAGATGATGAGAAATGTCGCGACCGGAATCTCGAAGGTCACGCCGAAAGCGAAGAATAACGTAAGGATGAAGTCCAGATATTCGTTGACATCCGTCATCATCGCCACGCCTTCCGGCGTATAGCTGGCAAAGAAGCCGAAGATCAGCGGAAATACCAGAAAATAGGCGAAGGCCATACCGGCATAGAACAGCAGGATGCTGGACAGCAGCAGAGGAACGGCGATGCGTTTTTCGTGCTTGTACAGCCCCGGTGCGACGAAGCTCCAGACTTGGTGCAGTATCACCGGAATACTCAAGAACAGGGATATCCAGATCGTCAGCTTGAGTGGTGCGGTGAACGGCGAGGCGACTCCGGTTGCGATCATGGTGGCTCCCGCTGGCAGGTAAGCACGCAGCGGAGCAGAAACCAGGGTGTAGATGTCCTGGGCGAAATAGAACAGACAGGCGAATACCAGAAATACGGCGATCAGGCTGCGCATCAGGCGCGAACGCAGTTCGGCCAGGTGAGCCACTAGTGGCATTTCCTGATCGTCGGTGGCGTGGTTGCTCATGGTTCGGGTGTCTTGTCCGTTCTGGAGGTTGCAATGGCGTCGGACTGGGCAGACGTTGGCTGCGGCTCGGACGACGCGCCTTGCTCATGTGCTGGCTCGGCGGTATTGCTGGGCGATGCTGGTGGGGAAGCTGAAAGGTTGATGCTTTCTCGCATCTCCTTCATCTCCCGCTCAAGCTCGAGGATCCGTTCGTTGTGCAACTGGCGGCGGATTTCCTCGGCACCTATTTCGCGTTCCACTTCGCTTTTCAGCGACTGGAAGCTGCGCTTCAGGCGACCGATCCACAGACCAGCTGTACGCGCAGCCCCCGGCAGGCGTTCGGGACCCAGCACGATCAGTGCTACAACGCCAACCAACAGTAATTCGGAAAAGCCGATATCGAACATGCGCAGGCTCAGTTCTTGTGCAGCGGATCGTCGACTTTCTGCGAATGCCCATCAATAGTTTGGGGCTTTTGCAGGGGTTCGTTGGATGGGTTACCTGCTTTAGGTGTTTCTTCGTCTTCAGTGTGCATGGCTTTGCGAAAGCCCTTGATGGTTTCACCCAGGTCCGAACCGAGCGTTTTCAGGCGTTTGGTGCCGAAGATCAGAACGACCACGATCAGAATGACGAGCCAGTGTTTCCAGTCGAAAATACCCATGGATAACGTTCCTCGAATGAATTAGTTGGAAGCGCTGCGCGCTGCTTTTTCCACATGCCCGGAAAGGCCGAAGCGGCGCTCGAGTTCGTCGAGTACGGCTTGCGGGTGCTGGCCGAGGGCTGCCAGCATCACCATGCTGTGAAACCACAGGTCGGCGGTTTCGTGGATCAGATCGCTGCAGTCACCACTGGCTGCGGCATCCTTGGCGGCGATGATGGTTTCGACCGATTCTTCGCCGACCTTTTCCAGGATCTTGTTCAAGCCCTTGTGGTACAGGCTGGCTACGTACGAGCTGTCCGGCGCGGCATTCTTGCGCGCTTCGAGTACCTCGGCCAACTGGTTCAGGGTGTTACTCATGGCTGTGTCCTGCCTGGTAAATACTGTGGGGGTCCTTGAGCACCGGTTCAACGGTTTTCCAGACTCCATCGTTCAGAATCCGATAGAAGCAGCTTTCGCGCCCGGTATGGCAGGCTATCGCGCCGATCTGTTCGACCATGAGGACAACTGCGTCGGCATCGCAATCCAGACGCAGCTCATGCAGCTTCTGGACATGGCCAGACTCCTCGCCCTTGCGCCACAGCTTGCCACGCGAACGTGACCAATAGATGGCGCGATTCTCCTGGACGCTCAAGGCCAGCGACTCGCGGTTCATCCAGGCCATCATCAGGACTCGTCCCGAGCGGTGATCCTGGGCAATGGCCGGGACCAGGCCGTCGGCGTTCCAGTTGATTTCGTCCAGCCAGCTCATGGCGTGCTCCATCAGGTTACCAGTGTGCCAGTGTGGGGCGTTCCTGACGAGCCTCGCACCGGATGCCATATGTTGCAGAGTACGCGCCTTGTTCTAACGGCGCACGATGATGTAGAGCCCGGTCGTCAGCATCAGCCAGGCCGGCCAGGCAGCAAGCAGGGCATCGGCGCGAGCGCCTGCCACCAGTACCGCGCCGCCAGCGAGCAATCCCGCTCCCAGCAGTGACAACAGCCAATCGGCGCGTGGCTTGCGGGATGGTGGGGGTTGTCGCTGTGTATGGGACATGTGCTCAAGCAGGTCGCGTGCCATATTCGCCAGGTGTGGCAGTTGTTCTATCTGGGACTGGACGTTTCTGACCAGTCGCTTGGGGCTCAGGCGTTCGCGCATCCAGCGCTCCAGATGAGGTTGGCCAGTGGCCCACAGGTCCAGGTCCGGATACAACTGGCGGCCAAGCCCCTCGATATTGAGCAGGGTTTTCTGCAGCAACACCAGTTGCGGTTGCACTTCCATGTTGAAACGCCGGGCGACCTGGAACAGACGCACCAGTAGCTGACCGAAGGATATGTCCTTGAGCGGCTTCTCGAAGATTGGCTCGCAGACGGTACGGATCGCCGCTTCGAATTCGTTGACCTTGGTTTCTGCCGGCACCCAGCCAGAATCGATATGCAGTTGCGCTACCTTGCGATAGTCGCGCTTGAAGAAGGCCATCAGGTTACGTGCCAGGTAATCCTGGTCTTCGGGCGTCAGGCTGCCGACAATCCCGCAGTCGATGGCGATGTACTGCGGGCTCCAGGGCTGGTCGGTGCTGACGAAGATATTGCCCGGATGCATGTCGGCATGGAAGAAGCTGTCGCGAAAGACCTGGGTGAAGAAGATTTCCACGCCACGTTCGGCCAGCAATTTCATATCGGTCTGCTGGTTGGCCAGGGCGGCCAGATCGGTCACTGGAACGCCGTAGATGCGCTCCATCACCAGTACCTGAGCCCGGCAGTAGTCCCAGTATATCTGTGGGACATAGAGCACTTGTGAGTTTTCGAAGTTGCGCTTGAGCTGGCTGGCGTTGGCTGCTTCGCGCAGCAGGTCGAGCTCGTCGTAGATGGTCTTGGCGTAATCATCGACGATTTCGACCAGATGCAGGCGACGGGCTTCACTGAAGGTGCGCTCGGCCGTCTTGGCCAGCAGGTAGAGCCAGGCCAGGTCCTGATCGATGACGAATTTCAGGCCTGGGCGGACCACTTTCACCACGACTTCCTCACCGCTGTGCAGGCGTGCGGCATGTACCTGGGCGACTGAGGCAGAAGCCAGTGGCTTGCTCTCGAAACTGGCGAATATTTTCTCGATGCTGGCGCCGAGTTGCCGTTCGATGAGGGCTATTGCCTTGTTCGGGTCGAAAGGCGGAACCTGATCCTGAAGCAGGGTCAGCTCATCGGCGATATCCGGTGGCAGCAGGTCGCGCCGGGTGGAAAGCAGCTGGCCGAATTTGATGAAGATCGGCCCCAGCCCTTCGAGCGCCAGGCGCAGGCGCGCACCGCGGGACAGCTTGGCGCGGCGGCGTGGCAGCCAGCGCCAGGGGAGCAGATAGCTTGACGAGCGTATCCACCAGGGCAGGGATAGATCGAAAACAAGATCGTCCAGGCGGTAGCGGATCATCACCAGCAGGATACGGAATAGTCGGCGAGTGGCAGCAAGCAGCTTCATTCAGGGGCGCGCGGGGTCGGATTCTGGGCAAGGCGCTCGATGCGCGCCTCGAGTCGGCTGAGGGTGGCGTTCATGTCGTCCAGTTCGGCGAAGCGGGCCTGTGCTTCGGCCTGGCCTACCAGCGCCCGGGTTTCCTCGTTCAGGTAATCGGCCAGCATCTGGTACAGGCTGGCGATACTCTGGCCGATCCACTCGCGCTGGCCTTTAAAGGAAGAGCCCAGCAGCTGACCACCGAGTGGACCGAGCCAGCGGGATAGTTCGTATTCCCAGTCCAGTTCGAGATTCTGTAGTACGGCCGCGAGCTCAAACAGGGCCTGGCGGTTGCCTTGCAGCGTGACCTCTCGACCCTGAAGCACGGCAAGTTTGTCGCGGGTCAGCGCCAGGTGCAGCAGGGATCTGGCAGAGGTTCGCAGGTGTACGTCCGCCTCGGCTTCCCAGTGCGCGGCCAGACGCAGGCCGGTATCGCCGACCTGTACGAATAATTTCCACGGTGGTGTCGTGCATTCTATTTCGACGATCAGACCGGAGATAGTGGCCAGGTGCGGCAACGCGGCAGGGTCCATGCGCAGGGCTGCGTTGACGCCTTGTTCGGCCGTTGCCAGCAGGGCGGTATAGAGCATCAGGGCTTGATACCCCGATGCAGGGCGACGATGCCACCGGTCATGTTGTGGTAGGTCACACGCTCGAAGCCGGCTTCGCTCATCATGGCTTTGAGGGTTTCCTGGTCAGGGTGCATGCGGATCGATTCGGCGAGATAGCGATAGCTGTCGGCATCCTGGGTGATCAGCTTGCCCATGGTCGGCAGGATGTTGAACGAATAGACGTCGTAGGCCCTGGACAGCAAGGCATTGGTCGGCTTGGAAAATTCCAGCACCAATAGCCGTCCGCCCGGTTTGAGGACGCGTAGCATGGAGCGCAAGGCATCTTCCTTGTGCGTGACGTTGCGCAGGCCAAAGGCAATGGTGACCACATCGAAGTGGTTGTCTGGAAATGGCAGTTTTTCGGCATCGGCCTGGACGAAGCGGATATTGCCCGATACTCCCTTGTCCAGCAGGCGATCACGACCGACCTCGAGCATCGAGGCATTGATGTCGGCCAGCACCACTTCGCCGGTGGGGCCGACAATGCGGGAGAACTGCCGAGTCAGATCGCCGGTGCCGCCGGCGATATCCAGAATCCGGTTGCCAACCCGTGCGCCAGATAGCTCGATAGTGATGCGCTTCCATAGGCGATGGATGCCTGCGGACATCAGGTCGTTCATCAGGTCGTACTTGGCGGCCACGGAGTGGAACACTTCGGCGACCTTCTGCGCTTTCTGGCTCTCCGGTACGCTCTGATAGCCGAAGTGAGTGCTGCGTTCCGCATCGCGATCGTTGTGGAAGTCGGTCATGGTTTTGTCACTGCTGAAATGTACTAGCCATTCTAAACCCAAAAAGCCGTTTTCGGCTGTAGTTGCTGTGTGATGGCGCCATCCTGAAGCCTGGCCCTGTATAGTAAGGGCCTTTTTCCATTTTGCCGTCAGGAATTGCCATGGCTCGTATTGTCGTCGAACGCTCGCACAACCTTGGTCTTCAGGCCGCCCGCACAAAAGCGGATAAGTTGGCCGAGCGGCTGGCACAGGAGTTCGGTGTCGACTGCTGCTGGGATGGCGATGTATTGGCAGTCAGGCGCCGTGGTGCCGACGGCCGCATCGAGGTTGGCGAGGACAATGTCCGGGTTCGGCTGAACCTGGGGATATTGCTGTCGCCGATGGCCGGAGCCATTCAGGGCAAGATCGAGCAGTCGCTGGACAAAGTGTTGCAGGCCTGATTGCCGATAAATTCAGAGTATCAGCTTGACCACTGATTCATCCGGGTCGCGCGATTTTCCGGCCTGGTACAAGGCATCGAGATACTCGCTCCAGAGGCGCTCCCGGTTCAGCGCCAAGTGTTCGAGGTAATCCCAGGTATACAGCCCGCTATCGTGCCCATCGCTGAAACTCAGCTTGAGGGCGTATTGCCCAGCCGGTTCGATCTTCTCCAACCCCACCTGCTGTTTGCCATGCTGCAAGATGGGCTTGCCGTGCCCCTGGACTTCGGCGGAGGGAGAATGCACCCGCAGAAATTCGGCCGAAAGCGCGTAGCTTTCGGTCGCCGAATACTGCAGTGCCAGGGTTTTGGATGCCTTGTGCAGTTTGATAGCCGTGGGAACGCGCATGAGTATGCTCCAATTTGAAGCCTGAAGCCTGAAGCCTGAAGCCTGAAGCCTCAGGCTTCCGCTGCTTTTAAAGGATATACCGCGACAAATCCTCGTCTTGCGCCAATTCGCCCAGATGGTCGTTGACGTAGTGCGCATCGATTCTGATCGGCGTGTCGCTATGCTGCGCAGCCAGGTCGGCTGCGCTGAACGAAACTTCTTCGAGCAGACGTTCGAGCAGGGTATGCAAGCGGCGCGCGCCGATGTTTTCGGTCTTCTCGTTGACCTGCCAGGCGATTTCGGCGAGGCGCTTGATGCCGCTTTCGATGAACTCGATGGCCAGTCCTTCCGTCTTTAGCAACTCGCGATATTGCTCGGTGAGCGAGGCGTGCGGTTCGGTCAGAATGCGTTCGAAGTCCTCTGGCGAAAGTGCCTTGAGTTCGACACGAATCGGCAGGCGACCCTGCAGTTCCGGTACCAGGTCGCTGGGTTTGGACAGGTGGAAGGCACCGGAGGCGATGAACAGAATGTGATCGGTCTTGACCATGCCGAGCTTGGTATTGACCGTGCAGCCTTCGATCAGTGGCAGCAGGTCGCGCTGCACGCCTTCGCGAGAAACATCGGCACCACCGACATTGCCACGCTTGGCAACCTTGTCGATCTCATCGATGAAGACAATACCGTGCTGCTCCACCGCTTCCAGCGCCCGGGCCTTCAGTTCTTCCTCGTTGACCAGGCGCGCAGCTTCTTCTTCGCGTACCAGTTTCAGCGCATCCTTGACCTTCAGCTTGCGGCTTTTACGGCGGCCCTTGGACATGCCGGAGAACAGGTTCTGTAACTGGCTGGTCATTTCCTCCATGCCCGGCGGAGCCATGATTTCGACACCGGTCGGGCTTTCCGCGACTTCGATATCGATTTCCTTGTCGTCCAACTGGCCTTCGCGTAGACGCTTGCGAAACAGCTGGCGGGTATTGCTGTCTTCGTGACGGACCGTAGCTTCCTCGTCGAAGCCGGTTGGGCGTGCAGTTGGCAGCAGGGCATCGAGGATGCGCTCCTCGGCGGCATCCTCGGCACGGTCCTGCAACTTGTGCATTTCCTGCTCGCGCAGCATCTTCAGTGCGGCATCCGCCAGATCGCGGATGATGGACTCCACATCCCGGCCCACATAGCCGACCTCGGTGAACTTGGTGGCTTCCACTTTAAGGAAAGGGGCATTGGCCAGTTTGGCCAGGCGCCGGGCGATTTCGGTCTTGCCGACACCGGTTGGGCCGATCATCAGGATGTTTTTCGGGGTGACTTCCTGGCGCAGCTCCAGTGGCAGCTGCATGCGCCGCCAACGGTTACGCAGAGCAATGGCGACAGCGCGCTTGGCATCGTCCTGGCCGATGATGTGGCGGTTGAGTTCGTGGACGATCTCGCGGGGCGTCATGGACATGTGATTACTCCAGAGTCGACTCCGGTCAGTTGACCGAATCCAGCTCTTCCAATGTCAGGTTCTGGTTAGTGAAGACACAGATGCTGCCGGCAATGTTCAAGGCAGTTTCTGCAATCTCGCGGGCGGACATTTTTTCGTTGTGGCGCAGCAGCGCCATGGCTGCGGCCTGGGCGTAGCCGCCGCCGGAGCCCATGGCGATCAGTCCATGCTCGGGCTCGACCACATCACCGTTGCCAGTAATGATCAGCGAGGCGTCCTTGTTGGCCACTGCCAGCATCGCTTCCAGGCGGCTCAGTGAGCGGTCGGTACGCCAATCCTTGGCCAGCTCGACAGCGGCCCGGACCAGATGTCCCTGGTGTTTTTCCAACTGGCCTTCGAAGCGTTCGAACAAGGTAAAGGCATCGGCGGTCGCGCCGGCGAAACCTGCCAGGACTTGGCCGTGGTACAGGTAGCGGACTTTCTTGGCATTGCCTTTCATGACGGTGTTGCCGAGAGAAACCTGGCCGTCGCCGCCCATGACGACTTTGCCGTTGCGGCGGACTGAGACGATGGTGGTCAAAGGGTGGATCTCCACGGTGACGGGGCGTGAACGCCCGATTTCGTGGATATGGGGAGAGGCCAGAGGGTTTTCAACTATTGATAGCCCCGGTGGGCTGGATAATACGCAATTAATTGTCCATAAGGACAAGAAATTGCCTGGGTGGGCTGGTCTGCCTGGGGACGGTGTGGCTAGAAGCGACAGCGGGCCGGATGAGCGACTGTCCGGCCCGTGCTTTTAAGGCGGTCTATTCCGACCGTTTCAGGGTCTCTGCCTTTTTTGCGGCAGCAGATTGTTGTAACCGCCGGCAGCGAGCTGTTTCTGGGCTTGGGAAAGTTTCTGCTGGTCCGGATAGGGGCCGACGAGTACCCGATACCAAGTTTCGCCGCGCACGTTGCCGGACTCCACTCGAACGTTCTGGCCGAGCAGAATGATCTGTGCCCGAACCTTGTCCGCATCGTCAGGCTTGCGGAAGGAGCCGGCCTGCAGGAAAAACTGGGTAGAGGATGCCTTGGCCACGCTTGGCGGCGGTGGTGGTATTTCACCCTTGAGGGCTGCCTGAGCCCGGGCGGTGTCGATCCGTGCAGCTTCGGCAGGTGTTACTACCGGTTTGCTGGGCGTTTCGAGCTTGGCAGCCTGTTCCGGTTTGGCCGGTTGCTCGGGTTTGGCTGGTGGCTGCGGCTTGGGCGCTGGCTGGACGGTGGGTGTTGCACTTTCCGAGGGCACGATGACTTCGGATTCCGGCAGCAGGGTGTAGAAGTCGTAGGTGGGTTTGGGGGCTTCCTTGCCGTCGACGGTCGTGGAGCGGGTCGGCGGTTGTGGTCGGCTTGTCGTTCGCTCGGGCTCTTCGGCGCGCTTGATTGCCTTGTCGCCCGGGTTGAGATTGAGCAGCAGCGTCGCGAAGGCGCCGACGACCAGGCCGCAGGCCAGCCAGAGCCAGCCTGGCAGCGGTTTTTTCGCCGGAGCCGAGGGTTGGTAGCGACTGGCGCCGTGTTTTGGAGTTGTCTTGTTTCTGGCCATCTGTCGTCTGTTACATCCGTTCCAAAGGTTCCAGGCCCAGCAGTTCGAGGCCTTGCTTGAGTGTCTGTCCGGTCAAGGCGGCCAGCTTGAGGCGGCTTTGCTGCCTGGTCGGTTCCGTAGCAGCGAGAATCGGGCAGTGTTCGTAGAAACTGGAAAACAGGCCAGCCAGATCGTAGAGATAGGTGCACAGCAAATGTGGCAACCCTTTGTCGGCCACGCTGCCCAGCACTTCACCGAACTGGGCCAGTCTGGCAGCCAGGGCCTGCTCCTGCTCGGCTTCCAGCAACATACTGCCTTCGGTATCGCCGATTTCCCTGCCCAGTTTGCGGAAGATACTGGCTACCCGGGTGTAGGCGTAGAGTAGGTAAGGAGCGGTGTTGCCTTCGAAGCTCAGCATCTGTTCGAAGTTGAAGCTGTAGTCGCTGGTGCGATGCTTGGAGAGGTCGGCGTACTTCACGGCACCGATGCCGACAGCATGGGCGATCTGGCGCAGCTCGGTCTCGTCCAGCTCGGGATTCTTGTCCTTGACCAGGGCATAGGCTCGTTGTTCGGCTTCATCCAGTAGGTCGATCAATTTGACCGTACCGCCGTCGCGGGTCTTGAACGGGCGGCCATCTGCACCGTTCATGGTGCCGAAGCCCATATGTTCGAGCTGCACGTTCTGACCGACGAAGCCGGCACGGCGTGCAAGCGCGAATACCATCTGGAAGTGCAGGGCCTGGCGCTGGTCGACGAAATACAGGACGCGATCGGCAGCGAGCGTCTGACTGCGGTAGCGCATGGCAGCCAAATCAGTGGTGGCGTAGAGATAACCACCACCGGCTTTCTGCACGATCACCGGCAACGGATTACCTTCGGCGTTCTTGAATTCGTCCATGAACACACAGCGGGCGCCATCGCTTTCGACCAGCAGCCCCTGTTCGTGCAAGTCTTGCACAATGCTCGGCAAGTCATCGTTGTAGGCACTTTCACCGCGCACATCGGCCTGGGTCAGCTTGACGCCCAGGCGGTCGTAGACTTCCTGGCAGTGCGACAGGGAGATTTCGTTGAAGCGGCGCCACAGATGCAGGCATTGCGCATCGCCGCTCTGCAACCTGACCACCAGTTCGCGGGCGCGTACGGCGAAATCGGCGGAGTCATCGAAGCGTTTCTTGGCAGCGCGGTAGAATTGTTCGAGATCGGTCAGCTCGCTTTCAGCGCAGGCCGGATTCTCTTCCAGATAAGCCAGCAGCATGCCGAACTGGGTACCCCAGTCACCCACATGGTTCTGACGGATGACTTCATCTCCGATAAACTCCAGTACCCGTGCAACGGCATCGCCGATGATGGTCGAGCGCAGATGGCCGACGTGCATTTCCTTGGCCAGGTTGGGCGAGGAAAGGTCAACTACGGTTTTCTGTCTGGATCCATTTTTATGTACGCCAAGGTGCGGATCGGCCAGTGCTGCTTCCAGTCGCCCGGCCAATGCCGTGCTGTTCTGAAAAAAGTTGAGAAAGCCCGGGCCGGCGATTTCCGCTTTGCTTATCTGGGCATCGACCGGCAAGGCGGCGATCAGCTTTTCGGCCAAATCGCGTGGTTTCATGCCTGCCGGTTTCGCCAGCATCATGGCGATATTGCTGGCGAAATCGCCGTGGGCCTTGTCCTTGGTGTTTTCCACCTGGATCGTCGGGGACAGGCCCTCGGGCAGTACACCCTGCTCGGTCAAGCGGGTCAGGGCTTGCTGGATCAACTGGCGGATGGTGTCTTTCATGGTCTGCTCTTGGACGGAGACGGCAGCGCCGTAGAGGGATGCCGAAAATCGCACATTATCGGTGCGCCGGGAAGTCGGCTTCAAGGGTTAAGCGGTTGGCTGCGAACCGCTCGTCACGTTTGTCGACTGAGCTTCTCAATAAAGATCCATCGGGTCCACGTCCAACGACCAGCGTACATTGCGCGATCCCGGCAATTGCTCCACCTGGGGCAACCAGGCGGCAAGCAAGCGGTGCAGTGGCGCCCGGGCCTGGGCCTGGAGCAACAACTGGGCACGGTAACGCCCGGCCCGGCGTTCCATGGGTGAAGGCACTGGACCGAGCAATTCGATATGTCCCCAGGATGCGTTCAGCCGACATAGCTGCTGCGCTTCCAGGCAGGCTTGTTCGAGGAAGGCTTCGGCCTGGCCAGGTTTGTGCGCTTCGGCTCTTAGCAAGGCTAGATGACTGAATGGCGGTAGGTTGGTCGCGCGGCGCTCTGCCAGTGCTTGTTCGGCGAAGGCGAAATAGCCCTGTTCGGTCAGTTGCACTAGCAAAGGGTGCTCGGCGCAGTGGGTCTGGATAATTACCTTGCCCGGTTCTTCGGCGCGTCCGGCGCGTCCGGCAACCTGTACGACGAGCTGGGCCATGCGTTCGCTGGCGCGAAAGTCTGCGGAAAACAGTCCGCTGTCGGCATCCAGAATAGTTACCAGAGTCACGCGCGGAAAGTGATGTCCTTTAGCGAGCATTTGGGTGCCGACCAGGATGCAGGGCTCGCCACGTTTGACGGTTATCAACAGGCGCTCCATGGAGCCTTTGCGCGCGGTGCTGTCGCGGTCGATACGCAGCACCGGGTATTCCGGAAACAGCCTGGCCAGGCGTGCTTCGGCGCGTTCGGTGCCAGCACCTATCGGTCGCAGGTCGACCTGATGGCACTGCGGGCAGTTGGTCGGAGGGCGTTCGACGTGACCGCAATGATGGCAGCGCAACTCGTGCAGGCGCTGGTGCAACGTCATGCGTGAGTCGCAGCGCGGGCACACCCCGATCCAGCCGCAATCGTGGCAGAGCAGGACGGGCGCAAAGCCTCGGCGATTAAGAAAGACCAGTACCTGCTGACCCGCCTGAAGTGTCTGGGCGATGGCCTGTTGCAAGGGCCTGGAAATACCTGAGTCGAGAGGGCGGCTTTTTACGTCCAGGCGCAGGAACTTTGGTGGTTGGGCATTACCCGCCCGCTGGCCGATCTTCAGCAGGGTATAACGGCCAATGTGTGCGTTGTGCAGGCTTTCCAGGGAGGGGGTTGCCGAGCCGAGCAGGACTGGCAGTTCTTCCTGGCGCGCGCGTACCACTGCCAGATCGCGCGCCTGGTAGCGTAAACCGTCCTGCTGTTTATAGGACGCATCATGCTCCTCGTCGACGATAATCAGGCCGAGGGACTTCATTGGCGTAAAAAGCGCCGAGCGGGTGCCGATAACAATATCTGCCTCGCCATCCCGTGCGGCCAGCCAGATATCCAGGCGTTCACGGTCGGTCAGATTCGAGTGAAGCAGGGCGATACGGGCGTTGAAGCGGCGCTCGAAGCGAGCCAGGGTTTGCGGGCCCAGGTTGATTTCCGGAATCAGCACTAGTGCCTGTTTGCCGGCTTCGAGCACTCGGTGGATCAACTGCAGATAGACTTCGGTCTTACCACTGCCGGTCACGCCGGCCAACAGACAGGGATGAAAGCGACCCTGGCCGGCCCGTACGGCTTCGTATGCCGCCTGCTGTTGCGGATTGAGTGGCAACTCCGCCTCTAGTAACCAACTGCCATGGTGGCGTGTCGCCGTGATCCGGCGCGTTTCTCGGCGCAGCAAGCCTTTGTCCTGTAAAGCGTCGAGGCTGCTCTTGCTTATTTGCAGTTTGCCTATTAGTTGATGGGGGAGGCCGGCTGGATGCTGAGCAATTATTTTCAATGCTTGGCGTTGACGTGGGGCGCGTTCCAGGCGCGGATCGTCCGGGTGGCCATCCTTGGTGAGCAGCCAGACATGCTGCTGGCGCGTACTGGCCGGCTCGCCTTGGCGCAGCAGGACCGGCAGTGCCCAACTCAGCGTATCGCCTTGGCTGTGCTGGTAATAATTGGCTACCCAGAGACAGAATTCGAAAAGCTTCGGCGGTATGGGTGAAGCCTCGTCGAGCAGCTCGAGTGCATCGCGCAGCTTTTCTTTCGGCACGTCGCTGTGCTCAGCCAGCGCTACCAGCACGCCGATCATCTGGCGGCGACCGAATGGCACCCGCACGCGAACGCCAGGCTGCAGGGCAGTCAGTGGCGTATTGGCCGGTGCTCGATAATCGAACAGGCGGCGCAGTGGCGAGGGCAGGGCCAGACGCAGGATAGGAACAGGCAAGCGAGCCTCCAGGCGAGAAGGCGCGATAGTAGGGCAAAAGCGCTTGCCAGCGGCAAGTTCGAGCAAAAAGCTTGACAGTTTGCGTGGCTCCTGTTTTTCGTCCTTGCAACGACCTTTCGCTCTGGTATTATCCGCGCTCTTCTGCGTGCGGTACTCGACATGGGGTCGGGCGGCGGCACGCCGGTTCAGATCAGAGGGCTCATCCATGAAAGCCGACATCCATCCGACCTACGAGAACATCGAGGCTACCTGCAGCTGTGGGAACGTCATCAAGACCCGTTCCACGCTGGCCAAGAACCTCAACATTGACGTGTGTTCCGAGTGTCACCCGTTCTATACCGGCAAACAGAAAATGCTGGATACCGGTGGCCGTATCGATCGCTTCAAGCAGCGTTTCGGTGTCTTTGGCGCCAAATGACAAGGCGCACCACGGGAATTCCGATGGAATCTCCCGAGCAACAGAAAAAGGCGTCCCTTGTGGGCGCCTTTTTCATTTTCCTGTTCAGCACATTCCAGGCGCAGGCGTTTTGCCCGGTTGCGCAGCATCTTCAATTCGTGCGCGTGAGCAAGGTGATCGATGGTGATACCTTGCGTCTCGACGATGGCCGCAGCGTCCGACTGATCGGCATGAATGCCCCTGAAACAGGGCACAACGGCATACAGCCGGAGCCTTTTGCCGAAGCTGCCAGGAAACGTTTGCAAGCCTTGGTGACGGCTAGTAATGAACGGATCGGCCTACGGATCGGGCAGCAGGGGCATGATCGCTACGGACGCCTTCTGGCGCATGCCTACGATGCTCGCGGACGAAACCTCGAAGCCCTTCTGCTTGCCGAAGGATTGGGTTATTTCGTTGCTTTAGCGCCCAACACCGACCTGGTGGACTGCCATAGTAAAGCCGAGCATCAGGCCCGATTAACGCACTCTAGGCTATGGCGGCAGTCGCCAGTTGGCTCAGTGGAAATGCTGAATCGTCCGGGCTTTTCCCTATTAGAGGTGCAAATCGAACGCGTGAGGCGAAATCGGGGCGGTATATGGCTGGAAACCACGGCTTCGCTGGTAGTGAACATACCGCTCAGGGTACTGGATGTGTTTGACGAAGCCCTGCTGTCGGCGCTGCCGGGCAAGCGTGTCGAGGTTCGTGGCTGGGTTATCGAGCATGGCACTGGGCGTTCCTCCGGCCAACGTCGCTGGTTGCTGCCGGTCACTCATCCGGCCATGCTGCGAGAGCTGAATTGAGTCGAATTTTCGCTGTGTTCTTATTGTCCAGATAGAGATGTAGCGATATTTTAAGTCCACTACATTTTATGCCCGCGATCGGGTTTCAATCAGAACAAGCGAACACAGTCATGACTGATTTAAAGACAGCCGCCCTTCAGTATCACGCAGAGCCTCGTCCCGGAAAGCTGAGTACCGAGTTGACCAAGCCTACGCAAAGCGCACGCGATCTTGCGCTGGCCTATAGCCCAGGTGTCGCTGAACCGGTACGGGAAATCGCCCGGGATTCGGAATTGGCCTATCGCTACACGGGCAAGGGCAATCTGGTCGCGGTTATTTCCGATGGTTCTGCAATTCTCGGGCTGGGTAACCTGGGGCCGCTGGCGTCGAAGCCGGTCATGGAAGGCAAAGGGGTGTTATTCAAGCGCTTCGCTGGAATCGATGTATACGATATCGAGGTCGATGCCGAAAGCCCGCAGGCCTTCATCGATACGGTCAGGCGAATTTCCGTCACGTTCGGCGGCATTAATCTCGAGGATATCAAAGCACCGGAATGTTTCGAGATCGAGCGTGCCCTGATCGAGCAATGCGATATTCCGGTCTTTCATGACGACCAGCATGGCACGGCTATCGTGACTGCTGCAGGCATGCTGAATGCACTGGAACTTGCCGGCAAGAAGCTGAGCGATGCAAAAATCGTTTGTCTGGGCGGTGGTGCGGCAGCGATTTCCTGCATGAAGTTGTTGATCGGTATGGGCGCGAATATCGAAAACATCTTCATGATCGATCGCCAGGGCATCATTCACGCCGGGCGTGACGATCTGAATCAGTACAAGGCAGTGTTCGCCCATGAAACGGACAAGCGTACGCTGTCCGAAGCGATGGAAGGCGCTGACGCATTTATTGGCTTGTCCGGTGCCAATCTGCTTGCGCCTGATGACCTCAAGCGAATGGCGCCCAACCCTATCGTATTCGCCTGCTCCAATCCCGATCCGGAAATTCTTCCTGAACTGGCCCATGCCACTCGCAGCGATGTGATCATGGCTACCGGTCGTTCGGACTATCCAAACCAGGTAAATAACGTTCTGGGGTTCCCTTTCATTTTCCGTGGTGCGCTGGACGTTCGGGCAACCCGTATCAACGAAGATATGAAGATTGCTGCTGCCCATGCACTACGCGAGCTGGCGAAGCTGCCAATACCCGCTGAGGTCAAGGCAGCCTATGATGTCGATGCCCTGGAATTCGGTCGCCAATACATCATTCCGAAACCGATCGATCCACGCCTGATTACCGTAGTAGCCGATGCCGTAGCGAGGGCAGCCATTGAAAGCGGCGTGGCAACCCTGCCGTACCCATCGAATTATCCACTGCGTTCGCTTGATGATCTGTTTCGCAAATAAATGAAAGCAGGAACCAAAACTTGCATTGAGTGGATTTTGGTTCCTCGTGATCAGAACAGATCCAGCGGTGCCGCTTCAGATGCTGGCAGCGGACTGCCAGGTACCTGGATATCTGAATTGAATTCGTTGACCGATGGTGGCGTTTCTTCGCTCTTGAACAATTCAAAGTAGGCGTTGGGTGTTCGCGGCGACGCAGCCCGGCCGCTGATCGGATCGACGCGCAGGCTGATCAGCCCGGAAGGCTCTGGCGATAGATGTTCGGGGCGATCCTTGAGCACTGTACCCATGTATTTCATCCAGATGGGAAGGGCCACGCTCGCACCGAACTCGCTGCGGCCAAGGGTCTGCGGCTGATCGAATCCAGTCCAGACGGTGGTGACGAAATCGCTGTTGTAGCCAGAAAACCAGCTATCTATCGCATCGTTCGTCGTGCCCGTCTTGCCGGCCAGATCGTTGCGTCCCAGTTCCATGGCGCGTCGGCCAGTACCGCGTTTTACCACGTCCCGCAGCATGCTGGTCATGATGTAGGCGGTGCGCTCGTCCACTATTCGTTCTGCGAAAACAGGTGGTTCCGCTATTGGAGTTTTTCCTTCGTCAACTGGCTGTGCGCTTTGCTCGGGCTGCTGGGGATTGGTTTGTGACACATGGATGTTTTGGGGCGGGACTCGACGAGGATTGGCTTGGAAAATAAGCTTGCCATCCCGGTCTTGAACATGGTCGATCAAATACGGTTCGACCTTGTAGCCACCGTTGGCGAACACCGTCCAGCCTGTGGCGATTTCCAGGGGTGACAAGGCAGCAGTTCCCAGTGCCATGGATAGGTTGCGTGGCAAGTCCTGGCGATTGAAGCCGAAACGGGTGATGTAATTGATCGCATAGTCAATGCCGATACTTTGCAGCAAGCGGATCGAAACCAGATTGCGCGACTTGTACAGCGCTTCACGCAGGCGTATCGGACCAAGGAATGTATTGGTGTCGTTCTGTGGTCGCCAGACTTTGTTCATGCCCTGGTCGATGTAGACGATGGGGGCATCGTTCACCAGGCTGGATGCGGTGAAGCCTGCATCCAGCGCCGCGCTATAGATGAATGGCTTGAAGCTTGATCCAGGCTGGCGCTTGGCCTGGGTTGCGCGATTGTAGTGGCTTTGATCGAAGGAGAAACCACCGACCAGGGCTTCGATCGAGCCAGTATCCGGCGACAAGGAAACCAAGGCCGCCTGGGCAGCCGGTATCTGGCTGAACAGAGCCTTGTCACCGAGCAGCCGAATACGCACGATATCGCCGACCTTCGCCACGTTGGCAGGTCGTCTGGGAAGTGCTCCAAGGGCATTCGTATTGATGAACGGACGAGCCCATTTCATGCTTTCCCACGCAACGGAATATTCACTACCATCGCGCGTCACTACTTCGATTCCGTCATCACCCACCTGAGTGACCAGTGCCGCCTGCAGGCCTGATAAATTCCGATGCTGGGCTAATATCTGCAAGGCTTCCTGGTGTGACTTGCCCGATGCGCGAGCCTCGGGACCGCGATAGCCATGACGCTGGTCGTATTCTGTCAGCCCATCGATCAATGCAAGCCTGGCGGCATCCTGTCGTTCGCTGGTAATGGTGGTGAAAACCTTGAAGCCGTCCGTATAGGCCGCGCTACCGTAGCGGCCGACCATTTCCGCGCGTGCCATCTCGGCAATGTAAGGCGCATCCAGCTCGGGCTGGGCTATATGATAATGGGCATCGACAGGTTCGGCCAAAGCTTGCCTGTAGCGGGCATCGTCCAGGGTGCCCAGGCGATACATCCGTCCCAGGATCCAATCACGGCGTTCCTTGCTGCGCGTCGGGTTGCTGAGCGGGTTGTATGCCGATGGCGCCTTGGGCAAGCCGGCGATCATGGCCATCTGCGCCATGCTGAGTTCACCAATGGATTTGCCGAAATAAACCTGGGCGGCAGCCTCGATACCGTAGGCACGGTTGCCGAGGTAGATCTTGTTCACGTAGAGCTCGAGGATCTCATCCTTGGTGAGTTTTCTCTCGATCTGCAGTGCCAGGAGAATTTCGTTGATCTTGCGCGAAAAGCTGCGCTCGTTGGTGAGGAAATAGTTTTTCGCCACCTGCATGGTAATGGTGCTGCCACCCGTCTGGATATGGCCTGTCTGCACCAGTTGGGTCGCAGCCCGCATCAGGCTGGAAACATCCACGCCATAGTGATTGATGAAGTTGTCATCCTCGGCTGCCAGCAAGGCATTGATGAAATCTTGCGGAATTTGGCTAAAGCGTATGGGCGAGCGGCGCATTTCGCCGAATTCGGCGATCAGTTTCTCGTCCTTGCTGTAGACCCGCAGCGGAATCTGAAGCTGGATGCTCCGCAATGCTTCGACGGAAGGCTGACCAGGGCTCAGGTAAAGGTATGTTCCGCCCAGACCTACCAGCAACGCGGAAAAAGCGGCGACGAGGGACCATAGGAAGAACTTCAGAACAGGCATCGGGTACTTGGAATTCCGGTGGGAGTATAGAAAAGAACCATGCACGAAGCCGAAAGCAAAAGTCGGTCACATTATAAGCTTTTTTCCTTGGTAGGGGTCATTTGCTGTCCTGGCAAGCTGCTATCTTGTTTTGCGGTTAAGGGATTAATCCGCAAGTGTCGAATCAGGATAGGAATTGATCGTGTCAAGGCTCTTTGGCAAAAAAGCGAATACGGTACTCGGAGTCGATATCAGTTCCACTTCGATCAAACTCTTGGAATTAAGCTGTTCTGGAACCCGCTATCGAGTAGAGGCATATGCCGTGGAGCCACTTCCACCCGGCGCCGTGGTGGAAAAGAACATTGTGCAACTGGAAGCAGTCGGTGAGGTGTTGTCTCGAGTCATCGCTCGAACCAAGACCGGGCTCAAGTCGGCTGCGGTGGCGGTAGCCGGTTCGGCGGTCATTACCAAGACCATCGAAATGGATGCGCAGTTGAGTGAGGATGAGCTGGAAAACCAGCTGCATATAGAAGCTGATCTATATATTCCCTATCCGCTTGAAGAGGTTGCTCTCGACTTCGAAGTACAGGGGCCTTCCGAGCGAAACCCGGGGCGTGTCGAAGTACTGCTGGCCGCCTGCCGAAAGGAAAACGTCGAAATACGTGAAGCTGCACTGGCCCTGGCAGGTTTGACGGCAAAGGTGGTGGATGTCGAAGCTTATGCTCTCGAGCGTGCATGCGAACTGCTGCAGTCGCAGTTCGATGGCAGCCAGGATGGGCTGACGGTTGCTGTTGTCGATGTCGGAGCGACCACGACCACCCTGAGCATTCTCCGCGATGGACGTACCATCTACAGCCGTGAGCAGCTTTTTGGCGGCCTTCAATTAACTGAGGAAATCCAGCGCCGCTATGGGTTGTCATGGGAAGAGGCCGGGCTTGCCATAAAGAAAGGGTAATTTGCCAGATAACTACGATACCGAAGTTTTACAGCCCTTCAAAGAGTCCGTCGTACAACAGGTTTCGCGCTCTTTGCAGTTTTTCTTTGCTTCCGGGCAGCTCAATGCTGTGGATTATATTGTCTTGGCGGGAGGCACTGCTTCGATCCCGGAATTGGGTGAGCTTATTCAGTGAAAGATTGGTACGCGAACACTGATCGCTAATCCCTTTGGAGACATGTTACTGAGTAACAAAGTTAGTGCCAATTTGCTGATTAACGATGCTCCTGCCTTGATGATTGCATGTGGGTTGGCAATGAGGAGCTTCGATTAATGGCAAGGATCAATCTGCTCCCATGGCGAGAGCACTTGCGAGAAGAGCGCCAGAGACGATTTCTGATTATTCTGGCTGGTGTTTTTGCGGTTGCGGGTTTCATAATTTTCATTGCCGACGGGTTTTTGAATAGTTCGATCGAATACCAGACTGCTCGAAATACTTTTATTCGTAGTGAGATTTCTGCCCTTGATGCGCGTATTAAAGAAATCAGTGAATTAAAAACGCGTCGCCAGCAATTATTGGATCGAATGAAAACCATTCAAAGTTTGCAAGGGAATAGACCGGTAATTGCGCATATATTTGATCAAATGGTTCGAACATTACCTGATGGCGCCTATTTCACTAGCTTAAAAATGATCGGTCAAAATATATCCATTGCTGGTGCAGCCGAATCCAATAACCGTGTTTCCAGCCTGATGCGTAATCTTGATGCTTCCGAATGGCTTGAGGCTCCTAACCTCAATGAAGTTAAGGCCGCCAACAACGGAGATGCTGGAGGTAACTGGTTCCAACTTACGGTACGGCAGACCCAGCCAACAGCAGCTTTGCAAGACGCTGGAAAGGCTGTTAAGGGTGCAAATCGATGAACGTTACCGAGTTTGTCGACAGTCTTCGCAAAGTCGAGCTTTCCGAGCTGGATGTAAACAATCTTGGTTCCTGGCCAATTCCTGTGAAGATTTTGGCCTGTCTGCTGCTTTTTTCGCTGCTGCTGTTTGCGGGCTACAATTTTCATCTGGAAGCATTGCAGGAAGAACTGGAACAACGACAAGCAGAAGAAGAAACGCTCAAGCAGCAATATTCTTCCAAGGCTTTTCAAGCAGCGAATCTGGATGCCTATCGTGCACAAATGAATGAAATAGAAACATCTTTTAGTGCTCTTCTACGCCAGTTGCCAAGTGATACTGAAGTGCCGGGCTTGCTTGAAGATATAACTCGAACTGGATTGGGGAGTGGTTTGGAGTTCGAGGAAATAAAACTGCAACCTGAAGCCGTTCAGCAGTATTACATTGAACTGCCTATACAAATAAAAGCTATAGGTAATTATCATGATTTGGCTACTTTTGTCAGTGGTGTCGCAAGTTTGCCTAGAATTGTAACTTTGCATGATTTCGATATAAAAGCAATAAATTCAAAATCCAGTTCTGCGCTGCAAATGACAATTCTGGCCAAGACCTATCGCTATAATGACAAGAGTTTGCATAAATGAAAGTGATTGAATTCTTGTTGCTCATAGTTGCCATGATGGTACTCGGCGGCTGCGATAGAGATGGTGATTTTCCGGATTTGAAAAGTTATATGGCTGAAATCCAAGCCAAACCAAAAGGCACTATCGAGCCTTTGCCGGTATTTCCACCTTATGAGGCCTTCACTTATAACGCTTCTGGTTTACGTAGCCCGTTTTTGCCGCCAGAAAAAGCCGAATTGGCCAGAAAGCAAAGAGGCTCGAAAGAGATTCGCCCTGATGATGGGCGGGTCAAGCAGTTTCTTGAAGGCTTCAATATCGATGACTTCAGCATGGTTGGAACTCTGGCCAACCAGGTGGGAGTTTATGCCTTGATCAGAGGGGCGGGTGGCGTACATCGGGTCAAGGTTGGAGATTATTTAGGGCGCAACCACGGACGGATCATTGCTATCGACGGTATCCGCGTCGATGTAGTCGAGATTGTTCCTGATGGAGAAGGTGGATGGCTGGAACGTCCTCACACTTTGCTACTGAAAGAGCATTCCTGATTCACAACAAGCAATTGGTAAAAATTACTGTTGTTAAATGGAAGCCTTCTATGAATATCCGCTTCTCGCGTATCGGCATTTACGTTCTGGCGATTCTGTTTTCGCCCATTGTCCTGGCTGCCAATCTTGAAGCATTGGACGTCGCCTCCCTTCCTGGAGGACGCGTGGAGTTGAAGTTGTCGTTCGATCAAGCTGTTCCTGTCCCCAAGGGATATGCTCTCGATCAGCCTGCTCGCATTGCTTTGGATTTGCCTGGCGTAATCAATAAATCGACAGAGCGAAAGCGGGAGCTTGGGATTGGCAACGCTCGCAGCCTCTTGATCGTTGAGGCGGAAGGCCGTACGCGAGTTATCGTCAATCTCAATATGCTTGTTCCCTATTCCGTGAGAGGAGAGGGTAAGAATCTTTATGTGATGATAGGCGATAAGCCATCTGCTGCGGCCCGTTCAGTTTATGCTCCTAAGGCGTCTACTTTGGCTTCTCCCAGAGCATCTGCGGTGGGCGCGAGCAGTCGGGCTGTCAACGATATTGATTTCAGACGGACAGAAGATGGTGCCGGTAACGTAGTTATCACGCTTTCCGAGAGCTCAATGACTCCCAAGATTGAAGAGCAGGGCGGAAAGATCCGGGTACATTTCGACAAAGCCATCTTGCCAGAGCCACTCAGAGTCCGCTTGGATGTAGTGGATTTTGCTACACCGGTAAAATTCATCAATTCGACGAGTGAAGGGGATGGGGTTGGTATATCCATCGAGCCTGATGGTCAATACGAATACATGGCTTTTCAGACCGATAACAAGTTGACGGTAAGTGTCAAGCCGTTGACTCAGCAGCAGCTTGCCAATCAAAGAGCCGAGCGGTTTGTTTACAAGGGAGAGAAACTCTCGCTGAACTTTCAGGATATCGAGGTCCGTTCGGTGCTCCAACTTATTGCCGATTTCACTAATTTGAATCTGGTCGCCAGCGATACGGTTCAAGGTAATATCACGTTGCGTCTGCAGAATGTTCCCTGGGACCAGGCGCTGGATCTGGTTTTAAAGACCAAGGCTTTGGATAAGCGGCAAATCGGTAATGTGCTGCTCGTTGCGCCGGCAGATGAAATCGCGGCGCGCGAGAGACAAGAGCTGGAGGCGCAGAAACAGATGGCCGAGCTTGCTCCCTTGCGGCGGGAAGTTGTGCAGGTCAATTACGCGAAAGCATCGGATATCGCCAAGTTGTTCCAGTCGGTGACCAAGGCCGGGGAGGCCACTGATGAGCGAGGCTCCATGGCGGTTGATGACCGCACGAACAACATTATTGCCTACCAGACTCAAGAGCGGCTGGATGAGTTGCGCCGAATCGTTGCCCAGTTGGATATTCCTGTTCGGCAAGTCATGATCGAGGCGCGGATAGTCGAAGCAAGTGTGGGCTTCGACAAGTCCATGGGGGTGCGCTGGGGGGGCAATTTCTGGTTGGGAGATAAATACAGCATCTGGGGCAAGAATGGCCAGATGGGTGTGGATGACAGTGCGAAAAATCAGCAAGTCGGGCGCTTTGAAGGGCGCCAGGAACTTCCGATGAACAGCCCATTCGTGGATTTGGGAGCAGTTGGTTCAACATCGGGTATAGGCATCGGCTTCGTGACCAATAATACAATTCTGGATCTCGAATTATCGGCAATGGAAAAGACCGGCAATGGTGAAGTGATTTCTCAACCCAAGGTTGTGACAGCTGATAAGGAAACTGCAAAAATCCTCAAAGGCTCTGAGATCCCTTACCAGGAGGCCAGTTCGAGCGGTGCTACATCCACTTCCTTCAAGGAGGCGGCCCTGTCTCTTGAAGTTACGCCGCAGATCACACCGGACAACCGGATCATCATGGAGGTCAAGGTAAACAAGGATGCTCCCGACTATTCCAACGCACTGAACGGTGTACCACCTATCGATACGAATGAAGTCAATGCCAAGGTTTTGATAAATGATGGTGAAACTATCGTCATTGGTGGTGTATTTTCCAATGTTCAGGAAAAGACCGTGGACAAGGTGCCATTTCTTGGTGATCTGCCTATGATAGGAAGGCTGTTCAGGCGTGACGTAGTACGAGATGCCAAGGAAGAACTACTGATCTTCCTCACTCCTCGGATTCTCAATCACCAATCCATTGCAGTGAGGCAATGAAGCAGTGCGCAATACCATTCTGGTTGGTCCGATGGGCGCAGGAAAAAGTACCATCGGACGTCTATTGGCCAAGGAACTGCGTTTGCCGTTCAAGGACTCCGACAAGGAAATCGAGCAGCGAACGGGCACTAATATTCCCTGGATCTTCGATGTCGAGGGCGAGCAGGGATTTCGTGATCGCGAGCATGCTGTCCTCGCCGATCTTTGTCTGGCCGGTGGTCTAGTATTGGCAACTGGCGGTGGGGCGGTGCTGCGTGAGGACAACAGGCAGGCTCTGCGAGCTGGTGGTTACATCGTCTACCTCTGCACATCTGTCGACCAGCAGTTGGAACGTACGGCGCGTGATCGAAATCGTCCATTATTGCAAACTGCCGATCCGCGCCGAGTCCTGACCGAGTTATTGGCTATTCGCGATCCCTTGTATCGTTCCATAGCCGACATGGTGATCGAGACCGATGAGCGCCCTCCCCGAATGGTCGTCGTTGAAATCCTGGAGCGCTTAAGGGCGCTTGAAGTGCATGAGTCGCTGAGTCGATCTGCGTTATTCTAGTCAACCTAACCATTGCGCTGGGGTTTGCATGCAATCTCTACAGGTCGAGCTTGGCGATCGTAGTTATCCTATTTATATCGGCGATCAGGTCTTGAGCGATTCCGAGTTGCTTGTTCGGCATATCTCCGGTCGGCAGGTCGCCATCGTTACAAACGAAACCGTTGCGCCACTTTATTATGATCGGTTGCTGTCGGCGCTGGCCGGTTTCAGTGTCACTCCGATCGTGCTTCCCGATGGAGAAGCGTATAAAAATTGGCAGACACTGCAATCGATCTTCGATGGATTGCTATCCGCTCGCCACGATCGACGCACCACACTGATTGCGCTGGGGGGGGGAGTGGTAGGTGATATGGCAGGTTTTGCCGCGGCCTGTTATCAGCGTGGTGTCGATTTCATCCAGATTCCAACAACGCTGCTGTCGCAGGTGGATTCGTCCGTAGGTGGCAAGACCGGCATCAATCATCCGTTGGGCAAGAACATGATTGGTGCGTTCTATCAGCCCAAAGCCGTACTGATCGATACATCCACCCTGAATACGTTACCGCCTCGTGAGCTGTCGGCCGGCCTGGCCGAAGTCGTCAAATACGGATTCATCTGCGACGTTTCCTTCCTGGATTGGCTCGAAGTCAATATGGTGCGTTTGCGCAGCCTGGACGCAACTGTTTTATCCGAGGCAATCCGGCGTTCTTGTGCAATCAAGGCCAGGGTGGTTGGAACCGATGAAAGAGAATCCGGTGTTCGTGCAGTATTGAATCTTGGCCATACTTTCGGTCATGCCATAGAAACTCATATGGGATATGGCTCCTGGCTGCACGGGGAGGCTGTTGGCGTTGGAACGGCAATGGCGTTGGAAATGTCTGCCCGCTTGGGCTGGATCGAGGCAGCGGAGCGTGATCGCGGGATTCGTCTGCTACAAAATTGCGGGCTCCCGGTCATACCCCCGGCCGAAATGCAAAAAGCAGACTTTCTTCGCCATATGTCAATTGACAAGAAGGTACTTGATGGTCAGTTACGCCTGGTTCTACTCAAGCAACTTGGCGAAGCTGTAGTAACAGGGCAGTTTCCCAGAGATGTACTGGATGACGTCTTGAGTACCGACTATTCCACTCTGTCGGCTAACTCTGGATTTTGAGAAGAGAAACCATGACCAGTTTGTCCGCCCAGGAGCCGTACCTCGGCCAGTATGGCTTTACGCATGATCCATTTGCTGCGCGAGTGCCGGGATTCAAGTTTTATCCTGCCCAGCGCAAACCGATTCTGGGGCAGTTGCACCATCTGGCGCGCTATAGCCAGTTGTTGCTGCTGGTGGTCGGGCCGCGAGGCAGTGGTAAAACGCTTTTGCGCCAGGCACTGGTTGCCAGTAGTAATAAACAGGCAGTACAGAGCATCGTCATTACCCCTGATGGCCGAGAAGCGGCTGTATTGAAGCAGGTCGCGCTTGCTTTGGGCTGCGATGGGCATGCCGTGGGCGATGTCATGGCGCAGATTGGCCAGGCAACCTTGAACGGTCAGGAAATTTATCTTCTGGTAGATGATGCCGATCGACTGGGCCGTGAGGATATCGATTCGCTTCTGCATCTGGCCATTGGCGGCGTAGAAGGTCGGGCGCATGTATTTCTTTTTGGCGAGCCTTCGCTGGTCTCTCGGGTAAATGCACAGGTCGACGACAAGGAAAGTTTTCATGTCATCGAGTTGCAGCGTTACAGCAAAGAGGAAACCAGGGGGTATCTTGCCCTGCGTCTGGAAGGGGCAGGTAGCGATCTGGATTGTTTGTCCGATGAGCAGATCGAGCGGATCCATGAGTTATCGGGTGGCTGGCCGGGAGAGATCAACCGCGTGGCCCGGGAGATCTTGCTGGATTCTCCGAAGGAGGGTCCAGACGCTGGGCGATTCTCCATTGATGGTTGGCAACTGCCCTTGCCATTGAAGCATTTGCTCGGAATTGCCGTGATAATGGTGGGTGTTGTGCTCGCCTTGCTATTCCAGGGCAAGAGCGAGAAATTGCCTTCCCCTGATGGTGAGCAGTTGGTGGCGAATACCGGGGTTGCCGATTCTTCGCGCGAAGAGACAGGCCGTTCCGAAGAAAACGGTGGGATGCCGCCGGTCGATGCTGGTGAACAGCCTTTGATCCGAGAGCCACTGGCTGCTGCGGCAAGCAGCGAAGATGGCGATATGCCGGAGCTTTCATCTGACTCTCTGGTGGGCGGAGTTCCAGGCTTGCCGCGAGTGGCCGAGGCGCCTCCCGTTCGGGCAAAGGTGCAACAAGCCCAGCCTGCCACGCCGATCGAGGCTGTGCCGCCGCGCGAAAGAGCCACGCCGCCTGTCGCATCGCGAACGCCACCTACCCCACCTGTGGTTCAATCCTCGCCTAAGGTACCGATTTCCGAATCACGGCCTGCTGTACGGCCACAAGCACCTGCCCAGCCCCAGACACCAGCTAAAAATGCACCTGTGACCTCCAGGGCGACTGGAGTGGCAGGCTGGTACTTGAGCCAGCCTGGCTCGAATTATCTGCTTCAGGTGCTGGGGACGCGCTCGGAGCAAACTGCTCAGTCGATCCTGCGCCAGCATGGCAGTAACTATCACTACTATGTGAAGCAGCACGAAGGGAAACCGCTTTATGTGGTGACGTATGGTAATTTCGGTAATCGCCAGGCTGCCATGGCAGCGATCAAGACGCTGCCGGCTTCCTTGCAATCGAGCAAGCCGTGGATACGCAATTTCGCCAGTATCCAGGCGGAGGCTCGATAAACCGGTAGCAGCTTAATTTGGCACTGTGGAAAATCTTTCAATAAATATTGTTTTCTTTTCGCATGGCTATGTAGACTGCTCGGCCTTTTGCCTGCGCAAATTATGAGCTTTGCTCCATTTCGTTCGTTGGCAAGAGTTGATTTACAACGAAGTTAGCTGGTGGAGAGCCTATGAGAGCAGGTTTGTTTCGTCCTGAAGAGTTCAAGGATAACTGTGGTTTCGGCCTGATTGCCCATATGCAGGGCGAGGCTAGCCATCACCTGCTGAAAACGGCCATCCAGTCTCTAACCTGCATGACTCATCGTGGCGGTATCAACGCTGACGGTAAGACCGGTGATGGCTGCGGGCTCCTGTTACAGAAGCCGGATGCCTTTTTACGTGTCGTGGCCCGCGAGTGTTTCAATGCGGAACTTCCGGCCCAATATGCAGTGGGCATGATTTTCCTCAACCAGGACCCAGCCAAGGCTGAAGCCGCTCGCAATAGCCTGAACCGGGAGATTGCTGCCCAAGGGCTTTCCTTGGTCGGGTGGCGCGAAGTTCCTGTGGATTCCAGCGTTCTGGGGCGTCTCGCTCTCGAAAACCTGCCGCGTATCGAGCAGGTTTTCCTGAGTGGTGACGGTCTTTCCGAGCAGGATTTCGCTCTCAAGCTGTTTTTCGCCCGGCGTTGTGCCGAGGTTGCCCTGAAAGATGATCAGGATTTCTATATCTGCAGCCTGTCGGACAAGGATATTGTCTATAAAGGGCTGATGATGCCGGCGGACTTGACTCATTTCTATCCTGATCTGGGTGATGAACGCATGGCTACGGCCATTTGCGTGTTCCACCAACGCTTCTCCACCAATACCTTACCGAAATGGCCATTGGCGCAGCCATTTCGCTTTCTCGCCCACAATGGCGAGATCAATACGATTACTGGTAACCGCAACTGGGCACAGGCCCGGCGCACCAAGTTTTCCAGTCCGGCTTTGCCAGATCTGGCCGGTTTCGGCTCGCTGGTCAATCGTACCGGTTCCGACTCGTCCAGCATGGACAATATGCTGGAAATATTGGTCACTGGCGGTATCGATCTGTTCCGTGGCCTGCGCATGATCATTCCGCCAGCCTGGCAGAATGTCGAAACCATGGATCCCGATCTGCGGGCTTTTTACGAATATAACTCGATGCATATGGAGCCCTGGGACGGTCCGGCCGGCGTTGTGCTGACCGATGGTCGCTACGCTGTCTGTTTGCTCGATCGCAACGGTCTCCGGCCGGCACGCTGGGTTACCACGAAGAATGGCTACATCACACTGGCTTCGGAAGTTGGAGTCTGGGACTACAAAGCCGAAGATGTGGTAGCCAAAGGCCGTGTCGGCCCTGGCCAGATCCTGGCGGTCGATACCCAGACTGGCGAAGTACTGCAGAGCGATGACATCGATAACAAGCTGAAAGACCGTCATCCTTACAAAAAATGGCTGCGTGAAAATGCCCTGCGCATCCAGTCGACCCTGGATGACAAGGATCATGGTTCGCCGTTCTACGATGCGGACCAGCTCAAGCAGTACATGAAGATGTTCCAGGTTACCTTCGAAGAGCGTGACCAAATACTGCGTCCGCTCGGCGAGCAAGGCCAGGAAGCGGTCGGCTCGATGGGCGACGATACGCCGATAGCGGTTCTGTCCAGGCGTGTCCGTTCTCCCTACGATTATTTTCGCCAGCAATTCGCTCAGGTGACCAACCCGCCGATCGATCCGCTACGCGAGTCTATCGTCATGTCGCTGGAGACCTGCCTGGGGGCCGAGCGCAATGTATTCGAGGAAACCGGAGAGCATGCGAACCGTGCGATTCTGACTACGCCACTGATTTCCCCGGCGAAGTGGCACAGCATCATGACACTGGAGCGTCCCGGCTTCGAAAGGCAACTGATCGATCTCAACTATGAGCAAGCGTTGGGATTGGAAGCGGCGGTGCGCAATATCACCGAGCAGGCTGAAGAGGCGGTGCGTGGCGGCAAGGTTCTACTGGTTCTGAGCGACCGCCATATCGCACCAGGCAAGCTGCCGGTGCATGCCTCGTTGGCGGTTGGTGCCGTACATCACCATCTGGTGGAAAAAGGTCTGCGCTGCGACTGCAATATCCTGGTCGAAACGGCTACGGCCCGCGATCCGCACCAGTTTGCTGTGCTGATCGGCTTCGGTGCGACGGCAGTCTACCCCTACCTGGCCTACGAGGTGCTGGGTGATCTGATCCGCACCGGTGAGATCCTCGGGGACCTCTACGAAGTATTCAAGAACTATCGCAAAGGTATTTCCAAGGGCTTGATGAAGATCCTCTCGAAGATGGGGATTTCCACCGTGGCCTCGTATCGTGGTGCCCAGTTGTTCGAGGCCGTGGGATTATCCGATGAGGTGGTGGATTTCAGTTTCCGTGGGGTAGCCAGTCGTATCAAGGGCGCTCGCTTCGTCGATTTGGAAGCTGGGCAGAAGCTTCTGGCTGTCGAGGCCTGGAGCGTACGCAAGCCTATTCAACAGGGCGGGCTGCTCAAGTTCGTCTACGGTGGCGAGTACCATGCCTACAACCCCGATGTGGTCGGGGCATTGCAGACAGCAGTACAGGAAGGCAGCTACGAAAAATTCAAGGAATTCTCGGCCTTGGTGGATCAGCGTCCGGTCTCCATGTTGCGCGACCTGCTCAAGCTCAAGGAGGCCGAGCAGCCTCTGGCCCTGGAAGAAGTAGAGCCTATCGAGTCTATCCTCAAGCGTTTCGATTCGGCTGGTATCTCTCTTGGAGCCCTGTCTCCCGAAGCCCACGAGGCCATCGCCGAGGCAATGAACCGGCTGGGCGCCCGCTCGAACTCGGGTGAGGGCGGCGAAGATCCGGCGCGCTACGGCACCATCAGAAGCTCGAAGATCAAGCAGGTCGCTACCGGCCGCTTCGGTGTGACCCCGGAATACCTGGTCAATGCCGAAGTGTTGCAAATCAAGGTGGCCCAGGGCGCCAAACCAGGTGAAGGCGGTCAGTTGCCGGGTGGCAAGGTGAATCCACTGATTGCCCGCCTGCGCCACTCGGTACCGGGTGTGACCCTGATTTCGCCGCCACCGCATCACGATATTTACTCCATCGAAGACCTTGCGCAGCTGATTTTCGACCTGAAGCAGGTTAATCCTGAGGCCCTGGTCTCGGTGAAATTGGTGGCCGAGCCGGGAGTGGGTACTATCGCAGCCGGTGTGGCCAAGGCCTATGCTGATCTGATCACGATCTCCGGCCACGATGGCGGAACCGGTGCCTCGCCGCTGTCGTCGATTCGCTATGCCGGCAGTCCCTGGGAACTAGGGCTGGCCGAAGCTCATCAGACCCTGCGCGGCAATGACCTGCGCGGCAATGTTCGGGTACAGGCCGATGGCGGTTTGAAGACCGGTCTCGATGTGATCAAGGCTGCCATTCTTGGTGCCGAGAGCTTTGGTTTTGGTACGGCACCGATGATTGCCCTGGGTTGTAAATACCTGCGTATCTGTCACCTGAACAACTGCGCCACGGGTGTTGCCACTCAGAACGACAAACTGCGCAAGGAGCATTTCATCGGCACAGTGGAAATGGTGATGAGCTTTTTCACCTTCGTTGCCGAAGAAACCCGTGAGTGGTTGGCCAGGCTGGGAGTCCGTTCGGTTGCCGAGCTGATCGGCCGTACCGATCTGCTCGAAGTGCTGCCTGGCGAGACCGAGCAGCAGGCGCACCTGGATCTGTCGCCGTTGCTGGGCAGCGATCTTGTTCCCCAGGACAAACCCCAGTTTTGCCTGGCCGAGCGTAACCCTCCGTTCGACCAGGGGTTGCTGGCTGAAAAAATGGTCGAGCTATCCAGGGCTGCCATTGCTGCCAGGAGTGGCGGTGATTTTGCAATGGATATCTGTAACTGCGACCGTTCCATCGGTGCTCGTGTTTCCGGCGAAATCGCCAAAGCGCATGGCAATCATGGAATGAACGATGCGCCGATTTCCTTCCGCTTCAAGGGGACTGCCGGGCAGAGTTTCGGTGTCTGGAATGCCGGCGGGCTCAACCTGTACCTCGAAGGTGATGCCAACGACTATGTAGGCAAAGGCATGACCGGTGGCAAGCTGGTGGTCACGCTGCCCAAGGGCTCGTCCTTGGACACCCGAGAGTCGGCTATTATCGGCAATACCTGCCTGTACGGTGCTACTGGTGGCAAGCTGTTCGCTGCCGGTACGGCGGGTGAACGCTTCGCCGTCCGTAACTCGGGCGCGCACACGGTTGTCGAAGGTACTGGTGATCACTGTTGCGAATACATGACTGGCGGTTTCGTCTGTGTGCTGGGCAAGACCGGTTATAACTTTGCTTCCGGTATGACCGGTGGGTTCGCTTACGTGCTCGATCTGGACAACAGCTTCGTCGATCGTTTGAACAACGAGCTGGTGAATATCCATCGCATCACTGGTGAATCCATGGAGGCCCATCGCCATCGTTTGCGTGAGGTGCTGAGCGAATATGTCATGGAAACCAGCAGTTCCTGGGGAGCCGAGCTGCTGGAAAATCTGGACGACTACCTGCGGCGCTTCTGGCTGGTCAAACCAAAAGCGGCCAACCTGGCCTCGCTGCTTACCAGCACCCGGGCGAATCCGCAATAAGCAAGCTTCGAGCGACGGACCCGGACCTGGTGTCCGCTCCGTCGGCTCACCGTGATCGTCTTGCAGCTTGAAGCGTGTGGCTGGCGGCTGCTGTAAAGAGGTTAAGTAATGACTGATCGTCTGAACAACGACTTCCAGTTCATCGAGGTCGGGCGCAAGGATCCCAAGAAAAAGTTGCTGCGACAGCGCAAAAAGGAGTTCGTGGAAATCTACGAGCCCTTCAAGCCTCAGCAGGCAGCGGAGCAGGCACATCGCTGTCTGGGCTGTGGCAACCCCTATTGTGAATGGAAATGTCCGGTTCACAATTTCATACCCAACTGGCTCAAACTGGTCGCCGAGGGCAATATTCTTGCTGCTGCCGAACTGTCGCATCAGACCAATACCCTACCGGAAGTCTGTGGTCGCGTTTGCCCGCAGGATCGCCTTTGCGAAGGCGCCTGCACCCTGAATGATGGTTTTGGGGCGGTGACTATCGGTGCCGTCGAGAAATACATCGCCGATACCGCCTTCGCCATGGGCTGGCGGCCGGATATGTCGCGGGTCAAGCCGACGGGCAAGAAAGTCGCCATCATCGGTGCCGGTCCGGCCGGTCTCGGTTGTGCCGATATTCTGGTGCGCAACGGTGTGACGCCGATAGTTTTCGAAAAAAGACCCGAAATAGGGGGCTTGCTGACCTTCGGAATTCCCCAGTTCAAGCTGGACAAGAGCATCTTGAGCCGGCGACGTGAAATCTTCACGGGCATGGGTATCGAGTTTCGCCTGAATATCGAAGTGGGCAGGGATATCCAGGTCGAGCAGTTGCTGAGCGATTACGATGCGGTTTTCATGGGCATGGGAACCTACACTTATATGAAAGGCGGTTTTCCTGGAGAAGACCTGCCTGGTGTCTACGATGCGCTCGATTTTTTGATCGCCAGCGTCAACCGCAACCTGGGCTTCGAAAAATCTTCCGAAGATTTCATCGATATGAAAGGCAAGCGCGTTGTGGTTCTGGGTGGCGGCGATACAGCCATGGACTGTAACCGTACCTCCATTCGCCAAGGCGCAAAGAGTGTGACTTGTGCTTACCGGCGCGACGCTGCAAACATGCCGGGCTCTCGTCGCGAAGTGAAGAACTCCAAGGACGAAGGCGTGAAGTTCCTGTTCAACCGCCAGCCCATTGCTATCGTCGGTGAAGACAAGGTCGAGGGCGTCAAGGTTGTGGAAACTCGTCTGGGAGAGCCGGATGCGCGCGGACGCCGCAGCCCTGAGCCGATTCCCGGTTCCGAACAGGTTCTGCCGGCCGATGCGGTAGTCATCGCATTCGGCTTCCGCCCGAGCCCGGCACCCTGGTTCGAAGCGTTCGGGATCGAGACGGACAGCCAGGGGCGCGTGGTGGCACCGGAGGCTGGTCAGTTCCGCTATCAGACCAGCAACCCGAAGATTTTCGCCGGTGGCGATATGGTGCGGGGCTCGGATCTGGTCGTCACAGCCATCTACGAAGGCCGTGAGGCTGCTGAAGGTATTCTCGACTACCTGGGGCTCTGATTGCCGGGTCGTCCCTTTGGCAATTCATGAAAGGCACGGCTTGTCCGTGCCTTTTGTTTTTCGCTTTGCGACAATCCATCGGTAATTTCCTGCCGGAACCCCGCCATGACCGCTCTGAAGAACGACCGCTTTCTCCGTGCCCTACTCAAGCAACCCGTCGATGTCACGCCCGTCTGGATGATGCGCCAGGCTGGGCGCTACCTGCCCGAATACCGGGCCAGCCGGCAGAAGGCGGGCGACTTCATGAGCCTGTGCCGCAACCCGGAGCTGGCCTGCGAGGTGACCTTGCAGCCGCTGGATCGCTATCCGCTGGACGCGGCCATCCTGTTCTCCGACATCCTCACCGTGCCGGATGCGATGGGGCTGGGCCTGTACTTCGAGACCGGCGAAGGACCGCGTTTCCGCAAGGCCGTCGACAGCCGCGCCGCCATCGAGGCGCTGCCGATTCCCGACGCCGAGCAGGATCTGGGCTATGTGATGGAAGCGGTGCGGACCATCCGCCGCGAACTGAATGGCCGGGTGCCGCTGATCGGCTTTTCCGGCAGCCCCTGGACCCTGGCCACCTACATGGTGGAGGGCGGCTCCTCGAAGGATTTCCGCAAGTCCAAGGCGCTGCTTTACGACAATCCCCAGGCCATGCACTTGTTGCTGGACAAGTTGGCGCAAGCGGTGACGAGCTACCTCAACGGCCAGATCCGTGCCGGTGCCCAGGCAGTACAGATTTTCGATACCTGGGGCGGTAGCCTGTCCGATGCGGCTTATCGCGAATTTTCCCTGGCCTATATGGAGCGCATCGTCGCTGGTTTGACTCGGGAGAACGATGGGCGACCGGTACCGGTGATTCTCTTCACCAAGAACGGCGGACTCTGGCTGGAGGCGATGGCTGCCAGCGGTGCCGATGCGCTGGGGCTGGACTGGACCTGCGATATCCGCAACGCCCGCGAGCGAGTCGGCGACAAAGTGGCGTTGCAAGGCAACATGGATCCAACTGTGCTATATGCCAATCCGCAGGCCATTCGTGCCGAAGTCGGGCGAATTCTCGAACGCTACGGCAAGGGTTCGGGGCATGTCTTCAATCTCGGCCATGGCATCACCCCGGAGGTCGATCCGGCCCATGCCGGGGTCTTTATCGAGGCGGTGCACGAACTCTCGGCGCGCTACCACTGACGGCGAAAGGCCGATAAGAGCAGCGGAAGGCCAGGTGAAAAACAGGGCGTAGCTGCAAGCGCCTTTTTATCCGGCCCTCCACTGCATCTTCGAGAAGCGCCTGTTGCCCATGGAAAACCGCAGCACGGATTTTCCCCGCGTAGGGTGGACAACGCCGTAGGCTTGTCCACCGAACGAGGGGCGAATGGTCCGGACCTTCCCGGTGGAAAACCGCTGCGCGGGTTTTCCACCCTACGGGCCGGCTGGCGCTTCATGCGCCGCTGGATGAGCTGAAGGAACGATTGCGCCGGGTCTGGCTGCCATCCGGCAGCGATCTTCCGGCCAATCCACTGCCCGGCGAGCATGCGCGCTGGCACCTGGCGGACGGTAGCTGGAGCCCTGCTGGTGGAGGACGGCAACGATCTGGAAAGACTTCCGGATGCGCGGACGGATGCCCTTGGGCTGGAAGACATCTTCGAGGAACTGGCGCGATGAATGCGGGAGGGCTTTCCGCGTGGACCCGGGTGATGTTTCCCAATTGCTCGCGCACTCTGGTCGCCGTGCTGCTGGGCGTGCTCTTCATGTCACCGAGCCTTTATCTGCATTACGCCAAGGGAATGCAGCAGGATGGCGTTTTCATACTGTTCAGTGCTGGCGGCTTTTCCTGTATCTGGTGGCTGCTGCTGGGGTCGCGCGGGTCGATGCTGGCCTGGTGTGGTGGCGCTCTCCGTTTGCCGAACCTGGGCTGCATGCTGCTGAGGTTCGGCTTGGGGCATGGCTCGTTGTCGATCATCGTGCCGACAGGACTGCTGGCGATCCTGATTCCGGAGATCGCTCCCTTTCGGCTGTTTGGCGCTCTTGCTCTGGGTGCCGGGCTGGGCTTTTTCCTGTCCAGCGTGCCGGCTTCCAGCTGGCTGCTGGTATGGCTCGCTCTGTGGCTGGTCGTCAATCTTGCCGGCAGTCTGGCCATCGATTGGCAAGGTCTCCTGGCGGACCGCCCGGAGCGATGGCTACTGTTGGCTGCGGGAGGTTTCCTGCTTGGCAGCCTGGCCTGGTGACAGCCCTGGGCCTCACATGGTCGGGGTGCGGGCGCCATGGAGCGTGGCGTTTGCCCCTGGCCGTTGTGGTTGGCGGCATCTTCGCCGGCTGGGTGGCCGGGCAGTTTCTATCGAAATCGCTGCTGTCGATGCTGGTGAGCATGGGGGGGCCACGTCTGCTCCTGCAGTTCGACAGCCGCGTCTTCTCCCTGGCTGCTCTGCGGGAGTCGACGGCCCGTGCCCAATGCGCCGAACTGGTCACGCTGCCCGGATTGACGCCCCAGGGCGACTGGGGGCGGCTGATGCTGCGCATGATTCTGGGTTTGCAGGTGCGTCGTTTCCTGGTACTGGCCATCCTGGCGAGCGTTCTGGGTAGCTACTGCGAACTGCCGCCTGCCTGGTGGCAGTGGTGGCTGCTCGTAGTGCTGGTGGTGCTGCCGCTGGGCTTGGTGGGCACCTTGCTGGTTCTGCGTGGCCTGCTCCGCTGGTGGGGGTTGCTGGTGTTGCAGTTCAGCGTGCTGATCTTCAGCTTGGTGGCCAGCCAGATCAGCACACTTATGGCGGACTCTTCCCTGCTGGGTGTCCTGCTGGTTGGCTGGGGCCTGGCCGGTATCGCCGCCTTGCTGGTGGTGGCCTGGTTGTGTCCGTGGCTTTGGCACCGGGAGCGATGGCTTGTCGATTAGCGGATTTCCGCCTGGTTCCCGGCACCTTTTGCCGGCTCAGTGCCAGTCCTCTCAAGAAATAGAAGCTGTAAGTGACTGTTTTTTTAGGGAGCTTGGTAGCGCGTGCGGGAGTTGGGTTGCTTTCAAGGTGTTTGGTTCGTGTGGGACCGATGCGCTTTCCGGGTGGTGGGCGACAGGTTTCGCCTTGCACGGCGAGTCACTTTCTCTTTGCCTGTGCAAAGAGAAAGCACACCCGACCATCCGGGTCCGGCCTATGGCCGGACTTCCCTCCTTCCGGCGCCGCTCCGGGGGCACGTCACGAAGGGACGTCCCTGTCCCTTCGTTCCTCGCTCGGCATCCATGCCTCGCATCCCCCTACGCAACGCCTCCACTCGGCCTCCTGAACGGGACGGGGGCGCCGCCTGGATGTCCGGAAGTGCTCCTGAAAAAGCTTTCCGCCTGTGCTGTTTGCTTTTTATTTCCGCGAAGCTGGGAACGGCGCCAACTCCCCCTTCAGTAGGCCGAGCGGAATCGCCGTGGAAGGGAGCGAGTGGCATGGATGGCCCTTGTACGCCGGCCCCTAGAGCGGCGATGGAGGGAGGGAAGTCTGGCCGCAGGCCGGACCCGGATGGCGGGGGTGCCATTCTTCTTTGCTTACTTTCTTCTTGGGCAAGCAAGAAGAAAGTAAGTCGCCGCGCAAGGCGAAACCTATCGCCCACACCCGGGAAAGCGTATCGGTTCAACACAAACACGGGCCAAACACTTTAAAAGGGCTGCGGCTCAGTGCCTTTCCAGCCAGTCCAGCAGTTGCGGCAATGGCAGGGCACCGCTCTGGCGGGCGATTTCTCGGCCGTTCTTGAACAGGATAAGGCTGGGGATCGAGCGGATTCCGAGCTGCGTGGAAAGCTGCGGGTGGGCTTCGCTGTCCAGCTTGGCCAGCCGGTAGCGTCCCGCCAGCCGGACGGCGGCCTGTTCGAATACGGGCGCGAAGCTGCGGCAGGGGCCGCACCAACTGGCCCAGACATCCACCAGTAGCGGCAGGTCGCCCTTGATCTGGTTGGCGAAGCTTGTCTGGTTCAGCTCGAAAGGCTTGGTTGTCAGCACCTCGTTTTTGCAACGCCCGCAATGCGGTGTCTCGCCCAGGCGGCTTGCGGGAATACGGTTGAGCGCGGCGCAATGTGCGCAAGGAATGACGAGTGAGTCCGGCATGAGGGCGCTCCTGGCTGTAGCTGCTGCATGACTGCGAATGTGGAGTTTCGCGGGCCAATATCAAGCCCGGCAAAATGTTAGAGCATCCTGGCTTTACGCCGTCTCATACCTGACAGTCTTGAGTGCCGACAATTGATTCAACGAACCAATCAAGTAGGCCACTGACGTGACTGCAGGGGCCAGATTCGCGCAATGACCAGCATGGCGACCACAACCCTCAGCGAATGCAGCGGTTCCTTGAGCTTGTCTTTCGGCATTGCGGGAAACGACAGTGAGTTTCGGCTCAACAGACAGGAGGACGGCATGAGTACGCTGGAACAGGAACTTGAGCAGCGGATTGCCAGAGCGATTTCCTCTTGGCAGAAACAGGTGACCGAACCGGGGCAGCCGCTGGAAGTGGACGATGCCTGGTTGCAGACGCCGGAGCCGCTGCGCATGGGTTTTCGTGTATTGAAGAACGCTGGCATACCGCCCCAGGAAGTCGAGCTTTTCCAGCAGCGGGCCGCTTTGCAGGCGGCGCTTGATGCGGCTGTGGATGCCGACACCCGGTTACGCCTCCAGCGGCAGCTCGCCGGGCTGGAGCAGAAGCTGGCCTTTCGTCTCGAAGCGCTCCGGCGGATGGCGGGGCGCTGACTGTTTTTGGCTGTTTCAGGATGAACAGCTGATTTCCAGATGCTTGCCCCATTCCGGTGGGCGTTCGGCGTAGCGTTCCATGCCTGGCTGCTCGTCGAACGGACGGGACAGCACCGCGTGCAGCTCGCGCACCGGGGCGTAATTATCCTGTTCGGCGGCTTCGATGGCTTGTTGAGCCAGGTAATTACGCAGGATGTACTTTGGATTGACTGCATGCATGCGCGTTCGGCGCTCGCCCTGGCTACCCCCTTCGTGCTCGACTCGTTGTCGATAGCGCTCGCTCCAGGCATCGAAACCGGCCAGGTCGACGAAGTCCTCGCGTAACCGTCGAACGGCTTCAGGCGCGGTGCTATCGCCGAGCTCACGGAAGAAGCGCGTGTAGTCCACTGCGCTGCCTTGCATCAGTTTGTAGAGCTGCTGGATCAATGCCTGATCGTTCTCATCCGCTCTGGTGAAGCCCAGGCGGCGGCGCATCAGGTCCAGCCAGGCGGCCCGGTAGATCGGCAGAAACAAACCCAGGGTTTTGAGCAGGTTGTCCTTATCGACGAAAGGTGTCAGGGCCTGCGCCAGCGCGGAGAGATTCCAGTGGGCAATCGGCACCTGATTGTCGAAGGAATAGCGCCCCGTGTCGTCTGAATGGTTGCAGATGAAGTTGACGTCGAAGTCGTCGAGGAAGGCGTAGGGGCCGAAGTCGAAGGTGATGCCGAGAATGGACATATTGTCCGTGTTCATTACGCCATGGCAGAAACCGTAGGCTTGCCAGTAGGCGATCATTTCGGCGGTACGCTCCAGCACTTCACGGAAGAACGCGGCGTAAGGCTGTGATTGCTCCAGGCTTTGTGGGTAATGCTGGGCCAGCACATGGTCGAGCAGCGTTTTCAGCGCCTCGTGCTGGCGGGTGTAGAAGAAATATTCGAAATGACCGAAGCGCACATGGCTGCTGGCCAGGCGCATCAGCATGGCGCCTGGCTCCTGCCGCTCGCGCCAGACCGGTGTGCTGGAGCTGGTCACGCACAAGGCCCGCGAGGTGGGAATACCCATGGCATGCAGATGTTCGCTGGCGAGAAACTCGCGAATCGAGGAGCGCAGCACTGCTCGGCCGTCGCCCATGCGTGAGTAGGGGGTAAGACCTGCGCCTTTGAGATGCAGGTCCCAGTGCTGGCCTGCCTGGTTGACGACTTCGCCGAGCAGCAGACCACGGCCATCGCCAAGGCGTGGGTTGTAGATGCCGAACTGGTGACCGGAATAGACCATTGCCCGCGGTTCCGCCGCCGGCCAGAGCCAGTGGCCGGAACAGAGGTCGGTGAAGAGCGGGTTTTCCAGCGTATCGGGAGCGAGGTCGAGCAATGCCATGGCTGCCGGGCTGGCGACGACCAGCCGCGGGGCTTCCAGTGGTTGGGGTTGGATCGCGGTGGAAAAGGTGTCGCCCAGGCGAGCGAAGCGGTTGTCGAAGCGAAGCTCGATGAGGTTCTTCAAGGGTACGCTCCATGGGAATTCCAGGCCATTTGGCGTGCCTGGGCGGGCCAGGCACTAAGTTGGAGGCCATGGAGCCATGGCCGTTCCTCGCGCTGGCCGGTTACGGCAGTTTAGGCGCTTGAGTAGGCGCTTGAGGTGGAATAGCGGTCGGGCCTTTCTCTGGCTCTGCAGATTCTGAGGTGAGTTCCATCTGATGTCCTGTGCCATTGGTTAGGGTAATGTTGGTCTGGCGCGCGGCAAGCAGGATGCCGTGCTCGCTGAACTGCCGGTCGATGGCCGCACTGATTTCATCGACCACGGCCTGACGGTCACCCAATTCACGTACCAACAGACGCAGCTCGTGGATAACGGCATATTCACCGAAATTGATGAAGGCGACAGAAGGTGCCGGATCGTTCATCACGCGTGAATTGTCCTTGGCCACTTGCAGGATCAGCTTGCGTACCAGAGCCAGATCCGAATTGTAGGCCACGCCTATCTGCATGGTGACACGTGTCACCGTATCGCTCAGGGTCCAGTTGAGCAGTTGACTGGTGATGAAAGCCTTGTTCGGTACGATGATTTCCTTGCGGTCGGCATCGGTAATGGTGGTTGCGCGAATGCGAATTTTGGTGACCGTACCCGTAAGATTATTGATGGTCACTAGATCGCCGATCCGCACCGGCCGCTCGAACAGGATGATCAGACCGGAGACGAAGTTGGCAAATATCTCCTGCAAACCGAAGCCAAGACCTACCGACAGCGCTGCCACCAGCCATTGCAACTGATCCCAGCGCACTCCGACGGCAGACAGCGTGCTGGTGATGCCAAGCGCGATGAGAATGTAGGTCAGCAGCGTGCTGGTCGCGTAGGCGCTGCCCTGGGTCAGTTTGAGTCGCGACAGAATGAAGACTTCGAACAGGCTGGGCAGGTTGCGTGCCAGGACGATTGAAATGCCGCCGATCAGCAGGGCGCTGAGCACATCCTTCAAGCTGATCGACGTCATGTTCGCGCCGCTGCCCGCCTGATACAGGATGAAGTTGTCCAGATAGGACACCACTGAGATCACATCGGACCACACCCAGTAGAGCATCACAAAGAACAGGCCGAACAGGGTGATGCGCATCAGCCGCAGCGATTGCTGGTTGAGCTGCTCGATATTGATGGCCGGCTCTTCGATTTTGATTTCGCTCTGGTCTTGACCTTCTTCGGCGAGCTTCTTGCGCCTGTCCATCATCCGCTTGTAGGCCAAGCGCCGGGCCGCCACGCTGAGGCTGCGCACCAGCATGGCTTCGATCAGGATCCAGACTAGAAGCAGGTACAACGTATCGGTCAGACGCCCGGTCAGACGCAGGGCCGTGTAGTAATAGCCCAGCCCTACGGTCAGCGCCAAGGCCAGAGGCAGCATGCTGAAAAGCAGGCCCAGGGCCTGGCGCGGCAGGGGGGCGTTATCGCTGTTCGGCCCTTTGAGCAGGATGCGCACCAGCCCCAGGCAGATCAGCAAATAGCAGACCAGCACTGTGATGATGCCCAGCACATCGTTATCCAACCCGGCGGGCTGATGCATGGCGAAGGTCACCACGGCAACCATGATCATGACGATGATGCCCAGGCGGCCGACTTCCCGGCGCAAGAAGGCCACTTGCTTCGGTGCCCAGCGGAAATGAACTTCTGCCATACGGGCGGGGCTGAGTATCTGGTAGGCGGTATAGAACACCAGCCAGGCTTGAGCCATCTGGAAGAAGGCTGCACTGAGGCTGACGTTTTGGCCGCGGCCATCCATTTCCAGGGCGAAACCACAAAGGGCCAGCGCCATTGCGCCCGGTAGGGCCAACAGGATATTGAGCAACAAGGCCAGCGGCGTGTGCAGCTGGGAATCCTTGTGGTAATGGCCAATGCTCTTGCCCATGGTATCCAGCTGATCGCCAATGGCCTTGCGCTTCCAAAGCATGGCGGCGATCAACACCAGCAGCGGCAGGAAGAACAGCGGCTGCTGCACGAGACCGGCACCCAATTGGGTCATCACATCCTTCCAGGGGATGCTGTCCAGTTGTGCCTGTAGTTGCTCGGGTAAGGTTTTGAACCAGCTCAGGGTCAACGGCTTGTTACTGGGAATCCAGAACATTTGCTCGTTGATGGTTTTGCTGATGGTCTGGGCTGTATCCTGCAGTTGTTTTTGATTGACCTGCAGGGTAACCGCTTCACTGAGCAGCGAGTTGAGCACCTGCTCCAGTTGCCGGAGCAGATCGCCGCGGCTTTGCAGCAGATCGAGCAGCCCCTGGCGTAGTTCGGGGGTATCTGTCCCGTCCGGCTGGCCCTGTAGCAACTGCCCGATATACGCTTGCGGATCGCTGTTTTTTTCCATCCGCTGGCTCAGATCGAACTGATACAGCCGCAGGTCGGCAATATAGTTGGTCAGGTTCGGATCCACCTCGATCTGTGGCAGCGCCTGCTGTTGCTGGATGAGGATCTTCGAAAGAACCTGGCTGCTGCTGAGTACGGAAATCTGTTCCTCAAGCGAGCGATCCGCCTGGTTCAGGTAATCGAGCTGTTGCTGAGTCTGCAGATTTTGCTGGGTCAGTTCGTTGAGCCGCTCGGTACCCCGTAGCAGATAGTTGGAAAGCTCCAGGTTTTCCGAGCTTGCCTTGGTCAGGATGGTATTGCTGGTCAGGTCTTCGGAGGCGGACGAACGGGAGATTTCCGCAACGGTCTGCTCGGACTGTTCCCGGCGCCTGTTATTGAGCTGCGTCTGTAGGGCCAGGGTTTCCTGCTGGGCACGGTTGACCTGTTCGTTGAGCAGATCCCGCCGGGCCTTGCCCAGATTGAGCATCTGGGTATTACCGGTCAGTTCCTGGCGGCGTAAGTCGATGGTGGCGCGCAAAGCGTCCTGCTCGGCTTTCAGGTTGGCGATGCGCTCCGGAGCAAGTGGCTGGCCGTTTTCCTTGTTGCTGTTGAGTATCCCTTCGATTTCCAGGGTGCGGGCCTGCTTGGTGCTGATTTCCGCCTGGGCTCGCTCCGGTCGGGTCTGGGCAGCGATGACCATACTGTTGGCATCGCTGATTGCCTTCTGCCACCCGGATAGATCTCGAACGCGGTCGGCAAGCCGCTGCTCCAGCTCGGGCACGGATAGGTTGGCGAAAGCTTTGCTCGGATCGAGCGCCGCAGTGGCGCGCAGACGAGCCAGTTCGCGTTCGGCTGTCCGGGTTTGCTGGGGCGCTGCCGCCAACTGTTCCTTCAGTTCGGCCAGGCTTTGCTGCCGGCTCTTGGCCTGGTCGAGCAGTGCCTTGGTCTGGTCGGCGAGACTTGTCTCGGAGGCCGGAGCGGGCTGCGCGGCCGTATTCGGCGCGGCTTGGATGAGTTGTGGAAGGGTGGTCAGGGCGATAAGTATGGCGAGCAGGACGTTACGCAAAGATGGCATTGGACTACGGGTCTACTGCTGATTGCGGGAGAGGCAGTCTAACAGGCTTGAGCTGTTGGACCAGATGCAACAGGATTATTCCGAGGGCCGACCCAGGGCATTAAACCCGGGGCCGGGCTACCAGCATCGAGAAATTTCAGGCCGATTTTCATTGGCTTTGCGGGACATTCCCGGCTTTGCCGGAGGCGATTGAGAGCCCCTCTTCCACTGGCGGGAGAAAGGAAGCCGCTGGTCGGATGTTCCGGCTGTTTCAGGGATTTTCCTGCAAGCGGCGTTGCGTAACCGGGATGCCGCCGATGCCCCAGTTATCCGTATCCACCTCATCGATTACCACTACGGTAGTTGCCGGATTCTTGCCCAGGACATCCACCAGTAACTGCGTGGCGCCTTCAATCAGGCGCTGCTTCTGCTCGGCGGTAGCGCCCTCGCGGGTGATTTTGATATTCACGTATGGCATTTCAGTCAATCCTCGTCTTGGGGGTGGAAGGTGTCAGCCAGGCCCAGAACCAGGCCCAGAGCAGGGCGCCGGCGCCGATGGCGAAACTCTGGGTCAGGTCGCCGCCATGGGCCAGCCAGAGCTCCGCCAGCCAGGGGCCGAGCAACTGAGCCACGCCGTACAGGGCGATCAGCGCGGCCGACAGGCGAATGCCCTGGTGCGGTTGCAGGTGCCGCGCCAGGCGCTGGGTCAGCAGGACGCTGCCGGCGAAGGTGCCGCCCACCAGCAAGGCACACAGCAGCACCCCGGTGTGTCCCGGCCACAGCAGGGGCGCGGCGGCGCCCAGCGCCTGTAAAGGGTAGCTGGCCGCCAGCGCACGGCGGTCGCCCAGGCGGGCTCCCAGGTGATTCCACAGTGGGATGCTGGCCAGGCAGGCGATCGCGGTCCATTGCCAGGCCCCGGTGATCAGCGGGTCGCCGGCGGGCAACAGTTGCCGGGCCAGGGTCGGTAGAAAGGTCATCGGCAAGATGTAGCCCAGGCCGGCACCGGCGTAGGCCAGAAAAAGCGGAATGCTGATCCGGTCGAACAGCGTTTCGGGTGCGGTGGCGACCCGGGCCGGAATGGTGATTTTCAGGCGTCCCAGTTGCCAACTGCTGAGGAGCGCCAGTGGCAGGGCCAGCGCCGCCATCGGCCACCAGCGCTGGGCGCTGTGTAACTGTTCGGTGGGTAGATTGGCCAGAACATTGGAAACGAGCAGGCCGATGGGAACGCCTAGGTAGACGAGGCCGCTGAGCCCGGCTCGCTGCCGCTGGGCCAGCCATTCCAGCACCAGTGCCGGCGCCATGACAAATACCAGGCCATTGCTGATGCCATTGGCCAGGCGTAGCCAAAGCAGCAGATCGTAGTCAGCGGTAAAGCCCTGGGCCAGGGTTAGCAAGGCATTCGTCAGCAGCGCCACCGGCAAGCCGATACGCAGGCGTGACGGACGGTGCATGACCAGCGCCAGCAAGGCGCCAAGCAGATAGCCGATATAGTTCCAGGTCGCCAGGCGCGCACCCTGTTCCAGATCGATCAGGCCATCGGCAATCAGGTAGGGCAGGAGCGGGGTAAAGGCGAAACGCCCGAGCGAATGCACTACGACCAGAGCCGTACTGCCGGCGAGCAGAGCAAGCGCGATTCTGAGCGGTGGCGTCGAGTTCATGTCAAGGTCCGTTTGAGGGCTTGATCCAACCTTAGCCGTTGCCTGTATGTGACCAGTAATGAAAAATAATGAACCTTGCTTTCACTATGAGTGAATAAGTTGTCCATTTCCTCCTGGCAACGCCTCAATCCGCAGTTGCTACGCTATTTTCTCGCGGTCAGCCGGGCCGGCTCCCTGAGCGAGGCTGCCAGGCAACTGCATTGCGTACCGTCGAATGTCTCGGCGCGGCTGCGGCAACTCGAAACGCAACTGGGCGTCGCGCTCTTGCAGCGTGGGGCGCAGCGGCTGAGCTTGACGCCAGCGGGGGAACGGTTGTTGCCGCACGCCCAGCAGTTGGAGCTGCTCTGCCAGGCGGCCTGGCGCAGTGTCCAGGACGATGGCTGGGCCGGCGAGTTGCGCTTTGGTTCGATGGAAGCCACGGCGGCGGTGCGCCTGCCGGAAGTGTTGGCGGCGTTCCATCGCGATGCACCGAACGTCAGCCTCAGCCTGATTACCGGTACCAGCCGGCATCTGCTCGACGAGGTGCTGGCCGGTCGGCTGGATGCTGCATTGGTCGGCGGTCCTTGCGAGCATCCGCAATTGCACAGCGAAACGATCTGGCATGAAGAACTGATGCTGGTCACGCCGGCCGGCGCGGTAGTGGAAACCCTGCTGCGCGAGCCGCTGACCCTGCTCGGTTTCCCCTCTGGCTGCCATTATCGCGAGCGTCTGGAGCGCTGGAGCGAGCGCCACGAATTGAAGGTCAAGGCTCGGCAAAGCTATGGTTCGATCGACGCAATCCTTGGCGGTATTGCCGTCGGCATGGGGATTGGCTTGCTGCCGCGCAGCCTGCTGGAGGCGCATCCACGCGGGCGGCTAGTCGTTTCCCGAGCGATTGAAAGCGATCTTGCCGCGGCGCCCACTTTGTTGATGCGCCGACACGATGTCCCGGCCCATCCGGCCCTGGAACATCTGCGCGAATTGCTGGGCCGACCGCTGCAATCGCTTGCGCGGGCTGCTAACGGCTAAAATGCGCGGCCTTCCAGGAGTCTTACGATGAACTATCGCCACGCCTTTCATGCTGGTAACCATGCCGATGTCCTCAAGCACCTGGTCCTGTCGCGGATATTGGCCCTGCTGGCGCGCAAGGACGCGCCCTATGCCTATCTCGACAGCCATGCCGGTACCGGGCTCTATGATCTGGCCGGCACGCAGGCCAGCCGTACCGGGGAATGGCTGCAAGGTATCGACCGGCTCTGGCAGGCAGACGCCGCACCGGCGTTGTTGACCGACTACCTGAATGCCGTGCGGGCATTTAATCCGGATGGCCGGTTGCGCTATTACCCTGGCTCGCCCGAATTGGCGCGCCGTCTGGCACGCCCGCAGGACCGCCTGCACCTGAACGAGAAGCACCCGGAGGATGGCGCGCTGCTCAAGGACAACATGCGCGGCGATCCGCGCGTTGCCGTGCATCTCGGCGAAGGTTGGCAAGTGCCGCGAGCCTTGTTGCCGACTGCCGAAAAGCGCGTGGTTCTACTGATCGACCCGCCGTTCGAGCAGGCCGATGAATTGTCGCGTTGTGTGCAAGCCTTGCAGGAGGCCATCGGTCGTATGCGCCAGACCATCGCGGTCATCTGGTACCCGATCAAGGACGAGCGCCAGCTCAAGCGGTTCTATCAGGATCTGGCCCGCTCCGGCGCACCCAAGCTATTGCGCGCCGAGCTGCTGGTGCATCCGGCCGACGCAGCCGAACGTCTGAACGGTTCGGGTCTGGTCATCGCCAATCCGCCGTGGGGCCTGGAGGATGAACTGGAATCGCTGTTGCCCTGGCTGGCCGGGCAGTTGGCCCAGAGCCAGGGCAACTGGCGGCTGGATTGGTTGATCGAAGAGCAAAAAAGCCGGTAACGGAGCTGAAAGCTGGGCGAAAAAGTCGAATTTGCGCCTTTTCGCCCAAATTTGGCTAAAAGAGCCGCAACGGTTCTTCGTCCAGTGCGGCCATTTGCTCGCGCAGGGTCAGGATCTGGTCGCCCCAATAGCGCTCGCTACCGAACCAGGGAAAGCTCTGCGGGAAGGCCGGGTCGTCCCAGCGCCGTGCCAGCCAGGCACTGTAATGCAGCAGGCGCAGAGCACGCAGTGGTTCGATCAGGCGCAACTGGCGGGCATCGAAATCGAAGAATTCCTGATAACCCTCCACCAGCTCGGCCAACTGGGCGAGCCGTTCCTGCCGCGAACCCGCCAGCATCATCCACAGATCCTGCATGGCCGGGCCGCTGCGGCAGTCGTCCAGATCGACCAGCAGCAGTTGCTCGTCGCGGCTGAGAATATTGCCCGGATGGCAATCACCGTGCAGGCGGATCGAGGCAAACGGCGTGCTGGCGAAGGCCGTCTCGACGCGCTCCAGCAGGTGCCTGGCCACCGACTCGTAGGCCGGGCGCAGGCTTTGCGGCACGAAGCCACCGTCGAGCAGAGTGGCCAGCGAAGCGTGACCGAAATTCTGTACGCCGAGCTGTTCTCGATGCCTGAATGGCTGGCTTGCGCCGATGGCATGCAGGCGCCCCAGCAACTGGCCGAAGCGAAACATCTGGTCCAGGTTGTCCGGCTCCGGTGCACGGCCGCCGCGCCGGGGGAACAGGGCGAAGCGAAAGCTTGCGTGCTCGAAGAGGGTTTCACCCTCCTGCACCAGTGGTGCGATGACTGGCACTTCGTGTCCGGCCAGCTCCAGGGTGAAGGCGTGCTCTTCGCGGATTGCCGCATCCGACCAGCGTTGCGGGCGATAGAATTTGGCGATCAGGGGTTGGCTGTCCTCGATGCCGACCTGGTAGACGCGATTCTCGTAGCTGTTCAGTGCCAGCACGCGGGCGTCGCTCAGGTGGCCAAGGCTTTCCACTGCATCCAGGACCAGATCGGGCGTAAGGGCGTCGAAGGGATGGCTCATGGTTGGCTCCGGATGGTTGGTTCTACAGTCTATCCTGAAGCCTGAAGCCTGAAGCCTGAAGCCTGAAGCCTGAAGCCTGAAGCTGCTCAATCTCCAGGCTTGGGGGTACGCGCCAGGCAATAGACATCCACTCGTTGCGCACCGGCCTGCTTGAGTACGCGGGCAATGGCCTCGGCAGTGGCACCGGTGGTGAGCACATCGTCCACCACGGCGATGTGCCGGTTTTCCAGCGTGTGGCCGGGAAGCAGGGCAAAGACCTGGCGTAGATTGCGGCGCCGGGCTACGGCGTCCAGTTGCTGCTGGGCCGGGGTTTCCCGGGTGCGCCGCAGCAGGTGCGGGTTGCAGGGAATACCCAGCATGCGGGCCAGCCAGTCGGCCAGCATTCCGGCCTGGTTGAAGCCGCGCTGCCGCAGGCGCTGGCGCGACAAGGGGACCGGCAGCAACATTTCCGGGCGCGTCAGTCCTTCACCGTAAGCATGTTCGAGGTGCTGTTGCAGTTGTTCGGCGAGGATGCGGCCGCTGGGCCAGTCGGCCCGGTGCTTGAAGCGGCCGATCAGGCTGTCGACCGGAAAGGCGAAGCGCCAGGGGGCTTGCACGTGGTCGAAGGTCGGTAGGCGTTTCAGGCATTCGCCGCAGATCTGGCCAGTGACCGGCAGGGGCAGGGCGCAGATCCGGCAATGAGCGCCAAGCCAGGGCAGTTCGAGTTCGCAAGCGGAGCAGATGGGCTGAGAGTCGCTGGGCTCGTCACAGAGTAGACAGGTCTGTTCTTTTTTTAACCACTTGTAAACCATGATTCCTTTCCTGGTTGACAGTGTTTGGAGGATTAGTTGACCATTCTTGCCCATCCTCTCCGAATATGTCACCGCACTGCGTACCAGCCCAAGGAATGCCCATGAGCGCCATTGCCGTTTCTTCCCTGCGTCACGACTGGACTCTTGCCGAAGTGCAAGCGCTCTTCGCGCAGCCGTTCAACGATCTGCTGTTCCAGGCGCAGACGGTCCATCGCCGGCATTTCGATCCCAATCGCGTGCAGGTTTCCACGCTGCTGTCGATCAAGACCGGTGCCTGTCCGGAGGACTGCAAATACTGCCCGCAATCGGGACACTACGATACCGAGCTGGAAAAGCAGAAACTGATGGAGGTGCAGCAGGTACTCGAAGCCGCAGCGGCGGCCAAGGCCATCGGCTCCACACGCTTCTGCATGGGCGCAGCCTGGAAGCATCCGTCGGCCAGGGATATGCCCTACGTGCTGGAAATGGTCAAAGGCGTGAAGGCGCTGGGCCTGGAAACCTGCATGACCCTCGGCAAGCTGTCCCGCGAGCAGACCCAGGCGCTGGCCCAGGCCGGGCTGGACTACTACAACCATAACCTGGACACCTCGCCGGAGTTCTACGGCAACATCATCACCACCCGCACCTACGCCGAGCGCCTGGAAACCCTGGCCCATGTGCGCGAGGCGGGCATGAAGATCTGTTCCGGCGGTATCCTCGGCATGGGCGAATCGGCCGATGACCGCGCGGGCCTTTTGATCGAACTGGCCAACCTGCCCGAGCATCCGGAGAGCGTGCCGATCAACATGCTGGTCAAGGTCAAGGGCACCCCGCTGGCTGAAGCTGAAGAGGTCGATCCGTTCGACTTCATCCGTACCCTGGCGGTGGCGCGGATCATGATGCCCAACTCCCATGTGCGTCTTTCCGCCGGACGCGAGCAGATGAGCGAGCAAATGCAGGCACTGGCCTTCTTCGCTGGCGCCAACTCCATCTTCTACGGCGAGAAGTTGCTGACCACCGGCAACCCGCAGGCGGACAAAGACCTGGCCTTGCTCAAACGTCTTGGCATCAAGCCGGAGGAGCGCGCCGGACACGACGACGAAGTGCATCAGGCGGCCATCGAACATGCACTGCGTGAGCAGCGCGATTCGAAATTGTTTTATAACGCGGCTGTTTGATTACCGCAGGTGGATGAGCAGCGTTCATCCACCCAGCATCAGGTTTGATTGTGTCGCGTGGATGACCTACTGCTGGTCATCCACGCTTTGAGTGTGCCCGATATCATGTCTTTCGATCTTGCTGTCCGTCTCGCCACCCGCCACGCCGAACATCTCTATCGCCAGCGCCCATTGCTGGAGAGCCCGCAAGGGCCGGAAGTGACGGTGGATGGCCAACACCTGCTGGCTTTCTGCTCCAATGACTACCTGGGCCTGGCCAATCATCCCGAGGTGATCCGCGCCCTGCGCCAGGGCGCGGCACGCTGGGGTGTCGGCGGTGGTGCTTCGCACCTGGTCTGCGGCCACAGTACGCCTCACCATGAATTGGAGGCGGCGCTGGCCGATTTCACCGGCCGACCACGCGCGCTGCTGTTTTCCACCGGCTACATGGCCAATCTCGCTGCCGTCACCGCGCTGGTCGGCCAGGGCGATACGGTGCTGGAGGATCGCCTCAACCATGCTTCTCTGCTGGATGCCGGGTTGCTCAGTGAGGCGCGGTTTTCCCGTTATCTGCACAACGATGCGGCCAGTCTGGCCGGGCGGCTGGAAAAAGCCACGGGCGCTACCCTGGTCGTCACTGATGGCGTATTCAGTATGGATGGCGATCTGGCCGACCTGCCGGCACTCTGCGCCGAAGCTCGCAGAAAGAACGCCTGGGTAATGGTGGATGATGCCCATGGCTTCGGCCCGCTGGGTGCGCACGGTGGGGGTATCGTCGAGCACTTCGGCCTGGGGCTGGATGCGGTGCCGGTACTGGTCGGCACCTTGGGCAAGGCGTTCGGCACCGCTGGTGCCTTCGTGGCCGGCAGTGAAGAACTGGTCGAGACGCTGATCCAGTTCGCCCGCCCCTACATCTATACCACCAGCCAGCCGCCGGCAGTCGCCTGTGCTACCTTGAAAAGCCTGGAGTTGCTACGCCACGAACACTGGCGGCGCGAACACCTGGCTCGGCTGATTGCGCGCTTTCGCCAGGGCGCAGCCGGGATCGGCCTGACCTTGCTGGACAGTCCGACGCCGATTCAGCCGCTCCTGATTGGCACCAGCGAGCGTACGTTGAAGCTTTCCGGCCTGTTGCGCGAGCGCGGTATTCTGGTCGGTGCGATCCGCCCACCCACCGTGCCGGCCGGCAGCGCACGGCTACGGATCACCCTCAGTGCTGCGCACAGCGAGGCGCAAATGGAACGTCTACTTGTCTGCCTGGACGAATGCTGGTCAATCCTGGCAAAGGAAGCCGATAGCGATGCGTGAACGTCTGATTCTGTTACCCGGCTGGGCTTTTGAACCGGCCGCACTGGACCCCCTGCGTGAATGCCTGATCCAGCAGGCACCCTGGCTGGATGTGGAGATCGCCCCATTGCCGGCGCTGTTGCAGGGCGATGCCTGGCTGGATGAGTTGCACCTGCGACTGAGCGAAGCGTCCTGGCTGGCCGGCTGGTCGCTCGGCGGCATGCTTGCTGCGCAATTGGCGGCACGGCGCGGGCACGCCTGCCGTGGTCTGATCACCCTGGGCAGCAACGCCAGTTTCCGTAGTCGCGATGGCTGGCCCACGGCGATGCCGGTCAAGGTGTTCAACGATTTCTGCCGGGCTTTTGAACTGGACCCCGAGGAAACCCTCAAGCGCTTCAGCCTGCTGTGCAGCCGGGGCGGCTTCGATCCCAAGACCCTTGGCCGACAGTTGCAGGTCATCATGCTCAACAAGCCGGCAGCGGTCCTGGCTGCCGGTCTGCAATTGCTGGAGCGGCTGGACAATCGTCATGCCTTGCAAAAGTACACCGGCCCGCAGCTGCATGTGTTCGCCGAACGCGACGTGCTGGTATCGCAGGCGGCTGCCGCTGCGCTGCGCAGCCTATTGCCGGCAGCGCAGGTCGAGATCGTTGCCGAAGCCAGCCACGGCCTGCCGCTGGAGCGGCCGGACGATGTCGCACAGCTCATGCTGGACTTTCTCGGGAGCCGGCGTTGAGGCGCCCGGAAAAGCACCAGGTCGCCGCTTCTTTCTCCCGTGCGGCAGCGAGCTATGACGGTGTCGCTGCGCTACAGCGCAAGGTGGGTAACGACCTGCTGCAGCGTCTGCCGGATGCGCTCAACGTACACCGCTGGCTGGATCTTGGCAGCGGCACCGGGCATTTTTCCCGACTTCTGGCGGCGCGGTTTCCGCTGGCAGACGGCCTCGCACTGGATCTCGCCGAAGGTATGCTGCGCCATGCCGCTCCTTTGGGGGGCGCACAGGCTTTCGTGGCTGGCGATGCCGAATGCCTGCCGTTGCAAGACGAGTGTTTCGAGCTGATTTTTTCCAGCCTGGCCTTGCAATGGTGCGCCGATTTCGCCGAAGTGCTGGCTGAAGCGGAGCGGGTGCTGCGCCCCGGCGGGGTTTTGGCTTTCAGTAGTCTTTGTGCCGGCACCTTGCAGGAGTTACGGGATAGCTGGCGGATGGTGGACAGCTTCACCCATGTCAATCGTTTTCGCGGATTCGACGAATACCAGCGGCTTTGCGCAGATAGCGGGCTGGAGCTGATCGCGCTGGAGTGCCGGCCCGAGGTGCTGTTCTTTCCCGATCTGCGCCAACTGACCCATGAGCTCAAGGTTCTGGGCGCTGGTAACCTGAATCCGGGGCGTCCGGATGGGCTCGCTGGACGCGCCCGGATTCAGGCACTGACCGCGGCCTATGACACTTACCGTTGCCCGGACGGCTTGCCGGCCACCTATCAGGTCATCTACGGACTGCTGCGCAAGGAGCGTTGACATGGCGCACGCCTTTTTTCTCACGGGCACCGATACCGAGATCGGCAAAACCACCATCGCCGCCGGGTTGTTGCATGCCGCACGCCGCCTGGGGCTTTCTACCGCTGCCAGCAAGCCGGTCGCTTCCGGTTGTGAACGGACGGATGACGGTTTGCGCAATGCCGATGCCCTGGCCTTACTGGGTGAATGTAGCTTGCCGCTGTCTTATGCACAGGTGAATCCTTTCGCCTTCGCCCCGGCGATTGCGCCGCATCTGGCGGCGCGCGAGGTGGGTATCGAGCTGCACGCCGACTCTCTGGCCGCAGCCGTGCAGCCGGTGCTGGCGCTGCAGGCGGATTTCACCGTGATCGAAGGCGCCGGCGGCTGGCGCGTGCCCTTGAGCGGCAACGCGAACTTGGCCGATCTGGCTATCGCGCTGGATTTGCCGGTGATTCTGGTGGTCGGTGTGCGCCTGGGTTGCATCAACCATGCGCTGTTGAGCGCCGAAGCGATCCTGCGCGATGGTTTGCCGCTGGCCGGCTGGGTGGCGAATCTCGTTGATCCCCGCACGGCGCGCCTGGACGATAATCTCGTTACCCTTGCCGAGCGCCTGCCAGCACCTTGCCTTGGGTGTGTACCGTATCTTGACCCGCCAACGCCCGCTCAGGTCGCGGTTCACCTGAAGCTGGAAGCATTGTTCGGCCAGGGTGATTCCCGGCTATTTTGAGCCTTTGCGGTCTCCATGCCAGGGCAGGGGCTGGTATAAAAGGCGTTGAATCAAGAATCCATCGGTGAGGTCAACGCTATGCCCGACTACAAGACGCCCCTGCGCGACATTCGTTTCGTGCGTGACGAACTGCTCGGTTACGCAGCGCATTACCAGAGCCTTCCCGGTTGCACAGAGGCCACATCGGACGTGGTTTCTGCGATTCTCGAAGAGGGCGCGAAGTTCTGCGAAAACGTCATCGCACCGCTCAATCGGATTGGCGATCTTGAAGGTTGTACCTGGAGCGCGGATGGCGTAACAACGCCCACCGGTTTCAAGGAGGCCTATCGCCAATATGTCGAAGGCGGCTGGCCGAGCCTCGCCCACGAGACGGAATATGGCGGCCAGGGGCTGCCGGAATCACTGGCCATGACCGTCAATGAGATGCTGGCCACGGCCAGTTGGGCCTGGAGCATGTATCCGGGATTGTCCCATGGCGCGATGAGCACTCTGCATGCCCATGGCACGCCCGAACAGAAAGCGGCTTACCTGAGCAAGCTGGTCTCTGGCCAATGGACCGGCACCATGTGTCTGACCGAAGCGCACTGCGGCTCCGACCTTGGCCTGTTGCGCACCAAGGCCGTGCCACAGGCCGATGGCAGCTACCGGATCGAGGGCACCAAGATTTTCATTTCCGCTGGTGAGCACGACATGGCCGAAAATATCGTGCATATCGTGCTGGCTCGTCTGCCGGATGCGCCCGCAGGAACCAAGGGCATTTCCTTGTTCATCGTGCCGAAATTCCTGCCGGGCACCGACGATGGGCTGGGCGAGCGCAATGCGGTGAACTGCGGTTCCCTCGAACACAAGATGGGCATCCATGGCAATGCCACCTGTGTGCTGAACTTCGATGGTGCCACGGGATTTCTGATCGGTCCGCCCAACAAGGGCCTCAATTGCATGTTCACGTTCATGAACGTTGCCCGCCTGGGTACGGCAATGCAGGGGCTGGCGCACGCCGAACTGGCTTTCCAGGGGGCGATCCGCTATGCCCGCGAGCGTCTGCAGATGCGTTCTTTGAGCGGCCCGAAAGCGCCGGATAAGCCGGCTGATCCGATCATCGTGCATCCTGATGTACGGCGCATGCTGCTGACCATGAAAGCCTTCGCCGAAGGCAACCGGGCGCTGTTCTATTATGCCGCCAAGCTGGTGGACGTGGTCCAGCACAGCCAGGATGAGGCGCAGTGCGAGCAGGCCGACTCGCTGCTGGCCTTCATCACCCCGATCGCCAAGGCCTTCATGACTGAAACCGGCTTCGAGGCGGCCAACCACGGAGTGCAGGTTTTCGGCGGGCATGGTTACATCGCCGAGCATGGCATGGAGCAGAACGTGCGCGACAGCCGGATATCCTGCCTGTACGAAGGCACCACCGGCATCCAGTCGCTGGATCTTCTGGGGCGCAAGGTATTGATGAGCCAGGGTGAGCTGCTCAAGGGCTTCACCAAGGTCGTGCACAAGTTCTGTCAGGCAAATGAAAGTGATGCCGTACTCAAGGAATTCATCGAGCCGCTGGCCAGGCTGAACAAGGAGTGGGGCGAAAGCACCATGAAGATCGGCATGGCGGCGATGCAGGACCGTGAAGAGGTCGGCGCCGCTGCGGTGGATTACCTGATGTATTCCGGCTATATCTGCCTGGCCTACTTCTGGGCCGACATGGCGCGGGTCGCGGCTGGAAAACTGGCTGCCGGCACCGCTGAAGAAGGCTTCTACAAAGCCAAGCTGCAGACCGCGCGGTTTTATTACCAGCGCATCCTGCCGCGCACCCGTGCGCACCTGGAAGCCATGCTGTCCGGCGCTGATTCCCTGATGGACATGGCCGAGGCGGATTTTTCCCTCGGCTATTGATCTGCCCCCGGAGCCGGGCCGATCCCTTAATCAAACTGGAGTGTCCATGAAAACGAAAGCTGTCCTTAGCCTGACCGATGTTGAAATCATACTGGCGGCAGCCCGTGCCGAAGCCGAAGGCAACCAGTGGGCGGTGAGTATCGCTGTGGTGGACGATGGCGGACATCTGCTAGGTCTGTTGCGGCTGGACGATGCCACGCCAACCACGGCCTATGTCGCCCCGGAGAAAGCACGTTGTGCCGCTCTGGGTCGCCGGGAATCGAAGCGTTTCGAAGAGATTATCAACAATGGCCGCACGGCCTTCCTGTCCATCCCCATGCTGCAAGGCATGCTCGAGGGTGGTATCCCGGTGGTTATCGACGGGCAGGTCGTCGGCGCGGTAGGGGTTTCCGGCGTGAAATCCAGCGATGACGCGCAGATCGCCAAGGCAGGAATCGCTGCACTGGTCGCTGCAGTGGAAACGCAGTGAGCCTCCTGTGTCAGCCGGACACGCATCCAGACTCGACCAAATAGTCAATGTCTTACATAAAATACGGTCATTGGCTGCTACAGCGCGGTCGCGTTCGCGCTTAACCTGACAGCGTTGAGACAAGCGATGCGCTGGAAGCGCTACAGACAACAGGGATCTCGCAAGGATAGGCGCCAGGATGGTGCATGCTCATGGATGGCGAAAATTCAGTCTGCAAAGCCCCGCGCAAGCGGGGTTTTTTTTGCATGGCGGGCCAGTGTCAGTGCCGGGCAGCGGGCGGAAGGTTCGCTGGCTTTGGTCAGCGAACCATGCCTCAGTTGCCGATCACACCGCCGTCGTTTTTGGTGATCAGCACGGTGGTCGAGCGTGGGCGCGTCTTGCCGTCGCTGGCCGGGTAGCTCAGCTTGGGGTGCTGGATGTTGATCCACATGGAGGTGTAATCCGGCGTCCAGGTGATGCCGGTGATCTCGCAACCACGCGGACCGACCAGAAAGCGGCGGACCTCGCGGGTCTTTGGATCGGCGCACAGCAGTTGGTTGCAGCCCATGCTTTGCATCAGTTCGGGGGCTTGCTCGGCATCGGTCTCGATCCACAGGCGCCCGGCACCGTCGAAGGCCAGGCCGTCAGGCGAGGAGAAGATGTCGCCGTCGATGGTGCCGATCAGGTTGGCCGGGACCGGTTGGCCACTGGCGTTTCTGGCGCCCGGGTGCTCGCCGGCGAGCAGGAAGATTTCCCACTGGAATTCGGTGGCAGTGGGGTCACCGTCCTTCTCGTTCCAGCGGACGATATGCCCGTGCAGGTTGCCCGGGCGCAAGTTGGCCGCGTTGACCGGCTGTTTGTCGCCACGGTCGTCGTTGTTGGTGAGACTGATGTAGACCTCACGCGTCTCGGGATGCACGGCGACCCATTCCGGGCGATCCATCGGCGTGGCGCCGGCCATATCCGCTGCGGCGCGAGCGTTGAGCAGGACGTGCGCCTGGCTGGGAAAGCCGTTCTCGGCGGTCAGGCTGTTCTGCCCATGGACCAGCGCCAGCCACTGGCCGGAGCCGTCGGCATCGAAACGCGCGACATAGAGCGTGCCCGCGTCCAGCAGATCGCGGCTGGCCAGGGGATTGGCGGCGTCGAAGCGCCCGGACGGGACGAATTTGTAGACATATTCGCCCTTGGTATCGTCACCCGAGTAATAGGCCATGCGCCCATCCTGCCCCATGGACAGCACCGCGCATTCGCGGCAGAAACGACCAAAGGCCGTGCGCTTGACCGGCTGGCTGGCCGGATCGAACGGGTCGACCTCCACCACCCAGCCAAAGCGGTGTGGTTCCTGGGCATGGCCAGCATAGGGTTGATCGGCAACCGGGGTGACATCGAACCGCGGATCGGCAGTTTCCCAGGCGTACAGCAGGCTGCTGGCCTTGTTGGAAATGCCATAGCGTTGGTGCGAGACGCGCTGCGCATAATCGACGTTGTCGCGGTTGAGAAAGTAGTAGTGCCAGTTTTCCTCGCACATCAGATAGGTACCCCAGGGCGTGATGCCGCTGGAGCAATTATTGAGCGTACCCAGCACCTCGCACCCGCTGGCATCGGAGGCGGTTTTCATCAACTCATGGCCAGCCAGCGGCCCGGAAATACGGATAGGCGTCAGCGCAGAAAGACGACGGTTATAGGGTGACGGCAGGACGCGCTGCCACTGGCCCTGGGCATCCTTGCGAATCTCGATGACGCTCAGGCCATGGGCCGCCTGTTCCTTGCGCACTTCCTCCAGCGGTCGTTTGCCGTCGACGAAATTGAGCCCGTTGGTGTGCAGCGTCGGGTTGATGTACTCATGGTTGATCACCAGCAAGCCATGTTCGTTGGGCGCATCCGGGAATGGAAAATAGTGCATGCCGTCGTGGTTATCGCCGGATTGCTTGAGCTGCGCCTGCCAGTCGTCGCTGGCGTCGGGCTGCCATGGCGGGGCATCGGCCAGCACGGCATCACCCCAGGAAAAGAACGGTCGGGCCTGATAGCCGGGGGCGATGTCTACCCGATCGAAATCTTGCGCGGTCTGCAGCGGTACGCCGGAGAAGCCGAGCAGCGGCGAAGTATCTGCCCTGGCGTAGGTTACCGGTCCGCCGGAAAGAAAGCCGACGGCGGCAAGCGCGAGACTGCCTTTGAGCAGATCACGTCGGCCGTGGTCGACTACTTGCTCCAGCGCAGCGTTGCCACTGGGGTTGATCGACTGCTCATCAAGTGCTTTCAGTTCGGTATGAAAGTCTGTGAAATCCTGCTTCATGGGTGTTCTCGAACGTATCCTGTCATTCGTTTATCGGCGTGCTACGCGCAAGATCATGGCCGGCAGGGCGGTAGCAGGCACGATCAAGTGCTGGCTTGCACTATGACTGCCGTTTGGTTGCAGTTGGATGACATTTACTGGTCAAAAAGCGGATGCGCCATGTGACCGACTGCCTGAGCATTTCGAGGGGATTCAATTTGTCGGCAAGCGCGGATCTTCTTCTGTTTCGTTCGCTTGGGAGGGGGTGCCGCTCAGCGGCATCAGGTTCTTTTCTTCATAGACGAAGCGTCCTTGCTCGTCGGCGCGGGTGCAGATCCAGGCGCTGGCCTTGACCAGATAGAGCTTGCGAGTCGACAGCTCACGGACCACTCGGCCTGCTTCGACCTTCTTTTCCAGCTCGACTACCGAACCGGCCGCATGCTGCTTGAGGCTGACCAGTGTCATTGCCAGGTCACCAGGACTGAATCGATGGCTCATGTCGGGTCTCCCGTTCGTCTCGACTGTAGACTGCGGGCCCGGTGCTGTGTTCTGGATCGACGAAAACCTCGACTTGTACCGTACGCTTGTGCGCGTCCTGTTGTAGGGCGATGTGTCTATGCGGATTACACGCTGTCGCGGCAGCAGGCCGCCGCTGTTGCGAAAACCCTCAGCATTTCAACCCTTAGAACTTCGCGCTGAGGGTGGCGATGACCGAAGCCGGTTCGCCCGCATAGTTGCCGTCGGTGCCGGCCACGGTCTCGATATATTTGCGGTTGGTGATATTACGACCGTTCAGGGAAACGCGAAAACGCTGGCCGAGATCGTAGAACAAGGTGGCATCGAAGCGGGTGTAGCCGCCGACATTGTAGGTGTTCTCGATGTCGCCTTCGCGCTCGCTGGCAAAGATCATCCCGCCACCCAGGCCCAGACCCTTGAGCTTGCCCGTCTGCACTTGGTAGGTCGACCATAGCGAGCCGCTGAAGGTGGGTACGCCGGGTCGCTTGTTGTTTTCCTTGATGACGGAGTCCTTGGTCACCTTGGCATTGATTACGCTGATATTGCCGATCAGGTTCCAGCCGTCCAGCGGCTGGCCGCTGATGTCCAGTTCGATACCGCGTGAGCGCTGTTCGCCGGTTTGTATCGAGTATTCGTCAGCCGTCGGGTCGGGGGCGGACACGTTTTCGCGGATGATTTCGAACGCGGCCAGGGTAAGGCTCAGGCGATCGGGGATCAGGTCGAGCTTGGCGCCGATTTCATATTGGTCGCCGGTTTCCGGGTCGAGTGCCTTGTGGTTGCGGTCGATATCGCCCTGGGGAGAAAACGAGGAGCTGTAGCTGGCATATAGCGCCAGCCAGTCGGTCGGCTGGTACACCAGACCGACCCGTGGCGATACTTCGGTGGGGTCGATGTCGGTTGCGGTGCGGTTGTTGTCGCTGTCGAGGCTGGTGTTGTATTGCTCGGTTTTGTCCCAGCGGGCGCCAACCAGCAGTTTCCATTGTTCGTTCAGGTCGATTTGGTCCTGGAAGTAGGCGCTGTAGGATTGCAGGTCGAGCTCGTATTTGCCATTGAAGCTGAGCGGGCCGGGTCGGGCGCCGTAGACCGGATTGTGGATATCGATCGAGGCCAGGGAGCCGCGCCGGTTTTTCAGCCATCGGTGGCCGTCGATGTATTCATAGCCCACCAGCGCCGTGTGCTGGATGCTGCCTGTGGCGAACTTGGCGATGGCCTCGAACTGCATGTCCAGAGTGCGGACTTCTTCGTCGCCATGGGTCGTGCGCCGCCGCAAGGTACGGCCGTCGCTCGCCAGGTCGCGCAGATCCACCACGAAACGGTCCTTGTTGGAATCGTCCCAGCGGGTCATCTGGCGCAGGGTCAGCCAGTCGTTGAGCTGGTGTTCGATCCGATACCAGGCCGAGACCTTGTCAGCCTTGTCGCGCGACCAGGGTTCGTGCAGGAAACGGTCGCCGCGCAGGTGGATCTTGCCGTTGGTCGGAATCAGGCCACGGTCGAACTGGCTGCTCTGGTCGATGTACTCCAGGCCGGCGTCGAGCAATGTGTCGGCGGAGGGTTGCCAGCGGAAGGTCGGGGCGAAATAGGTATGGCGATTGTCGCGGAAGGTGTCGCGAAACCCTTCCTTGGTCTGCCAAGCCATGCTGAGCCGGCCGGCGAAGGTGTCGCTCAGAGGACCACTGAAGCTGCCTTCCAGGCGATGGAAACCATAGGTGCCGGTCTGTGCCTTGAGCGAGGCTTCCGGGGCGAAGGTGGGGCGCCGGGTGACCAGGTTGATCAGCCCGCCGGGGTTGCCGCGCCCGTAGAGGACCGAGGCCGGGCCCTTGAGGACTTCTATGCGCTCGACGCTGGCCATGTCGGTGATGGCTTCCGGGCGTTCCACCAGGGGGCTGATCAGCATGCCGTCGATGGCGTAGGTAACGGCGTTGAAGCCGCGAATGACGAAGCTTTCCGAGGAGCCGCCGTGGGAGTTGGCGCGCTGGATGCTGCTGACGTTGGTCAAAGCATCGCCGAGGCTGGTGATCTGTTGGTCTTCCAGTACCTGACGCGAGACCACCTGGATCGATTGCGGGACGTCGCGCAATGCCGTGTCGGTCTTGGTCCCGGTGCTGGTGCGGGTAGCGCGATAGCCTTGCACCGGGCCATAGGCGGATTCCTGGTGACCTTCGGCGAGTACGTTGACTGTCGTCAGATTCATCGTCTCGTTGCTGGACTGCGGACGGTGCAGCAACAGAGTGCGCTCGGGCGTCAGGGTCCACTCAAGGCCGGTTTCTTGCAGAAGTTGCTGCAGGGCTTGGCTTTCGGTCATGCGGCCTTTCAGGGCTGGAGCCCGCAGCCCCAGGGCAAGCTCTGCATCGAAGCTGACTTGCAGGCCGGTCTGGCGACCGAAAATACCCAGCGCTGAAGTCAGCGACTGGGCCTTGATATCGAAATCGTACCGGCGTTCATCGGTTTTGCGAAATGGTATGGTTTCAGCAGTTTGTGCCCAGCCGGGCGATACCGGGAGCACCAGAGAACACCCGAGCATCCAGCCCATGCCAAGGCCGACACGGCGACAAATAAGCGAAAATGGGTAGGGGCAAGACTTGTCCAAGGCAGCTTTCCTTCATAGGTCTACTTTTCATTTGAGATTTATTCTCAAAGGTTCCGATGAAAGACGGCGTGCTCGTGGATTTTTTTCAGGCAATGGGTAAATTTTTCAAAGGTCACCGATTACCGACGATACGGACCCAGGGCGTTATCTGCCGATGGTTGACCGACAGCGATTGCGCCAAACCCGCCAGTGCGCGGTCCGGATGGTTCAGATCGAATACTCCGCTGATGCGGCGTTCGCCCAGGCTCGAATCACCCAGGAATATCCAGCCCGGTGTATAGCGCTGTAATTGGGTCAGGATGTCGGTCACCGGGGCGTTTTCGACGAACAGAAGCCCTTGCCGCCAGGCGGCGACCTGTTCGATGGGAATACGCTGGCGCTCGGTCTGGCCGGCGCTGCGTTGCACGCTCAGGCGTTCGCCCGGTAGCAGTTTTTCGCTGACGTTGCGGCCCTCGACCACTACCTGGCCGCGTTGCACGGCCACATCCAGGTGCGCGCCGACGTCTTTTATTTCGAAGGCTGTCCCCAATACTCGCACCGAATAGGTGCCACTGCGGACCACAAAGGGGCGTTGCAAGTCATGCATGACGTCGAAGAACGCCTCGCCTTCCAGCAGAATGATCTCGCGCCGGCCATTGCTGAAGTTGCTGGAAAAGGCGCTACGCGGGCCGAGTACCACGCTGGAGCCGTCTGCCAGGTGCAGTTCGGCGGTTTCGGCGACTCCGGTGAGATAGTCAGCCTGCCAATGCAGCAGGAGTCTGGGATAGCTCAGGAACGCGAATGCGGCGAGACTGGCTGCCAAGGCCAGAGACTGCCAGAAACGGCGAGTACGGCGGTGGGGTGGCGGGGGCGCGATCTGGCGTTCGCTTGCCGGCGATTCGCTGGTCGACGGCGAGGCTTGCGCCAATTGTCCAAGGCCGCCCCAGACACGTTCGATCTGCTGCCAGGCGGCGGCATTCGCGGGATTGGCTATCAGCCAGCGCTCGAACGCTGGTCGGGCCGACGAATCTTCCAGCAGGCGCAATTGCCAGTCGGCTGCCTGCTCCAGTGGATCAGTGGTTTCGTACGAGGCGGATTGTTCAGTCACGAGGTACGTCTCCGCTCGCTATTTCCTCCGGCAAGGCACGCGCCAGGCGGACCAATGCATCGCGAACCAAGCGGTGCGCGGTAGCCAGGGAAACCTGCAGTTGTTCGGCAATCTGTGCCAGGGTCTGCCCCTCCAGACGGTGCATTTCCAGTGCCCTGCGGCTGGTCTGGGGCAGTTCGTCGAGGGCCTGCGCCAGCTTTTCCAGCTCGTTGCTGCGCAGGCAGGCTTGCTCGGGGGTTGTGAACATGCTTGGTATCAGCCAGTCAGGCGGCGCCGTATGGCGCTGTTGCTCGCGCATTTCGCTACGTCCCAGGTCGAGTGCCAGATTGCGCACGATGCGATAGAGGTAGGCCACCGGTTGCTGGATGGATTCCAGTTCTTCGCGCCCGAGCGGATGGAAGCGAATGTACGCTTCCTGGACGATATCCTCGGCCTTGGTGCGATCACCAGTGATCGCGGTTGCATAGTTCACGAGTGCTCTCCGGCAAGATAGGAACAGGTCCAGTTTAGCGGCCGGATCACTCATCGTTGTTGCGCCTCTTGGGGTTGGCCCGTGCAAAAGGGAAGAAAAGACACACTTTATGAGTAAATGATAAGTAGTTGCAATTGTGCGAATGGGATTCGTAGCGTCGGGCTATTGAAACAAGCCGCTGGTTTTTCTGCTCGAACGTTGTTCGACTTGGCGATCTGTCCATTCGTCGGTTGGTACCTGCCCCAAACATGATTCGGGAACGAAACAGGCATGGTTACCGAGTAAATAATCATGTCGCTATTTTGGTTAAATAGTGGCGATCACCGCTTATCGTATCGGGAGGCAAGCATGGCAAAGCGGTCTTGGAGTTATTTGCTGTTTTCTTGATGCATGTCATTGCATTCCTTGCGACTTGAAACATTCAGATATGAGTGCCACCTTTTCCTGAGTCCTTTTTCACGCATCGGCAGGGACGTAGCAAAACGCCCCTGTCGATCCAGCAATCGAGCCGGCCTCTCATCCGCAAGCAGCCGGTCGATGCAAAATATCCAGACAAGCTGCCGTGGCTGGTCCGCGATCCATTGAAAGTCGATGTGCTGTACTTGGATGCCGGCCGACCGTGGAGCCATTCGTATGCAGATGGAGGGTCATAATGCAATTACAGCGAGCAATGAGCGCCTTGGACTACGGTTTCGCCGATCCTTTCGAAGCTGATCTTGCCGGTGTGTCTTCCGCCGATACCCTGAGCCCCGCCGACCGTTACCAGGAATTATTCGTCGATGTGCAGACGAGCCGGATCTTTCCGGATAGCAAGACCTTCGTCGATTGCGCGCCATGCAATCATCCGGAGCAGATTCTGGAGGCCTATCGTGCCCAGCGGGAGCAGTCGGGGTTCGATCTGCGCGCGTTCGTGCTCGAGCATTTCAGCTTTTATGAAATTCCCGCCAAGGAGTTCGTGGCCAACCCGGATGACACCCTGGCCAGGCATATCGACCGTCTCTGGCCGATCCTGACCCGCCATCCCGGCCAGCATCCGATGCGTTCATCGTTGTTGCCGCTGCCACATGACTATGTCGTTCCGGGCGGGCGTTTCACCGAGCTGTATTACTGGGATTCCTATTTCACCATGCTCGGTCTGGAGGAGAGTAACGAACGCCAGCTGCTGCGCGATATGGCCGATAATTTCGCTTATCTCATCGATACTTACGGCCATGTGCCCAATGGCAATCGCTCCTATTACCTGAGCCGTTCGCAGCCGCCGGTGTTTGCTCTGATGACTGAGTTGTTCGAGGAAACCGGCGTGCACCGAGCCAGCGATTATCTGTCGCAGTTGCGCAAGGAGTATGCCTTCTGGATGGATGGGGCTGATTTTCTGCGACCAGGTGACGCTCATCGTCGCTGCGTGCGCCTGCCTTGTGGAGCATTGCTCAATCGCTACTGGGACGACCGCGATACACCGCGCGAAGAGTCTTATACGGAGGATGTGCACACGGCGCAGGCGTCTGATCGACCAGCCCATGAGGTGTATCGCGACTTGCGTGCCGGGGCGGAATCCGGCTGGGATTTCAGTTCACGCTGGCAGGCCGACCCGACCAGGCTCTCCAGCATTCGCACCACCTGCATTCTGCCGATCGATCTCAATAGCCTGCTGTATCGATTGGAACTGCAGATTGCCCGCTTGAGCAAGGCCAAAGGGTTGGATGCCTGCGCCAGCGAATTCCAGGAGCGTGCCGCCACTCGCCGTACTGCCATTGACCGTTATTTGTGGAGCAGTGAGATTGGCGCCTATTTCGATTACGACTGGCAGCTTGGCCAGCAGCGGGAAAACCTCACGGCCGCGACCCTGACGCCCCTGTTCGTCAAGCTGACTTCCACCGAACAGGCTCAGCAGATCGCAATAGTCGTGCGCGAACGGTTGCTGGCTCCAGGTGGGCTGTCCACTACCGAAGTCGAGGACAGTGGCCAGCAATGGGATCGGCCCAACGGGTGGGCACCTTTGCAGTGGATCGCCATTCGCGGCCTGCAGCACTACGGCCAATACGAATTGGCGATGGATATCGAGCAGCGCTGGTTAGGGGTCGTTTCCGACCTGTTCGAGCGCGAATGCAAGCTGGTCGAAAAATATGTGCTAAGGCCGCATGCCGGGCATGCCAAAGGTGGTGAATATCCACTGCAGGATGGTTTCGGCTGGACCAACGGTGTCACCCGTAAGCTGCTGCAGGAAGATCCGCGACACCAGGCCAATCGTTGTCGTGCAGGGCACTGTTAGAGCGTTTTTGGCTCAATCCAGTCCATGCTTGCCTGGTATGGGTTGAAGTAAAGGGAAACTATTCCGAGATAGACGGTTTTGCGAAATTCACCGGTTGCCAGGCAGAAAGACAATCTGCGCCCGGCAGCCGTCCTTCCTTCGCGTTTGTCGACGCTTCCATCCGTCAGCCGAACCCTTTTACCATTTCTTGGTTCTAAGTCGCCGATAACAGTTGGAGATCACCGATGGATCTTGTTCGAATCATCATTGCCATTCTTTTACCTCCGCTCGGGGTATTTCTGCAGGTCGGGTTTGGTGGGGCCTTTTGGCTGAACATCCTGTTGACCCTGCTGGGGTACCTGCCGGGAATCATCCATGCCGTATGGATCATTGCCAGACGCTGACAGCTCGCTTCAGGTGCGTCAAGCCCGGCCACTTGAGCCGGGTTTTTTGTGCTGTGGGAACGGAGTGTGTCGTGTAAAGTCCTGCCGTTAAAAGAAATTTGGCTTCGCCGATCAGTATGATCAATAGTAAGAGCCCTGTATGTATAACGCGTTGCGCAACCCGACGCGTACGTTTGTAATTGCCAGCCTGGCTGGAGCAGGAACTACATGAGTGATTCCTCCATCGATAAAGATAGAAAGAGCTTCGACCGTATCCTGAAACGCAATGTGGCATTGCCACTGGCGTTCGGTTTTCTCAGTGCAGCCTTCTTCAGTGCCATCGTCTACTACCTGCTCGAAGTCAATCGCATGGTCGAGGTTTCGGTGACTGAGGTCGTGCAGGCTCACGATGTCATTCGCCTGATCGTCGATCAGGAGACTGGCATGCGCGGCTTCCTGCTTACGGGTGATGAAACCTTTCTCGAGCCCTATGAGCTTGCGCTGCCAAAACTCGGGAAGCGCTTCGACGAGTTGAAATGGGCTGTGGAGCAGAAGCCAGAACAGTTGCGACGCATCGAGTGGGTCGAGAACCTGCACAACCGATGGAGTCTTTTCGCACAGGATATGATTGAGCGGCGCCGGCAGAATCTGCCTGTCGTCGAGCACGCCCGTGATGGGCGTGGCAAGTTGCTGATGGATGAGATCCGCAATGAATTGAACGCATTCATTGCCTCGGAGCGTCAGTCACGAGAAGAGCGTACCAACCGTTCCACGCGGATCACGACTATTCTGATCGGTGGTTTCCTGCTCCTGAGCCTGGTGTTCAGTAGGGGGCTGGTATATCTGGGGCGGCGCGATCTGTATTCCCTGTCTACCGGCTATTCGCGTTCCCTCGAGCAACAACGCGAATATGCCAGGGATCTGGAGCGGCGTGCCTGGTATCGCACTGGTCGAAGCCAACTGGGTGAGGCCATCATCGGTGAGCTGTCGCTGCCCGTGCTGGGGCAAAGTATCCTGGGTTTTCTTGCCCAGTACCTGGAAGTTGCAGTCGGCTCGCTCTATGTCCTGGAAGGTAGCAGGCTGCAGCGTGTGGCCGAGTTCGCCTACGATCTGGAGCAACTCAATCACAATCGTTTCCTGGACATGGGCGAAGGCATGGTGGGGCAGGCAGCCCTCGAACAGCGCATGCTCAGGCTGAGCGATCTTCCCGATGGCTATCTGAAAGTCAGCTCTGCGCTGGGCAATACCCCGAGCCGTTCGATCATGGTGGTGCCTGTGCTGGATAATGGCATGCTCAATGCCGTACTCGAACTGGGTTTCCTGCGCTCTTTGCGCCATGAGGACGAGGAGTTGCTGAACAGCATCGTCAGCCAGATCGGTTCGGCGATCGAGGCGGCCCGTTACCGCCAGCGGCTACAGAAGGCATTGACCGAAACCCAGTTGCTCAACGAGGAGCTGCAGGTACAGCAGGAAGAACTGCGTGCCGCCAACGAGGAGCTGGAAGTACAGTCCAGCGCTTTGCATGAGTCGCAATCGAATCTGGAAGAGCAACAGGCCGAGCTTGAGCAGACCAACCAATATCTGTCCGAGCAGGCTTCCGAACTGGCCAGCCAACGGGACGAGATCGGTTTGCAGAACCAGCGTCTGCAGCAGGCTCAACTGGTACTCGAGCAGCATGCCGAGGCTTTGCAGCGGGCCAGCCGCTATAAATCCGAATTCCTCGCCAACATGTCCCATGAATTGCGTACGCCGCTGAATAGTACGTTGATCCTGGCCAAGCTGCTGGCGGATAACCCGCAGGGCAATCTCAGTGACGAGCAGATCCGGTTCGCTCGTTCCATCTATGCATCCGGCAATGATCTGTTGCTGTTGATCAACGATATTCTCGACTTGGCCAAGGTCGAGGCAGGCAAGCTGGATATCCGTCCGGAAACCGTGGTCCTGTCTGCGCTGGTGGATGGCTTGCGCGAGTTGTTCCTACCCTTGGCAATGAATAAATCGCTGCAGTTCACCGTAGAACTGGAGCCGGACGTTCCGGATACCTTATTCGTCGACCACCAGCGCCTGGAGCAGATCGTCAAGAATCTGTTGTCCAACGCACTCAAATTTACTGAATCCGGTTTTGTGACATTGCGCGTCTACCGTCACTCTGCCGATATGCTGGCCTTCGCCATACGCGATTCCGGAATTGGCATTCCCGCCGAACAGCAAGCGATGATTTTCGAAGCGTTCCGCCAGGCCGACGGGACCACCAACCGCCGTTATGGCGGTACTGGGTTGGGCCTATCCATTTCTCGTGAATTGGCACAGTTGCTGGGTAGCCGGATCGAAATGCAAAGTGAGCCGGGCCAGGGCAGCGTGTTCACGTTGCTGGTTCCGCTGCATTACGAGCTTTCTGAAAAGGCGCAAGAGTCATCGGCCATGTTGCCGGCGCCCATACAGGATCAGCCGGTAGCGCCGGTGGTACCGGCCATTGCCGCACCCGTATCCGCACCCATTGTTCGGGCGCGAGCAGAGGATGCGCTGCCGGATGACCGCGAAGCCTATCCGTTCAGGGATCGCTGCGTCTTGATCATCGAGGATGAGTCGCAATTTGCCATGATCCTCAAGGATCTGGCCCACGAGCTGGGTTATAGCTGCCTGATCGAACATAACGCCGACAATGGTTTCGAGGCCGCCTTGCGCTATCGACCGGATGCGGTGTTGCTGGACATGCGCTTGCCCGATCACTCCGGGCTGACGGTCCTGGAGCGCCTGAAAGGGACTCCGCAAACGCGCCATATTCCCGTGCATGTGGTGTCGGCCGAAGACCACCGGGAAGCGGCGTTGCACATGGGCGCGATCGGTTATGCACTGAAGCCGACCAGCCGCGAAGAGCTCAAGGCAGTATTTCAGCGCCTGGAAAGCAAGCTGGCGCAGAAGGTCAAGCGCATCCTGCTGGTCGAGGACGATGCCTTGCAACGTGAAAGCGTGTCGCGCCTGATCGAGGATGTCGACGTGGAAATCACCGCCGTCGAACTGGGTGAGCAGGCGCTGGAGCGGCTGCGCTCGACTGTTTTCGACTGCATGATCATCGACCTCAAGTTGCCCGACATGGATGGCCACGAGCTGCTCGAGCGCATGGCACACGAAACTATCTGTTCCTTTCCTCCGGTGATCGTCTATACCGGCCGCAACCTTACCCGCGATGAAGAATCGGCGCTGATGAAATATTCGCGTTCGATCATCATCAAGGGCGCCCGCTCGCCAGAGCGCTTGCTGGATGAAGTCACGCTGTTCTTGCATAAGGTCGAATTGGACATGCCGCCGGAGCGGCAGAAGATGCTCAAGAGTGCGCGTAACCGGGACAAGACCTTCGAAGACCGCAAGATCCTGGTGGTCGATGACGACGTGCGTAACGTTTTCGCCCTGACCAGCGCTCTGGAACACAAGGGGGCGGTGGTAGAAATCGCCCGCAATGGCTACGAGGCCATCGAGCGGCTGCGTAGCGATCGCCAGATCGATCTGGTGCTGATGGATATCATGATGCCGGAGATGGATGGTTTCACCGCCATGCAGGAAATCCGCAAAGATCCGAGCATGGCCAGGTTGCCGATTATCGCCGTGACGGCGAAGGCCATGAAAGACGATCAGGAGCGCTGTCTGCGGGCCGGCGCCAACGATTACCTGGCCAAGCCTATCGATCTGGACCGGCTGTTTTCCCTGATTCGTGTCTGGCTGCCGAAGGTGAAACTGTTTTGAGCGCATCTTCCTGGCAAGGCGTCGATATCGAAATAAAGCTGTTGGTCGAAGCTATTTACCTGCGTTACAGCTACGATTTCCGGAACTATTCCCTCGCTTCATTGAAGCGGCGTGTGCTATTGGCGCAGCGACAATTGGAATGTGCCAGCATTTCCGAGATACAGCACCGGGTGCTCTATGATCCCGAGGTATTCATGGAGCTTTTGCAGTATCTCACCATCCCGGTCAGCGAAATGTTCCGCGACCCCGTTTACTACCTGGCCTTGCGTGAGAAGGTCATGCCGGTGTTGCGCACTTATCCTTCCTTGAAAATATGGGTGGCCGGTTGCAGTACGGGTGAAGAGGTCTATTCAATAGCCATCCTGCTGCACGAGGAGGGGCTGCTGGATCGTTCGATAATCTATGCGACGGATATCAATCCTCACTCCTTGAAGCAGGCTCAGCGCGGTATTTTCAGTCTGGACAATGTGCCCCAGTACACCCGTAACTACCAGCTTGCCGGCGGTCGGCAGAGCTTTGCGGATTACTACACTGCCGCCTACGAGTCAGTCATTCTCGACAAGTCGTTGAAAGAGCGGGTGACCTTCGCCGATCACAGCCTGGCGACCGATAGTGTCTTTTCCGAAACTCATTTCATTTCCTGTCGCAATGTCCTTATCTATTTCAACAAGGATTTACAGAATCGCACCTTTGGTTTGTTCCATGAGTCGCTCTGCCACCGTGGTTTCCTGGGGTTGGGAAGCAAGGAAACTATTGAGTTTTCTTCCTATGCTTCTTACTTCGAGTATTTCTCCAAAGAAGAGAGGGTTTTTCGCAAGCTATGACTACTTTCTTCCCGGATCGGCCGATTCCCCAGGTGGACGCAGTGGTCATCGGTGCTTCGGCTGGAGGGCTGCAGGCATTGACGGTGCTGGTCGAAGGGTTGTCGAGCCGGTTTCGTCTACCGTTACTGGTTGTGCAGCATATTCCGCCACATGGTTCTTCCTGCCTCGTTTCCGTCTTCCAGAATAAAACGAAGCTGCGGGTGAAAGAGGTGGACGAAAAAGAATTGGTCAGCCCTGGAACACTGTATTTCGCTGCGCCGGACTACCATTTGCTGGTAGAGGAGGATTATTGCCTGTCGCTGAGCCAATGTGAGGCAGTGAATTTTTCCCGTCCCTCGATCGATGTGCTCTTCGAATCGGCGGTCGATGCCTGGGGCGAGCGGCTTGTGGGAATTCTGCTGACCGGTGCCAGCGAAGATGGTGCCGCTGGTCTTGAGAAGGTCCATTGGGCTGGCGGGTTGACCATCGTACAAGAACCAACCGAAGCGCAGGTCGCTACTATGCCGCGTGCTGCGTTGCAACGCTTCACACCGGATTTCATCTTGCCGCTGCGCGAGATCCATCGACTGCTCTGTGAGCTGGAGTGTCGCAATGCCTGACCAAAACGACGAAGCCAAACTGCTTATCGTCGACGATCTGCCGGAAAACCTGCTGGCTCTCGATGCGCTGCTGCAAGGTCAGGGAATTGCCCTCTACAAAGCCGAATCGGGTGAGCAGGCACTGGAATTGCTGTTGCGTCACGAATTCGCCCTGGCCATCCTCGATGTGCAGATGCCGGGCATGAATGGCTTTCAACTGGCCGAACTCATGCGCAGTACCGAGCGCACCAAGCAGATTCCCATCGTCTTCGTCAGTGCCGCCGGGCACGAACTCAATTATGCCTTCAAGGGTTATGAAAGCGGTGCGGTGGACTTCATGCACAAGCCGCTCGATTCCCATGCCGTGCGCAGTAAGGTCAATGTATTCGTCGCGCTTTACCGCAATCGCAAGCGTATGGCCCGGCAGTTGGAAGCTCTGGAGCAGAGCCGGCGGGAGCAGGAAGTCCTGCTGGACGAATTACGCAGTACCCAGACGGAGCTGGAACAGGCAGTGCGCATGCGGGATGACTTCATGTCCATGGTTTCCCATGAATTGAAAACACCGCTGAATACGCTGATTCTCGAAGTCCAGTTGCGCAAATTGCAGTTGTCCAAACATAACTTGGCCGCCTTTAGCGAGGATCGCTTGCAGGCCATGGTGGAAAAGGACGAGCGCCAGATTCGCAGTCTGATTCGGCTGATCGACGATATGCTGGATGTTTCACGTATCCGTACCGGTAAGCTATCGATTCGACCCACTTATTTTGACTTGGCTCAGTTGGTCGGTAAGGTGGTGGAAAGCTTTTTCCAGCAGATGGCTATCAATGGTTGCGAGCTGACCTTTCAGTGTTCGGAGTCGTTGCCAGGCGTCTGGGACGAATTTCGCATCGAGCAGGTATTGGCCAATCTGTTGACCAATGCGGCGCGCTACGGCGTCGGCAAGCCGGTTGAGGTACGCGCCTACTCCGTTACGCATGGCGTATGTCTTGAGGTTCGTGATTACGGAATAGGCATCAACCCGGCTAACCTGGAACGTATCTTCCATCAGTTCGAACGTGGCGATGGCAGCGAAAACAGCGCGGGGCTGGGCTTGGGGCTGTTCATCGCGGATCAGATCGTCAAGGCGCACGGTGGGCGTATCGAAGTGCAGAGCACGGAAGGGCAGGGCGCTCGATTCTGTGTGATCCTGCCGCCTTTAGATTCGCCGTGATTTTCAGGGTAAGGCCGGTTATCCCGCAGGGGTTGCGATAGGGCTTTGTGGCTCACGTGGCCTTATCCAGCCTTGATGTTCCAGGCGCCATGCCTCCCGCCCCAGACAAAGGCCGCGCAATAGCATGAAGGCGATGAAGGTCAGCCAGAGGCCGTGGTTGCCCCATCCAGAGGTCAGCCAGCCCAGCGGTAGGGCCAGGAGCGCGGCAAGCAACATTGCATTGCGCATTTCCCGAGCTCTGGTTGCGGCGATGAATAGTCCGTCCAGCATGTAACTCCAAACGGCGATCGGCGGTAGCAGGATGAGATAAGGCAGGTAGGCTTGCGCTGCGCTGCGAACTTCCTCGATGTCGGTCTGAAACTGGATGAATCGATTGCCGCCAATCCAGAAGAACAGGGCGAAGCCAAGGCTGATTATGAATGCCCAACCGCTGCAGATGACCAGCACGCGCTCCAGCCCGCTACGGTCACCGGCCCCGATGGCATGGCCGCTCAAGGCTTCCAGGGCGTGGGCCAGTCCGTCCAGGGCAAACGCGGTGAACAGCAGGCCGTTGAGCAGCAGGGCATTGGCTGCCACGGTGGCATCGCCGAGCTGAGCCCCGCGCCAGGCGATCAGGAGAAACACTCCCTGCAGGAGCAGCGAACGAATCAGAATATCGCGATTGACTGCCAATAGCGGTTGCCAGGCGCGCCAGTGTCCTAGGCGAGACAACTCCAGTTGGCCCGGATAACGCGGCAGAACCAACCAGGCCAGTCCCAAACCCAGCAAGGCGCCGGCCCACTCGGCGATTACCGAAGCGCGCGCTGCTCCTGGCGCCTCCCAATCCAGACTGAGGACAAACCAGAGAGCAAGCATCATGTTGATGATATTAGTCGTCAGCAACATCCCCAACGGCACCCGAACATTCTGTATGCCGAGAAACCAGCCGATTAGTGCGCAACTGGTCAAGGCGGCCGGCAAGCCGAACAAGCGTGTCTGGAAATACGTCTGGGCAAGGCTTTTCAGCTCCGGCGAAGCGCTCATCGAGTCCAGGAGCGTATTGCCGACAGGGACAGCTATTACGGCGACCAGCAGTGCCAGACCAAACCCCAGAACAAGACTTTGGAAGAGAATCCGGCGCAGCTCGTTTCCATCGCTACGTCCTGCTGCCTGGGCGGCAAAGCCGGTCGTACCCATGCGCAAGAAAACGAAAAGGCCGAGCATCACTTCATAGAACATTGCACCGACTGCCACAGCACCTAACTGGTGAGCCTGTGGCAAATGTCCGACCACGGTGATGTCAGTCAGCGCCACCAACGGAACGGAAAGGTTGGATAGAACCATCGGTGCGGCCAGCGTCCAGGCTTTCGTATGGGTAGGCCGGTGGCTCCAGGCCTTGGTCAGCCGTGACAGGAAAGGTGTCATGAAATGCAGAGGCACACTCAGTAGATCAGCCAGCTTAATAGCCAGAGTCCGAGAAACAACCAGATCAGGCCACTCACCACTGCGCGTCGGAAAAAGGCCCTGAAGGCCGTGACGATGAGTACCAGGCCAACGATCAATCCACCAATACCGAGAACGGAACGATCTATCCCTAAGGCACTGGATAAACCTTCGAGAAAGTTATACCCGGCGATAATTATCCAGTCGAAAATTCCTTTCAATGCATCGACAACATAGCGAATGGCCGCCCCTATGGCTTCACCCAATCCTTCGAAAAACCCTTCTATTCCCATTTCCAGCTCCATTGGTTGCCGACACTGCGCATTTTGCATTCAAGGCTTGATTGCCTGGCAACGGCGAGGACCAGGCGGATGGCACAAGTGGACTCCCTCTTGCCAGGCAGCAACGGAGCCTCGAGTGCCAAAATTGACTAATCGAATCAACTAAACAGGCCACTAGAATGGTTTGATTACTACCAGAATGACAATGGTCACGAGAAACAAGACTGGAATTTCGTTGAACCAGCGGAAAAATTTATGGCTATGCGTATTTCCCGCATCCGCAAAGCGTTTGAGCTGCGCTCCACACATGAAGTGATAACCTACCAGCAGCAACGCCAGGGCGAGCTTCGCATGCAGCCAGCCTCCGGTCGAAAAGAGTGCCGGGTTCATTTTAATGATTGCCATACCCAGCATCACGGTAGCAATCATCGAGGGCATCATGATGCCTCTGTAAAGCTTGCGCTCCATGATGCAAAAGCGGTCTCTGCTGGTCTGGTCTTCACTCATGGCGTGATAGACAAACAGGCGCGGCAGATAGAACAGGCCGGCGAACCAGCAGACGACAGCGATGATGTGCAATGCTTTCAACCAGAGGTAAAGCATGGGGGGTTCCTTGCGGTTTCGAACGAGCCCTGCATAGTAGTGTCGGTCAAGTAGTCAGTCACCCTGCAGATGGTTGGCTCTTGGTAAAACTGGTCTTATCATTTTCAGTTTTCAATCGTTTGTAGCAAGGGGCGCTCCATGATCAAGGTCGGTATCGTAGGTGGCACGGGCTATACTGGAGTCGAGCTATTGCGTTTGCTGGCGCAGCATCCGCAGGCGGAAGTAGCTGTCATCACGTCTCGATCGGAAAGCGGAGTCAGGCTCTGCGATATGTTTCCGAACTTGCGCGGTTACTATGATGATTTGGTGTTCAGCGTGCCCGATACAAATGTATTGGGCTCCTGCGATGTGGTTTTTTTCGCGACCCCTCATGGGGTTGCTCATTCTCTGGCCGCAGAGTTGCTGGCAAGCGGAACCCGGGTAATCGATCTATCTGCCGATTTTCGGATCAAGGATGCCCAGGAGTGGGCTAAATGGTATGGCCAACCACACGGCGCGGCCGAACTTCTGCCCGAAGCTGTTTACGGTTTGCCCGAGGTGAATCGCGAAAAGATCAAGGAAGCTCGCTTGATTGCCGTGCCTGGCTGCTACCCTACGGCCACTCAACTGGGGCTTATTCCCTTGCTCGAAAATGGTCTGGTCGATCCACTGCGCCTGATCGCCGACTGCAAATCCGGGGTCAGTGGAGCGGGACGCGGAGCCAAGGTCTCATCGTTGTTTACCGAAGCTGGGGAAAGCATGATGGCTTACTCGGTCAAGGGTCACAGGCACCTTCCGGAAATCGCTCAAGGTCTGCGCCTAGCTGCCGGTGGAGAGGTTGGTTTGACCTTCGTTCCGCATCTCACGCCCATGATCCGGGGTATTCACGCCACTCTGTATGCTTCGCTGATCGATTCCTCCATCGACCTGCAACAGCTACAGCAACTATACGAAAACCGCTATGCTAACGAACCTTTCGTCGATGTGATGCCAGCAGGCAGCCATCCCGAAACACGCAGCGTAAGAGGCGCCAATGTTTGCCGTATGGCTATCCATCGGCCGCAGGATGGCAATTTGATCGTAGTGCTTTCCGTGATCGATAACCTTGTCAAAGGTGCTTCAGGCCAAGCCTTGCAGAACATGAACATTCTTTTCGGTCTGGATGAGCGACTTGGCTTGGGTAATCCTGGTCTGCTGCCTTGAATCCATCAGTACAATAGTTGCCGCGAGGCGATTTTGAATGCATGCTTCTGCCTCTGGTCGAGGTTTTGCTGGGAGAATCAAATGACTGTCGAGACGTTTACGCCAACTGCCTTGCAGTTCACGCAGAATGCGGTCAACAAAGTGAAGCGTCTGGTTGACGAAGAAGGCAATCCGCAGCTCAAGTTACGAGTCTTCGTGACGGGAGGAGGGTGTTCCGGTTTCCAGTATGGATTCACCTTTGACGAAGACGTTGCCGATGACGACACGATTGTGGAGCGCAATGGAGTAAGTCTCGTTGTCGACCCGATGAGCTTCCAGTACTTGGCAGGTGCCGAGGTGGACTACCAGGAAGGTCTGGAAGGCTCTCGCTTTGTGATCAAGAACCCGAATGCCGCGACCACTTGCGGATGCGGCCAGTCCTTTTCGGTCTGAGCTTGTTCCTGGACATCTGTCTCTAAGAGGCGTCACACCAGTAGCCTGTATGGTTTACTGCGTATACTGGGGCTACTCAGGCAGGGTAGATCGCACCCAATACGCGTAAACCTCTTGCTCCGGTTACGCTCGGCCGGTTGGCCGGTATTCCCTCCAGGCAACAGTGTGCCAGCCAGGCAAAAGCCATGGCTTCCACCCAATCGGGATCGATACCCATTTTCTGGGTCGTGCTGACTTTACACGATGGCAGGAGCGCCTGCAGCCGTCTGATTAGTGCGAGGTTGTGAGCACCACCACCACAAACGAACAAGTCGTCGATACTTTCTGTTGCTATTGAATCAACGATACTTCTAGCTGTAAGTTCAAGCAGTGTTGCCTGTATGTCCTGAGATTGGCACTCGGGTAATACAGAAAGTTTCTGTTGTAACCAACTTGAGTTGAACAACTCTCGACCGGTACTTTTGGGGCCTTGCCTGGAAAAGAAATCGTCGCTCAGCATTAACTGTAGAAGCGCATTCTGAACCTTTCCGCTTGCTGCCCAGCTACCATTGTCGTCATAGCGCTTGCCCTGGTGCTTCTGTATCCACGAATCGAGCAGCACATTCCCAGGGCCACAATCGAAGCCACGTACTGGGGAATCTGGTGACAATAACGTCAGATTGCTGAATCCACCTACATTGAGGATGACGCGTTTGCGTTCGGAGGATGCAAAGATAGCCTCATGGAAAGCGGGAACCAGCGGAGCACCTTGGCCACCGGCAGCTATATCCCTGCGCCGAAAGTCGCTAATCACTGTCAGGCCCGTCAATTCAGCCAAGAGAGCGGGGTTGCCGATTTGAATGGTGAAGCCGAGAGCGGGCTCGTGACGAATGGTTTGCCCATGGCTGCCAACTGCACGGATTTTCTCAGGCGCTATTTGGCTTTTTTCGAGAAGGACCGAAATACCGGCCGCAGTAAGCTGAACCCATTGTTGCTCGGCAATGGCGCTACGAGCTAATTCGTTCGGTCCAGGGGTGCATAATGCGAGCATTTCCTGGCGAAGCTCTTCGGGCATACTCATGTAATGGGTAGCTGCCAGCCGAGTAGTTCCGCCTTGCTCGATCAAGGCCAAATCGATCCCGTCCAGACTGGTGCCAGACATTAATCCTATGTAATAGCTCATGCTATTGTTGGCTCAGTGCTAGCGTCACGCTTCTTTTTTCATCCATTTGTGCCAGCAATGGTTTGCTGAATTTCAGAAAGAGCTGCTTTTCATCTTTCGTCAAAGGATTTGTCATGGCGAGCTTTTGACTCAGTGGATCTATATGTTGCCCATCCACTTGAAATTCATAATGAAGATGTGGTCCCGTAGAGAGCCCGGTTGTACCAATATAGCCAATGATCTGGCCTTGCTTCACGGAAGCACCGTTGCGAATGCCTTTGGCGAAGCCTTGCATGTGTGCATAAAGCGTTTGATATCTTTGCCCGTGTTGCACTATCACTGTATTTCCGTAGCCACCATTGCGCCCGGCCAAGACTATTTTCCCATCTCCGGCACTCTTGATTGGTGTGCCACTAGGAGCTGCATAATCGACACCCTTATGGGCTCTTATCTTGTTCAGAATAGGGTGCTTGCGGCCAATGGAGAAACGTGAACTGATCCGGGCAAAGTCGACTGGAGTACGAATGAACTCCTTGCGCATGGTATCGCCATTGGCCGTGTAGTATTTAGTGCCGCCTTGGGCATTTTTATAGCGAATGGCCGTGTAGGTTTTACCCTGATTCGTGAAGCGAGCAGCTAGAATCTTGCCGCCTCCTGTACGCTTACCTTTGATGGTTTTTTCTTCATACAGAAGCTCGAAAGAGTCACCTTTTCTGAGATCCAGTGCAAAATCGATGTCATATCCGAAAATATTAGTCAGTTCTACCGCCAATCCATGACTGAGCCCAGCTTTTTGGGCGGCCAGAAAAAGACTGCTATCTATAGTGCCGTAGGCATATGCGGATGTAGTTTCAGGCTTTTGCTTGTCTTTCTGCAGAGCGTAACCGTTTGCAGTCTTCTCGAGCCGTAATGTTTCCAAGTGATTGATTTTGTGGCTGAGGGTTAGTAACTGACCTTCTTTATCCAGTTGAAACTCGAATACTTGCCCGGGTTTCAATTGAACTAGCTGCTCTGCCTCTGTGCTGCTGCCAAGAATGTCTTGAACAGTTGCTACTGACAGGCCTGCTTTCTCGAAAAGAGTGGACAAGGTATCTCCACGAGCTACTGTTATCCTCTTCAAGGGCTCTTTGGCTTCATTATTGCCCGAATCTTTGCTGCTGTCGGCAATGGACTGGCCAGATGTTTCCGCTCCGGAGTGTAAAAGGAAGGGCTCTTCACTTTTGACAGTCAAGCCATTGGCGGCATCAACTCCTTCCTCGAAGACGGCTTCGCTGAGGCTTTCTGTTGCCCGTTCGATTGCCGGTTCCATATCGATACTAATGAATGTTTTTTTGGCTTCGACTTCTCGAGAAGGAAAAATCAGCAGCGCCAAACTGAGAAGCGTTGCCACACCGCTTGCAGCCAATAAATGGCTCTTTGGGTAGAAAGGTGCCTTTTTTGCAGTTTTGTTCATTTGGAGCTGGAATGGGGGATGGTGATAAATAGCTGCTTAAAATATAAGTAAAATATGGTATAGGCAACCCTGATTAATAGATCGGATTGGCCTAAGCAAGATCTTGGTCAAACTTGTTTTAAATTTTCTGTCCTGTATTTTTGAAGGCTTTATTCTTGCGAGTTTGATCTTTATGAAGTCTGTAGAGGAGCAGCTGCAGCTTATCAAGCGTGGCGCCGAAGAGGTTCTGGTCGAAGCAGACTTGGTTGCCAAGCTTAAGCGTGGAAAACCTTTGCGGATAAAAGCAGGGTTTGATCCAACTGCTCCAGATCTGCATCTAGGCCATACGGTTTTGATCAATAAGCTACGACAGTTCCAAGAGCTTGGGCATCAGGTCGTCTTTCTTATCGGTGATTTCACGGGCATGATTGGCGACCCTACCGGTAAAAGCGCTACTCGACCTTCGCTGACTCGTGACCAGGTTCTGGAAAATGCCGAAACTTACAAGTCTCAGGTATTTAAGATCCTGGATCCTGAAAAAACGGAAATTGCCTTTAATTCATCCTGGATGAATCAGTTGAGTCCGGCTGAATTTATCCGTCTAGCTTCTCAGTATACGGTTGCTAGGATGCTCGAACGCGATGATTTCCATAAGCGCTACGCATCGGGGCACTCTATTGCAATTCATGAGTTTCTCTACCCCTTGGTTCAGGGATATGACTCGGTTGCCTTGTCTGCCGATATCGAGTTGGGAGGTACCGATCAGAAGTTCAATCTGTTGATGGGGCGTGAACTCCAGCGAGCTTATGGGCAGGAATCCCAGTGTATTATCACTATGCCTTTACTTGAGGGGTTGGATGGCGTCAAAAAAATGTCCAAGTCTTTGGGGAACTATGTGGGAATTCAGGATGCGCCTGGTGTTATGTACGGCAAGCTCGTATCGATCCCCGATACATTGATGTGGCGATACTTCGAGCTTTTGAGCTTCAGGTCCATGGCGGAGATTGAAGGTTTTCGTAGTGATGTCGAACAAGGCGCCAATCCGCGTGATATCAAGATAAAGCTGGCAGAAGAAATCGTTGCCCGTTTCCATGGGGAAGATGCTGCGCATGGCGCGCATCGTGCTGCCGGTAATAGAATGAAGGATGGTGATTTGCCAGATGATATTCCTGCGATTGAATTAATTACTGCTTCTGATATGCCTATTGCGGCGGTTTTAAACAAGGCTGGTTTGGCGAGAAATGCTGCTGCTGCACGAGATTTGCTCGAGTCTGGGCGTATTCGCGTAGATGGGGAAGTGATTGATCGGAGCTTTGTGCTCGAAATTGGCAAAACATATATATGCCAGGCGGGAAAGAAAAGCTTTGCACGTATTGGTATGGTGCGGGGGCAAGATAAAGCTGATTAGCTTTACATTGGCTGACATCGCTTTTGATTGCTCTGTAATGCTTTTTTATTACCTGGCCTTCTGATGGAAGATTCTGTTTAATCAATGGGTTATGTTGTTTTTAAGGGTGGTTTGGCGTGTCGGAAAGGTTATGGTTGTTTTAATAGCTTGACGGTAGTTTGAGATGCTGTATTATGCGCCTCCCGCAGGCAGCTGGTTAGCCCAGCAGTCAGCGGCAAGCAATTGAGTAGAAAACGAAAT